>JAIRVP010000078.1 GCA_031253835.1 Burkholderia sp. | reverse complement strand
CGTTCTTCTGGATCCAGAGCATGGTGCGCGACGACGGCGACCGCACGCTGCTGTTCCAGCTCGATACGCAGATTCAGGCGCTTTCGGCGGAAAAGGGCGCGAAGGATGCGATGGTCATTTCGCTCACGGGGATTTATCACAACCTGTTGAGAAAGTGGGCGGATGCGTGAGACCGCCACCGCGTCGTTCTCGAACGCCGCGATCGACACGCGCACACCGAATCCGCCCTCGCCAATGCCGACGCTCAGTGGGCACCGATCGCTTTCTCCGCAACAGGGATATAACCCGAATAGCCCGCCGTGTAGGTTCGCCAGCCTGCATTCGTGTAACTGACGACCTGATCCTTCGGGATCGTGATGCGCACGCAGGCCAGTTCGGCGTTCTCCTTACCCCGTGAATCAATCGTCGTCGTGGCCGCCGTCGAACTGGCCGCGGCAGCCGTACGCGCGATCTTCGCCACGGTCGTCTTGTCGCCGGATTGTGCGGCCTGGCTGACCGCCTGTTTAAGCGCCCGACTCCGCTGGTCGAGCAGCGGCTGATCGCAGCCATAAGCGCGCTTGCGCAACATCGCATCGCTCGCCGGAAGTGCAAGCACCAGCGTCTGGACAGTCACGTTCGCGGCCCCTGCTCCAACCGACGGCGCAACAGCCGTGGCCGAAGCGGCCGCCAACGCACCGGCCGATTTATCGTCACGCCCACCCCGCGCCTGGGTGGGCCCGACGTCCGCCGCCGGCACGTCGGCGGACGCACCAGCCGAGGCGGACGATTCGGTACGAAGGACCAGTTCGACCACCATCGACGATCCAAGGCGATTGACGATATTGACATCGGTCAGCGTAATCGAACCATCCTTGCCTGCGGTGCACCGCACGCCGAACGGCGCCAACGTCGCACATTGCTGACCGGACAATGCCATGCTTGACGCGTGCCGGTTGCCGAAGCCCAGCATCGCAACGAGCATGCGGGGGAACAGCAGCGGATTCTGCACGATGATCGGAACCGATACGAACGAAAAAAGCGCTGCCAGCGCACACAATCCTGTCCGCATCTTCCAGCCACGCGATGCAAACGCCCCCCAGTTCATCACGCTCAGCAGCGCCATTGTCAGTAACAACGTCTGCGCGCTTTCCTTGTTGCCGTCCAGGAAATCCACAAGGTCCGCGAAGATCAGCACGCACAGCGACAGGATTGCGAACGCAGCCGCCGTAACCAGCTTTGCCGCTACGAGCTTCGACACGCCGTTGCGGCGGGCTGCCGCCGGTGCAGCATGCGCCGAAAGGCCAACCCGCGCATTCCTGTGCTTGCGGCACGACCAGCCCTTCCGAAGCATCCAGACAGCAAGAACCGCTGCACACACGATCGTGACGGGCAACCGGTTGCCTGTCACAAACCACTTGAAATGGACGAGCGCGATCAACCACGAAACAGCCACAACCGCGAGAGCGACCACGCCTATCGCTCGAATGACATGCAGTGCCACGCGCATCATGCGTTTCGATACACGATGCGGCCGGCTCGCAGAGCGGCGTAGCGAGCGGTGCGCGAGCCATACGATCGCTGCGACGATTACGCATGCCGCCGCTGCAGTCCAGGATGGTGTGCCGATCCATTCGGCGCCGGCTCTCACGTCCGGCGCCAGTTGCGAAAATGTGTAAACGATCGGCTGCGCACGCGCCGTCGCCTCGGCGCGCGTGTCGATCCGTTCGTTGCCGAAGTGCGCGACGAGTTGCAACGCAACGAGGATCACCGCGCCGAACAGCAGCACACTCGACAGCACTCGCGTCAACCGGCTGTCGGCAAACGACCCGTCAGCGAGCAACAGCCCGATCAATCCACCGTAAGTCGCGACATAAGCAACGACCGTCAGCCAGACCAGCACCGGGTTCACCCACGACACGAACGGATTCGTCAGGATGTCCGTCCAGATCAAAACCGTCAGGACAGTTGCGATCACGATGAATCGCCCGCGCACCAAGCGATCGCGCATCTGCTGGTTCAGCGTGAGCGGCCCCATCTGGCCAAAGGCAACCCCGTGCGTGTCCGCATAAAACTGATCGAGCACGAAGCGCGCAGCAAAGCCCGCAATCAGCGCATACACGCCAAATACGCCAATCAGTCCAATCTCGACGATGAACGTGGCAATCAGTGTGCCTGTCAGTTCAGTCAACGTGAAATCCGGAACCTGATCGAGGCTCAACGAGTACAGCAGCAATGGCACGCCGCCGAGCACCAGCACCATCAGGGACAGAAGCGTAAACGGATGCCCTGCAGCGATTTCATCGAATCGCTCACGTGTTGTTTTCATGGTTGTGTGTTTGTCGTTCGAAGCCGCCCTTCCCCCCTCTCAGTTGGGGTACTTGCATCCTGGCAGCGGGATGCAGGCATTCTACCCAACGTCGATTGCCATTCACCCTGACGCAACCACGTCGACGCAGGCAACCCCCACGACGCGTCCGCCCATCTGCCGTTGGCCTCTGCCGCCAGCAATCGATGAATCAGCCCTTCCGACTCGACCGGCTCCTTGCGCCGATTCGGCACAATCCTTAAAATGACCATCGTCAAATGACCATGCTCATATCATGATGCCGCACGCTCCCGTTTCGAAATCCGAATTCAAGGCTCGCGCACTCGAATACTTCCGGCTCGTCGAGGCGTCGGGCGAAAGCCTGATCGTCACCGACCACGGCAAGCCGACGCTCGAGATCCGGCCGTATCACGCACGCGAGGCTCAGCCGTTGGACATATTGCGCGGCTCGGTCATGCGCTACGACAATCCTCTCGATCCGATTGCGGAAGATGATTGGGAGGCGTCGCGGTGATCGTGCTGGATACGCATGCGTTGGTGTGGTGGGTGGCGGGCGATCCTTCGCTCAGCAGGAAGGCGCGAAGCGCGATCGATCGTGCACGCAGCGAAGGTGCGCTCGCCGCATCCGCGATCTCCGCCTGGGAGATTGCGATGCTGGTGCGCAATGACCGCCTCGCCCTGACGATGGATGTCGACGCGTGGCTCGCCACCGTCGCGCAGATCGACGGCATGCGGTTCGTGCCCGTCGATGCCGACATCGCCGTGAGATCCACCGACCTGCCCGGCAGTTTCCACAAGGATCCGGCCGACCGCATGATCGTCGCGACCGCGCGGCGGCTCGGCGCTCAGTTGATCACCCGCGACGAAAAGATCCGCGCGTACGCGCACGTCAAGACGCTCTGGTAAGCACCGCCCGCCCGCAGGCACGAGCGGCGCATCTCGTCCGTCGGACACGCCCGCACACGGGTCATTCGTCCGACCAAAACAACCACAATCGCCCCGATGCGACGGACCACGCGGGCCGGGGCCGACGGCATCGAAACCGGCATGGGCACCCTCATGAACGCCACCGACCCGGAATCCTCCGGCGCGTGCTGCACGCACGACGCGTTCATCAGCCGCACGGCCGCGCGGAATCGTCAGGTGCTGAGCGCCGCGCTGACCGGCACCGGCTTCACGAATTACCTGTCCGAATGGTGGCACTGGTCGTTCGGCGACCGCTATTGGGCCGTCATCCAGAACGAATCGCACACAATTTACGGTCCTGTCGAGGAAAGCATGCTCGACGTAGCATCGCGATGACAGTCTTGCCGGCCTGACGGGCGCGAATCGGTAACATCCTCACTTGCCGATCCCGGCCCGCTCCCGCACAATCGCAGCACCTGTCTCACTCCCCCCCGCGCCGATGTCCTATGCGTCACTCGCCACCGGCGTCCTGCTCGCCGGCGGCCTCGGTCAACGCTTCGACCCGACCGGCCTGCACAGCAAGCTGCTCGCGCGGCTACCCGACGGCACGCCGGTTGCGGTCGCCGCCGCCCGCCATCTCGCGGCAGCCACGGCCGACGTGATCGCCGTCGTCCGCCCCGGCGCCGAAAAACTCGCGATTCTGCTGAACGAAGCCGGCTGTCAGGTCGTCTATGCACCCGACGCGCTGCGCGGCATGGGCGCGAGCCTCGCGGCCGGCGTGCGTGCGACCCCCGACTCGAACGGCTGGCTCGTCGCGCTCGGCGACATGCCGTGGATCGCGGCGTCCACCTACGAGGCCGTCACGCGCGCACTCGAAGCCGACGACGCGTCGATCGTCGCGCCCGTGCATCGCGGTGTGCGCGGCCATCCGGTCGGTTTCGCCGAGCACCACTTCGAGGCACTCGCCGCGCTCGACGGCGACACGGGCGCCCGCGCGCTGTTCGCCAGCGCGCCGGTGAAACTGCTCGACGTCGACGATCCCGGCATTCTGCGCGACATCGATACGCCGGCGGATTTGCGCTGACCGCGATCGCAAGGGGGCCTTCGCCCGGCACGATCCCGCACGAAAACCGCCAATGCGCGGGCTTCGCCGACGATCGCCAGCCGGCCGCAACAATCCCGCTGCAAACGCGCGCCCGATTGGCTATAACGAAGACGAGGCGCACCCGCCGCGCCGCCGTCACGCACTGCGCGAGTTCTCCATGACCGATCACACGACCCCGACGCCCGAGCCACCGGCCGACCCGAACCGCGATCCGGAAGACGACCCGCTGTCGTCGCCGCCCGGTCATCACGACAACCCGCAGCAACCGGACGGACCGCCGAGCAAAGACCCGGTCTAGCCGCCGCGCGTCGGCCGCCACGTACCGGCACCGCCGTTTCCCGTCATGCGCAACCGCCGCGTGACGCGGTCTAGCGCGCCGTATACCCGCCGTCGACCGGCAGCGACACGCCGCTGATCATCGACGCCGCATCGCTCAGCAAAAACAGGATCGGCTCGACGACTTCGTCCGGCTGCGCAAAGCGCCCGAGCGGAATCGCCGCCAGCATCGGCGCGCGCTTCTCCGGTTCGCTCCACGCGAACTGCGCCATCGGCGTGAGCGTGACGGTCGGGTTCACGCTGTTCACACGAATGCCGTGCGGCCCGAGTTCGATGCACAGCACGCGCGTGATCGCGTCCATCGCCGCCTTCGACGCGCAGTAGCTCAAATGCGCGGGCAGGCCGACCAGCGCGGCCTGGCTCGACACGTTGACGATGCTGCCGCGTGCGCGGGCCGCGCCGCGCCCGTCGCGTTCGACCATCTTGCGCGCGACGGCCCGTGCAACGAGCGCCGCGCCGCGCGCATTGACGGCCATCACGCGATCGAAATGCGCGGCGCCGACATCGAGCGCCGGTTCGAGCGACGCGATCCCCGCGCAATTGACGAGGCCGTCGAACGCTTCGTGCACGGCAAGCGCCGCGTCGATCGCATGCTCGTCGCCGCCGACATCGAGGCGCAATGTCTCGCACGCGGTCTCGCCGGCCAGCGCATCGAGCGCGGCCATGTCGCGCGCCGCCGCGACGACGCGCGCGCCCGCCTGCGCCAGCGCGACCGCGCACGCGCGCCCGATCCCGCTCGATGCGCCCGTGACGAGCACCCGCGCACCGCTGAAATCGAATCGTGAGTTCATGATGAGGTGCCCAGCCTGTGCATGATCGGCTTGAGTGCCGGATACAGCGCCGTGTAGAGCGCGAAACGCGCGTCGTACGCTTTTGCGCGCTCGGCATCGGGCCGCGCACGCTCGACGAGCGTGACCCAGCCGCCCTGCGCATCGTCGTGCGACACGAGCCCTGCCCCGACACCCGCGAGCAGCGCGGCGCCCATCGCGGCTTCGACGTCCTGTTCGATCGTCCACACCGGAAAGCCCGTCACGTCCGCGATGATCTGCATCCACAGCGCCGAATGCGCGGCACCGCCGACGACGATCAACCGGTCGTCCAGCGCGACCGCACCACGCCGGCCGGCCTCGATGTTGTGGCGCAGCGCGAACGCGACGCCTTCGAGCACCGCGCGATACAGGTGCGCGCGCGTATGCGCGAGACTCAGCCCGACGAATGCGCCGCTCGCCCTCGCATCCCACACCGGGCTGCGCTCGCCCATCAGGTACGGCAGGAACAGTACGCCGTCGGCGCCGGCCGGCACGCTTTCGGCCGCCGCCTCGAGCAGCACGTGCGGATCGCCGTGCGGCAGCAGGCGCGCCGCATCGATTTCCGCGCGACAGAACTGGTCGCGGAACCATGCGACCGACGCGCCGGCCGTGATCGCACCGCCGAACACGTACAGGTCGCGCTGCCCGTTGAACACGTGCGGCATGCTGACGAGCCCGTGCCGCGCATCCACATGCCGGTTCACGTAGCCCCAGCACATGCTGGTGCCGATCATCGCGACGTGCTGCCCGGTACGCGTCGCACCGGCCGCGAAGGTCGCGACGGCCGCATCGACGCCGCCCGCGACAACAGGCGTGCCGGCCGGCAGCCCGAGCTGTTCGGTCCATTGCGACAGCAGCCCGCCGACGATCTCCGTCGAATCGACGAGCCGCTCGGGCATCATCGTCGCCGGAATGCCGAGCATGTCGAGCGCGTCGTCGGACCACTCGCGGCGCGCGAGGTCGTACACGCCGCCGATGTTGCCGGCCGAACTGTGATCGACCGCGACTTCGCCGGTCAGCAGGTAGATCACGTACGCGTTCGGCGGCAGGAAATAGCGCACGTTCGCCCACACGTCCGGCCGCCGGTCGCGCAGCCACAGCATCTTCGTGAAGCCGTAGTAGCTGTCGACGCCGTTGCCCGTGATCACGCGCAGCCGCTCGACGTTCACGTGTTCGTTGACCCAGTCGACTTCCGCGGTCGCGCGCCGGTCCATCCAGATCAGGCATGGATGCAGCGGCCGCATGTCGATGTCGACCGGAATGCCCGAGCCGCCGTACAGGCTGCTCACGCACACCGCGCGGATCGCGTCGGCCGGCACGCCCTGCGCGCGTGCGTCGCGCACGCAGCCCGCGATGCATTCGAGCACCGCGTCGAACCACACCTGCGGCCACTGCTCGGCCCACAGCGGGCGCGGTGTATCGGGCTGATAGCCGGCCGCGTGCCGCGCGACGATCGTGCCGTGCCGGTCGACCAGCAGCGCCTTGGTGCTCTGCGTGCCGATGTCGACGCCTATCACGTATTCCATGATGTCTCCGGTGAGGCGCATGCCTGCCGCATCAGCGGGCCGGCTTCAGCAGCACCTTGATCGATTCGGGCGATTTCGCGACGCGAATCGCGTCGTCCCAGTCGTCGAGTGCGAAACCGTGCGTGACGATGCCCTTCGACGTGACGAGCCCGCGCGCGAGCAGGTCGATCGCGACCGGATAGCAGTATGGCCCAAGGTGCGCACCGCGCACGTCGAGTTCCTTGCGGTCGCCGATGATCGACCAGTCGGCGGTCGTATCCTCGCCGAACACGCTGAATTCGACGAAGCGGCCGAGCTTGCGGATCAGGTCGAGCCCCTGGTTCACGCCGACCGGCGCGCCGGTCGTCTCGATGTACACGTCGCAGCCGTAGCCGTCGGTCAGCGCGCGGACGATCTCGCGCGCGTCGTCGCGCTTCGGGTTGATCGTCACGTCGGCGCCGTACTGCCGCGCGAGTTCGAGCCGTGCGTCGATCAGGTCGATCACGACGAGCTTCTTCGGCGTCTTCAGGTGCGCGACCTGCGTCATCATCAGCCCGAGCGGGCCCGCGCCCGCGATCACGACGACGTCGTCGAGCTGCACGTCGCCGCGGTTCACCGTATGGATCGCGCACGACAGCGGCTCGATGATCGCCGCATCCTCGAGCGACACGCCGAGCGGGATCTTGTGGACGATCGCGGTGGGCGGAATCCGCATGTACTCGGCCATCCCGCCGTCGGCGACTTCGCGCTGGAAGCCGAAGATGTTGTGCACTTCGCACATCCAGTACTGGCCCGACTTGCAGTAGCGGCACTTGCCGCACGGCACGATCTGCTCGGCGATCACGCGGTCGCCCGCCGCCACGCCGAAATGCTCCGCCGCGCCGTCGCCGAGCGCCTCGACATAGCCGAAGAATTCATGGCCGGGAATCACGGGCGCCTTCACCCATGGGCTCGGGCCGCCCCAGAACATCTTCGCGCCCGTATAGCACTTGCAGTCGCTCGCGCAGATCCCGCACGCGGCGATGCGGATCACGAGCTCGTTCGTGCCGGGGCGCGGCTTCGCGACCTGCTCGACGCGGTAATCCTCGGGGCCGTGGCAGACGACCGCGGTCATCCGCGGCGGGGCTTCGGGTGTCGTCATGAGTTGTCTCTTTCGTTGATGATTCGGATGACTGATAAATCGATCGTTACCGCGACCGTTCGCGGCTGATGTAGATCGCGAGCAGGATGATTCCGCCCTTGATCACGTTCTGCACATACGGGTTCACGCCGATCATGTTCAGCCCGTTGTTGAGCACGCCGAGCAACAATGCACCGACCAGCGTGCCGAGGATCGCGCCGCGCCCGCCGGAGATCGACGTGCCGCCCATCACGACGGCCGCGATCGCGTCGAGCTCGAAGCCCACGCCCGCGTTCGGCTGCCCACTCATCAGCCGGCCCGTCAGCACGATCGCGGCGAGTGCCGACGTGACGCCGGCCAGCGTGTAGACGATCAGCTTCACGCGTGCGACGCGCACGCCGGTGAGCCGCGTCGCCTGCTCGTTGCCGCCGATCGCATATACGTAGCGGCCGAACGGCATGCGATCGAGCAGCAGCCACGCGATCGCATAGACCACCAGCATGATCAGCACGGGCGCCTGGATGCCGAGCACCTTGCCGCTGCCGAAGAACGCGACCCAGTCGGGCAAGCCGTCGATCGGATAGCCGCCCGTATAGATCAGCGCGAGGCCGCGCGCGATGCCCATCGTCGCGAGCGTGACGATGATCGGCGGCATCCCCGCGAACGCGACGAACACGCCGTTCAGGAAGCCGAAGCCGAGGCCGACCGCGATGCCGATCGCGAGCGCGGCGACCGCGTTGACGCCGGCAACCATCAGCCCGGCCGCGAGCGTGCCCGACAGCGCCATCACCGAGCCGACCGACAGGTCGATTCCGCCGGTCAGGATCACGCAGGTCATGCCGACCGCGATGATCGCGTTGATCGACACCTGGCGCAGCACGTTCTCGAGGTTCGCGGCGGACAGGAAGCTCGGGCTCGCGATCATCATCGCGATGCACACGACGATCAGGCCGACGAGCGGGTAGAACAGCGTCGAGCGCCGCCATTGCGCCCACATCGCGCGCGGCGGCGGCGCATCGCCGGCCGTGGCCGCAAGCGTCGTGGAAGGCGTGGAAGAAGAATCAGGCAGGTTCATGGGTCGCTCCTCGCGTGCCGGCCGTGGCATAGGTCATGACCGTGTCGGGATCGATCTCGTCGCCGGCGAGCGTCGCCTCGATGCGTCCTTGCCGGAACACGGCGACGCGATCGCACATGCCGACGATTTCCGGCAGCTCGGACGAGATCATGATGATGGCGTAGCCGCGCGCGGTGAGTTCGCGCATCAGCCCGTAGATTTCGGCTTTCGCGCCGACGTCGATGCCGCGCGTCGGCTCGTCGAAGATCAGCACCGACGTGTGATGGTTGAGCCAGCGCGCGATCACGACCTTCTGCTGGTTGCCGCCGGACAGCGTCGCGACCTCGGTATGGATCGACGGCGCCTTCACGCCGACGCGCCGCATCACGTCGTGCGTCGTGCGCGCCTCGCTGCCGCGGTCGATCAGCCAGCGCATCGACCGGTACTTGCCGAGGTTGTTCAGCGAGATGTTGTCGCGAATCGAGAACGACGTGACGAGCCCTTCCGTCTTGCGGCTCTCCGGCAGGATGCCGATGCCCGTGCGCAACGCGTCGGCCGGGTCGGCGAGCTTCGCCGCCGCGCCGCGCACGCGTACGTCCTTGCGATGTACGCGCGTCGCGCCGATCACCGCGAGCGCGGTTTCGGTGCGGCCCGAGCCGACCAGCCCGGCAAAGCCGAGGATCTCGCCGGCCCGCAGCGTGAAGCGGTTCACGGGGCCGTCGCGCTCGATCTGCAGCGCATCGACTTCGAGCACGGCCGGCGCGTCGGGCGGCAGCACGGGCTTCGGCGGAAAGCTGCTTTCGATCCGGCGGCCGACCATCATCCGGACCAGTTGCTCGACGTCCGTGTGCGCGACGCCGGTCGTCGCGACGTACTGGCCGTCGCGCAGCACCGTGATGCGGTCGCACACGGCGAAGATCTCGTCGAGGTGATGCGAGATGAAGATCATCGCGACGCCCTGCCGCTTCAGCTCGCGCATGATCGCGAACAGGTGTTCGGCCTCGGCGGGCGTAAGCGTGGCGGTCGGCTCGTCGAGGATCAGGATGCGCGCGTCGAGCGACAGCGCCTTGCCGATCTCGACGAACTGCTGCTGCGCGACCGACAGCGCGCGGATCGGCGCATCGAGATCGATCGCGACGCCGAGCCGCGCGAAAATCGCGGCTGCCGCCTGACGCATCCGCTTGCGGTCACGCGCGCCCCAGCGGTTGCGCAACTCGCGGCCGAGGAACAGGTTGTCGACGGCATCGAGGTGCGGAATCAGGCTGAATTCCTGGAACACGATGCCGACGCCGGCGGCGACCGCGTCGTGATAGTCCGCGAAATGGCGCGCGGTGCCGTCGATCTCGATCGTGCCGGCATCCGGCTGATGAATGCCGCACAGGATCTTCATCAGCGTCGACTTGCCCGCGCCGTTCTCGCCGAGCAGCGCGTGGATCTCGCCGCGCGCGATCTCCAGATCAATGTCGGACAGCGCCTTCACGCCCGGAAAGCTTTTCGTGATGTGGCTGAGCCTGAGTATCGTGTCCATCGGCTTCTCCGTGCGAAAGGCGCCGGCCATGCCGCCGCCCTTCGCGTCGCGTCGCACGTCGTTCACCAGCTGAAGCCCTTCGCGTTGCCGCGATCGACGACCTTCACGTCGACCGGGATCGCCTTCGGCACCGTCGCCCCCCACTTGCGCGCGATCGCAATGCCGAGCGCGATGCGCACCTGGTCGGCCGGGAACTGCGCGGTCGTCTCGATGAACTTCGAGTTCGGCTTCTGGATCGCGGCGATCGCCTCGGGCGCGCCGTCGACGCTCGTCAGCTTGATGTCCTTGCCGGATCCCTCGATCGCGGCGAGCGCGCCCATCGAGCCGCCGTCGTTCACGCTGAAGATGCCCTTCAGGTTCGGATGCGCGGAGATCATGTTTTCGGTGACCGACAGCGCGGTCGCGCGCTCCTGCTTGCCGTTCTGCGTGTCGACGAGCTTCACGTTCGGGAATTTCGCGAGCCCGGCCTTGCAGCCGCGCACGCGTTCGAGGATCGGCACGACCGGAATGCCGTCGAGGATCGCGACCTCGCCGCTGCCGCCGATCGCCTTCGCGAGGTATTCGCACGACATCACGCCCGCGTCGTAATTCTTCGAGCCGACGAACGAATCGACCGGCCCGTTCGCGTTCGCATCGACGGCCACGACCACCGCGCCGGCCTTCTTCGCCTGCGTGATCGCCGACTGGATGCCGGTCGAATCGGTCGGGTTCACGAGCAGGATGTCGATCTTCTTCTGCAGCATGTCCTCGACGTCGCTCACCTGCTTGCTGACGTCGTGATGCGCATCGGTGACGACGACCTGCGCGCCGATCGATGCAGCCGCGTCGTTCAGCGCCTTCTGCATCGTCACGAAATACGGGTTGTTCAGTTCCTGGAACGTCATGCCGATGCGCAACGGCGCGGCCTGTGCGGCGGTGGCCGGCAGCAAGGCCGCGGCGGCGAGCGCGGCAACGGCCGCCATGCGGGCGGCGCGACGGGGGGATGAGGCGGGCGATGCGTGCGTCATGACGGTGTCTCCGAAATTGTGTGCAGCTTTTTCGTGGGTGAAGGCGCCCCTCGCGACGTGGGCGACGCGATCGGCTGGGTAAAACGGCGGGGAAATTCAGGCGGGCGTCAGCCCGGCGCTCATCCGGGCTGCGGTGCGAGCTCGGGCGCACCGGGCGTCAGCACGCGCGGCGGCATCGGGTTGCCGGTGGGCGCCGCATGCAGCGCCAGGTCGCGGCTGCGCGCGTTCAGTCGCTGCAGCGCGCGGAATTCGGACGGCGCCATCCCCTTCACCGCGCGGAACTGGCGGTTGAAGTTCGACACGTTGTTGAAGCCGGCCTGGAAGCAGATGTCGGTGATGTTGGCGTCGTCGGCGAGCAGCATCTGGCACGCCGATTCAATCCGCAGACGATTCACGTACTGCACGAACGGCATGCCCGTCTGGCGATGGAACGCACGCGAGAACGCGCTGACGCTCTGCCCGGTCAGTTGCGCGAGATCGGATTCGCGCAGTTCGGATGCGAGGTTCTTGCCGATATACGACAGCGCATGGCTCAACCGCGTGGGCGTGACGTCGGCCTGGTCGTACGCGGGGCTCGCGAGCAGCGTGCGTCCGGCCGCGCCGCACAGGCGTTCGAGGATCGTCATGAACAGCGCGATGCGGCGCATCCCGCGCGCCGCCAGCAATTCGTCGAACAGCGGCGCGATCGCGGCGCTGGTCGCGGCGTCGAAGCCGACCCCGCGCCGCGCGTCGTCGAGCAGCGCCTGCGCGTCGCGGCATTCGGGAAACGCGTCCATGCAACGGCGCACGAACGCCGGGTCGAACTGGATCACGAGATTGCGGCGCTCGACGGTTTCGCCTTCGGCCATGTCGCTGACCCAGTTGTGCGGCAGGTTCGGGCCGAGCAGCACGAGATGGCCGGGGCCGAACGAGCCGATGTGATCGCCGACGAAATACTTGCCGCGCGTCGCGACGATCAGGTGCAGTTCGAATTCGGGATGGAAGTGCCAGCGAATCGTGCGATACGGATAGCCGTGCGACCAGACCTTGAACGACTCGTCGCGTCGCACGTCGACCACTTCGAGATCGGGGTGCATCATGTTGGCGTCTCCATTCCCATGGTTCGCTGGCCGGCCTGTTCGGCGGTGCGCGCGTGCGCCGCGTGTTGCCGTGTTGCGTGCGGCGACGCGACCGGTCGCATGGGAAGCAATGTAGGTCGATCGAGCGCGCGGCTCCACCAACTTTACGCCTGATTTCCGATACTTTTTTGCGCGATCCGGCCGCAAACGGCGCCGGACGGCAAATTTGTGCAGTGCGGGACGGCCTGGCGGCCGCCCGCGCCGGTGCTTACGCGGCCGCGTGCTCGCGTGCCGTGCGCACCTCGTACGCCTTCAGGTGGTTGTACGCGATCCGCAGCAGCGACAGCGCATCGGCCGCCTGCGGGTCGCGGCGCGCGAGCAGGTCGCCGATCACATGATCGGCCTCGACGCGCGCGTGGTTCTCGACGTCGCGCAGCATCGACGCGGTCAGCGGCGACGGCGTCAGCACCATCCGCTGCATCCGCTCGATGGCGACCGGATCGGGCCGGTGGCCGTTGTGCTCGGCGATCGCGCTGCATTCGGCGAGCATCGTCTCGAGCAGGCGGCGGCCGTCCGGTGCGGCCAGGATGTCGCCGACCGAGCCGCGGAACAGCGACGTGCTCGCGGCGAGCGTGGCGAGGAACACCCACTTCTCCCACATCCGTGCGGCAATGTCGTCGCTGAGCGTCGCGTCGAAGCCCGCGCCGCCGAGCACGTCGGCTACGGCGCGCACGCGCGGCGATTCACCGCCGGCAAGTTCGCCGAACGACACGCCGTGCGTGTCGTTCAGGTGCACGATGCGCTGCTCGCGATCGAGCGTGGCCGCGATCACGCACAGCCCGCCCAACACCTGCGCGGCGCCGAAGCGGTCGCGCAGCACGTCGAGGTGGCGCATCCCGTTGAGCATCGGCAGGATCAGCGTCTGCGGGCCGACGAACGGCGCGAACGATGCAATCGCGTCGTCGAGGCTGTAGGCCTTGCAGCTCAGCAGCACGAGATCGAACGGCGCGACGCCGGCATTCGCATCGGCCGCGCGCACGGTCTGCACGTTCGCCAGCGTCAGGTCGCCGCGCGGGCTGCGGATCAGCAACCCGTCGCGCGCCAGTGCAGCCGCGCGGCCGTCGCGCACCAGGAACGTCACGTCGCGCCCTGCCGCGGCCAGCCGGCCGCCGAAGTATCCGCCGACCGCACCGGCCCCTACTACCAGAACTCGCATCGTTGCCTCCTTTCGGTTTCGTTCAGTACCGGCGCCGGCGCCAACCCGGGCGCGCGGCGCGTACGCCATTGCCCGACAGTATAGCGATGCCCGTTATGCATATGCATAGATACCCTTTCGGGCTCGAAGGCATCGGCGACGGTACCGGTTCCTAGGGATAACCCGTCTACAGCAATGTGCGCCCGACGCCGTCAAGACACTTACCCCGTCACGCCGTCCCGGCGAGCATCCTCGACTGACCGACCACACACCATGCGCAACCTTTCCCTGAATCAGAAACTCGCCTCGATGATCGTCATCCTGTGGCTCGGCCTGCTCGTGATCGCCGGGCTCGGCGCATGGCAGACGCGCGCCTCGATGATCGCGGACCGCCGCGACCAGCTCGCGTCGCTGGTCGCGCAGGCCGCGAGCGTGACCGACCACTACTACAAGCTGTCGCAGCAGAACGCGCTGCCGGAAGCCGATGCGAAGCAGAAGGCGCTCGAAGCGATCGCCGCGATGCGCTACGGCGCCGACGGCTACATCTCGATCAACGACTCGAAGCCCGTGATCGTGATGCACCCGATCAAGACCGAGCTCAACGGCAAGGACGTGTCGAATTTCACCGACCCGAACGGCAAGCACCTGTTCGTCGAGATCGTGAAGGCCGGCAACCTGGAAGGCGGCAAGGGCTTCGTCGAATATCTGTGGCCGAAGCCGGGCGCGGACAAGCCGCAGGAGAAGACCAGCGCCGTGCAGCGCTTCGCGCCGTGGGACTGGTATCTCGTCACCGGCATGTACATGAACGACGTGCGCTCGGCCGTGCTCGCGAGCATCGGCCGCTGGCTCGCGATGACGGCCGTGCTCGGCGCGCTCGCGACCGCCGTGATGGTGCTCGTGCTGAAAAGCGTGCGCGCGAATCTCGGCGGCGAGCTCGAAGTCGCACTCGACGCCGCGCAGCGCATCGCGCAGGGCGACCTGACCGCGCGCGTGACCGTCAAGCAGGACGATCGCGGCAGCCTGCTGCATGCGCTGCACACGATGCAGGGCGGATTGATCGACATGGTGTCGCGCGTGCGGATGGGGACTGAAAACATCAACGTCGGCGCGAGCGAGATCGCGTCCGGCAACACGGACCTGTCGCAGCGCACCGAGGAACAGGCGGCCGCGCTCGTGCAGACGGCGTCGAGCATGGACCAGATGACCGCGAACGTGAAGCAGAACGCGGACAGCGCCGCGCAGGCCGCATCGCTTGCCGGCCAGGCCGCGCAGGTTGCGACGCGCGGCAGCGCGGTGGTCGACGACGTCGTGCGCACGATGAACGAGATCACCGACCGCTCGCACAAGATCGGCGACATCATCGGCGTGATCGACGGGATCGCGTTCCAGACCAACATCCTCGCGCTGAACGCGGCCGTCGAAGCGGCGCGCGCGGGCGAACAGGGCCGCGGCTTCGCGGTGGTCGCGGCCGAAGTGCGCTCGCTCGCGCAACGCTCGGCGACGGCGGCGAAGGAGATCAAGTCGCTGATCGTGTCGTCGAACGAGACGGTCGAACACGGCGCGGCGCTTGTTTCGCACGCGGGCGAGACGATGGCCGAGCTCGTGCAGTCGGTGCGGCGCGTGAACGAGATCCTCGACGAAATCAGCCATGCGTCGCGCGAGCAGAGCGCCGGGATCGAACAGGTCAATCGCGCGGTGGGCGAGATGGACCAGGTCACGCAGCAGAACGCGGCGCTCGTCGAAGAGGCCGCGGCCGCCGCGCATTCGCTGCGCGATCAGGCCGAAGCGCTGCGCGACGCCGTCACGCGGTTCGCGTTGCCGGCTTGAAGACGTCCGGCCGGCGCGGGCGCCCTCACCCCGCGCCGCCGGCCTGCAGCGCGCCCGCACCGCCGCCGAGCCCCAGCCCGGCCGCACGCTGGATCAGCTCGACGTCGTTGTTCGCGCCGAGCTTCTTCATCGCGCTGATCTTCTGCGCGCTGACCGTCTGCTTGCCCTTGCTCAGGCGCCGCGCGATCGTCTTGATCGGCACGCCCGCCAGGTACAGGCGAATCACCTCGATCTCCCTTGCCGACAGCTTCACGGGCGCCTCGCCGCGCTCGCCGAGCATGTCGACCGCGCGCCGGACGACCGGCGACTGGTACGCGCCGCCGCTGTAGCGGGAATGGATCGCCGTGACGATATGGCCGACCTCGTCGAACTTGCTGACGACGCTCACGCCGCCGCTCGCGAGGATCGACCGGAAAATCAGCGGGTTCTCGTTCGCGACCAGCGCGACGATTCCGACGTTCGGCCGCGTGCGGCGCAGCCAGTCGAACAGCGCAAGGCCGTCCATCTGCGCGTCGCCGCGGATCGCATAGTCGACCAGCACGACGTCGCAGTCGACGCCGCCGAGCGACGCGACCAGTTCGGCCGCGCTCCGGTAGACCGCGACGAGCTCGATCGCGCAGGCGCTGCCGGCAACCTGCTCGATGCCGGCCAGCGTCAACGGCCAGTCGTACGCGACGACGACGCGAACATTGAATTTCCTCATGCGCAGTTCCTGGTGGTTCGCCAGCCGCGCGGCGTGAGACGCGGGCGGCCGGTCGAGCGTTGAAAGGATATTCAGGCTACTTTTAGCCCGAAACCCGATTCTAGGAAGCCATGCGCGGGCGGGATATCGGACGGCACATGGATCGGCCGCCGGGGACGTAATACGAGTTTGATATTTGCGCGGGTTCGAGCGGCCGGCAGCCGGCGGTCGACCGACGCGGCATCGGCCCAATGGCCGGCGTTGCGCACGATGCGGACGGCCAGCAGGTAAAATTACGCCTTTGCATGCCACTCCGGGCCGCCGGCGGCGAGCGATGCGCCGCTACCGGCCGCGCGCCACCGCCCTTTTGCCGGCTGCCCGCACTCGCCGCTTTCCTCATGACCGAATCCGACCTGCAATCCGACGACACCTCTATCCACGAAGACGGCCTCTGGCGCGACAACGGCTGGACGGCCCGCATCATCAAGAACGAAGACGACGACGGCTGGGCCGTCGAGATGATCAAGGACGGCGAATCCGAGCCCGCGCTCGTCGGGCCGTGGACGATGGGCCGCGACAAGAAGAATCCGAAACCGATGGACGCGAACGCGTTCCGCACGCTCGTGAAGACCGCGACCGAGGTGCTGATGCGGCACGCGCAGCAGCGGCGCGCGATGCTGCACAAGGAAGTGACGGTCCAGGGCGACGACGAACAGGATGTGTCGGTCACGCTCGACATCGTGCCGGACGAATTCGAGCCGTATGCGCAGCTGAAGGCATTCGATCCGTACGGCGAGCTGCTGGCCGAAGCGAAGGTGTCGGCCGGGTTCAAGCTCAACAAGGCCAGCGCCGAGCGCTGGGTCGCATCGGGCTTCGAGCGGCCGGCCTGAGCGGGCGCGGCGCGGCGACGCGCGCGATCAGATGCCGGCGCCCTGCTCCGCACGCTTGAGCCGGCGCGCCGCCAGCTTGCGCCGCACGAACTCCTCGAACTGCTGCGTCGCGACCTCCGGATCGCGCGCGGCCAGCCCGAGCGCGTTGCGCGCGAGCTGGATCGGCGTCAGCACGATGCCCCACGGCAGCCCCCACCAGCCGAGCGTGGCCGACGCGAGCAGCGCGACCGCCTGCTTCCTGCGCCCGCAACGGCGGCAGCACACGTGGCGCCGCGTCGCCCAGCGCGTGACGAACAGCAGCGACACGACGCGATGCGACGCATGCACGTCGACCGGCTGCCCTTCGCGCAGGCAGATCGGGCACGGCCCGTAGCGCCAGTCGTCGACATACTGCCGGACCTTCGCGTCGGGCACGCGTTCGGCCTCGACGATGATCGGATGCGCGTGCGCGCACACCCGGCTGCAGTAGCGACGCCCGTCGATCGACCGGCCGCCGACCAGGAACGTCCTGCCGCAGTGACTGCACTCTGTCACGATAAACCTCGGATAAGCGTGATGCGCCGCGTGTCGGCCGCGCGCGCACCGATGCGCCGGCGGTCCGCACGGGTCATTTCATGTTTTAACGGCCGCCGCCGCGCAGTCTTGAGGGGAGCGCGCCGGCACGCATCAGCTGTGCAGCCCGTGCGCGGTCATCAGGCGGTACAGCGTCGCGCGCGAAATGCCCAGTTCAGCGGCAACATCCGCATGCTGGTGGCGGTTGCGCATCAGCGTTTCCTCGATCGCGCGCCGCTCGGCCTGCCGGCGTGTTTCCGCGAGCGTCGGCGGCTGCCGTGACGTGTACGCGTGCAGCTCGAGATCGGCCGCCGAGATCAGCGGGCCGTTCGTCATCACGACCGCGAACCGGATCCGGTTGATCAGCTCGCGCACGTTGCCGGGCCACGGATAGTTGTGGATCGCCTCGACCGCGCACGGCATGAAGCCGCGAATCCGGTGCGAACTGTCGCCGCGATAACGCCGCAGCACGTAATCGGCGAGCAGCATGATGTCGCGGCCGCGCGCGCGCAGCGGCGGCTCGTCGATACGCAGCACGCACAACCGGTAGTACAGGTCGGCGCGGAACCGCCCCATCTGCATCGCGGCCTCGAGATCGACGTGGGTCGCCGAGACGATCCGCACATCGACCGGAATCGACGCGTGCCCGCCGAGCCGCTCGATCTTGCCTTCCTGCAAAAACCGCAGCAGGCTCGCCTGGCTCTCGAACGGCATGTCGCCGATCTCGTCGAGAAACAGCGTGCCGCCGTGCGCGGCCTCGATGCGGCCGATCTTGCGCTGGTGCGCGCCCGTGAATGCGCCGCGCTCGTGGCCGAACAGTTCGGCCTGCAGCAGCGTCTGCGGAATCGCCGCGCAGTTCACGGCGACGAACGGGGCATCGGCCCGCATCGACTGCCGGTGGATCGCCGCGGCGGTCAGCTCCTTGCCGGTGCCGGATTCACCGGCGATGAACACGGTGGCGTCCGTGTTCGCGACCTTGCGGATCGTCGCGAACAACCGGCGCATCGCGTCGCACGAGCCGATCATCGTGCCGCCGGGCGGCGCAGCCTCCACGGCCGGGTCGCCGTCGGCAAGTTTCAGCATCCCGTACGCATGGCCGACGAGATAGCCGATCGTCGTGTAGGCCGTCGCATTGCGCACGTAGTCGAAGCAGCAATGGCGGATCAGGCGCGCGACCGAGATGTCGCGCAGCCGCTCGTCGTCGGCAAGCGCGACCCAGCCGACGCGCGGGTCGCGCAGCAGCGCCTCGAACGACCCGACGTCGAGCGACGCGAAGCTGCCGAAATCGACGATACCCGCATGCGGGCGGTTCGCCTTGACGAGATTCAGTGCGTCCGCAACGGTTTTTGCGCGCCACACGTCCCAGCCGCGCGACGCCAGGCAATCGACGAGCGCGGCATCGTGCTGCTGCGACAGGTAGACAAGCGGCCGCGACGGCGCCACATGATTGCGCCGGGCAGCGACGAACGGCAGCGCGCCGGTGTCCCGCTCGACATCCTGCGGGCCTGACACTCTGAGCTGGCAGCAATAGTTCACGATGACCTCGCCGCGTAGGGTTGTATGTGGGAACGGCCGTTGCCGGATCGCAGGTGGCGGGGCCCCGTGGTCCCGCGGCGCGGCGCCGCCCCGTCCTCGAATCGATGTTTCGTTATCGGCAGAACACGACGCGCTGCGTGTAGATCTGCGGCTCGACGACCGGCTTCGCCGACCCGTTGAGATCGTCGCGATACGCGCGGTAAGTCTTGCCGTTCACCGTCACGTCCTCCGCGCGCGCCGTCTCGATCTTGTCGAGCCCGTTGCGCTGCCACTCGCTCACGCGGTCCGCCGCCGCCACGCTCGGCTCGCCCGCGATCTTCTGCGTGATCGCGCTGCCATCGCTCCACGGTAGCGTCTGCATGTCTTCCGCGTGCTGCATCGCGCCGACCGTCTTGCCGGTCGGCGCCGGCCCGTTCTGCGCCTGGAACGGCGCGCCGCGCCCGTACACCGGCGATTGCCACGACGGCGCGTGACCTGCCTCCGGCATCATGTAAATCATCTGCGGATCGCCGATCATCATCATCGGCGCGCATGCCGTGTTGTCGGGGCGGCCGAGCGTCGACAGCGCCTGCTGGACGCTCGCGGCGTTCGCGAGGGTCTGCTCGTTCAGGATGACGAAGACCGCGGGATTCTGGAAAACCGACTGCGCGGCGGCTTGCACGCCGACCAGCAGCAAAGCGACCAAAAAGATCCTCATGATTGAGGCCTCCTTGCATCCTCGTCAGGCAAAAAGAGGTGTTGACCTCGGGGATGGGACCAACACCCGTCCAACCGGGAACCACCGTCGGGCGTCGGGGCCGGGCGTCTGCCGTGCGACCGGTATTCCGGCCACACGACGGACGGCCCCGCATGCTTACGACGACGTGCTCGTCGAGATGACGGCCGGTGCCGGCGCAACCGGTGCTGCCGGTGCGGCCTGCTGGTCGACCGTGGCCGGCGACAACGCCTGGGCCGGGTCGGTCAACGCAGGCATGTCGATGGACGGCGCAGCCGGTGCGGCGGCGGATTCGACCGCTTCGGGCACCTTCGCGTCGGCGGCCGGCATGTCGGCCGGCGCGGCGGCGGCGGCAGGCTGCGCGGCTTCCGGAGCGGGCGCTTCGACAGCCGCTTGCGGCACCGGCTCGGCAGCCTTTGCATCGGCTACCGGCGCCGCGACGACGGCAGCAGCCGGCATCGGTTCGGCAACCGGTTCGCCAGCGGCCTGCGCCGCGTTGTCGGTCGCGGCCGGCATCGGCTCCGGCGCCTTGTCAGCGACGGGCTGCACGGGCTCGGGGGCCTTCGTGTCGGCGACCGGCGCAGCAGGCGCTTGCGATGCCTTGTCGTCGACGGCCGGCGCGGCAATGACAGCCGCAGCCGGCACGGCTGCCATCGCGGCCGCCGGGACAACCGCGGCTGCAGGCGCGGCGGCGACGGCAGGTGCCGCAGCAACCGCAGGCGCTGCCGCGACCGGCGCAGCCACTGCCGGTGCCGCGGCGGCAACGGCGGGCGTCGCGACTGCCGGCGCCACTGCCGGCGCGGCTGCGGCGACTGCAGGCGCTGCCACGGCCGGCGCCGCGGCAACCGGCGCGATCGCCGGCACCGGCACCGGAATCGGCACCGGAACGGGAACAGGCGCCGCCTGCACCGACGTCGTCTGGATCGGACGCGTCGGCGCGGGGGCCGGCGCGGCAGAACCGATCGGCGGCAGGCCCATGCGGTCGCGCACGATCGGATCGCGATACTTCACGTCGTCGGCAACGGTCGCTTCGGCGCTCGGCGCCACGTTCGAGCGCGCGAGCGGCGCGGTCGTGCCCGGGCACAGGTGGCCGGTCGCTTCCACCGCGCGCCGGTTCGCATCGCTCTGGCACAGCAGCGCGAGCGCCACGTCGGTCAGCCCCATCGCGCGGAATTCACGCGCATCGAGACGCCGGACGCAGGCCTGGTCGACCAGTGTCGTACCGCCCGTCGCGCCGAACCCCGGGAACGACACGCCGACGCTCACCGATCCCATGCAGGTGTCGGACAGCGTGGTCGTGAGGCCCGGTGCCTGGATCGCCGGGTTGGTCTTGATTGTCTGCGTACCCGAGTAATTGACGTTTTCTGCGGTCTGGGTGTTGTACGGGTTGGTGCCTGGCGCGCCGGACGAAGCCAGAGAACCCACGCTCTGCGGCGTCACGTTCGAGCCGCTGCTCGTGCTGGACGGCATCGTCACGTTCACGTTGACGCTCGAGTTCCCGCTGCCGCGCACCCCGCTGGAGCTGGTGGCATTCCCGCCGCGCGAACTCGTGGTGTTCGTGTTCATGCTCGAGCCGCCGCCCTGGCTGATCGCCGTCGACGACGTCGAGGACTGCGCGCTCGATGTCGAATCGGCGGTCTGCGCGTGGGCACCGATCGTGGTCATCGCGAACATCGCCGCACATGCCACCTTGATCCTGTTGCTGTTCATTTCACTCTCCGGACGAGGTTTGACCTCCCACCCAGGCAACCGTACTAATTCCCCTGAATCCCTTCAGCTTTCCCTGCTTCCCCGAACTGTCTCCAGCCGTTGCCCAGCTGGGACCACGACGCGGCCGACATGCCCTGCCACTGCTGGGTGTTCGGTCCGCCGATGGCATTGCCCGACGAAAGCGCTTGTTGTTCTGACGGTTTGGTTGTCTGGGCAGGGTTGTTTGACGTCTGCATATTCGATTGCACGTCGTCGGCAACACGGTCAACGCCATATGCCGTCAGAGACGCGAGCATCAGAGCGGCGGCAATCAGGTTCTGCTTCATGCCAACTCCTTACGGTGACAACAAGGTGGGGAAAGAGACCAGCGTCGCTGGGAAACTGGTCCCCCCACACACCTGACTAAGGACTGCTTGCCGTTCCGGCCGAACTGCCCTGGCTGCCGCCCGATGCGGACGGCGATCCAGCCGGACCGGTACTCCACACGGTCGACGAGTTGTAGTGATTCGAACCCGCGAGCGTGCCGGACCCGCCCAGACTCGAACCGGCAGCAGCACCCCCGTTGGCGATGCCCCCGTCGTTCGCGCCCGTTGCGGTGTAGTGGTTCGCGCCGAGTACGATCGTGGCGGTCACCCCTCCCGACAGCGCATTTGCGTTCACATTCGTGTTGCTGTTTCCGGCGAAAGAGCCTGCGGCACCGATACCGCCGCCTGCCGCGAACGCGCCCCCGTTCAAGCCGGAACCGCTGGCCGTCGAAGTCGAGTCGTGATAGGCGGATGCCGTTCCGGCGGAGCCAGCGGGTGTCACGGTACTGCCTGCATTGGCGCCCGCTACCGAATTCGAATTGCTCGTATAACTGCCGGTACCGACCAGGACCGAACCAGAAACACCCGCGGCAACGGATTGCGTCTGGTTGAAGGTCGTCGACGGACCGGCCGCCAATACGGCCGACGAAAGG
The DNA here is from genome assembly GCA_031253835.1 of Burkholderia sp. Taxonomy (GTDB): domain Bacteria; phylum Pseudomonadota; class Gammaproteobacteria; order Burkholderiales; family Burkholderiaceae; genus Burkholderia. Next base: position 52,757 of record JAIRVP010000078.1, on the reverse strand, counting down.
GCGGTGAGCGCTGTCGCTAATATGACTTTGGCTTTCATAGCAATTCCTTGCTGTGAGGAAGTTCGGCGATCGCGGAGCCGGGCCCACCCTGCTGCAGTGCAGCCCGGCGCCCGTGCCGCCAGTCAATGACGAACGCTACGCGCCGCGGCTTAGTAGTGGATCGTCCAGCCGGTCGAGCTGGCGTTCGCACCGCTGCTGCCGCCCGCTTGTGCCCCGCCGAAGCCGAAGCCGCCAACCGTCGACGTTTGGGTGTGGGTCGTGTACGACATCGAACCGCTGCTGCCGCCACCGGCCATGGCGCCGGCTGCGCCGAAACCTGCGCCGGAATCGGTCGCGGTGAAATGGCCGAACCCGGCGACCCCGGCCATCGTCTGGCCGCCGCTCGACGAGTTGCTCGTCGACACCGTACCGCTCGCGGCAAACGCTGCACCCGAAACCGCCAGAACTGCTGCTGCAATCAGAAGCTTCTTCATGGTCGACTCCATAACGGCGTGGACGGAATGAGCCAGGAAGACCGCACGCCTTCGATCTTCCTGTCTTGAGCAATCCTCAAAAAAATTAAGGATCACTATCCAATCAAGAGATACCTGTCACATTCGAAATTAATTTTTTTGTAATTTTGGCCAGCCGAATTCTAGTTTTATGTTTTTAAGTTGTCCAAAATATATGAATAGGTGTTTTCTATTAATTTCATGAACATTGAGTTCATTGCAAAAAACACCATGATTCAATTAACCGGAATGATGAACACATCTTTCCGGATCGCGACATTCGATACCCCGCCGGAAGAGATACCGGCATGCGGCACTCGTTTCCGGAATCGAAAATGCGCGAATATATTAACCACCGCAAAATGCCGCGCCGTTCGGACCGCTCTTTCTAATCGAGCGATAACGGGCCTGCATTGCAGCCAGGTGGCATGTCTTCTCCCTGAACGAGCGACGAAACGGCTTCCGGAAAATCCGGCCCACGGGCGTTCGATCTAATCCGGCCGGCGCCGGCATTGGCCCGGCGCAATCGAAACCGCCCTGCACGGTTGAAGACGAATCGGTGTCACGCTGTCCGGCACGAACAGCCTGATCCATCCGGGGGAACTGAATGAAGGCGAGCACCGCTGTCGCCCGGTTGCCGCGCGGCGCGACAGCCGCTCCAGCAAACGAAGCGTCCGGCGGCCGGGAAATCGGCACCAAGCAACCCGCGAAGCTGGCACTGCGTCGCGAGCATCACCCCGGTCTGTCTGACTGCCCCAGTGGTGCGTAAAGTACGCGCCGATCAAACTACTGCCTATGGTCTTCATCGCCGTTTCCCCGACTGCTTATTGACGAGTTGGCCGCCCCCACATCGTTGTTGCATCGTGTCGACCGCTCGCCGGTGCGTTGAATGTCGCAAGCAGCGTGCCACGCGTTGTTCCGTCGTCCATTGCGCGCGACAGACTGCCACATGACGGGGGCATTTCGCGGGAAACGGCATTTTTTGTTTCAGGAATGTATCGCGGCAAAGGTTTGGCACCCGCCACGATCGTTGAACGTCACGAAGCAATCCCCGGATTAGACGGACGAATCCGGCCCGCGAACCCTCGCCGAATGGCCAGATGAACGGCTGTTTCAAACTTGAGAAGCACGCTGCCGCGCCAGCCGGGCGGCAGCGCGATTTCCGCGTGCGAATCGCACGCCGGGACGCGTGCGGACACCCTCCGGTGCGAAGACGAACGAGAATCGATTCGCACCGTGCCCCGCCCCGGGCTGCATCCAGCATGCCTGCGATACGTCCGCGCCCCGGCGATCGAAACGAATTTGATTCATCCGTGAAAATACCGACGCGATCACGCGATGATGTTTTCATCCCGGGCGTCACCGGTGTAATAATCAAAGCCAATGGAAACACGCAATCCCGGTCGAAACAGGCGCAGCGGCTTTTCATTTTCATTCGATTCAGCTTTCACACCAGGAATCGCCCGGCCAGCGATACATTCAAACGTTATTTTCAGGCAATTTTTCCCGCCATTCTCATCGATGAAACATCTCGATTCAACATCGCCTTTACCTTGAAAATTCCGTAAAGGCCTGATTTATCGAGCGTTTCTTCGTATCGAATCGCATTGATCCGGCGCTCGCCCGGGTCATTTCCCTGTCCCCACGATTCACACGTGCAACACCCGCACGCCTGTCGAACGGCGATCGCGCGGCCGCGCCCACGCCCGACGCAACTGCATCGTCCATGGCATGCCGATTGCCTGATATCCGGCTCTCATCGAGCGGCACGCCACGGCACACGAATCACGGGTGGCGGCCGGCTCGCCCATCGGCATGCCGGGGAGACGGCGATGAAGATCACCTGCGATCGATCGACGCTCGCGTCGTTCAAGCGTCAACGCGGTAGTGTGCGAAACCGGAGCACCTGTCGCGGCGCTTCGTCGACATCCGCTCATGCGGACCGGCACTTGCCGAAGCGATGCGCGTACGGCGGGATGGAGCGCGTGCGCACCGCCGTCGAGCAGATCGACGCGTGGCGCCTGGAGCGGGTCGACGATGGGGACAGCGACGAATGACCGGCTCGCTGCGGCGCGATCCGCTGCGGAAGGCCGTGGTCCATTCCAATGCGATCGAGACACCCGGCGCGCGGCCGGCGCACTGCGTGACGGACTGGCGGATCGCGCCGGCGCGCCTGCAAGCGACGGTCGTCGCGCAATAACCGCCGGCCGGCGGCACGTCAGCCGAGCAGCTCCTTCTTGCGCAGGTGCACGACGTCGCGCATCGGCGGCGCGCCGAACAGCCGGCTGTATTCGCGGCTGAACTGCGACGCGCTTTCGTAGCCGACGACGGCCGCCACCGACCCGACGTCGCCGCCCTGCCGCAGCAGCAACCGCCGCGCTTCGTGCAGCCGCAGCTGCTTCTGGTACTGCAGCGGGCTCAGCGTCGTCACGTGCTTGAAATGGTGGTGCAGCGACGACACGCTCATGTTGACCGCCTGCGCGAGCGACTCGACGCGCATCGGCTCCGCGAAGTGATCGCGAATCCATTCGATCGCGCGCGCGATCCGGTGCGTCTGGCTGCCCGCGATGGCCATGTGCCGCAACCGCGTGCCCTGCCCGGTCGTCATCAGCCGGTACAGCAATTCCTTTTCGATCAGCGGCGCGACGACCGGAATGTCGGCCGGCGTATCGAGCAGCCGCAACAGCCGCAGCGCGGCGTCGAGGAGCGGCGGCGTCAGCTCGGCGAGCGCGATCCCCTCGCCTTCCGGGCCCGCGTCGGGCTCGGGCAATCGCATCTCGGCCGCGAGCTCGACGATGCGCTGCGGATCGAGCGTCAGCGACAGGCACAGGTACGGCGCATCCGCCGACGCGCGCGTCACGCGCGAGAGGATCGGCAAGTCGATCGACGTAATCAGGCAATTGTGCGTGTCGTATTCATAAGCCTGGCCGGCCACGATCACGCGCTTCGCGCCCTGCGCGGCGATCACGAGCGCCGCACGCGACACGCCGCAGCCGAGATCGACCGGACGCGTGTGCCGATGCAGCAGCAGGCCCGGCACGGCCGTCGAATGCGAGCCGTCGGCCGGTGCGAAACGGCCGATCAGCGACGCCAGCTCGCGCCGCCCGGATTCGCGCGACGCGACGATATCGGTCATGTCCATGACGCATCCTCGAATGATTTCCCCGTGTCGCGGGAGCATAGCGAAACGGGTCGCCGCGTGCCGGGGATTTGCAGGATTGTTCAATAAATTTGCAGGATTGGGTAGACGCAAACTTCTCGTGCTCGCGCACACTCAGGGCCTGCTCACGCTCATAGCGGGCTTGCGAACGTGCGTTGCCGGTCGTAGTGCAAGGAGTGAGGCGCGCCGTTTGGCCAAGCCAAACAAGCGACGATCGACGCCACAATACGGCCGGCAACGCACATTCCCCTCTCTGGAAAAATTCATTCGTGGGGCCAGCGCAAGCCCGCTATGAGCGTGAGCAGGCCCTGTCACCTGGCGCATGCCGGGTTTTCCCCACGGAGACAACCATAATGCCTACCTCGTTTGTCCTGAACGGCAAGAACGTCACGCTCGACGCCGATCCGTCGATGCCCGTCCTCTGGGCGATTCGCGAACATGCGGGACTGACCGGCACGAAGTTCGGCTGCGGCATGGCGCAGTGCGGCGCGTGCACGGTGCATCTCGAAGGCCAGGCCGTCCGCTCGTGCGTGCTGCCGCTCGCCGGCATCGCGGGCAAGCACATCACGACGATCGAAGGCCTGCAGAGCAAGCCCGCGCACGCCGTGCAGGCCGCCTGGGTCAAGCTGCAGGTGCCGCAATGCGGCTATTGCCAGTCGGGCCAGATCATGTCGGCCACCGCGTTGCTCGAACAGAACCCGAAGCCGACCGACGCGGACATCGATGCCGCGATGAACGGCAACCTGTGCCGCTGTGCGACCTACGCCCGCATCCGGGCCGCGATCCACGACGCGGCCGCGACGCTGGGAGCCTGACCATGACGATCGAACTCGACAACACCGGTTCGGCGAGCCCGTCGCGCCGCACGTTCCTGAAGGCCGCGGGGGCCGCGGCCGCCGTCAGCCTGACCATCGGCTTCGAATGGGCCGGCCTCGGCCGCCGCGCGCTCGCCGCGAATGCACCGGCTGCCGGTTTCGCGCCGAACGCATTCCTGCGCATCACGCCCGACGGCACCGTCACGGTCATCGCGAAGCACGTCGAACTCGGCCAGGGCGCGTATACGGGCATCGCGACGATCGTCGCCGAGGAGCTCGACGCGAACTGGTCGAACGTGCGCGTCGAAAGCGCGCCGGCCGATGCGAAGCGCTACGCGAACCTCGCGTTCGGCACGATGCAGGGCACGGGCGGCAGCTCGGCGATGGCGAACTCGTGGCAGCAGCTGCGCGAAGCAGGCGGCAAGGCGCGCGTGATGCTGGTGTCGGCCGCCGCGGCCCGCTGGAAAGTGCCGGCCGGCGAGCTGACGACCGCCAACGGCGTCGTCACGCACGCGAAGAGCGGCAAGACGGCGCCGTACGGCACGCTCGTCGCCGATGCGTCGAAGCTGCCCGTGCCCGACAAGGTCACGCTGAAGCAGCCGGCCGATTTCAAGCTGATCGGACACCGGATTCCGCGCGTCGACGCATCGGCGAAATCGAACGGCACCGCGCATTTCACGCTCGATACGACGTTCCCCGGCATGCGCGTCGCGCTGCTGCAGCGCCCGCCGCGCTTCGGCGCGAAGGTGAAATCGTTCGATGCGACGGCCGCGAAGGCCGTGCCGGGCGTCGTGTCGGTCGTGCAGGTTTCGAACGGCGTCGCGGTCGTCGCGAACGGCTTCTGGGCCGCGAAACAGGGCCGCGACGCACTGAAGATCGACTGGGACGAAACGAACGCGGAAAAGCGCGGCTCGGACGAGATCATGCGCGAATACCGGCAGCTCGCCGACAAGCCGGGCACGTCGGCGCGCAAGGACGGCGATGCCGACGCCGCGATCGCGGGCGCGACGCGCAAGATCGGCGCGACGTACGAATTCCCGTATCTCGCGCACGCGCCGATGGAGCCGCTCGACGCGGTCGTCAAGCTGACGGCGAACAGCTGCGAAATCTGGGCCGGCGACCAGTTCCAGACCGTCGACCAGGCCAACGCGGCCAAGACGGCCGGGCTGAAGCCCGAGCAGGTGCAGATCCACACGCTGTATGCGGGCGGCAGCTTCGGCCGGCGCGCGAACGCGTGGTCGGACTACGTGGTCGAGGCCGTGTCGATCGCGAAGGCGCTCGGCGCGGACGGCAAGCCCGTCAAGCTGCAGTGGACGCGCGAGGACGACATCCAGGGCGGCTTCTACCGGCCGATGTACTTCCACAAGCTCGACGCGGGCCTGACCGCGGACGGCAAGCTGGTCGGCTGGCGCCACCGGATCGTCGGCCAGTCGATCCTCGCCGGCACGCCGTTCGAGCCGTTCATGGTCAAGAACGGCGTCGACGCGACGTCGGTCGAAGGCGCGGCGAACCTGCCGTACGCGGTGCCGAACGTGTCGGTCGAGCTCACCACCGCGAAGACGGGCGTGCCCGTGCTGTGGTGGCGCGTGGTCGGCAGTTCGCACACGGCCTACGCGGTCGAGGCGTTCATCGACGAAGCCGCGCACACCGCCGGCAAGGATCCGTACGCGTTCCGCCGCGACCTGCTCGAGAAGGAACCGCGGATGCGCGCGGTGCTGGACCTCGCCGCGCAGAAGGCCGGCTGGGATCCGGCCAAGCCGCTGCCGAAGGGCCGCGGGCGCGGGATCGCGGTCGCCGAGGCCTTCAAGAGCTATGTCGCGCAGGTGGCCGAGGTGTCGATCGACGCGGACGGCAAGGTGAAGGTCGAGCGCGTGGTGTGCGCGGTCGATTGCGGGATCGCGATCAATCCCGACATCGTCGCCGCGCAGATGGAGGGCGGCATCGGCTTCGGGCTCGGCGCGGTGATGCACAGTGCGATCACGCTGAAGGACGGCCAGGTCGAGCAGCGCAACTTCGACGGCTATCACGTGCTGCGGATGGCCGAGATGCCGAAGGTCGAGGTGCATATCGTGCCGTCTGCCGAGGCGCCGACGGGCGTCGGCGAGCCGGGCGTGGCGCCGGTCGGCCCGGCCGTGGCGAACGCGATCTTCGCGGCGACGGGCAAGCGGCATTACGTGCTGCCGTTCGATTCGGCGGATAGCGCGAAGGCCTGATGTAACGGAAGGCCGGCCGCGGGGCGAGCGATGCCCGGTGGCCGGCGCCTTTTCGCGCGCGACGCGATGTCGGGTTCGTCGTCCAGCCGAAAACCCTCTTCTAGCGCCCTCCAAACGCCCTCCCCCCACGTTACGTCAGACGTAACGCCCGTAACGTCGCCCGCCGATGCTACGTAACAATCCTTCAATATTGCTCCGACCCCTTCGGAGTCCGCGCGGCGCCTCCCGTTAAAAATTCTTTTAAATTCAAGGCTGCCAGGCCTTCCTCGCCGGTGCCGGCGCCCGTCGCTGCGTGACGCATCTCCGCCTGGCCCGAAAGTTGCAGCACAGGACCCGCAAACACTCCTTAATGGACATGCGAGGGCCACCATGGATTGCAAATACCTGTACATCGACAACATAAAAATCAACTTCGTGCGCCGCACGATCGAGATCGACAACAAGATCGTTGACGTCACGCCGCGTGAATTCGACGTCGTCGAATTCCTGCTCGACAACATGAACAAGATCGTGCCGCGGCAGGCAATCCAGGAGGCCGTATGGGGCCGTGAGCTCGGCGTGTCGTCGCGCACGCTCGACACCCATATCTCGCGTATCCGTTCGAAGCTGCAGCTCGACCACGACAAGAACCTGCGGATCATCCCGATCTACGCGGTCGGCTATCGCCTGGTGCTGTTCGGTGCGGCGATGACGCACGTCGAGCGCCACGACGCCGCGCCGATCCTGCGCGCCGCGCCGCAAGCCGTGATGGCCGCCGACTACGCGTAATGCTTCGCCCGCGCGCCGCCTGCCTGCGGCGCGCCGGCCACGCTCCCCCACCGCGCCGCGTAGAACCGCAGCGCTTCGCGGCCTGCCAGCCGGACCTGGCCTGCACGCCATCCGGCCCGCCAGCCGGCCGCGACCCGACCGCCGCCTCCGGGCGGCGGTTGCATTCGGGCGCCCGCCACTGCCTGCCCAGCTTCATCCCGCTTCGTAGCGCCCCGCTTCCCCGATCGCCGGGCGACGCACGCGACTACGGATTCCGGCGCGGCACGCGGCCATGGCCGTCCCTACAATCGACGCAGCAGCCGCGCGCCCCTCCGCGCCGCCGGCCCCAACAACAACCCGTCGAATCAACGCCGAATCCGCCCCGATCCCGCCGTGCCTGCGCTGTTCCTGACGAATGCCGACGCCGCGAGCCGGGCGATGCCCGCCGCTTCCGCGCCGCCCGCCGCGCCGCCGGCCGCGGTCGCGCTCGACGCGTCGCCCTACCTGCCGCGCCTGTCCGCCGCCGCCGCGCGCGGGCTGTCGCACGCGTACTGCGCGACCGGCGCCGTCCCGGTCACGCTCGGCGAACACGCGTACGAGGTGCGCTGGCGGGTCGACGCGGAGCCGGCCGCCGATGCGCCCGCGTACCGCTTCGTCATCGGCCCGGCCACCGGCACGCTGTGGATCGATCCGGTCGCGGAAACGGAATGGCTCGGCGACGCAGCCGATCCGGCCGTGCCGGCCGTGATCCGCGCGGCGCTGCTCGCCGACCTGTGCGCGCCGCTCGCGGCCGTGCTGCAGGCCGCGACGCGGCAGCGCGTGGAACTGCTGCCGCCGCCCGAAAACGTGCCGCCCTGGCGCCCGGCGCCGGCCGCGCTGCGCTTCGAGCTGCGGCGCGCCGACGCCGCGTGGCGCTGCCACGGCGCACTGCTGTTCGACGTGCCGGATGCGCTCGCCGTGTTCTTCGCGACCGCGCCGGCCGCGCTCGCCGATGCGCGCGCGGCCTGCGCGAACCTGCCCGTGCCGCTCGTGTTCGAGATCGGCCGAACCGAGTTGACGACGGCCGAACTGGCCGATGTGGTCGGCGGCGACATCATCGCGATCGAACGCTGGCAGGCGCACGAGCAGAACCTGCTGTGCGTCGCGCGGCTGCCGGCCGCGCCGGCGTGGGAGATCACCGGACGGCCGTCGGGCAACCGGCTGACCGTCGAACGAATCAGGGAGATGCCTTTGGAACCGACCCGCACCGACAACGCGCCCGCCACGACACACGACGCGCCATCCGCCGATGCGCCGCGCACGCTCGACGGCCTCGCGGTCGACCTGCGCTTCGAGCTGCCGCCCACGTCGATGCCGCTCGGCGAACTGAGCGCGCTGCAGCCGGGCGCCGTGATCGAGCTGCAGCAAGGGATCAACCAGAGCGTGATCCATCTCGTCGCGAACGGGATGCTGATCGGCACCGGCCACCTGATCGCGGTCGGCCAGAAACTCGGCGTGCGCGTCGTGACGCTGACGCAACCCGCGCCGCGCGAGCGCTGAACGATGGGCAGCCTGCCGAATCCGGTCGCGCTGATCGCGGTCATTGCCGCGCTCGGCATCGCGCCGTTCGCGGCGCTGATGGTGACGAGCTACACGAAGCTCGTGGTCGTGCTCGGCCTGCTGCGTTCCGCGCTCGGGATCCAGCAGGTGCCGCCGAACCTCGTGCTGAACGGCATCGCGCTGATCCTGTCGCTGTTCATCATGGCGCCCGTCGGGATGTCGATCCGCGATGCGCTGCAGGCGCGCCACTTCGATGCGTCGGCGCAGTTGTCGACCGCCGATATCGGCGCGCTGGCCGACGCCGCGCTGCCGCCGATCAAGGATTTCCTCGTGTCGCACACGCGACAGCGCGATCGCGAGTTCTTCGTGCGCACCGCGACGTCGGTGTGGCCGAAGAACCGCGCGGACGGCATCAAGGACGACGACCTGCTCGTGCTGGTGCCGAGCTTCACGCTCGCCGAGCTGACGAAGGCGTTCCAGATCGGTTTCGTGATCTATATCGTGTTCATCGTCGTCGACCTGCTGGTCGCGAACATCCTGCTCGCGCTCGGGATGCAGATGATCTCGCCGACGACGATCTCGGTGCCGTTCAAGCTGCTGCTGTTCGTCGCGCTCGACGGCTGGTCGCTGCTCGTGCACGGGCTGGTGATGTCGTACCGCGTGGCGGGCGCGGGATGAACGCGCGCGGCCTGCGCATCGCGGCCGCGTGCCTGGGCGCGCTGGTCGTGTTCGCGCTTGCGTGCATGCCGCCGCGTGCCGCGCGGGCGGCCGGCAGCGGTGCAGGCTTCGTGCAGCTCGCGCGCGCCTGCGCGCCGAACGTCGATCCCGACACGCTCGCCGCGCTGGTGCGCACCGAGTCGGGCTTCAATCCGTATGCGATCGGCGTGGTCGGCGGCCACCTGACGCGCCAGCCCGCGTCGCTCGACGAAGCGCGCTCGACCGCGCGCGAACTTGCGTCGCGCGGCTACAGCTACAGCGTCGGCCTCGCGCAGGTGAACGAGCGCAATTTCGCGAAATACGGGCTCGACGCCGCGACGATGTTCGAGCCGTGCCGCAACCTGCAGGCCGGCGGCGCGATCCTGACCGAATGCTTCGCGCGCTCGTCGGGTACCGGCCGCGCCACGCAGGCCGCGCTGCGCGCGGCGCTGTCGTGCTACTACAGCGGCAACTTCACGACCGGCTTCTCGAGCGGCTACGTGAGCCGCGTCGTCGCGAGCGCGCAGCGCAACGCGCGCGAAGGCGGCGCCGGACCGATTCCCGTCGTGAGCGATACGCCGCCGCCCGAGCGCCAGCGGCGCATGGCCGCCGCGGCCACCACGCCGCCCGAACGCGCGCGGCGGCTCGCATCGCCCGCCGCATCCGCCGACGCGCCGTCGTGTCATGCACGGCCGGTCGTGATGATGTGCCGCGGGCTGCCGGCGAACCAGGCGAAGCGGCTGTGCGTGAAGTGCCTCGACCCGTGACGGCGCCCGGCCCGCTTTCTGGGGCGCGAACGTCGCCAGCGCACCACGTGACGCGGCACCGCCGCGAGGCCGCGCGCGTCTCGTAGCGTGCGGCGCGCTCGCACGGCGGCCGCGCCGCCGTGCTACGAAACAGCGGCGATCCGGCCGCAACCCGTGTCCCTACACTCGTCGGATCGCGTCGCGGCGCGCATGGCGCCGCGCGCCTTCAGGGAGACGAGCATGCTGTTGATCGACGGATTGGGACTGGGCGTCAACTGGCAGCGCTTCCTGTCGGAAACGCTGAACCCGGTCGTCGCACCGCCGCCCCCGCCGCCTCCGCCGAAGAAGGACGACCCGTCGGCCGGCCCCGCGAACCCGACCGTCTCGCCGCCGATCCCCGTGACGGCCACGCCGTCCACCGATCCGTCGAAGCCGACCAACGCCGAGATCGCGTCCGCGACGTCGCTGGTCCAGAGCATGGCCGCGCAGTACACGATGCCGCCGCCCGACATCACGGTCGAGAACGACAAGACGCGCGCGGTGCAGAAGGCGATCCAGGACGCGCAGACGCAATACGACAATGCGTCGCAATCGCTGCAGGGCGCGCAAAGCGTGCTGCGCCTCGTGAACCGCGATCCCGAATCGACGCCCGACGACCGCAAGACCGCTCAGGATGCCTATGCGAAGGCGCGCACTGCCGCCGACAGCGCGCAGCGCGACCTGAACGTGACGACCGACGCGGGCTACATGATCCTGTACGGCGAACAGGCGAACGCCGACATGCCGGCCGGGATGAAGATCGACGACTCCGGCAAGGTGACCGATCCGGGTGACGCGCAACACGCCGCCGACCAGCAGTTCAAGACGCTGCTGGCCGCGTTTCCCGATCACGCGAACGATCCGAACTGGGTGCCGCAGCAGAGCGACTGCAAGAACCCGCTGCAGATCCGGCTCTTCGACAACTGGCAGACCGCCAGCGCAACGGCCGCCGTCGGCGCGTCGAAGTACTACGCGGACGTCGCGAATTCGAACCTCGCCTATACGCAGTTCCAGTCGTATCTCGCCGATCCTGACTACAAGAGCGCGCTCGACTCGGGCGTCGGCCGCCTCAACGATGCGCTCCAGCCGCTGGAGCTGCAGGTCACGATGCCCGACGCGCCGGCGTCGCAGGACGCCGCCCAGCAGGCCGTCACGGCGGCGGCGAAGGACGCGAACTATGCCAATGCCGCGGCCGGCGCCGCGAACGACAGCCTGACGCTCACGAACGCGCAGCAAGCGTACGACTCGACCAGCGGCAAGGAAGGACCGACGGTGGTCGTGCCGAATGCGGTGTCGGATGCGAAGACCGCGCTCGCCCGCGCGCAGACGGCCGCGAACACGAGCGGCAGCTATCTGCAGATGCTGTCCGCGCAACAACAGGTCGACACGCTGCAGGCCGACTACACGAAGAAGCAGCAGGCCTCCGACGACTGGCACAAGGCCCACCCGGATTCGATGCTGACGGATCCGCAGGTCGACCTCGACGCCGGCGACGCGTACGCGAAACTGTCGCAGGCGCAACAGCAGGCCGGTATCGCGCACGACGGTTTCGTCGCGACCTACGGCGCGACGCTCGCGCAGCAGTACGACGACCAGGCGTCGCAGATCCAGGCGCAGGTCAACGCGCGCTCGATCTTCACGAAGCCGACGACCCAGCCGCCGCTGTTCGCGCCGTCGCTGTCGACCGCAAGCGGCCTGCCTTCGCTGCCCGCGTCGTCGCTGTCGACCGCCGCGACGGCCGCCCCCTCCGGCACGCCGACGCTGCCCACGTCGTCACCGTTGCCCGCGCCGTCGCTGTCGACCGCGAACGGCGGCTTGCCGTCGTCGTTCACCGACCCGTACCCGTTCGCGCTGCCGCAATCGTCGGCCACGCAGGCCGCGCCGGCGGGCCCGACGCTGCTCGACGCGAAGCGCCTGCAGGTCGTCGCGGGCGCGATCCGCGCGGCCGACGGCCGGCTCGCGGATTCGGTCAACGAGCGCGCGACCCAGGCCGCGCTGTCGCAGGCACGCATCCAGCAGACGCAGGCGAAGAGCACGCTCGCCTCGGTGCAGAAGCAGTACGACGACTGGGCGGCCGCGAATCCGCCGCCCATGCGTTTCCGCTACGTCGCGGGCGACGACATGATCCCGGCGCCGTCGATGCCGCGGCCGAACCTGTACCAGGACCAGCTCGACAAGGCGAAGGCGGCCGTCACGCAGGCCGACAACGCGGTACAGCGCCTGCAGCTGCTGAGCGAGACGTCGCACCAGCAGGTGTTGATGGATCAGTTCGACGCGGGACTCGACGAGCGGCTGCGCTACGCGGCGCCCGATTCGGACGCCGGCAACGACTACAAGAAGGCCCTGCACGACTTCTACGAGGCGCATCGCGGCGAGCTGTCGAATTCGCTGCTCGACGCGGCGGGCGCGAGCACGCAGAACGGCAATACGATCGCGTTCGGCAAGCTGACCGACAACGAGCAGCGCAACCTGATCGGCGTCGCGCTCGGGATGCAGCCCGACGTGCCGAACACGGCATCGTCGAGCGATGGTTCGGATCCCGTATCGCCGACGAGCGACGACGTCGCGCGCTTCACCGACAAGGACAAGCTGTCGACGATCAACAGCGTGCGCGACAAGCTGCTGTCGGTCGGCGGCGGCGCGACGACGCAAGTCAGCGTGCTGCCGATGGTGTATGCGGCGAAGGACGCCGGCATGACGACCAGCGCGATCTTCAAGGTCACCGGCAAGGACGGCACGCAATACGTCGACGAGACGGCGAGCACCTACAACGACATCAACGACTACATCAACAACAACGAGCTGTCGACGGACGGCACCGTCGACATCGCGACCGGCCATAACGCGGACGGTTCGCTGCAGCTCGTGTCGAAGGCCGCGCATCATGAAAGCGGCTTCGACAGCTTCCTGAACACGCTGACCAGCACCGGCCTGAACATCGGCATGATGGTCGGCGGCATGGCGCTGGAAGGTCTCGGCGGGCTGCTCGACGGCACCGGTATCGGCGCGATCGTCGGCGTGCCGCTGAACATCCTCGGCGCGGGGATGATGTACACCGCGATCGGCGCGTCGATGACGAGCGCGGGGCTCGACATCGCGACGCGCATGGAACACGGCCGCAGCATCAATCCGTTCACCGACGCGGGCGCGCGCGCCGACTTCATCAATCTCGTGCCGATGGGCGCGGCTGGCGCCGCCAAGCTCGCCGGCAGCAAGCTGTTCACGCGCGCGGTGACGGCGCTCACGCGCACGCCGAAAGTCGCGTCGCTGCTCACCACCGGCGCGAAGGCCACCGCGATCGTGACCGGTGTCGGCGGCGCGGTCGAGGCGTTCGGCGAAGCCGGCGTCGACTATTTCACGGGCAACAAGAAAGCGGCCGGCGAGCAACTCAAGTCCGGGCTCACCAACGTCGCGCTGATGGCCGCGGGCGGCCTCAAGGAGCGCGCGGTCACGTCGGTGCGAACCCGCACCGGCCGGCCGGTGCCGATCCGCACGACCGACGGCGACACCGTCACCGTCGACAGCAAGATGCTCGGCCAGATCCTGAACAAGGGCGACGTGTCGTCGCTCGCGTACGGCCGCAATCGTGCGACGCTCGACGGCGAAGCCGTGAAGGTGTCGCCCGAAGGCATGCTGATGGTCGGCGACAAGATCCTGACCTACGACAACCAGCCGATTCGCGTGCTCGACCGGACCTCGAGCAAGCAGATGCCGCCCGGCAAATCGGTGGTGCTCGGCGAAGACGGCACGCTGTCCGTCGTGTCGGCCTCGCCGAAGGAATGGACCAACGGCACGCGCGTCGACGACGTGACGGGAACCGGCGAGCGCCTGTCGTTCGGCCCGGGCGGCGAGATGACCACGACGCCGAACGTCGTCCCGAAAACGCGGCTCGATCTCCTCGATCACGCCATTGCGCAGACGAGCGAAGCGATCCGGCAGGCGAACGGCGCCGAAACGCAAGCGCCGCGCAGCCTCGCGCAAACGGCTGCCGAAAGCGAAACGGCCAGCACCGCGAGCAACGCCCGCAGCACGCAGCGCGCGAGCCAGGAGCGCGCGCGCGTCGATCAGCAGCACGACGAAACCGAAGTGGACCGCACGGCGGCCGCGCGCAGCAACCGGCGCAGCGAGGATGCGCAGGCGCTGCGCACGCGGGCCACCGACCTCGAGGAACCGGGCGGCGCCGGTACGCGAACGAAGCCGGACGGCACGCCGCCGCGCGCCAACGTGAAGGTCGTCGACCTGACGGACGAAGCGCCCGCCACGCGGCCGGCCACGCGCGACCCGGCCGGCATCGCGGTGCCGCGCGGGCCGAGCGCCGAACCGCTGGAGGTCGGGGACCGCACCGTCTATGTCGTGCGCGACCGCACGGCGCAGGACGCGCCCGGTGCCCGGCCGGCCGCGTTGCGCCCGCAGGATCTCGACGAACCCGTGATCGTCGTCGCCGGCGAGCATGACGCGGCACTGGCGCCCGAACTCGCGAACCGCTGGCAGAAGCCCGTCTACGCGGCCGCGCCCGACGCGTTCGGTGCCGACGGCCAGTTGCGTGCGGACGCGCGCGTGCTGCGTTTCGATCCCGCGCCGGAAACCACGGCAGCCGAAACCGGCTTGCCGGGCGCGGCCGCGGCCGACGAAGCGCCACCGGCGCCGCCCCGCCCGGCAGCCGGCGACGATACGGTGATCGTGCTGACCGGCAAGCGCGGCCCGAACGAACCGGCGATGCCGCGCCCTGCCGCGACGGCCGAGCCCGTCAGCGCGCTCGACGGCATCTTCAGCGCGCCGAATCGCGTGCTCGTCCTCGTCAGGCCGGAGCGCCCCGCCACCGTCGAGCGCACGGCGGAACATGCGCCGGACACCGGCAAAACCGCCGGCAAGGCGGCCGGCGACACCGCCGACGGCACGGCCGCCCGCGCGAACGCGGCCGACGAGCGCCCGGCCGCCGCGAACGACGACACCGGGCTCGCCGCTGCGCATCCGGAAACGACCGAAACGCCGCCGCCCGACTCTGCCGCATCGAACCCCGGCTGGATCACGCGGATGCAGATGCGTTTCGGCGGCGCGGCGCTGCCCGAAGCCGCGCAGGCGCTGGCCATGCAATCGGGCACGCTCGCGACGCAGCTGCGCATGCTGCAGGACGCCGGCTGGCGCGTGACGCTCGGCAAGCGCGGCGGCGGCAGCCGCATCGATCCGCGCAAGCGCCGCGTGACGATCGACGGCGGCCTCCAGCATCCGGGCAGCATCGCGTACACGCTCGCGCACGAGGCACGGCATGCGGTCGAGGCGATGGCCGGCGTGCTCAATCTCGACTACGGCAACCGCAGCCGCTTCACGCGCAAGGCCCTCGAAGCCGAGGCGCGCGCGCAGATCAATGCGTTCGAGGCCCGCTACGAGATCCAGCTCGCGGGCGGCGGCGACATCGCCGCGCACGTGCGGCTGCCCGATGCGATCGAGCACGAAGGCAACGCGTGGCGCGCACCGTCGCACGACTATGCGGGCACGGTCGGCCGGCTCGTCCATGCGTTCGCCGATGCCCCCGTGTCCGGCCGCGACGGCGAGACCTACCGCGACTTCTATCACGACGTATGGGCGCGCCAGAAACGCCGCGGCGGCATTCCGCGCCGGATGCCCGCGCCGCAGACGCGCGAAGCCGGCGATGCGCCGCGCGGCGTGCGCAGCTTCGACGAGCGTGTCGCGTGGAGCCGCGCGCATGCCGAGTACGCGTCGCCGTTCGGCGCGCGGCCGGCCCCCACCGTGCCGGAGCTGCAGGCGGCCCGCAGCCGCCATTTCACGGTGCTGGAGGACGCCGGCGTGATGATGCTGCACGCCGACACGCTGCCGGACGGTACGCTGCTGGCGGGCGGCCGGCCGGCCGGCGTGCACGAATACGCGCTCGACCAGGCGCCCGCGTTCATGATCCAGGACGGCTATTCGATCGTGCTGTCCGCGCAGCAGGGCGGCGAAGCCGCCGCCGCGCAGCTCGCGAACCTGTGGCAACGGCCGGTGTATGCGCCGCCCGCGCGCGCGGTCGGCGCGCACGCCGCGCTGCTCGACACCAGCGTGTTCCGCCGCTTCGATCCGGCGCCCGTGGCGCCGCACGACCTCGGCCCGCTGACGGCCGACGCCGAAGGCGTGCACGTCGAAGGCCGGCCGGGAGAACGGATCGACGTCGGCCGCCATGTCGGCGAGCTGCTCGGCTCCGGCGGCGAGAAGACCGTGTTCGCGCTCGGCGACGACGCGGCGCTCGCGGTCTACGACACCGGCCCGCATACGTCGGAAGCACGCCAGCTCGACGCGGCGATCGACGAAAGCATCGCGCTCGACGATCTCGCCTCGTACGGCCTGAAAACCCTGACGATGAGCGGCCCGTTCTCCGCGCTCAATCGCGTCGCGGTACTGTACCGGCCGCTCGGCGTCTTCCACAGCTTCAGCTTCGAGACGGGCGCGCTGCCGCGCGTGGTGTCGCACGCGGCGCTCGAACATATCCGTCAGATCCGTGCCGTCCTCGAAAGCACGGGTATCGGCTTCGACCTGCAAGGCCTGTTCACGCGCAACGGCGATTTCCTGCTGAGCGACCCCGGTTCGATCGGCATGGGTGCAGGCGAGCACTTCACCGCGCTGCAACGCCTCGCGCTGATCGAACGCGCGCTGACGAGCGGCCTCGAAAGCGGCGCGATCGAGCTCGCGCATCCGCAGCTCGCGGAGACGCCGGCACCCGGCGCGTTCGTGCAGAAGCCGTCGATCGTCACGCGCGTGCGGATGCGCTTCGGCGGCGCGCCGCTGCCGAAGGAAGCGTACGCACTCGTCGACCGCTCGACCCTGCTCGGCGGGCAGGTCGCGCTAGCCCAGGCGGCCGGCTGGAAAGTCGTGCTCGGCCGCCCCGGACGCGGCAGCCGGATCGACACCGCGAAACAGCGGATCGTGCTCGACGGGCAGTTGCGCGGCACCGGCACGCTCGTCTATGCGCTCGCGCACGAAGCACAGCATGCGGTCGAGACGATCACCGGGCGGTTGGCGCTCGACCACACGTCGCCCGAAGCACTGACCGACAGCGCGCTGATGGCCGAGGCGCGCGCGCAGGCGAACGCGTTCGCGGTGCGCCACGAGATTCTCGACGGCTCCGGCATCGATATCGCGAAGGACGCGCACCTGCCCGACGCGATCGCGCGCGAGGCCGATCACGTGATGCCCGGCGACGAAGCCGGGCTGCGCCGGCTCGCGGCCGCGTTCGGCGACGCCGCGCCGTCGGTGCCCGGTCACGCAACCTATCGCGACTATTACACGAGCCAGGCCGCACGGCTGCGGGCCGGCGGCATCCCGCGCGAGATGCCGGCTCCCGCCCCGCTGTCGCGGCGGCACGGAGCCGCGCCCGCGCACGCGTCGAGGCCGGCCGTCAAGCGCGCGCAGCGTGCGCTCGACCAGCTCGCGTCGCACGGCAAGCGCGACCTGGTCCGCATCGACGGCGACCAGCTCGCCAGCGTCGCCGACATGAAGGAAGCATTCGGCAACGACGCCCATGTGCTGATCGCGCCGCACATCGACCGGCCGGCCGACCGGATCGACGCACGGCATCCGCAGCCCGGGTTCATCGCGAGCCTGCGGACGGGCGCCAACGGCAAGTTCATCGACAAGAAGCCGGCATCGGACGAGATCGATCCGAAGGTGGCGCAGGATGCGTTCCTGCCGCTCAAGTCGAAAGGCGACGACAGCCGCAAGAACTACGACTACTACCTGTCGCCCGTCCCGCTCGACGAGCTGCTCGCATTTGGCGGCGCCGCGCGCATCGAAGCGTACTTCGGCGACCTGCGCCAGTGGGACGTCGAGCCGTCGGCCACGGGCGCCGCCGACAACGTCGTCGCCACCGTGAAGCAGCTCGACGACGCCCCCCGCTTCCAGCGGCCGAAGCAGGCGGAAAAATACGCGCGCAAGCATCCCGGCACGCAAACGACGCTCTATGCGATCGATCGCAAGTCCGGCAAGGTGCTCGGTTACGCGACACGCGATGCCCAGCAGAAATGGACGTACGTCGAAACCACGTCGCTCGGCGACGCGACGATCGCCGAGCGCGATCTCGCCGACGCGTTCCGGCGACGTTCGCGCCTGTTGCCCGACGGGCGGCGCGGCGTGCGCTTCGTCGTGGCCGACGTCGCGCACGACGTCGTCGACAGCTACGGCGGATTCGCGCCGGCCAAGATGCGCCGCGCGCTCGACGACCGGAAGACCCCGCTGTCGAAGCCCGACGCCTACGTCCAGCGCGTGCTCGGGCGGGTGCGCCCGTCGCTGCGTCAAAAGAACCGGGAAGCGGCCGATGCCGGCACGCCGAACCTGCTGCCGGCGACGCCGGACACCGCGCTCGACTTCAACGCGCAGCACGCGCCACAGCTGTTGCGCGCAATCGAGATGGGCGAGGTCCCCGACGGCCACTTCGTGTACGTGTTCGATCACGAAGGGAGCGTCACCGACGCGCTGCGCGGCACGCTCACCGGCCTCATCGCGGTGGATGACGGGACGATCCGCTGGTACGACACCCTCGCCCAGTTCCGCGACGACACCCACGAAGGCCTGCCGCTGGATCGGGCGACGATCGGCCGCGGGCCGTTCGGCGGCAACCAGCACTTCCTGCTGTCCTCGCTCGCCCCCGATGCGTTCGTGCCGCGCGCCGCCGCGCTGAAGGAGGCCGCGCTGCAGGCCGAGGAAGCGGCCCGGCAAGCCGCGGCGGCCAAGGCCGCTGCCGCCGCACCGCCCGCCGCGGGCAAGAACAACGCGGGTCGCCAGGGCGGCCGGCCCGGCAAAGCCGGCCGCAAACCCATGCGCGGCAAACCACAACCGAAGCAACCGGCCGTTCAGCCGGCAAAGCCGCCGGCCGTACCCGCCGCGAAGCCGATCGCGCTCGAACCGTACCAGCCGGCCTTCGTGTCGAGCACGATCGTCGAATCGGTCACGCGCTACGGCAAGGCGAAGGTCGCCGATTTCGCGTCGACGCTCGAACGCCTCAAGGAATGGGGCAAGCGCGACCAGGGCAAGCACGACGGCGACGGCCTGACGCTCAGCGACGAGCCGCGGGCCATCATGGCCGATGCCGCGCAGTGGAAGAAGATCTTCAAGACGCTGGACATGTGGCGCGAGGCTTCGAGCCTGCACCCGCACGGCATCGTCGCCAATCCGGGCGGCGGCCGCAACTGGCTGGTGCGCCGTTCGCAGCAGATCGCCATCGACCACGGCGCCGCGCGAACCGCCGACAAGAAGCTGATCGACGCGTATGCCGAGCTGCCGCCCGACATCCGCGACCGGCTCGTCCCGATGTCGCGCTCGTTCTCGCTGCGAGACGACCCCGAGCCGATGCGGCAGTACCTGGAGCAGTACGGCGGCCTGCTCCCGGCCGTCGCGCTCCAGGTCGATTCGTATTCGCAGGCTGCCGCGGTCGGCGGCAAGCAGGATCCGGGACTGATCCGGCGCGCCAGGCGGTTCGGCGACCCGACGGGCGCCCGCTACGACGACGATACGGCGACGATCACGCGTACGGACCCCGACGGCACGCAACACACGCTCGAACTCGATGACCTCGCGCACCTGCACAAGTGGCTCACGGCGGCATCGAAATACGGCTTCCTGCTGCGGCTCGAGGCCGCGCCGTCGCGACCGCTCGTGTCGCGCGAAGACGGTCATGCGATGGCCGGCACGAACAACGGGTATGCCGAAATCCGGCGCATCGCCGAATCGCTGGAAACGTGGGCGAAGCAGCACGAAGGCGAGAAGGCGCCGCTCGTGATGCTGACCTTCCACGGTGCCGATGCCGTGCTCGAGCCGGTGCCCGGCGAAGGTCACGTGCAGTTGCTGGACAAGATCCTCGGCCGGAAACAGCTCGACTGGGTTCATGTCGGCCTGTCGTGGGGCACGCACGGCGACGACTTCATCGCGAATGCGGACCTGACGCGCGCGCTGGCGGCGAAACTCGTCGACTACAAGCTGAACGCAGCCGGGAAGTTCGCGAGACTGCACGGCGGCGATGCACTGACGCGTGTCTACGAGCCGGTCAGCGCGGAAGACTTCGCGAACCAGCAGCGCATCCTGTTCACGGAAGTCGAGCGCATCGCGAAAACGAAAGGCATGACGGACGACGAGATCGCCGGATTGCGCGACGAACTGTACGAGCGCAACACGTCGACGCTGCTGAACCAGGCGCGCCGTGCAACGAACGAGTACGGCCAGAGCATGTGGCGTCGCATCGGCGACGACGGCGTCGGCAAACTCGAAAAGAAGGCGCGCGAGATCGGCCGCGACTGGCTCAAGCGCCATCGCGCCGGCACGCCCGCGCGGCCGAGGCTGGCCCCGCAGCCGGCCTCCGACAGCCGCCTGCACTGGAAGAAGGTCACCGGCCAGCCGGCGCTGCAACACGACGGCTCCCATCCGATCGGCGCCAATCGCAAGGCCATCGCCCAGCCCGATGCGCCCGCCACCGCGACGATGGACGAGGCGACCGCGCAGCTCAACGCGCTGCGCGTGCACCGGCCGTCGAAAGAACCGTCCGACCGGAAGAAGACGAATATCACGAGCGGGATCGTCCTCGGCGCGTCGAGCCTGATCGGCCTCGACGCCGCATTCCACTGGATCAACCCGACCGTCATGAGCAACATGTCGTCGTCGTTCCTGCTCGCGTCGCGTCTCGGGCGCGTGTTCCAGGTGATGCACCAGGGCGCCATCCGCAGCCTGCAGTCGGGCGACCCGAAGGCCGCGGTCGCGGCACTCTCGCATCTCGAGGCGACGCTCGCGCGGCAATTCGGCTCCCAGACGCACGAATACGGCGCGCACCGGCCGCTCCAGCTCGACGCCGCCGTACGCGACGCGCAGGCGATGGCCCGGCAATACGTCCGGCAATACCAGCGCGGGACGATGAGCTTCGAGGACGCCAAGGCCAACATCACCGCGCTCGCCGACGACGTGCTCACGCAAATGCAGGGGTTCGTCGGCGGCACGTCGTTGCAGCAGCTTCATGCGGGCAATCCGCGCAGCCTGCTGGGCATCGCCGGACGGGCGGGCACGGCCGTCGCATCGGTCGCCACCCTCGCGAGCGGCATCGGCAAGATCGCCGGCGCGCACGACTGGTTCGGCCTGGCGCTGGGCACGACCGGCGTCGCCAGCGGCGTGCTCGGCGCCACGTACGCGGGCGCGTCGTTCCTGATCGTGTCGCGGCGTGTGAACGCGGACAAGCGCAGCCGCGTCGTACGCGTGTTCGATTCGGCGGGCGACTTCGCGTCGGTCGCGCTCGGCGGGCTGTCCACCGCGTCGCAATGGAAGCAGGGGGAATACGATCTCGCGGTCGCGACCGCGACGTCGACCGCGCTACTGCTCGCCGGCCGGCTCAATACGCACTTCCCGAACGCCACGCCGTTCGTCAAGAAGATCCCGACCGCCGTCGTCATGATTCCGGTCGCCGCATTCGGCTACAAGTTCATCATCGGCGTCGCGCCGATGATCGGCGGCCTGTTCAACTGGATCTTCGGCGGCGGCTCGTCGTCGCAGTCGAATCTCGCGCCAGGCACGTCGCCGAGTGCGTCGCCGAGCGCATCGCCGAGCGCCGCACCGTCCGCCACGCCGTCGCCCACGACGAGCACGACGACGCCGCAACCGACGCAAGGCACGCCGTCGAGCCCGCCGGCACCGTCGAATTCGCCGCAGCCGTACATCGTCATCGCCGGCGATTCGCTGTGGGTGATCGCGGACCAGCATCGCCAGTCGCTGCTCGACGCCGCGCAGGTGTCGCGTGCCGACCAGCAGGCGATGACGCGCGGCGAGCAGGACGCGCGCGCGCTGAACGAGATCCTGCAGCTCAATCCGTCGGTCGCGGGCGATCCGGGCCGCCTCGCGATCGGCACGCCGCTGAACGTCGGCTGACGGCCGGCCGGGTCCGACTGCGGAGGGCCGGAAAGCCGGCCCTCCGCGGCCGCCGCGTCACCCCGCGCGCTGCGCCTCCAGCCACGCCTGGAACATCAGCACCGTCCACAACTGGTGCTGCCAGTTCATCCGGCCGCTCAGGTGCTGCCGCCACAGACGCTCGACCGCGGTCGCGTCGAAGAAGCCCTCTTCGCGCAGCCGCGACGGCCGCAGCAGCGCCTCGGCCCAGTCGCGCAGCGAGCCGCGCAGCCAGTGGTCGACGGGCGCGCAGAAGCCCTGCTTCGGCCGGTCGATCAGCGCGGACGGCACGTACTGGTCGAGCAGCCGGCGCAGCAGCGCCTTCGACTGCCCTTCCGGCAAACGCACGGCCGCCGGCACGCGCCATGCGAATTCGACGACGTGATGGTCGAGGAACGGCATGCGCGTCTCGAGGCTCACGGCCATCGCCGCGCGATCGACTTTCGCGAGGATGTCGGTCGGCAGGTAGGTGAGCGTATCGATCGCCATCGCCTGCTCGGCGAAGCTCAGGTGCGCGGGCCACGCCGACACCGTGTCGAGCGGCGTCGGCGGCTCCTGCCCCGACAGCGCGATGCGTTCGGGATGATGCACCGACGACATCAGCAGCCGGTACAGCCCGATGCGGCTCTCGGCCGTCATCACGTGGCCGAGCTTGTGCAGCCGGTCGCCGATGCGCGACGCCGATTCGCGCGCCTCCACGCCGCCCCATGCGCCCTGCGCGACGGCCGCGAGCTGGTCCGCGTGATCGGGCCGCAGCGCATGCAGCGCGGCCGCGATCCGCGCACGCACGGCCGCCGGCACGCGATGCAGCTTGCGCCACAGGCGCGGCGTCAGGAAATAGCGCGTATAGCCGCCGAACAGCTCGTCGCCGCCGTCGCCGGACAGGCTCACCTTCACGTGCCGGCGCGTCAGCTCCGACACCAGGAAGGTCGGGATCTGAGACGCATCGGAGAACGGCTCGTCGTAGATCGACGGCAGCTTCGGCACGACGCCGAGCGCATGGTCGGCCGTCACGTAGAGTTCGGTATGGCGCGTGCCGAGGTGGCGCGCGACGGCCTTCGCGTAACCGGCTTCGTCGTAGCCGGCCTCATGGAAGCCGATCGTAAACGTGTCGACCGGCGTCGACGATTGCGCCTGCATCAGCGCGACGATCGCCGACGAATCGACGCCGCCCGAAAGAAACGCGCCGAGCGGCACGTCCGCTTCCATCTGCCGCGCGACGGCCTGGCGCAAGATTGCGTCGAGCTGGCCGACGGCCTCGTCGGCGCTGCCCTCGAACGGCTGCGCACGGCCCGCCTCGATCGCCTGCTCGAGCGTCCAGTACGCCCGCACGCGCGGCGTGTCGCGCGCATGCTCGAACTGGATGTAGGTGCCGGGCGGCAGCTTGTGGATGCCGCGATAGATCGTGTAAGGCGCCGGCACGCTCGACTGGCGCAGGTACAGGCACAGCGCGTCGCGATCGATCGTGCCGTCGAAGCCCGGATAGCCGCGCAGCGCCTTCAGCTCGGACGCGAATACCAGCGCATCGCCGATCCGGCCGTAGTAGAGCGGCTTCTCGCCGATCCGGTCGCGCGCGAGCGTCAGCACCCGCGACGCGCGATTCCACAGCGCGATCGAGAACATGCCGGTTGCACGCCGCAACGTTGCCTCGACACCCCACGCGACGATCGCCGCGATCAGCACCTCGCTGTCGGAGTGGCCGCGCCACGCCGGTGCGCGACCCGCGCGCTCGAGTTCCGCACGCAGTTCGCGATGGTTGTAGATTTCGCCGTTGAAGACCATGACGTAGCGGCCGCACGCGGATGCCATCGGCTGCCGGCCGTGTACCGACAGGTCGACGATCGCCAGCCGCCGGTGGCCGAGCGCGATGCCGGCTTCCGGGTCGACCCAGATCCCCTGCCCGTCCGGCCCGCGATGCGCGAGGCTCGCCGTCATTCGCGCGAGCGTGCCGCGCGCTGTCTCCTCATCGAAGGCGACGCTATTCAGAAAGCCGTCGATTCCGCACATTTGATTTGTCCGCCCCTGTTGACCTGTTCCGTCACGCGTGGCGCAACCTCGCGGCCCGCCGTCCCGCGTGACGGTCGAGCCATATTACGAAGAAATAATTCAGCAATAATTCACCGGTGAATGTCGGAGAAAACCGGAAAAAAAACGACGTCAAGCACCCCGTGCGGATGGCCACGTCAAGGGGCCATATCGAATCGGGACGAATGGCCGCGGTGCGGCGCGAAGCGGAAAAAGGGGCGGCATGGAGCAAGGCCCGCCGCGGCCGTCGCCACATGCGTCACCCCGCGCCGGTCGCCCATTTCAGCAACTGCGCGACCTCGCGGAAATGCTGCGCCTGGATCGTGCCGTTCTCGGGCGTCGTCTCGTACAGCGCCTGCGCGAGCCCGACGTTCGCGAGCGTCGGGCGCAGCTCGTCGCGCGCCAGCCGCACGATCCGCTCGGCCGCGTCGCCCTCGCCGCGCGCGAGCACCCACGGCAGCGTGCCGATCCCGCCGTAATAGAGCGCGACCGCGACGCGCGGCGAATAGACGACCACCGATGCATAGCCGATGCGGTCCGGCAGCGACGCGAACTGCGCTTCGCGCGCGAGCTGCCGGCGCTTCGCCTCGATATGCGGATCGCCTTCGTCCTCCTTGTGCTCGCGCCGCACCTCGTCGATCGACATCTTCATCTTCCGGTTGAACTCGTGCCGCTGGTGCACGATGTCGATCAGCGCCATCACGATGTAGATCAGCGCGGCCCAGCCGAACAGCAGCATCAGCAGCTTCACGATCAGCGCGAGGATCGAGACCGGCCGCGTGAAACCCGACTGCACCGCCGGGTCGAGCGACTCGACGATCAGCCAGCCGAGCGTCGCGACCAGCAGCGCCGTCTTCAGCAGCATCTTCGCGAGATTGACGAGGTTGCGCAGCGACCACAGGTTCTTCATCCCCTCGGCCGGATTGAGCCGCGACAGCTGCGGCACGAGGCGGCTCCACGCCATCACGCCGCCCACCTGCACGAAGCCCGCGAGCAGGCCCGCCAGCAGTCCGGCCGCGACAATCTGCGCGGACAGCGTCGCCCAGTCGCGCGCGGCGCCGTCGATCAGCACCGCGATCCGCGCGGACGGGTCGGCCGCGCCGGCCGCGTCGAACACGAGCCGGAACAGCGCCTGCAGCCGCGCGAACAACGAGCCGATGCCCACCGCGAGCGCGACGCACACGCCGACGAAGAAAGCCGACGATATCGTCTCCGCGCTCTTCGGCACATCGCCTTTCTCCCGCGCCTCGCGCAGGCGCTTCGCGGTCGGCTTCTGGTCCTTTTCGGCCATGTCGGCTCCGGCGCGCTCAGCCGCCGCCGTGCGCGGCGAACAGCGCGCGCAACAGCGCCATCAGCCCGCTGTCGGGGCTCAGCAGCGAATGCAGCGACGCATACACCACCGGCAGGAACAGCATCATCATCAGCAACGCGAGCGCGCTCTTCAGCGGCTGCGAGAACACAAAGATGTTCAGCTGCGGCACCGCGCGCCCGACAAGGCCGATGCCGAGCTCGACGAGCACCAGCACGATCGTCACCGGCGCGGCGAGCTTCACCATCCATTCGAAGATCGTGTCGGTCTGCCGCACGATGAAGGTCTGCAGCATCGACGAGAAATCGGGGCCGAGCGAGCCGATCGGCCACCACGCGTACGACTGCGCGAACAGCTGCACGAGCACCTGCAGGCCGCCCGCCGTGACGAACAGCGCGATCGCGACGAAATTCAGGAATCCCGACGTCGGGCCGCCCTCGTGCCCGCCCATCGGATCGAAGAACGCGGCGCTGCCGCTGCCGGTCTGGAAGTCGATCAAGTAGCCGACGCCCTGGATCGCGAACAGCACCGCGCTGAATGCGCCCGCGAGCAGCATGCCGACCACCGCCTCCTTCGCGACGAGCAGGCACCACATCAGGAACGGCAGCGCGGCCACCTGCGCGGAATCGATTGCCGGCGCGACGAACGCGGCGATCACGACGGCGATCCCGTTGCGCACGAGGCCCGTGATGATCTGCTCGTTGAACACCGGCACGACGAACATGATCGGCAACAGGCGCGGCATCACATAGAGCAGCGGCCGCAGCGTGCCCGCGACGTCGTTGAAACCCGCGGCCTGGTCTAGCATCGGCGCTCCGCGACGGCGGGCGGAGCGGTATCGTCGGCCGGCATGGATGCGGCGGCCGACTCGTCATCCGCGTCGGTCATCTCCGCATCGAACGCGGCGGCCGCTTCCGGCTGCGCGACGGCATGGGCGGCCGCGTCGCCCGCGCCGGCCGCCCACGCGCCGGCCGTCGAGAAACGCCGCACCGCGTAGCCGTCCGCGACTTCGTCGGCATCGCGCTCGACGCGCGCGGCACGCGCATGCAGCGCCTTCTCGCCGGCCTTCTCGAGCTTGTCCTCGGCAGCCTTCGCCTTGCGCGCGGCGCGCTGCAGGTCGGCCAGCGTCGCCTCGTGGCCGCGATGCACGTGCGCAGCCTCGTGCACCGATGCGTTCGCGGTGCCGATGTGGCGATCGAACGTACGCGTGTCGGCCGCGGCGTCCTGCAGCGCACGCGCCTCGCGCAGATCGTCGGCGAGCCGCGTCTGGATCGCGGCCTTCGCGGCCACCTGCTGCGCGAGCTGCGCGTGCGCGGCATCGAGCGCGCGACGGCTCTGCGCGGCGATGCCCTGCTGGCGCGCGGCCGCGACGCGGGCGATCTGGCTGCGCATCTCGCGCACGCGCTTCAGGCGCGCGAGCGTCGCGAGCACGAGGCGGTCGTCGGCTTCAGACATGATCGTTCGCCAGCTTCGTCAGCTTCGCGAGCTGCGCGTCGAAACGCACGTCCTCGCTCGATGCCTGCGCGCAGAACGCGCCGATCGCGTCGCGCGCACGCAGTGCGAGATCGCCGAGCCGGTCGCTGCCCTCGCGATACTCGCCGATCTGCACGAGCAGCTCGATCTCCTGGTACTTCGCGATCAGCTCGCGCACGCGCGCGGCCGCATGCTGGTGCGCGCGGCTCGCGACGAGCGGCATCACGCGCGACAGGCTCGCGAGCACGTCGATCGCCGGATAGCGGTTCGCGAGCGCGATCTTGCGCGACAGCACGATATGGCCGTCGAGGATCGAGCGCACTTCCTCGGCGATCGGATCCGACTCCTCGTCGCCTTCGACGAGCACCGTGTAGAGCGCGGTGATCGACCCGCGCGCACCCTGCCCCGCGCGTTCGAGCAGGCGCGGCAGCACCGCGAACGTCGACGGCGGGAAGCTGCGCCGCGTCGGCGGCTCGCCGCTCGCGAGGCCGACCTCGCGTTGCGCGCGGGCAAAGCGCGTCAGCGAATCGACCAGCAGCAGCACGCGCTTGCCCGCATCGCGGAAATGCTCGGCGATCGCGGTGGCGACCAGCGCGGATTTCACGCGCTCCATCGCGGGGCGATCGGATGTCGACACGACGACGATCGAGCGCGCACGCACCTCCGGCGACAGGCTGTGCTCGATGAATTCGCGCACCTCGCGGCCGCGTTCGCCGACCAGTGCAATCACGATCACGTCGGCCTGCGCACCGCGCGCGATCATCCCGAGCAGCGTGCTCTTGCCGACGCCGGACGGCGCGAAGATGCCGACGCGCTGCCCGATGCCGAGCGTCATCAGGCCGTCGATCACGCGCACGCCGGTCGGAAACGGCGTGTCGATCATCTTGCGCGCGAGCGGATTCGGCGGATCCTGCTGGGTCGACACCCACGCGGCGCCCGTCACGGGCCCGCGATCGTCGAGCGGCCGGCCGAGCCCGTCGAGCACGCGGCCGAATAGCCCTTCGCCCACCGGGAACACATGCTCGCGCCCGGACGGCACGACCGTCGTTTCCGGCGACAGCCCGGCCACGTCGCCGAGCGGCGTGAGCAACGTCGTCTGCCGCGAGAAGCCGACCACCTCCGCGAGCAGCGTCGGCTGGTTCGGCGTGCGCAGCTCGCAGATCTCGCCGAGCCGCGCACGGATGCCCGTCGCGTTCAGGATCTGCCCGACCGCGTGATTGACGCGCCCCTGCACCGACACCGGCGAGAAGAACGCGAGCCCCGCGTCGAGTTCGCCGACGAGGCGGCCGCGATCGAACGGCGCGCCGTCGTCGTCGCCGCCGAACGGCTGCGGATCGTCGAGCGGTGCGTTCATCGCGCGGCGCCCTTCAGCGCATCGCGGCGGATCGCCTGGCGCAGCGCGTCGATCTGCAGGTCGAGGCTCGCGTCGATGCGCCCGGACGGCGTCTCGACCGTACACGCGTGGCGTTCGAGCTGCGCGTCCTCGACGATGCGGATCTTCTGGCGGTTCGACTGTCCTGCGAACGCACCGTCGAGCGCGTCGCGCATCTCGTCCTTGCGGCCGGGCGCGACATGCACGACCAGAAACGCCTCGTCGCGCACGAGCGGCGCGATCCGCGCGAGCGCGGCCTCGTACAGCTTCTGCGTGCTCATCTCGCCGACGATCGCGCGCACGGCCTTCACGACGATATCGGCCATCGCATCCTTCATCGTCTCCATCGTGCGCGTGGCGGCGAGTGCCTGCGCGTACGCCTGCGCGGCCTGTTCGCGCTGCGCGCGGCGTATCCCTTCGTCGTAGCCGGCCGCCTGGCGCTTGTCGAATTCGCGCTGTGCGTCGGCGACGATGCGCGCGGCCTCCTCATGCGCGGTCGCGATCACCGCGGACGCATCGAGCAGCGCCGCGTATTCGCGTTCCTTGAGCACCTTGCGCTCCGACAGCAGCTGCAGGTTGTCGCTCGTGATCAGAAAAGCCAGTCCCATGACGCAAGCCTCTCGGGAATCAGAAACAGGAACATCAGTTCGCCGAACTGGTCGCGCTGCGCGCGGTTCAGCCAGTAAGGCGCTTCGTCGTCGATCGCGCGGTTGAATTTCAGGCGAACGCGCCGCGCGACCGCATCGCCGGCCACGCCGATGAAATCCGCGAGCAGCCGCCCGCCGCGCGCGCGGATCACGACCGGCAACGCGGCGGGATCGGCGCGCCACGGCTCGAGCGTTTCGGACAGTGCGCCGAATTCCGGCGCGCGTTCGAGCGCCAGTTCCAGCGCGTCGCCGCCGAGCCGCGCCGCGACTTCCGCGCGGATGCGGCGCCCGGCCAGCGCGTCGCGCAGCCAGTTGCGATGCAGCAGCAGCCCCGCATACGCGGCCAGCTGCTCGAGCGCCGCGCCCGGCAGCAGCGCGAGCCGCGCGCACGGGTTCGCGACGTCGAAGTCATGCCGGCCGGCCACGCCGTGCGCCTCGAGCAGGTGCCGCGCGAGCAGCTTGCGGCCGGCCGCGCCGAACGCGTCCGGCGAGCGATAGCGCGCGGGCCAGTCGGCCGGCACGCGCGTCACGTGCAGGTAGCGGTCGGGCCGCAGGTTGAAATCGCAGACGAGCGCATGAAAGGCGCTGCGGCGCGCAGCCGGCGGCGGCGCGAGCGGATGCAGCCACGGCAGCGGCGCCGTTTCGGATGCGGCGAGCCCGTCGCCCGACGACAGCGCGTGCGGATCGCTCATGCGCCGTCGCGCGCACCGTCCGGCGTGCGCAGGCCACCGCCGGCACCGGTCGCGCCGCGCGGCGCGCCGAGCAGGCCCGCGAGCCGCGCGCCGAACATCCCGCGCCGGGCGGCCGACAGCGCGATGACCGCGCAGGTCAGCAGGATCAGCGCGAACACGAGCCAGCCGAGCGGCGAGCGCAGCCGCAGGATGTCCGACACCGCGCTGCCGATCCCGTCCACGCGCGTCGTGCGCGCGGCGGCCGGCTGCAGGAACAGCGACACGTTGTCGTACTGCAGCCCTTCGATGCTGTGCGCGACGAGATCCTTGACCATCGGCGCCATCGCGCGCAGGTCGACACCCGACCGGTAGCGGATGTACACGGCCGCCGACGACGGCTTGATCTTGTCCGCGAGCGGATCGTTCTCCGGAATCACGACCTGCACGCGCGCGACGACCACGCCCTCGATGTCCTGCAGCGTGCGCGACAGGTCCTGCGACACGCCGTACAGGTAGCGCACGCGCTCCTCGGCCGGCGTCGACACGAGGCCCTGCTTCTGGAACAGCTCGCCGAGGCTCGCGTAGCTCGGCTTCGGCAGTCCGTTCGAATGCAGCACCGTGAGCGCGGACTGCATGTCGCCGTCCGCGACGCTCACCAGCCACGCATTGCGGTCCGACGTGTCGCGCGCGTCGTTGTCCTTCGACGCGCTGATGCCCGCGTCGCCGAGCACCGCGATCATCTGGTTCGCGTCGCGCTCCGACAGTCCCGAGTACAGCTCCTTCTGGCACCCGGCCAGCAGCACGAGCAGCCCCGCGAGCAGCGCGCGCGCCGCCCGGCTGCGCCACGCATGCACGCGCGGCGTCGAATCGATCGTCGTCATCGTTTGTCCGCTTCAGGGCGCGTGAGGCCGGATCCGGCCCACGCGCGCTATCACTCCTGCGTCTTCAGCACCGTGTGCGTGAAGCCGTTCGCCGCCTGCGCGACCGACAGGCTCAACTGGTATTCCGAAATCGTGGTGGTCGCCGTCCACTGGAAGTCCATCGCCTTCACCATCGTCATCAGCGGGTCGCTGCGGTTGTCCGCCATCGACGTCAGCATCTCGCTGCGATGCTTGTCGATGTTCGCGTACCGCGTATCGAGATCGTTGCCGTAGGTGCGCAACCGCTCGACGAGCGACGACTGGTTCGCCTGCGCGGGCGTCATCTGCACGGCCGGCGCCGCATCCGCCGGCGCGCGCGACATCGCGACGCCCGACGCGGACGGCGGAGCGGCCGGCGATGCGCCCGGCTGCATCAGCGCATCGAACTGGCGCACCTGCGCCGGATCGGACGCCGCACCCGTCTGCTGCTGCGCGGCGCTCGCGAGCGCGGCCGCGCCCGGCGGCGCCGCGCCTACGCCTGTCACTGACATGTCCATGCCCTCCTTGAGTGGCTGACGCCGGACCGGATCGGTCGGGCCAGCCCGGAACAGGCCGTCCGTGCCGCGCGCATCCGCCGCCGGATGCCCTGCTCGGGCCGACCCGGCGCGCGGCCACGCGCGGCACGGACGGCGGCCGGCATCATGCGCGGCCGGCCGAGCTCAGGTGTTGCGCAACCTGGGCGTTCGCCGTCCCCTCTTGCGCGGTCACTGCGTTGCTGGTTTCGAACGTCGCCGTCGACTGCTGAACCTGGAAGTTGATCTTCGTCAGTTCGAGCTGCGTCTTGGTCAGGTCGTCGGCCTGCTGCTGGACCTGGTTCGTGTTGGTTGCACCACCTGCTGCTGACGAGGCACCCATGTTTCGCTCCTTTACGTGAAGTTCATCCACTTTCCGGCGGCGGCCCCATGCCCCGCCGGCGACGTGAGCCGCCGCACCGCTGCGACGCCTCGCGTAATGCACGCACCGCGCGCCGCGCGATGCGCATGACCTGTCGCGGCGCTAGTGCGCCGCCTCCTTCGTCGATGCACCCGCGGGTGCCGCTGCGTCCGGCAACAGCGTCGGCCCCGGTACCGGCTGCGCGACCCCGGCAGCCGCGCCGCTCGCGAGCGGCGCCACGGGCGGCGCCGGCGCCTGCTCGGGTGCGGTCGCCGACGAGCCGCCGAGCGGCATCGTGATGCGCTGGCCGCCGCGTTCGAACACGACTTCGTCCGGGCCGATCGACACGACGGTCGCGCCCTCCTTGAGCCGCGCGCCTTCGAAATAGCGGCTGCCGTCGGCCGTCTCGATGTAGCGCTGGTCGCCGTCGCCCGCGAACACGGTCGTGATCTCCGGAATCCCCGCCATCCCGCCGAGCGTCGTCGCGGTGCGCGGCGCGGCCGGATCGGCATCGCGCACGTGATCGACGACTTCGAGCGCCGGGCGCGCATCCTTCATGTAGTTGCGGATGCGCGGCTCGATCTGCGCGCGCGCGGCCGCGCCCGTCAGTTCGATCCGGCCGCGGCCGAGATACGTGACCGTCAGCGCCGTATCGCTGAAATAGGTCTGCGCGGTCGCGACCAGGTCGCTGACCACGTAGATGTTGCCGAGCGCCGCGTTGTCGACACCCGCGACGATCTGCGCGACGCGTTCGCGCGCGGCCGGATCGCCGACGTAGCCCGACACGATCACGCCGTCGTCGCGCGGCGCGACGGCCAGCTCCGGATACGCATGCAGCAGTTGCTGCAGCCGGTGCGTGCGCGCGAGCACCGATTCGTGCTGCCACGGCAGGCGTCCCGACCACGTGACGAAGCCGTAGCCGAGCGCACCGAGCAGCACGCCGATCCACAGCGCGACCAGCGCGATCACGAGCCGCCGGCTGCCGAGGCGGCGCAGCCCGCCCGTGAGCCAGCCGAGCCACGCGGCCTCGCGCGCCGCGTCCGGCGCATCGGCCTCGTCGGGCACCGCGACGCTCGCCTGCGCATGCCGCGCGATGCCGAGCCGGATCGAGCCGACCGTCACGACGTCGTGCGGCGTCAGCGAGCGGCGGCCCGCGCCGAGCGGCTCGTCGTTGAACAGCACCGCTGCGCCGGTCTCGCCGCCATGGTTCTGCACGGTCACCGCGAGCGCGCCGACCTGCAGGCACACCTGCTTCGCGCCGATCTCGCGATCGGGCAGGATCACTTCGCAATCGGCCGCCGCGCCGACCCAGTTCGCGCCGCGCGCGAGCGACATCGTGCGGCCGTACATCGGCCCGCTCAGGAAGCACAGGTTCCACGGCGACGCGAGCGCGGCCGCGCCGCCTCCCGCGCCGCCGGGCAATGCGCCGTCGCCGTGCGGGTCAATGATGGTCGTCGACATGGGCGGTGGCTCCTGCGGTCGTCGCCGCCGGCTGCGACGCCGCATCCTTCGGCGGCGGCGGCAGCGCGGGCGGGCCGAACTTCGTGCCGGGCAGCGGCTTCGGCGTCAGCGGCACCGCGACGTCGTTGTCCGGCGGGCGATACATCGACATGCCTTCCTGGCTGGCCGGCCCGTCGACGCCCGGGTTCACGGGCGAGCCGTCCGGCGCATACATCGACGCGGTCGACACCACGCGCGGCGTCAGCAGGTAGAACCGCTCCATGTGGTTGCCCGACTTGTCGGTGTACTTGAACAGGTTGCCGATCAGCGGAATGTCGGACAGCCAGGGCACGCCGCTCTTGTTCAGCTTCACCTCGTCGTCGTTGAAACCGGCGATCAGCAGGCTCTTGCCTTCGTCGATCATCGTCTTGGTGACGATGTTGCGCTGCTGGATCACCGGCACGTTCGACACGGCCTGCCCCGGCACGATGTTGCCGTCCTGGATGTCGATCGACATCATCACGCTCTGCGGATTGCCCGACACGGCCGCCGCGTTGCGAATCGCCTCGTCGACGATCATCGGCGTCACCTTGATGCTCGTGCCGGTCGTCACGCTGTACAGCGACGAATCCTGGTAGCCCGGCACCTGTACGTAGAACTGCGTAAGGTTCTCGAGGATCGCCTCGGTGTTGTCGAGCGCAAGCACCTTCGGCTTCGAACGCAGCTGCGCCTGCCCCTTCTGCGCGAGCGCATTCACGCGCGTCAGCAGGTAGTTGCGCAGCGACCCGCCGATCGACGCCGTCAGCGCGATGCCGGTCGGCATGAAGGCGCCCGTCTGCCCGGTTTCCGACGTGCCGATGCCGAACGTCAGCGGCGGGTTGCCGACGCCGTTGTACTGCGTGTTGCCGTTCAGCGGGTTCTGGCCGTTGCCGATCTGCACGTCGCCGTGCGTCGTGTGCAGGCGCCAGTCGATCCCGAGGCTGTCGAGCGAATCCTCGTTGATGTCGATGATCGTCACGTTGATCTCGACGATGCGCGGCCGCTCGTCGAGCTGGCCGATCAGCGACTGGTAGCGGTACATGTTCTCCGGCAGGTCGCGCACGATCACCGCGTTGATCGCCGGGTCCGCCACGATCTGCGGCAGCGTGTCGCCACCGCCGCTGTTCGAGAACGGCGAGAAGCCGCCGCTCATGCTGCCGTCGCCGGCATAGCCGCCCGAGCGCGGGCCGCCGGAGATATCGGGGAAATCGAGGCGCGGCACCGCGATCGTCAGCCCCGAGCCGAGCTTCACCTGGCGCGCGGCCTGCCCGAGCGACGGGTTCGTCGGCGCCGCCGTCGTGTCGCCGGCCTTGCCGAACAGCCGCCGCAGGATCGACGCGACACCGGGCACCGTCACTTCCTTGCCCGAGCGGTTGATCGTGAAATCGGACGCCCAGCCGTACTTGAGCCGGAACGCGCGGATGTCCGCGTGCGCACCGTTCGCGGACGGATCGCCGACCGAGCCGACCGCCTGCCGCACGAGCTCGACGTAGCGGCGCGGGCCGGCCACGTACACGCTGTTCGCGCGATCGTTGATTACGAGCGTGTAGCGCTTGTCGGGAATCTGCATCGCCTGCAGCGCGCGGCCGATTTCACCGGAGGCATTCGGCGGGATCGGGATCATCTGCGTCTGCGACTGGTCGGCCGGATCGACGTACAGGAACGAGCCGTCGTAGTACCACGTGAGCCCGTAGGTCGAGCAGATCGTGTCGAGCGTCTGCTGCGGGGTACCGGAGAAGCGGCCGCTGATCACGCCGTCGACCTTCGGGTCGACCACCGCCGTCACACCCTGCGACGATGCGAGCTCGCGGATGAAGTCGCCGATCTTCTTGCCGTTCGCGACGATCGTGAACGGCTTGTTGCGCCAGCGCAGGTCCGCGGCCCGCGCATGCTGCGCGGGCGCCATGCACAGCGACGCCGTGAGCAGCGCGGTCGCGCACATGGCAAGCGCGGCCCGTTGCAGGCTGCGCGGTTGAAACCGGATCGAGGCGACGCGTCGACGCATCAAAAGACTCCTGTGGAAGAAACGAACATGCGTTCCAGCGCCTGCTGCGCGAAGCGCAGCACCTCGCCGCCGAGCCACGCCGACAGCAGCACGAGGGCGACCATCACGGCGATCAGCCGCACCGCGATGCCGATGTTGGCGTCCTGCACCTGCGTGACGGCCTGCAGGATCGCGACGACGAGGCCCGTGACGGTGGCGATCAGCACGATCGGCAGCGACAGCAGCAGCACGAGCATCAGCGCCTGGCGCGTCAGGTCGAGGATCGTCGAGCTCGTCATTGCACGGCTCCCGGTACGCGCACGTCGGCGCCCGCGCCGACCGTGCCGTCGTCCGGCGGATTCTTGACCCAGCCGACCGTATGCAGCTGCACGTCCTCCTCGACTTCCTGGTAGGACAGCACCGCGAGGTCGGGCAGCACGGGCTGCAGGATCGTCTTCACATAGCGGCGCGCGCCGAGCGCGACCATCACCGCGAGCCGCGCGGCGCCCTGCGCATTGCCGTGGCCGCCGGGGCCGGCCGCCTGCGCGGCCTGCACGATCGCGCGCACCTGCTCGCCGATGTCCTGCTTGACCGCGCTCGACAGCGCGAGGAAATTGCCCTGCTTCGTGCGCATCACCGCACTCTCGATCCGCTCCTGCAGGTTCTGCTCGAACAGCACGACCCGCAGCTGGCGCGTCGTGCCCGCGTGGCGGTCGGTGATCATCCGGCGCAGGTCGACGCGCACGAGCTCGACCAGCGCGATCACGTCGTCCGGTTCGTTCGGCGCCCACGTAATCAGGCTTTCGAAGATCACGCGCAAATTGCGGATCGGCACCTGCTCGGCGAGCAGCCGGCGCAGCACTTCGGTCACGCGCTGCAGCGGCACGAGCCGCGTCAGCTCGCCCACGAGTTCCGGATGCTCGCGGCGCACGAGATGCACGAGCGCCTGCGTTTCCTGGATCCCGAGCAATTCGTCCGCATGCTGGCGCACGATCTGCTCGACGTGCGCGGCGAGCGCGCTTTCGCTCGACAGCCACTTGCCGTCCGGCGCGGCGCCGTCGGGCTTGATCCACAACGCGGTCGCGAACGGTCCGAATGCCTCGGCCGGCTGGCGCTCCGCGCGCTCGGGCAGCGGCGCGACGCCGTCCCACAGCAGCCAGCCCGGTTTCAGCGCGCCGTGCGCGGCGAGCACGTCCTGCAGATAGATCCGGTACGTGCCGGCCGCCGCGCCTTCGTCGTCGTTCAGCGTGATGCGCGGGAACACCGTGCCGATGTCCGCATCGACGCGCGCTTTCGCGCTCGACAGCGCGGCCTGCAGCTGCGCGAGGTTCAGGCTCGTGCGCAGGTCGTCGGACAGCGACACCGCGATCAGCGACGTGACGCCGGCCGCATGCGACACCTTCGCGGGCTGGCCGTCGTCGGCGGCTCCGACGCGCCCCGCGATCTGGATCAGGTTGAAACTCGGCGCCGCCGTCTTGCGCTTGAGCTGCGAGAACGCGAACACGCCGAGGCCGATCGCGATCAGCGCGAACGACCATTTCGGGAAGCCGGGCACGACGAGGAAGCCGGTCAGCACGACCGCCGCGATCAGCAGCGCACGCGGATGCGCACCCAGCTGCTCGCCGAGCTGTTCGCCGAGCTGGCGCTGCCGCGCATCGCGCGTTGCGACGCGGGTCGTCACGATGCCGGCCGCGATCGACACGAGCAGCGACGGAATCTGCGATGCCATCCCGTCGCCGACCGTCAGGATCGCGTAACGCTGCAGCGCCTGGCCGATATCCATCCCGTGCATCAGCGTGCCGACCGCGATCCCCGCGACGATGTTGATGAACGCGATCACGAGGCCCGCGATCGCGTCGCCCTTCACGAACTTCATCGCGCCGTCCATCGCGCCGTGCATCTGCGATTCCTGCTCGAGCTTCTCGCGGCGCTCGCGCGCTTCGTCGGCGCTGATGATGCCCGCGCGCAGGTCCGCGTCGATGCTCATCTGCTTGCCCGGCATCGCGTCGAGCGAGAAGCGCGCGCCGACTTCCGCCACGCGCTCCGACCCTTTCGCGATCACGATGAACTGCACGACGGCGATCACGAGGAACACCACGCCGCCCACCACGACGTTGTTGCCGACCACGAGCCGCCCGAATGCGTCGATCACGTGGCCCGCGTTCGCGTGCAGCAGGATCAGCTTGCACGACGCGATGTTCAGCGCGAGCCGGAACAGCGTCGTGAACAGCAGCAACGCGGGGAACGACGAGAAGCTGACCGCCGACGGCACGTAGGTCGATACCGTCAGCAGGACGACGCTCGCGGCCAGGTTCAGCGAGATCATCCCGTCGAGCGCGGCCTGCGGCAGCGGCAGGATGAACAGCGCGACGACCGCGATGATGAACGCCGCGATAAACAGGTCGGCGCGCGGCGACGCGCCCCCGAGACGCCGTCCGGACACGCCGCGGCCGGCGGAAAACAACCGCTGCCAGTCGCGGGGGAGCGCCTTCGGTTCTGCCATCGTGCCGTTGTCCTGTCGTTATCGCCGGCTGGCACGGGCAATCCTGCCCCCTGCCATGCGGACCGTTGAATGGGACGAGTGTAGCGACGGGAAACGATGGATAAAGGGATGCGCCTCGTAGCGTGAAAGCGCGTTTTCCGGCGACGATCGAATCGGACTACGAAACCCGGCGGCACGCTCGGGCACGCGCCGCCGGAACCGCTTCCATCGCGCGCCGGGCCGCCGGCGCGCGATGGAAGCGGTGCGTCGGGTCGGCGTTACAGGCGCCGCGCGGCGAGGTACGCGAGCTGCGCGCGGTTCTGCACGTTGAAGAGCTTCTCGAGCGAACGGATGTGATGGCCGACCTTGTGCAGCGACGTGCGCAGCGCGCTCGCGATCTCCTGGTCCGACAGCCCGTGCACGAGACGATCGAGCACCTGCTGCTGCTCGTCGCCGAGCGCGAAGCCGCGCATGCGTGCGATGCGCGCCTCGAGGAACGGCAGCGCGACGCGATGCACGGCGAGGCTGACCGACAGCGCGCCGCCGATCACGCGATCGTCGATCCATTCGGTGCCGTGCGTCTCCGACGTCACGTTCACCGCGACGCGCAGGTCGAGACGCGGTGCCGACAGGCTGAAGATCACGCCGCTGTTCATTGCGTGCGCACGCAGATGGCCGGCGAGCGCCAGCACCTTGCGGTCGCCGCTGCCCTGCGCGGCCGCCTCGATCTCGTCGAGCCGCCACGCAACCGGAAAGCCGCTCTGCCGCACCTGCGCGAAACGCGGGTCGCTCTCGTAGAGCATGCCTTCGATGAACGGCTGCATGAACGTCGCCGGCGCGAGGTCGCGCAGCAAATGCGCGCACAGAATGCGCCGCCCGATCATTTCGTAGGCGCCGTAACCGAGCGTACTGAATCCGATTTGCCGTAATCGCGCATGGCATTGAGCAAAATCGATTGGCGCGAGGTCGGTTTTACCGGGTCCGATTTGAATACCGGTAAAAACGTCGCGCTCGATTGCCTGATATTCGTTCGAATAAGCGGCAGCCGTCGCTATATCGGCTTGTGAGAACCATTCGACGCGTGGTGCGCCGTCAGCATGTGTCATGAGGAGCCCGCCCTTTCCCAATATGTGAAACTGCGCCCCGTCACGATCTGGTCTTTTCTTTATGATTTTCTGGTCGACGTTATATGCGTGCGAATATGAACCTTTCGCCGCCATTAGTATTACGGCATATTACGCGTACACAGGCATTTTTGTACAATGCCCCCGCGTTTCGTCAGGGATGACGATCGGCGCATATCAAAAACGATGCTCGATCGCACCGCCGCGAATGCCGTACACGATACGGCCGCCGCCAGGCGATGCGCGTCGATTCCGAGGGATGGCTCATGTCCGATATTGCATTGCATGAAGAAGCGGTCGCCCCAACCTTTCCGCGCGCGTCGCGCGGGTCGGGCGCATGCGCGGATGCGCTGCGGGAGCGCGCCGTGCAGGTCGTCTGGTGCGACGACGTGAAGCGCGGCGACGTCGCGCAGCCGCACGCACCGAAGCTCGGCGTCGCCGATACGCTCTCGCACGCGCAGAGCACGGCCGAGCGCAACCGGATCGTCACGAGCCTGCTGCACCTGACAGGCTTCTCGACGTTCGCGTACTTCGCGCTCGAATTCGCGCGCGACCGTGTCGAAAGTCTCTACCTGCACGAAGCGTTCACGCCGGCCACCTATCGCGGCGACTACGTGCGGCACAACCACCACGACGTCGATCCGCGCACGCTCGGCGCGCGCGTATGCAACATGCCGATCGTGTGGGACCTGCAGCAACTGCGCCGCGATCACCGCGAGCGCGACGACGGCCCGTACGTGAGCCCGGCCGCGCTCGACGGCTTCCTGCAGACGATGCAGGACGACGGCATGTGCAGCGGCATCATGTATTCGATGGCCGTGCCCGGCACGCGGCTGCATGCGTTCATGAGCTTCACCGCACCGCGCCGCACGCGCGAATGGATCACGCCGGCGACGATCGAGCAGGCGCTGTCGATCGGGCTGTCGGTGCACAAGTTCGCGTCGCCGCAACTGATCTCGACGTCGCGCGAGCGCGCGGTGAACGGGCTCACGCCGTTCGAGCAGGAACTGCTGCTCGGCATCGCCGAAGGCGCCTCCGACAAGGAGATCGGCCGGCGCCTCGACACCAGCGCGCACAACGTCGACTATCACCTGCGAAAGTTGCGCAAGCGCTTCGGCGTCGCGAACCGGATCCAGCTCACGTACCTGACGTCGAAGCTCGAGCTGATCTGAGCACGACGCAGCGCCGCGCCGCTTCGTGACACCGGGCGCGTAAACGCACATGCCGGCCTCGCGGGCCGGCATGCACGGGTTGCGGCGCGGTGCCGGGTCCGGCGCCGCTTCCTGTCAGACGTCCCGCGTTACTTCAGCAGCGTCATCTGGACGACCTTCACGATCACGAGGCCGACCGCGATCACGAGATAGCCGCGCAGCACGGCCATCCAGATCCGCGTCGCGACCGTCATGTTCTGCGGCTCGAGCGTGTCGAGCGGCGGCATGCGCCACGTGTCGCGCAGCGAACGATCGAGCGCCGGCTCGACCACGCGCTTGTTGCGGCGAATCAGGACCGTCGCGAGATAGCCCGCGATCGCGAGCACCGTGCCGCCCACCAGCACGTCGACGATCGCCTCGCCGCTGATATCCGGATACATCACCGATGCGGTCAGGATGATCGACAGCAGCACGAGCACCCAGATCACCGCGCCCGTGAACACGTTGAGCTTCGTCGAGTTGACCCACGGGCCGAGCACCTGGCGGTCGTTGCACAGCACGAGCAGGAACACCGTCGCGCTCGGCAGCAGCACGCCGGCCAGCGTCTGCACGGCTTCGGTCAGCAGGCCGAGCGGGCTGCCCGGGATCAGCACGAGCGTGGCCGCGGCCGCGACGATGCCGAAATAGACGAGATAGAAGCCCTTCGCGTCGGTCACGCCGCGATGCAGCGAGTGACGGATCTTGAACACGTCGCCGATCGCATACGCGGTCGACAGCGACACGGCCGCCGCGCCGATGATGCACGCGTCGAGCAGCGCGATCGCGAACAGCGTCGCGCTCGTGCGGCCCGCATACTTCTCGAGGCCCGCGATGATGCCGCCTGCGTCGCTGAAATTGCCGGCTTCCGGATGGCCGTTGAACAGCGCGGCGCTGAAGCCGATCATCGCGACCGCACCGACCAGCACGAATGCGATGCCGATCCACAGATCGGCCTTCTCGTACTTCATGAAGCGCGGCGTGATGCGCTTGTCGATCACGTAGCTCTGCTGGAAGAACAGCTGCCACGGCGCAACCGTCGTGCCGACGATGCCGATCACGAGCAGCATCACGTCCGACAGCTTCGCGTGCGCGGGCCAGTTCGGCACGAAGAAATCACGCGACATCTGCGCGACCGGCGGATGGATCGACACGAGCACCGGCACGAGCAGCAGGCTCAGTACGCACAGCCCGATCGCGAACCGCTCGAAGCGCCTGAAATCGCCGGTACTCACCGCGGCCATCGTCAGCGCGGCGGCCACGCACACGCCGGCGACCTTCGGCAGCCCGAAGAAATCCAGCACGAACGTGATGCCGATGAACTCGGTGACGATGGTCAGCGCATTGAGCAGGAACAGGTCGATCACGCTGAACGCGCCCCAGAACTTGCCGAAGCGTTCGAAGATCAG
The DNA here is from genome assembly GCA_031253835.1 of Burkholderia sp. Classification (GTDB taxonomy): domain Bacteria; phylum Pseudomonadota; class Gammaproteobacteria; order Burkholderiales; family Burkholderiaceae; genus Burkholderia. The sequence continues at coordinate 11,452 of JAIRVP010000078.1, read as the reverse complement.
GCGCGCATGACCGACGCCCGTGACCGCGCCGAGGCGCAGCACCATTTCCTGGTTCACGTAGAGAACGGGCACGAGCAGCAACAGCGTCCACAGCAGCGTCGTGCCGTAGTTCTGGCCGGCCTGCGTGTAGGTGCCGAATGCGCCGGCGTCGTTGTCGCCGACCATCACGATCAGCCCCGGGCCGATGATCGCGAGCAGCGTGCGCAGGCGTGCCCACCACGAGCCGCGCGCACCGGTGTCGTGGTGCGAGATCGTACCGAGTGCACCGCGGATGTCGCCCAGGTGGGCTTCGTCGAGCACGGCGCTGCGTTCGGCGGCGATCGGTGGAGAGACGTTGGATGGCGTGGACATGATGTGTTCCGTACGGCTAAGGGTTATGCGATTCGACAAGCGTGTGACCTTGGAATGCGCACGGAGCGGCCGCTCGAAGGCGGGGGCGCGTGCGCATGCCGAGGCGCGCTCGGCCCTTCTTTCAGCGGATCAACGATTTCAACTGGTTCAGCAGGCGGGAGAACACCCGCGGACGGGCGTCGAGCGTCAGCATCGCGTCGTAGTGGTTGCGCGATTCCGTGACGTGCGGAAGGTTCGACAGCAGAAGGCCGAAGTTCATGGTCTGGCTCCGTGCGGCGACGGCAGGCGTGCCGGCCGCGTGGTGGGTGCGGGGCCAGTCCGGGGCCTGAACGACGTGTCAGGCTAGTCGGCCGGAATGTCCCTGCGACCCGGGTTCAAAAGGGTCTGTGTGTGCAACGGGCATAAGGGACAACTGTCACTGTCGTTCATGGCGGCTCCTGTGCGGTGTTCCGGAAAACACGGTTGACCGCCGTCAGGCTTGCGGGCCGCCATTCGCGCGCCGGGAAAAGGCATGCGCGAATGCGGCCGCCTGCCGGGCGGCGGTGAAACCGGGCAACGCATGCGAAAACGCATCACGCTAACCGGCGCGAATCAGGGTGCACGTAGGAATTTGCTGCGGAATACTGCTGCGCGCACCGTTTGCCTGGGAGACAAACGGCGGCTTCGATGAGGCGCGGACGTCGGTCGCTCAGGCGGAAATTTCGTTCGAAGATCGACTACTGCAGGCGTCCAAGGCGGCGGCCCCAAGAGTGAAGATGGCGGATTCTATGGACCGCCCGAAAGTGAAGTCAACCCCTCCCAACCCCATTTCCCGAAATAAATTTCCTGCTTTCCGCCACTGAAAGATTTGCCCTTGAAATGGCGTGCCGGAACCTTTCAACGCGTCACGACACGGTCAGGCAGCGATGCGTGCGAACAACGGCGCGGCATCCTGCCGCGCGCGCTTCCCGCCCCCGCCGAGCTGCTGTCGCGCCGCAGCGGCCTGCTGCGACGCGCACGCGACAGACGTCGTCGTTTGTGCGTTTTTTACTTGCACCGCAGCAAAAGTCGCGACTACAATCCGCCCCAATTCATCAAGGGAGTCCCTTCGTGGACACATGCTCTAGTTGCAGTTCGATGCCGGTCCAGGCCGGCCAAGCCATCGCGAGATAGCAGCCAGACGCATGTCTTTCGCCGCTAGCTCGCATTCGCCGGGTTAGCGCGCTTCCTCCCGGGCCGGCCATCGCCGTCTCGCCAGTCGCACGCTCCGTTACGTTCCACCCTCCGATCGCAGGTCGCGTCATGCGCCCGCGCTCGACCACGTCGTCCGGCGTTTGCCGGACCGGACGGAGGCAGCGTCATGTTCCTTCAATCGTTCGCGCTCAGACTCAAGCGCATCGTGCACGTTGCGTGCGACCGCTCGTTCGTTTCCGGCCTCTCGCCGCTCGCCCATGCATTCGGCAACTGGCGCGGCATCGCACTCGCCCACGTGCCGGCGACACCGCGCCCGCTCGACTGCGTGCTGGTCGCCGCGATGGCGGCCGCGGTCGCGCTCGCCGCGCTGCTGTGCTCGGCCGCGGCGCGCCTCGGCTTCGCGCAGGTGTGGCGCGTCGGCGGCTGGCTGCCGTAACCCCATCGCCGCGCGACGGACCCACTCGCCCTGGGCCGCCGCGCGATCGTCTCGCCATGTTTCCCGCATCGCGTTTTTGCTTCTTCAGTCTAACTAATCAAATTATCGACGGAACCCACATGAAGAATCATCTCGAACCCGTCCCGCGCGCGCTCCGCGTCAATGCGCTCGCCACGCTGCTGCTGTCGCTCGCCGCCACCACCGCGTTCGCGCAGGCGTCGCCGCCGGCCGCAGCCGAACCGGCGGTCGGCGCCAGCGACGCCGCCGCGCCCGCACAACAGGCCGCCGATGCTGCCGCGCCCGCTCCCACCGGTTTCTGGGAGCGTTCGAACCTGCTCGGCAACATGGGCGGCCTGCGCGACCTGCTCGGCGATCACGGCGTCACGCTGAGCCTGCAGGAAACCAGCGAGTACCTGTACAACGCGTCCGGCGGCACGCATCGCGGCGGCGCGTACCAGGGGCTCACGCAATTCGGTTTCAACGTCGATACCGGCAAGGCGATCGGCCTGCCGGGCGGCACGTTCAACGTGTCGGGGCTGCAGATCCACGGCACCAACCTCACGCAGCGCTACCTGCAGACGCTGCAGACCGCGACCGGCATCGAAGCGAACTCGACCACGCGCCTGTGGGAGCTCTGGTACCAGCAGTCGTTGCTCGACGGCAAGGTCGACGTGAAGGTCGGCCAGCAGAGCGTCGACCAGGAATTCATGGTGAGCCAGAACGCGGCGACGTTCATGAACGCGACGTTCGGCTGGCCCGTGCTGCCGTCGACCGACCTGCCGGCCGGCGGCCCCGCATATCCGCTGTCGTCGCTCGGCGTACGGCTGCGCGTGAAGCCGGCCGACGCGTGGACCGCGATGATCGGCGTGTTCGACGGCAACCCGGCCGGCCGCAACGACGGCGACGCGCAGGTGCTGAACGCACACGGCACCAACTTCAACCTGCGCAGCGGCGCGTTCGTGATCGGCGAAGTGCAGTACGCGCTGAACGCACCGCCCGCCGATCCGAAGGCGCCGCAGCCGGCCGGCCTGCCCGGCACGTACAAGCTCGGCTTCTGGTATCAGTCGCAGCACGCGAACGATCCGCGCTACGGCACCGACGGCCTGTCGCTCGCGGATCCGGCCGGCAACGGCACGCCCGCCACGCATCGCGGCAACTACGGTTTCTACGCGGTCGCGGACCAGATGGTGTGGCGGCCGTCGGCCGACAGCCCGCGCTCGGTCGGCGTGTTCGCGCGCGTGATGGGCTCGCCCGGCGATCGCAATATCGTCGATTTCGCCGCCAACGCAGGCGTGACGCTGAAGGCGCCGTTCGCCGGACGCGACAACGATGTCGCCGGCATCGCGATCGGTTACGCGAAGATCGGCTCGCATGCACGCGGCCTCGACGGCGACACCGGCGCGTACACGACGCCCGGCTATCCGGTGCGCCGCGCGGAGACGGTCGTCGAAGCGACCTACCAGTACCAGGTCACGCCATGGTGGCAACTGCAGGCCGACCTGCAGCACTTCTTCCGCCCGGGCGGCGGCATTCCGAACCCGAACGCGGCCGGTGCCCGCATCGGCGACGAAACGGTGGTCGGCGTACGCACGACGATCACGTTCTGATGCAACCCGCATCAAGACACGGGCCGGACGGCCGCTTGCGCGATCGTCCGGCCCGTTTGCTTGTTTGCCGTGCGAGCGCGTGGCCCGCGCCGCGTATTACTCGCCGTACAGCCCGAGCAGTTTCAGCGTGACGCCGTTGGTCCAGCCGAACCCGTCCTGCAGCGGATATTCACCGCCTCCGCCGCCCCCCGTGCCGGCGCCTTCGACCACGTACTTCTCGACGAGCTTGCCTTCGGTCGCATACACATGCTTCACGTCGGACAGGAAGCGTGTGCCGATCTCCTTCGCGAGCGCCGGTTCGCCATAGCGGCGCAGCCCGTCGATCGCGATCCACTGCAGTGGCGCCCAGCCGTTCGGCGCGTCCCACTGCTGGCCCGTGTTCTCGGTCGTCGTCGCGAGGCCACCCGGCTGCAGCAGCGTCTTGCGCACTTCGCGCGCGGTCGCCTTCGCGCGCTCGGGCCATGCGACGCCCGCGAACAGCGGATACAGCGTGGCCGCCGTCACGCCGTCGCGCGGCTTGCGCAGTTGCCAGTCATAGTCGCCGTAATAGCCGCGACGGTTCCACAAATAGCGATTGATCGCGGCCGCACGCCGTGCCGCGCGCCCGGAGAAATCGGTCACGCAGGCCATGTCGCGCGTCACCGTGCAGCCCTTCACGATCGTCGTCTCGAGATGGAACATCAGGCTGTTCAGGTCGACCGGCACGATCGACGTCGTGCGGATCGTCGCGAGCGTCTTGCCGTCGCCGAACCAGCGCGAGCTGTAGTCCCAGCCGCTTTCGGCGCCCGCGCGCAGATCGCGGTACACGTCGTTCGCCGGGCGTGACGGCACGGATTTCGCGGTCGTCACGTCCTCGAGATACGACTCGTCGCGCGGCGTGTCGCTCGCGTCCCAGTAGCGGTTCAGCACCGCGCCGTCGGGCATCGCGACCACATGGCGCGCGGCCTGCCCGCGCGGCGTCGTGGTTTCGCCCTGCATCCAGTACGCATGTTCCTTGCGCAGTTCCGGCAGGTATTTCTGGTAGACCTTGTCGCCTTCGGCCTGCGCGGCGAGCGTGACCATGTACGCAAAGAACGGCGGTTGCGAGCGGCTCGCGTAATACGTGCGGTTGCCGTTCGGGATGTGGCCGATCGTATCGATCAGATGGGCGAAGTTGTCGAGCATGTCGTCGACGAGATCCTCGCGCCCCGACACCTGCAACCCGAGCATCGTGAAATAGGTATCCCAGTAGTAGCCTTCGCGGAAGCGGCCGCCCGGCACGACGTACGGTTTCGGCATCGCGATCAGCGAACCGTATTGCGGCACCGTGACGCTCGTGCGCGTGAGCTGCGGCCACAGCCAGTCGATGTGCTGGCGCAGCGTCTGGTTCGGCGGCGGCGTCACGCTGCTTTCCGGGGGCGGCGTGAAGTGCTGGCCGGCGAACGTCTTCAGCGAAAAGCCCGGCTGCGATTTCTGTTGCTGATACAACTGCACGATCGTCGCGGGATCGGTATCGGGCGTCGCGTCGACGAAGGTCTTCTGGTCGGGATAGATCTGCGCGGTCTGCACCGCGACGAACAGGTCGCCGTAGAGCTGGCTCGGCGGCGGCAGCAGCGCGCCCGACGCGGGCGCCGTCGCGGCGGTGGTGGCCGCGACCGGGGACTGGCCGGCCGCTTGCGCAGCGGCCTGGTTCGCGTTGTCGGCCTGCGCGGCACAGCCGGCGACGGCGAGATACGCAACGGCCAGCGCGGCAGCCCAGCGCAGACGCGGCGCGGGTGGCGCAGCACGTGACGAGAGATGAACCGGGAAGCGAGATGCAATCGATGCGGCACGACGTGACGTCATGACGTGTCCCCTCCTTTCGATGGTGAGTGGATCGGCACGAGGTCTCGTTCGCGCGCGCGTTCGTCTCGATGGCCCTCGATCGATACGCGTCATGTGGTGGTGCGAATGGGTCCGACTGTCGCACGAAACGCGCGCATCAAGCAAGCTTCGATTCGCGCGACTCGCGCAGGTAGCCGCGCACGGCCCGCCACGCACGCGCTTCGAGCGCCGCCGCGTCGGTCTCGCCGCGCGCGCCCGCCGCATCGACGATCCCTTTCAAGATCGCGAGCAGGTCGTGCGCGACAACGCCGGGCGCGGCGACACGCGGCGCATCGCGCCGCCCGAGCGCATGCAGCAGCGTCGCGTGGATGCGGTCGGCAACCCGTGCGGTGCGCGCACCGAGCGGCAGCCGCGCCGCTTCGAAATCGATCAGCCGCGCAAGCACCGGCCGGCGCATCTGGTGCGCGACGGCCCCGCGCACCAGTGTGCGCAGCACGTCGTCGCAGGACGACAGCGCAGCCGCCCGGTCGACGTCGTCGAGCAGATGCGCACTCTCGCGCTCGACGAGTGCGGCCGTCAGTGCATCGCGATTCGGGAAGTATTGATAGAGCGAGCCGATACTCACGCCGGCCAGCGCCGCGACGGCGTTCGTCGTGTAACCGTCGAAGCCGTCGCGTTCCAGAACGCGAGCCGCGGCCTCGACGATCGCGTCGACGGTGGCCACCGAGCGGCGCTGGCGCGGCGCCTTGCGGGGCGACAGCGGGAGACGCGATGACGATTCGGACATGGCGGGAATGCGAGTTTCGAATATGAGCAAACGCTCATATTCTAGAAAAGCACTTCCCCCTCCGTCAAAAGGATCGACGTGACCCGGCAAACGTCGACGCCTCTCATCGTGTTCATGCATCGTGAAGATGCGCGTCGTATCCGCGATGCCCGGGCACTTCCGGTTGCGGCGCAAACACGACAGGTGCGCCGCGCGCACGCAGTCGTTCTTTCCACCCGGCTCGCCGGAAAGACGACTGTTGCAACATGCGGAACAACTGTTGTCACACGTGACTCAACGGTCACATTGTGGGCATAATGGCGTCTTTACCGCGCGCCCAGCCCATGTCGCCCGTCTTTCTAGCACCGCTCATCGTTGCCTGTGCGTTGTTCATGGAAAGCGTCGACGCGAACATCATCGTCACCGCACTGCCTGCGATGGCGAGGGACTTCGGGCACAGCCCCGTCACACTGAACATCGCGATCACGGCCTACGTGGTCGGCCTCGGCGTGTTCATCCCGATCTGCGGCTGGCTCGCCGACCGCTTCAGCGCACGCTCCGTGTTCCGCACCGCGATCGGCATCTTCGTCGTCGGCTCGCTGATGTGCGCAGCCTCCAACTCGCTCGGCGTGCTCACGTTCGCGCGCTTCATCCAGGGCGTCGGCGGCGCGATGATGGTCCCCGTCGGCCGCATCATCATCTTCCGCGCGGTGCCGCGCTCCGATCTCGTGCGCGCGATGAACTACCTCGCGATTCCCGCACTGTTCGGGCCCACGGTCGGGCCGCTCGTCGGCGGCTTCATCACGACCTACCTGCACTGGCGGATGATCTTCTTCATCAACGTGCCGATCGGTATCTACGGGATCTATCTCGCGAGCAAGCACATCGCGAACACGCACGAGCCCGATCCCGGCCCGCTCGACTGGTTCGGCTTCCTGCTGTCGGCCAGCGGCGCCGCGTTGCTGCTGATGGGCCTCACGCTGATCGACGGTTCGCTCACGTCGCGCTCGAACGCGATCCTCATGTGCGCGGCCGGCACCGTGATGCTCGCGCTGTACGTGCCGTACGCGCGCCGCAAGGAGCGGCCGGTGCTCGACCTCAGCTTCCTGAAGATCCCGACCTATCACGCGAGCGTCGTCGGCGGGTCGCTGTTCCGCATCGGCCTCGGCGCGGTGCCGTTCCTGCTGCCGCTCGCGCTGCAGGAAGGGCTCGGCATGAGCGCGTTCCATTCGGGGCTCATCACGTGCGCGTCCGCGCTCGGCGGCGCGGTGAGCCGCTCGACGGCCACGCATACGCTGCGCCGCTTCGGCTTCCGCACGGTGCTGATCTACAACGCGGCCTTCGCGGGCCTCGCGATCGCCGCGTACGGCGTGTTCCATCCCGGCATGCCGACCTGGGCGATCTGGCTGATCGTGCTCGTCGGCGGCATCTTCCCCGCGCTGCAGTTCACGAGCCTGAACTCGATGATCTACGCGGACATCTCGCCGCGTGACGCAGGCCGCGCGACGAGCCTCGGCAGCGTCGTGCAGCAGATGTCGCTCGGCCTCGGCGTGACGGTGGCCGGCCTCGTGCTGCACATTTCGCATTGGTTGCAGGGCCATCAGACGATGATGTGGTCGGATTTCTGGCCCGCGTTCCTGGTGGTCGGGCTGTGCTCGTTCGCGTCGATTCCGATCACGCGGCGGCTGCCGCCTGGCGCCGGCGACGAAGTCGCGCGCGGCAAGCGGCAATAAGCGGCAACAAGCGGCCGGTGCGGCGGAATCGCGTGGTGGGGAAGTAAAAAACCGGAAATACAAAAAAATCAGCGGACATCCACTCGGGGCCGGTGCACAGCCGCATGGATGTCCGCTCAGGGCTCCTGGATTCCCGATGGGGGTTGAGAATCCAGGATTCGCTTCCTGCGTGCCATGGACATATGTGCGTCGGAAGCGGAATCGTTGCGCGCACTTGTCGTCGCGCCATGAACTGCACTATAGGGAAACTTGCGAAACTCATCTGTCAACCATTGTCAGACGCGTTGCAGCGGCGCGTCGCACGCGTGCGCCGCTTTCGCGCTAAAGTGATCCCCGATCGCCATCCTCGACCGCCCTGCCGATGCTTACGCTCTCGCCCGCCGCCGCCCGCGCGCTGCATCTCGCCGCGCAGGGCCTGCTGACGCCGCCCCGCCGCAAGGCGACCAAGGCCGACGTGCTCGACGCGATCCGCCGGATGGCGCAGTTGCAGATCGACACCATTCATGTCGTCGCGCGCAGCCCGTATCTCGTGCTGTTCAGCCGCCTCGGCGATTTCGCGCCGCAGTGGCTCGACGAGCATCTCGCCGAGGCACGCCTGTTCGAATACTGGTCGCATGAAGCGTGCTTCCTGCCGGTCGAGCAATTCGGGCTGATGCGCTACAAGATGCTCGATCCGTCGGGGATGGGCTGGAAATACGCGGCCGAATGGCATGAGCAGAACCGGCCCGACATCGAGCAACTGCTCGCGCGGATTCGCGACGAGGGCCCGGTGCGGTCGGCCGACTTCGCGCGCGAGGATGGCGTGAAGGGCAACGGCTGGTGGGATCGCAAGCCGGAGAAACAGCACCTGGAGGTGCTGTTCACGACGGGTGACCTGATGGTGTCGGAACGCCGCAATTTCCAGCGCGTGTACGACGTGCGCGAACGCGTGCTGCCCGGCTGGGACGACAAACGCGACCTGCCGCCGCGCGATGCCGTGCTGCCGGCGCTGCTCGACTACACGTGCCGTGCGCTCGGCGTCGTGCGCGCGGACTGGGTCGCCGATTACTATCGTTTGCCGCGCCGCTCGTACCACGCGGAGCTGGAACAGCTTGCGGAAGCCGGCGACCTGATTCCGGTGCGGATCGACGACTGGAAGGAACCGGCCTACGTGCATCGTTCGCTCGACGCGTGGCTGCCGGCCGCCGCGGCCGACACGCTGCGCTCGACGGTCACGACGCTGCTGTCGCCGTTCGATCCGGTCGTCTGGGACCGGCGGCGCGCGTCGACGCTGTTCGGCTTCGACTACACGATCGAGTGCTATACGCCCGAGCACAAGCGACGCTACGGCTATTTCTGCCTGCCCGTGCTGCATCGCGGCCGGCTGGTCGGCCGCGTCGATGCGAAAGCGCATCGCACGCTGGGTACGTTCGAACTGAAGGCGGTGCATGTGGAGCCGGGCGTGCGCTTCGGCACGGGGCTCGCGGCCGACGTCGCGAAGGCCGTGAAGAAACTCGCGGCGTGGCACGGCACGCCGGAGGTGACGGTCAGGCATGCGCCGCCCGAACTGGTGAAGGCGCTGGCCGGCGCGTGACGATGTAACGCACACGGCCGGCCGTCTCTGCGGCACACGCGCCGCCGGTTGCGGATCAGTCGCGCAGCTTGCGAAAACGCGGCGTGCCGTCCTCCAGGTTCCCGTTGAACATCGCTTCCGGGCGCACCCACAGCCCGCGCGCATGCGGCCACAGATGCTCGTACACGACCACCGATTCCTCGGTTTCGGAATGGCGCGCAACGCCGATGTAGCGGTACAGCCCGCCCTTGTAGTGGCGGTGCGTCGCGAGCTGTTCGGCTTCCTGTTCGGTCATGATGGGCTTCTCTTCGGCAAAAACGGAAAGCGCGTATTGTATGCGCAGCGCCGCGCGTCAGCGTTTCGCGTAGATGTCGGGGCGGCGGATCTCCATCAGCCGCTCGGGATTCGCGGACGGCCCGAAGCCGACCGGCCGGTACAGTTCGTGCGCATCGGTCGTCACGAGCATGATGCGGCGCAGCCGCTGCACCATCTCCTGCGCGAACACATGGTCGATCAGTGCGCGGCCGTAGCCGTTGCCGCGTTCGGCCGGCAGCACGAACACGTCGCACAGGTACGCGAACGTCGCGTGATCGGTGACGAGCCGCGCGAACCCGACGAGCCGGTCGCCGACATATGCGCCGAAGCACAGCGAACCCTCGATTGCCTTCTCGACCACATCGCGCGGAATGCCCTGCGACCAGTACGCATCGCGATGCAGGAAGTCGAAGATCGCGTCGATGTCGAGTTCGCGCTTGTCGGTGGAAAATCTCAGCGTGGCGGGGGCGGCTGCGGGCACGGCTGTTCTCCGGTCAGGGTCGGAAGGCGGAGCATCGACGATACCGCGCCGTGGGGCGGGGAACAAGGGATGCCTGCAGGCTGCGGACACAGGATGCGTTCCGCTTCGAGACGGCTGCGCGCGTACCGTCGCCCCCTTCCCGGCTCACGGCGCCGGCAACGTCTTGTCGGCCTTGCAACGCGTCAGCGGAAGCGGCTTCGCAGCGACGATCCTCGTCACGTCGCGCGTGTGCGGATCGATCTCCAGGTCGAGGCACGCACAGCCGTAGCCGTGCTCTCCCGCGTTGGTGACGACCCACCCGCGCTTCGACATGTCGGGCATCTCGTCGAGGCCCGGTACCGGCTCGCTGCCCATGGTCGACAATGTCCAGCTGCCGTCCTTGTCGACCAGCCACCAGTTGGCCGGCGTCGGGTTCTCCAGCCATCCGCAGCGTTTTACCGGAGCGGCAGCCACTTCCGCAGCGGTGGTCAACGCGAGGGCCGCGCCGAGCACCCACAACACACAACGGGCACGAGCGATTTTCATTTGATCGAATTCAGGCAGGAAGAAGCATCGGGAAACCGCCGGCGCGGACGCCGGACAGCTTACCGGGCTTTCCTTCCCGCGTCGCGCGCCAGCCGGCAACACGCGCACGCCGCACGGCACGCGTACGCATTTCGGTGGATCATGTAGCCCGTGCCGGCCGTACGCGACCGCACCCACCGACAACGACAGACTGGAAGGAGACACGCCCATGCGCGCCCGAGCCGCCCTCACCGCCCCTGCGCCCCGCCATCCCCTCGCGCGCCGCGCCGCGTTCTGGCTCGCCGCCGTCGCGCTCGCGTCCGCCGCGCTGCCGGCCGGCGCGGCCGAACTGCGCGTGATGATCTCCGGCGGCTTCACGGCCGCATACAAGCAGCTGGGCCCCGGCTTCACGGCGTCATCCGGCGACACGCTCGACACGATCTCCGGCCCGTCGATGGGCCAGTCGAAGGAAGCGATTCCGAACCGCCTCTCGCGCGGCGAGAAAGCCGACGTATTGATCATGGTCGGCTATGCGCTCGACCAGATGATCAAGGAAGGCAAGGTAATTCCCGCGTCGCGTGTCGAGCTCGCCGATTCGCGGATCGGCATGGTCGTGCGCGCCGGCGCGCCGACGCCCGCCCTCGGCCGCGTCGACCGGTTGTAGGCCGGGCTGCGGCACGCGAAATCGGTCGCGGATTCGGACCGCGCGAGCGGCGTCTACGTGGGAAAGG
>JAIRVP010000075.1 GCA_031253835.1 Burkholderia sp. | reverse complement strand
CGAGCTCGCGGATCGTGTGCGTGATCGCGGGCTGCGTGACGCCGAGTTCGCGTGCGGCGGCGCGCAGGCTCTTGAGGTGCGCGGCGGAGACGAACGCCTGGAGCTGCGCGATGTTCAGGGGGTTGCGGATGCGGGTCATCGGTCGGGTCCGGTTGGCGCGAAAAGGGGCGGCGATTTGATACTTTAGGTAGCGATCCTGACGAACGTCACGCGCCGGCGCGCGCACGGAATGCCTGGCGATAGCGCTGCGGCGACGTGCCGACGATGCGCACGAACCGTTCGCGAAACGCGGTGACCGAACCGAATCCGGCTTCCGTCGCGACATGCTCGATCGACAATTCCGTCACCTCCAGCAACTGCTGCGCGTGCCGGACGCGCGCGGTCTGCAGCCATTGTCGCGGCGACGTGCCGGTCTGTTCCTGGAAGCGCCGCGTCAGCGTGCGCACGCTCGTCGACGCCTGGCGGGCCATCGCGTCGAGCGTGAGCGGCTTGCGCAGGTTCGCCTGCAGCCAGTCCATCAGGTCGTGCAGCCCGTCGCCGCCGGCCGGCCATTCGGGCGCGATGAACTGCGCCTGCCCGCCTTCGCGCACGCGCGGCGCCACCGCGCTGCGTGCGGCGTCGACGGCAACCGCCGCGCCGTAGTCGGCCTGGATCATGTGCAGGCACAGGTCGAGGCCGGCCGCCGCGCCGGCCGACGTCAGGATCTGCCCGTTGTCGACGAACAGCACGTTCGGATCGACGTCGACGCCAGGATAGCGGCGCGCGAGTTCCGTGGCCGCGAGCCAGTGCGTCGTCGCGCGCAGGCCGTCGAGCAGCCCGGCTTCCGCGAGCACGAACGCGCCGCTGCAGATCGACGCGATCCGGCAACCGCGCGCGGCCGCTTCGCACAGTGCCGCGAGCACGCGGTGCGACGTGGGCGCGAGCGGCTCGGACGTGCCGGGGACCATGATCGTATCGGCGTCGGCCAGCGCGTCGAGACGAAACGGCGGGCGCAGCTCGAACAGGTCGCCGGCGACGCGCGGCTGCTCGCTGCACACGCGCACGCGGTAGGCCGGCGCGACGTCGGGCGACCGCACGCGCGCGAACGTGTCGCATGCGACGCCCAGGTCGAACGGGACGACATCGGGCAAAGCGAGTACGGCAACCGTGTGCATGGTGTTTTCGGTCGTGGCCAGAATCCGTTGAAAGATGTCATTCTAGCCAATGGCTCGAATCGGCACCACACGCGACAATCGCGGCGGATCAACCTGGAGCCCCGCCGATGAAACAAGACGATCGCAACGCGTTGCGGAACCTGCAGTACCTGTCGTTGCTGGAGGCGACCACGCTCGTCGTGCTGGTGTGCGTCGCCGTGCCGCTCAAGCATCTGGCCGGCTATCCGGTCGCGGTCTCGATCATGGGCCCGGTTCACGGCATCGCGTTCGCGATGTACGTATGGGCGGTCGTCGGCACCGCGTCGAGCGGGCTGTGGAGCCGGGGCGAGATCGCGCGGCTCGTGCTGTCGGCCGTCGTGCCGTTCGCGGGGCTGGCGAGCGCAGGCTGGATCGCGCGGCGGAGACACGCGCGATGATCTACCTGGTGCTGAAGGCCGTGCATGTGGCGGCCGTCGTCACGTTCGTCGGCGGGCTGCTGCTGTTGTCCGTCGGTGTACGGATCGCGAACCTCGCCGTGCATCGCGCGGTGCGGCGCTGGGATCGCACGGTGACGGCGCCTGCGCTCGCAGTCGTCTGGATCACGGGGATCGCGATTGCGCTGAGCGGTCACTGGTTCGGCGCGGCGTGGCTGTCGGTGAAGCTCGCGGTCGTCGTCGCGCTGTCGGCGCTGCACGGGATGCTGGCCGGCACGCTGCGGCGCATGGAGCGCGACGATCTCGTCGTCGTGCCGGCAGCGTGGCTCGGGCAGGCAGCAGGCGCGGTCGTGGCCGCGACGGCGATCGTCGTCGGGCTGGTCGTGGTCAAGCCGTTCTGACGGAGTGCGCTTAAGCCAGCGCCATCTCGACCGCCGCCAGCGTACGGCGCCGGATCCAGCCGCTCCCCAGCCGGATCGCGAGCCAGTACGGCGTGAACAGCCAGCGCGCGCGCTCGCTCGGGCAGTGGATGAAGGTTTCCGTGCGCAGCATGTGCGCACCCGATGCGAGCCCGACGACCTCGAAACGGAGCACCAGCTTTGCATCGCGCGGATCGTCGTGCCGGATGAAGGCCGCTGCATCGGCGATCGTGCGCACGTCGGGCGTCGGACGCCAGAAGCGGCCGACGAGGCCGAGCGACAGCGACGTGTCGTCGCGATGGAGCAGCGTGAACGAGTTGAAGCCGAAGCGCGCGCGTTCGGGGCGGGCCGGGCCGTTGCGGAGCGCACCGGCGACGGTGGCCGGGAATTCGCGCACCATCATCAGCGCGTCGATGACGGGATCGGCGCGCATGTCGAGCGACGCGACGGCGTCGATGATCCGCGCGGGCGGCGCGCCGATCGGCTGCGATTCATGCACTTCGTGGAACCCGAACGACGGAATGAACGGCGGCTTGCGCGCCGAAGTCCGCGTGCTCGATTCGGAGACGATGCCGAGCGCGTTCATCGCGGCTCCTGAAGGGGCAAAGCGCGATCGTAGCACCGGGCGCGGATTTGCGTTGCGGCGTTTCCGCGCAGTGCATCGCGCTGCGCCGCACCCACAAAAAAAGCCTGGAAACTTGCGTTCCCAGGCCTGGAGACCATCAACGATGATGGTGGAGGAGACGTCGTCGTCCCGATGCGCGCCGCCCTTCTTCAGGCGACGTCGCGCATGTCTCGCGGTCAGATGGCCCAGCCGCCGAGATAGAAGGTGACGAGCACGGCCGCGATGAGCACGGTGCCGACGTTGAGCTTGCGGAATTCGCCGCTGGCGATGCGGCCGATCACGAGCGTCGAGAAGCCGAGCATGATGCCCGTCACGATGTTCGCGGTCAGCACGATGAACACCGCGCACACGAGGCCCGACATCGCGTCGACCATGTCGTCCATGTGCAGCTTGCTCACGCTGCCGAGCATCAGCAGGCCGACGTACATCAGCGCCGGTGCGGTGGCGTACGACGGCACGAGGCCCGCGAGCGGCGAGAAGAACATCACGACGAGGAACAGCAGGCCGACCACGGCGGCCGCGAGGCCCGTCTTCGCGCCGGCGGCCACGCCGACGCTCGACTCGATGTAGGCTGCCGCCGGCGCGCCGCCGAGGAAACCGGAGAAGATCGAGCTGATCGAATCGGCGGTCAGTGCGCGGCCGCCGTTGATGATGCGGCCGTTCTCGTCGAGCTGGCCGGCTTGCCCGGCAACCGCGCGGATCGTGCCGGTCGCGTCGAACACGGCGGTCATCACCAGTGCCAGCACGCTCGGCAGCACGGCCATCGACAGTGCACCCTTGATGTCCATCGCGCCGATCAGCGACGCGTGGCCCGGTGCGCTCAGCGACGGCAGCGCGAAGATGCCGTGGTACTTCACGGCCGGATCGAAGATCAGGCCGAAGATCGAGATCGCGATCACGACGAGCAGGATGCCGCCCGGCACGCGGCGCTTCTCGAGGCCGAAGATCGCGGCGAGGCCGACGACCGACATGATGACCGGGAGCGCGGTGATCTGGCCGAGCGAGACCGGCAGGCCGGCGCCCGGGTTCTTGATTACGAGGCCGACGTCGTTCGACGCGATCAGCAGCAGGAACAGGCCGATGCCGATGCCCGTGCCGTGCGCGACGCCCGCGGGCAGGTTGCGCAGGATCCACGAACGCACGCCGGTGACCGAGATGCCGGTGAACACGAGGCCCATCAGGAACACGGCGCCGAGCGCGACCGTCGGATGCAGGCCCTTGCCGAGCACGAGGCCGAACGCGGTGAACGCGGTCAGCGAGATCGCGCAGCCGATCGCGATCGGCAGCTTCGCCCACAGGCCCATCAGCAGCGAGCCGAACGCAGTGGTGAGGCAGACCGCGACGAACACCGCGCTCGTGTCGAAGCCGGCCTTGCCGAACATGCCGGGCACGACGAACACGGAATAGACCATCGCGAGGAAGGTGGTGACGCCGGCAACGATCTCGGTGCGCTGCGTGCTGCCGCGCGACGAAATGCCGAAGTACCGGTCGATGACTCCCTTGGTGCCAAAGTCAGTTTCTGCAGAGCCGACGTCGACCGTCGGCTGCACCGGGGTATCACTCATGAGCTTGCTCCTTTATCAGCATGCTGAAACGGCCCGTAGCGAACCGTCGTCAGGGTGTCTCGTATCTAGTTGGGATTTGTCGGCAACGTCGTGGGGACGCATGACGCGTGATGCGTGTCGTTACGTGCGAATCGAAACGAGCGCGAGGGTGTCGCGTCGGACGACGCGTGGTGTGGTCGACCCCGTCACGTGTGCTTTGCCGTAGCGAAGGTTAGGCGAGCGGCCCATCACGTCCCATCGGGGGAAGAGCATGCAGCGCATGTCGCAGCGCTTATATCGGCGTGCAACGGGGCTTCGTTGCGACGACACGCGTGTATACGCCTAGTTCGAATCCGTTAAGGCGACTATTTGAACGCGGGGTCGGCGGGCAGGCTTGAAGCGGGTGAGGCATTGAGTCTTACGAATGTCTTTCATGGGGGCTGCGCACGCGCATGAAAACGGCGGCGTGCGGCGCGATGCGCGGCCGTGCGCGAGCGGCACCCGGATGATACCGGTCCCGCGCGCCGGCTGCGCGCGCGCTCGTTCTGGCCCTCGTCGCGTCAGTCTCGCGTCAGTCTCGCGTGAGCTGCGCGAGGTATGCGCAGAACATGTCGGCCATCGCGGTCGAATAGGCGTCGATTTCCGCCGGCGTGCGCGCGGTTTCGGAGAACACCTTGCCGCCCGACGTGAGTGTCGTGATGACCAGTTCGCAAGCGATCGCATGCGTGGCGTCGGATACGCCGGGCAGCGCTTCGCGCATGAACGCGCCGAAGGCCCGGTTGCCCTCGGCCCGCGCTGCCTGCGCCTCGGGCGCGTCGCGATAGAGCGGCGCGGCGTCGTCGAGCGCGATGCGCATGCTCGCCTCGTCGCATTCCGACCGGATGAACGCACGCACGGCCGTGCGCAGCCGCTCGGGCGGCGTCTTCCGCGGGTCTTGCAGGATCCCGCACAGCATCTCGAACGTCTGCCGCCATTCGTCGCGCTGCAGCCGGAACAGCACGGACGCCTTGTTCGGGAAGTACTGGTACAGCGAGCCGACGCTCACGCCGGCGCGCTCGGCGACGCGCGCCATCGTGAAACGCTGCGCGCCTTCGGTGGCCAAAACCTGAATGGCGGCCTGGAGGACGTCTTCGACGAGACGGGTCGAGCGCGCCTGCCGAGGCAGCTTGCGCGTGGCGATCGGGGTGTTGCGGCGGTCGGTCATGGGCGGTTTGCCAATGCGAATAGTAAAACCTGAATAGTTCGTCATATTCTAGTCGGGCGCACTGACGCACTCAACCTGACCCTGGAGATCCGCATGACCACCCTGATTCAAGACCCGCTGGCGGCGCTGCTCGCGCGCCTGTTCGATGAAGCCGATGCGGCGTCGCCCGCGACGAGCCCGGCCTTCGCCGGCGTGTCGCGCGACGAGCAAGCGCGGCTGATGCGCAGCAAGACGGATTACATCGATCTGTATGCGCGCCTGAAGGACTATCCGCTTCCCGTGTCGCGCGAGACGGGCACGCTGCTGTACCTGCTCGCGCGCAGCGGCGGCGCGCGGGCGATCGTCGAATTCGGCACGTCGTTCGGCATTTCGACGCTGCATCTCGCGGCCGCGCTGCGCGACAACGGCGGCGGCCGGCTGGTCACGAGCGAGTTCGAACCGTCGAAGGTCGTGCGCGCGCGGGCGAACCTGACTGCGGCCGGGCTCGCCGATCTCGTGGAGATTCGTGAAGGCGATGCGCTGCGCACGCTGGCCGTCGATCTACCGGATTCGGTCGACCTGCTGCTGCTCGACGGTGCGAAGGCGCTGTATCCGGAGATTCTGGCGCTGGTCGAACCGCGCCTCAGGGCGGGGGCGTTCGTCGTGGCCGACAACGCGGCATACAACCCCGACTACCTCGCTTACGTGCGCGCACCGGAACACGGCTATCTGTCGGTGCCGTTCGGCGGCGACGTCGAGTTGTCGATGCGGATACGCTGAGCAGCCGGAACGAAGGCGTCGACGATTTCACGCGTCCACGCATGAAAAATAGGAAAACTGAATAAATGATCGTGTGGCGGAGGGCGCCGGGATGATGCCCGGTGCCTGCGACGCCATGCGCATCACTTCAGGAACACGTAGCGCGCGAAGTACGGGAAGCGACCGACAGCATGCTCGGTCGTGCACGTCGCGGCCGGCGGCGTGCCGCCCGCCGTGTCGAGCCGCTGCACGAAGCGCACGCCGGCGAGCGTGCCCGTGGCGGCCGGCGTCGCCGCGAGCAGCAGTTGCGCAATGCTGGCCGGGTGCGTGCTCGGGGCTTCCGCGAGTTTCTTGCCGGTAATGCGGCTGCCGTCGAGCGCTTCCCACGACGGCCCTGCACCGTGCCGCACGACGAGCGTGCCGCCGCCGTCGAACAGCATCGCTTCCGGGCGCTGGAAGGCCCACGCGAGCCGGTGTTCGGCATCGTATTCGCATGAGTAGATCTGCACGCCGGTCGCGGTGGTCGCCAGCACCGGCGTGGCCGGCGCGGGCGGTGTGAGGCCGGATGCGTCGTCGGCCAGTGCAGGCGCGGTGAAAGCGGCCAGGGAAACACCGGCCGCAAGGGCCAGCAGCATGTCGCGTGTCGGGGAGCGGCTTGGCATGGCGGGGCGTCCTTTCAGGTCGGGTGACGGTCGTGGGGAGTCGATCCCGTCAACGTTAGACGCCGATTGCGCCCGCTGCAATTCGGAAATGACAATCGCGGCGATAGCGGCCGCGATTGTCGGGGGGCGGATGCGCGATCAGCGGATCGCGACCGGGTTGATGTTGACCTGCGTGGAGCCGACGTACAGCGGCTGGCCGAGCACGAACAGGAATTCCCACGCCTTGTCGCGCACCAGCGCGCGGCTGTCGATCAGTTCCAGGTTGTAGATGCCGCGCTTCGCGAGCATGTACTGGTTGATCGGGAATTCGTCCTGCGTGTGCGGATTCGGATAGACCTCCGACGCCCACGTGTCGCCGCCGAATGCGACGATCCCCTGGTCGGCCAGCCACTTCGCGGCTTCCATGCCGATGCCGGGCTCGACTTCGAGGAACTGCTTGTTGTCCTTGCCGATCAGCTCCAGCCAGCCGGTGTTGAACAGCACGACGTCGCCCTTGCGCAGCGTCAGCCCCTGCTTCTTCAGCACGGCCTGGATGTCGGCGACCGTGAACTCGGTGCCGCCCGGCACGATCGGCTTGCCGTAGTAGGCCGTCATGTCGAGCACGACGCCGCGCGTGACGATCGGCGGCACCTTCTCGACGCCGAGCTTCTTCACGCCGTCGACGGTCACGAAATCGGCCGCCTGGTTGCCGTTGTAGTACACGTTGTCGATGCCGATGTGGCCGATGCCGTTGAGCTGCGTGCCGACGCCGGTCCACGCGTTGACGAGCTCGTCGTTGAACGTGAACTTGTTCGGGCCGAGGCTCTTGCCGGCCTGCTGGCCGACCTGCACGTTGTACAGGCGGAAGCTGCGGTGGCGGAATGCCGGCAGGTTCTTGTCCACCGGCACGGCCAGCGGATAGGTCTTGCCGGCCTTCACGAGGCCGACGGCCTGCTTGATGACGTCCGGCGTCAGCAGGTTGGCCGCGCCGATTTCGTCGTTCGCGCCATAGACGGACGGATACCAGTCGGCCGCCGGTGCGGACGGGGCGGCGTGGGCCGCCTGCGCGGCCGCGAACGGCAGGATCGCGGCGAGCGCGAGCCGGGCGAGCGTTGCTTTCATTACGAGCTCCTGTGGAGAGGTCAGGCCGCGGCTTGCGCGAGCGTCGGATAGTCGGTCAGGCCCTGTGCGCCGCCGCCGAACAGCGTGTTGCGGTCGTGCGGCGCGAGCGTGGCGCCGGTGCGCAGGCGCTCGGGCAGGTCGGGGTTCGCGACGAACGGGCGGCCGAATGCGATGAGGTCGGCCCAGCCGGCGGCGATCGCTTCGCGGGCGCGCTCGGCGGTGTACGCGCCGGCATAGATCAGCACGCCCGGGTACGCGGCGCGCAGTTGCTGCTTGAATGCGACCGGCATCAGCGGCGCGTCGTCCCAGTCGGCTTCCGCGATGTGCAGGTAGCCGACGCCGAGTTCGCCGAGCAGCGTCGCGGCTGCAAGGTAGGTCGTTTCCGGATCGTCGTCGACGCAGCCGTTCAGCGTGGTCAGCGGCGCGAGGCGGATGCCGACGCGCGATGCGTCGCCGGTGCCGTCGATCAGTGCCCGCGTGACTTCACGCAGGAAGCGCAGCCGGTTCTCCAGCGAGCCGCCGTACTGGTCGGTGCGCGTGTTCGCGTTCGAGTCGATGAACTGGTTCACGAGGTAGCCGTTCGCGCCGTGCAGCTCGACGCCGTCGAAGCCGGCCTCGATCGCGTGGCGCGCGGCGGCGCGGTACTGGTCGACGATCTCGCGGATTTCGTCGACGGACAGCGCGCGCGGCTCGGACGCCTGCACGAAGCCCGGCGTGCTGCCGTCTTCACCGGCGACGAACACGTTCACGCCCTTCGCCTGGATCGGCGACGACGATACGGGTTGCGCGCCGCCGAGCAGGCTCGTGTGGCTCAACCGGCCGACGTGCCACAGCTGCGCGAAGATGCGGCCGTGTGCGGCATGCACGGCGTCCGTCACCTTGCGCCAGCCGGCAACCTGCGACGGCGTGTGAATGCCGGGCGTCCATGCGTAGCCCTTGCCGAGCGGCGCGATGTAGGTGCCTTCGCTGACGATCAGGCCCGCACTCGCGCGCTGCGCGTAATACGCGGCCATCAGTTCGTTGGCTTCGTCGCCGGGCTGGCTGGCGCGCGAACGCGTCATCGGCGGCATCACGATGCGGTTCGGCAGCGTCAGCGCGCCGAGTCGCAGCGGTTGAAAAAGCGGGTCCTGGGTCATGGTGGTGTCCTGTCGGTGCCGCGGCCGGCTGGCCGCGGACGGGTCGATTACGGGTGCGGGGCGCTCAGTCCCACTTCGGCGCGAGGCCGGCCGGGTCGACTTCGCGGCCGTTGCGCTCGAGCGCGGCGATCTGCGCCATGTCTTCGTCGCTCAGGCGCAGCGTCTGCGCGAGCAGGTTGCTCGCGAGGTTTTCGCGCTTCGTCGACGACGGGATCACCGAGTAGCCGAGTTGCAGCGCCCAGGCGAGTGCGACTTGCGCCGGCGTCGCGTTGTGACGCTGTGCGATCGCGCCGATCACCGGGTCGCCGAGCACCTTGCCGTACGCGAGCGTCATGTACGACGTCACGTGGATGCCTTCGCTGTTCAGGAACTCGACGAGCTTGCGGTTCTGCAGGTACGGGCTCAGTTCGATCTGGTTCGTCGCGATCGCATCCTTGCCGACGGCCGCGATCGCTTCCTTCGTCAGTTCGATGTTGAAGTTCGAGATGCCGATCTGGCGCGTGAGGCCCTTCGCCTTTGCTTCGGCGAGCGCGGTCATGAATGCCTGGATCGACACGCCGTTACCCGGGGCCGGCCAGTGGATCAGCGTGAGGTCGACATAGTCGGTGCGCAGCTTGCGCAGGCTTTCCTCGAGGCTCGCGACCAGCTTTTCCGGTGAGTAGTTGTCGACCCAGATCTTGGTGGTCAGGAACAGGTCTTCGCGGCGCACGCCCGATGCGGCGATCGCTTCGCCGACTTCGGCTTCGTTGCCGTAGATCTGCGCGGTGTCGATCGCGCGGTAGCCGACTTCAAGGCCGTTGCGGACCGAGTCGATGACAACCTGGCCTTGCAGGCGGAAAGTACCGAGGCCGAATGCGGGAATCTTGCTCATCATGTGCTCCTGGGAGGGGTGGAACGGTTGCGGTATGGGAGTCATTCTGGCGCTTGAGACTGATGAAATAAACGCCTTTAGAGGTCAATAATATTTGATTTAAAATCAAATATAGATCGTGCGTGGGGCCCGCCGAAGGCCGTTGCCGGCCTTATGCGGCGCGCGTTTGCGCGTTCGTCTTCGAGTGGAATGCGGGCAGCACGTCCGATGCGATCTCGGCCATCGTCTCGTCGAGCGGGCGGCGGTTGCGGCGGAAATGCAGGCCGATGTGCCGCACGCCCGCGTCGCGCATCGCTGCCAGTTCTTCCGTCAGCGCGAGGCGGCCTGCGCGGGCGCCGAAGCGGTGCCGCTGCAGCGGCTCGTGCGGATCTTCCGCGAGGTCGAGGTGGATGAAGCTCACGTACGGCTTGTCGCCGGCCACCGCGCGCCAGTTCGCGGCGCGCTGCGCGTGGTCGGCCGGCGTGCCCGGATACGCGAGGCAGCCGTCCATGTGCTCGCCGACCCATGCGGGCGTCTGCTGCGCGAGGCCCGCGACGAGCAGCGGCACCGGCGAACGGGCGGCCGGCAGCACTTCGAGGCCGGGCGGCAGGTGGCCGCGCGCGCCGTCGCGCAGCAGTTGGACCTGGTCGCGGAAATTCGTGCCGCGCGATGCGAAATCGCGGCCGAACAGCGGATATTCGACCGGCCGGTCGCCGCTCGCGACGCCGAGCATCAGGCGCCCGCCGCTCAGTTCCTGGATCGTCGCGGCCGATTTCAGCGTCAGCAGCGGCTCGCGCAGCGGCAGCACGACGGCCGCGGTGCCGAGCAGGATGTCGTTCGTGATCCCGGCGAGGTAGCCGAGATACGAGAACGTCTCGAACACCTGCGCGGCGTCGCCGAACGACGGGTCGTACACCGGCACGTCGCGCACCCAGAGCGCGCGGAAGCCGAGCGTGTCGGCCAGTTGCGCGAGCTCCGCGTGGATCTCCAGGTCGGGCACGCCGGGGCGGCGGCCCTGGTGCTGGCGCTTCGCGTCGCCGGCCGGCGACCAGTCGTTGTCGAGCGGCAGTTCGATGCCGACGCTGAAGCCGCCGTCGGCGAGTTTGTCGAGTGAAGTGGACATGTCGGGCTCCGTTCAGACCGCGCGCAGGCTGCCTTCGAGGCGGTAGAAATCGAGCGACGACGCGGTGAAGAACGTGCGCGACGTGCCGGCAGCGAAATCGTCGATGTGCACGACCGTCGCGCGGTCGGCTTCCTGCCACGAGATCGCGTAGGTCTCGCCGGCGATGGGCTGCCACGTGTATTCGACTTCACCCTTCGCGCCCGCGTACGGGCCTTCGGTGATTTCGTAGCGCATGTGGAGGCCGTCCTCGTCGTACGCGTTGAGTGCGGTGAGGCCGTCGTAACGGACTTCGAAAGTCTTGCCGGCGAACGGCGGACGTTGGGTCGATGCGTTCATGCTGATGAGCTCCTGCAAAAAAGTGACGTTCAATGGGCGAGTTCGACGGGTTCGGCCGTGCGTTCCGGCAGCCCGTGGCGGCGGTCGAGACGGCCGCTCAGTGCGGTGAGCGCGAAGGCGCCCAGCGTGACGACGGCGGCGATCCACGGCGTGTGGCCGAGGCCGACGTTCGCGACGATCAGGCCGCCGAGCGACGAGCCGCCGGCCACGCCGAGGTTGAAGGCGGCGATGTTGAAGCCCGACGCGACGTCGGTGGCGTCCGGCGCGAAGTGGCGCGCCTGCTTGACGACGTACACCTGCAGCCCCGGCACGTTGCCGAACGCAACCGCGCCCCAGGCGAGCATCGTCAGCACCGCGAGCCATTTCACGTGGATCGTGAAGGTCAGCGCGAGCAGCACGATCGCGAGCAACAGGAAGATCCGCTTGAGCGCCTTCACGGGGCCGACGGCGTCTGCGAGCTTGCCGCCCCACACGTTGCCGAACGCGACCGACACGCCGTAGCCGACGAGCACGAGGCTGACCTGCGACGGCGTGAAACCTGCGATCTGTTCGAGCAGCGGGGCCATGTACGTGAACGCGATCAGCGAACCGCCGTAGCCGACGGCCGTCATCGCAAAGACCAGCAGCAGGCGCGGCTGCGTCAGCACGCGCAGCTGGCGGGAGAGCGGTGCCGGCGGCGTCTGCGGCAGCCCGCGCGGCACGAAGGCGACGGCGCCGAGGAACGCGACGAGGCCGAACAGCGCGACGATCAGGAACGTCGCGCGCCAGCCGAAGTGCTGGCCGATGAAGGTGCCGAGCGGAATGCCGGCGACGAACGCGACGGTCATCCCGCTGAACATCGTCGCGATCGCGCTGGCGGCCTTGTCCTTCGGCACGAGCGTCGTCGCGATGATCGAGCCGACCGAGAAGAACACGCCGTGCGCGAGGCCGGTGAGGACGCGCGCGACGATCAGCGATTCGTAGCTCGGCGCCTGCCAGGCGACGAGGTTGCCGACGGTGAAGAGCGCCATCAGCCCGGCGAGCAGCGTCTTGCGCGGCACGCGGCCGGTGAGCGCGGTGAGCAGCGGCGCGCCGATGGCGACGCTCAGCGCATAGAGGCTGACGAGCAGGCCGGCCGACGGCAGGCTGACACCGAGATCGGCGCCGATCGTCGGGATCAGCCCGACGATCACGAATTCGGTCGTGCCGATGGCAAAGGCGCTGATGGTCAGCGCAAGCAGGGCGAGTGGCATGATGGGATCCTGGTTCCAGTAAGGATGGATCGCAGTGTGCCGCCTTTACTTTTGCGGAAAAACTGGTCTATAAACCAAATTGTTTTGATTTCAAGTCAACAATGAAGATCACGCTCGACGAACTCCAGGCCTTTGCGGCCGTGGTCGACACCGGTTCGATCACCGCTGCGGCCCAGCAGCTCGACCTCACCGTGTCGGCAACCAGCCGCACGCTCGCGCGGCTCGAGGAGAAGCTGAAGACCACGCTGCTGCGCCGGACCACGCGCCGGCTCGAACTGACCGAGGAGGGGCGCGCATTCCTGCAGGATGCGCGCGCGATCATCGAATCGGTCGAGAACGCGGAGGAGCAGATGCTCGCGCGGCGCGAGATGCCGTCCGGGCGGCTGCGCGTCGACGCCGCGACGCCGTTCATGCTGCACGTGATCGTGCCGCTCGTGCGCGGCTACCGCGAACGCTTCCCGAAGGTCGAGCTGGAGCTGAACAGCAACGAGGGCATCATCGACCTGCTGGAGCGGCGCACCGACGTCGCGATCCGGATCGGCCGGCTGAAGGATTCGACGCTGCACAGCCGGCGCATCGGCAACAGCCGGCTGCGCATCCTCGCGAGCCCCGCGTATCTCGAAGCGCACGGCCAGCCGCGCAAGGTCGAGGATCTCGACAAGCACTCGCTGCTCGGCTTCACGCAGCCCGAATCGCTGAACGTGTGGCCGATCCTCGGCACCGACGGCGAAGCGTGCCGCATCGAGCCGGACGTCTGTTCGTCGAGCGGCGAGACGCTGCGGCAGCTCGCGCTGGAGGGTGCGGGCGTCGTCTGCCTGTCGGATTTCATGACCGCGCAGGATCGCGAGACCGGGCGGCTCGTGCAGGTGCTCGCACGCCAGACGCTCGAGGTCGAGCAGCCGATCCATGCGGTGTACTACCGCAATACGGCGATCTCGTCGCGGATCGCGTCGTTCGTCGACTACATGATCGAGGTGCTGGGCGGCGGCAGCAGCAGCGGCGATGCGCCGGCGCGGCGCAAGGCCGCGTGGATGGAGCCGCGGTAACAGCGGGCTCGCAGGGAAGACGGGGCGGGCGCCGCCCCCGGTGACCCGGCGTGCCGCGCGGGCGGCACGCCGTCGTGCGGCGCGTTACGCCTCTTCGGCCCAGGACATCCCGTCGCGCGCGAGCAGCGCCGACGAAGCGGCCGGCCCGAACGTGCCGGCCGTGTACAGGCGCGGCCGGTCGCCGAGCTGCTTCCAGCCGTCGAGGATCGGCTCGACCCACGTCCACGCGGCTTCGAGCTCGTCGCGACGCATGAAGTGCGTGAGGCGGCCGCGGATCACGTCGATCAGCAGCCGTTCGTACGCTTCCGCGCGCCGCTCCGGAATCGCCTGCTGCAGGTCGAGGTTCAGGTTGACCGGCACCATGTTCATCCCGCTGCCCGGTTCCTTCGCGAGCATCTGCAGCTGGATCGATTCTTCCGGCTGGAGCTGGATCACGAGGCGGTTGCTGTAGTGGCGCGGGCCGGTCGGGATGATCGAGAACGGCATGTCCGCGAACTCGATCACGATTTCCGACTGGCGGCGCTGCAGCCGCTTGCCCGTGCGCAGGAAGAACGGCACGTTCGCCCAGCGCCAGTTGTTGATGTGCGCGCGCAGCGCGACGAAGGTTTCCGCGCGGCTGTCGGCCGGCACGTTGTCTTCCTCGAGATAGCCCTTCACCGGCTGGCCGTCGACCGCGCCGGCCGTGTACTGGCCGCGCACGGTGTCGCGCGCGACGTCCGACAGCGACATCGGCCGCAGCGAGCGCAGCACCTTCAGCTTCTCGTCGCGCACGGCGTCCGGGTCGAGCGACACGGGCGGCTCCATCGCGACGATGCACAGCAGCTGCAGCAGGTGGTTCTGCACCATGTCGCGCAGTGCGCCCGTATGGTCGTAGAAGCCCGCGCGGCTGCCGACGCCCACCGTTTCCGCGACCGTGATCTGCACGCTGCGGATGCTCGGCGCCTGCCACAGCGGCCCGAAGATCGGGTTGCCGAAGCGCAGGACCATCAGGTTCTGCACGGTTTCCTTGCCGAGATAGTGGTCGATCCGATAGATCTGCGATTCCTCGAAGTGCTTGCCGACCGCATTGTTGATCGCCTTCGCGGATGCGAGATCGTGGCCCAGCGGCTTTTCGAGGACGACGCGCGAGTGCGCGTCGACGAGGTGCGCGGCCGACAGGTTGTCGCAGATCGTCGTGAACAGCTCCGGCGACGTCGACAGGTAGAACACGCGGATCGCATCGCCGCGCGCCGCTTCGGCGAGCCGCAGGTAGTCTTCCGGCGCGTTCACGTCGATCAGCACGTACTTGAAGAGATCGAGGAAGCGGCTCCACGCGTCGGGGTCGAACGCCTTCTCGTCGATGAACGGGCGCGACTGCTCGTCCATGAACGCGCGATAGCCGTCGATGCCCCAGTCGCGGCGGCCGACGGCGATGATGCGCGTCTCGGGCGGAAGGTTGCAGTGCAGGTGCGCCATGTACAGCGCGGGCAACAGCTTGCGGGCGGCCAGGTCGCCGCCGCCGCCGAAGATGATCATGTCGACGGGCCGGTCGGCCGCGGTCTGGGTAGGCTGATTCGTCATGGGAGGTTCGCGGTTTGAAACGGGGAACGTGAAACGAACGGCAGGCGCATCGGGTGCCGGTTGGCCGGCGCCGGTACGGCAAAACGCTAATAGTGCACGGTTTTGATGGATTGCGTATGCGTTCCCCCAGATGTAACAGCGCTTGCATTCCGCATGATCGCCTGATTATGATTGAGCGCTCACTCATTAAAGGAAATCGAACGTGGCCCGACCGCGCAGTCCCGACAAGCACGAAGCCATCCTCGCCGCCGCCGCCCGCGCGCTCGCCGAGGACGGCGCGACCGCGACGACCGCGCGCATCGCGCGGCTCGCCGGCGTGGCGGAAGGCACGGTGTTCACGTACTTCGAGACCAAGGATGCGTTGCTGAACGCGCTGTACCTGAGCCTGAAGGCCGAGATGCGCGAAGCGATGATGACCGGGTTTCCGGAACACGCGCCGGTCGAGCAGGCCGTGCGGCATGCGTGGAACGGCTATGTGTCGTGGGGTGTCGCGAATCCGGACGGGCGGCGCGCGCTGCAGCAGCTCGGCGTGAGCGGGCGCATCGACGACGCGCATCGCGCGGCCGGCGCCGAAGGTTTCGGCGGGATCAACGCGTTGCTGCGCGAGCAGGTGGCCGCGTCGGGCGCGCTGGACCGCGACGAGGCGCATGCGTTCTGCGCGGCGTTGTTCATGTCGATCGCGGAAACGGCGATGGAGTCGATCGCGCGCGATCCGGCGCGGGCCGATGCGTACCGGGAAGCCGGGTTTCGTGCGCTGTGGGCCGTGCTGCACGCGGTGTGAGTCGAGGATTGCAGTCGTGGCGGTGCGTGCGCAGATGCGTGCGTCGCGGCGGCGGCCGGCAGTGAGTGTCAGGCGGGGCGATGCAGGCCATGAAGGATCGGTTCATCGCCCATATTAATGAGTGAGTAATCATTCATTTTTGTAATTTCACCACGATCAAGGAGTGGCAAATGTCGAAAGTCTGGTTGGTAACAGGGGCCGCACGCGGCCTGGGGCGAGCGATTTCGGAAGCCGTGCTGGCGGCGGGCGACCGGCTGGTGGCCGGTGCACGCGACACCGCGCGGCTGGCCGATCTGGCCGAGCGGTATGGCGACCGGCTGCTGCCGGTCGCGCTCGACGTCACCGATGAAGCGGCGGCCGCGCAGGCTGTCGCGGCGGCACATGCGGCGTTCGGCCGTATCGACGTGCTGGTGAACAACGCGGGTTACGGCCATACGGCGCCGTTCGAGCAGATGGGCGCCGATGATTTCCGCGACCAGATCGAGACGAACCTGTTCGGCGTGATCAACCTGACGCGTGCGGTGCTGCCGACGCTGCGCGCGCAGCGTGCGGGGCACATCTTCCAGGTGTCGTCGGTCGGCGGGCGCACGTCGATGGCCGGGTTGTCCGCGTATCAGGCCGCGAAGTGGGCGGTCGGCGGGTTCAGCGACGTGCTCGCGAAGGAAGTCGCGCCGTTCGGCGTGCGCGTGTGCACGCTCGAGCCGGGCGGGATGCGGACCGACTGGGCCGCGCAGGCGAAGCGCGGCATCGACGACCTGCTGCCCGACTACCAGCCGTCGGTCGGGAAGATGCTCGAGCTGCTCGGCGCGTATGGCGGCCACGAGGCCGGCGATCCCGCGCGGATCGCGGCGCTGATCGTCGACCTGTCGCGCCGCGACGATGTGCCGTTGCGCCTGCTGCTCGGCGGCGATGCGCTGTACGTGTGCGAGCAGGCCGAGACGCAGCGTGCGGAGGAGGCGGCGCGGTGGCGCGATGCGACGCTGTCGACGATGTTCCCGGACGCGGCGCTGCCGGAGGGGCTGGATGCGCTGAAGGTGGGCGGCTGAGCGCGGACGTTCACGCTGCTGCGCGGGCCGCGTGAATGGCTGACCGATGCTGGCGTGTATGCGTGCGCCGGCATCGGCCGGCCGCGGCCGCTCGATCGGCGGGCGCCGCCCTCGGCTCAGCCGGCCTGTTCCACCAGCGCATGCAATGCCTGGCCGGCCTTCGCGATTGCCGCTTCGGCGTCCAGTACGGTGCCTTCCACGCGCACTTCGCGAACGTCGGTCAGGCCGATGAACCCGAGCAGATGCTTCAGGTAGCCGGACTGATAGTCGAAGGGCGCATACGGGCCTTCGGAAAAGACGCCGCCGCTGGCGGTGACCAGGTAGACCGTCTTGCCTTCCAGTTTTCCGGCGACGCCGTGTTCGTCATAGCGAAACGTGACCTGCGGCCAGATCACGCGGTCGAACCACGCGCGCAGCTGGGTGGACGGGCCGAAGTTGGTCATCGCGGAGCCGATCACGACGATGTCGGCGGCGCGCAGTTCGTCGATCAGCGTTTCCGCCAGCCCGACGGCGCGGGCCTGTTCCTCGCTGCGTGCCGCGGGCGGCAGCGTTCGGCCGACGATGTATGCGTTGTCGATATGCGGCAGCGGATCGGTGGACAGATCTCGCACGGTGACGGCGTCGTTGGCGTCGCGTGCCGCGAGCTGCCGTGCGAGGTCGTGCGCAACGCGCGTGGAGAGGCTGTCGGTGCTGCGGGGGCTGGACGTGATCAGCAGGATGCGGCTCATGAGCGTTCCTTTCGGGATAAGATGAACACCTGGTAACTTTTGATAACCTGGTTACCGAAGTGCATGTGGGATGCTAGGGTTCGCGCCCGAACGCCACAAGAACGCACAGTGTTGTGCCTCAGTCACATTGATGTACCTGCCACCATGCCCCGACCCAGCGACAACGACTGCCACGCGACACGCCAGATCCTCGACCGGATCGGCGACAAGTGGAGCCTCTACATCATCGCGACGCTCAATGACGGGTCGCGACGCTTCAACGAACTGAAACGCGAGATCGAAGGGATTTCGCAGCGCATGCTGACGCTGACCTTGCGCGGGCTGGAGCGCGACGGCCTGGTCACGCGGACGGTGTTCCCGACGATTCCGCCGCGCGTCGATTACGCGCTCACGCCGCTCGGCGAAACGCTGCTGGAGCCCGTGATGGCCCTCGTCATGTGGGCCGAGAAGAACAAGCAGTCGATCGCACGGGCGCGCGAGCGCTTCGACGATGCGGCCGATGCGATGCCGGCGCCGGGCGAGGGCGTCGTCTATCGGCATCGATAGGCCGGCGGGCTGATCGACCTCACGCGATACCCCCCGTACTAACCCTGATTAAAAAACCTTATCGCGGTGAAAAATTCCGCATCTTATTGAACCGATATCGGCTCGATATAGTGGCTCGCTTTCCCGCACGCGCGTTCGGCGTGCGCAGACAAACAGCAGGAGCCCCTTGATGACCACCGATACCCGATTCACCGCAATCGAGGATCTGATGCCCGCCGCCGGCGGGCTGCGCGAGATCCGTCACCACATCCATCACCATCCCGAACTCGCGTACGAAGAGCACGACACGGCCGCGCTCGTCGCCGAGAAGCTCGAGCAATGGGGCTGGCAGGTGACGCGCGGGGTCGGCAAGACGGGTGTCGTCGGCACGCTGCGCGTGGGCGACGGTACGCGCAGCATCGGCATTCGCGCCGACATGGATGCGCTGCCGATCGTCGAGGCGACCGGCCTGCCGTATGCGAGCGGCACGCACGGCAAGATGCACGCGTGCGGCCACGACGGCCACACGACGATGCTGCTCGGCGCCGCGCAGCATCTCGCGAAGACGCGCAATTTCTCCGGCACCGTGCACCTGTATTTCCAGCCGGCGGAAGAGCACGGCGTCGACAGCGGCGCGAAGAAGATGATCGACGACGGCCTGTTCGAACGCTTCCCGTGCGACGCCGTGTTCGGCATGCACAACCATCCGGGCGCGGCGCCCGGCGTGTTCCTCACGCGGCGCGGCCCGTTCATGTCGGCCGGCGACAAGGCGATCATCACGATCGAAGGCGTCGGCGGCCACGCGGCGCGGCCGCACCTGGCGGTCGACCCGGTCGTCGTCGCGGCGAGCATCGTGATGGCGCTGCAGACGATCGTCGCGCGCAACGTCGACCCCTCGCAGCCGGCGGTCGTCACGGTCGGCTCGATGCACGCAGGCACCGCGAACAACGTGATCCCGAACGGCGCGCGCCTCGAACTCAGCGTGCGCTCCTTCAGCCCCGACGTCCGTGCGCTGCTCAAGCGCCGCATCACCGGGCTGGCCGAGACGCAGGCCGCGAGCTACGGCGCGACGGCCAACGTCGAGTACATCGAAGGCTATCCGGTCGTCGTCAATACGGATGCCGAAACGGATTTCGCCGCGCAGGTCGCGCGCGAGCTCGTCGGCGATGCGCACGTGGTCGAGCAGACCGACCTGCTGATGGGCAGCGAGGATTTCGCGTTCATGCTGCAGCAGCGGCCGGGCTCGTTCGTGCGGCTCGGCAACGGCGAAGGCGAGGACGGCTGCATGGTGCACAACCCGAAATACGACTTCAACGATCGCAACCTGCCGATCGGCGCGGCGTTCTGGACGCGCCTCGTGGAGCGTTACCTCGGGCAGTGAGCGTGGCGGTGGCGCGCGGCCGGCGCTTCCGGCCGCATTGAGAGGAGACGATAACGATGCAGAAAGACCATCTCGCGCTGCACCCCGCGTCGACGGGGGCCGCCGACACCCGCGCGCCGGGCGCGCCCGCCGTCACGCGACGCGGCGCGATCGCCGCGGCCGTGATCGGCAACTGGCTCGAATTCTTCGATTTCACCGTGTACGGGTTCTTCGCGGTGCTGATCGGCAAGCTGTTCTTCCCGTCGAGCGACCCGACCACGTCGCTGCTGCTGTCGGTCGCGACGTTCGCGGCCGGCTTCTTCACGCGGCCGCTCGGCAGCGTCGTGCTTGGCGTCTATGCGGACCGCAAGGGACGCAAGGCCGCGCTGAACCTGACGATCATGCTGATGGCGCTCGGCACGGGCCTGATCGCGATCGCGCCAACCTATGCGCAGGTCGGCGTGGCCGCGCCGCTGCTCGTCGTGTTCGCGCGGCTGCTTCAGGGCTTCTCGCAGGGCGGCGAATTCGGCGCGGCGACGACGACGCTGCTCGAACAGGGCGGCACGTCGCGCCGCGCGTTCCGCGCGAGCTGGCAGCTTGCGACGCAAGGCGGCGCCGCGCTGATGGGCTCGGGCTTCGCGGCGCTGCTGTCGAACACGATGACGAAGGACGCGCTGGAAGGCTGGGGCTGGCGGCTGCCGTTCCTCGTCGGCGTGCTGATCGCGCCGGTCGGCATGTATCTGCGCCGCCGGCTCGCGGACGACGCGCCCGGCGACAGCCATCACGGGATCGAGCGCGGCGTGCTGCACGAGCTGTTCTCGAAGCACACGCGCACGGTGCTGCTGCTGATGCTCACGGTGATGGGCGGCACGGTGTCGACCTACATCCTGACGTTCTACATGCCGACCTACGCGATCCACACGCTCGGGCTGCCGATGAAGCTGTCGATGTTCGTCGGCGTCGCGTCGGGCTGCGTGATGCTGGTCACGTGTCCGCTGTTCGGCTGGCTGTCGGACACGCTCGGCAGCCGGCGCCTGCCGATCTTCGTCGGCCGCGGCGTGCTGGTCCTGCTGCTGTTTCCGGCGTTCTGGCTGATGAACCATCATCCGACGCTGTCGGTGATCCTGCCGCTGACCGCGCTGATGCTGCTGTTCTATTCGCTCGGCTCGGCATCGGAAATGGCGCTGATGTGCGAATCGCTGCCGCGCCACGTGCGGGCGACCGGCATCTCGATCGCGTATGCGCTCGCGGTGACGATCTTCGGCGGCACCGCGCAGCTGATCGCGACCTGGCTCGTGAAGACGACCGGCAGCAAGCTCGCGCCGGCCGGCTACGTGGCCGCGTGCGTGGTGCTGTCGCTGATCGCGGTCGCGATGCTGCGCGAGACGGCGCAGGAGTCGCTGGACTGACGCGGGCTGCGCGTCGCGGCCTGAAGTTACCGAGCAGGCTGGTCGGAAAGGGCTGGATGACGCCGACGACACCGTTCATGATTCATGGCGGCGGCGTAGCCCATCCCGGCCAGGCGCCGGATGGCTGCATCATTCTGGATCGTCGCGCGCTGGCGCATCTGGAGTGGCGGCGATCGTCAAATCAATATTGCGCCACGAAGCGCCTTTTTTCTTGGCCTGATGTAGGCCGCGCCACTTGTCTGTTTTGCCAAGGTTCCTGCGTGCGCGAATTGGCCGACCGAGATGGCGATCTCGAGCGTGAAGAACGCGGGTATCACCGAGCCGACGAAGCTGGATGAATCCGAGACGAAGGCAGTATTGTCGGCGTCGGAAAAGACCGACAAGGATCTGTATTGCCAGATCTACGACATCGCGTTCGTCGATAAGTCTGGCGCGAAGTTTCAGGTCATCACGAGCAGCGAAGCGTCTTCCAGCGAGTGCGCGATGAGCGGTGTCGACGTTTATGCGGTCACTCAAAAGATCGATGGTGGGCAGTAGCACTATCTGCCCTAAGCATCACGAGCGAGGTGCGGCATTCACCTTCTCGTGATGCAGTCGCCCGTCTCCAGTCCCGTTCGGTGTAACTCCCCTCGATCACGAAGTCGTTCGTTATGGCTGCGCCGTTCGCCATGCCCGGCCGCTGCCGTATCGTGACCAATCCGCACGCTCGCGCGAGCTGGCCGGTGCGCGAGGTCGCGAGCCGGTCGGCCGGCTATAGTCGATCGAGCGCGAGGTGCGGGGGCAACGCGGCCAGCGATCTCAATAGCGTCAGGTTGTACGCTGCCATTGGTAGCGGCAGCAGCTGGCCCACTTTCTCGAGTCCGCCAACCATGACTTGTCCGAGCGGGCCTATCGTTTTGCCGCTGCTAACGTGCTATCAGGGGTGAAATTAGAGGTCAATTATACGGACCCACATTATCAAGAATGATGCCAAGGCACGTCATTTTTGCGATATACCGATGACCATCGGATCGATACGGTATGTTCCATTGGTGGAGGTCGGTGACGTATTCGAATTTTTCGTCGAAAGTGATTTTGGAAAAACCGTTTCGTTTGGCGTATTTTTCAACGAATCCCGTTATTTCAAGGCGGCTCATTTGAGGGCATGTGCCATCTCCGCCGTCCCAATTTCTAACGTAAACCAAAATGGCAAATAAAACTAATGCGCCTGCCAGCAGTGCGCCACTGACGGCCGCCGTGTATTTGAGTATTTTTTTTGTCAAAATTCCCTCCGCAATAAAAAATCGAGTTTGTCGATGTGAGGAAAGCTTCTCGGCTTTCCTCATGCCGGTTCACGGGTCAGTAAAGTTGACTTATGGTCTGCGTCCGAAACCACCGACCCGTGACGTATGGACCGCCGCTGGCGTTCCATCTGGATTCGTTGCTTTGATGCTGGCTCTGGTTCCGTTGATGTTGAGCGGCTGCGATCCAGTAAAATAGATCATGAAATCCTTGTGATCAGTAAATTCTCCAATTTTGCGGACGAACGTAGTCAAGGCCTCTTGTATCGAGGGACGAGACCGCGACGCGTCAAAATCGAATTTGTCTGGATTAAGTGTGTATTCGCCTCTGAAATAGAAGCTGTCATCGCTTCCCAAAAACAGCTCACCCTGGATGTGGCCGCTCACTCGTCCAAGCGCCGATCCGACAATCAACTCTTGGTCGCTCAATAGATTTGTGCTGAACTGGGCATCGATCCGATAGGATCCGGGGCCCATGGCGTCATTGACGATAATGTCTCTTATCGGGGATATCTGTTGAACGCCGATTCCAAGTCTCAGGGATTTTAGATCGACTGATTTTGAATCTCCATTTCCTCTAATCCAATTGTAGTAAGCTGAAAGGGTGAAGAATGGAGTGGCGTAGAACTTAAAGCTCTCAATGGGGGGCGTCGGAAGGTGGCTGAAATAATAGTCGCTGAACAACCCAAATGCTGTTGTGAGGCCACTAAAAGTCGTATCGGAGAGGCCATACTGGGTTGCGCCTGTGATGCCTCGCCAGCCCATGTCTGCAATCCAGGAAGTGAAAAGGGCGTAAGTTGAAATTTGCGCTTGCACAACTTGTTTGCTTGCAAGTTCCATTCCATACCCAAATTCATAAAGCACGTCGCGCGAACGTCCGGCGGCAGCAGCTTCGAGAATTTTTTTCCCGTTGACTAATCTGAATTTGCCAATTTGAAATATGCCGCCACGAATATTATCTCCATTTATTGCCCAATGATAACCCCCGGCGGGGCCATTGGGCGTGGCTATGGGGAGGGCAAGCTCGGTCGGTGCCGTAACGCTGATTGGTGGCAAAAGATCATCGGCTGGACCGTGTCCTTGCGCGAATGATCGAATAGGACTGCTTGCTAATAAAGCAGTGGAGGCCCCAAGAAAGTGTCGTCTTTTCATCTAATGGTCCCAGTAGCGTTTGTTTTTCTGCGAAAAAGTCAAACCGATTTGAAAGTTGACAAAGTCAACACACTTTACTTTCGGGGATTGCGGGAGGAATGGTACGTGTGACCGAGATTGTTGCCACCCGGCCATTCTTCCAATTTGGCTTCATCAACCTTACTAGTATCCAACCAATTCGTATGAAATTACAAGCAGAATAAGATAGGTGTCCAATCGAATTCGCACCATGTCGTCAGCAGAACTTCCGTGACGTTGTCGGCAGTGCACCGAGCAACTCGGTTCTGTCGACGAGCTTGCTCACGATCAGATGCCTGACCGTGCTCTCGGCCTGCCAAACACCATCGACGGCAAGCAGCGCGACCCCGTGCGCTTACCGCCCGCGCACCACCCTCAGGTACGACGCGAGCATCGTCGCGAGTTCCTGCGCGGCCGGCGTCAGCGGCACGGCCGCGCGCTGCAGCAGGCAGATGTCCTGCGATTCGGCCTGCTCGCGCACGGGCACCTTCGCGAGCACGCCGGCGAACGGCCCGTGCCGCGTCACGGCTTCGGTTTCGAGCGACAGGCAATCGGTCTGCGTGACGAGTTGCAGCGTCTCGAACATCCCTTCGACGGTCGCGAGAACCTTCGGCGGCGGCTGGCCGTGCATGTCGAAGTACGCGAGCAGCCGGTTCACGACCGGGTCGGCGCTCAGGTTCGGCGAGCGCGTGGACACCCACGCGTAGCCGGCCAGCTCGGCGAGCGATTGCGCGTGCATGGCCGGATGCCCGTGGCGGCAGACGACCACCGGCGCCGACGCACGCAGCGGCGTGACCGCGAGATCGGTCGTGTCGGTCTGCTTCGCGACCAGCGCGATCGCGAAATCGACCGCGCTTTCGCGCAGCCAGCCGACCATCATCCGCGACGTGCCGGTGCGCAGGTGCACGTCGACCTTGTCGAAGCGCGCGCGAAACGCAGTCAGCACGGGCGCGAACGCATCGATCAGCGGCTCGGCCACGAGGCCGAGCGTGACGGTGCCTTCGTAGGCGCCGCTCAACTGCCGGATCTCCCGCTCGACCTGTTCGCATTCGCCGAGGATCGACCCGGAGCGTGCGAGCAGCCGCTGGCCGACGGCCGTCGGCACGATCCCGCGATTGGTGCGCGTGAACAGCGTCGCGCCGAGCGTCGCCTCGAGGCTCTGCAGTTGCTGCGTGACGCCGCTTTGCGCGAGATCGAGCGCGCGTGCGGCCGCGCGCAGGCTGCCGTGCTCGACGACGGCCTGGAAAATGCGGAGCTGGGACAGCGTGAACGCCATGGACGAGCGCGAGGCCGGTGATCGGAAATACCGATCATGATAAGGCAGTCGATGGTTCCGGCGGCAGCGTGTGCCGCCTACGATCGCAGGCAGTCCGGCTGATGCCGTTTGTCTCTCCTCCTGCCCCCGTCGACCATGAAACGTTTCCTCGTCCCGCTCGTTTCCCTGTGCGTTGGCCTGGCCGCCACGTCCGCGTCGGCGCTCGATGCGCACGTCGTGCGGCTCGGCATCGACCCGACCTATCCGCCGATGGATGCGAAGGCGCCCGACGGCAGCCTGAAGGGCTTCGACGTCGATCTCGGCAACGAGATCTGCCGCCGCGCGCAGTTGCGCTGCCAGTGGGTCGAACTCGAGTTCTCCGGGATGATCCCGGCGCTGCAGGCGCGCAAGATCGACGCGATCCTGTCGTCGATGGCGATCACGGAGAAGCGCGAGAAGCAGATCCTGTTCTCGTCGAAGCTGTTCCGCTTCAAATCGCGGCTCGTCGCGCGGCCCGGGAGCGGGCTCGACAGCACGACCGCGACGCTGGCCGGCAAGCGTGTGGGCGTGCAGTCGGGCACGCAGTTCGAATCGTGGGCGCTTGCGCACTGGGCGACGGCGGGTGTGAGCGTGGTGCCGTACAAGAGCCAGGACGACGTGTTCGCCGATCTCGTCAACGGCCGCCTCGACGCGGCGCTGCTCGGCACGGTGGAAGCCGACTACGGGTTCCTGCGCCAGCCGCGCGGCAAGGGCTTCGCGTTCGTCGGCGCGCCGCTCGACATGGGCGATCGCGGCGTCGGCATCGGCATGCGGCAAGCGGATACGGCGCTGAAGGCGTCGGTCGACGGCGCGATCGCATCGATGCTGAAGGACGGCACGTACGACCGGATCGCCAGGCGGTACTTCGATTTCAACCCGTACGGCGACTGAGCGCCGTGCCGGCCGATTCCCCCCCGATTCCTCCGTTTTCATCCGTTCGAGACCATCGATGCAGATTCGCACCACACCGCTCCCGTCGCCGTCGATCGGCACGCAGCGCACGCTGACGAGCTTTCATTTCGGGCCGGCCGATGCCGGCCGCAAGATCTACCTGCAGGCCGCGCTGCATGCGGACGAGACGCCCGCGATGCTCGCGGCGTTCGTGCTGAAGCAGCGCCTCGCGCAGCTCGATGCCGAAGGCCGGCTCGCGGCCGAGATCGTGCTCGTGCCGGTGGCGAACCCGGTCGGCCTCAATCACCATCTGCTCGGGCAGTTCATCGGCCGCTTCGACCTCGCAAGCGGCCGCAACTTCAATCGCGGCTTCCTGCCGCTCGCGGAGATCGCCGCGCGAGCGCGCGACCGGCTCGGCGATGACGGCGCGCGCAATCGAGAGATCGTGCGCGGATGCGTCGGCGCGGCGCTCGACGCCATTGAACCGCGCACCGAATTCGACGCGCTGCAGCTTGCGCTGCTGAAGTTGTCGCATGACGCCGACGTCGTGATCGACCTGCATTGTTCGCTCGAAGCGGTGATGCACGTGTACACCAGCGACACCGCATGGCCGGACGTCGAGCCGCTCGCGCGTTATCTCGGCGCGGAGGTATCGCTGCTCGCCGAGGATTCGGGCGGGCATGCGTTCGACGATGCGCATCACCTGCTGTGGGCGCGGTTGCGGGCGCATTTGCCGGAAGGCACGCCGATGGCGGCCGGCACCGTGGCCGTGACGGTCGAGTGCCGCGGCCAGCGCGACGTGACGTATGAATACGCAGAACGCGATGCCGACGCGCTCGTCGACTATCTCGTCTGGTGCGGCGCGGTGCACGGCGAACGCACGCCGCTGCCGCCGCTGGCCGCGCCGGCCACGCCGCTCGCGGGCAGCGAACAGTTCTACGCGCCGGTGAGCGGGATTCTCGTGCACCGCGCGGCGATCGGCGCGACGATCCGCGCGGGCGATCCGCTGTTCGACATCGTCGATCCGCTGACGGATGCGATCACGACGATTTCGAGCGCGACCGACGGCGTGTTCTACATGCGCCGCGCGATCCGCTTCGTGACGGCCGGCGCGCCGCTCGGCCGCGTGACGGGCACGGTGCCGGTGCGCACGGGGATGCTGCTCGGCGCGTGAGCGGCGCGGTGTCCGACGAGCCTGGCGCAGTTTCGTTCTCGTCAGATTGACCGGGTTTCCAACCATCACTAAATTGCGCAGCGCGGAGTACGCTCCGTGTTCCGTGAGAAGAACGTTGCAGTGAAGTCAGAGCGGTGAGCGGGCGGCCTTGTGCCGCCCGCTTTTTTATTGGCGAATTGTCGTGTCGCCGATACGACAAGCGGCGCGGGCTCAGCCGCGCCGCGCCACCAGCTCCGACACCGTCTGCGCGGCCTGCTGCAGCGGCCCGAGAAACTCCTTCACCATCTGCTTCGCGGTATGCCGCTGCGCGTTGCCGCTGATGTTCATCGCCGCGATGATCTGCCCGCGCCGGTTGCGGATCGGCGCGGACAGCGACATCAGGCCCACTTCGAGTTCCTGGTCGACCACGGCCCAGCCCTGCTGGCGCACCTGCGCGATGGCCGCCTTCAGCTCGCCGAGATCCGTGATCGTGCGCGGCGTATGCGCACGAATCCCGCTTTGCGCGAGCGTTTCGTCGAGCGCCGCGTCGTCGAGCGCGGACAGCAGCACGCGACCCATCGACGTGCAGTACGCGGGCAGCCGGCTGCCGATCGACAGGTTGATCGTCATGATCTTGTGCGTCGGCACGCGCAGCACGTAGACGATCTCGGTGCGGTCGAGCACCGCGGCCGAGCAGCTTTCGTGGATCTGCGCGGACAGTTGCTCCATCACCGGATCGGCCAGATTCCAGAACGGCATCGACGTGAGATACGCGAAGCCGAGCTCGAGGATCTTCGGCGTGAGCCGGAACAGCCGGCCGTCGGCTTCGACGTAGCCGAGCGTCTGCAGCGTGAGCAGGATCCGGCGCGCGCCCGCGCGCGTGAGCCCGGTGGCCGACGCGACTTCGGTGAGCGTCTGCTCGGGGCGTGCCGCGTCGAATGCGCGGATCACCGCGAGGCCGCGCGCGAACGACTGCACATAGGAGTCGCCGGGTTTCGTCTGAGTGTCTTCGGTTGTCATGAGCGCCTGGAATGTCGTGCAGCCGAGAAGATAGCGCATGGGGCCTGACACGCCAACCGCGCGGCGGACCGCGCGCTTGACAGGTCGTCCCTGCACTCCCTATGATGCGTTGAACGTTCGATACACGATCTTATGTTCGTATATAGAACATTTAAGCGCATCCCGGCGGGCAATGCAAGGGGCGCGCCCTGTTCATTTCCCAGCCTTCATGGGACCGGAGACACTGATGACCGAAGCTTTTCTGTGTGATGCGATCCGTACGCCGATCGGGCGTTACGGCGGTGCACTGTCCGGCGTGCGCGCCGACGACCTGGGCGCGGTGCCGCTCAAGGCGCTCGTCGAGCGCAACCGCGACGTCGACTGGACGGCGATCGACGACGTGATCTATGGCTGCGCGAACCAGGCCGGCGAGGACAACCGCAACGTCGCACGCATGTCGGCGCTGCTCGCGGGTTTGCCGCAGGGCGTGCCGGGTTCGACGATCAACCGCCTGTGCGGTTCCGGGATGGATGCGGTCGGCGT
Source organism: Burkholderia sp. (assembly GCA_031253835.1). Classification (GTDB taxonomy): domain Bacteria; phylum Pseudomonadota; class Gammaproteobacteria; order Burkholderiales; family Burkholderiaceae; genus Burkholderia. The sequence continues at coordinate 306 of JAIRVP010000075.1, read as the reverse complement.
GGCCGCGCGCGCGATCAAGTCGGGCGAGGCCGCGCTGATGGTTGCGGGCGGCGTCGAGAGCATGACGCGTGCGCCGTTCGTGATGGGCAAGGCTGCCAGCGCATTCGCGCGCCAGGCCGACATCTTCGATACGACGATCGGCTGGCGCTTCGTCAATCCGCTGATGAAACAGCTGCACGGTGTCGATTCGATGCCGGAGACGGCCGAGAACGTCGCGGTCGACTACAACATCAGCCGCGCCGACCAGGACCTGTTCGCGCTGCGCAGCCAGCAGAAGGCCGCGCGGGCGCAGCAGGACGGCACGCT
>JAIRVP010000069.1 GCA_031253835.1 Burkholderia sp. | reverse complement strand
TTGTGTGGGGTCCGTGCGCGCGCCTTCCACGTTGAACACCTGGTGCAGCGCCACGAGCGGCAGATATTCGCCGCGCACGCGCACCACGCGGTCGCCGTTGGTGACGGTGTAGATGTCTTCGTGGCGCGGCTGCAGCGACTCCATCACGAAGTTCAGCGGCAGGATGAAAATTTCTTCGCCTACCTTCACCGACATGCCATCGAGAATCGCCAGCGTGAGCGGCAGCACGATGCGCGTCGTGGTGCCCTTGCCCGCGTGCGAGGTGATCTCCACATGGCCGCCCATCGACTGGATGTTGCGCTTGACCACGTCCATGCCCACACCTCGGCCCGAGACGTCGGTCACCTGATCGGCGGTCGAGAAGCCCGGCATGAAGATGAGGTTCCAGACCTCTTCGTCGGTCATCGTCTCGCTCACCTGCATGCCCTGCTTGATCGCCTTGGCCAGGATCTTGTCGCGGCGCAGGCCCGCGCCGTCGTCGCTCACCTCGATCACGATATTGCCGCCGTGGTGCGCGGCGGAAAGCACGAGCTGGCCCGTGCCGTCCTTGCCCGCGGCGCGGCGCGCCTCCACGGTCTCGATGCCGTGGTCGAGCGAGTTGCGCACGAGGTGCGTGAGCGGGTCGATGATGCGCTCGATGAGGCTCTTGTCGAGCTCGGTCGCCTGGCCGAACGTGACGAGCTCGACCTGCTTGCCGAGCTTGCCGGCGAGGTCGCGCACGAGACGCGGGAAGCGGCTGAACACGTAGTCCATCGGCATCATGCGGATCGACATCACCGCTTCCTGCAGGTCGCGCGCGTTGCGCTCGAGCTGCGCCATTCCGTTGAACAGGCGGTCGTGCAGCGCCGGATCGAACGCGCTCGCGGTCTCCGCGAGCATCGCCTGCGTGATCACGAGTTCGCCGACGAGGTTGATCAGCTGGTCGACCTTCTCGACGCCGACGCGGATCGAGCTGCCTTCGGCGCCCGACGCGGCGGCGGCGGCCGGGCGCGCACGCTTGTCGTCGTGGTGCGCGGCGGCCGGCGCCGCGTGTTCGGCCTGCGGTTGCGGCGCGGGCGGCTGCGGCCGGGCCGGAGCGGCCGCGGCGGCCGGCTCGACGGGGGCCGGTGCCGGTGCGGCCGGTTGCGGCGCGGCAGCCTGCGGTGCAAATACTTCGACGCGCGCGGGTTGCGCGGCGGCGGCCGGTGCGGCAGCCGGTGCCGCAGTGTCCTGCGCGGCAGACGGCGCAGCCGGCGCGGCCGGCGCCGTGCCGTGCGCGACGCGGATCTGGCTTTCGTCGATCACGAAGCAGCACACGGCGACGATATCGTCGGACGGCACGTCGGATTCGAGCCACAGCGACAGGTCGGCGCCCGCTTCCTCGCGGCCGACGATCCGGCCGAGGTTGCCGAGTTCCTCGGTGAGCAGCGCCTGGTCCTTCGCGTCGACGCCCACCAGCGTGATCTTCAGGTGCGGGCCGCCGGCGCCGGCGTCACCCGCCGGATGCGCGGCCGCGACGGCCTGCTCGACCACGTGGTCGGGCGCGCGATCGCCGCCGGCAGCCGGTTCGACGGCCGGCGCAACGGCAGCGGCGACCGGCGCGGCTGCAGCCGCCGGCGCACCCGCGCCGCTCTCGGCCTTCAGCCGTTCGAGCTTCGCGCAGATCGTCGCGGCAGCGGCCGCGTCCGGTTCGGCGCTCGCGCGGTAGTCCGCGAGCTGGTCGGACAGCACGTCCTTGGTCTCGAGGAACGCGTCGACCATGTCCTTGGTCAGCGTCAGCTCATGGTTGCGCGCGCGGTCGAGCAGCGATTCGAGGATGTGCGTCGTATCGGTCAGCGCGGAGAAGCCGAACGTCGCCGCGCCGCCCTTGATCGAATGCGCGGCGCGGAAGATCGCGGCCAGGTCTTCGGGGTCGGGCGAGTCGACGTCGAGATTCAGCAGCAGCTGCTCCATCTGCGCGAGCAGCTCGTCCGCTTCGTCGAAAAAGGTCTGGTAGAACTGAGTGATGTCGAGAGTCATGCCCGGTCACCGGTTGAATTCGTCGCGTTCATGTCAGGAGGCGGCCGGCTCGGACAGCGTCGCGACCAGGTCGACCAGCACGGCCGGGTCGATCGGTTTCTCGATCCAGCCGGTCGCGCCCGCGTCGCGCGCGGCGTCCTTGAAGGCATCGCTGCCCTCGGTTGTCAGCACGAGGATCGGCGTGTCCACATACGCGGTCAGCTTGCGCAGTGCGGCGATCACCTCGAGCCCGTTCTTGCGCGGCATGTTCTGGTCGGTCAGCACCAGGTCGTACGGCGCGGTCGCGGCCATGTCGAAGCCGGCTTCGCCGTCCGGCGCCACCGTCACGTCGTAGCCTGCCTGTGCAAGCGTCGCCTGCAGCAGTGCACGCATGGTCGCGGAGTCGTCGATGGCGAGAATGGTTCGGATCATGTCTGTCTCGGAAGCAGGTCTTGTCGGTATCAGGGTTTCGGCACGGCGACGGCGGACGCCGCGAGCGCCGGACGCACGGCCGGCGCCGCGCCGCCGAGCTGCTGCGCGAGCTGCTTCGAGCCGGCCGCATCGGCCGACAGCGTCGTGGTCGTTGCGTCGTCGCGCATCAGCGCCTCTTCGGATTTGCGGTTCAGCACGATCACGCTGATCCGGCGGTTTTCCGGATCGAGCGGGTCGGCCTTGTTCAGGTTCTGCGTCGACGCGAGGCCGAGCACGCGCAGCACTTTCGCCTCGTCCATGCCGCCGGAGATCAGCTCGCGGCGCGATGCGTTCGCGCGGTCGGCCGACAGTTCCCAGTTGCTGTAGCCGCCCTCGCCGCCCGCGTACGGCACGGCGTCGGTGTGGCCCTGGACGATGATCCGGTTCGGCACGTCGTTCAGCGTCTTGCCGATCTCGCGCAGGATGTCACGCATGTACGGCTCGACGCGGTCGCTCGACATCGCGAACATCGGCCGCTTCTGCGTATCGACGATCTCGATGCGCAGCCCCATCAGCGTCGAGTCGATGCGGATCTGCTGCTTGAACTGGCGCAGCGTCGGGTTGGCCTCGATCGCGGCCATCAGCTTGATCTGCAGGTCGTGCAGGCGCGTCTGCTCGAGCCGGTCCTGCGCGCCCTGCGCCTGCGAGCGCGTGTGGTCGTCGCCGGCCTTCGCGACGCGATCGGCGAGCTGCGTCGTGCCGTCGGTGCGGCGCAGCGTGCCGGCGTCGACGCTCGACAGGTCGCGGCCGCCGGCGTTGAGAATGCTGGAGTCCTGCGAATTGCGGTCGCCGCTGCCGAGCAGCGCGGCCTTCAGCGGCGTGTTGAAGTATTCGGCGATCCCCTTCAGCTGCACGGGCGTGACCGAACTCAGCAGCCACATCAACAGGAAGAACGCCATCATCGCGGTCATGAAGTCCGCGTACGCGAGCTTCCATGCGCCGCCGTGGTGGCCCTTCTTCGCCGGGGCCACCCGCTTGACGACGATCGCGCGATCCTTGCTCTTGCTCATCGTGCGCTCCGCGTCACTTCGCCTTCACGCGGCGCACGTGCTCTTCGAGCTCCGAGAACGACGGGCGCTCGGTCGAGAACAGCACCTTGCGGCCGAATTCGACCGCAATCGCCGGCGCATAGCCGTTCAGCGTCGCGAGGATCGTCACCTTGATGCACTGGAACATCTTGGTCGACTCGGCGACGCGCTGCTCCGCGAGGCTCGCGAGCGGCCCGATCAGCCCGTACGACAGCAGGATCCCGAGGAAGGTGCCGACCAGCGCCTGCGCGATCATCGCGCCGAGCACCGCCGGCGGCTTGTCGGCCGACGCCATCGTGTGCACGACGCCCATCACGGCCGCGACGATACCGAACGCCGGCATCGCGTCGCCGACGCGCATCAGTGCGTGCGCGGGGCCTTCGCCTTCCGCGTGGTGCGTCTCGATCTCCTCGTCCATCAGGCTCTCGATCTCGAACGCGTTCATGTTGCCGCCCACCATCAGGCGCAGGTAGTCGGTCAGGAATTCGACGATGTGATGATCGGCGAGGATCTTCGGGTATTGCGTGAAGATCGGGCTCTTTTCCGGATCGTCGATGTCGGCCTCGAGCGTCAGCGTGCCTTCCTTGCGTGCCTTCGCCAGCAGCACGTAAAGCAGCGCCATCAGCTCCATGTAGACGTCCTTCGTGTACTTCGACCCCTTGAAGAGCGTCGGCAGCACGCGCAGCGTGGCCTTGATGGTCTTGCCGCCGTTGCCGAGGATGAATGCGCCGACGCCGGCGCCCGCGATCATCAGGATCTCGACCGGCTGGATCAATGCGCCCAGATGCCCGCCTGCCAGCGCATAGCCGCCGAAGACGGACAACAGCGTCACGAGTGTTCCCACGATAATCAGCACTGCCTGTCCCTCACGAAAGACCGGCGGGAAGACCGCCGTTAAACAGGTTTACGGCAGTCGGCAGGAAAACTTTCGCGGCCGCCCGGCGGCGGCCCGACGGTGTTTACCAGCAATGCACGGGCGATTCGCGCGGCCCGCGGCAACCGCCCGCGCCCCGCCCGGCCCTGCCCGGCCCGGCGCTCAGGCCGCGGCGGCAGCCAGTTCGGCGCGCGCGGCGGCGGCCTTGCGGGTCTTGCCGGCGCGCGACGGCGGCTGGCACAGGCCGCACACGAAACCTTGATGCGGATCATGCGCATGCGCGACGAAATGGCCGCCGCAGCGCGTGCACGGGGTCATCTGCAGCATCCCCGAATCGAAGAAGCGCACGAGCGTCCACGCCCGCGTGAGGCTCAGCGCGGCCTCGTCGCCGGACAGGTTCACGTGCTCCTGATAGAGCCGGTACGCCTTCACGATCGACTGGATCGGGTCGCAGCGGCCGTGGTCCTGCATGAACCGGTAGATGTTGTAGAACAGCGACGAGTGGATGTTCGGCTGCCACGTCATGAACCAGTCGGTCGAGAACGGCAGCATCCCCTTCGGCGGCGACACGCCCTTCAGTTCCTTGTACAGCTTGATCAGACGGTCCCGCGACAGGCTCGTCTCCGCCTCCAGCAGCTGCAGCCGGGCGCCCAGTTCGATCAGTTCGATGGCGAGGGTGATTTCCTTCACCTCGATCACGACGCTTTTGCTTGCCATGGTGATAACCGTCCGCTTGACGTTGTTCGGATGGATGGCCAATACGCTGCCTACCGGCGCGGCACGCCGGGACACAACGCAAGGCGGGATGGATCAGCGGACGCTTTCGACCTGCTGCCCGGCCATCAGGATGGCCGAGTGGGCATGCGCGACGACATCGCTACGGCCCTTGTCGGCGAGCGACGACAGCAGCGCGTGATCGTCGAAGCGGAAGCGGCACAGCATCTGGTTCGACGCGGCAAGCTTCACGGTCTGTGCGAGCGTGAGGTTTGCGAGCACGTCGGCGAGTTCCTGGGAAATGCCCATCCGGAACATGCCCATCGCCTTGTCTTCCCGCAGCAGTCGTTGCGCGAGGAGGAGGTACGACAGGTTGACCTCTTTGATCTCACTGAGCATTTCGCTGGTAGCGCTCATGATTCCCCCGTTAAAGAGCTTTGCTTTGGCCATTCGTGTTATGAAAACGTTTGCTCGCTCGGAGCGCTCTTGGCGCTCGGTCGGCTCGTTTATAGTCTTACAGGGCGAATTTTGGCCAAACGGCATTTATGCCGGTATCAGCGAAGTGGCGTATGCCATGCAGGATTTGTCTGTAAACCGTGTAGGAATTTTTCCGACAAAGCGAATTGAAAGGGGTAATCGGGAAAGCGGGTGACAGCGCACATTCGGCTGTGAGGGCGCCGATGGCCGCCGCTTGGTAGCGGAAGGCTTGCCGGCAGGGCTGCCGACAATCGGATCGGTAAAAATTATAGTGGTTTTTCACGATAGCGCAACAATAGTTGCGGTCATATCGATTCATGATTCCGCGCCCTTTTTCTCGGGGTTTTCGCGTATTTCATCGTGTAACAAGCCTTAAGTGTTTGAAAAAACACTCGAACCCCTCAGGGCGATATCGATAATGGACTCCAATGGGCGGCGGCGCGAGCCGTGCCGGCCCGCCCCGCAGCTTGCCGTCCGGCGCCCCGCGCACCCCGTCCAGGGCCCGGCCACGTACCGCCAAACGCGTGCGTCGGCGAGTTCCGCCACGTTGTATGGGATCCATATCGGCGCCAAGGCGTCCACGGATCGAAACCGGAGAACACCCATGCGAATTGCCCAGATCGCGCCGCTTTACGAAGCCGTTCCGCCGAAACTCTACGGCGGCACCGAGCGTGTCGTGTCCTACCTCACCGAGGCGCTCGTCGAACTCGGCCATGACGTGACGCTGTTCGCCAGCGGCGACTCCGTCACGTCGGCCCGTCTCGAGGCGGCGTGGCCGCGCGCGCTGCGGCTCGACCCGTCGATCCGCGATTCGATGGCGCCCCACATGCGGCTCCTCGAGCAGGTCGCCCGGGTCGCGCACGAATTCGACGTGCTGCACTTCCACCTCGACTACCTGCCGTTCCCGCTGATGTCGCGCCTCGACACGCCGTACGTGACGACGCTGCACGGCCGCCTCGACCTGCCGGAACTGCAGCCGGTGTTCGACGCGTTCCCGGACGCGCCGGTCGTGTCGATCTCGAACAACCAGCGCAAGCCGCTGCCGCAGGCCGCGTGGGCCGGCACCGTGTATCACGGGCTGCCCGACACGCTGCTCACGCCGCAGCCGGGCGTGAAACCCGAATACCTCGCGTTCCTCGGCCGGATCTGTCCCGAAAAGCGTGTCGACACCGCGATCCGGATCGCCGCGCAAAGCGGGCTGCCGCTGAAGATCGCCGCGAAGGTCGACAAGGCCGACGCCGACTATTTCAAGGAAGTGATCGAGCCGCTGCTCGGCGAGGCGCATGTCGAGTTCATCGGCGAGATCAACGAGGCGCAAAAGCCCGCGTTCCTGTCCGGCGCGAAGGCGCTGCTGTTCCCGATCGACTGGCCGGAGCCGTTCGGCCTCGTGATGATCGAGGCAATGGCCTGCGGCACGCCGGTCGTCGCGTTCAACCGCGGGTCGGTGCCGGAAGTGATCGAGGACGGCGTGACCGGCTTCATCGTCGAGGACGTGCAGGGCGCGGTCGGCGCGCTGCACCGGATCGACACGCTGTCGCGCACCGCGATCCGCCAGCGTTTCGACACGCGTTTCAGCTCGAAGGCAATGGCGCAGCGTTATGTCGAAACTTACGAATCGCTTTGCACGGCGACCAAGCAACCGGTATTGCGCCGGGTCGCCGGTGCCTGATACGGAAATCCACGCCGAAATATTCGGTAAAATCCGCGCCGAAATCGGCGCGTAAAACAAAAGAGCCGCATCGTCGATGCGGCTCTTTCTTTTTGGCTTCCGGTCATTCGATCAGGAAACGATCGCGGTTTTTCCCAACGATCCAATTCGGCGGCTTGCCGCGCCCGCTCCAGGTTGCACCCGACTTCGGATCGCGGTATTTCGGCGGCAGCGGCGCCTTCTTCGGCGGGCGCCCGCGCCGTGCCCGTTCCGCGAAGCCCAGGTCCTGGGCCGTCAGGCCGTATTCCGCAATCATTCGCTGGACGTCGGCAATGACCGCCGCCACTTCCTGGCGGCGCACGTCGTCCGCCTGGGCCTGCAGATCGGCGATCTGCGCCTTGAGTTTCGCGTATTGAGACATTTTTCGACTCCCCTTTTCGATGATGCGGCTCCGGCTCATCCGGCCGGGACACCCACACCCGTTACGCCACCATCCGCACTGCCGCCCTGCACTTCGAAATAAATGCTGTCATCTTTAACCGATTTGGCTATATCGAGAATGCGGACTTATTCTAATAAAGGGCATTCGTCAGCCATTCAAATTTAACAATCGTTGACCCTCCCGGACGCGATTCATTTCCTATAATCCAGACCAATTCCGGGCGAAGGATTAATTCCGCAGTGTCGCCCGGCGGTCTTCAACCCACTTGAACGAGGTCCTTACATGAATCTTTCTCAGCGTCTCGCTGCAGAGGTATTCGGCACGTTCTGGCTGGTGCTCGGCGGGTGCGGAAGCGCCGTGCTGGCCGCCGCCTTTCCGGGCCTCGGCATCGGCTTTGCCGGCGTCGCACTTGCCTTCGGCCTGACCGTGCTGACGATGGCATTCGCAATCGGCCACATCTCGGGTTGCCACCTGAATCCGGCGGTGAGCGTCGGCCTGACGGTCGCCGGCCGCTTCCCGGCTCGCGATCTCGCGCCGTACATCGTCGCGCAGGTCGTCGGCGCCACGCTCGGCGCGTTCGTGCTGTACCTGATCGCCACCGGCAAGCCGGGCTTCGACGTCGTCGGCAGCGGCTTTGCGACGAACGGCTTCGGCGATCGCTCGCCCGGCCACTACTCGCTGACCGCATCGTTCATCTGCGAAGTCGTGATGACGGGCTTCTTCCTGTTCGTGATCCTCGGCGCGACCGACAAGCGCGGTGTGCCGGCCGGCTTTGCGCCGATCGCGATCGGCCTGTGCCTGACGCTGATTCACCTGATCTCGATCCCGGTCACCAACACGTCGGTGAACCCGGCGCGCTCGACCGGCCCGGCGCTGTTCGTCGGCGGCGACGCGATCGGCCAGCTCTGGCTGTTCTGGGTGGCGCCGATGATCGGCGCAGTACTCGCAGGGATCATTTACCCGCTGGTCGCCGGGCGTGACGACGCCGTCGACCGGCTGCCGGCATCGGCTCGCACAAGCGAATAAAACACTACGGGGTCAAGCGAGCAGAGCAGCGAGCCTCACGCTGTCCAAGAACATCGAGGCAGGTAATTTCGACGGGCGCCACTGGCGCCCGTTTTTCATGCCCGCCCGGAACACGCGCCCGGGGCCGGGCGCTCAGGAGGCGGCGACGTTGTCCGCGAGCGAGAACAGCGTGCGCAGATGGCGGGCGACGCCCGCATCGAAGTTGTTGCCGATCCGCGGAATGTGTGGCAGCCGCGCGACCAGGTCGGGGTTCGCGTTGTTCATCATGAACGCGTGACCGGCCGTTTCGAGCAGGTCGATGTCGTTCATGTTGTCGCCGAACGCGATGCAGTGGCCGGTATCGACGCCGAGCCGCGCGAGCACCGTGCGCAGCGCGCGGCCCTTCGACACGTTCGCGGTCATCACTTCCAGGCAGTCGGGCAGCGAGTACGTGACGTACAGCGCATCGCCGAAGCGCACGCGCATCTGCTCGGCGACGACCGCCAGATCGGCCGGCTCGCCGATATACAGCACCTTCGCGATACCGGCGCCGCTGTGTGCGGCCATGTCGATCACGTCGTAGCGGAAGCCCGAATCCTGGTGGAAATCGAGCAGGTGCGGCGCGTCGCGGTCGATCAGCCAGCCGTCGTTGGTGAACAGGTTGACGATCACGCGGCCGTGCGCGCCGGTGACGTCCGGCTGCACGAGGCCGCGGACGATCGCGGGATCGATGTCCTGCGCGTGGATCGTCGTGTCGTCCGGCGCATGCACGCGCGCGCCGTTCGACGTGATCAGGTACGGCCGGATGCCGAGCACGTCGCGAATGCCGGCGACGTCCGCGTAGTGACGCCCCGTCGCGATCACGAACTGCAGGCCGTCGCGGTCGAGCCGGCGGACGGTGTCGATCGTGTACGGGTCGAGCTGGTGGTCGCTGTTCAGCAGGGTACCGTCGAGATCGGTGGCGATGACTTTGTACATGGGACGGGAGAATGGCGCTCAGGGCTCTGCGGAACCGCCATTTTAACGTCGTGCCCGGCGGCGCGCCGGACGGTTCCCGGTCACGCGCCGCCTTCGATGCTGCGCCAACGCACCTTCCACCGCGCCTTGCCTGGCTTCAGCCGCCTTCCGCCGCCCGCAACGCCTGCAGCGCGAGCCGCAGCGCGCCATGCGCGGAATCGTCGAGCGGCGCCCGCAGCCGTGCGGCATGGCGTGCCGGCACCGCCGGCGCGAGTGCGTCCGCCAGCCCGCCGCACAGCGCGACCGGCAGCGCCTGCTGCGGATCGAGCGCGTCGATCATCTTGCCGATCTCGTCGCCGGCCTGCGCGATCAGCGCGCCCGCGACCGGATGCGTGCGGTGCGCGAACACGATCGGCGCGAGACGCGCGTAGATCGTCTGGTTCGCATCGCACGACCACTGGACGAGCGCGTCGCGATCCTGTGCGCCCGTTTCCGCGAGCAGCGCAGCGGCGAACGCATCGCGCGGCACGCGGCCGTCGAGCGCCTGTTGCGCGTACGCGAGCGCGCGCACGCCGAGCCACGCGCCGCTCGCCTCGTCGCCGGACGGAAAGCCGAAGCCGCCGGCGATCCGGCACGCGCCGGCCGCATCGAGCGCCGCCGCGATGCTGCCGGTGCCGAGCGCGACGATGAGCCCCGGCGCGCCGCCGTGCGCACCGACGACCGTCGTATACGCATCGCTCTCGATCGCGAGCGCGCCGAGCGGCGCCTGCGCGCGGAACGCGGCGAGCCACGCCGCATTGTTGACGCCCGCGAGCCCGCAGCCGAGCGCGCACTGCGACCAGTCGAACGCGAAGCCGGCCTGCGTGAAGGCGTCCGCGCACGCCGCGCCGATCGATGCCCACGCACGCTCGATGCCGAGCCCGAGCCCCGACGGGCCGCCGCGCCCCTGCGCGAGCTCGCGCCCGTGCCGGTCGGCCAGCACCGCGCGCGTGCCCGTGCCGCCGCCGTCGATGCCGATCGCAAAAAGTAATGCCGCCATGCCTTCATCCCGCTGATTCGAACAGGCGCCCAGCTTAACCGGATCGGCGCCGCGCGCCCATCTGCCGTTCGGCCAGCTATCCCACGAAAAGGGCTTCCGCTATGCTGGCACGATCAAATCGACACTGAAAACGAGGCAGACGATGTCGCAGCGGTGCAACTGGGTGAGGACGGAAGCGGACGCTCACTATCACGATACCGAGTGGGGCGTGCCGTCGCACGACGATCGCCACCTGTTCGAAATGCTGATCCTGGAAGGCGCGCAGGCCGGGCTGTCGTGGTCGACGATCCTGAACAAGCGTGCGGGCTATCGCGAGGCATTCGCGGAATTCGACGTCGACGCCGTCGCGCGCTTCACGCCGAAGCGCATCGAGAAGCTGCTGGAGAACCCCGGCATCGTGCGCAACCGCGCGAAGGTCGAATCGGCGGTCACCAATGCGCGCGCCGTGCAGCGCATCCGCGAGGAACACGGGTCGCTCGCCGCGTTCCTGTGGTCGTTCGTCGGCGATACGCCGATCCAGAATGCATGGGCGTCGTACCGCGACGCGCCCGCGTCGACCGAACAGTCCGACGCGCTCAGCAAGGCGCTGAAGGCATACGGCTGCAAGTTCGTCGGCTCGACGATCTGCTATGCGCTGATGCAGGCAACCGGCATGGTCAACGACCACGAGGCCGGCTGCCCGTGCCACGCACCGTGCGCGGCGCTCGGCGGCAAACAGTCGGCACGGAAGCGCAAGGCGGGCTGACGGCGCGGGCGAAGGCACCGGCGCCAGCGAGGCGCCCGTCCCTCACGGCCGCCCGCGGTGGCGGCGGTGGTCACCGCGCCGCCGGCCGATTACCGTGCAGCGCGTGACGACGCCGGCACGACCGGCCGTGCGCTTCGCGCGGCCCGCACGCGAGCGCTGCGCTTCTTCACCCAGATGCAGATGCCCGTCACGCTCAGCATCGCGATCACGATGCCGAGCGCGCTGACCGCGATGCGGCCCGCGACGCCCGCGATCCGCCCCGAGTGCAGCGGAAACTGCGCCTGCATGAACAGGTCGCCGGCCGAGCCGCGGCCCGGCACCTGGGCGGCGACCGGCTTGCCGGTCACCGCATCCCAGTACAGCCACGCGTTGCCGAGCCCGACGTCCCCGTGGTCGTTGCCGGGCGTGAAGAACCCGACCGCATAGACGTTCATCGCCGGCGCGAACAGCAGCGCACCGGGCGGCGCGGTGATCCCCGCGTCGCGCCCGGCCGAGCGCGCGATCTCGACGACCCGCTCGCGCGGCAGCACGTTGCTGCCCGGCGGCGCCGGCGGGAAGTGCTCGGGATTCGTGTACGGCGTCTCCGCGAGCGGCGACACCAGCGACACCAGCGGGCGTACGAGCGGAACCGCGAGATTCATCGAGATCGATGTGACCGCAACGACCAGCAGCAGCCCCCACACCCAGACGGCACCCGAGCGGTGCAGGTCGAACACGAGCGGATAACCGCCGCGCCGCACGCGGAACGCGAACGACTTGCGCCAGCTTTTCAGGTTCGGGAACGCGAGCACGAGCGCGATCAGGCAGTCGATCGCCCACACGATGCCGACGACGCCCATCACCCAGAACCCGAAGTTGATCCCGCGGTACTCGGGCAGGAACAGCGAGTAGTGCAGCCGGTAGATGAACGGCATCAGGTCGAGCCGCGCGAGCGACAGCGCGCCCCATTCGCGGCGGCCCTGCACCGCGCCGGTCGCGGGATCGACGGCGATCTGGCTGAAGTCGATCGCGTGCGGCTGGCCGGTCGCCGGATCGGTGCGCGGCATCACGCCCGCCTGCAGCGTGTGCCCCGGCTCGACCGCGAGCGGCAGGTAGGTCACCTGCACGCGCGGGTCGGCAGCCTCGATGCGCGTCGCCAGGTCGAGCGGCGCAAGCGGCGCCGCGCCGCTGTGCGCGACGTAGAAATCCGGGTTCAGCGCCGCGTCGAGCTCGTGGTCCCACGCAATCAGCGCGCCGGTGAGCCCCGCGACGAACAGGAACAGCGCGATGGCGAGCCCGAACCAGCGATGCAGGCGGACGAGAAACGGTCGCAGGAACGCATTCATCGCGTGCGCAGCGACAGGAAATCGGGCCGGCACAGGCGGCGGCCCCGGTTCAACGGGATGCAGGTCATGTGATGTCAAACGCCGCGCAAGCGCCGTCCGGCCGCGCGAGCGCGAGACCGGATGTCCTTGTGCGCGGCATGGAAATGTTGCGCGTTCGGCGGGTTTTGATACGATGCGCGACATTTTAACGCAATGCGAATGATTCTTACTCGCATTTTTACTCACTCGCCATGACCGCCAGCCTCGCCCGACCTCCCGTCCGTCCACGCCGCGTGGCCGCCGCCCTTGCCTGCTTCGCCGCATCGCTCGCGCATGCCGACGATTCGCCCGGTGATGGCGCGGTGCTGCCGGCCCTCAACATCACGGCCGCGCACGATTCGCCGCAACACCTGACCGACACGATCTCGACCGGCGCGCTCGGCACCCGCCGCCAGCTCGACACGCCGTTCTCGACGACGATCGTCACGCAGGAAGAACTCGAGGCGCGCCAGCCGTACAAGCTCGGCGACGTGTTCGCGAACGACGCCTCGGTGTCCGACAACAGCGGCGCGTACAGCGCGTGGGCCAGCTACATGACCGTGCGCGGGATGCAGCTCGACTGGCAGAACGGCTACAAGATCGACGGGTTGCCGTTCGTCACGTACGGAATCACGATGCCGTTCGAGCAGCTCGAGCGCGTCGAGCTGCTGAAGGGGCTCGGCGGTTTCCTGTACGGCTTCGTCACGCCGGGCGGCGTCGTGAACTACGTGACGAAGCAGCCGGGTGCCGAGCCCGTGCGCAGCGTCGACATCGGCTACCGCAGCACCAACGTGTGGACCGAGCACGTCGATCTCGGCCAGCGTTTCGGGCCGAACGACATGTTCGGCGCGCGGCTGAATGCAACGCACGAGGAAGGCAAGACGTACAACGACGGCAACATCCGCCGCGACAGCGTGTCGCTCGCGCTGCAGGCGAACCTGACGCGCGACCTGTCGGTGTCGTTCGGCGCGCTGTACCAGGACCGCCGCACGACCGGCCAGACGCCGTCGATCTTCACCGGCAGCTATCCGGGCGGTGCGCTGCCCGCGACGATCAGCGGCGGGACGGCGAACCTCGGCGGCAAGGACCAGTACCTGAACACGAACCTGCAGCTGTACACGGCCGGGCTGCAATACCAGCTCGCGCCCGACTGGCAGCTCGATGTCGCCTACAGCTACAGCAAGGCGACGCGCCGTCGCAACGAAAGCACGCTCTACCTGCAGGACGTGGCCGGCAACTACACCGACAGCCGCTACGTCGGGATGGAGGATCACCGCTTCAGCCAGTGGCGCGCGATGGTCGAGGGCAAGGTGCGCACGGGCCCGTTCAGCCACCAGATCATGCTCGGCGCGTCGTGGCAGAAGCAGGCGAACGACTATTCGGCGAACAGCGTGTTCGTGCCGCTCGGCGCGGGCAACCTCCATGCGCCGAATCCGTACCGCTACGAGAGCCCGCACGGCTTCATCCAGTACCGCACGAGCGAAATCGTGCAGAAATCGCTGTTCGCGAGCGACACCGTGCAGCTCACCGAGCGCGGGTCGGTGCTCGCCGGCGTGCGCTACATGAACTACGAGCAGCGCTCGTTCCAGGCAAGCGGCGCCGAGGCGCCCGGCTATCGCCAGAACGGCGTCGTGACGCCGACCTTCGCGGTGATGTTCAAGCTCGCGCCGACGACCACCGCCTACGCGAGCTACGCCGAATCGCTCGAGCCGGGCAGCCGCGTGAACGACGTCTACGCGAACGCGGGCCAGATGCTCAAACCGTTGCGCAGCAAGCAGTACGAGATCGGGATCAAGAGCGAGCACGCGCGCTGGAGCGCGACGGCCGCGCTGTTCCGCATCGAACGCAGCGCCGAGTATGCGAATGCCGCGAACGTGTACGTGCAGGACGGCAAATCGATCATCCAGGGGATCGAATTCGGCGCGCGCGCGAAGTTCGGCACGCGCTGGAACGCAGGCGTCGACGCGATGCTGCTCGACGCGTGGTATGCGAACGGGGTCGGCAACAACGGCAACCGTGTTGCAGGCGCGCCGCGCTTCGTGCTCGCCGGCGACCTCGGCTATGCGGTGCCGGGCGTGCCGGGGCTGACGCTCGGCGTCGACGCGAAATTCACCGGCGCGACGCCGCTGCGCGCGGCCGGCGGCCTCGACGCGCCGGGCTTTCTGGTCGCCAATGCGGGCGCGCGCTACCTGACTCGGGTCGGCCGCCACGACGTGACGCTGCGCGCGTCGATCGACAACGTGCTGGGCCGCCGCTACTGGGAATACCAGTACGCGGACTACGTGAAGCCGGGCGACCCGCGCACGGTGAGCCTGAACGCGAAGATCGACTTCTGAACGCCGCGCCGGCGGCCGCACCGCGGCGGCCTCGGGATTTTCCCGGACCCCAAAAGCAAAACGGCGGAGTGGCCTCTTGCGAGGCACACTCCGCCGTTTCGCGGCGAACCGTCAGACGCTCTTAGTGGAGCTTCTTCGGCAGCATCTGGCTGCGCAGGCGCTTGTGCAGGCGCTTGACGGCTGCTGCCTTCTTGCGCTTGCGGACTGCGGTCGGCTTTTCGTAAGACTGGCGCTCACGCAGTTCAGCGATCAGGCCATTTTTTTCGATAGCACGGCGAAAGCGGCGAATCGCCACTTCGAACGGCTCGTTTTCTTTCAGAAGAATCGTCGTCATGTCGTTCCTAAATTGCTTAAACGGTCAAAAACGTAGCGGCCAAGCGCCACGCACCGGCCATCCGAGCGTCCCCAACTACAGGCGAAACGAGCGGAAATACGGCCTCGGAGGCCGGAAAAGAGAGGCGGAGAGCACCGCGAGTACGCTTCACAAGCCGCGTGCAGCGCCGCGTTTGACTGCCAGCAGACATGCCGAAAACGGCAGAGGCTTGACAGAAATCTCAATTCAGCCCGCCATCATAGCAGGGAATCACAGACAAAACCATCCTTTTGTCGATCGCGGGCAAACGTTCCACCCAACCAGACGATTCTCGCGCGCCGGCCATCGCGCTGCCCGCCATGCCAGGCGCGCCTTCCCGGCGAAACCGGTACTTCCGTCCCGAATTTCCTCAAACATCCCTCTAAAGTTTTCGCCGGGTGCCGCCGTCAACCAGGAAAGGCGGGCAGCGCCAGACGCGAAAAAGCGCAACGCCGAAATCAGAACCTGTCTGTATCTCAGGCATTTTCCAAAACGAGGAAGCAAATGCTGAACATCAACACCAACATCCTTTCGCTGACGACGCAGACGAATCTGTCGGGCTCGCAAAGCGCACTGTCGCAAGCAATCAACCGCCTGTCGTCGGGCAAGCGTATCAACACCGCTGCTGACGATGCAGCAGGCCTGGCGATCTCGACGTCGCAAACGGCGGCAATCAATGCGCTGACGCAAGGTGTTGCAAACGCGAACAACGGCATCTCGATGATCCAGACCGCCAACGGCGCGCTGCAATCGACGGTCGACAACCTGCAGCGTATCCGTACGCTGGCGCAACAAGCGGGCGACGGCTCGCTGGATTCGAGCGCTCGCGCAAACCTGCAAGCTGAAGTTACGACGCGTCTCGGCGAAATCGACCGTGTCGCATCGCAAACGACGTTCAACAGCCAGACCATCCTGGGCGGCACCGGCAGCGTCACGTTCCAGATCGGCGCAGCAGCGAACCAGGTCGTTACCGTCGACTTCGGCACGGCGAACTGGAACAGCACGGGCATGAGCGTGAACACCCTGAGCGTCGCCACCCAGTCGGGCGCGCAATCGGCGATCACGGCGATCGACGCGGCACTGAAGCAAGTCAACACGTTCCAGGCAACGCTGGGCGCAGCACAGAACACGTTCCAGGCTGCGATCTCGACGACGCAAACCCAGGCAACCAACATGACCGCTGCTCGCTCGCAGATCACCGACGCGGACTTCGCGACGGAAACGGCGAACCTGAGCAAGGCGCAAGTGCTGCAACAAGCTGGCATCTCGGTTCTGGCGCAAGCGAACTCGCTGCCGCAGCAAGTCCTGAAGCTCCTCGGCTAATCGAGCAGCATCCGCGGCGGGCCATGTGCCCGCCCGCCTCCGGGCACGGCGGTGTCGCCATGCGACGCATCGCGACGCCGCCGAACCCGCCCGGATCAGAATTCTCCAGGGAGGCACGCCTCCCTCTTTGCATTGAACCGCGGCGCCCCGCCGCATCGCGCACGTTGATTGCGCGGACGACCGGAGCAACGGCATGGCCACCACGACCCCCGTCAGCAGCACGGACATCAGCAGCATCCTCGCGAATGCAGGTCAATCGATCATCAGCGGCGCGACCAATTCGTCGCTCGACGTCAATACGCTCGTCACGACGCTGGTGAACGCGAAGACGACCGGGCAATTGCAGGCCCTGCAGGCCCGGCAGACGAACGACAATACGCAGTTGTCCGCGATCGGCCAACTGAAGGGTGCGCTGTCCGCGCTGCAGACCGCGCTCACCGGCCTCTCGGACGGCACCACGCTCAGCAGCCTGGCCGCGACGGCGAGCGGCACGGGCATCGCGACGACGATCAAGAGCGGCAGCGGCGCGGTGGCCGGTTCGTATTCGGTCAATGTCACGCAGCTCGCGACCGCCAACAAGCTGTCGTCGGCCGGCGTGACGTCGGCGGACACGATCTCGGCCGGCTCGCTGAGCATCACCTTCGGCAGCAACCCCGCGTTCAACGTCAACGTGGCGGCCGGCGCGTCGCTGTCCGACATCGCGTCGTCGATCAATTCCGCATCCGGCAATGCCGGCGTCACCGCGTCGGTCATCACCGGTTCGGACGGCCAGCATCTCGTGATGCAGTCGAACGCCACCGGCGCGGCCAACACGATTTCGATCTCGGGTACGGGCGTCAATTCGAAACTGACGTCGGGGTACACGACGGTCACGCCGGCCGCCGACGCGAAGCTGACGATCGACGGCACGCCGGTGTCGAGCGCGTCGAACAACGTGTCGGGCGCGCTGACGGGCGTCACGCTGGCGCTGTCGCAGGCCGCTGTCGGCACGACGCAAACCGTCACGCTGTCGCAGGACACGGCCGCGGCGACGACCGCGATCAACAATTTCGCGACCGCGTATACCAACTTCGTGAATACCGCGAAATCGCTGTCGTCCTACGACCCGACGGCGAAGACCGCCGGCCCGATGCTCGGCGACGCGATGCTGAACACGATCCGGAACACGCTCGCGACGACGCTCAGCAGCGGCGTCACGACGGGCGGCACGACCTATGCGCTCGGCAGCATCGGCATCAACGTGGACTCGACCGGCGCGATGTCGGTCGACACCGCCGCGCTGACCACCGCGCTCAAGTCGAACGGTTCCGCGGTGGCGGCGATCTTCAACCAGACGAACGGCATCGCCCAGGCGCTCAATGCGAACATCAACTCGTACACGCAGACGTCCGGCCTGATCGACCAGCGCACCAACGCGATCAACGCCGATCTGACGAGTGTGCAGGGTCAGGCGACGCAGCTGCAGAGCTACTCGGACCAGTTGACCAAGCAATACAATGCGCAGTTCACCGCGCTGAACACGCTGATGGCGACGATGGCGAACAACACCCGCTACCTGACCCAGCTGTTCGGCGGCCAGAACAGCGCCGGCGCGATGGCCAGCAACAAGTAAGCCTTGGCCGCCCCCCTTCGGAGCAGAATCATGACGAACGACACCCTGTCCCGCGCCCTCGACCTGACCCGTGCCATGCAGTCGGCGGCCGATGCACGCGACTGGGTGCGCGTCGCGGCCCTCGTCGACGAACGCTCGCCGCTGCTGATGAACCTGTCCGGCGAGCAGACCCCGGACGTGCTGGACCAGGTGCGGCAGATCATGGCGATCGACGCGTCGATCACGGCGCATGCGCAGACCGACCGTGACCGCCTGGCTGCGGAATTTGCGCAGTCCCAGGAGCGGATCAAGGCCGCGAGCCAGTACCAGAAAGCCGGCATGCTGTGACCGGCCGGGCGTCTCGCCCGCCGCGCATTTCGAATTAAAAGACGCCGCCAGTCGAGCGGTCCGTTGTCGCCGTACCGTCGAGCCGCTTCAATGCGGCTTTTTTTTCGCCTGCAGGCGGGAGCGCGAGCCGGATCGCGCCGGCTACGCCCGCGTCGCCCGCTCGACGGCCGCGTCGATCATCTCGGGCGGCCGGCCCGGCGATGCGCGAGCGTGGCTTCCAGCCGTGGCGCGATCCCGCTCGTCACGCGTCCCGGGTCGCCGTCTCACCAGCCGCGTAGCGGGTCCACATGCCGTGCAGCGCGTCCTCGAGGTTGCGTGCGAAGCGCGACGCATCGCACAACGGCGACGCCAGCGCGCGCTCGCGCAGCGTTGCACGCAGCGTCGCCAGCCCGTCGCGGTCGCGCGCGAACGCGACGGCCTTCGCAAGGTACGCCGCCTCGTCTTCCGCGATCCAGTCGCCCATGCCCGCCGCGTGCAGCAGGCTCTCGCAAATGTGCGTGACGAAGCGGCTACCCTTCATCCCGAGCACCGGCACGCCCATCCACAGCGCTTCGGCGGTGGTCGTGCCACCCGGGTACGGGAACGGGCTCAGCGCGATGTCGATGCGGTTGTATGCGGCGAAGTATTCCGCACGCGGCGAGCCGCCCTCGAGGATCAGCCGGTCCGCGCCGATGCCATGCCGCGCGAAGCGGTCGAGCGTCGCCTGGTTCACGTCGCCGGCGCCGAGCTCATGGGCCTTCAGCAGCAGGCGCGCGTCCGGCAGCGCGTGCAGGATGCGCGACCACAGCGCGACGACCTCGTCGCTGATCTTGATCAGCTTGCCGAAGCAGCCGAACGTGACGCCGCCATGAGTCACCATCGGCAGCGGGCCGACCGCGACATCGTACGGCGGCGGCGTGAAGCACAGGTAGCTGTCCGGCAGTCGCCACGGCCGTTCGGTGAAGTGATGCGCCTCGTCGGCCGGTAGCGTATGCGCATCACCGATGAAATAGTCGATCGCGCGGCAACCGGTCGTTGCGAAGAAACCGAGCCAGCTCGCCTGCACCGGCGCAGGCTTGTGCCCGAAGATCGGCAGGCCGCTCCAGTTGGTATGGCCTGCCATATCGATCAGGATGTCGATGCCGTCGTCGCGAATCAGTTGCGCGGCCTCCTCGCGGCCCAGGCTGACCACCTTCTTCCAGCTCGCGAAGTTCGGCCTGAGCCGCGCGGTCACGTCGTCCTCGCCGACGAACGTCACATAGGCATGCGGCTCGATGCGCGACCGGTCGATCCGCGCGAGCACGCTTTCCAGGAAGATGCCGACCGGGTGCTGGCGCAGGTCGCCCGACACGAAGCCGACGCGCAGCGGCCGCCCCTGCGCCTGCGCGACGCGCTGCGCGCGGTCGTGCTCGAACGGATGCGCGTCGCGCTCGAGATGCTCGCCGTAGCGGCGCGCTTCAGCGACCCACTCCTGCGGCTCGAACGCGGGCGAACTCGACATGTTGAACAGCATCCGCGAGTACGCGCGATGCAGGTCGTGCCGGATCGCCGAGCGGAACGCATCCAGCGCGCCGGCGAGATCCCCTTTCGCCCACAGGATGTCGCCGAGCGTCATCTGGACCTTCAGCGGCTCGATGCCGAGCTCCCGCGCGATCTCGGTGTGCTTCATCGCCTCGTCGAGCTTCTCGAGCCGAAACAGCGCGGCGGCGAGGTTGTGATGCGCGTCGGCATCGTCCGGGTTCAGGTCGATCGCATGCCGGTGGCTCAACTCCGCGGCGGCCAGCAAGTTGAGGTTGTGATACGCGAAGCCGAGGAAGTTGTATGCGTCGGCCAACTCGGGATCAAGCTCGATCGCACGCCGGCACACCTGCACCGCCTGCCCGTATTCGCCCTGCTGGTTGCGCAAATCGCCGAGCCACGCCCATGCCTGTGCATGCGCGGGGTCGATCGCGACCGCCTGCTCGAGCAGTTCGAGCGCCTTGTCGAAATCGCCGATGCGCTGCAGCAACCTTGCCAGCACGCAGTGCGCGTCTGCGTCGCCCGGATCGAGCCCCTCGCGCGCATGGTCGATCGCGCCTTGCAGATCGCCGGCCACGCGCAGCGTCGCGCTCAGCCCCCGGTGCGCGATACGGAAGCCCGGTTGCAGCGCGATGGCGCGACGATAGGCCTCCGCAGCATCGTCGAATTTCTCCTGCGCATGCAGCGCGTTGCCGAGATTGCAGTACGCATCCGCATACTGCGGCTGGTGCGCGACGGCCTTGGCGTAGCTCGCGGCCGCCGCTTCGTGCTCGCCCAGGTCCTGCAGCGCGTTGCCGAGATTGTTATACGCCTCGGCATAGCCGGGCCGCAGCTCGATCGCGCGCGCGCAGCTCTCCATCGCGGCCGCCGGCTCGCGTGCGTCGCGCAACGCGTTGCCGAGGTTGTTGTGCGCCTCCGGATAGTCCGGTCGCAGCCCCACCGCGCGCCGATAGTATGCGATCGCGTCGTCGAGCCGGCCGCTTTCGCGCAGCATGTTGCCCAGGTTGTTGAAATACGATGCGTCCGGCCGCTCGACGAGCGATTGCTCCATCAGCACAAGCCCCGCGTCGTACTGCTTCAGCTGGCACGCCAGCAGCCCGAGGAAATGCAGTGCATCCGGCTGGCCCGGCTGCGCGGTGAGGATCGCGTCGTACAGTGTCTTCGCTTCCGCGAGACGCCCCGCCTGATGATGCGCCAGCGCGGACTGCAGCGTGTCGTGGATATCGTTCATGCTTCCTGCTCCGAGTTCGTATAGCGTTGCCACATGGCGAGGAACGCCGCTTCGAGATGCGCCGCGAACCGGCGCGCGTCGCACAGCGGCGACGCGAGCAGCTGCGCACGCAGGCTCGCGCGCCGCGCCGCGAGGCGCTCGCGATCGCGCACCGCCGCGATCGCCTTCGCGACATAGCTGTCCTCGCCGTCAGCGACCCATTCGCCCATGCCCGCCGCGTGCAGCACGCTTTCGCAGATGTGCGTGACAAAGCGCCCGCCCTTCATGGCGAGCACCGGCACGCCCATCCACAGCGCTTCGGCCGTGGTCGTGCCGCCCGGGTACGGAAACGGGCTCAGCGCGACGTCGATGCGGTTGTACGCGGCAAGGTATTCCTCGCGTGGCGAGCCGCCCTCGAGGATCAGCCGGTCCGCGCCGATGCCGTGCCGCGCGAAGCGCGCGGCGGTCGCGTCGCGCACGCCCTCGCGACCGAGCTCGTGCGCCTTGAGCAGCAGCCGCGCGTCCGGCAGCGCGTGCAGGATGCGCGACCACGCGCGCACGACGTCGTCGCCGATCTTCACGAGCTGGCCGAAGCAACCGAACGTCGGATGGCCGCGCGCCGCCATCGGCAGCGGGCCGACCTCGACGTCGCAGGCCGGCGGCGTGAAGCACAGGAAGCTGTCCGGCAGCCGCCACGGCTTCTCGACGAAGTGATGCGCTTCGGCGTCCGGCAGCGTGTAGCGGTCGCCGACGAAGTAGTCGATCGCGTCGCAGCCGGTCGACGCGAAGAAACCGAGCCAGCTCGCCTGCACCGGCGCGGGTTTCCAGCCGAACACGGGGAGCCCGCTCGACTGCGTATGGCCCGCGAGGTCGACGAGGACGTCGATTTCGTCGTCGTGAATCATCCGCGCGGCCAGGTCCGGACCCAGCGCGGCGATCGAGCGCCAGCCGTTCGCGTGCGGCTTCAGTTTCGCGGTGATCGCGTCCTCCTCGTCCGTAGTCACGTACACGCGCAGGTCGATGCGCGTGCGCTCGAGGTGCGCGAGCACGCTTTCCAGGAAGATGCCGACCGGGTGCAGGCGCAGGTCGCCGGACACGAAGCCGACGCGCAGCGGCCGCCCTTGTGTGCGCGCAGCCCGCTCGCTTGGATCGTGCGCGTAGCGCGTCGAACGCGTGGCCAGGTGCCGGCCATAGCGCCGCGCGTCGGCCAGGTAGTCGGCGGGGTTCACGCAAGCGGATGCCGCCGCGCTGAACAGCAACCGGTTCAGCACGGTCGCCGCGACGTCGTCGGCGTCGTCGCGCACCAGCGCAAGCGCATCGCGATACGCGTGGACCGCGGCATCGACGTTGCCCTGCGCGCGCAGGATGTCGCCGAGATTGACGTGCATCAACACAGCCGGCGGGCCGGCCTGCAACGCCTGCCGGCAATACACGAGCGCCTCGTCGAGCCGCTGCAGCTTCAGCAGCACGACGGACAGGTTGTGGCACGCGCCGGCGTCCGCCGGATTGAGCGTGACGGCCGTGCGATGGCACGCTTGCGCATCCTCGAGCCGGTTCAGTCCGTGATACGCGTTGCCCGCGTGGTTATGTGCGTCGCCGAGGTTCGGCGCGAGCCGGATCGCGTCCTGCGCATGCGCGAGCGCTTCCGCGCAGCGCAGTTGCTTGTGACGCACGGCGCTCAGGTTCGCGTGGGCCATCGCCATCGACGCATCCAGCTCGATCGCGCGGCCGTAATGCGTGGCGGCGCCGTCGAGGTCGCCCAGATCCTGCAGCGCATTGCCGAGGTTGTTGTACGCCTCCGCGTAACCGGGCCGCAGCTCGATCGCGCGCGCGCAGCTCTCCATCGCGGCCGCCGGCTCGCGCGCGTCGCGCAACGCGTTGCCGAGGTTGTTGTGCGCCTCCGGATAGTCCGGTCGCAGCCCCACCGCGCGCCGATAGTGCGCGATCGCGTCGTCGAGCCGGCCGCTTTCGCGCAGCATGTTGCCCAGGTTGTTGAAGTACGACGCGTCCGGCCGCTCGACGAGCGATTGCTCCATCAGCGCAATGCCCGCGTCGTACTGCTTCAGCTGGCACGCCAGCAGCCCGAGGAAATGCAGCGCATCCGGCTGGCCCGGCTGCGCGGCGAGGATCGCGTCGTACAGCGTCTTCGCTTCCGCGAGACGCCCCGCCTGATGATGCGCGAGCGCCGCCTGCAATGCCTGTCCTGTTCCGTCCATCTCGTCTGTCCTGCTCAATAGGGATGCGGATCGTGTCCGAAGTCGATCGGCCGACCGCCGTGACCCATCGTCACGGCCGACGCCGCCATCCCATCGCGTGCCATCCCGACGACGGTGCCGCGCACGCGCCACCGGTCGGAATGACGATCACGTCGGCCGGCGCGGTGTTCAGCGCGAGGGGCGCCATGTTCCGCTTGCCGCCGGCGTGGAAATGCCCACGCACGTCACGTCGTGAGCGGCCTCACACGGATGCGCCAGGCGCGGCTTCGACGTGCTGTGCCCACATGCCGTGCAGTGCGTCCTCGAAGTGGCGCGCGAAGCGGGGCGCGTCGCACAGCGGCGACGCGAGCACCCGCGCGCGCAGCGTCGTGCGCAGCGCCGCCAGCTCGGCGGGCTGGCCGACCTGCGCGACGGCCTTCGCGACATACGCGTCGTCGTCGTCCGCGATCCACTCGAGCAGCTCCGCCGAATGCAGCAGGCTCTCGGCGATGTGCGACAGGAAGCGCTCGCCGCGCCGGCACAGCACGGGCACGCCCATCCACAGCGCTTCGGCGGTCGTCGTGCCGCCCGGATACGGGAACGGGCTCAGCACCAGGTCGACGCGCCGGTACGCGGCCAGGTATTCGGCGCGCGGCGAGCGGCCTTCGAGGATCAGGCGCTGCGCGTCGATGCCGTGCGCCGCGAAGCGCGCGGCAAGCGCCTGCTGCTCGCGCGGATCGTCGAGATGCTCCGCCTTCACGAACAGCTTCGCGCCCGCGACCGATTGCAGCACGCGCGACCAGACCGCGACGACGTGATCGGTGATCTTCGCGAGCTTGCCGAAATAGCCGAAGGTCGGATGGCCGTTCGCGAGCATCGGCAGCGCGCCGACGTCGACAGGCTCGTCCGGCGGCGTGAAGCACAGATAGCTGTCCGGCAGATGCCACGGCCTCTCGGTGAAATGCGCGGCCTCGGCGGGCGGCAGCACGTGACGGTCGCCGATCACGTAGTCGATCGCGCGCACGCCGGTGCTCGCGAAATAACCGGGCCAGCTCGCCTGCAGCGGCGCCGGCTTCCACGCGAACAGCGGCAGGCGGTTGTAGACCGTGTGGCCCGCCGCGTCGAGCAGCACGTCGATGCGGTCCGCGCGGACACGCGCGGCCGCCGCTTCGTCGCTCAGGCCGGCGATGCTGGTCCATGTCGAGAAGGCCGGCTTGATGCGGGCGGTCACGTCGTCCTCGACGTCGCGCGTCGGGTACGCATGCATCTCGATCCGGTTCGCGTCGAGATGCTTCAGCATGCTCTCGATGAAATAGCCGACCGGATGCGACTTCAGGTCGCCCGACACGATGCCGACCTTCAGCGGCCGCCCGACCCGCGGAGCCAGGTCGACGAGCCAGTCCGTCCACGGCCTCGCGCGCCGCGTGACCAGTTCGTCGTAGCGCGCGGCCTCGGCGAGATATGCGTCGTGGTCGAACGCTTCGCTGCAGTGGCTCGCGAACAGCAGGTTGCTGCGCGGTTCCGGCAGTTCGGGGCGCAGCGCGACCGCGTGCCGGTAAGCCTCGAGCGCGGCCGGAATCTCGTTCAGGTCGAACAGCGCATTCGCAAGGTTGTTGTAGGCCTGGCCGTTGTCCGGCTTCAGTGCAATGGCCTGGCAGAACGCATCGACGGCCGCGCGGGCGTCGCCGGCGAGCCGCAGCGCGTTGCCGAGGTTGTTGTACGCATCGACGGAGTCGGGTCGCAGCTCGATTGCGAGACGGAAGCACTCGGCGGCGGCGGCGTGACGGTTGTCCGCCTGCATCACGTTGCCGAGGTTGTAGTAGTACATCGCGTCCGGCCGGATCTCGATCGCCGCCATGATCAGGTCGGATGCCTCCTGATAGCGCCCGTACTGATGGCCGATCAGGCCGAGGAGGTGAAGCGCGTCCGCGTGCCGGGGATCGGTGTCGAGGATCTGCCGGTACAGCGTCTCGGCCTCTTCCAGCCGTTCGGCCTGATGGTGCGCCAGCGCCTGTTCGATCGTGGCGGCGGCGGGGGAGGTGGGCATCATGAGCTAGGTCGTCCTGGTAGCCAATACGGGATTCGAATCGCGGCCGGCGCCGCTGCGTCGGCACACGCCTTCGCCCGCGGACGCACTCACCGACGGTCTCCGACGTGTCCGAATTCTCCTCGCGCACGCCGCGTTCCAATCTGGCGAGCAGGTGCTGGAATTGGTCGCTATTCCCGCGACTGCAAGCCGCACCCGCGGGCGCCCCGAATTCGCGCCGGACACCCGCGCATCCATCGAAATGCGGGGTGAAACCACCCGCTAATCCGACATTCGATCCGGGCGGCGCTCGCTAGACTTGATCGTAGAAAGATGTCCGACCTGCGACGCTCGGACGGTTGCGCATTCCGATGCCACCGCGCCGACACGCGCTCGTCCGGTCACACCCTTTGCGCCTGGAGCCCTGTGTATGCACGAATCAGCGATCATCACCAACGCAGATGGCGATCAGCTCGCGGCGCGCCGCGAACTGTTCGACCTGATGCAGACCTACCCCGCGACGCGCGAGGAACTGGAACGGTCGCTCGGCCTGTTCGTGCGCGGCTCGCTCCTCGCACGCATTCTCGCGACCTTTGAGATCTATCAAAAAATCGTGCCGCTGCCGGGCGCGATCCTCGATCTCGGCACGTGGCGCGGGCAGACCGCCGTGCTGTGCGAGAACTTCCGCGCGATTCTCGAGCCGCTGAACTTCCAGCGCCGCATCCACGCATTCGATACGTTCACGGGCTACACGGGCTTCGCCGAGCACGACACGCGCGACCGCAAGCTGTTCTCCGACGGCACGTACTCGCTGTCCGGCGAGTACGCCGACCTGCTGCGCAAGCTGCTGAACCTGCACGAGCGCAGCAACGCGATGGGACACGTGCATGACAAGCACCACGTGTGGGAAGGCGACTGCCGCGACACGCTGGCGGCGTTCGACGAAGCGCATCCCGGCGAGATGGTCGCGCTCGCGTGGTTCGACCTGAACGTGATCGAGCCGACCCGGCACGCGTTCGACGCGGTGATGGAGCGGCTGGTGCCCGGCGGCGTCGTCGCGTTCTGGCAGCTCACCCGCGGCGGCCAGCTGCCCGCGGAAGGCGTCCATTACCTGCGCGACCTGCTCGGCAACCGTCCGCACCAGATCCACAAGGCTGCGGCATATCCGTCGCTCTGCTACCTGTCATTCCCCGAAGGTGGGGGCACGCGCAAATGAAAATCGCAATCCTCGGCAACGGCATTCTCGGCCTGATGACGGCCCGCGCATGGCAGCAGGCCGACCCGGGCGTCGAGCTCGTGATCGTCGGCCACGCGCATCGGCCCGGCTCGGCCACGCGCGCTGCGGCGGCGATGCTCAATTCGTTCACCGAGCTGGAAAACGATTCGCTCGGCACGCCGATCGACCGCTTCAAGTTCGAGCTGAGCCGCGGCGCGACGGCGGCCTGGCCCGCCGTATTCGCTGAAATCTGCACGCCGGAGCGCGCGGTCGCGCACGGTTTCGGCACCTTCGTGCTGAACAACGCGGCGACCGACGCGCTCGACGATGAGAACTTCGCGGCCATGCAGCGGTTCTGCCGCGAATTCGAGGAACCCTGCGAGGCGGTCGATCCGTCAGGCATCCCGAACTATCATCCGGACCCGCGCTATCGCGCGCTGAAGGCGGTCTTCCTGAAGCGCGAAGGCTGGGTCAATCCGAAACAGTTTCTCGACGCGCTGACCGCGTCGGTCGCGCAAACCGGCAACGTGCGCTTCATCGACGCCGAGGTCGAGCGGCTCGACACCGCGGCCGGACGCGTCACCGGGGCGCGCCTGTCCGATGGCAGCGTGCTCGGCGCGGACCGCTTCATCCTTTGCAACGGCGCCAACGTGACGCGCGTGCTGCAGGCGAGCCTGCCCGAGCTGCCGGTGCAGCGGATGTTCTACGGCATCGGCATGTCGATCGAACTGCAGAGCGCGGAGAACGTGCACACGCACTGCGTGCGCACGACCAACCGCGGCCTCGCGTGCGGCGTGTATTCGGCGCCGTACGGGCCTGACCGGACCCTCGTCGGCGCCAGCAACTACATCAGCCCGGTGCCGCACGAGCACGGCCATGCCGGCAGCGCGTACACGCTGCTCAAGTCCGCGATGGACCAGATCAACACCCGCTTCTCGCGCGCGAACCTGGTCAACGTCAACGTCGGCTGGCGGCCGACGACGTCCGACCTGTATCCGCTGTTCGGCGAAACCAGCGTGCGCGACCTGTGGATTCTCGGTGGCACCAAGCGCGACGGCTTCCACCTGTCGCCGGTGCTGTGCCGCGATCTCGTCGCGGCGATGCGCGGCGAGCCGATCGATCCGCGTTACGCGGAACTCGCGCCCGAACGCCCGCTGATCCGCAACATGACGCGCGAGGCCGCGATCGCGAAGACGGTACGCCATCAGATCAATGCCGCGTACCAGCACGACTTCGTGCCGGCGCGCAACCGCATGGTCGAACAGCTTCGGAACGCGATGCGCGCGGACCTGGAGGCGCTGCACGACAAGCTGGGCGCAACGGACTGGGGCATTCCGCCCGAGCTCGTCGACATGTACCGGTACGGCCACATTCCGGCATGAGCGGTGCGACCATGAACCGCGACGCGAAGCGGGTAGCGATCGTCCAGTCCAACTACATTCCGTGGAAGGGCTACTTCGACCTGATCGCCGCCAGCGACGAGTTCATCCTCTACGATGACGCGCAGTACACGCGCCGCGACTGGCGCAACCGCAACCAGATCAAGACGCCGCAGGGCGTGCAATGGCTGAGCGTGCCGGTAAAGGTGAAGGGCAAGTATCACCAGTCGATCCGCGAAACCGAGATCGACGGCGCCGACTGGGCGCCGCTGCACTGGAAGGCCCTGCAGCAGAACTACGCGCGCGCGCCGCACTTCGCGCGCTATGCGGACGAGCTCGAAGCACTCTACACCGGTCGCACCTACGGGATGCTGAGCGAGCTGAATTTCGCGATGCTGACGTGGGTCCTGCGGCAACTGGAGATCGGCACGCGCGTGTCGTCGACGTCGGACTATGCGCTTCACGGCGACCGCACCGAGAAGCTGCTGAACCTGTGCGTGCAGGCGGGCGCGTCCGAGTACCTGTCCGGCCCGGCCGCGCGCAGCTACCTCGACGAGAACCTGTTCGCCGATGCCGGCGTCGCGGTGCGCTGGTTCGACTATCCGAGCTATCCCGAGTATCCGCAGCAGTGGGGCGACTTCGTCCACGGCGTGACGGTGCTCGACGTGCTGTTCAACTGCGGTCCCGAAGCGCGTCGGTACGCGCTGACCTCGAAAGACTGAGGCAATGTCCATGAGCGAATCCCGGCATGCGAGCCTGCTGGAAGAAGTGGCCGCGTACTACAGCGCGCGGCTGGCGGAGCACGGCGCGACCGCGCGCGGCGTCGACTGGAACGGCGAAACCAGCCAGTTCCTGCGCTTCGAACAACTGACGAAGATCCTGCCCGCGTCCGGCGGACACTCGGTGAACGACATCGGCTGCGGCTACGGCGCGCTGGTCGATTTCCTGAAGGCGCGCGCGCTGCCAGACGGCTTCGCGTATGCGGGCTACGACATCTCGTCCGAGATGGTCGACGCCGCGCGGCAGCGCTATCGCGAAGACGCGAACGTCGCGTTTCATGTCGGCGCGGTGCCGCCGGCCGCGTCGGACTACGGGATCGCATCCGGCATCTTCAACGTCAGGCGCGGTCACGGCGACGACGCATGGCTCGACTACATCCACGCGACGCTCGACACGCTGCACGCGACGAGCCGACTGGGCTTCGCGTTCAACTGCCTGACGTCGTATTCCGATCCGCCGTTCATGCGCCCGGACCTCCTGTACTACGCTGACCCGTGCGCGCTGTTCGATCGCTGCAAGCGCCGCTATTCGCGCCACGTCGCGCTGCTGCACGACTACGGCCTGTACGAATTCACGATTCTCGTCCGCAAGGACATCTGAGCGGCGCCGCGCGCGAGCCGCGCGGCTGAACGTCCCCCCTTACCGCGGAGCCTGACCATGTTCGGCCCACCCAACCTCGACTGCATTCCGTTCGGCCGCCCGTTCGTGGTCGGCAAGGAGCTCTACTACATCGCGAAAGCGGTCGAGCAGGGCGGCCTCGCCGGCGACCAGGCGTTCACGAAGCTCTGCCACCGCTGGCTGGAAGCGCGCATCGGCTGCCAGCGCGCGCTGCTCACGCACTCGTGCACGGCCGCGCTGGAAATGGCCGCGCTCCTCGCCGACGTGCAGCCCGGCGACGAAGTGATCATGCCGTCCTACACGTTCGTGTCGACCGCCAACGCGTTCGTGCTGCGCGGCGCGACGCCGGTGTTCGTCGACATCCGCCGCGACACGCTGAACCTTGACGAGACGCAGATCGCCGCCGCGATCACCAAGCGCACGCGCGCGATCGTGCCGGTGCACTACGCGGGCGTCGCATGCGACATGGACGTGATCGGGCAGCTCGCGGCGGACCACGACCTGTGGGTGATCGAGGACGCCGCTCAGGCGCTGCAGTCGTCGTGGAACGGCAAGCCGCTCGGCAGCCTCGGCCACCTCGCGTGCCTCAGCTTCCACGAGACCAAGAACGTGATCTCGGGCGAAGGCGGCGCACTGCTGGTCAACGACCCGCGCCTCGTCGAGCGCGCGGAGATCATCCGCGAGAAGGGCACCAACCGCAGTCAGTTCTTCCGCGGGCAGGTGGACAAGTACACATGGGTCGACGTCGGCTCGTCGTTCCTGCCGGGCGAGCTGATCGCGGCGTTCCTGTACGCGCAGTTCGAGCACGCGGACGTGATTACCGCGCAGCGGCGCGCAACCGTGCAGCGCTACCAGGACGCACTGCAGCCGCTGCACGCGGACGGGCTGATCGAGCTGCCCGCGATTTCGCTCGCCGAGCGCGGCAACGGCCACATGTTCTATTTCCTCGCACGCGACCTCGTCGAACGCACCGAGCTGCTGCAGCAGATCCGCGCGGTGGGCGTGAACGCGGTGTTCCACTACGTGCCGCTGCACAGTTCGCCGGCCGGCCAGCGCTACGGGCGCTGCGGGTCCGGCATGGCGGTGACGGACCTCGTCGCCGACCGGCTCGTCCGGCTGCCGCTGTACCACGACATGACCGAAGCCGAACAGGATCGCATCCTCGAGGTGGTCTTCGATTTCTACCGCACCCGATAACGATGACGACTCCCAAACCTGGCTTGGCGCACGGCGGTTCGCGCATCTTTACGCGACTCGGCCACCCGTACTACATACACGCGCCGAATTTCCGGCAAACCTCCGGCGGGATCCGCGCGATGCACTACCTGTGCCACGTGCTGAACCTGCTCGGCCACGAAGCGTACGTCTGCACGCCGGTCGTGCATCCTGACCTGCGCACGCCGCCGCTGACCAACGACATCGTGCAGGCGCACGTCCGCGCGAATCGCAGCCCGATCGTCGTCTACCCGGATGTCGTCACCGGCAATCCGTTCAACGCGCGCTGCGTCGTGCGCTACCTGCTGGCCGAGCCCGGTCGCATCAACGGCGAACCGATCACCCTGCAGCCGAACGACCTCATCTTCACGTTCGGGCCGTCGCTGGTGCCCGAAGAATGGAAGGCGGACCTGCTGCGCATACCGCTGGTCGACACGCGCATCTTCAACAGCGACGGTGTCGACGACACCCGCCGCAACGGCACGGCCGTCTTCATCAATCGCCACCTGCGGCGCGGCGGCACGCTGCATCCGGTCACCGCCGAGTCGATCGAAATCTCGACCCGCGTGCCGGAACGTTCGGCGCACGAACTCGCGGCGCTGTTCCGACAGGTCGAGTGCGTGTACATGTACGAATGGTCCACCGCCGTGTTCGAAGCGCTGCTGTGCGGATGCCCGGTCGTGTGCATCATGAATGACGCTTCGCTGTCGGAGCCGACCCGGTGGGTGATGGACGGCAAGGGCATCGCGTGGGGGCTCGACGAACACGAGATCGCCCACGCGAAGGCCACCGTTCACGAAGCGCGCAGCGTCTACCTGAAGGAAGAGGAGGCGTTCTGGCAGCAATTGCAGAACTTCGTCGAGCGGACCCAGGCACACGCGGACAAGCTGGATGCGCAGGCCGTCGCGACGGGCGCCGCCGCCCAGGGACAGCCCGCGTCCGCGCCGCGCTCGTGCATCGCGGTCGTCACCGCCGAACCGGCCGACCACGCGCGCACCAGCCTGCGCTTCACGCAGCCGTTCGCGCGGCTGGACCGCGAATGGGCACTGACTTTCCCTATCACGCAAGCCGGCATCGATCCCGACGCGCTGCAGCGCGCTGACCTGATCGTGCTGCAGGGCGACACGCCGGGCCTGCTGTCCCCCGCCACGCTGGAACACCTGTTCTCGCTCGGCAAGCCGGTCGTCCTCGAGATCGACGCGCCGCTCGACACGCTGCTCGCCGACATCCCCGGCGCGGCCGACAACGCGCGCCGCAAGGCGGGCATCCGCAGCGCCGTGCAGCGCGCGCATGCGCTCGTCGTGCCGTCGGAAGCGCTGGCGCGGCAGTACCGTCATGTCAACGCATCGGTCCACGTGCTGCCGACCGGCGTCGATCTTGAGCGTCTGCACCGCGCGGCGCCCGGCGTGCGCGACCACGTGAACCTCGCAGTTTCCGGCACCGGTCTCGACGGCGTGCGTCTCGAGCAGGTCCGCCAGGCGCTGGCCGAGCTCCGCCGCCGGTTTCCGGGGAAGCTCCGGGTGTCGTTTGTCGGCGCGGCGCTGCCGGCCGGCTGGGACCGCGAACCGGACGTCACGCTGATCGCGGAGCCTGCCCCTTACGACAGCTACGCCGACGCGCTGAAGCGCGCGGACCTCGACATCGCGCTGGTCGCGGCGCCGGTCACGTTGCGCGACGATGCGCCGCCGCGCGCATGGCTCGAATGTTCGGCGGCCGGCGCGGCCACGGTGCTCGTCGCCACGGCGGCGGAAGGCTGCTCGGTTGTCCACGGCCGCACGGGCTGGCTCGTCGCCGACACCGCCGACGCGTGGGTCGACGCGATCGCGCACCTGATCGAGCATCCGCAAACCCGCGCGCAACTCGCCGCGGCCGCGCAGGATGCGATCCGTGCGCAGCACGACATCGGCCGCAACGCCGCGCGCGACGGCGCGCTGTACGCGCGGCTGCTCGCGGAGAGCCGGACGCTGGCGCCGGTCGCCGCGACCGCGGACGCCGCACCGCGCCGCAAGCGCCTGATCGTGTATTCGATCGATCCGGACGCGTGCGCGTCGTCGCGAATTCGCCTCACGCTGCCGTTCGGTCTGCTGAACGACGAATGGGAACTCGTCCCGGGCATCCGGGACGGCCAGATCGACAGCAGCGTGCTGGCCACGGCCGACGCCATCCTGCTGCACCGGCTGACGCCCGGCATCCTGACGGGCAACGACCTGTATACGATCTTCAAGCATGAAAAGCCTGTGATCTACGAGACCGACGACCTGCTGACCGACCTGCCGGCCGCGCACCCGCTCGCCGCGCAAGGCGGGATGGCCCGCGCGGGGATCGAGCTCGTGCTGCGCAACGCGGACGCCGTGATCGTATCCACGCCGTTCATCGCCAGCCGCTACCGGCTGTCGCACCCGCGCGTTCACGTGCTGCCCGACAGCGTGGACTTCGACCGGTTCTACCGCCCCGTGACGGCGCGCGGCGACGACTGCGTGACGATCGGCATCGCCGGCGCGTCGCTGCGCGCCGACAACTTCGCGCTCGTCGACGCGGCGCTGCAGGCGGTCTGCGCACGCCATCCCGGCAAGGTCAAGGTGAGTTTCGCCGGCGCGACCGTCCCGCCAGGCTGGGCCGGCCACCCGGACGCCGGGTGCGAGCCCGAGCTTCACGACTACGACGCGCACGCACAACGCCTGCCCGAACGGTGCTGGGACATCGCGCTGCTGCCGCTCGCCGACCACGACTACAACGCCGGCACGAGCACGATCCAGTGGCAGGAATACGCGGCGGCCGGCATCGCGTCGATCGTCAGCGACCGGCCAGCCTATCGCCTCGCGCTGCACGACGGCTGCGACGGCCTGCTGGTCCCGGATGCGCCGCAGGCCTGGGTCGACGCGCTCGACCGGCTGATCGCGAACCCGGCGCTGCGCCGCGGGCTCGCGCGCACGGCGCAGGCGAAGGTCCGCAAGCATCACGCGCTACAGCAGGCGCTGCCGCGCTATCGCCATGTGTATCAGCAGTGCATCGACAAAGGCGCTGTCGGCAACCAGCCCGGCCGGCCGGATGCGCCGATCCCCGGCGCGCTGATCCTGGACGCCGAGGGCGACCTCGACAAGGTCCGGCTGAGCCTGCAGGAAATCGCAGGGAGGCCGGAACAGGATCTGCTGGCGGTCGTGCTGACCACGTCGCAGGCGACGCTGCCCGAATGGACCGACAAGGTGCGCTACCTGCACGCGCCCGCGCACGAGTACACGGCCACCGTCGAGCAGCTCTGCGCACTGCCGGCGTTCGACTGGACGCTGATCGTCGAGGCGGGCGACGGGCGTGCTGCGCAGGCACGAACGCCCGCCGATGCCGCGATCGCGTAGTTCGGCGCGCGCCGTGCCGCTTGCCTGACGCCGGCGGCCCGGCGCGCTATCCCGGCAGCGCGCCCTGTGCTCAGTTGCTCGAACAGCCGCCGCAACTGCTTGAGCTGCATGAGCTCGACGAACTGCAGCTCGACGAACTGCAACTCGACGACGAGTCACTCGAACTGTAGGAGGAACCGGTCGATCCGCCTGCCCGCGCGGCGGCCGGCGCCAACGGCGGCGGCTCCATCAGCACCATCGAATGCGCAGCCCATGCGGTGCCGGCCAGTGCGCCCGCGCCGAACAGCGCCGCAGTCCACAGCAACGCGTCCGGCCTGTCGGGTTCGTCGCTGCGCACAGTCCGCCGGGCGGCGAGCGACGCCTGCCCGCCCACCGTCAGGCCGGGCCGCCCGAATCCGGTCAGCCGCCCCACGACGATGCGGTACGCAATGGCGAATGCCGCCATGCAGATGACGAGCAACAGGACCGGCCGCCCCCGACTCAGCCCGACCGCCAGTTTCGCTGCACCCGTGCCGAGCACCAGCAGCGCGATCGCGCGTGCGGCCATGCGCGCCGTGCGCATGTCGCCCGGCGCCCAGAAGCAGCCACGCGCGCGCAGCGATTTCACCTGCTCGGCCGCGCGACGCGCCAACAGCTGACGGAACGCGCCGAAGCTGGCCTCCCCGTCCGGCTGCCCGGCCAGCCATTCGCATTCGTCCCCGTACTCGCCGGCACGTGTCGCATCGATGAGCCGCACGCGCCCGCCCAGTCGCCCGGCCATCCCCAGTTCGATCGCGCCGGCATGAACGAGCGACAGCGTCGCGACCTGCACGACCCGCGCCTCGTCGCCGGCGAGGTACGCGACCTGCTCGGCCGTCAGGTCCGACGAGAATGCGTGCCTGCGCCGGCACCGGTATTCGATCTGTTGCAGGAGCCCGATCAGCAGCAGCGCGGCCACGCAGGCCGGGATGTAGAACGCGAGAAACTGCGGCCCCGTGTAATTCAGCACGTTGAAGTCCTGCGCCGATGCGCAGGTCGCGGCAACGCTCGCGGCAGCCGCCGGCCACGCAAGTTTCGGCAGCCGGCTGCGCCAGGTGCGGCGCGTTGGCGCGGCGGCCGGTTCGCCTGCCTGCGGCGCCGCCGCTTCGGCCGGCCGGTCGACGGGGCGCGGCCAGATCGACTCCGGCGGCTCGCAGCCGAACAGCCGGCGGTAGCTGTCGAGCGTGTCGCAATAGTGCCGCGCGTACACGGCGCCCTCGTCCGGCGCGCCCGTGCCGGGCATGTGATGCAGCCGCGCGCGCAGCACGCCGGCGCAGAAGACGTCCCAGTATTCGAGCGTGTACTGCAGGTGGAAATGCCACGCGGCATCGACCGCGACCGACGGCGTGACCGGGTGCCCGGCCGCCTGCGCGAGAAACGCGAAGCGCTTGTACTCGTCGATCACGGCCAGCGCATGGGCATGCGACCAGCCTTCGGCTTCGGCGAGGCGCCGGCTGTATGGCAGCGGCACGTCGGGATCGTCGGGGGAATAGGCGTTCAGACGCACGAGCAGCGCCTGCTGCGCATCGGTCAGCGCGCGGGCATCGACTGCGGTCGAGGTGGACGGGATGGCAGCCATCGGAGTCGGCGCGATGCGCGGACGGCCGCCGCGATCGACGCTTGAGTTGTCGTTGCCGGCGATTCTCGCACAACGGCGAGGCAGCACGGCACCGATGCGTGGGTGCGCCTCGGCGTTCGCCGAGCCGCGCGTCAACCGATCAGAAATCGAGCTGCGCGAGCGTGATGCCGAGCGCGGCCGCGATCTTCCTGCGCATCGGCTTGCGCAGCTTCTCGCGCTTTTCCCGTTTCGCGTAGTCCGCCCGACCGATGCCGATCCGCTGCGCGACCTCGGCCCGCGTCAGTCCGAGATACTCGCGCCACGCGCGTGCCGGCGAGCTGCCGTCGAACACGGCACGCGTCACGACTTCGTGCGGAACCGGGTCGCGCGCGGCCCGTTGTTGCGCGACATAGTCGGCGTACGGAATCACGACGAAGGCCGGCGCGCCGTCCGGCCCGTTGATGATCTGAACGAAAAGTGATTTGCTCATCCGGTGATGGCCGGTCGCGATGCGAAGCGGCGACTCCTGGTTTCGGTCGATAGGTTCTATCAGCGTCGTCAGGCGGGTTCGTGCACGTCGTAACGTATCGGCGAATGGGTTCGCCGGGCTGGATGCGCAAGCGATCGACAACCGCCCTGACGCCAATCGGCCGGGATGTTACTGCAAACGGGAAAACGACGGTGCGGAGAAACCGCTGAAAGCCTGAACAGGCATGTTTTGGCGCGCCCGGCTGGGATCGAACCAGCAACCCCTGCCTTCGGAGGGCAGTACTCTATCCATTGAGCTACGGGCGCGTGAGACAGTGAAGCGACCCCAATATACAGGCCGCCCACAATTGGCAAGACGGCAAGGATACCCGGTTTCCCATGACGCGTCCACCTTGCCCGCCGAATCGCCGCCGAGCCGTGCTGCGTGCGGGTAAACACGCGCCATCGCACCGCTCGCCGTGATGTAAACGTTCCGTCTATAATCGTCCGTGCTTCATTGGACTGCCATTTTGCCGTTGCACCGCGCTCACAATTCCTATTCATGGAGACGAGGCAAGCATGAGCGAAGCACCCCACGAATCTCCCGTCAAAACCCCCGGGCAGCTGATTGCCGTCATCGTCGCGTCGTTCGCGATTCCGATCATCCTGATCGTCCTGTTCGCCAACTATGCAAACCATGCGTTCCGTTCCGGCGCCGGCACGGATGCGCTCTCCGACGAGCAGGTCGCCGCGCGGATCGCGCCACTCGCGAAGGTCGACGTGAAGGACGCCAACGCGCCCCGCACGTACAAGACCGGCGAGGCGGTCTACAAGGCCGTCTGCGTGACCTGTCACGGCACGGGCGCCGCCGGCGCACCGAAGTTCGGCAACAAGGACGACTGGGCGCCGCGCATCTCGCAAGGCTTCGACACGCTGCTGAAGACGGCCCTCGCCGGCAAGGGCGCGATGCCGCCGCGCGGCGGCACGAGCCCCGACGACGTCAGCGACTATGAAATCGCCCGCGCGATCGTCTACATGGCGAACAACGACGGCGCGAACTTCCCCGAACCGGCCGCACCGGCCGCCAATGCGGCGCAGCCCGCCAGCGGCGCGGCAGGTGCGTCAGGCGCGGCCGACGCCGCGAGCGCGCAGATCGCCGCCGCGCAGGCTGCGATCGCCGCGATCCCGAAGGCCGGCGAAGCGCCGGCTGCCGCGCCGGCCGGCGCCGATGCGGCCACGGCCGGCAAGGCGCTGTACTCGTCGACCTGCGTGGCCTGCCACGGGGCCGGCGTGCTCGGCGCACCGAAGTTCGGCAGCAAGGAGGACTGGGCGCCGCGCCTGAAGGACTCGATGGATACGGTCTACAACTACGCGCTGCACGGCAAGGGCGCGATGCCGCCGAAGGGCGGGTCGACCGCGTCCGACGCCGACGTGAAGGCGGCCGTCGACTACATGGTCAACGCGTCGAAGTAACCACGCCTCGCCCGCACCATCCGTAAAAAACCCCCGCGACGCACGCGCATCGCGGGGGTTTTGTCTTTCCGGTCCGTCGGTCCGCCGGACCGCCGCCTCACTTCTGCAGCAGCGCCTTCAGGCTCGCGAGCCGGTCCTTCGGCGACATCGGCGCTTCTTCCGGTGTCGGCGGCGGCGCTTCGTCGAGCCCCATCTCCGGGATGAAACGCGACGGTTCGCACACGACCGTCTCGCGCGCCCGCTTGCGCTTCTTGCACCAGTTCAGGTGCAGGCTGCGCTGCGCGCGCGTGATCGCGACGTACATCAGCCGGCGCTCCTCCTCGATCCGCTCGCTGTCGATCGGGCCGTCGTCCTCGCTGCCGCCGCGGTGCGGCATGATGCCCTCCTCGACGCCGACCAGGAACACGTGCGGATACTCGAGCCCCTTCGACGCATGGACGGTCGACAGCCGCACGGCGTCCGGATCCTCTTCCTTGCCTTCGAGCATCGACATCAGCGCGACGGTCTGGATCAGGCCGAGCAGGTTCTTGCCCGTATCGGCGAGCCCGTCCGCGTTGTGAAAGCCTTCGGCCTCGCCGTCGACGGCCGCCGTCTCGGGCTTGGTGCCCTTGCGCTTCAGCCATTCGAGGAATTCGAGCACGTTCTGCCACTTCGACTGCGCCTGCCGCTCGTCGAACGCGTCGTACAGGTACGCCTCGTAGTGGATCGCCTCCATCATGTCGTCGAGCACGACGGTCGCGGGCTCCTTGTCCGCGCGCTCGGTCAGGCGCTGGATGAAGTCGCAGAACATCCGCAGCGGCTCGACCTGGCGCGCCGACAGCCGCGCCTCGATCCCGCCCATGTACACGGCTTCGAACAGCGACACCTTCGCCTGCCCCGCGAACGAGCCGAGCGCTTCGAGCGTCGTGTTGCCGATGCCGCGGCGCGGCGTCGTGATCGCGCGGATGAACGCGGGATCGTCGTCGGCGTTCGCGATCAGCCGCAGGTACGCGCACAGATCCTTGATCTCGGCCTTGTCGAAGAACGACTGGCCGCCCGACAGCACGTACGGAATCCGCTCGCGCCGCAGCACCTGCTCGAAGATCCGCGCCTGGAAGTTGCCGCGGTACAGGATCGCGTAGTCG
Source organism: Burkholderia sp. (assembly GCA_031253835.1). GTDB lineage: Bacteria > Pseudomonadota > Gammaproteobacteria > Burkholderiales > Burkholderiaceae > Burkholderia. The sequence continues at coordinate 45,991 of JAIRVP010000069.1, read as the reverse complement.
CGGAACTGCGCGCGCCGCTCGAACTTGTGCGCGGACAGCCGGAACACGACCGATTCGGCCTCGTGCTCCTCGTCGTTGCACGGCGTGACGGTGATCGAGTCGCCCATCCCGTGCTCGGACCACAGCTTCTTCTCGAACAGCTTCGGGTTGTTCGCGATCACGTTGTTCGCGGCCGTCAGGATCCGCACCGTCGACCGGTAGTTCTGCTCGAGCTTGATCAGGTGCAGCTTCGGGAAATCCTTGCCGAGCTGCGCGAGATTCTCGAGCGTCGCGCCGCGCCAGCCGTAGATCGCCTGGTCGTCGTCGCCGACCGCCGTGAACGCGGCGCGCTGGCCTGCGAGCAGCTTCACCAGCTCGTACTGGCACGCGTTGGTGTCCTGGTACTCGTCGATCAGCAGGTAGCGCAGCTTGTTCTGCCAGCGGTCGCGCACCTGCTCGTTCTTCGCGAACAGCTCGGCCGGCAGGCGGATCAGGTCGTCGAAGTCGACCGCCTGGTACGCATGCAGCGTCGCGACGTAGTTGCGGTAGACGATCGCGGCCTGGTGCTCGTCCTCGTTCGCCGCGATCGCCATCGCCTCGTCAGGCATGATCAGGCCGTTCTTCCACAGCGAGATGATGCTCTGGATCTTGCGGATCAGCCCCTTGTCGGTCGTGCCGAGCTGCTCCTGGATCATCCCGAAGCAGTCGTCCGAATCCATGATCGAAAACTGCGGCTTCAGCCCGACGTGCTCGGCCTCCTGCCGCAGGATCTGCACGCCGAGCGAATGGAACGTGCAGACGGTGAGCTGGTTGACGGGCACCTTGCGGCCTTCCTTGCCGGGCGTGGTGAGCGTCTTGCCCTCGAGCAGCTTCGACACGCGCTCGCGCATTTCGGCGGCCGCCTTGTTCGTGAACGTGACGGCCGCGATGTGGCGCGGCTCGAAGCCTTTCGCTTCGATCAGGTGCGCGATCTTCTGCGTGATCACGCGGGTCTTGCCGCTGCCCGCGCCGGCGAGCACGAGACAGGGACCGTCGAGGTAGCGCACCGCTTCGTTCTGAGCGGGATTGAGGCCTGCTGACATGATGGCGGATGGTGTTGCGGTTGACGGCGGAGCGCCGGGAGGATGCCGTGCGCGGCAGGCTGGCGAAGCAGGCGGACACGCGGGCAGGACGCGCATGTTAACACGTCGGCGGCGCGCATTTCGGGAGCGCCGCCGGACGGGCCCGCGCAGGCCGATCGGCCGGTCGCGCCCTGTCCGTTCGGCCAATCCGGCCCCGTTCGCGCACCGATCGGCCACAATCATGTATCTCCCGGCGCCGCCCGCGCCGGCCCGCTTTCATTCGTCTGAACCCCCACCGGATCGACCTCATGGGATACCCGTTCGCCACCGCCGCCCTCGGCCCGCTGCTGTTCGCGCAGGGGCGCTACGTGCGCCGCGTCACGCCGCGGCTGCCCGAGGCGGCCGGCCCGCGCGACGGCGTGGCCGGCGAAGGCCTGCCGCTGCGCGTGCTGGTGGTCGGCGATTCGGCCGCCGCGGGCGTCGGCGTCGCGACGCAGCGCGACGCGCTGTCCGGGCAGCTGGCGCACGCGCTGGCGGCCACCCACCGCGTGAGCTGGAAGCTGCTCGCGCGCACGGGCCTCACCACCCGGGAGCTCGTCGACTGGCTCGCGGCCGAACCGGCGGAGCCGTTCGACGTGGCCGTCACGTCGCTCGGCGTCAACGACGTGACGGGCGGCGTGGCGCCCGCGCGCTGGCTGGCGCAGCAGGCCGAGCTGGTCCGGCTGCTCGCCGCACGCTTCCGGGTCGGGCACGCGATCCTGTCGGCGGTGCCGCCGATGGAGCGCTTTCCGGCGCTGCCGCAGCCGCTCGCGTGGTATCTCGGGCTGCGCGCGAAGCGGCTCAACGCGGCGCTCGCCGGCTGGGCCGGCGCGCAGCCGCACTGCACGTTCCTGCGGGTCGACCTGCCGCTCGAGCGCCACCTGATGGCCGCCGACGGCTTTCATCCCGGCGAATCCGCGTGCGCGGCGTGGGCCGCGCAGGTCGCGGCGGCCGTGCGGCAGCGGGCAGCCGGATGACGCAGCGCGAGCGCTACGCGCCGGTCGTTGCTCGCCGCGTCCCGGGGCCGGCTGGCGCTACCGAGCGCGGAGCGCGAGCCCGCGCAAAATGCCGGCCTTCCTTGCGCAAGCGCCGTTCCGCATCGCGCGTTTCGCCCGACGTGCCTGTGCAACCGGCGGCGCCATGCCAAAATAGCCGGTCGTCTTCGCGCCGTTTCGGCGCACCATCCTTTAGTTTCCTTCGCAGCCAGGGATTGCCATGTCGTCATTGCTCAGGATTGGTTTGATGGGTTTCGGTTTCGCCGGCGCGACGTTCCACGCGCCCGTGATCGCCACGAGCGGCCGCACTGAAGTCGCCGCGATCGCGACGGGTCAGCCCGATCGCGCGCAGGCCGCATATCCGGGCGCGCGCGTCGTCCCCGACCTCGACACGCTGCTCGGCCTCGACGACATCGAGTGCGTGGTGATCGCCACGCCGAACGACACGCACTTCACGCTCGCGCGCCAGGTGCTCGAAGCCGGCCGCCACGTGGTCGTCGACAAGCCCGTCACGCTCACCGCCGACGAGGCGCTCGCGCTCGCACGGCTCGCGAACGCGCGCAGCCGGCTGTTCGCGCCGTTCCACAACCGCCGCTGGGACGGCGATTTCCTCACCGTGCGCGACATCGTCAAATCCGGCGAACTCGGCCGCCTCACCTATTTCGCGTCGCACTTCGACCGCTTCCGCCCGACGCCGCGCACGCGCTGGCGCGAGGAGCCGGCCCGCGGCGGCGGCCTGCTGCTCGACCTCGGCCCGCACCTGATCGACCAGGCGCTCGCGCTGTTCGGCCTGCCGGAAACGGTGAGCGCGACCGTCAAGACGCGCCGCGACAACGGCACGGCGCCCGATTTCGTGCACCTGCTGCTCGGCTATCCGGACAAGGACGTCGCGCTGCATGCGAGCGCGCTGGTGGCGATCGAACCGGCCCGCTTCACGCTGCACGGCACGCACGGCAGCTACCAGAAGTTCGGGCTCGACACGCAGGAAGACCAGCTCAAGGCCGGCCTCACCGCGGACGACGTCGAGTTCGGCGGCGGCAACCCGCCCGGCCTGCTGCGCGTGCTCGACGGCGACGTCGAGGTCGAGCGCCCGGTACCGACGCTCGACGGCCAGTACGCGGAGTTCTACCGCGCGCTCGCCGCGTCGATCCGCGACGGCGCGCCGTTCCCCGTCACCGCGCAGGACGCCGTCGACGTGATGACCCTCATCGAGCTCGCCGCGCAGAGCGAGCACGACGGCCGTCGCCTGCCGTTCGTGCGCCGCACGGTCTGACGCCGCGCGCCGGCCGGTCGCGGCCGGCGCACGTGCGAGTGGCTCATGCCGGAACATTCGGTTACAAATGCCGGGGGAACGAAAGTCAGCGTCCGACCGGTCTGATGCGTTTCTCAAAAAAGTCGATCCGACACCAATCCGTCAGGAGAATGTTGATGCAACGGTTGATTCGCGCAGCGGCATGCTGCGTCCTGGTTTCCTCGCTCGCGGCCTGTATCGTGCAGCCGCAGCGGCCGGTCCGACAGGCACCTCCGCCCCCGCCGCGACCGAATCCGCAGGTCGTCGCGAACGACCGCATGCAGGAGGTCCAGGGCCGGATCGACAACCTGCACCGCCGCATCGATGCGCGCGTGAACGGCGGCTACTACCCGCCGCCGTACGGTGCGCAGCTGCACCACCGCCTCGACGTGATCCGCCAGGAATCGAACGACATGTCGGCCCAGCACAACGGCGGCCTGTCCGGCGACGAGCAGCGCGTGCTGAACCAGGAGCTCGACACGGCCGCGCGCGCGATCGGCGAGTAATACCGGCCACGCCGGCACCTGCCGGTGCCGGCAAAAGCGGCGGCGCCCCACGCCGCCGCTTGTCGCGAAGCGACATTCTTTTGCTCAAATTGACAATGCCCACCTGCTCGCGTACAGTCGCCCGCACGCGTCGGGAGAGCGTGTAACCGGGTGGTTTCGACACCGGTTGCGCCGCCGAAGGGGCACACCCGCAAACTCTCAGGCAAAAGGACCGACCGCGTCGGGGAATCGCGTCCGCGCACTGCGCGGGCCGCACTCTCCCCGCACTCTGGAGAGCGGCAGTAGCCCGCAGCGCACTGGTTGCGCGGGCAGGCTGCCCACCGAAGGGGCGCGCGCCGGCCGGGCTTTGCCCGCCGCGCAATCTCTCAGGTATCGAGGACAGAGGGGCATGTACCGGATCGCTCGAGGCCATCGGCCGCGGCGGTCGGCACATGGCCGTTCTGATCCGCGCGCAAGCGCCTTGCCTGAGGCCTCGATGACTGCACTGAATCACACCCCGCTCAACGCCGCGCACCGCGCGCTCAATGCCCGCATGGTCGACTTCGGCGGCTGGGACATGCCCGTCAACTACGGCTCGCAGATCGAAGAACACGAAGCCGTGCGCACCGACGCCGGCATGTTCGACGTGTCGCACATGTGCGTGGTCGATTTCACCGGCAGCCGCGTGCGCGCGTTCTTCGAGCACGCGATCGCGAACAACGTCGGCAAGCTCAAGACGCCCGGCAAGGCACTCTACTCGTGCCTGCTCAACCCGCAGGGCGGCGTCATCGACGACCTGATCGTCTATTACTTCACCGAAGAATTCTTCCGCGTGGTCGTCAACGCCGGCACCGCCGAGAAAGACATCGCGTGGTTCAACCAGCTGAACGAGCAAGGCGGCTTCGGCCTCACGATCGCGCCGCGCCGCGATTTCGCGATCGTCGCCGTACAGGGCCCGAACGCCCGCGAAAAGGTCTGGACGACGGTGCCTTCCGCCCGCGCCGCGACCAGCGAGCTGAAGCCGTTCAACGCCGCGCAGGTCGCCGCCACGCCGTTCGGCGATCTCACCATCGCACGCACCGGCTATACCGGTGAAGACGGTTTCGAAGTGATCGTCCCGGCCGTGCACGTCGAAGCGCTGTGGACCGCGCTGCAGCAAAACGGCGTGCGCCCGTGCGGGCTCGGCGCGCGCGACACGCTGCGCCTCGAGGCCGGCATGAACCTGTACGGCCAGGACATGGACGACACCGTCTCCCCGCTCGACGCGGGCCTCGCATGGACGGTCGACCTCACCGCGCCGCGCGACTTCGTCGGTCGCGCCGCACTGGAAACCAACGGCACGCGCGCCGCGTTCGTCGGCCTGATCCTGCAGAAGGAAAACGGCAAGGCGGGCGGCGTGCTGCGCGCACACCAGAAGGTCGTCACGCCGCACGGCGAAGGCGAGATCACGAGCGGCACGTTCTCGCCGTCGATGCAGGAATCGATCGCGTTCGCGCGCGTACCGGCTGCCGTCCAGATCGGCGACCTCATCCAGGTGCAAATTCGAGACAAGAATCTTCCCGCGCGCGTGGTAAAACTGCCGTTCGTGCGCAACGGCAAGGTCCTCGCTGCGTAACGGCCGGGGGGCTGCCTCCCGGTAAGCCGGGAGATGGCGCCCGGCGCAACCATACCCGGCGCGCCATGGCGGCGCGCCAGAAGAACGAATCACACCCTTTTATCCAGGAGCATCCGATGAGCAACGTCCCGGTCGAGCTGAAATACACCGACGAACACGAGTGGATCCGCGCCGAGGCAGACGGCACGCTGACGGTCGGCATCACCGACCACGCGCAGAACACGCTTGGCGACATCGTGTTCCTCGAGCTGCCGGCAGTCGGCAAGCAAGTGAAGGAAGGCGACGCCGTCGGCGTCGTCGAATCGGTGAAGGCGGCATCCGACATCTACTCGCCGGTGTCGGGCGAGATCATCGCCATCAACGAAGAAGCCACCGACGCGCCGGAAGAAGTGAACAGCGACGCGTACGGCGTGTGGCTCTTCAAGATCAAGCTCGCGGCCGGCGCATCGACCGACAAGCTGATCGACGCAGCCGCCTACAGCAAGCTGATCGACTAAATCCCCTACCCGAACCGCGCGGCGCCGGCCAGCCGGCCCGCGCGGGACCAGAGTCACGCCATGAAGCTCGAACACCCGGACCGCCTGATGAACCGCACGCCCCTCTCGCTCGCCGCGCTCGAAACGCACGACGCGTTCGCCGAACGCCACATCGGCCCCGACGCCGCCAGCCAGCAGGCCATGCTCGACACGCTCGGCTTTGCGTCGCGCGCCGCCCTGATGGACGCCGTGATCCCGGCCTCGATCCGCCGCGCCGAAACGCTGCCGCTCGGCCCGTTCGCGCAGCCGAAGAGCGAGGCCGAAGCGCTCGCCGCGCTGCGGGTTCTCGCGGACAAGAACCAGGTGTTCCGCTCGTATATCGGTCAGGGTTACAACGACACGCACACGCCGGCCGTGATCCTGCGCAACGTGCTCGAAAACCCGGCGTGGTACACGGCCTACACGCCGTACCAGCCTGAAATTTCCCAGGGCCGCCTCGAGGCGCTCCTGAACTTCCAGCAGATGGTCGCCGACCTGACGGGCCTCGCGATCTCGAACGCCTCGCTGCTCGACGAGGCAACCGCCGCGGCCGAAGCGATGACGCTGCTGCAGCGCACCGGCAAGCCGACGTCGAACGTGTTCTACGTCGCCGACGACGTGCTGCCGCAGACGCTCGAAGTGATCCGCACGCGCGCGCTGCCGGTCGGCATCGAGGTCAAGACGGGCCCGGCCGCCGACGCCGCGCAGGCAAACGCGTTCGGCGTGCTGCTGCAATACCCGGGCGTGAACGGCGACGTGCGCGACTACCGCGCGCTCACCGAAGCGATCCACGCGGCCGGCGGCCACGTGGTCGTCGCGGCCGACCTGCTCGCACTCACCGTGCTGACGCCGCCCGGTGAATGGGGCGCGGACGTCGCGATCGGCAACACGCAGCGCTTCGGCGTGCCGATGGGCTTCGGCGGCCCGCACGCCGCGTACCTCGCGGTGCGTGACGAATTCAAGCGCCAGATGCCGGGCCGCCTCGTCGGCGTGACGGTCGACGCGCAGGGCAAGCCCGCGCTGCGCCTCGCGCTGCAGACGCGCGAACAGCACATCCGCCGCGAGAAGGCGACGTCGAACGTGTGTACCGCGCAGGCGCTGCTCGCGATCATGGCCAGCATGTACGCGGTCTACCACGGCCCGCACGGCCTGAAGACGATCGCGCTGCGCGTGAACCGCATCGCGGCGCTGCTCGCCGCCGGCGTGAAGCAGCTCGGTTTCGCGACCGCCAACGACACGTTCTTCGACACGCTGACGATCGACACCGGCGCGCGCACCGCGCAGGTCCACGAATTCGCGAAGGCCAGGCGCATCAACCTGCGCCGCGTGAGCGACACGCAAGTCGGCGTGTCGGTCGACGAAACGACGACGCGCGACGACCTCGCCGACCTGCTCGACGTGTTCGCGCAGGCCGCGGGCGGCACCGCACCGGCCGTCGACGCGCTGGACGCGGGCCTCGCCGGCGTCGCCGCGCTGCCGGCCGGCCTCGAGCGCACGAGCGCGTACCTGACGCACCACGTGTTCAACCGCCACCATTCCGAAACCGAAATGCTGCGCTACCTGCGCAGCCTGTCGGACAAGGATCTCGCGCTCGACCGCTCGATGATTCCGCTCGGCTCGTGCACGATGAAGCTGAACGCGACGTCGGAAATGCTGCCGGTCACGTGGCCCGAGTTCGGCGGCATCCACCCGTTCGCCCCGGCCGAGCAGACCGTCGGCTACCGCGAGATGATCGACCAGCTCGAACAGATGCTCGTCGCGGCCACCGGCTACGCGGCCGTGTCGCTGCAGCCGAACGCCGGCTCGCAGGGCGAGTACGCGGGCCTGCTGATCATCCACGCGTACCACGCATCGCGCGGCGAAGCGCATCGCGACGTGTGCCTGATCCCGGCCTCCGCGCACGGCACGAACCCGGCGTCCGCGCACATGGCCGGCATGAAGGTCGTGGTCGTCGCGTGCGACGCGCAGGGCAACGTCGACATCGCCGACCTGAAGGCGAAGGCCGACGAGCATGCGAAGGACCTCGCGGCGATCATGATCACGTATCCGTCGACGCACGGCGTGTTCGAGCAGAACGTCCGCGAGATCTGCGAGATCGTCCATGCGCACGGCGGCCAGGTGTACGTCGACGGCGCGAACATGAACGCGATGGTCGGCCTGACCGCGCCGGGCCAGTTCGGCGGCGACGTGTCGCACCTGAACCTGCACAAGACCTTCTGCATCCCGCACGGCGGCGGCGGCCCGGGCGTCGGCCCGGTCGCGGTCGGCGCGCACCTCGCGAAGTTCCTGCCGAACCAGCGTTCGACCGGCTACGCCCGTGCGGAAGAAGGCATCGGCGCCGTGTCGGCCGCGCCGTACGGCTCGGCGTCGATCCTGCCGATCTCGTGGATGTACATCGCGATGATGGGTGCGAAGAACCTGACCGCCGCGACGGAAACCGCGATCCTCAACGCGAACTACATCGCGAAGCGCCTCGCGCCGCACTACCCGGTGCTGTATTCGGGCCCGGGCGGGCTGGTCGCGCACGAGTGCATTCTCGACCTGCGTCCGATCAAGGAATCGAGCGGCATCAGCGTCGACGACGTCGCGAAGCGCCTGATGGACTACGGCTTCCACGCGCCGACGATGAGCTTCCCGGTGCCGGGCACGCTGATGGTCGAGCCGACCGAATCGGAATCGCAGGAAGAACTCGACCGCTTCATCGCCGCGATGATCGCGATCCGCGAGGAAATCCGCGCGGTCGAGGAAGGCCGCGCCGATCGCGAGGACAACCCGCTGCGTCACGCACCGCACACGGCGGCCGTCGTCACCGCGAACGAATGGCCGCACGCGTACTCGCGCGAGCAGGCTGCGTACCCGGTCGCATCGCTCGGCACGAACAAGTACTGGCCGCCGGTCGGCCGCGCGGACAACGCGTACGGCGACCGCAACCTGTTCTGCTCGTGCGTGCCGATGTCGGAATACGCATAACGCACGCCAGGCCAGGAGCCGCCCGATGGTGACCGCACCGCACGCAACCCGGGGTTGCGTGCGGTTTTTTCGTTCGCCGGGCGAACCGGTTCACGTTCCCCCGCCAATCCGGCTAACATCACACGCGATCCAGCCAATGAAGGAGTTCCGCATGGTGCGTCCGATGTTTCCGGGCCATGGTGCAACCAAGAGGCGGCCGCGCACGCGCGCAGGCCGGTTCGTGCCGATGCTCGTCGCCTCGCTGTCGCTGGCCGCTGCCGGCCTCGGCGCGGCCGGCAGCGCGCGCGCGGCGATGAATTTCTGCGCGGCGCCGGCGCTGCAGGCGAGCGAGACGACGCAGGCCGAGCCGGGCGTGCAGGCGCTGATCCGCAGCGTCGACGCGCGCATCGGCGAGCAGCCGAAGGCGATGGCGCGCGTGCACACCGAGGGCACGCTGCCGCACGAAGGCATCTACGACCAGAGTGCGGCCGCGCTGAAGGACATGGACCTGATGCGCGACGCAGCGCTCGCGTGGCGCGTGACGAACGCGCCGCGCTACCTGCAGCTCGTCGACCGCTTCCTGTCCGCGTGGGTCTCGACCTACCAGCCGAGCTTCAACCCGATCGACGAAACGCGCTTCGAGAGCCTGATCGTCGCGTACGACATGACCGCGAGCGCGCTGCCGGTAAAAACGCGCAATGCGACGGCCGCGTTCATCGCGAAGCTCGGTGCCGGCTATGTCGCGCAGATCGACGCGCAGAAGCGCCCGCTCACCGGCACCTGGCGCAACAACTGGCAGAGCCACCGGATCAAGCTGATCGCGCTGTCCGCGTTCACGCTCGGCGACCGCAAGATGATGAACGCCGCGCAGCGGCTGTTCGTCGAGCATCTCGCCGACAACATCGGCCCGGACGGCAAGACGTGGGACTTCGAGGAACGCGATGCGCTGCATTACGCGGTCTACGACCTGCAGCCGCTGGTGACGGCCGCGCTCGCCGCGCGCCGCTTCAACCGCAACTGGCTACGCGAGCGCGGCGCGAACGGCGCGACGCTCGCGGCCGCACTCGACTGGCTCGTGCCGTACGCGCTCGGCGAGAAAACGCACGAGGAATTCGTGAATTCGCCGGTGCCGTTCGACGCGAAGCGCCGCGAGGCCGGCCTGCCGGGTTACACGGGGCAGTGGGACCCGAAAAACGCCACCGAACTCTTTCATCTGGCCGCGCGGCTCGACGGGCGCTATGCCCGCGTCGCGCAGCAGCTTTCCCCAACGCCGCCCGCATGGCTCGCCGCGTGCCTGCCATTGCAGGCGCGCTAGCATTATTCTTATAGCAAGGCAGGTATCGAAATGGCAGTCAGCGTGTTTGACCTCTTCAAGATCGGCATCGGTCCGTCCAGTTCGCACACGGTCGGACCGATGCGCGCGGCGCTGATGTTCGTCCAGGGCCTCGAGCGCGACGGGCAGCTCGACGCGACGGCCCACGTAAAGGTCGAGCTGTACGGCTCGCTCGGCGCGACCGGCAAGGGCCACGGCACCGACCGCGGCGTGATGCTCGGCCTGCTCGGCGACGCGCCCGACACCGTCGACCCCGACACGATCGACGCGCGGCTGGAGGAGATCCGCAAGTCGAAGCAGCTCGCACTGCTCGGCACGCATCCCGTGCCGTTCGTGCTGAAGGAGAACATCGCGTTCTACCGCCAGGCGCTGCCCGAGCATCCGAACGGAATGAAACTGCGCGCATCCGACGCGAACGGCGCGGTACTGGTCGAGCGCACCTACCTGTCGGTCGGCGGCGGCTTCGTCGTGACGGCCGGCGCGCCGAACACGAAGGTGCTGAGTGCGGCCGAGCAGATGACGCACCCGTTCCGCACCGGCGCCGAGCTGCTCGCGCTGACCGCGTCGACCGGCAAGTCGATCGCGCAGCTGATGTGGGACAACGAGCGCGCGTGGCACACCGAGGAAGAAACGCGCGACGGGCTGCTGAAGATCTGGGCCGTGATGCAGTCGTGCGTGTCGCGCGGCTGCGGGATCGGCAACCCCGATGCCGACGGCAACCTGCCCGGCCCGTTCCAGGTCAAGCGCCGCGCGCCGCAGCTGTACCGCACGCTGACGGGCAGCCCGGAGCGCGCGCTGCAGGATCCGCTGTCGATGATCGACTGGATCAACCTGTACGCGATCGCGGTCAACGAGGAAAACGCCGCTGGCGGCCGTGTCGTCACCGCGCCGACCAACGGCGCGGCCGGCATCATCCCGGCCGTGCTGCACTACTACACGCGCTTCACGCCCGGTGCGAACGAGCAAGGCGTGATCGACTTCCTGCTGACGGCCGCCGCGATCGGCATTCTTTACAAGCTCAACGCGTCGATCTCGGGTGCCGAAGTCGGTTGCCAGGGCGAGGTGGGCGTCGCGTGCTCGATGGCGGCCGGTGCACTCGCGGCCGTGCTCGGCGGCACGCCGCAGCAGGTCGAGAACGCAGCCGAAATCGGGATGGAACACAACCTCGGCCTCACCTGCGACCCGGTCGGCGGGATGGTGCAGATCCCGTGCATCGAGCGCAACGCGATGGCGTCCGTGAAGGCCGTCAACGCGGCGCGCATGGCGCTGCGCGGCGACGGCTCGCACTACGTGTCGCTCGACTCCGTAATCAAGACGATGCGCGAGACGGGCGCCGACATGAAGACGAAGTACAAGGAAACGTCGCGCGGCGGGCTGGCCGTCAATATCGTCGAGTGCTGATGCGGTGACGGCGGCGCGTGCGCATCGCTGCGCGCCGCCGTCACCCTGTTCGTTCCGACACTATTCAGCGCCCCGCCAACGGGCGTAAGCTGTACGTCCCGCTACCCAGGGAGACGGCAGCCCATGTCGCATTCCAAGGATCTCGAGCCGCGTGCCACCACCGGTGCACGACTGCTCGTCGATGCGTTGCTCGCCAATCACGTCGAACGCGTGTTCTGCGTGCCGGGCGAGAGTTTCCTCGCCGTACTCGATGCGCTGGCGGACGACACCGCGCGCATCCAGACGGTCGTCTGCCGCCACGAGGCGGCCGCCGCGAACATGGCCGAAGCGGTCGGCAAGCTCACCGGCCGCCCCGGCATCGCCTTCGTCACGCGCGGGCCCGGCGCGACCCATGCGTCGATCGGCGTGCACACCGCGTTCCAGGATTCGACGCCGATGATCCTGTTCGTCGGCCAGTGCGCGCGCGAGCACCTCGACCGCGAAGCCTTCCAGGAAATCGACTACCGCCGGATGTTCGGCCAGATGGCGAAATGGGTCGCGCAGATCGACGACCCGCGCCGTATCCCCGAGTACCTGAGCCATGCGTTCCACGTCGCGACGTCGGGCCGCCCCGGCCCGGTCGTGCTCGCGCTGCCGGAGGACGTGCTGTCCGAAGCGTGCGCGGCGCAGCCCGTCGTGCCGGCCGCGAAACGCGTCGCGGCCGCGCCGTCGGCCGCGCAGGTCGACGAGCTGCGCGAGCGGCTCGCCCGCGCGGAACGGCCGGTCGCGATCGTCGGCGGCAGCGGCTGGACGCCCGACGCCTGCGCGAACCTGCGCACCTTCGTCGAACGCTGGCAACTGCCGGTCGCGTGCGCGTTCCGCTTCCAGGACACGATCGACAACGCGCACCCGAACTACGCGGGCGACGTCGGGCTCGGGATCAATCCCGCGCTCGCGAAACGCATCCGCGACGCCGATCTGCTGCTCGTGATCGGGCCGCGCCTCGGCGAAGCGACGACCGGCGGCTACACGCTGCTCGACATCCCGAAGACGCGCCAGACGCTGATCCACGTGCACCAGGGCGCCGATGAACTCGGCCGCGTGTATGCGGCCGACCTGCCGATCGTGTCGGGGATGCCCGAGATCGCCGCGCCGCTCGCCGCGCTCGAACCGCCCGAACGTCCGGCATGGGCCGGCACGGCCGCCGACGCGCATCGCGCGTACCGCGAATGGCATGCGCCGCTGCCGATGCCCGGCGACGTGCAGCTCGGCGACGTGATGGTGCAGTTGCGCGAGCGCCTGCCGCACGATGCGATCCTGACCAACGGCGCCGGCAACTATGCGATCTGGCTGCATCGCCACTTCGCGTACCGGCACTTCCGCTCGCAGCTCGCGCCGACCAGCGGCGCAATGGGCTACGGGCTGCCGGCCGCACTCGCCGCGAAGTCGCTGTACCCGTCGCGCGCGGTCGTCGCGCTCGCGGGCGACGGCTGCTTCATGATGGCCGGCAACGAACTCGCGACCGCGATGCAGTACGGGCTGAACGTCGTCGCGATCGTCGTCAACAACGGCCATTTCGGCACGATCCGCATGCATCAGGAGCGCAACTACCCGGGCCGCGTACACGGCACGGGGCTCACGAATCCCGATTTCGCCGCCTATGCGCGTGCATTCGGCGCGCACGGCGAGACGGTCGAGCGCACCGCCGATTTCGCGCCCGCGCTCGAACGCGCACTGACTTGCGGGCTGCCCGCGGTGATCGAGATCCGCATTCCGCAGGACGCCAGTACGCCGGCCGCGACGCTCGAACAGATCCGCGAGCAAGGCCGCCGCGCGCGCGGCGGATGACGGTGGACGCGCACACCGCGCCGCCCGGCGTCGCGCTGTCGCATGAGGACGCGCTCGCCTGCCCCGGCACGCTGCTCGCGCCCGACGGCACGCTCGTCGCGCCGTACGACGTCGAGCACGGTGGCGGGCGCGCCGACGGCCACGTGCCGGCCGCCCCCGCGCTCGGGCTGCTGCACGCCGCGCACCGGCCGTTCCGGCTCGACTACGACGGCGCGCGGCATGTGCACGTCATCAACGGAATGGGCGTCACGCTCGGCGATTCGGTGATCGGGCTGACGGCCGTCGCCGCGCTGCGTGCGGCCCACCCGGGCCTGCGCGTCACGCTGTACCGGCCGGCCCGCGCGCCGCGCTACGTCGATGCGCTGTATGCGCTCGCGGCCGACGTCGTCGCGCCGTCGCGCGCGTTGCCGTGCCCTGTCGAAGCGCTGCCCGCCGATGCGCCGTGCATCGACGTCGGCAATCACCTGTACTGGCCCGCGTTCGCGCGGCTGCCGATGATCGATTTCTTCCTCGATGCGCTCGGCGTCGATCCGGCCACCGTGCCGGCCGCCGCGAAGCGCAACCGCTGGCTCGCACGGTTGCCGCTGCCCGCATTGCCGGCAGCGTGGCAGCGGCCGTACGTGCTGTTCTGCCCGAATGCGAGCACGGCCGTGCGCAGCGTGCCGCCTGCGCTGCGCGCGGTGTTCGTGGAACGGCTCGTGCAGCGCTACGGGCTGCCGGTGGCCGGCTTCGGCCCGGTCGCGCATCCGGATTACGTCGACGTGAGCGGCGACGCGACCGACACCGCGCGCTTCATCGCATGGGTCAAGGGCGCCAGCGTGCTGTTCGCGCCCGACACGGCCGCGCTGCATCTCGCCGACGGTTTCGACGTGCCGGCGCTCGCGTGCTTCACGACGATCGGGCCGGCGCTGCGCGTGCGCGACTATCCGCATTGCGTGCCGGTCGAACTCGACCTGCCGGCCGACTTGCACGGGCTGCACCGCAGCGAGCGGCCGGACGATCTGGCAGCGGTCGAGGCCGCTTACCGGAAGGTCGACTGGGATGGACTGCCGTGGCCCGCGCCGCGCGATGCGGCGGCGACGACCACCGGATAAGGAAACAGGGCGCGGCAGCCAGCCGGCGCACCAGCCGCGCCGCCTTCGTCAGCCCGCCGCGACCATCACCGCGCGATCGCGCAGCGTCTCCGACGGCCGCTTGCCGAACAGGCGCCGGTAGTCGGTCGCGAACTGGCTCAGGTGCCAGAAACCCCACGCCTCCGCGACATCCTGCACCGAGCCGGCCGCGCGACCGCACAGGTCGCGCCGCGCGCCGTTCAGCCGCAGCGTGCGCAGGTAGGTCGCGGGCGCCATCCCGAGCACGTCCTGGAAGCAGTACTGCAGTGTGCGCCGACTCACGAGCAACTGCTCGCACAGCTCCGGCACGCCGACCGGGCGCGTGCGGTGCGCGAGCACATAGTCGCGCGCCTGCTCGACGATCCAGCGGCGCGTCGACGGCGCGGCGCCGCTGCCATCGTCGGCCGGTTGCGCGCACACGTCGAACAGCGCGGCCAGCACGTCGGCCTGCAGGTCGTCGCGCTGCGCATCGGCCAGCGGGCCGGCCATCGCCACCGCGCCGTCGAGGCGGCGGCCGAGCAACGCGCACAGGCGCGCGAGCCGCGCATCGCCGACCTGCATCACGCGCTGCGTGAACAGCCGCTCGTCGAGCGCGCGGTGCTCGACTTCCTCCGCATAGCGGCGCAGCACGTCGCCGCGCACGACAACGCCGTAGATCGAGAACTGCGCGGGCGTCACCAGTTCGAATTCGACGTTGCCGGGCCGGAACGCGAGCGCGCCGGGCCCGATCCGGCACGCATCGACGCGTGCGTTGCCGTCGCACACGAGCGGAATGCCGAACCAGTACGCGTCGCCACGCACTTCGCACGCCTGGCGCAGCAAATGGCTCGTCGATTCGCGAAACAGCTTCATCGTGTCGAGCGGCAGCTCGGTCAGCGTGCCGACGAAGCGGCCGGCCGCGAGCTGGTCGTAGGTCTGCCGCCAGCCGATCAGGTTGCGCGCCTGCTCGTCCGCATCGTGCGCGACGCTGACGACGGCCTGCCCGGCGAGCGCGTCGTCACCCTGCGCGTTGCGCCGCGTGTCTTCGGCGGTCGGTTCTTCTCTGCACGCCACGTGTTGATCCATCGTGTCCTCCCTCACCTGCCCGGAACCGCGCGTATCACGCAAGTCCCGTGCCGAACCGCACGGCCCGGCGGCCAGCCCGTCATTCCACACAGCCCGGCCGGCGCGCGCCATGCGGGCGCACCCGAAGGCGGCGTCCCGCGCACGCCGCCGGTGCGGCACGCGCTGCGACCGCGCATCCACGCCGTGACAGGCTCCCGGATACCGGTTACCCGGCCGGCTTCAGCCGCACGACCCGCGTGCCGCAGTTGCCGTACGCCTGCGCGACCGCCAGCTCGACGAGCGCGCTGCCGGCCGCCCACGGCGCCGCATCCGCTTCTGGCGGATCGGCCCGCAACGTCGCGCGACCGTTGATCCGGTAGCGGATTCCGCGCACGAAATCGACGAACAGCAACCCGACACCGCTGCCGTCGCACGCGGCCGCGTCGATCCGGCCACCGTCACCGTCCTGTACAGGCAACGCGAACCGCAGCGTCTTCGTGTCGATCACGCGGACGACCGGCAGCAGATCGCCGTTCGCATCGCGCAGGCTCTGCACGATGTCGCAGATCACGGGGGCGCGTGCGCCGCTTGCGGTGCCGACGAACATGAACGGCTGCGATTCGACGAACTGCCGCACGCCGACGCTCAGCCGCGTCGTCACGACGTCGCTCATCCGCTCGGCTTCGTCGGCGACGCCGAAGCGGTGCTGCGCGTCGAGTTCACCCGCGTGAAATACCGGGTGACGCGGAAAGGATCGGGGCAGTTCTGCCATGCTGGTTGTTGTTGTCGCACGCATCGGCGCACCGTGCCGCCGCGAGCACGCGGCCGCCGGTATCGTTTCCGGCGCGGGCCGATAAAAAACGCGGCCCGCGCCGGGCGTCGAATATCGGGATCGAACGGGATGAAGCACCGGGACCGACCGGCCCCGGCGCTTCGCGCCCGCTTCGGCGATCAGAAGAACCCGAGCGCCTCGGCCTGGTAGCTGACCAGCAGGCACTTCGTCTGCTGATAGTTCGACAGCGCCATCTTGTGCGTCTCGCGGCCGATCCCCGACTGCTTGTAGCCGCCGAACGCCGCGTGCGCGGGGTACAGGTGGTAGCAGTTGGTCCACACGCGGCCGGCCTCGACCTCGCGGCCCATCCGGTACGCACGCGTGCCGTTGCGCGTCCACACGCCCGCACCGAGCCCGTAGAACGTGTCGTTCGCGAGTTCGATCGCGTCCTGCTCGTCCTTGAACGTCATCACCGACGCGACCGGCCCGAAGATCTCTTCCTGGAACACGCGCATCTTGTTGTTGCCGAGCAGCATCGTCGGCTTCACGTAGTAGCCCGTGCCGAGTTCGGCGGCCGGCGCCGTGCGCTCGCCGCCCGTCAGGCATTGCGCGCCTTCGCCGCGACCGATGTCGATGTACGACAGGATCTTGTCGAGCTGCTGCTGCGACGCCTGCGCGCCGATCATCGTCTGCAGGTCGAGCGGATGGCCGGCCTTGATGCGCTCGACCCGCGCGACGGCCTTCTCGATGAAGCGCTCGTAGATCGATTCCTGGATCAGGATCCGCGACGGGCACGTGCACACTTCGCCCTGGTTCAGCGCGAACATCGCGAGCCCTTCGAGCGCCTTGTCGAGGAACGCGTCGTCCTGGTCGAGCACGTCGGCGAAGAAGATGTTCGGGCTCTTGCCGCCCAGCTCGACCGTCGACGGGATCAGGCTGTCGGCCGCCGCGCGCAGGATGTGCTTGCCGACCGGCGTCGAGCCCGTGAACGCGATCTTCGCGATCCGCTTGCTGGTCGCGAGCGCTTCGCCGGCTTCCTTGCCGAAGCCGTTCACGATGTTGATCGTGCCGGCCGGGAACAGGTCGCCGATCAGCTCCATCAGCACCAGCACCGACGCGGGCGTCTGCTCGGCCGGCTTCATCACGACGCAGCAGCCGGCCGCGAGCGCCGGCGCGAGCTTCCACGCGGCCATCAGCAGCGGGAAGTTCCACGGGATGATCTGGCCGACCACGCCGAGCGGCTCGTGGAAGTGGTATGCGACGGTGTTGTCGTCGATTTCGGAGATGCCGCCCTCTTGCGCGCGGATGCAGCCCGCGAAGTAGCGGAAGTGGTCGATCGCGAGCGGCAGGTCGGCTGCCATCGTCTCGCGCAGCGGCTTGCCGTTGTCGATCGTCTCGGCCACGGCCAGCAGCTTCAGGTTCTTTTCCATCCGCTCGGCGGCGGCGAGCAGCAGGTTCGCACGCTCGGCCACGGACGTCTTGCCCCACTTGCGGCGCGCGGCATGCGCGGCGTCGAGCGCCAGCTCGATGTCGTCGGCGCCCGAGCGCGGCACGCGGCAGAACGGCTGGCCGTTGATCGGCGACACGTTCTCGAAGTACTCGCCCTTCACCGGCGCCACCCACTTGCCGCCGATGTAGTTGTCGTACTGCTGACGGTACGGGTATTCGACGTCGAGGCCCAGTTGCTTCAGGTCAAACGGGTTCATACA
Organism: Burkholderia sp.; assembly: GCA_031253835.1. Taxonomy (GTDB): domain Bacteria; phylum Pseudomonadota; class Gammaproteobacteria; order Burkholderiales; family Burkholderiaceae; genus Burkholderia. The sequence continues at coordinate 27,864 of JAIRVP010000069.1, read as the reverse complement.
TGTCTCCTGTTCATCGTGCTTGTGTGAGTACAGCGCCGGTTGGAATGCGCTGCACCCGTTTACGCAACATGCGTGCCAAACAGGACGGGCGCCCGTCGATCGCGGCCGGCCCGCGTGCGCACCGTGCGGTGTTCGCGTGCGCAGCACGACGGGTGCGCCGATTCTGAACACCGAGATTGCGCAGCGGCGTGGCCGGTGTTCGAAATTTCCACAGTGCGCAGCACGACGTTGCACGCGGGTGCGGGCAACAACGCGTGGCATGTCGCTTGCGTGCGGATCGCGGATCGACACGCAACGGCATTCGCGCCGACCGACACCATGAACGACCCGGGCCCGCTGACCGACGACGCCATCGCGTTCATCCGCGAGCAGGCATTCCTGATCGTCGCGACCGCCGACGCGGCCGGCAACAGCGACTGCTCGTACCGCGGCCGCCAGCCGCGCGGCGACGGCTCGTTCGAGCCGCTCGTCCACCTGCCCGACCGCCGCACGCTCGTGCTGCCCGACTTCGCGGGCAACAACCTGTTCAACACGATCGGCAACCTGCTCGTGAATCCCGCGATCGCGCTGCTGTTCGTCGATTTCGTGCGGCAGACGACCTGGCTCGTGCAGGGCCGCGCGACGCTCGACGAGGATGCGCAAAGCCGTGCGCACCTGTGGCCCGATGCGCGGCGCTACGTGGTGATCGATGTGGAACGGGCGCAGGCGCGGGCCGATGCGGCGCTGCCGCCGCTGGTGCTCGCGTGACGCATTGCGCGTGAGTCGATAGCGACGGAATACGCAGGCACGCCGGCCGGGATGCTCAGCGCGCCCATGCGCAGCGACGCAACGCTCAACGCCCGTGCGTCTCCGCGCAGGCCGGTTCGATCCGGCTGCGCACCGGTGCGTCGGCACCTTCACCCGCTTCAGCCGCCGCGGCCCGCCCGCCGAGAAACACGAACACCACGCCCGCGCACAGCACGGTGACGACGGCCAGCCCGGTCAGCAGCCGGTCGAACGCATGCGTGTAGCTCGCGATCAACGCCGCGTGCCCGACACCCGGCAACACGGCAGCCGCCCCCGCGAGATCGCCGGTCGCGAGCCGCGCGGCCGCCCGCAGCGTCGCGTCCGGCGTGCCGGCCGCGCCCGCCGCCTGCCCGAGCCCCGTCCGCGCGAGCGCGGCCAGCACCGCGCCGACGATCGCCAGCGCGATCCCCTCGCCGGCCACGCGCGTCGTGCTGAAGATCCCCGTCGCCATCCCCGCGCGCTCCTTCGGCACGACGCTCACCGACAGCCCGTCCATCAGCCCCCACGGCATGCCGGCGCCGACGCCGATCGCGAGCATCGGCGCGATCGCCGCGGGCCCTGCGCCGCCGCGCAGCGCGATGCCGAGCCACACGAGCCCGGCCGCCGCGACGAGGAGCCCGAGCCCCGAGATCACACCGGCCGACAGCCAGCGCGTGAGCGTCGCCGCGACGAACGGCACGACCAGCATCGGCGCAGAAATCGCGAGCATCAGCCAGCCGGCGTCGATCTCGCTGAAACCGTCGATGCCGATGAAGCGCAGCGGCAGCACGACGAGCAGCACGATGTAGCAGCAGCAGGTCGACACCGGCAGCACCTGCACGCCGACGAAGCGCGCGATGCGGAACAGCGACAGGTCGAGCATCGGCCGCGCGACGCGCGTCTCGATCATCACGAACGCACCGGCGCCGAGCGCCGCGCCGGCCAGCAGCGCGATCACGAGCGCGCTCGACCAGCCGCGTGCGGGCGCTTCGATCACGCCGAACGTGAACAGCGTCAGCGCAGTGGTGAATGCCGCCGTGCCGGGCCAGTCGAGCCCCGTCGCATGCGGGTCGCGCGACTCGTGCATGCGCGGCAGCCCGAACACCAGCGACAGCACGCCGGCCACCGCGCTCGTCACGAAGATCGCGCGCCAGCCGTAATGCCCGATCAGGCCGCCGGCCAGCACGGGCCCGAACGCGAGCCCGATGCCGAAAGTCGTGCCGAGCAGGCTGAACGCACGCGTGCGCGCCGCGCCGTCGAACTCCTGCGCGAGCGCAGCCGTGCCGCCGGCCAGCGCCGCGGCCGCCGCGAGCCCTTGCGCGGCGCGCAGCAGGTCGACCGCGAGCATCGACGGCGCGAACGCGAGCGCGACCGACATCAGCGTGAAGCCGCCGACGCCGATCGCGAACAGGCGCTTGCGGCCGAACTGGTCGGCAAGCGCGCCCGACGCCATCAGGAAGCTGCCGAACGCGAGCATGAACGCGTTGGTGATCCAGTTCATCGCGACCGGGCTGCCGTGCAGGTCGCGGCCGATCGCCGGCGTCGCGACCGCGCCGCCCGAAAACGACAGCGGCAGCGCGACGGCCGCCATGCACACGGCGGCCAGCACCCATGCGCGCCGGCGCGCCGACTGGGCCGAAACGGCTGAAACAGGGTGATCCATCATCGCTCCTCGAAAAGCCGGCGCGGATGCGCCGTCAGAGCGACAGAAGATAAATCCGATTCAATCCACGAAAAACCACGCGAAGTTCCGTATATAACGGACTAAAATTCCGCAATTCCCTTGGCCGCGTGCGTCGGCGCACGTCCTTCGATTCGATGGAAAACCTCACCGGCATCGTCGCGTTCGTCCGCACCGCCGAAGCGCTGAGCTTCGTCGCGGCCGGCCGCACGCTCGGCATCTCGGCATCGGCGGTCGGCAAGACGATCGCGAAGCTCGAACAGTCGCTCGGCGTGCGGCTGTTCAACCGCACGACGCGACGCGTCACGCTGACCGAAGAAGGTCGGCACTTCTACGAACGCTGCCAGCGGATCCTCGAGGATTTCCGCGATGCGGAGGCGACCGTGACGGCCTCCGCGCAGCGCCCGCGCGGCAAATTGCGCGTGAGCCTGCCGGTGATCGGCTACCGCTTCCTGCTGCCCGTGCTGCCCGAGTTCCGGCAACGCTATCCGGACGTCGAGCTCGATCTCGATTTCAACGACCGGATGGTCGACGTCGTCGAAGGCGGGTTCGATGCGGTGATCCGCAGCGGCCCGCTGTCGGATTCGAGCCTGATGTCGCGGCGGCTCGGCCCGTTCGCGTTCGTGCTGTGCGCGACGCCCGCGTATCTCGCGCAGGCCGGCACGCCGCGCACGCCGCGCGACCTCGAAGCGCACGACTGCGTGCGCTACTGCTTCCCGACCACCGGCAAGCTGCAGGACTGGGCGCTCGCGGCCGACGACGGCACGCCGTTGAAGCTGCGCACCGCGATGACCTGCAACAACATGGAAGCGCTGCGCGGCACCGTGCTCTCGGGGCTCGGCATCGGCTACATGCCCGACTTCCTCGCACGCGACGCGCTCGAGCAGGGCGCGCTCGTCACCGTGCTCGACGACTACCGGATCGCGCCGGGGCAGTTCTCGATCGTATGGCCGTCGAGCCGGCAGCTGTCGCCGAAGTTACGCGTGCTCGTCGATTTCCTGTGCGAGCGGCTGTTCAGGTAGTCACGCGGCCCCGATCCGCCCGGCGTCCGCCGGCGGCAGCAGCGCGTCGCTGTCGTCCTTCAGCCCGACGCCCGTCAGCCCGAGCCGGCGCGCGTGCGTCATCAGGTAATGCAGCTTGTGCGCGGCTGCCGCATGCGGCAGCCCTTCGGGCCGCACGTTCGAGATGCAGTTGCGCAGCGCGTCGTGACAGCCGACCTTTGGCGCCCACGTCAGGTACACGCCGAGGCTGTCCGGCGAGCTGAGCCCCGGCCGTTCGCCGATCAGCATCGCGACGACCTTCGCGCGCAGCAGCTCGCCGATCTCGTCGCCGAGCGCGACACGCGCCTGCGTCGCGACCACCACCGGGCCGACGCGCCAGCCGTCCGCGTCGAGCCGCGGCCGCACCGCCTGCAGCAGCGGCAGTGCCTGCTTGGCGGCCGCGAACGCCGACAGCCCGTCGCCGACCACGAACACGACGTCGGGTCCGTCGCCGCTCACCGCGCCGCCGTGCGCCGCCAGCAGCGCGCGCCCTTCGTCGGACAGCTTGCGGCCGAGATCGGGCCGGCGCAGGTAATGCTGGCGGTCGGGCGCCGCGCTCTGCACGCCGAGCGTCGCGAAGCCGGCTGCATCGAGCTCGCGCCGCAGCGCGTCGCTATCGAGCGGCTGGTGCACCGCGTCGCGCGCCTGCGCATGCGACAGGTTGAACGCGAGCAGCGGCGCGGTCGGCAGGCTGTTGCCCGCACGGCCGAGCGCGATCCGCGCGTTCGTGAACGACTTCAGCTGCGCCCACGGGTTCTTTTCGACGGCGTCGCTCATGCCGAAATCCCCATCCAGTCGTTCGCGCCCGCGAGCAGCGGCACGCGCGACGTCGCCGCGCGCAGCACGCCATGCGCGTCGGCGATCTCCATCGTCTCCAGCCATTCCTCGAATTCCGGCGCGCGGCGCAAGCCGAGCACCTCGCGCACGTAGAGCTGGTCGTGGAACGACGTGCTCTGGTAGTTCAGCATCACGTCGTCCGCACCCGGAATCCCCATGATGAAGTTGATGCCGGCCGCACCGAGCAGCGTCAGCAGCGTGTCCATGTCGTCCTGGTCGGCTTCCGCGTGGTTCGTGTAGCAGATGTCGCAGCCCATCGGCACGCCGAGCAGCTTTCCGCAGAAGTGATCCTCGAGCCCCGCGCGAATGATCTGCTTGCCGTCGTACAGGTATTCGGGGCCGATGAAGCCGACCACCGTGTTCACGAGGAACGGCTCGAACTTGCGTGCGACCGCATACGCGCGCACTTCGCAGGTCTGCTGGTCGACGCCGAAGTGCGCGTTCGCCGACAGCGCGCTGCCCTGGCCCGTCTCGAAGTACATCAGGTTGTTGCCGACGGTGCCGCGCTTCAGCGACAGCGCGGCACCGTGCGCTTCGCCGAGCAGCGCGAGCGAGATCCCGAAGCTCGCGTTCGCCTTCTCGGTGCCCGCGATCGACTGGAACACGAGGTCGACCGGCGCGCCCTTCTCGATCGCCGCGATCGTGTTCGTCACGTGCGTGAGCACGCACGACTGCGTCGGCACGCCGTAGCGTTCGCGGAACCCGTCGATCATCGCGAGCAGCTTCACGATCGCCGCGAGGCTGTCGGTGGCCGGGTTGATGCCGATCATCGCGTCGCCGCAGCCGTACATCAGCCCGTCGAGCATCGACGCGGCGATCCCCTTCACGTCGTCGGTCGGGTGGTTCGGCTGCAGCCGCACCGACATCCGGCCGGCCAACCCGACCGTGTTGCGAAAGCGCGTGACGACGCGGCGCTTGCGCGCGGCCGCGATCAGGTCCTGGTTGCGCATCAGCTTCGACACGGCCGCGACCATCTCGGGCGTGAGGCCCGGCGCGATCCGTTCGAGCGCCGCGCCGTCGGCCGCGGGCGACAGCAGCCAGTTGCGGAAATCGCCGACGGTGAGGTGCGAGATTTCGGCGAACGCCTGCGCGTCGTGATCGTCGATGATGAGGCGCGTGACCTCGTCGTCTTCATACGGGATCACCGCTTCGTTCAGGAACGCCTTCAGCGGCACGCCCGCGAGCGCGATCTTCGCGGCGACGCGCTCCTCCTCGCTCGCCGCCGCGACGCCGGCGAGCTGGTCGCCGGAACGCAGCGGGCTCGCCTTCGCGAGCAGCGTCTTCAGGTCCGCGAAGCGGTACGTGCGCGGACCGATCGTCTCCGTGTAGGACATCGTGCGAACCTCCTTGCCTATCCTAACCAAAAGCCGACGGCGCGCCCGTTCGACGGGCGCGCCGGATGCCGTCAGAAACGGCCTGCCACTTTCACCTTCATCTTGCTCACTCCTCCAGCAGCGCGTCGCCCGGCGCGCTCGCGCGCTGCGAACGCGTCGCGAGGAAGTACGCGTAGCCGAGCGCGAGGAAGCCGACGAACACCAGCGCGACCAGCCCGTTGAAGTACACCATCGTCCCGAGGCAAATCAGGGCCGCAACGATCGCGAATGCCGGAAAGAACGGGTACAGCGGCGCGCGGAACGGCCGCTCCATGTTCGGCTGCGAGCGGCGCAGCTTGAACAGCGCCGCCATGCTTACGATATACATCACGATCGCGCCGAACACCGACATCGTCACGATGTTCGCGGTGAGCGTCTGGCCGCCGAACTGGATCAGCTCGTCGCTGTAGATCGCGGCGATCCCGACCACGCCGCCCGCGAGAATCGCGCGATGCGGCGTCTTGAAGCGCGGATGCACCTTCCCGAGCCACTCCGGCAGGTAGCCTTCGCGAGCCAGCGCGAAGATCTGGCGCGAATAACCGAGGATGATCCCGTGGAACGACGCGACGAGCCCGAACAGCCCGAGCCACACGAGCATGTGCATCCAGCCGCTGTTCGAACCGACGATGTACTTCATCGCCTGCGGCAGCGGGTCGTTGATGTTCGCGAGCTTGGTCCAGTCGCCCGCGCCGCCGGCAAACACCATCACGCCGATCGCCAGCGTGACGAGCGTCAGGATCCCGGCCACGTAGGCGATCGGGATCGAGCGCTTCGGGTTCTTCGCTTCCTCGGCGGCCATCGCGACGCCTTCGATCGCGAGGAAGAACCAGATTGCGAACGGGATCGCCGCGAACATCCCGTGGAACGCGCCCACGCTGAAATGATCGGCGCCCGACCAGCCGCCCTTCATGAAGTTGCTCCACGCGAAGCCCGGCGACACGACGCCCATGAACACCAGCAGCTCGAAGATCGCGAACAGCGTGACGACGAGCTCGAAGGTCGCGGCGATCTGTACGCCGACGATGTTCAGCGCCATGAACACGAGATACGCACCCATCGCGGCGTTTTTCGGTTCGAGCCCCGGAAACTGCACGTGCAGGTACGCGCCGATCGCGAGCGCGATCGCGGGCGGCGCGAACACGAACTCGACGAGCGTCGCGGCGCCGGCGAGATAGCCGCCGGTCGGGCCGAACGCGCGGCGCGCATACGCGAACGGGCCGCCCGCGTGCGGGATCGACGTCGTCAGCTCGGTGAAACTGAAGATGAAGGTCGTGTACATCGCCGCGACGAACAGCGCGGTGACGACGAAGCCCAGCGTACCGGCGCTCGCCCAGCCGTAACTCCAGCCGAAGTATTCGCCGGAAATCACGAGGCCGACCGCGATGCCCCACAGTTGCCAGGTCCCGAGCGTCTGCTGCAGCGCGGGCTGGCCGGACGACTTGGCGCCGGCGGCGGGCCGGCCATTCGACTCTGCTTTCATCGGACTCTCTCCTCAAAGGCGCCGGGCCTGCCGGCCAGCGCGACTGAGAATCGATGCTAGAGAGTCATTAAACGACGTGTTATCGAAATTCGGCAAAGATCGCGGCTGACGTTTCGCTTGCAGAAACGCCGGTCGCGGTCGTTGCGACGTCGATCCGGCCGCACGCAGCGGCCGGATGCGCGGTACTTACTGACCGCCGCCGCGCTGGTTGAACCAGCGGTCGAGCAGCTTGCCGGCCGCCTCGCGGCCGCCGAGGCCGAACGACAGCGCCACCGCCACCGCGATCGCGCCGAGCACGAGGCCGAACGCGAGCTGGACGATCTCGTTCGCGATGCCCATCGCACGCAACCCCATCGCGAACACGAGGCCCAGGATCGCGAATTGCGCGATGCGCGCGAACAGCACGCTGTGTTCGCGGTCGGCCTGCTCGATCACGCGGCGCGCGAGGCCCGCGAGCCACACGCCGATCACGAGGATCACGCCGCCCATCAGAACGTGGCCGCCGAATTCGATGAACAGCGTGACGACGTCGCGTACCTGCGAGAAACCGAGCCGGTTCGCGGCTTCGACCGACGCGAACAGCATCGCGAAGAACACGATCAGCCGCGCGACCAGCACCGACGGCTGCAGGATGCCCGAGAACACGCGCTCGACGCCGAGCACGGCCGGCAGCCCGTCGACCCCGGCGGCTTCCAGCAGCTTCTGCGCGAGCGATGCGACGAAGCGCGCGAAGTAGAACGTGACGAGCACGATCACGATCGCCGCGACGATGTCCGGTACCGCGCCGAGGAACTGGTTCAGCATGTTGGTCGCGGGGATCGAGATCGCCTCGATCTTCAGCGCGTCGAGCGCGGAGATCAGCGTCGGCACGAACACGAACACGTAGACGATCGTACCGATCAGGCTCGACACGCGCACGGGCGTCGGGCTGTCGAGGCGCTGCGTGAGGCGATCGGCGCCGGCGGCGACGAGCAGGTTCGTCACGAGGCCGCGCAGCACGCGCGCGACGATCCAGCCGACGAAGCCGATCACCGCGGCCGCGAACAGGTTCGGCACGATCGCGAGCAGCTTGTCGACCATCCCCTGCACCGGCGACAGCAGGCCCGACAGCGCGAACGACGCGAGGATCGCCGGCAGGAACATCAGGATCACGAGCCAGAACAGCACGTCGCCGAGATAGCCGCTCATCGGCTGCATGCCGGCGCCTTCGGACAGCTTGTCGTCGATCTTGCTGGCCTTCAGCGCGCGGTTCGCGAGGCTGCGCAGCAGCGACGCGATGAGCCACGCGATCAGCGTCAGCGCCGCGCCGCCGATCAGGTTCGGCAGGTAGTTGACGATGTGCGTGACGAGCAGCGAGAACGGATTGGAGACCGCGTACAGGTTGAGCACGTTGAAAATGCCCACCGCGGTGACGAGCAGTATGAGCCAGAACAGCCCGCCGGCGATGATGCGCTCGACGCACGCGCCCTGGCCGGTGCTGTCGGTGATCCGCTTGTCGACCTTCAGCGCGTTGAGCAGGCGCAGCGCGCCGGCCCGCACCACCACGGCGATCAGCCAGCCGATCACCAGGATGCCGATCGCGCCGGCGATCTTGGGCAGGTATCCGCCTAGCGTGGTCTGCAGCGACGTGATGAAGCTGGAAGCATCCATTTCTTCTTCTCCCGAAAAACGTGGTGTTGCGATTGAACATCGACGAACTACCTGCGTACTTCGAAAAGCGTGCTGCCCGGTTCGAGCAACTTACCCGAGAAAAATGACGCGATCACCCGATTTCACCGTCTTTAACTTTAGTCGGTGATCGCGGAGGGGCAAGACCCCATTTCAGCAAAGTTAAAAAGGGGCAGATTCAGGATGGCTACGCATTTCCGCCAAATTTGTCCATCGGGCCCGTGCTACCGTGGTTTCGGTTCTTGCCCGGACACGTCGATGACAGCCGAAACGAAAGCCGGCCAACCCGCGTGGATCCGCTATGCGGCGCACGGGCGTCCACCGTCCGATCTATCCGCTACGGAGAGGAGGACATGTTCAAGCGTGAAGCCGAAATCCGGCGCCTGCCGGAACTGCGTGGCTACGCGGTGGCGCACACCGGCGCGTACCTGAAGACCTGAAGGTCGGCGACGCGTTCGGGCGGATCGGTGCGTGGGTCGGGCAGCCCGGGCGCGAAGGTGATCGGTATTTTCTACGACGATACGCACACGACGCCGGAAGCGCAGCCGCGTGGGAAGACGTGCTTCGTGCCGTTGCGCCGAGCGGAGGGCCGCTGCGCCGGCCGTGAAATGAAACGCGCCGGCCGATGTTCATGCCCGGCCGGCGCGAAGGAGCAGCATGCTTGTCACGTCGCCTGCGTCCCGCACCCGGGACAGAAACGCGCGTCGGCCGCCAGCGCCGTGTGGCAGCGGCTGCAGGCCCGGCTGCGTTGCGCCGCGCCGCACTGCGCGCAGAAACGCGCATCGGCCGCATTGAGCGCGCCGCAGCCCGCACACGCGAGCTGGCTCAGCGGCACGTTGCCGCCCTGCCCGCCGTTCGTCGCGTCGGCCGGCGCCTGCCAGCCCCAGCCGTAGCGATCGCGGCCGCGCGCGTCGTGGCCGCCGTGCCCGTCGCGGCGCTGCCCGCCGTGATGCCCGCCTCCACCGCCGTGGCTACCGCTACCGCCGTTGCCGTGCCCGCTGCCGTGGCCACCGCCGTGGCCGCCCAGGATCCGTTTCAGAAAGCTCATCGCCCGCTCCTCAACGCTTGGCCTGCGTACCGCCGAACGCCCCCGAGGACGACAGCAGCCGCAAGCCGTTGGCCACGACGATCAGGCTCGCGCCCGCGTCGGCGAAGACCGCCATCCACATCGTGCCGAGCCCCGCGACCGTGAGGCCGAGGAACACGACCTTCACGCCGAGCGCGAAGCCGATGTTCTGCACCAGCACGCGGTGCGTCGCACGCGACAGCCGCACGAACGCGGGAATCTTGCGCAGGTCGTCGTCCATCAGCGCGACGTCGGCCGTCTCGATCGCCGTGTCGGTGCCCATCGCACCCATCGCGAAACCGATGTCGGCACGGGCGAGCGCCGGTGCGTCGTTGATCCCGTCGCCGACCATCCCGACCGCGCCCGCGCCGCCGGCCGACAGCTCCTCGACCGCCGCGAGCTTGTCTTCCGGCAACTGGTTGCCGCGTGCGTCGTCGATGCCGGCCTGCTTCGCGATCGCCTGCGCGGTATGCGGGTTGTCGCCCGTCAGCATCGCGGTGCGGATGCCGAGCGCATGCAGATCGGCGATCGCTTCACGGCTCGTGTCCTTGATCGTGTCGGCCACCGCGAAGATGCCGAGCACGCGCGCTTCGTCGACCAGCACCACGACGCTCTTGCCCTGCCGCTCCAGCGCGTCGAGCTTCGCCTCGAGCGCCGTCGAGCAGCGCTCGAGTTCCTCGACGAGCCGGTGGTTGCCGAGCCAGTAGCGCGCGCCGTCGATCGTGCCGCGCACGCCGCGCCCGACGATCGCTTCGAAGTCCTGCACATTGGCGAATGCCGTCGTACCCGCATCGCGCGCCGCGGCGGCAATCGCCTGCGACACCGGGTGATCGGAACGCGCCGCGAGGCTCGCGCCGAGGTGACGGACACGCGCCGCATCGGCATCGGCCGCATGCACGTCGAAGTCGGTCTGCACCGGCTTGCCGTGCGTGATCGTGCCGGTCTTGTCGAGCGCGAGCCACGCGAGCTTGCGCCCTTCTTCCAGATAGACGCCGCCCTTCACGAGAATCCCGCGCCGCGCCGCAGCCGCGAGCCCCGACACGATCGTCACCGGCGTCGAGATCACCAGTGCGCACGGGCATGCGATCACGAGCAGCACCAGCGCGCGGTAGATCCAGTCATGCCACGCACCGCCCGTCACGATCGGCGGCACCACCGCGACCAGCAGCGCGACCGCGAACACGATCGGCGTGTAGACGCGGGCAAACTGGTCGACGAAGCGCTGCGTCGGCGCCTTCGCACCCTGTGCTTCCTCGACCGCGTGGATGATCCGCGCGAGCGTCGAGTTCGCCGCGACGGCCGTCACGCGGTATTCGAACGAACCCGATTCGTTGATCGTGCCCGCGTACACGGCGTCGCCGGTCGATTTCTCGACGGGCAGGCTCTCGCCGGTGATCGGCGCCTGGTTGACCGTCGAGCGGCCCGCGACGACTTCGCCGTCGAGCCCGATCCGTTCGCCCGGCTTCACGCGGACGACCGCACCGAGCGCGACCTGCGCAGCCTCGATCGTGCGCCACGCGCCGTCGGCCTGCTGCACGGTCGCGGTGTCCGGCGCGAGCTGCATCAGGCCCTGGATCGCATTGCGCGCGCGGTCGAGCGACTTCGCCTCGATCAGCTCGGCGATCGTGAACAGCACCATCACCATCGCGGCTTCCGGCCACTGGCCGATCGCCATCGCGCCCGTCACCGCGATGCTCATCAGCGCGTTGATGTTCAGGTTGCCGTTGCGGATCGCGATCCAGCCCTTCTTGTACGTGGTGAGCCCGCACGCGAGCACCGCGGCGAGCGCGAGCGCGGCCGACAGCCACACCGGCAGCCCGGCCCACGTCGCGCCTTCGGACGCGATCGCGGCGACGCCGGCCAGCGCCAGCGGCCACCACGGCTTCGCGGGCGCGTCGGCGACGCGCGCGGCCGGTGCGCCGGCCGCCGCGGCTTCGGGCGTCATCCCGAGCGTGCGGATCGCGCTTTCGATCGCCGGCTGTGCGCCGGGCACGTGGTCGACGGTCAGCATCCGCTGCATCAGGTTGAATTCGAGCGCCGACACTTCGTTCATCCCGCCGAGCTTCTTGCGGATCAGCGTTTCCTCGGTCGGGCAATCCATCTGCATGATCCGGAACGCCGAGCGCACGTGACCCGACGCGGTCGCCTGCGCGACCGGCAGCGGCGCGAGCGTCAGCGCGGCAGGCGCGCAGCAGGCGCCGGCCGCGTGGTCGTGGTCGTGGTCGTGGTCGTGGTCGTGGTCGTGGTCGTGGTCGTGGTCGTGGTCGTGGTCGTGGTCGTGGTCGTGACCGGCATGGTCATGCGCGGCGTGGTCATGCGCGCACGCCGCACCATGCACATGCGCGTCGCCGTGCGAATGATCGTGGTCGTCGTCATGACCGGCTTCGTCGTGCGCGCACGTCGCGCCATGCTGATGCGCGTCGCCGTGAGAATGCTCGTGATCGTGGTCGTGGCCGCGCGATGCAGCCTCGCCGTGCGCGCGCTCGCCGGCCGCCGGCGCCGCATCGGCAACGGTCGCCGTCTGCGTGTCGCGCGGGTCGGCGCAGCACGCATCGGCGCCGCCGGCATGACGGTGTCGTGGGTCGTGGGTACGCTTGGCGTCGGTCATGACAACCTCCTTTGTGGCTTGACGGTGTAGAGTTAACACCCTGAAGCCACTACAAGGTCAACCCTTACACGGGAGAAAGGCATGAAGATCGGCGAACTGGCCAAAGCGGCCCGCTGCACCCCCGAGACGATCCGTTTCTACGAGAAAGAGGGTCTGATGCCGGACGCGGAGCGCACCGACTCGAACTACCGCAACTACACCGACGTGCACGTCGAACGGCTGCGCTTCATCCGCAACTGCCGCGCGCTCGACATGGCGCACGACGAAATCCGTGCGCTGCTGCAGCTCACCGACACGCCGGCCGACCGCTGCGATTCGATCAATTCGCTGCTCGACGATCACATCGGGCACGTCGATGCGCGCCTCGCGGAACTCACGCATCTGCGCGACCAGCTCACCGAATTGCGCCGCCAGTGCGTCGGCGAGCATTCGGTCGAGGATTGCGGAATCGTGCACGGTCTCGCGACGATGGAAACCGTCGCACCGGCTGCCAAGCGATCGCACCTCGGCTGAAACCCTTGTGAAATAAGATAGTCTGGTTGAGAATAGTTATATTCTTACTAGATATTAACTAACTATTCATGTCTACGAGCCGCCCGTCCCCGCTAGCGCTGGCCGTCCTCGCGACGCTCACCGAAACGCCCATGCATCCGTACGGGATGCTGCAGCAACTGAAGGCTCGCGGGTACGACGAAGTCGTCAACGTGCGGCAGCGCACGAGCCTCTACCAGACGATCGACCGGCTGCTGCGCGACGGGATGATCGCCGTGCACGACACCGAGCGCGACGGCGCGTTTCCGGAGCGCACGCTGTATGCGCTGACCGAAGCCGGGCACACGGCGGGGCAGGCGTGGCTGCATGCGCTGCTCGCGGAGCCCGCACGTGAATTCCCGGCGTTCGGCGCCGGTCTCGCGTTCCTGCCGCTGCTCGACGCCGACGATGCGCGCCACCAGCTCGAACTGCGGATTGCGCGGCTCGACGCCGAACGCGAGCGGCTGGAAGCGCTGCGCGCCACCGCGCAGGCCGACCAGGTGCCGCGCCTGTTCCTGCTGCAGAACGAACATGCGCTGGTGCTGCTCAATGCGGAGCTCGACTGGGCACGCAGCGTCGTCGAACACGTGAAGATCGGTGCGCTGCGCTGGGTGGACGGCTGACGGATCACGCAGGTCGATTCCCGTCGGTCACGGATTCGACCCTATCAAAGTACCTTGCCGGGATTGAGGATGCCGCGCGGGTCCAGCGCGGCCTTCAGGCGCCGCATCAGCCCGATTTCCGCGTCGCTGCGCGTGTGCGCGAGATAGGCACGCTTGAGCACGCCGATGCCGTGCTCGGCCGACACCGAGCCGCCCATGTCGCGCACCACCGCATACACGCAGTGATCGATCGCATCGAGATCCGCGTCGGTCATCCCCGCCAGCGATACGCCGATATGCACGTTGCCGTCGCCGACATGGCCGAAGAACAGGCATGTGACGTCCGGCCAGCGCGCCCGCAGCGCCGCCTCGCAGCGCTCGGCGAACGCGCCGAGTTCACCGGTCGGCAAACTCACGTCGAAGTTGACGAGATGCGGCAGCGCGTCGATCGCGAGACCTTCGCGCAGCGTCCACAGGTCGCGCGCCTGCCGCTCGGAAGTCGCGAGCACCGCATCGTCCACCAGCCCTGCGTCGAATCCCGCCGCGAGACCCGATTCCAGCGCCTGGTGCGCATCGCCGCCCGGCGCGCTCGTCGCGCATTCGATCAGCACCGCGAAGCCGCCTTCGCCCGTGAACGGCGCCGTGACGCCCGGCGTATGACGCGCGACGTAGTCGTAGAACGCCGGCCACATCGCCTCGAAACTGACGACTTCCGGCAGCGTGCGCACGCGGTTCCACAGCGCGACCACCGCGTCGTAGTCGCGCACGCGGCAGAGCGCCGTGGCCGGCGCCGCGAGCAGCGGATGCAGCCGCAGCACCGCGCGCGTGACGACGCCGAGCGTCCCCTCGCTGCCGATGAACAGCTGCTTCAGGTCGTAGCCCGCGTTGTTCTTCAGCATCCGGTTCATCGACGACACGACCGTGCCGTCCGCGAGCACGGCTTCGAGCCCGAGCACCTGTTCGCCCATCATCCCGTAGCGAATCGCGCGCGTGCCGCCCGCATTGGTCGCGAGCATGCCGCCGATCTGGCACGAACCGCGTGCGCCGAGATCGACGCCGAACGTGAAGCCCGCCGCTTCCGCGGCTTCCTGCACCGTCTGCAGCGGCGTCCCCGCGCGCACGGTCATCGTGCCGGCCGCCGCGTCGATCGCGTCGATACCGGCCAGGCGCTCCATCGACAGCACGACCTCGCCGCCGAGCGCGACGGCGCCGCGCGCGAGCCCGGTCAGCCCGCCCTGCGGCACGACCGGCTGCCCGAGCCGTGCGCACAGTGCGAGCGTGCGCGACACGTCGTCGACGCTGCGCGGGCGCACCAGCGCGCGTGGCCGCACGCCGGCCGGCTCGTTGTACGCGGTGAAGTAGCGCGGATCGATGTCGGCGGAACGCGTGACGAGCGCATCGCCCAGTTCGGCGACGAGCACGGCGTCGAGCGCCTCGTCGCGCCGTTCACCGCCCGCTGCCCCCGTCTCCCGGTTCTGCATCGCGCGGCCCCGCTTACTTGGTCGAGATGTCGATATCGCCGAAATACTTCAGGCCGAGCGTCTTCACCGTGCCGTCCGCCTTCAGCTTGTCGATCGCCGCGTCGAGCTTCGCCTTCAGCGCGTCGTCGCCCTTGCGCAGGCCGAATGCGATGCCGCTGCCGAGGATCTTGTCGTCGTGCACGGGCTGGCCGACGAACGAGAAGCCCTTGCCGTCCGCGCGCGACAGGAAGCCGCGCTGGCCGGACGGTGCGAGCACGAGCGTCGCATCGAGGCGGCCCGCTACGAGGTCCGCGTACGCCTGGTTCTGATCCTGGTACGCGACGATCGCGACGCCGGCCGGTTCCCAGTGCGCCTTCGCGTAGGTTTCCTGGATCGACGCCTGCAGCACGCCGACGCGCTTGCCCTTCAGCGCTTCGGGCGTCGGCAGCAGGCCGCTGCCGGTGCGCGCGATCAGCTGGGTCGGCACGCGATAGATGATCGTCGTGAAGTCGATCGCCTGGCGGCGCTGCTCGGTCGCGTTCATCGCCGAGTTGATCGCGTCGAACTTGCGGCCCTTCAGCGCCGGAATCAGCCCGTCGAACGACGTCTCGACCCACTTGCACGACAGCTTCGCCGTCTGGCAGACCGCATTGCCGACGTCGATGTCGAAGCCCTGCAGGTCGCCGTTCGGCGCTTTCGATTCGAACGGCGGGTATTGCGCTTCGAGGCCGAAACGCAGCGTCTGCGCGTCGGCGAGCGCCGCGCCGGAGCCGATTGCGCATGCGAGTGCAAACGCGAGTTTCAGGGTGGCCGTGTGCTTCATCGTGATCTCCTGTGACTGGTCGATGCGACGTGCCCGTCGCCGGTTTCTTTACAGCGAACGCAGCCGCCGCGCGCCTTCGACCAGCGTCGCGTCGTCCTTCGAAAAACTGAGCCGGATCACGCCGGCATCGGTGCCGTCGGTATAGAACGCCGACAGCGGAATCGTCGCGACCCGCGCGTCGCGGATCAGGCGCAGCACGAAATCGCTGTCGCTTTCGTCCGAGAAGTGCCGGAAGCGCGCGAGCATGAAGAACGAGCCTTCGCTCGGCAGCAGCTCGAAACGCGAATCGGCCAGTTCGCGCGCGAGCAGGTCGCGCTTGGCCTGGTAGAACGCCGACAGGCCGAGATAGCTGTCCGGCCGCGCGAGCATCTCCGCGAACGCGAACTGCATCGGCGTATCGGCCGAGAACACCATGAACTGGTGGACCTTGCGGATCTCGTCCATCAGTTCGGCCGGCGCGACGCAATGGCCGACCCGCCAGCCCGTCACGTGGAACGACTTGCCGAACGACGACACGATCACGCTGCGCTCGGCCAGCTCGCGGTGGCGCGCGACGCTCTGGTGCTGCGCGCCGTCGAACACAACGTGCTCGTAGACCTCGTCGGACAGCACGACGATGCCCGTGTCGCGCGTAAGCTGCGCGAGCCGCTCGAGATCGCCGGCGGAGAACACGGTCGCGGTCGGGTTGTGCGGCGTGTTGACGATAATCATCCGCGTGCGCGGCGTGATCGCGGCCGCCACTTCATCCCAGTTCACGCGGAAATGCTCGGGCGACAGCTTGATCGCGACCGGCGTCGCGCCCTGCAGCCGCACGATCGGCGCATAGCTGTCGAACGACGGCTCGAAATAGATCACCTCGTCGCCCGGATGCACGAGCGCGCTGATCGCCGCGTACAGCCCTTCGCTCGCGCTCGCGATCACCGTGATCTCGGTCGCCGGGTCGTAGCGCGCGCCGTACAGCGCTTCCGTCTTCTCGGCGAGCCGCTCGCGCAGCGCCATCACGCCGGCCATCGGTGCGTACTGGTTGTGCCCGTCGCGCATCGCCCGCGCGACGCCTTCGACGAGCGCCGGATCGGGCGCGAAATTCGGCGCGCCCTGCGACAGGTTCAACGCATCGTGTTGAGCGGCCAGCTGGCCGATCACCGTGAAGATCGTCGTTCCGACGTCGGGCAGTTTCGAACGGGGCGCGGTGGCGCTTCGCATGACTCCTCCTTCTGATGTCCTTCGGGCAGGCCCGCGCGGCGTGTGCGGCCCTGCATCTGCCGCATGATTTAGCCCCAGCCAATATCGGCGGACAAACGAAAGTTCGTCATGGCAGCCATGCATTTTTCTCATGGCCCACGGGGAGAAGCACGGCGCGGCAAGGCCGGCCGACGGGACCGACATGCGAATCAGGCATTTCCCCTAGGGGGCGCTACGCATCCGCCGCCGCCAGGTACGCGAGCAGCACGGCCCGCAGTTCGCGGCGCTGCGCGGCGAAATCGAGCGCGGGCCCGAGTGTCAGCAATGCCTGGGACAGGCCGCCGTAGCAGATCGTCTGGGCCATCCGCGCGAGCCCGTCGAGCCGCGCGGCCGGTGGCGGATCGGCCGCATGGGCCAGCGCGTCGCGCCACAGCGCGACATAGGCGTCGTAATGCCGGCGGTAGGCCGTGAGCGGCGACACCTGCCGCTCCAGCACGAACAGCGCGCCCCACAGCGCCGCGTCGGCGGCGATCGCGTCGACCTGCAGGTCGACGAGCGCGGCGGCGAGTTCGGCCCGCGGCGCGCCCCGCAGCCGCTCGACCGCGTCACGCAGCCGGTCGGCCAGCGCCAGCACGCGGCGGTGGATGCACAGCGCCGCGAGGCTCTGCTTGTCGCCGAAATACTCGTAGAAGGTGCCGATGCTGACGCCCGCGACGGCCGCGATCTCGCGGATCGTCGCCTTCGCATAGCCGCGTTCGAGCAAAAGCTGAACGAACGCCTGCTGCAGCGCGTCGGAGCTCGCCTGCGCGCGCGACTGGCGCGGCCGGCGGCGCAACGCGGGCGCGGGTTGCGCCGCCGGCTGGCCGGGCGGCGCCGGAACCTGAACATGTCGCGGCGGCATATTTGCTACTCTGAAATCAGCAGGGAATACGTTTTTCCGGGCGCCGGAACCTGCGCCGAAGCGCACTCCGTGCGGCGTGGCGCCGGCTGCCCGCGAAGCATGAGACCGGAGACAGACCCGATGACCGAAGCGACTCACGCCGTCACGAACCAGTTCGACGAACTCGTCGACTATAACCTCTTCGCGACGGATCTCGCGCTGCGCGACGCGCTCGCCCGGGCAGGCGCCGACTGGGCCGTGCCGCAGCTCGACGCGTACGGCGCGCGGCTCGGCAGCGCCGACACCGCACGGCTCGCCGACGAGGCGAACCGCCACACGCCGGAACTGAACACGTTCGACCGGCGCGGCCGGCGCATCGACCGCGTCGACTTCCACCCGGCATGGCACGCGCTGCTCGGCCAGTACCGCCACGCAGGCTTCGTGTCGCTCGCGTTCCGCGAGACGCGCCGCGGCCGCTGGGCCGCGACCGCCGCCGGCTTCTACCTGCATGGCCAGATCGAGGCCGGCACGCTGTGCCCGGCCACGATGACGCAGGCCGCGATCCCCGTGCTGCAGAAGGAGCCCGCGCTGTGGGACCTGCTGCGCGACAAGCTCTACAGCGACGATTACGATCCGCGCGACGTGCCGGTCGCCGACAAGCGCTCGATCTGGTTCGGCATGGGCATGACCGAGAAACAGGGCGGCTCCGACGTGCGCGCGAACACGACGCTCGCCACGCCGGTCGGCGCGGGCGGGCGCGGCGGCGAATACCGGCTGCGCGGCCACAAGTGGTTCTTCTCCGCGCCGATGTGCGACGCGCACCTCGTCGTCGCGCGCACCGAAGCCGGCAGCCCGTCGTGCTTCTACGTGCCGCGCTGGCGGCCGGACGGCACGAAGAACGCGGTCGAGATCCAGCGGCTGAAGGACAAGGTCGGCAACCGCAGCAACTCCAGCAGCGAAATCGAGCTGAACGATGCATGGGGCATCATGCTCGGCGACGAAGGCCGCGGCATCCCGACCATCATCGAGATGGCCACCTATACGCGGCTGAACTGCGTGCTCGGCAGCGCGGCGATGCTGCGCCAGGGCGTCGTGCAGGCGATCGCGTACACGCGCCAGCGCCACGCGTTCGGCCGCGCGCTCGCCGAGCAGCCGCTGATGCGCACCGTGCTCGCCGATCTCGCGCTCGAGAGCGAAGCGGCGCTGTCGCTCGCGATGCGCCTCGCCGGCGCGTTCGAACGCGACGACTCGCCGTGCGAACGCGCGTGGAAGCGGATCGTCACGCCCGCCGCGAAATTCTGGGTCTGCAAACGCGCGGTCGAGCTGACCGGCGAGGTGATGGAAGTGTTCGGCGGCAACGGCTACGTCGATGACGGCCCGATCGCGCGGCTGTTCCGCGAGGCGCCCGTCAACTCGATCTGGGAAGGCTCGGGCAACGTGATGTGCCTCGACGTGCTGCGCGCGGTGTCGCGCGAGCCCGATGCGGCCGCCGCGCTGTTCGACGAGCTCGCCGACCTCGGCGCGGGCGAACCGCGCATCCGCGCGGCGCTCGATGCGTTGCGCACGATGCTCGCCGCGCCGGCCGACACGCTCGAAGCATCGGGCCGCGTGTTCGCGCAGCGGCTCGCGGTCGTCGCGCAGGCGTGCCTGCTGCGCCGCGATGCGCCGGCCGCTGTCGCCGACGCGTTCGTCGCGACACGGCTCGCTGCGCCCGACTGGGGCCGCATCGCCGGCGGCTTCGATCCGCACGCGATCGATGTCGCCGCGCTGCTGCAGCGCGCGTACCCGGCCTGACGCCGGCTCGTTCACTCGAATTCACCCGAGTTCGCTTTCGTTCGCCCGCCCGGAGCCCCGATGAACCTCGTCGCCGCCCTCGACCGCGCCGCCCGTGCGACGCCCGACAAGCCGTTCCTCGTCAGCGAATCCGCGACGATCACGTACGCCGCCGCGCGCGAGCGGTCGCACCGTGCGGCGGCCGTGCTGAGCGCGCTCGGCGTCGCGGCCGGCGACCGCGTCGCCGCGATGTGCTTCAACACGCCGGCCTTCGTCGACCTGATGTTCGGCGCCTGGCGGCTCGGCGCGGCGTTCGTGCCGATCAACCACAAGCTGCAGGCGCCGGAAGTCGACTACGTGCTCGAACACAGCCGCAGCAAGGCGCTGCTGTTCGACGTGGCGCTCGCGCCGGTGGTCGAGCGCCTCGTGCATCCCGCGCGGCGGCTCGTGACCGAGGGCGAACTCGACGGCGTGCCGAACTTCGACACGATGTGCGCGACGCGCGACGGCCTCGCGGGCATCGAGCCGGCCGACGGCGACATCGCGCAGATCCTCTACACGTCCGGCACGACCGGCCGCCCGAAAGGCTGCGTGCACAGTCATCGCACCGTGACGCTCGCGGCGATGCAGGCGGCGCTCGCGACTGGCATCGGCCGCCACGAGCGCACGCTGATGGCGATGCCGATCTGGCATTCGTCGCCGCTGAACAACTGGTTCGGCGGCACGCTGTTCGCGGGCGGCACCGTCGTCCTGCTGCGCGAATATCATCCGCTGCGCTTCCTGCAGGCCGTCGAGCGCGAACGCGTGACGCTGTATTTCGGCGCACCGGTGTCGTACACGCTGCCGCTCGACACGATCGACGGCTTCGGCGCGTTCGACCTGTCGAGCGTGCGCGCGTGGCTGTACGGCGGCGGCCCGATCGGCGCCGCGCAGGCCGAGCGGCTCGCCCGCGCGTATCGCAGCGACGCGTTCTTCCAGGTTTACGGGATGACGGAAGCGGGGCCGGCCGGCACGACGCTGTATCCGGACGAGCAGATCGCGAAGGCCGGCTCGATCGGCCGCCAGGGCGGCCCGGGCGTCGACCTGCGCGTCGTGCGGATGGACGGCATCGACGCGCAGCCGGGCGAGACCGGCGAGATCTGGCTGAAGACCGGCTGCATGATGCTCGGCTATCTCGACGACGCGGCCGCGACGCGCGCTGCGTTCACGCCGGACGGCTGGTATCGCACCGGCGACATCGCGCGGATCGATCAGGATGGCTATCTGTTCATCGTCGACCGGCTGAAGGACATGATCGTGACCGGCGGCGAGAACGTCTATTCGAAGGAAGTCGAGGATGTGCTCGGCGCGCACCCCGACATCGCCGAGGCGGCCGTCGTCGGCGTCCCGCATCCCGACTGGGGCGAGACGGTCATCGCGCACGTCGTGCTGCGCGCGAACGCGGCGCCCGACGCGGATGCGCTGCGCGCGTTCTGCGGCGAGCGGCTGGCCGCCTACAAGGTCCCGCGCGAATTCACGTTCGCGCAGGCGCTGCCACGCACGCCGACCGGCAAGCTGCAGAAGTTCCTGCTGCGCGTGCGCAGGGATTAGCACCTGCACACGCCAATAAAAAAGCCACCCGGCCTCGCAGCCCGGTGGCTTTTTTCATGATCGCCGGACAGCGACCTTCACCGCCGCCCGTGCGTCACATCACATCAGGCTGCTTACTTGCCGCCGATGCTCTTCAGCGGCTTCCACTCGCCCTTCTCGACCTTGTACATCGTGATGCCGCCGTTCTTCAGGTCGCCCTTCGCGTCATACGCGACGTGCGTCGACGTCACGCCGGCCATGTCGGTCTTCGCGAGCACCGGCAGGTACTTCGCCGGATCGGTCGAATCGGCCTTCTTCATCGCGTTCAGCATCGCCATCGCGCCGTCGTACGCGTACGGCGAGTACGTCTGCACGTCTTCGCCGAAGCGCTTCTTGTACTTGTCGGCGTAGGTCTTGCCGCCCGGCATTTCTTCCAGCGGGAGGCCTGCCAGCGATGCGATCGTGCCGTCGGCCGCATTGCCCGCGATCTTCAGGAACGTCGGCGTCTTCACCATTTCGCCGCTCATCAGCGGTGCGGTGATGCCCAGCGTCTTCATCTGCTTGACCATCGGCGCTGCCTGCGAATCCGCACCGCCGTAGTAGACGAGGTCCGGCTTCACGGCCTTCAGCTTCGTCAGGATCGCCTTGAAGTCGACCGCCTTGTCATTCGTGAATTCACGGTCGACGATCGTCGCGCCGCCGGCCTTCGCAGCCTTCTCGAACTGGTCGGCGAGACCCTGGCCGTAGGCCGTGCGGTCGTCGACGATCGCGATCTTCTTCATGCCGAGATCCTTCGATGCGAACGTGCCGGCCACCGAGCCCTGCTGCGTGTCGGACGTCATCATGCGGAAGGTCGTCTTGTAACCCTGCTGCGTGTATTCCGGCGCCGTCGCCATCGCGATTTCCGGAATGCCCGCGTTCGCGTAGATGCGCGAAGCCGGGATCGTCGTGCCCGAGTTGAAGTGGCCGAGCATGCCCTTGATGCCGTCGTCGACGAGCTTCTGCGCGACCGTCGTGCCCGTGCGCGGGTCAGCCTGGTCGTCCTGCGTGTTCAGCATGAACTTCACCGGCTTGCCGCCGATCTTCGGGTTCGTCGCGTTGAAGTCTTCCAGCGCGAGCACGATCCCGTTCTGCATATCCTTGCCGTAGTGCGCCTGCGCGCCCGTCATCGGCCCTGCGTAACCGATCTTCACGTCATCCGCATGGGCCGTCCCCGCCAGCGACATGACCGCGACGAACGTCGCGCCTGCCAGCTTTTTCATCGTGTGTTGCATAGCATCTCCTTGGTACCAGGGTAAATGGAGCGGCTTCGGGATCGCCTTGCCGCTTCCTTTGTTTGATCCGAACGGCAAGGATGATCAGCCGATCGTCATCAAATTTGCATTGCCGCCGGCCGCCGCCGTGTTCACGCTCACCGAGCGCTCCGTCAGCAGACGTTCCAGCGCGTAATCTTCCGCGTCGCCGTTCTCGAACGCGCCCACCGACACGCCCTGCACCGACACGATCGGGCCCGGCCGTTGCGCGACGTCCTTCACCAGCGTCTGCAGTTCGTCGCTGTCGCCTTCGAACAGCACCGCGTCGAACGGTGCATCGGCCTGCTTGCGTACGACCGCATGCGCCTTCAGCGACGCCGGCAGCGCGGCGACCAGCGCCTCGCCGGCCGCGCCCGCGAACAACGCACGGTTGCCGGTCGCCAGCACCGCCGCGAACTGTGCGCGCGCGCCGCCCGGCGTGGCCGCGACACACAGCACCGTGCCGCGCGGGCCGAGTGTATACGTGTTTCGCTCGCCCGTCGGCCCGGTCAGCACGGCGGTCGCGCCGGCCGGCACCTGGGCCAGATAGCCGTCGCAACGTGCAGCCAGCACCGGCTCACGCTGTTCGATCAACCAGTCGCGCAGCGTCGTGAGCGCCGCCGCCGGGTTGCCGCGTGCATCGCCTTCGACCGCGCCGTCCGCGATCAGCGTCTGCGCGAGCGAGCGCGGCAGGCCCGACGGACGCGTCGCGAGCAGGCGCTGCAGGTACAGCGCGCCGCCGGCCTTCGGGCCCGTGCCCGACAACCCTTCGCCGCCGAACGGCTGCACGCCGACCACCGCGCCGATCACGTTGCGGTTCACGTAGATGTTGCCGACGTGCGCGTTCGAGATCACGTGCGCGATCGTCTCGTCGATCCGCGTGTGGATGCCGAGCGTCAGCCCGTAACCCGTTGCGCGGATCTGCTCGAGCAGCTTGTCGAGCTGGCTGCGGCGGTAGCGCACCACGTGCAGCACGGGGCCGAACACTTCACGCTTCAGCTCGTCGATGCTGCCGATCTCGATCAGCGTCGGCGGCACGAACGTGCCGTGCGCGCACGCTTCCGGCGACGGCAGCTGCGTGACCGCGTGGCCCTTGTCCTTCATCGTCGCGACGTGCGTGTCGATCGTCTGCTTCGCTTCGCCGTCGATCACCGGGCCGACGTCCGTCGACAGCCGGTCGGGGTTGCCGAGCGCCAGCTCGTGCATCGCGCCCTTCAGCATCGTCAGCGTGCGGTCCGCGACATCGTCCTGCAGACACAGAACGCGCAGCGCCGAACACCGTTGACCGGCCGAATCGAACGACGACTGCATCACGTCCGCGACGACCTGCTCCGCGAGCGCCGACGAATCGACGATCATCGCGTTCTGGCCGCCCGTTTCGGCGATCAGCGGAATCGGCTTGCCGTCCGGGTCGAGGCGCGCGGACAGCGTCTTGTTGATCAGGCGCGCGACTTCGGTCGAGCCGGTGAACATCACCGCGCGCGTGCGCGGATCGGCCACCAGCGCCGCGCCGACGGTCTCGCCGTTGCCCGGCAGCAACTGCACCGCGCCGGCCGGCACGCCGGCCTCGCGCAGCAGGCGCACGGCCTGCGCGGCGATCAGCGGCGTCTGTTCGGCCGGCTTCGCGAGCACCGTGTTGCCGGCGGCAAGCGCCGCGGCCACCTGGCCCATGAAGATCGCGAGCGGGAAGTTCCACGGGCTGATACAGACCACCGGGCCGAGCGGACGGTGCGTGTCGTTCGAGAATTCGTCGCGGATCTGCGCCGCGTAGTAGCGCAGGAAGTCGACCGCCTCGCGGATCTCGGCAATCGCGTTCGGCAGCGACTTGCCGGCTTCGCGCACGATCAGGCCCATCAGCGTGTGCATCTGCGCTTCGAGCAGGTCGGCTGCGCGCACCAGGCAGTCGGCGCGTGCGTCGACCGGCGTCGCCTGCCAGATCGGCGCGGCGGCGACCGCATGCGCGAGCGCCGCGCTCACGTGTTCGGCCGTCGCTTCGCTGACCGTGCCGACCAGGTCGCGCTGGTCGGCCGGGTTGCGCACGTCGCGTGCCGGTGCGTCGGCGAGCGTGTCGTCGTCGAGCATCGGCGCCGCGCGCCACGGGAAGTGCGCGCTCGCGAGCAGCGCGGACGACAGCGACGCGAGACGGTGCTCGTTCGACAGGTCGAGGCCCATCGAATTGGGGCGCTCGTCGCCGTACAGGTTGCGCGGCAGCGGGATCTTCGCGTGCGGCGCGCCGAGCGGCACGACCTTCGACGCTTCGTCGACCGGATCGGCGACCAGCTCCTTCACCGGCACGGCTTTATCCGCGATGCGGTTCACGAACGACGTGTTCGCGCCGTTCTCCAGCAGGCGGCGCACCAGGTACGCGAGCAGCGTCTCGTGCGTGCCGACCGGCGCATACACGCGGCACGGGCGATTCAGCTTGTCGCGGCCCGTGACTTCCTCGTACAGCGGCTCGCCCATCCCGTGCAGGCACTGGAATTCATACTGGCCCGGGTAGTAGTTCTGGCCCGCGAGCTGGTAGATCGCGGCCAGCGTGTGCGCGTTGTGCGTCGCGAACTGCGGGTACACGGCGTCCGGCGCCGCGAGCAGCTTCTTCGCGCACGCGAGGTACGACACGTCCGTGTAGATCTTGCGCGTGTAGACCGGATAACCTTCGAGGCCGTCGACCTGCGCACGCTTGATCTCGGTATCCCAGTACGCGCCCTTCACGAGGCGGATCATCAGGCGGTGACGGCTGCGGCGCGCGAGATCGATCAGGTAGTCGATCACGAACGGGCAGCGCTTCTGGTAGCCCTGCACGACGAAGCCGATGCCGTTCCAGCCCGCGAGATCCGGGTCGAAGCACAGCGCCTCGAGCAGGTCGAGCGACAGTTCGAGACGGTCGGCCTCTTCCGCGTCGATGTTCAGGCCGATGTCGTAGCGGCGCGCGAGCAGCGCGAGGGCGCGCACGCGCGGCAGCAGCTCGCTCATCGTGCGGTCCTGCTGCGAGCGCGAGTAGCGCGCATGCAGCGCCGACAGCTTGATCGAGATGCCCGGGCCTTCGTAGATGCCGCGGCCGCCGGCCGCCTTGCCGATCGCATGGATCGCCTGCTCGTACGACGCGTAGTAGCGCTGCGCGTCCTCTTCGGTCGTCGCGGCCTCGCCGAGCATGTCGTACGAGTAGCGGAAGCCGCGCGCTTCGTACTTGCGGCTGTTCGCGAGCGCTTCGGAAATCGTTTCGCCGGTGACGAACTGCTCGCCCATCAGGCGCATCGCCATGTCGACGCCCTTGCGGATCAGCGGCTCGCCGCCGCGGCCGATCAGGCGCGTGAGCGCCGACGACAGGCCCGCTTCGCTGTTGGTCGTCACGAGCTTGCCGGTGATCATCAGCCCCCAGGTCGCCGCGTTCACGAACAGCGACGGCGCATGGCCGACGTGCGAGCGCCAGTCGCCCTTGCTGATCTTGTCGCGGATCAGCGCATCGCGCGTCGCGCGGTCGGGAATGCGCAGCAGCGCTTCGGCGAGGCACATCAGCGCGACGCCTTCCTGGCTCGACAGCGAGAACTCGTGGATCAGCCCTTCGACGCCGCCACCCGAGTTCTTCTCGCGCAGCGCCTCGACGAGCTTCGTCGCGAGCGCCTGCACGTCCGCCTGCAGGTTCGCCGGCAGGCGCGCCTGGCCGAGCAGGAACGGCACGCATTCCGGCTCGGGGCGGCGGTACGCAGCCGTGATCGCCGCGCGCAGCACCGATTGCGGCTGCACGTTCTGCGCGAACTCGAGGAACGGATGCGGCGAGTTGTCGTCGTCGCCGTCCGCCGCCTGACCGTCGGCGAGCTCCGTCACGCCGCTGTGGCCCGACAGCTCGGGCGGCAACTGGCCGTGCTCGATCCGCTCGAGATACGCGAAGATCGCCTGCTTGATCAGCCAGTGGGGGGTGCGCTCGAGACGCGCAGCGGCGTCCTTGAGGCGCGAGCGGAGAAGGTCGTCGACTTTGACGCCGAGAGTCGTGCTTGCCATGGTGGGTTCGTGCGCCGGTGCGAGCCCGGCAATGTGGTGTAAGAGGATGCGCGAAATCCTACGGCACGCAATAAAAAGGTGCAACCAAATTGCACGGTAGGTTGCACCCACAAGTTAGTCAATATAATCAGCCACTTATGCGGTTGCAACCTAGGGGTTGCCCGTGGTCGGAGGATCGGTGTTTTCCCTGATCGGGCCGATTCGGCACGCGTGTGCAACCTGCGGCGCGCGCGGAGGCGGCCGAAAACGGGTTGCACTGGGTGGGGTGACGCGGTGCGGCGCCCGGTCCGGGCGCGCGACGAGGGACAGTCGGGCGGTGCCCGGCGGACCGGGCTGCTTCAATGCGGCAGCGCGCCGCTCAGATATCCAGCGGATCGACTTCGACGCTCCACCGCAGCACGCCCTTCAGCGCGCGCAGCTCCGGCTGCCACGCGCGCAGCGCATGCTGCAGCGCCGCCCGCGATGCGCTTTCGAGCAGCAACTGCGCGCGATGGACGTTCGCGACCTTGACGATCGTCATCGGCACCGCGTCGTACACGGTCACGCGATCGGCGCCCGGCAGCCCCGGCAATGCGGCCGCGGCCTGCAGCAGGAACGCGAGCGCCGCGTCGAGCGTGCGCCCTTCGGCGCGCAGCAGCGCCTGGTAGACGAACGGCGGCAGGTGCGCGTCGCGGCGCTCGCCAAGCGTCGAATTCGCGAAGCCGACGTAATCCTGCCGCCCGAGCGCGTGGTACAGCGCGTGACGCGGGTAGCGCGTCTGCACCATCACCTCGCCCGGCAGCCCGGCACGCCCCGCGCGGCCGCTCACCTGCATCAGCTGCGCGAACAGCCGCTCGCTCGCACGGAAGTCGTGCGAGAACAGCGCGGTGTCGGCATTGAGCACGCCGACGAGCGACACGCGCTGGAAGTCGTGCCCCTTCGCGATCATCTGCGTGCCGACCAGGATGTCGACTTCGCCCGCATGCACGTCCGAGAACAGCGCCTGCGCACTCCCTTTGCGCCGTGTGCTGTCCGCGTCGATCCGCAGGATCCGCGCGCCCGGCACGGCCTCGACGAGCGCCTCCTCGATACGCTGCGTGCCGCGCCCGAGCGGCGCGATATCGACGTTCCCGCATTCCGGGCACGATCGCGGAATCCGCGCTTCCCAGCCGCAGTGATGGCAGCGCAGCGCATGCTCGGGCTTGTGCAGCACGACATACGCGCTGCAGCGCGGGCAGCCGGCGACCCAGCCGCAG
>JAIRVP010000020.1 GCA_031253835.1 Burkholderia sp. | reverse complement strand
CGAGCTGGCCGTGCTGACGTAGACGACGTCGAGCGGTTGAAGCGGGAAGCGGCTCGACAGCATCAGCGCGTCAGGCTGCGTCATGTCGAGACGGAACACTTCAGGCTTCGTCGGGTTGTCGCGCATCCCGCGCATCACGTAGATCTTGCGCGGGTTCGCGTCGGTGTCGAGGATGCCGCCGCCCGAGGTCAGCGCGTCGGCGAGAGTCAGCCTGCCCTTGAGCATCGGCACCGTGACCGGCGTCTTGACCTCGCCCATGATGAACACGCGGCTGTCGCTGCGGTCCGGCACGTTGACGATGTCGCCCGCCTGCAGCATCACGTTCTTGTTGACTTCGCCGCGATCGAGCACGCCGTTCGCGTCGAGCGTGTAGAGCTTGCCGTCGCGCGTCAGGCGCACGCGCTGCAGGTCGGCCTCGCTGGTCGAGCCGCCCGAGCGCGAGATCGCGTCGACGAGCGTCAGCGGCACGTCGCTCATCGCGAGCGGGCCCGGCTGCTTCACTTCGCCCGTCACCTGCACCTTCTGGCTGCGGAACGACAGCACGCGCACGTCGAGCTGCGGATTCTTCACGTAGCGCGACAGGCTGGACGCCATCTCCTCGCGAATCTGCGCGACCGTCTTGCCCGCCACGCGCACGCGGCCGACGAACGGGAAGAAGATCGTGCCGTCGGCGCCCACCGTCTGGCCGTACGGATCGGCCTGGCCCGGCAGCGCGGTCGTATACGGCTGCTGCAGCGCGCCCGCGACCGATTGCGTCGTGTTGCCGCCGCTCGAGAACGACTGGCCTTGCGGCGTCGTCAGCTCGGGGTGGTCCCACACGGTGACGCCGAGGATGTCCTGCGGGCCGACACGATACGTGTACTGCGACGGATCGGTATAGCGGCCCGGCGGCAGCGGATGATCGACCTGCGCCTTCTGCAGCTGGTCCATCACCACTTTGGCGTCGATGTAATGAACCGGATAGGTTTCGGCGGCTTCCTGCCGGCCTTCGTCCTTCAGGTTCGACGAGTCGAGGTAGTTGCCGGGAGCGGTTGCACAGGCTGACAGGAAAGTCGTCAGCGCAACGGCAAGCGCCACCGGGCGCATTGGGCGCATCGGGCGCATCGGGCGTTTCAGCATAGTTTCTGTAGCCATCCTTGAACCAGACGTTCGATCAGTGAGTAGCTCTCGCGGTAATCGGCTTCGGGGCCGCCGTGCGGGTCGGCAATCTCGGCCCCTTCCCACTTGCCGAGCAGGTGGACCTTGCCGCGCGCGAACGGATCGACCTTTTCGACGGCCGCAATCTGTCCGCGCTCGCTGACGAGAATCAGGTCGGCGTCGCGCACGATCCGGCGCGACAGCCGCCGCGAGCGATGGGTCGTCGCATCGACGCCCCGCTCGGCGAGCAGCTGCCGCATCACCGGATCGATGCCGTCGCCGTCATTCGCATGCACGCCTGCCGAGTGGAACGTCGGGCGCGGGCCGCCGCGCGACGCGGCGTGCGACTTGAACAGCATCTCCGCTGCCGGGCTGCGGCAGACGTTCGCGTGGCAGACGATCAGGATGTTCCGGAACATGGCGTCTCGTAACGAGTGACGGGAAACGGGTTACGCGCTCGCGCGCGCGGTGCCCGGCACGCGGGCGGCGACGGCCTGGCGCGAGCCCGGCCGGCCGATCGGGTGGTATTCGATGCCCTGCTCGGTCATCGTCTCCGGCTCGTACAGGTTGCGGCCGTCGAAGATCACCGGCGACTTCCACAGGCGGGCGAGCGCGACGAAGTCGGGGCTCTTGAAGATCTTCCATTCGGTGACGATCACGAGCGCATCGGCGTCGCGCGCGGCCTGCGCTTCGTCGTCGACGAAGGTCAGGCGCTCGAGCCAGCTCGGGTGATCGGCGAGGTCGAGTGCGATCACGCGACGCGCTTCCTGCTGCGCGACCGGGTCGTACGCCGCGATGCGCGCACCGCGCGACAGCAGCTCGGCGATCAGCTCGCGGCTCGGCGCTTCGCGCATGTCGTCGGTGTTCGGCTTGAACGCCAGGCCCCAGATCGCGAACGTGCGGCCCGTCAGGTCCTCGCCGAAGCGCGCGACGATCTTGTCGGCGAGCACGCGCTTTTGCGTCGCGTTGACCGACGACACGGCCTTCAGGATCTGCAGCGCCTGGCCGTGCTCGTCGGCCGTGCGGATCAGCGCCTCGACGTCCTTCGGGAAGCACGAGCCGCCGTAGCCGCAGCCGGCATACAGGAAGTGATAGCCGATGCGCGGATCGGAGCCGATCCCGCGGCGCACGGCCTCGATGTCGGCGCCGAAGCGGTCGGCGAGGTTCGCGAGCTCGTTCATGAACGAGATGCGCGTCGCGAGCATCGCGTTGGCCGCGTACTTCGTGAACTCGGCCGAGCGCACGTCCATGTACAGCGTGCGTTCGTGGTTGCGGTTGAACGGCGCGTACAGCTTCTTCATCAGCTCGCGGGCGCGTTCGCCCGGCACGTCGTCGTCGCAGCCGATCACGATGCGGTCAGGACGCGTGAAATCGTCGACGGCCGCGCCTTCCTTCAGGAATTCCGGATTCGACACGACCGAGAACATCTGGTCGCCGCCGCGCTTCGCGAGCTCCTCGGCCACCGCCGCGCGCACGCGCTCGGCCGTGCCGACCGGCACCGTCGACTTGTCGACGATCACCTTGAAGCCCGTCATGTAGCGGCCGATGTTGCGCGCGGCCGCGAGCACGTACTGCAGGTCGGCCGAGCCGTCCTCGTCGGGCGGCGTGCCGACCGCGATGAACTGCACGTCGCCGTGCGCGACCGCGGCCTCGACGTCGGTCGAGAAGCGCAGGCGGCCGGCCGCGCGGTTGCGCGCGATCACTTCCTTCAGGCCCGGCTCGTGGATCGGCACGCCGCCGTTGTTCAGGACGTCGATCTTTGCCTGGTCGACGTCGAGACAGAACACGTCGTGCCCGATGTCGGCGAGACAGGCGCCAGTGACAAGACCTACGTAACCGCTGCCGATGATAGTCAGATTCATGATGTGTCGGACCTCGTGACCAATGATTCGAAATTCGTAAAACCGGAATGCCTGCGTGGCGCGGCGCGTCAGTACGCGTTGCTGCCGGTGAAGCCTTTCCAGAGCGTCAGCACGACGATCTTGATGTCGAGCCAGAACGACCAGTTCTGCATGTAGTACAGATCGAGCTTCACGCGCCCCATCATCTTCTCGATCTGGTCCGTCTCGCCGCGATAGCCGTTGATCTGCGCCCATCCGGTGATGCCCGGCTTGATCCGGTAGCGGAACATGTAGCCCTTGACCAGATCCTTGTAGATGTCGTCGTGCGCGAGCGCATGCGGGCGCGGGCCGACGACCGACATCTCGCCCTTCAGCACGTTGATGAACTGCGGCAGCTCATCGAGGCTCGTGCGGCGCAGGAACCGGCCGACCGGCGTCACGCGCGTGTCGTGCTTGGTTGCCTGCGTGACCTGCCCGGCCACTTCCTGGTGCACCTTCATCGAGCGAAACTTGTAGATCTCGAACTCGTGCCCGTCGATGCCCTTGCGCTTCTGGCGGAAAAACACCGGCCCGCGCGACGTCAGCTTGATCAGGCCCGCGATCATCACCATCACCGGCGCGAGCGCCGTGAGCGCCGCCAGCGCGAACAGCCGGTCGAACACGAACTTCGGCAGGATCCGCACGTCGGTGATCGGCGACGCCGCGAGGTTGATCGCCGGCACGCCGAGCACCTCGACCACTTCCTGGTTGAAGAACGACAGCGTGCGCACGTCCGGGATGAAGCGGATATTCACGAAGTCGTGGCGGAACACCGTCACGATCTGGTGAATCCGGCGCTCCTCCGTGATCGGCAGCGTGAGCCACAGCTCGCTGATCGCGCGGCTGCGCACCAGCCACACCAGCGATTCGAACTGCCGCTCGATGCGCACGTTGTCGAGCGCCACTTCGCCCGGCACTTCGCTTTCGTCGTACACGCACACCGGGTTGAAACCGGCTTCCGGCCGCGCCCGCATCTGCGCGATCAGCCGCCGCGCCGCCGGCGTACCGCCGACGATCGCGACCGCCTTCAGGTTGTAGCCGCCGCGACGCAGCTGCCGCAGCACGACGTGCACGCAGGCCTTCGAGCCGGCGAGCAGCGCCATCGTCACGACCGCCCAGTAACCCAGCCACAGCCGCGACAGGTCGCCCGACTGGTGAAAGCTGAAGCTCATCAGGATGCCCGCGAGCTCGACCACGAGCCACGCGAACGCGACCCGGCCCACCAGCCCGACGAGACGCTTGCCGCGCCACGACTGGTAAATGCCGATGGCCGGAAAGAACACGACGACGAGCAGGCAGTCGAACAGGACCGTCGTGCGCTGCAGGTCGTTGAGCCAGATGCTGCCGCCGTGCAGTGAGGCGGCGATCAGCGCCCCCGCCACGACCATCGCGATATCGATGACTCTCGCCAGCACGCTCAACATGTCTGCTTCCTCTTTGAACAGGCGTTTGCCGAACAGCTCCTCGTGCGACCCGTGCCGCACACTCGATTCAAACGTTGCATGACGCTATTGAAGCGGCAAGAAAATTCCCCCTCAAGCGCACAAGTATTTCGAAAAATAATCGGAAATTCTTGCCGTGAACTTTTTGAATTAAATCGGCACGTTTTCCCGAATCGACCGGAAATCGAGAAGTTTTCGGAAACTTTACGTTCGCCGCGAGCCCTTTGCAGGCAAGCGCTGGACGCCGATGCACGGAATTATTTTTTATTTTTTTATTTGCATCCGGTGCTATCGCGGAAAATTTTTCCAGATGAATGCCTGATGAATATCAAGCAATCGGTCCGGTTTTATTGTCGATTTACTTCATGCTACAACGACAGGCACTGACTTCAACCGTGGAGAGTGTCATCATGAATGCTCCGGCAGTGGCAGCCGAAACGCGCCATTCTTCTTCCGCCGCCCCCGCCGCCGGCACGCACCTCGCGGTGCAACCGGTGATTCTTGCCGGCGGCTCCGGCACGCGCCTGTGGCCGATGTCGCGCGAACGTTTTCCGAAACAGCTGATCGGGCTGCTCGGCGATCATTCGCTGCTGCAATCGACTGCGCTGCGTCTCGACGGCCTCGAGGCCGTCCATCCGCTGAACGACGACGTGCTGATCGTGTGCGGCGAGGATCACCGCTTCACGACCGCCGAACAGCTGCGCCTGACGGCCAAGCGCGCGACGATCATGCTCGAGCCGCTCGGCCGCGACACCGCGCCCGCGCTGACGCTCGCCGCGCTGCGGCTCGTCGCCGGCGGCAACGATGCGGTCATGACGGTGATGCCGGCCGACCATGCGGTCGCCGACCTGCCGCGCTTTCACGCGGCCGTCGCGGCCGGCGTGCACTGCGCCGCGCAAGGCAAGATCGCGACGATGGGCATCGTGCCGAAGCACGCGGAAACCGGCTACGGCTACATCCGCGTCGGCGCGCCGCTCGGCGACGCCGCGACGGGCAGCCTCGACGTGCGCCGCCTCGACCGCTTCGTCGAGAAGCCGCATCTCGAACTCGCTCAGCAGTACGTCGCATCGGGCGAATACTGGTGGAACAGCGGGATCTTCATCGTGCGCGCGTCGGTCTGGCTGAAGGCGATCCGCGAGCTCGAACCGGCGATCTACGCCGCGTGCGAACAGGCCGTCGCCCAGGGCAAGGACGACGGCGATTTCTTCCGCGTCGATCGCGAAGCATTCGCGGCGTCGCCGTCGAACTCGATCGACTACGCGGTAATGGAGCCGCTCGCGAGCCTGCCGCAACTGTGCGAGAGCGTCGTCGTGCCGCTCGACGCGGGCTGGTCGGACGTCGGTTCGTGGGACGCGATCTGGCAGATCTCGCCGAAGGACGATGCGCAGAACGTCGGCCGCGGCCACGTGCTGTTCGAAGACGCCGAATCGACTTTCGCGCATTCGGAAAGCCGGCTCGTCGCGTGCGTCGGCACGCAGAACCTCGTCGTCGTCGAAACGCCCGACGCCGTGCTCGTCGCGGACAAATCGCGCGTGCAGGACGTGAAGAAAATCGTCGGCCGCATCAAGGCGCAACGCGGCGCGGAAGCCACCGATCACCGCAAGGTGCACCGCCCGTGGGGCCACTACGACTCGGTCGACATGGGCGAGCGCTTCCAGGTGAAACGCATCGTCGTGAAGCCGGGTGCGCAACTGTCGCTGCAGATGCACCACCACCGCGCCGAGCACTGGATCGTCGTGCGCGGCACCGCGCGCATCACGCGCGGCGACGAAACGTTCCTGCTGTCCGAAAACGAATCGACGTACATCCCGCTCGGCGTCTCGCATCGCCTGGAGAACCCGGGCAAGATGCCGCTCGAACTGATCG
The DNA here is from genome assembly GCA_031253835.1 of Burkholderia sp. Lineage (GTDB taxonomy): Bacteria > Pseudomonadota > Gammaproteobacteria > Burkholderiales > Burkholderiaceae > Burkholderia. Next base: position 8,775 of record JAIRVP010000020.1, on the reverse strand, counting down.
AAGTGCAATCGGGCGCGTATCTCGGCGAGGACGACATCGTCCGCTTCGACGATACCTACGGCCGCCAGTGATGCAACACACGCCGGGGGCGCCGCTGTCGAAGCGGCGCCCCCGGCAAGGCAGGCATGGAAAGACGGGCGTTCCGCGCGGGCATCGTGGCACACGACAGCCCGCGCATGGCAGTGAAACCGCGATCAACCGACGCGGTACGCGTACTCGCGGCGTTCCGACTGCACCGGATCGTTGCGGCTTTCGGACAGCGCGCCGGCGTGACGCTCGGCGATGAAGCGCTTGATGTCCGACTCCGCACGCGCCAGCGCGGACAGGCCGGCCAGCACCTCGCTTTGCGGCTCGCGCGCCGGCTCGTCGCTCGCACCGTGGCGATCGATCCACTGGCGCGCCCAGTCGAGCGCGAACTGCTCGGCTTCCTCGGCATCGGTGAAGCGCGGGCCGATGAGGCCCGAGCGCTCGACGCGCCGGTCGTCCTGCGTGATCTCGGCCCACGCGCGATACATCAGGTTCTGCACGGGCTGCGCGATGCCGCTGATCGTGTAGCCGCGATACTCGTCGACTTGCGGTTCGGCCGCGGCGAAGCTCGCCGACGACGCATGGGCGTGGCGCAGCTCCGTCGCAGGCGCACCGGGCACCACGAACGACACGTCGGACGGATCGATCACCGCGTCGTCCGGCATCGCGGTCATCGACGCACCTTCGCCATCCCAAACGTTTGCCTGCGCAACCGGCAATTGCCACGATTCGGGGTTCTGCCAGAACACGCCGCGCAGGCGATCGTTGTCGGGTATCGGCTCCACGCGGCGCGCGGGCACGACCGGCACCGGCGGCGGCGGAATATACGCGAACGTGCGCCCGCTGAACTGGGTCAGCACGTCGATCATCTGCAGCAGCGTGCCGCTCGCCAGCCACTCTTCATAGCGGCGGCGGCACGTCGGCCCGGACGGATAGCGACCGGGCAGCTTGGACCAGGCTTCACCGGTCGTCAGGATCCAGAGCACCGCGTTGGCGACGACGCGCGGCTCGGCGCGTGGACGCCCACGACGATTCAGCCGGATGGGTTCATCGGCGATCAGCGTTGAAAGACGAAACCACTCTTCATCGTTAAGCTCATCGAAGAACATAGTAGATCTCTCCACGCAGCCAGGCCGGGCTGCGATTGGCGGCGCCGTCGCGACGCATCGCGTCGCAGGGCGGCCAGGTTGCACATTATGGTTATCCGGTGTTGTGCATGCCGGCTCGACACCGCACTTTCACGGTGCCGCGATTCCCGGCAATGGCGCACAAATCACGGTCTCACTCCAATGTGGGAATTTTTGTGCACGAAGCATACCATCCTCAGGGTTTATCTCAATATGACAATGACTTAATGTTACGCACTGAAACATCCAGCCATTGATGCGCAATCTATTTACGCTTGAATTTTTTTGCGAGATCTTTATGCCCGTCGCTGCAAAGGCCCGTCTGGCGGGGCTCTGCAGCGTATGAAGAATGGCTTGAAATAAGCTGTTACAGGCTGGTCCGACCCTTGCCGGTAACAATCGCCGGAATTGCTTCCTAAAATCGGTAAATCGCGGGAAAATTCGTAACAAGATATTCACGAATCGGTAAATCATTCAATTTCCGTTCACCTTAATTATCTCCGTGCACAATCTTTTTATTGTTTCTCTGCGAGTGATGAAAGCGCGGTGACGCGCGATGCACGGTATGTCCCGGCATGCAACCTCGTGACGCCTGTTACATCTTCACGGCGACAGGCATGCGGCAGCGCCACTCCACGAGCGGAAATCCTGCTTCGGGTCGGAACGGAAAAGCGAAAACCGGCGAGCGGGACGCGCGGCGGTCGCGTCAGCGCAGGTCGCCGGCCAGCGATGCGGCCACGTCCGCGTCCATGCGCTGCGGCGGCATCGCGTAGGCCGGGTGATCGCAGCCGATCGACAGCGGCGCCCCGCCCCTGAGCGCCGCGCGCATCGGCGCGTCGAGCTCGAAACGCACGAAGTGCACGGCCGACGTCTTCTCGGCGGTGTCGCGCTCGAGATCCTCGTCGGCGATCGCGTAGACGCTCGCATGCCCGTCGACCTGCACGTACACGCGATCCTCGACGCCGATCAGCCGCGCGAGCGCCGCGCGCCGCTCGGCCTCGTGCTCGTATTCGATCTGCATCGTCGCCTTCAGGTTGGTGCCGTCGGGTATCAGCGGCAGATACGCTTCCAGTTCGCCTTCGATGCCGGCCTCGTCGAAAATCTTCTCGATGTGCAGCATCTCCTGGATCTGATAGCGGATCGTCGTCTCGTCCTCGAACAGGAAACGCAGGTGGTTGCCGAGCGCCACCGCGCGGCGGCGCTTGTACGCGACGAGCCGCGTGTGTTCGGTCCGGCGGATCTTCGCGTACGCCTCGAGCGTCAGCAGGGAGTCTCGGGTCAGCGTCATGAGCGGTCCTCGTCGGTGGCAGGCGTCGAATCAGATGCCGTAGGCGCGGCGCAGCAGCGTGAGCGGATGCGCGAGCGGCGCGGACGGCGGCCCCTTCTCGTCGATGCCCTGCACGATGTGATGGCCGGCCAGCGCGCAGTCGGACGACACGACGTCCGGCTGCGGCTCGGCCATCGCCTTGAACACGGGCGCGCCGATCCGCATCGCGTCCGCATGGAATTCCTTTTTCACGCCGAACGTGCCCGCATGGCCCGAGCAGCGCTCGACGACGTTCACGCGCGTATCGGGCACGAGCGACAGCGCGTCGGCCGTCTTGCGGCCGATGTTCTGCACGCGCGCATGGCACGGCACGTGATACGACACGGTGCCGAGGCCGGTCTTGAAATCGGTCTTCAGCAGCCCGTCGCGATGCCGCGCGATCACGTATTCGAACGGATCCCAGAATGCGTCGGCCACCGCGCGCACCGCTTCGTCGCCGGGGAACATCAGCGGCAGCTCGCTCTTGTACATCAGCACGCAGCTCGGAATCGCGCCGATCAGCGCATAGCCTTCGCGCGCATAGCGTTCGAGCACGGGCATGTTCACGGCCTTCTTCGCGGCGACGCCCGCGAGGTTGCCCTGCTCGAGCAGCGGCATCCCGCAGCAGGCTTCACGCGCGACGAGTTCGTACGGGATCTCGTTGTGCGCGAGGATCGCGAGCAGGTCGTGGCCGATGCCAGGTTCGTTGAAGTTCACGTAGCACGTCGCATAGATCGCGACCTTGCCGGGCGTGCGTTCGCCGTCGCGCACGGGCGGGTTGCCGGAGCGCTTCGCGGCGCGCCGGAACTTGCGCGGCGCGAACGCCGGCAGCCATGCGTTGCGATCGACGCCGAGCGCCGCTTCGAGCGCGTGGCGCGCGGGCGGCGTGCGGTTCACCGCGTTGACCGCCTGCGTGACGATCGGGATGCCCGCGAAATGGCCGAGCGCATCGGTATTCGACAGCACCTTGTCGCGCAACGCCACTTCGCCGCGCCGGTAGCGTGCGGCCTTGCCGCGCAGCATCAGGTGCGGGAAGTCGACGTTCCATGCGTGCGGCGGCACGTACGGACATTTCGTCATGTAGCAGAGGTCGCACAGATAGCACTGGTCGACGACTTTGCCGAACGCGGCCTTCGGCACTTCCTCGATGTCGCCCATCGGCGTGTCGTCGACCAGGTCGAACAGCGCCGGAAACGCGCCGCACAGCGACACGCAGCGCCGGCACCCGGCGCAGATGTCGAACACGCGCGTCATTTCCGTGTCGATCGCGGCCTGGTCGTAGAACGCATCGGACTGCCAGTCGAGCGGATGCCGGGTCGGGGCTTCGAGACTGCCTTCCTTGTGGGGCATGGGGCGCTCCAGCGTGGCGCGCATGCGCGCGAGCGCGCCGCCCGCGCTGCGGGCAGCGATGAACGAACAGCCGGCCGCGTGCCGGTCGCACGGCGATGCCGTACGGCCCGCGGCGGCCCGTCAGTCGACGAGACTGTCCAGCGCCTTCGTATAGCGGTTTGCGTGGCTGCGTTCGGCCTTCGCGAGCGTTTCGAACCAGTTCGCGATTTCGTCGAAGCCTTCGTCGCGCGCGGTCTTCGCCATGCCCGGATACATGTCGGTGTATTCGTGCGTCTCGCCGGCGATCGCCGATTCGAGATTCAGCCGTGACGAACCGAACGGCAAGCCCGTAGCCGGATCGCCGACGGCTTCCAGGTATTCGAGATGGCCGTGCGCATGGCCGGTTTCGCCTTCGGCGGTCGAGCGGAACAGCGCGGCGACGTCGTTCTGCCCTTCGACGTCAGCCTTCGAAGCGAAATACAGATAGCGCCGGTTCGCCTGTGATTCACCCGCGAATGCGGCCTTCAGGTTCTCTTCGGTTTTGCTGCCCTTGAGTTGAGCCATTTGCGCCTCCGTTCGAGTCGGCGCGGCCGCGTGCGAAGCCGGACCGATGAAGTATGTGGGGAACGATGCATGTGCCGGGGCGCGCGCATCGTGCTCTTCAATCTAGGCGCTCGCGTTCGCATCCCCCAATAGGCTTTTTCAATGCGCGCGATAGTGTCGGGCGGTATCAGGCGGGACGCGGGTGGTGTACCGACAGCGAGGTCGGCGCGCTCGCCGCGCGCATCATGCATCCGTCGCGCGCTTGAGCAGCAATTCGCGTTCGCGTTCGTTGCGCGTCAGTTCCGCCGCGCGGCGGAACTCGAGCTTGGCCTCGTCGGCGCGGCCGAGCTTCGCCAGCAGGTCGCCGCGCACGCTCGGCAGCCAGTGATAGCGCGCGAGCGCGGGATCGTCGCGCAGCGCATCGACGAGTTCGAGCGCCGCGGCCGGCCCGAACGCCATCCCCACCGCTACCGCGCGATTCAGCTCGACGACGGGCGACGGCGCGACTTCGGCGAGCGCGTCGTACAGCGCGACGATCTGCGCCCAGTCGGTATCCGACGCCTGCCGCGCACGCGCATGGCACGCGGCCAGCGCGGCCTGCAGCGCATACGGCCCGCGCACGCCGCCGAGCTTCGTCGCGCGCTCCAGCGCCGCGAGGCCGCGCCGGATCAGCAGCGGATCCCAGCGGCTGCGATCCTGGTCGAGCAGCAGCACGGGCCGGCCCTGCGCATCGGTGCGCGCATGCATGCGCGATGCCTGCAGCTCCATCAGCGCGACGAGCCCGAGCACTTCGCTCTCGTCCGGTGCAAGCCCGGCCAGCACGCGCCCGAGCCGCAGCGCTTCGTCGCACAGCGCCGGACGCGTCCAGTCGTCGCCGGCGGTCGCCGCATGGCCTTCGTTGAACACGAGGTAGATCACTTCGAGCACCGACGCGAGCCGCGCGGGCCGTGCGTCGGCGGCCGGCACCTCGAACGGCACGTGCGCGGCCGAAAGCGTGCGCTTCGCCCGCACGATCCGCTGCGCGATCGTCGGCTCGGGCGTCAGGAACGCGCGCGCGATCTCGCCGGTCGTCAGCCCGCCGAGCAGCCGCAGCGTCAGCGCGACGCGCGCATCGGTCGACAGCACCGGGTGGCACGACGTGAAGATCAGCCGCAGCAGATCGTCGCCGATGTCGTCGTCGCTCGCGTCGGCGAGCGCTTCCGCGATGTCGGGGACGACGTGCGCCTCGAGCGCGTCCATCTCGTGGCCGAGCTGGTCGCGCTTCGCCGCATGCAGCGACTCCTGCCGGACGCGATCGAGCGCGCGCCGCTTCACGGCCGTCATCAGCCAGGCGGCCGGATTGTCGGGCACGCCGTCGACGGGCCAGTGCTCGAGCGCCGCGACGAGCGTGTCCTGCGCCAGTTCCTCGGCCACGCCGACGTCGCGCACCACGCGCGCGGCGCGCGCGATGATCTTCGGCGCCTCGATCCGCCAGACCGCTTCGATCGCACGATGCGTGGCCTCGAGCGTCACGACGCCTGCCCCGCGGCCGGCGCGTCCAGCGGCATCGCCATCAGCTCCCATGCGTGGCCGTCCGGATCGTCGAACCCGTGGCCGTACATGTTCGGGTACTCGCGCGGGGCCTGCGGCGCGGAGCCACCGGCCGCGAGCGCCTTCGCGACGATCGCGTCGACCTCGGCGCGGCTGTCGCACGACAGGCACGACAGCACCTGCACCTGCGTCGCCGGATCGATGATCGTCTTGCCGGTGAAGGTCTGGAAAAACGGCCGCACGAGCAGCATCGCGAAGATCGTGTCGCTGATCTTGATGCAGGCGGCCATGTCGTTGGTGTATTCCGGCACGACCGCGAAGCCGAGTGCCTGGTAGAACGCCTTCGAGCGCGGCAGGTCGGCCACGGGCAGGTTGATGAAGACCATCTTGTGCATGACGGGTGCTCCCGGTGAAGTTGGATTCAGGTAGGCGTTCAGGCGCCGGTGCGGCCGACGTGGAGATCGCGGAACCGCTCGACGGCATCGCTCGGCGTGAGGTCGTCGAGCTCGAACAGCGGCCGCACCTCGATCTCGCAATCCATCTCGGCGCCGAACGGCGCGGGAAACCGGCGCGTCCATTCGAGCGCCTCGTCGCGCGAACGCACCTGGATCAGCGTATAGCCGGCGATCAGTTCCTTCGTTTCGGCGAACGGGCCGTCGACCACCGAGCCCTTGCCGCCCGTGTAGCGCACGCGCCAGCCGCGCGCGCTCGGCCGCAGCCCGTTCGCGTCGAGCAGCACGCCGGCCTTGGCCAGTTCCTCGTGATAGACGGTCATGGCCTCGACCAGCCGGTTGTCCGGCAACGCGTCGGATTCGCTGACGGCGTTCGCCCGGATCATGATCATGAATCGCATCGTTCACTCCTTGTCGTCGATGAAAGGAGGCGCCCGTTCATCGGGGCCTTATCCGGACGACGGGCGAAAGACGGCCGGATCGACACGCGCCGCGACACGTCAGGGTAAATACCGAGTCGCAGCAATCACAGGAAGCACGGACCGACCGCGCGGACCTCGACCGTGCACCATTGCGCGGCCGGGCACTGGCGCGCGATCTCGATCGCCTCTTCGCGCGTGTCGACGTCGACGAGAAAGAAGCCGCCGACCATTTCCTTTGCCTCCGCGAACGGGCCGTCGAGCAGGCGCGTCTTGCCGTCGCGCACCTGCACGCGCGTGCCGCGCTCGGCGCGCTCCAGCGACTCGACGCCGCGCAGCACGCCGCGCGCCTTCAACGTCTCCGCAAAATCGACCATCCGCGCGTACAGCGCCTGCCCTTCGTCGAGCGTGCGCTCGGCGCGCTGTTCGGTCGGTTCGACAATCAACAGCATGTAAGACATGGACTTCTCCTGTGGGATCAGGGTGCGGCAACGTTCGCTGCGCGATCGGCGAGCGGCACCCGATACGAAAGCGTAACAGCCGCGATGCGGCCTGCCGACATCGTTAGCCGATCGGCACTGGCCTGACGGCCAATTCGGCCGCTTCCTGACATTTTGCCTTCAGGATGCAGTCCCGAACTGTCGGATTTTCTTCCTGTGGACCGTCCCATGTCACGCCTGCTGCCACTGCCAGCCGTTGCGCTGTCGCTCGCCCTCTTCGCCCGCCCGGCCATGGCCGGGCTGCCGGTCAGCGCCGGCTGCGGCGGCGCGACCTCGGCGATTGCCGACCTCCGTCGCGGCGACGGTCCATCGCCGGTGGCCGGACACACGACGTCGATCGAGGCCGTCGTCACCGCGGCGTTCGGCGGGCCCGACGGCCTCGGCGGCTTCTTCGTCCAGCAGGCCGATGCGCAGCGCAAGCGCCGGCCGGGCGTCCCGGAAGGCCTGTTCGTCCATGCGCCGACCGCGCACGCGAACGCCGGCGATCTCGTGCATCTCACCGGCCGGGTCGACGATCGATACGGTCGCACGCAGTTCACGCTGACGGGCGGCATCGCCGTCTGTGCAAGCGGGCAGACGGTCACGCCCGCCACGCTCACGCTGCCGGTCGCCACGCCGGCCGTGCTGGCCGCGCACGAAGGCATGCTGGTGCGCCTGCCGCAAACGCTGACGGTCAGCGACACGCATGAACTCGGCCGCTACGGCAGCGTCGTGCTCAGCCACGGCCGGCTGCGCGTCCCGACCCAGGTCGCGCCGCCCGCCGGGGCCGCTGCGCTCGCGGCGGCCAACGCGCGCAACCGCATCGTGCTCGACGACGGCTCGAACCGCCGCGATCGCGCGGCCGTCCGCTATCCGCCGCCCGCACTGAGCGCCGCCAACACGCTGCGCGCGGGCTACACGGTGCGCGGCGTCGAAGGCGTGCTCGAGCTGCGCTACGGCGCGTGGCGGCTGCAACCGGCCGCCGGCGCCGCGCCGGTGTTCGACGCCACGGCGAACCCGCGTCCCGATGCGCCGGCCCGGCATCCCGACGCCGACGTGCGCGTCGTGTCGTTCAACGTGTTCAACTATTTCAACGGCGACGGCCACGGCGGCGGATTCGGCGCCGCGGCCAAGCGCGGCGCGAAATCGCCCGCGGCGTTCGCGCGGCAGGAAGCGAAGATCGTCGCGGCGTTGCGCGCACTGAACGCCGACGTGATCGGGCTGATGGAAATCGCGAACAACGGCCACAGCGACGCGAGCGCCGTGCGGCGCCTCGCCACGCAACTCGGCGACGGCTGGCGCGCGGTCGATCCCGGTACCGCGCGTCTCGGCCGCGATGCGATCGCGGTTGCGCTGCTGTACGACAGCCGCACGATCGAACCGGTCGGGCGTGCCGCCACCGTCACGCTCGGCGGCCGGCACCGGCCGCCGCTCGCGCAGACAGTCCAGCGCATCGGCGGCACCCGCGCGTACACGGGCGCGGTCAATCACCTGAAGTCGAAGAACTGCCCGACCGCGAGCGGCGCCGATCGCGACCAGTCGGACGGCCAGGGCTGCTGGAAT
>JAIRVP010000063.1 GCA_031253835.1 Burkholderia sp. | reverse complement strand
CGGTGCGCCCGCATAGCGCCTTGGGGCAACTGGCGCCGGACCAATTCCGGCAACTGCATCAACCGAAAACCGGCGAGCCCACTAAATTGCGAATGGTGTACTCGGCGGGGTAAGGTCAGCACCGCACTTCTTCGCGAGACTGTCCGAATCGAGGCACGTCTCCCCGTCTGCCCGCGCCTTGTAGACCGGCTTGATCGTATAGCGGGTACTGGCCGGCTTGTCGACGGTTGCCGGGACGGGGGCGATCGTCACGTTCGATACCTCCATCTGCCACGTCGCGCTGATGGGCGTGCCGTAACGCGCTATCCCGGACTCCGTGAACAGGTGGATCGTGTGACTCGGCCTCGTGGCCTGCAGCGCCGCCGGTACCGGATTCACGAACTTCATCTCGTCCAGTTCGACGACTTTCGTCGGCACGCCGGTCAATGCATTCTGGATACCTTCACCCAGTCCGGCGAGATACGCGCGACCTTCGCTGCCGAACGCCTGCCCATCGAATGTCTTGCCGTCCACGACGACCAGGATCGCGGTCGCTTCTGTCGGCGCGATGCCCGCGGTGCTCTCGCCGATGAGGTTGGGGGTGGCGACGCAGCCGCTTACGAGCGCTGCAACCACGCATGTCGTCAATCCACGCAGTGTTTTCATTGTTTTCATGGCCAGCGAGTGGGGAGAGCGTCGCGTCGACTCGGGGACAAGCAGTCGCGTTCGACGTGTCCGCGTGATTGTGTTGGATGTCGTGCGGTTTGCCAACGTGCCGTTCACGCTTTGTCGAAACGTAACCCTGTTACGCGTGATGCAGGTCACCGACGATCACATCTGCCTGAACAACCCCGCATACGCACGACTGACCGGCAGCATCTCCCGCTGCCCGTGCACGCGAATCCGCAGCCTGCCCAGCAAGTCGCGCTCGACGCGATCGATCGCTGCGTACGCAACGATCACGCCGCGATGCACCTGCGCGAACCGCTCCGGATCGAGCCGCTGCATCAGGTCCTTCAGCGGTGTGCGAATCACGAGCCGTTCGCCGGCCGTGACGATCTCCGTGTATTTCTCCGACGCCTGGAAATACAGCACGTCGTCGATCGGGACGAGCCGCGTCGCATCCTTCACGCCCACGGTCAACCAGCGGATCGGTGCGGCCTCTCGCGATTGCGCCGCCTGAGCCAACGCTTCGGCATGCGCGACGGCCGGCCCGCCGCGCTGAAGCTTCGCGATACAGCGCAACAGCCGTTCGTCCGTCACCGGCTTCAGCAAGTAATCAACGGCCGAGCGATCGAACGCATCGATCGCATATTCGTCGTAGGCCGTGACGAACACGACATGCACGTCGGGCACCAGCGCAGCGAGCGTCAACCCGTCGATGCCCGGCATCCGGATGTCGAGGAACGCGATGTCCGGGCGCGGCGACGCGTTCAGCGCGGCCAGCGTTTCGACGCCGTTGCGCGGCATCGCGACGATCTCCAGTTCGGGCCAGAGTTGCCGCAGCCGCTGCGCGAGCGAGGCGGACAGGTTCGGTTCGTCGTCGGCGATGAGGGCGGTCGGCATGTCAGTCGATCGGAATCAGCAGGGTCGCGGTGACGCCATGTGCGGCACTCGCGTTCGTTTCGACGGTGACACGGCCGTGCTCGCCATGCAGCGTCCGGATGCGCGCGGCGACATTGGCGAGCCCGACGCCGCCGTGCAGGCGCGTGCCGCCTTTGCCGAGGCCGACGCCCGTGTCGATCACGTTCAGTTCGAGCGTGTCGCCGCGCATCCTGCCGCGAACGACGATCACGCCGCCGTCGATCGACGGCTCGATCCCGTGCAGCAGCGCATTCTCGACGAGCGGTTGCAGCAGCAGCGGCGAGAACGGCAGCGCGTGCAAATCCTCCGGCACGTCGATCGCATATGACAGCCGTTCGTCGAGCCGGATCGACGCGATCTTCAGCAGCGCCTCGACGAGCTCGAGCTCCTCGCCGAGTGTCGACGTCGCATCGCGCGTGCGCCGCAGGCTCGCGCGCAGGTAGCGGTTCAGGCTGTCGAGCATCGTCGAGGCGCGGGCCGGGTCGCGCTCGATCAGGCTCTGTACGTTCGCGAGCGTATTGAACAGGAAGTGCGGTTCGATCTGCGCCTGCAGCAGCGCGAGGCGTGCGGCCGTCTCGGCCTGGCGCGCCTCGGCGGTTTCGCGGCGCTCGGTTTCGAGCGTCGCGCGCATGCGCAGCGACTGCAGGAACAGCGACACGCACACGAACAGCACGGCGGACACGAGGAACGACGGCCCGTAGTTGTCCCACGTCCCGATGCGGGCGTGCCCGAATACGTGCGGCACGTTCCCGCGAATGATCGTCGCGGCGATCTCGAACCCGGCGAACACGCTGACCGGTGCGATCACGATGGCCTTCAGCACGAGCCCCGGCTTGCGCGGCAGCAGCCGGTCGGCGGCGTGGCTGAGCAGCAGCGCGCAGAAACCGATCGTGTTGGCGACGACGACGTAGGGCAACAGCGATTCGCCGACATGGATGACCCAGAAGCCCAGGCCGACGACCGAGTTGAAGCACGCGAACGCGAGCAGTGCGGCGGGATCGCGCAGCAGCCGTGGCGCCGCGCCGGCAGGCGGCTGCGGGATCGGCGAAGGATCGAACGTGGCTCGCATGGTGTCGGGTGAGGTGGGCGCGCGATGCGTATGGCGTGACCTTAGCGCTGGACAGGCCGGCTGCGCGCACATTGCGACGAACGGTACGTGACTTCGACGAAGCGCTTCGGCGGCCGACGGTTGGCCGGTTTCCGTCACGAGTGTAGTGGAACGTCGGACGGAAGGACACCGACGGGCGCCGGCTTCGCGCTGTGCGGGATTCACCGAACGGCCATCGCCGCGACGGGCAATTCGTCCGCGCATGCCGGCCGCCTGTCGCAAGCCGCACCGCGTGCCAGCGCAGCGCAGTACGGTGTCGCCGTGTCCATTCCGATCAGGCGACTTCGACCATGTCCACGCTCTTTCATCTGAAGCCTTACGTGTACGTGATGTTCTGCGTGCTGCTCTATGTCGGCATCAAGCGCTGTTTCCCGCGCGAGGTGCCGGCGGCGCGGCCGCTGGTCTCGCCCGTCGCGTTCGGGATGCTCGGCATCGTCAGCCTGAACGGACTGTTTCCGCACGCGGGCATCGACGCGAACGCGATTGCGCTCGCGGCCGTCCTGGGCGGCGCATCGCTGGGCTGGCTGCACGCGAGCCGGTGGCGGCTCGCATACCGAGCGGTGGCGTCCGGGCTGCGCGTGCGCCTGCCGGGCGACGCAAGCCTGCTCGTCACGCTGATGCTGACCTTCGTCGCCGAAACGGGCATGCATGACGCGGTCGCCGTGCGCGCGCCGTGGGCGGCGACGAGCGGCTTCGCGATGCTGTCGTTCGCGGTGTGGGGCGTGCTCGTCGGGATGACGCTCGGGCGCGCGCTGAACGTGGTCGTGCGCTGCATGCGTCACGCGAGCGGATCGGGGGACGGCGGTTTCCCGTATTCGGTCGACCCGTGATGACGCAGGCGAACGCGATGCCGTCCGTCGTCGATCGGGGCCGCATCGGATGAAAACGGCGTGTCACGCACGTCGTTTTGCCCCTGTTTAGCTGTCACGGCCGCGTCACGAGGCGCCCCTAAGGTTGCACGTTCCCGTCGCGGCGGCATCGCCGGATCGGGGCCGCGCGCAACCTGCTTCCGACGACGTGCCCGCGTCGCAGGCAGGCAACCGGGATCTCGCTCCCGGCGGCGCAGCGGTCATGCATCGCGCCATTTCATTCGAAAACACGATCGACGCCGGTTCGAACGGATCGCGGACGATCAGGAGACAGGGACCATGCTGAGTCCGCATGAATTCTCGATGCTGTTGCGCATTGCGCGTGCGCCCGACAGCGTCGATCAATCGAATCCGGCCTTCGCCGTGCTGGTCGAGAAGCGGCTGGTCGACGATACGCAGGCGCGCATGAACGCCGTGGCGGCGCGTCCGGCGCTGACGCCGATCGGCCAGATGCTGCTGGCGCGCTTCGACGAAGCGGCTTGAGGGAGGAGCGTCACGCGTTCATCGAAATGAACGGCGTGACGCGTTGCAACGCCGGGCTGCTTACTGCGCGACCGGTACCGTCACGTCGCTGCCGAACCAGTGCATCGAGATCTTCTTCAACGTGCCGTCCTTTTGCAGCGAATCGAGCGCGTCGTTGATCGCCTTCTCGAACTTCGGATTGCCCTTGCGGAACGGGATCGCCATTTCCTGCTTGCCGCCGTTCAGCACCGCGCCTGCACGCAGCGGCAGGTTCGACGTCTTGATCATGTACGGCAGCATCAGGCGGTCGTCGAGCGTCGCCTCGATCCGACCCGCGGCGAGGTCGCGCAGCTTCTCCGGTGCGCCCGGATACGTCTGCACCTCGATGCCCGGCACGGTGCGCGCCATCTGGTCGTAGTTGGTGCCGAGCGTCACGCCGAGCTTCTTGCCCTTGAAGTCGTCGAGCGACTTGAAGTTGCGCGTGTCGTCCTTGCGCTGGATCAGCTGTGCGGCCGAATACGTGTACGGCTGGCTGAAGTCGAGCGCTTCCTTGCGCTGCGGCGTGATCGTGACCTGGTTGACGATCACGTCGAACTTGCCGGCCTGCAGGCCGGCGATGATGCCGCTCCATTCGGTCGGGACGAACTGCGTCTTCACGCCGAGCTTGCCGGCGACCGCGTTCGCGACGTCGACGTCGAAACCCTCGAGCTGGCCCGATGTGCCGCGCGAGTTGAACGGCGGATACGTGCCTTCGAGGCCGACGCGCAGCACGCCGGCTTTCTTCACCGAGTCGAGCAGGTCGTCCGCGTGCGCGGCGACGGCCGTGAAGCCGAGGGCCGACGCGAGCAGCAGGCCCGACAGCAGGAACTTCGAACGTTTCATCGCAGATCTCCAGTGTTCAGTGTCGTGTAGTGAGCGCCCGGTGTCGGTCGGACCCGGGTGAGGCCGGAATACGGGCACATAGACACTACTCGCAACCGCGCCACGCCGGAAGTCGAATTGGCCCTGATTGCAATCGATTTCATGGATGGCGAGGGCGGAACGGTCCGGCCGGCGGCAGCGCTGCGGTGTGCGGGCGGATTGAATGCCGTGTCTTTAAATCCGGTCAGATTCCAGGGGTTGCAGAAATTTGTCTGTAAAATCGCGCGAGCGCAGTCCAGTGCTCGCGCCATCCGAGGGCGCGTCAAAAGAAAAAAGGCCGTAGCCATGAACATGCAGAACACAATCGCCGCATTGCGCGGCGGGTTGCTTCAGCAGGACCGGTTGCTGAAGCTCGATACGCCCTTGGGGGGCAACGTCCTGACCGTGCAGCGAGCCGTTGGCCGCTCGCGGATCGGGCGCGCGTACGCGTTCACGCTCGACGTGTTGTCGACCGATAGCGATCTGGAACTTAAAAAACTGATCGCGCAGCCCGTCACGTTGTGGATCGAGCAAGGCGACCGCAGTTATCGGCCGATCAACGGATACGTGCATACCGCGCGCCGGCTGGGCGCCGACGGCGGGCTGACGACCTATCAGCTCACGTTCGCCGATTTCACCCATTTCCTGAGGTTCCGTCGCGACCAGCGTCTCTGGAACGACACGACCGTCGACCAGATCATCAGCGACGTGCTGAATCAGCATCCGCAGGCCAAGGGTCATTTCCGCTTCGCGCTGTCGAAGCCGCTGCCGAACCGCTCGTACACGCGCCAGCACGACACCGACTGGCACTTCGTGCATCGGCTGATGGAGGACGAGGGGCTCTACTGCGGATGGCAGCAGGCCGACGACGGCAAGTCGCACACGCTCGTGATCACCGACAACCTGCAGGCGTTTTCGCCGCTGTCGCCGGAAACGGTGAGCTTCTATCGTGGCGGTGCGGCAAGCAGGGTCGACGCATTCACGCAATGGTCGGGCACGCGCACGCTGCAGAGCGTCACGCGATCGACGCGCACGTTCGACTACAAGAATCCGGCGCAGCCGTCGAATCCGAAAGGTACGTCGCTGCCGACGATGGCCGGCCAGGGCGAGCTGCCCGACCAGCTCGAGGTGTACGAGTACACGGGTGCTTATACGTATCTGGATCAGACGCGCGGCGACCATCTGACGAAGGTCACGATGGAGGAGTGGGAGTCGCAGGCAAAGCGCTTCCATGGCGCGGGCGGCGTGCGCGCGATCGATGCCGGCCGGCGCTTCACGCTGGCCGATCATCCCGAGCACGATCGCGATTCCGCCGATCAGCGTGAGTTCGCCGCGATCGAGGTGGCGTGGTGGATCGAGAACAACCTGCCGGTCGCGAGCGACAGCGCGGACTTCCCGCATAGCCTGCGCGAGGCGTTGGTGCAGGCACAGGACGGCTACGGTGCTGATCCCGCGTTTCGCGTGCCGCACGACGACGGATCGACGGGCTTCTATCTCGTCGAAGTCGAGGCGCAGCGTGTGAGCGTGCCGTATCGCAGCCCGTTCGAGCATCGCAAGCCGGAGATGCACCTCGAGACGGCGATCGTCGTCGGGCCGCAGGGCGAGGAGGTCTATACCGACGAGTTGAACCGGATCCGCGTGCAGTTCGTGTGGGACCGGATGAATCCCGGCAACGAGAACGCATCGTGCTGGGTACGCGTCGTGCAGTCGGATACAGGGGGCGGCTACGGCGGCGTGCACGTGCCGCGCATCGGCGAGGAAGTGCTGATCGACTACGTCGGCGGCGACTGCGACCGGCCGCTGGCGGTCGGGCGTGTGTACAACGGCGCGAACCAGCCGCAATGGCATAGCGACGGGATCCTGTCCGGCTATCGGTCGAAGGAATATTCGGGTGGTGGCTACAACCAGCTCGTGATGGACGACGCGACCGGGCAGAACCGCGTGCAACTGATGAGCAGCAGTGCGAACAGCCTGCTGCACCTCGGCTACATCATCGACCAGAGCGGCAATTCGCGCGGGTCGTATCTCGGCAGCGGGTTCGACCTGCGCTCCGATGCATACGGCGCGGTGCGGGCGAGCCAGGGCCTGTACGTGACGACGCACCCGAAGGCGGCGAACAGCCAGCCGCTCGACGTGAAGGAAGCGCAGCAACAGCTCGTGACGGGCGAGAGCCTCGTCGAGGCGTTGTCGGGCGTGAGCGAGCAGCACCAGGCGGAAAGCCTGAAGGAAGCGCACGACACGATGCGCGCGTTCACCGACGCGACGCAGGACAGTGCGTCGGGCAGCGCGTCGGGCGGGCGCACGGCGGGCGGCGGCACCGGTAGCGCGAATGCGTTCAAGGAACCGGTGATGCTGTTCGGCAGCCCGTCGGGAATCGGGATGTCGACGCAGCAGTCGGTGCACGTGGTCGCGAACGATCACGTGAACGTGGCGAGCGGGCAGAGCGTGCATGTTGCAGCGGGCAAGTCGCTGATCGGCAGCATCGGGCAGAAGCTGAGCCTGTTCGTGCAGAACGCGGGGATGAAGCTGTTCGCGGGCAAGGGCAAGGTCGAGATCCAGGCGCAGTCGGACAACATCGAGGTGACCGCGCAGAAGGCGGTGAAGGTCGTGTCTGCGACCGATCGGATCGAGATCGCGGCTGATCAGGGGATTCTGCTGACGAGCGGCGGCGGGTATATCCGCATTCAAGGCGGGAACATCGAGATTCATGCGCCGGGTGCGGTCGATGTGAAGGGTGCGTCACATACGTTCGCGGGTCCGGCGAGCATGGGGTATCCGTTGCCGAGTCCAAGGCCGGATCAGCCGGGGCAGCTGGAGCTGTTTCACAAGTACGTGAACGGCGAGGCGGTGAAGGGCGGGTTGTTCACGGTGAAAGATGTGAACGGTTCGGTGCTGAAGAAGGGTGCACTCGACAACAGCGGCTACACAGTCGTGAGCGGGCTGCCGCCGGGCGCGGTACGTGTCGAGTTCGGGAAGGATCCGCGCGAGTCGGATCAGCCGGCGAACTATTTCAAACAGGCGAAATGGCCGGCGGAGCCGGTCGAGTCGTCGCCGGAAGCGGCCCAGTCAGCGGCAACGGGACAGCTTGCCAGCCAGTTGCAAGGGATGGCCCCTGCTGCGGCGACGGCAGCCATGGGTCTCGCAAGCGGCGGCGGTGCAGGTGCAGCGCTGGGCGGGCTGGCGAGCTCTGCGTTGCCGGCTGCGGCGGGCGCGCTGGGTGGGGCCGGTGCAGTCTCTGCGCTGCAGACGGCGTCGAGCCTGGGCAGCGCTGCGAAGCAGGTAGCCGGGATGGTGCAGGCAGCACGGCAAGGCGGGCTGTCGGCATTGGCCGCACCGGTTGCCAACGCGGCGTCCGGCGCACTGCAGGGTGCGTTGCCAGGCGTCGCCGGGATTGCTGGCAAGGGTACTGCGACGGTAGCGTCAGCTGCAGGCGCCACCGGCATGAAGCTGCCGACGAGCGGGTTTGGCGGACCGCTGAAATCCTGAGAGAGCGGCGGCTTTTCAGTCGCCCTAATAAAACGAATTGAACGAAGAACGACATGGCACAACAACTTCCGCCGGGCGCCGAGAAGGAACAGGCTGTTACCTGGCTCAGTGATGTTTCGCCGAAGGACGTTGCGCAGGGCGGCAATCGCTTCGATGCATGGCTGCGCAAGATCAGCGGCAACCATGTGACCTTCGAGGATGTGAAGACGGTTGCAGGCGCCGTGCCGATCGTCGGCAACATCATGGCGGCGATCGATGCGCTGGGCGATATTGCCGAGATCATTCAGAAGCGTGGCGGGAAGGTTCTTGACTACCTGAGCCTGGCGATCAACCTGATCGGCATCATTCCCATTCCGCCCACACTCGCGCCGTTCCGGATGTCGGCGCGGCCGCTGCTCGCACTCGTGCGCAATCAGTTGCTGATCACGCGAAGCAATCTCGGCGCAGCGCTCATTTCGGTGCTCATTACGCATATCAACGCGACCTGCGCGACGGAGATAGAGGACTTCCTGAACAAGCTGAAGGAAGGACTCGTCAAGCTGCTCGACGGATGTGCGTCGAAGGCGGAAGAGCTGATGGGGGCGATCGCGACCGGCATGGACAGGGCCCTGCACGGTCAGCTTTTCGACAACAGCGGAAACTTGAAGCGCGCGGAACAACTCGCGAAGAAGATGCGGGACAACCGGCCGTGGTATAGCCCGAGCCGGGTGGGTGACGGGATCGGATTTGCATATGAAGGCTACAAGGCGCTCGGCAAGACTGTCGGCAACGCGACGGTAGGCACCGCGGCGAAGCTCGCGCCGGATTCGTGGCTCGAGCCTTTTCGCAGCACGGTGACGTTCCTGCGGACCGAGGCGCCGAAGGTGGCGTCATCGATCCGTCAACTGGCCGGTAGCGAGGAAGGCAAGATGATGTGGCTCGTCTTGCAGCTGATCGAGGCGGTCGGGCGCGTGAAGGCGCGTGCGAAGCTGCATGAGCAGAGTGCGGAGGTCAGGGCAGGAGGAAAGGGCCAGGCGCGGAAGACGCGGGGGCAGGAAGGGCTGGAAGCGAACAATGGGCAGGCACCCGTGGAGGGGCCGGGGAAGAGCGGCTGCCGGTGGTGCCCGAACGGGTCGTCGACCGCATCGATCGACTTCGCGTTCGGGGACGAGACGTTCTCGCACACGGATTTCGACTTGCCGGGGGCGTTGCCTCTCGTATGGGAGCGCAGGTACCGTTCGAGGCTCTCCGCATATGACAGCGGCGAGCTGGGGGCGCGGTGGATCACGCCCTATACGACCCGCATCGATATCAAGGGCGGCCAATGGATTTATCGCGATGCAGAGGGGCGCAGTATCGAATATCGGGCGCTCCCTGCAGGCGAAGTACATGATGACCTGTCCGAAAAGCTGACGTTGTCGCGTCTCGACGATACGTGGGTGACGGTTGCGTATGGTCACGTAGCGTTGCATGTGTACGAGCGCCGTGGCGATGTCTTCCGGCTTGCGATGCAGAAGGATCGCGCCGGCAACACGATCACGCTCGATTACGATTCGCTCGATCGTCTTGCACGGCTGATCGACGCGAACGGCAATGTGCTCGCATTCGAGCATGACAAGCATGGCCGGATCGTGCAAATCGAGCAGGTGCTCAAGGGCGGCGAGCGCTACACGCTCGCGAGCTACGAATACGATGCGGCCGGGGATCTCGTTCGTGCGGTCGATCGCCATGGCAACGCACGGACCTATCAATACCATCGACATCTCGTGACGCGCTATACCGATCGCACGGGGCGCGGGATGACGCTCGAATGGGATGGCGCGGATGCCGACGACAATGCGAACGCGAAGTGCTTCCGCGAATATGCCGATGACGGCAGCCTCGACATCCGTATTGCGTGGAATCCGAACATTCGTCTCACGTACGTGACCGATGCACTGGGTCAGATGACGCGGTACTACTTCAATATCCATGGGTACGTGTACCGGATCGTGTATCCGGACGGCAACGAGGAGTGGTTCCGGCGCGACGAGCATCACAATCTGGTGCTGCATATTCGGCAGGACGGCAGCATCGAGCGGATGGAGTATGACGCGCGCGGTAATTTGGTCCGGCACGAGCGCGTGGATGGCACCGTTGTCGAAATGGGATACGACGACAAGAATCAGATGATTCGCGTCGTCGACCCGAGCGGGTATGTGTGGCATCGCAAATACGACGATGCGGGCAATCTCGTCGAAATGCTCGATCCCCTTGAGCAGACGACGGCGTACAGCTACAACGACAAGGGGCTGCCGACACAGATCACCGATGCCAAGGGCGGATCGAAGTCGATCGAGTACAACGACGCCGGGCAACTGACGAGTTACACGGATTGCTCTGGAAAGAAAACCGAATGGCGGTATGACGCCATCGGTCGAGTGATCGAGGCGAAAGATGCTGCGGGTGGCGTGACGGCCTATGGCTATGGCCAGAACGGGCAATTGGCCGAGATACGGTCGCCGGCCGGCCTCGAGCAGGTGCATCTCGATGCCGAGGGCCGGATGCTGCAGCATACCGACCAGCTGAATCGATCGATACGATATAGCTATGACGCGGCAGGCCGGATCGCAAGTCGCGCGGATGCGCTCGGGCAGACGCTCACATATCGCTATGACCGTGTCGGACGGTTGTCTGCGCTGACGAACGCCAATTCCGCGACACATCAGTTCCACTATGATCAAGCCGGGCGATTGACCGAGCAGGTCGGTTTCGACGGCAAGTCGACTCGCTACGAACACGACAAGGAAGGCGGCAGCCTCATTGCAGTCGATGACGCGGGGTGCGTGACCGCGCTGGAAATCGACGTCAACGGTCGCCTGCTGAAGCGTGTTTCCGGGGAGAGCGAAGAGCGCTTCGCCTATGATCCGAGCGGCCGGCTGATCGAGGCGGTGAACCGATACAGCCGCGTGCAGTTCTTCTTCGATCCGATCGGCAATCTGGTGCGCGAGCATCACGCTTACGATCTGTTTGGCGAGCGGCGCAGCTACGTCTGGCACCATGAATACGATGAACTCGGCAACCGGCGCCGGACTGTACGACCAGACGGCCATGCGATCGACTGGCTGATATATGGCTCGGGACATGTGCATGGCATGCTGCTGGATGGTGAGGAGCGCGTGCAGTTCGAGCGCGACGACCTGCACCGCGAGACGGTGAGGGTGCTGTCGAGCGAAGTCGGGCAGCGCACGACGTATGATCCGGCCGGGCGGATATTGCAGCAGACGCTGCATCGGTCGACGTCGTCGATGCCTCTGGCGGAGCGTCGGTATCGTTACGATGCGGCCGGGCAATTGTCGCGAATCGAAGACAGTCGCAAGGGTGGAACCGACTATCGATACGATCCGGTCGGGCGCCTGATCGAGGCTGCTAGCCCTGTCGCGAAGGAGCGTTTCGCGTTCGATCCGGCAAGCAACATCATCGATCCGGCACAGCCTGCCGCTACAGCGTCGCGACCCAGTCCTGTAAGGCCGGAGAGTACGTTGCCCGCAGACGTGCCGAAGGTGCTCGGCAACCTGCTGAAGACCTACGCCGGAATGCATTTCGAGTACGACGCACGCGGGAACCCGGTGCGCAAGCGTACGCCCGCCGGGGAGCAGGAATACGAGTGGGACGAATTCAATCGTTTGCAGGCGTCGAGGGTTGTCGAGACGTCGCGGCAGAGCCAGTCGCGGTATTTCTATGACGCGTTGGGCCGCCGGATCGCGAAAGAGGTGAACGGCGAGAGAACCGTGTTCGGGTGGGATGGCAACATGCTCGCGTACGAAAGTAATGCAGAGCGTGGTACGCACTACATCTATGAGCCTGCAACGTTCATACCGCTTGCGCAGTACGTGGCCGAGCCCGTGGACGGCGTTGCTACACCGGAATGGAAAAGCACCGATCGCTACGTGCCGGAAGACGATCCGCTACAGAAGGTGCCAGAGCGGCGCTCGAATGCCAAGCTCTTCTATTATCACTGCGACCAGATCGGTACGCCGCAATGGCTGACCGATGATTACGGCGATGTGGTGTGGGAGGCGTCGTACAAAGCCTGGGGGGAAGCGCGAGAGGTGATCGCGCAGGCGTCGAAGGCGGCCGGGATCGTACCGAAGAATGCGCTGCGGTTTCAGGGGCAACAAGTCGACGAGGAGACGGGGCTCGCCTACAACCGGTATCGATACTACGATCCGCAAATCGGCCGATTCATCAGCCGGGATCCGATTGGATTGGCGGGGGGCATCAACGTCTTCCAGTATGCGCCGAACCCGATTCAATGGACCGATCCGCTCGGACTCTGTCCGGGGAAGGCGATCATTCGGCAGTCGCGTAATGAAGGCGGACCCCATTTCGATATTGAAGTGGTTCCGGATTCAGGGCGTACCATGCGAACGCACCAGGTGATTGTGGATGACGAGCACAATGCAATTATTACCGGGCAGCATATGGCGCCTGCATCTACGGTTCAGAACACGATTCACGTCGATTTGCCGGATGCGACTGCTGCGTACCAGGAGCAGGCTCGGCGTTTAGGGCATCCCGACGGTGTGTATGACAAAAATAATAGAAGTTGTGTGACGCACGTCGGAGACATTCTACGGGCCGGTGGTGCACAGAATGTACCAACCACGACGCGCGAAACCATTAAGTGGATAATTGCGAATGGGAAACGTCAATAGGATGAGACATGGGCAGGATACTGTGTAAATCGCATGGCGCAACCGGGGTAATACATGTTTCAAGCGATATCGCGGCCGACATGAAAATGGACACGGGACGCTTGAAGATACTTCGTTATGACATCGACTGGCTGGGAGACGGACTCCCGGACATTTCGTACTTTGTCTCGGCGGAGGTGGCGAAACAGTTCGGTCTGCCTGAGCCTGGTGATGCGCCGTTTGGACCGGATTTCGAAGAACAGCATGCGGCTGTCTTCGATGGGCTTGTTGCTGTTTGCGACAAGTGCTTTGGCGAATATCGGAGCAGATCTGCCTGACTGCGGCAGCTCATGTAGGGCACTGATGTCGAGGCGTGTGTACGCGATCGGTCAGTATGGTCAGCGGAATATAGATCGTCTCGATTTCGCAGCAAGCATCACCGTCGTCTCCATTCCCGCTCCGCTCATGTCGATCCATTCGACGGTCGAGATGAGCGGGTCGAGGGGGCGTCGACAATGACGACGGTTCATTACCCTTCACTCGCCGCAGCATGGTCAATGTGCTTTCTGAGAAAAATATTCAGGCAGAAAAAAATCACCTGGAGTGATGTCATGACGGGGATCAAGAACGTCATCGATTCGCTCTTTGGGATGGGATAGCGCGACATGCGTGCGGATGGGGTGCTGCAGGCCATCGGTTAATACATGTCTCGTCGCGCCGGTTG
Organism: Burkholderia sp.; assembly: GCA_031253835.1. Taxonomy (GTDB): domain Bacteria; phylum Pseudomonadota; class Gammaproteobacteria; order Burkholderiales; family Burkholderiaceae; genus Burkholderia. The sequence continues at coordinate 82,331 of JAIRVP010000063.1, read as the reverse complement.
AAAAAATCGAAGGCTCATTGAGTCAGGCTTTCGCGTGCCGAAGCCGCATCAAGATTCACGATGCTTCGGTCATGAGGCACGCCAGCCCGCATGATCCGAAGGTCGGTCGGCCCGTCCGAGTGACCAGCCGCGGCGGGCAGCCCGCTCCGCCCAAAAAAAGAGGGCAGGTTTCACCTCTTGATTCATTGGCATAATCACGACCTTTTGCGATATCGCACACGCATGTCGCGGCGCTGTGCCGTGCCATCGGCACGACCAAACACCACTTCCCACCCGTACAACCCATGTCCGCAACAACCGACCTGGCCACCGAAGTCAGCCTGAAACACATTCTCGAACATCCCGGCGATTTCTCCGGATGGCTCTGCCTGCCACCGAACCCGTGGACGCTCGATACAGAAGGCGCATTCACCGAAGTCGCCGGCGCCCCCGAGACCGACACGCCACCCGCCGTCGCACCGCACCCCGGCTGGCGCGTCACGCTGAACAGCGCGACGATCGAAGACATCGTGATCAACGCCCACGACCAGGTCGACGAACCGACCGTCGCGCAATTGTTCGACGCGTTCGTGTTCTACGTCGACAACGACGAGTTCATTCTGCTCTGACGAGGCGCGTGTCACACGCCACAGCAAAAAAGGACCGCCAGAGCGGTCCCTTTTAATGAGGCATCACCGTTCGAACGAAGCCTGCCCTTCAAGGCAACGAAATCGTCAAGTTAGCCGACTCCGGGCCGACCTTGATGACTTGCGAATAAGGCGCCAACGCCTGCAGCGTCTTGTCCTTCAGATACGTGTTGAGCCCGAGAAACCCGAGCAGCGCGACCAGCGCGAACACGGCCCCGATCGCCCACACCGGCACCTCGCGCTTGAGCCGGTGCGCGATCTGATCCGGCAGCGGCCAGTTCGGCGCGAACGGCGCGCGCTTGCCCTTCATATGCGCGATCTCGTCGCCCAGCCGCGCCGTCAGATACGCGAGCTTCTCCGGCCCTTCGAGCAGATACTTGCCCTGGAACCCGAGCAGCAGGCACATGTGGAACACTTCGAGCGACTGCAGCCGCGCCGCACCCTGCGCGCGGCACTCCTCGAGATACTGATAGAACTTCTCGCCCGCGAGCTGTTCGCCGAACAGCACGAGCTGCAGCGGCCGGCGTTCCCAGTCCGCGCGGATCTTGAACTGCGACGACAGCACCATTTCGTCGATGGCCGCGCAGAACGCGAACTTCGCGCCGTACACATCCTCGGCGGCGATATTCAGCTTCTTCGCGCCGCGCTCGAAATCCGACAGGAATTCCTGGATCCGCGTGCTGAACTCGCCGGCGCTGTCCGGTTCCCGCCCGTTCTTGAGCAGGAACAGCATGAAGAAGCCGTCGTACAGCAGGTCGAGCAGCGAACGCGCCTGGAACGCGGAGTCCGTCGACGCCGGGGTATGCATGGGTGCCGGCGCGTTGTCGCCGAACAGGGAAGGCGCGTAGCTCATGATGTGACCGCGATCAGTTCGAACTTCAGGTCATTGATGCCAGTCGGCGCATAGATCATCGCGGACTGGGCCTGCAGCATGCGCTCGTACAGCGGGCTGCGCGAATCGAGCGCGAAGTAGCACGCGCCGGGCCGCACCGGAATCGCCGGCGGCACCTGCGGCGTGTACGACAGCCGTACGCCCGGCATCGCCGACAGCACGAGCTTGTCGACGTCGTCGGGCGCGCCGACCTTGAAGCGGGCCGGCACCGCGTCGACGAGCTCGACGCTCGGCATGTCCGCCGATACGGCCAGGTAGAACTCGGTCTTGTCGTCGATCTTGCCGGAATCGAGGCGGCCGAGGTGGAACGACGGACGCACCTCGTCGAGCGTGATCGCGAAGTAGCGCGTCGAGATCACGGTGTCGAGCAGCTCGCGCAGCATCAGGTCGAGACGCGCAAAACTCGGTCCCGGATCGTCGTGGCGGTATACCGGCAGGTCGGCGAGCGCATAGCCCTTCGAGAACGTCATCAGCTGGCCCGCGAGGCGCAGCAGTTCCTGGAACAGCCGCTCCGGATGCAGCGCCGCGTGCTGGTGCAGGTGCGCGAGCGTCGCGAACGCGGCGTTCGCGGTGTGCAGCAGCCAGAACGACGCGATGTCGCCCGAGCGGAACTCGATGATGTTCTTCGACGGCTCGCGGTGGAAACCGTACAGCGCGTTCACCTTCGCCTGCAGCGCGTCGACGAGCTGGCGCAGCCGCTGGTGCAGGATCGGCGACGCCTCGATCGCGAGGCACGGCGGCACGAAGCTGTCGTCGATCTCGAAGCCGGACGTCGCGGTGCGGCGCACGCGTACGAGCGGCACCGACAGCAGCTGGTCGCGCGGTTCGCTGTGCGCGATCAGCTTGACCTGCGTCTTCAGGAATGTGATGTCGGCTTCGGCGGCATCGGTGAAGTTGTCGGCGACGCTCGTCTGCTCGCTGACGAAGCGCGTCATGAAGCCGGCGGCTGGATCGTCGCTGTAATTGGTGCCGTTCTCGCGCAGCGGGTGCAGCGCGAGATAGAACACGAATTCATTGATGCCGTCGGGCAGCGTGTCCAGCGCGATCGGCGGCGGCAGGTCGTCGGCCTGCGGCGCGGCATACAGCGCGCCGTCCGGGAACACGAGCGCGAGTTCCGCGACCCGCAGCACGTTGCTGCCGAGCGCGTCGCGGTCGATGCGCACCGAGCGCACGCCCCAGTTGTAAGGCTGGATCGCCTGGATGGACTCGAACAGGCGCGCCTCGTGGTACGCGTCCTGTCGCTGAAAGTGTTGAGGCCGGAGGAACAGCCCTTCCCCCCACAGCACCTTGGCCGAATAACTCATGTCAAATCCGGTTAATGTGGCGTTGCGATGTAATCGATTTGTTCGTGCCCGAATTAAATCGCCAATTGTTAACTCTTGTTAATTGACATTCGTGCGACATCTTTAACCGCAGGACACCGAAGAAAGCATATTCAGCGGTTGTGAAGGCGCACCCTGCTGCGGTGCAATGACAGTGCCATCGGTGACCGTCATCGCGCAATTATGCAGGCCGATGATTATGCCGGATTTCTCCGACTTCACCGGATCGAACGTCAGTTTCCATCGCTGGAGTGCGGGATCGCGGAACAGCGCGACGATGCCGAACGCCTGCGCCTCGCGCGAAACCTTCTCGGTCGCCGTATAGCGCTGGCCCGGAATCAGCGTGATTTCACGCACGTTCAGCAGGTCGGCGCCGAGTGCGGCCTTTTCCTTGGTCGGATCGGTAAAGGCGTCGAACGGCGCCTGCTGGAACGACGTCGGGTCCTTCAGCGCGTAGAGCCGGACGACGAGCGCGAGCGGCTTGTTGTCGGTCGCGGCATTCAGGTTCGGCGCGGCGGCGAGCGTGAGTCCAATATTGCGCGGCGGCTTCTGCGCGTCCGGCAGTTCGGGCTTGCCGATGCCGGCAGCGGACATCACGGCGCTCGCGGCCGAGCCGAGCAGCGGGGCGGCCGCGCATCCGGCCAGAAGGGCGCACGCAATCAGCGGCAGCGCGTAGCGAATCATGGACGATCTCATCGTGTTTCCGGCGTGCCGCCTTTATCCCTGTCAAAACTGCCGGGTATTTCCGCGTTCGCTGCGTATCCCCGGCATTGCATTGTTCAACTATTAAGCGCGCCTGCGTCCCGGCAGGCGTCCGGAAATTTTTTCCGCCGCCCGGGCGGCGCGTCGTGCAACCAGTAAAACTTGCGCGTTCCGGCCGAAAGAAAATCCGCTGCGAGCCCGCAGCGATAGGCCACTCGAGGGGGTAGCGCCCGGTTTTAAAAGGAATTACTCTTCACACGACGATTGAATTATGAAAAATTGATCGGTACTATACCCGCGCGCTTCTTGCAAAGCAAAAGAACCAGATTCTCAACGATTTAAAACTCACGCGCCGGTGGATATAACGATGAAAGACCGTCTCTTCGCAAAACTGTCTGGGGTAGTAGTGGCTTGCGGCGTGATCGCCGGTTGTGCGAGCCAGCCTCCCGCGCCGCCGACCGCCGAGGTGTTCAACAAGTCGCTGGCCGATGCGGACGCCGTTGCGAAGGCAGGGGACCAGGACAAGGCACTCGGTCTGTACCAGCAGCTCGCGAAGTCGGATCCGACGCGCGAGGAGCCGTGGTCGCGCATCGCGCAGATCCAGTTCGCGCAGAACCACTACGGCCAGGCGATCGTCGCCGCCCAGGAAGCGCTGCAGCGCGACGCGACCGACCGTCAGGCGAAGAGCGTGCTGGCCGTCGCCGGCCTGCGGATCGCGACGCAGTCGCTCGGCGAGCTGCGCCAGGATTCGTCGCTCGCGGGCGACGCGAAGTCCGATGCGCAGGCGCTCGCGAAGCAGCTGCGCGACACGCTGGGCGAATCGGCGCTGTTCCCGCCGGAAACGAAGAACACGAAGACGCGTCCGCCGCGCCGCGTCGTCCATCGTCCGAAGGGCGTTGCAGCACCGGCCGCCGAAGCGGCAGCGGCCACCACGCCGACGCCGCCCGCCACGCCGCAAAAGGGCAGCGCCGACCCGTTCGGTGCGCTGCGCAACTAAGCGCAAACTGACGCGATAACCACAACTAACCTGGGAGCCGTCGAGATGGCCAAGAAAGAAAGCATTCAGAAAAGCTTGCAGAAAATACGGCCGCCGCGCGTCCAGCTGACCTACGAGGTCGAGAAGGGCGATGCGATCGAGGTGAAGGAACTGCCGTTCGTCGTCGGGGTCGTCGGCGATCTGGCGGGCCAGTCCGAAATCGAACAGCCGAAGCTGCGCGACCGCAAGTTCGTCAACATCGACCGCGACAATTTCGACGACGTGATGAAGGCGATCGAGCCGCGCGCCGCGTTCCAGGTGGAAAATCGCCTGAGCCCGGAAGGCGGCAAGTTCGCGGTCGACCTGAAGTTCCGCTCGCTGTCGGATTTCAGCCCGGACGACGTCGTCGAGCAGGTCGAGCCGCTGCGCCGCCTGCTCGAGGCGCGCTCGAAGCTCGCCGACCTGCGCAACAAGCTCGCCGGCAACGACAAGCTCGAGGATCTGCTGTCCGAGGTGCTGAAGAACACGCAGCAGCTGCAGGAGCTCGCGAAGGGCACCGGCGGCGACAAAGACGGCGAATGACGACGGAGTGTTGAGATGAACCAGCAAACGGCTGCGGCCCAAGCGAGCGGCGCGGAATACGCCGCCGGGACCTCGCTGCTCGACGATATCGTCGAGAAGAGCAAGGTCGCGAAATCCGATTCCGAGCATGCACGCGCGAAGGACCTGATCGGCGAACTCGTGCACCAGGTGCTCGACGGCACGGTGATCGTGTCGGACAACCTGTCGGCCACGATCGACGCGCGCGTCGCGGAACTCGACCGCCTGATCTCCACGCAGCTTTCCGCGGTGATGCACGCGCCGGAATTCCAGCGCCTCGAGAGCACGTGGCGCGGGATGGACTACCTGGTCAAGGAAAGCAATACGGGCCAGACGATCAAGATCAAGGCGCTGCACGCGCCGAAGCGCGACCTCGTGCGCGACTTCAAGGGTGCGAGCGAGTTCGACCAGAGCGCGCTGTTCAAGAAGGTCTACGAAGAAGAGTTCGGCACGTTCGGCGGCTCGCCGTTCGGCGCGCTGGTCGGCGATTACGAGATCTCGCGCCAGCCGGAAGACCTGTACTTCATCGAGCAGATGTCGCGCGTCGCGGCGGCCGCCCATGCGCCGTTCATCGCGTCGGCGTCGCCGGAGCTGCTCGGCCTCGAGTCGTTCTCCGACCTCGGCAAGCCGCGCGATCTCGCGAAGGTGTTCGACACGGTCGAATATGCGAAGTGGAAGTCGTTCCGCGATTCGGAAGATTCGCGCTATGTCGGCCTGACGCTGCCGCGCTTCCTCGGCCGCCTGCCGTTCAATCCGAAGGACGGCCAGACCGCCGAGCGCTTCAATTTCGTCGAGGACGTCGACGGCACCGAGCACGACAAGTACCTGTGGTGCAACGCGTCGTGGGCCTTCGCAGCGCGCCTGACGGCCGCGTTCGACGATTTCGGCTGGTGCGCGGCGATCCGCGGCGTCGAAGGCGGCGGCCTCGTCGAGGATCTGCCGACCCACACGTTCAAGACCGACGACGGCGAAGTCGCGCTGAAGTGCCCGACCGAGATCGCGATCACCGATCGCCGCGAGAAGGAGCTGAGCGACCTCGGCTTCATCCCGCTCGTCCATTGCAAGAATTCCGATTACGCCGCGTTCTTCGCCGCGCAGTCGGTGCAGAAAGCGAAGAAATACAGCACTGACAGCGCCAACGCGAACGCCGTCCTGTCCGCCCAGCTTCAATACATCTTCTCGGTATCGCGCGTTGCGCACTACCTGAAGGCGATGATGCGGGACAAGATCGGCAGCTTCGCTTCGGCGCAGAACGTGGAAACATTCCTCAACCGGTGGATTTCGCAGTACGTCCTGCTCGACGACAACGCGTCGCAGGAGCAGAAGGCGCAATTCCCGCTGCGCGAGGCTTCCATACAAGTGTCGGAGATTCCGGGGAAGCCGGGCTCGTATCGTTCGGTCGCGTTCCTGCGTCCGCACTTTCAGCTCGACGAACTCTCGATTTCTCTGCGACTTGTCGCTGATCTGCCCAAATCGGCAAATTCATAAGCGAGCAAAATCGCCCGGGCGGGCCGCCTGGGTAGGACGTTAAAACCACCTCTTTGGGGAGTAGAAGGGCCATGTTACACATTCACTTGCAATTTGGTAGCCCGGCAGTCAAAGGCGAGTCGGCTGACAAGGACCATCAGGGCTGGCTTGAACTGAAGTCGTGGGATCACTCGATCCTGCAGCCGCGTTCGGCAACGGCGTCGTCGGCCGGCGGCCTGACGCAAACGCGTTGCGAACACGGCGACATGGTGTTCTCGAAGGAAATCGACTCGGCGAGCCCGCTGCTGTACCAGCACGCGTCGGGCGGCACGACGTTCGACGAAGTGACGATCCACTTCTCGCGCGCGGACGGTGAAGGCAAGCGCGTGCAGTATCTGGAAGTCAAGCTGAAGTACGTGATCATCTCGAGCATCGCGCCGAGCGTCCGCGAGGAAGGTCTGCCGATCGAGACGTTCTCGCTGAAGTACGCTGCCGTGCAGTGGAAGCAGACCCAGCAGAAGATCGGCGGCAACCAGGGCGGCAACACGCAGGGCGCCTGGAGCCTGACGAAGAACGACAAGACCTACGCGGTCTAAGGTCGGTTGCGGCAACGGGGCGCGCGGCGTCCCGTTGCCGTTTTCGCTGTGCATGCCGGCTGATGAAACGATTCGAACCCAGTTTTCTCGACAAGCTGTTCGACGACGAACCGCACCTGCCGGCCTCGGCAGCGATGCGGCAATTGTCGCTGGACGAGCTCAAGAACACGGTCGCCCGCGACGTCGAGGCGATCCTCAACACCCGTATCGCGCACACCGAGAGCGAGCTGGCGGCGCTGCCCGAATGCCAGAAATCGGTGCTGACCTACGGGCTGAACGATTTCGCGGGGCTGAGCCTCGCGAGCCACTACGACCGCGCGTTCATCTGCAAGTCGATCCAGCAGGCCATCGCGCGCCATGAGCCGCGCCTGCAGCAGGTGCAGGTGATGTTCGAGCTGAACGAGCAGGCCACCAACGCGCTGTACTTCGCGATCCAGGCGCTGCTCGTCGTGCACCCGGCCGAGGAGCCGGTGAGTTTCGACGCGATGCTGCAACCGTCGACGCTGCAGTACTCGGTCACGCGCGCACGCGCTGCAAGAATGCAGTAAATCATGCCGCCGAGCGGGCCGGACCGCCCGGTGGTGGATCAGGGTCCGGCAGGAAATATTGAGGTTCGGGGTCGTCGATGGAAGAATTGCTGCCGTATTACGAGCGCGAATTATCGTTTTTGCGGCGCTATTCGCGAGATTTCGCCGAACGCTATCCGAAGATCGCGGCGCGGCTCGCGCTGTCCGGCGAGCATTGCGAGGATCCGCACGTCGAGCGGATGATCGAGTCGTTCGCGCTGCTCGGCGCGCGCATCAACAAGAAGCTCGACGACGATTACCCCGAATTCACCGAAGCGCTGCTGGAAGTACTGTACCCGCACTACCTGCGGCCGTTCCCGTCGTGCTCGATCGCGCAGTTCACGCCGGCTTCGCCGGGCCAGCAGACCGAACCGGTCGTGATCGATCGCGGCACCGAGCTGAAGAGCCGCCCGATCCGCGGCGTGCAGTGCCGGTTCCGCACCGCCTACGACGTGACGCTCGCGCCGATCCGCATTTCGGAAGCCCGTTACACGCCGGTCGCGCTCGCGCCGAGCGCGACGGTGCTGCCGTCCAACGCGACGGGCGTGGTCTCGATCACGTTCGAATCGCTCGCGGCGCAGCTCGATCTGGGCGCGCTGAAGCTGTCGACGCTGCGCGCGCACCTGCACGGCGAGCAGTCGTTCGTCGCGGCGCTCACCGACTGCCTGTTCGTCAACGTGCTCGGCGCGTATGTCGAGCCCGAACGCAACGGCCGGTGGACCGCGCTGCGCAAGCTGCCGATCGCGCAGGCCGGCTTCGGCGAAGACGACGCGCTGATCGACTATCCGGCGAAATCGCATCCCGCGTATCGCCTGCTCACCGAATACTTCGCGTTCCCCGACAAGTTCGATTTCGTCGATTTCGACCTCGCGGCGATCGCGCGCGCGTCGGGCCGCTGCCAGCGCGCGACGCTGCATCTCGTGCTGCAGGACGTGCGCAGCGATTCGCACGTCGCGCGGCTGCTCGAGCTGCTGACGCCGAGCCATTTCCGGCTGTTCTGCACGCCGATCGTCAACCTGTTCCGCCAGCACGGCGAGCCGATCCGCATCACGCATCGCGCGGTGTCGTACCCCGTGATCGCCGAAGCGCGGCGCGCGTTCGCGTACGAGGTGTACTCGATCGACTCGGTGAAGCTCGTCCGGCAGCAGGCGCATGAAGAATCGGTGATCGAGTTCCGGCCGTTCTACTCGCTGCATCACGGCGAATCGGCGCGGATCGGCCACTACTGGTTCGCGCGCCGCAACGACTGGGTCGCGCAGAAGAGCCCCGGCTACGAAACCGAGATCTCGATCGTCGACATCGACTTCGAGCCGACGTCGCCGCAAACCGACACGCTGAGCCTCGACCTCACCTGCACGAACCGCGACCTGCCGGCGATGCTCGCGTTCGGCCTCGAGGGCGGCGACCTGTTCCAGGAGGGCGGGGCGCAGACGAGCGGCATCTCGCTGCTGCGCCGCCCGACGCAGAGCGTGCGCTTCGAGCGCGGCCGCGCCGCGCACTGGCGGCTCGTGTCGCATCTCGCGCTCAATCACGTGTCGCTGGTCGCGCATGGCCTCGCGCCGCTGAAGGAAATGTTGACGCTGTACGACCTGCGGCGCACGGCCGTGTCGATGCGCCAGATCGACGGCCTCGCCGGCGTCGAGCAGCGCGGCGCCGTGCAGTGGCTGCCCGGCAAGCCGTTCGCGACCTTCGTGCGCGGCATCGAGATCCGGCTGACGATCGACGAGGAGCACTTCGTCGGCGCGAGCCTCGCGTCGTTCGTGCGCGTGCTCGACAGCTTCTTCGGGCTCTACGTCCACCTCAACAGTTTCGTTCAACTAGTCGTCGTGTCGAAGCGCACCGGCGAGGAGATCATCCGATGCAAGCCCCGAACCGGCGAATCGATCCTGGCGTAGTCGACGCGCTGCTCGACGAGCCGCACCGCTTCGAGTTCTTCCAGGCGGTGCGCGTGCTCGAAGGGCTGTTCGCGCGGCAGGCGTCGGATGCGCCCGGCGCGTGGCGGCAGGGCGACGTGGTCGCGCAGCGCATCGAATTCCGCAACACGCTGTCGCTCGGCTTTCCGCCGAGCGAGATCGAGGGCGTGCGGTCGTTCGACGACGACGGCACGCTGCTCGATTCGGGCGAGCAGCGCGGCGCCGCGCTCGCGGCCGGCGAGCTCGGCCACGTGGAGCTGACGCCCGCGTTCTTCGGGCTGCTCGGCGGGCAGGGCGCGCTGCCGCTGCATTACACCGAGCAGATCGTCGCGCGCGAACACCTGCGGCGCGATCACGCGGCGCGTGCGTTCTTCGACGTGTTCTCGAACCGCGCGACCGCGCTGTTCTACGCGGCGTGGAAGAAATACCGGCTGCCGTTCCATTACGAGCTCGACCGCGACGAGCGCTATCTGCCGCTGCTGCTCGCGATCGCGGGCGTGCCGAGCGACGAGGTGCGCGACAGCCTCGCGGCCGGCTCGGGCGGGGTGCTCGACGAGGCCGTCGCCGGTTACGCGCTGGCCGCGCGGCACCGGCCGATGTCGGCCGCCTACCTGCAGCGCGCGCTGTCCGATTATTTCCGCGTGCCGGTGAAGATCGACCAGTTCGTCGGCAAGTGGTATGACGTGCCGCCCGACCAGGTGAGCGTGCTCGGCGAAGTCAACGCGGTGCTCGGCGCGACGGCGCTCGTCGGCGAACGCGTGTGGCAGCGCGACATGCGTGCCCGGATCATCGTCGGCCCGCTGTCCAAGCGCGACTACGAGGCATTCCTGCCCGGCGGCGCGCAGGCCATCGCGCTCGAGCGGATGCTGACGCTGCTCGCCGGCGTGACGCTCGAGTACGAGGTGAAGCTCGTGCTGAAGCGCACCGAGGTCGGCGCGAGCGTGCTCGGCGCGGGCTCGCGGCTCGGCTGGGACGCATTCCTCTGCACGCGCGACGCGATCGACGACCGCTCCGACGCACGCTACGAACTGCACGTGATTCACTGATTCCGAACGACAACAACACGCAATCGAACCTGAGATCGACGCCATGAGCACGCCTCTGAAGACCCTGATCACGAAACTGAACCCGCTGTGCCGGCACGCGACCGAGCGTGCGGCAAGCGCGTGCCTGGCGCGCGGCCATTACGAGGTCGATCTGGAGCACCTGTTTCTCGCGTTGCTCGAGGAGCCGGCCGGCGACCTGCCGCTCGCGCTGCGCGCGAGCCGTGTCGATCCGCATGCGCTGCGTGCCGATCTCGAGCGCGAGCTGACGCGCCTGAAGACCGGCAACACGCGCACGCCGGTGTTTTCCGTGCACCTGATCGCGCTGTTCGAGCAGGCGTGGCTGATCGCGTCGCTCGATTCGCAGCTCGGCCGCATCCGTTCGGGGCACCTGCTGCTCGCGCTGCTGACCGCGCCGGATCTCGCGCAGTTCGCGCAGCGGATGTCGTCGCAGTTCGCGGAAGTGAACGTGACGGACCTGAAGCACAAGTTCGACGAAGTCGTGGCCGGATCGAGCGAGGCCGAGCCGCGCCAGTCCGATACGGACGACGGCGGTGCGGCGCCGGCCGCCGACGGTGCGGCCCCCGCGGCCGGCCCGTCGAAGACGCCCGCGCTCGACACGTACACGACCAACCTCACGCAGCGCGCGCGCGACGGCAAGATCGATCCGGTGATCGGCCGCGAAGCGGAGATCCGCCAGGCGATCGACATCCTGATGCGCCGCCGCCAGAACAACCCGATCATGACCGGCGAGGCCGGCGTCGGCAAAACCGCGGTCGTCGAGGGGCTCGCGCTGCGGATCGCGGCCGACGACGTGCCGCCGCCGCTGCGCGGCGTCGCACTGCACGTGCTCGACATGGGGCTGCTGCAGGCCGGCGCGAGCGTGAAGGGCGAGTTCGAGAACCGCCTGAAGAGCGTGATCGACGAAGTGAAGAAGAGCGCGCATCCGATCATCCTGTTCATCGACGAGGCGCACACGATCATCGGCGCGGGCGGCCAGGCCGGCCAGAACGACGCGGCGAACCTGCTGAAGCCGGCGCTGGCGCGCGGCGAGCTGCGCACGATCGCCGCGACGACGTGGAGCGAATACAAGAAGTACTTCGAGAAGGACGCGGCGCTCGCGCGGCGCTTCCAGGTCGTGAAGGTCGAGGAGCCGAGCGAGCCGCTCGCGGCCGCGATGCTGCGCGGGATGTCGGGCCTGATGGAGAAGCACTTCAACGTGCGGATCCTCGACGATGCGATCACCGAGGCCGTGCGCCTGTCGCACCGCTACATCAGCGGCCGCCAGCTGCCCGACAAGGCGATCAGCGTGCTCGACACCGCGTGCGCGAAAGTCGCGCTCGCGCACAGCGCGACGCCGGCCGCGATCGACGACACGAAGAAGCGGATCGAACGGATCGACGCGGAAATCGCGTCGCTGGAGCGCGAGGCGGCGGGCGGCGCGCCGCACGACGAGCGGCTTGCCGAGCTGCGCAGTGCGCGCGACACGGCACTCGAACAACTCGCGAAGGACGACGCGCGCTACGAAGCCGAGCGTGCGATCGTCGCCGAGATCACCGAGCTGCGCGACACGCTCGACAAGGCGCGCGGCCCGTCGGAAGACGGCCAGCCGGTCGACGTGCAGGCCACGCGCGACACGCTCGCCGAACGCGTCGCGGCGCTGCATGCGCTGCAGGGCGGCGAGCCGATGGTGCCGCTGCAGGTCGACGGCCACGTCGTCGCCGAGATCGTCGCCGCATGGACGGGCATTCCGCTCGGCCGGATGGTGAAGGATGAAATCGACACCGTGCTGAACCTGCAGCCGCTGCTCGCCGCGCGCGTGATCGGCCAGGATCATGCGCTCGATGCGATCGCGCAGCGCGTGCGCACCGCGACCGCGAACCTCGAGGATCCGAACAAGCCGCGCGGCGTGTTCATGTTCGTCGGGCCGTCGGGCGTCGGCAAGACCGAAACGGCGCTCGCGCTGGCCGACATCCTGTACGGCGGCGAGCGCAAGATGGTCACGATCAACATGAGCGAGTACCAGGAAGCGCACAGCGTGTCGGGCCTGAAAGGCTCGCCGCCCGGCTACGTCGGCTACGGCGAAGGCGGTGTGCTGACCGAGGCCGTGCGCCGCAACCCGTACTCCGTCGTGCTGCTCGACGAAGTCGAGAAGGCCCACCCCGACGTGCTCGAGATGTTCTTCCAGGTGTTCGACAAGGGCGCGATGGACGATGCGGAAGGGCGCGAGATCGACTTCCGCAACACGCTGATCATCCTGACGTCGAACGTCGGGTCGGCCGCGGTGATGCAGGCCTGCCTGAACAAGCCGGCCGAAGAGCTGCCCGACCCGGACGCGCTCGCCGAGACGCTGCGCCCGCAGCTGTACAAGACGTTCAAGCCCGCGTTCCTCGGGCGCATGAAGGTCGTGCCCTACTATCCGATTTCCGACGACGTGCTGGTCGAGATCATCGAGCTGAAGCTCGAACGGATCCGCCGCCGCATCGAGGCGAACCACAAGGCCGCGTTCGAATGGGACGAGTCGCTCGTCGAGGCGGTGCTCGCGCGCTGCACCGAGGTCGACTCGGGCGCCCGCAACGTCGACCACATCCTGAACGGCACGCTGCTGCCGGAGATCGCGGGCCACGTGCTCGGCCGGATCGCCGACGGCGAAGCCATCGCGCGCATCGCGGTGCGCGCGGACGAGGCCGGCGAATTCGCGTACACCGTCGAATGAGCGCGGCCGCAACGCCAAGCATTGATGAACTGACCGAACCATGCCGATCAATCTTCCTGAACTGCTGACGCCGATCAGCGACGCGTCGCCCAGCGGCGACGACCTGCTGTTTTCGAACGAATTCGACGCGATCCAGGACGCGCGGCGCTACGACGATCCGACGCTCGACCAGGGCGAATGGGTGACCGAGATCAAGGAGGCCGACTGGGGCTTCGTCGTCGACCATGCGGGCGAGCTGCTGCGCACGCGCACGAAGGACCTGCGGCTCGGCGTGTGGCTGACCGAGGCGCTCGCGCTCGAGGACGGCATCACCGGCCTCACCGAAGGCTATGCGCTGCTCGAGGGCCTGTGCCGCGAGTTCTGGGACACCGTGCACCCGCTGCCCGAAGGCGAGGACACGGAATACCGGCTCGGCAACGTCGCGTGGCTGTCCGGCCGCACGGCCGAGCTGCTGCGCGCGGTGCCGATGACGGACGGCGCGTCGAACGCGTTCAGCACGCTCGACTGGGAAGTGGCGCAGCACGTCGCGCAGTCGATCAAGCGCGACCCCGATCACGCGGACGACATCGCGCGCGGCAAGCCGTCGCTCGACCAGATCGATTCGTCGCGGCGCATGACGCCGATCGCGTTCTACACGGCGCTGCTGGCGGACCTGAAGGCGTTCGAATTCTCGCTCGATGCGTTCGAGGAGCGGCTCGTCGAGCGCGCGGGCGATTCGGCGCCGAGCTTCCGGCAGGCGCGCGACGCGTTCGAGACCGTGTACCGGCTCGCCGAGCGCTTTGCGCGCGAGCAGGGCTACACGGGCAGCGCGCCGCACACGCAGGCGGCGCCGCCGGCGCAGCCCGAGCGCATCGAGCCGGTTTTCGGCAATTCGATCCAGACCGAGGAGACTCACGTGCAGCAGCAGACCGCTCCGCGTCCTCCGGTGACGCAGATGATCGCCGGCATCCAGAACCGCGCGCAGGCTGTCGACCAGCTGCGTGCGGTCGCGCGTTATTTCCGCCAGACCGAGCCGCACAGCCCGGTCGCGTATCTCGCCGACAAGGCGGCCGAATGGGCCGACATGCCGCTGCACAAGTGGCTCGAGAGCGTCGTGAAGGACGACGGATCGCTGTCGCATATCCGCGAGCTGCTCGGGGTGAGGCCCGACGAGCAGTCCTGAACGACGCAACCTTGACCTGAGAGCGCGGGCCCGGCTGGCTCGCGGCAACAAGAACAGGAAGACGCATGAACGTGACCGAACTGGCACAGGCGATCCGCGGTGGCCTGATTCTGCAGGACCGCCTGCTGAAGACGGACATCCCGTCGCTGCCGAACAATGCGCTCGTGCCGCGCCGCGCCGTGACCCGTTCCGGGCTGGGGCGCGATTTCAGCGTGGCGCTCGATCTGGTGTCCACCGCGAGCGACGTCGAGCTCAAGACGCTGATCGCGCAGCCGATCACGCTGTGGATCCAGCAGGCGGACAAGTCGTATCTGCCGATCAACGGCTATATCCATACGGCACGGCGGCTAGGCGCGGACGGCAGCCTGTCGAGTTACCAGCTGCGCTTCGCGTCGTGGATGCACTTCCTCAGGTTCCGCAGCGACATGCGGTACTGGCAGGACAAGAGCGTCGACGCGATCCTCGCCGACGTGTTCGACGCGCATCCGCAGGCCAAGGGGCAGTATCAGTTCGCGCTGTCGAAGCCGTTGCCGTCGCGCTCGTACTGCCGCCAGAGCGAAACCGACTGGAATTTCGTGCATCGGCTGATGGAGGACGAAGGGCTGTTCGGCTTCTGGCGGCATAGCGAAGACGGGAAGGCGCACACGCTCGTCATCACCGACGACCTGCATGCGGTCGATGCACTGTCGCCGAATGCCGTCATGTTCGACCGCTCGGGCACGGGCACCGAAACCGCCGGTTTCACGCAATGGGCCGCGTCGCGGACGTTGCAAAGCACGCAGCACACGACGCGCACGTTCGACTACAAGTCGCCGTCGTCGGCGGGCAATCCGAACGGCACGACGCTGCCGACCAAGGCCGGCCAGGGCGACCTGCCGGGCCAGGCGGAAATCTACGAATACACCGGTGCGTACACGTATCCGAGCCAGGACCGTGGCGAACACCTGTCGAAGATCCGCCTCGAGGAGTGGGAGTCGCGCGCGAAGCGCTTCTTCGGCGTGGGCGGCGTGCGCGCGATCGATGCCGGCCGGCGCTTCACGCTGACCGGTCATCCCGAGCACGACCGCGATTCGGCGGGCGATCGCGAATTCGCGGCCATCGGCGTCGCGCGCTACATCGAGAACAATCTGCCGGTTTCGGATCACGAAGCGAATTTCCCGCATAGCCTGCAGGACGAGCTGGCGCAGGTGAAGGCCGGTCACGGCGAAGCGGCTGCGTTCGAGGTCGGGCATGACGACGGCTCCGCCGGGTTTTATCTCGTCGAGGTCGAGGCGCAGCGCGCGAGCGTGCCGTATCGCAGCCCGTTCGAGCACAGGAAGCCCGCGATGCAGCTCGAGACGGCTATCGTCGTCGGCCCGAAGGGCGAGGAGGTCTATACCGACGCGCTGAACCGGATCAAGGTCATGTTCGTCTGGGACCGGCAGAGCGAAGGCCGCGAGAACGCGTCGTGCTGGATGCGTGTCGTGCAGTCCGATACCGGCGGTGGTTACGGCGGCGTTCATATTCCGCGGGTCGGCGAGGAAGTGCTGATCGGCTACATCGGCGGCGACTGCGACCGGCCGATCGTCATGCATCGCGTCTACAACGGCGCTGCCAAGCCGCAATGGCATAGCGACGGGATCCTGTCGGGCTTCCGCTCGAAGGAGTACGCGGGTTCCGGGCACAACGAGATGGTGCTCGACGACGCGACCGGGCAGAACCGCGCGCGCCTGTTCAGCAGCAGCGCGAATTCGCTGCTTCATCTCGGGTATCTGATCGAGCAGAACGGGAATACGCGCGGTGCGTATCTCGGCTCCGGGTTCGATCTGCGCACGGATGCGTACGGTGCGATGCGTGCCGGGCAGGGCTTGTACGTGACGACGCATCCGAAGCAGGCGAACAGCCAGCCGCTCGACGTGAGCGAGGCGAAGCAGCAGCTCGTCAATGCGGAGGGGCTGGTCGAGTCGATGTCGCAGGTCAGCGAGATGCACCAGGCGGAGAGTCTCGGCACCGGTCACGATGCGCTGAAGCAATTCAGCGATGCGACGCAGAACAGCGTGGCGGGTTCGACCGCGGGCGGCGGCAGGACGGCCGGCGGCGGGACGGGCAACGCGAATGCGTTCAAGGAGCCGGTGATGCTGTTCGCGAGTCCGGCGGGGATCGGGGTGGCGTCGCAGCAGTCGGTGCATCTGGCAAGCGACCGGCAGACCAATATCGTCAGCGGCCAGAGCACCTTCATCACGAGCGGCAAGTCGCTGATCGCGGCTGTTACCGACAAGATCAGTTTGTTCGTGCAGAACGCAGGGATGAAGCTGTTTGCTGCAAAGGGCCGGGTTGAGATACAGGCTCATATGGACGATATTGAACTAACGGCCCAGAAGACCGTGAGGGTGCTTTCGGCAACCGAGAGTGTCGAGGTTGCCGCAAAACAGGAGATTCTTCTGACATCAGGGGGCGCCTATATTCGAATCGTAAATGGAAACATCGAAATTCACGCGCCCGGGAAAGTTGAATTTAAGGGATCTTCTCATAATTTTTCTGGGCCGACGCAGACGAACTATCCTCTTCCATATCTTCCGATAAATCATATTTATGATCGGCCAGTTTGGGTTGTGGATGATCGTGGATTCTCCATTCCTGATAGGCCGATTCGCGTTCACCTCAAGAACGGGAAAACCGTCACGGGTAAGACGGACCATGATGGTATTGCACAGCTTGCAATCAGCGATCAAGCAGATATCCTTCGAATTGAGATTTTGAAGAAATTGAGCGGGAAGAATATATGACGTTCAATAACGATATTCCGGGGTATCCGTATCCCAATGGTGATGGAGATGTATTTCCGCCGTTTACTCGGCCGATTACGGATCCATTGGACGAAAACCATACCAATGACTTGGGCGGAGAGCCGTATGCGTACGAGGTGGGTAATATTTGCCGCGTCGATCTTGCTGATACGCTGTTGGAACAACTGCGTCTGAATGGGCAGTTGAAGGAGGCACAACATGAAGACGACGTGCCCCTAACCAAGCGGGCTGATCCGCCACCGACACCGTCGCCACCCACATCGTCACCCCCGAAGACTCCCCCCTCAGGGGCGCCGGCTGCCCCGCCAAAGAAAAAAAATAAGAACGATAGCGGTGATCATCAGGCGTTATTAGATCGTCTAAATAAAAAGCCACACGTGGTGGAATTCAAGGGAGTTGTGCTGGATCGTAATGAGCGTCTTAAGATCATTGCGGCTGTCGCGATATGTGAGAGTGGCAAGGATCCGTTCACAGCAGAAAATTTGGACTCGGAATTCCATATGAAGATAAGTCGAAATGTGTCATATGCACATATCGTTCATATTGGGCTTTCATACGGAATTATCCAGTTTACGCAGGATAGCGGCGCGCTTGGTAGATTGCTGCAGAAAATGAAAGACAAGGATCCCAATACGTTTGTCGTGACTTTTGGTGATAACAGCGACGAATTGATCACGTTGGCGACGTCGGGTATTGAGGTCAAGGGCGTTGATTATGCGTCCGGTCAGGCGCACTGGAATTCCATTCGTAAATCGTCGGAAGGGCGGAGACTGAGTGAACTCGCCAGAATGAATAAACTGCCGGTTGGCAGCGAAATCCGTGGGAAACGGGTTCAACCGATCGCGACGAACATCGGCGGCTCAAAGCAGGATCTGTGGGAGGGCACATGGAAGCAGCGCTTCGTGAATGCTGGCAAGATAGATGCCTTTCAGGAAGCGCAGCTTGAATTTGCTGTCGAAGGATATATGAATCCTGCATTGAAATTTTGTAAGGATAATAATATTCGATCTGCATTGGGGATTGCCTTTGTGGCGGCATGTGCTATACGCGGGGCGCCCAAGAGTTTTATTACGGGTGCCGCAACTGCGCTAGGGCTAACTACTCCCTTTGCCGATGGTGCGGATGAAAAGAAGGCGGTGCAGCATATTTCTGATCTAGATGTAAAGAAGAGTAATTCAATTGGAGGTAAGCTTGTACAGAAAGATGAGATTATTCGTGCAAAAAAACTCTTGAAGGATGAGACAGGATTTTTGGCGGAAGACCTCTATTGGGTGGAAACTTATTCCGATGCATACGACAAGAAGTGAGGGGTGTGAAGATGAAATTTAAATTGCTTTTTGGTGCGATTTTTTCGTTGGTTGTGTCTGTGAGTGCTTTTGCGTTGGATTGTAATAATCCGCCGGGAGGAGTTGATGCTGAGAGTGCTCAAATAAACTACCAGTGCGCTGAAAAGGATCGGCGATCGGCTGATCTGAAATTAAATTCGGCGTACAAAAAACTGCTGGGTGTATTGAAAGATGATCCGGATAGCGGCGTAATTCCGAAGACTCAGATTGTTTCGGCCCAACGTGCTTGGGTCACGTTTCGAGACGCTGAATGCGATCTTAAAACCAGCCTGAATGGTGGTGCGCATCAGTGGCTAATTGTCAATCATTCACAATGCCTCACAGAGTTGACGGAGCAACGAACGAAGACGCTCCAGGATTACCTGAAGCAGGTGCAGGATCAGTAAGTGACGATGTGTCGAGGTGTGGTTGCATAAATCGGTCGTGGCACGGTGACGTTTACGTGCAACGGCCGGGGCGAGGCCCCTGTTAGCAAATCGGGTTCCTGCGTAGATTCTCGTTTTTGCCGAGAAGATGCGTAGGGGCACAAGCAAGAAGCATGAGCCGAAGGCGCGCTACCGCGTCAGGAACTGAGCGACGTACAACGCCGGTATGATCAATCGAGGTAACGTCACGATGTGGATCGACGAAGCCGCCCTTGCCAGCATGCCCGACGTCGAGCCGCCACGCGAAGGCGTCGCTCATTGGCCCCGCACACGCCGGGGGAGACGTGGCGCAACGACGCAGTCGATGTGATCGCTCGAGACGGCCGCCGAGAATGGAAGAAAGACAGCGGCTACCACCGGCGCTCGCTCGCGGAGAACGCGATGTATCGACTGAAGACGCTCATGGATAACTGCCTCTGGGTACGTCGCACCGACTCGCAGGCGACCGAGGTCGCTATCCGCGTGGGCGTGATCAACCACATGGCGGATCTCGCACGTCCGCAGTCCGTTCGCGTTACCTGAGATCGTGAACATGAGCGCTACCTCGTCCTCACATTCGGTTTATGCAACAACGCCGATAGAGGCGAGTCCATTCATTCTGTTGATGGCCGGCTTTCTATTTTCCTCGTCTGATGATCGAGGGTTTCATTGTGCGATTGGCATATTTTCATATCTACTTGTTGGTCGGGCTCGAGCGGGAAGCCGGAAAGAAGACCATCCTTGATCTGTGACTGGTCGATCGGTTGTGTGAATGATGAAATCTGACCTTGACGACGGTTCCCCGATAGATTTGCACGGAAGATTGGCTGTGATCGGATTGGCGCTCGGCATGCTTGTGGCCGGCATCTATTACGTATTCTCGCAACTAGGTGTGGTGGCGGCTTGGGTGTGGAAATTGGTGCTGGTCGTGCAGTGCTTCGTGTCGATTGTGTTGTCTTTTCACTATTCGATGAATCGGCAGTCGCGGAGACTCTGGGTCGAAGGCATTGTCTCGATGCTGGCGCTGCTTCCGTGGTTGATGATTGCATTCGTTTGGTTGTTCTATGTGTTGTATGTTCCGATGCCAGTCTCCTTGAAGGCTTCGGTGGTGCTGGCGTGTTTTGTCATTCTCGGGTGGCACGCCATCATGGTTCTTTCGGATTTTCGCAGCGCCGCGAAGAAAGACGCAGTTGTGAATACGATTTATCTCGACGCTGGCAAGAATCTGATTCTGCGTCACTCGTGTAGTGGCTATGTCGATCACTTGACGTCAAGAACCCCGTTGACGGCGACGTTGATGTCGATTGTCGCGTACTTGATGCCGTTTGCCGCGGCGTTCGGGTCGAGCGCGAATCGTGTTTTGGGCGAGAGCGTCGGGCCGCACGTGTTGTGCATAATCATGTCACTCCTCGGATTCCCGATGTCGGTCTCGATCATCGGGAATTTCTATGTGCGAAATTTATTTTTTCGAGTGTATTTGCCGCTGAAGCTTGAGCGACAGACCGGCAAGAAGGTCATTCTCGGGCAATGACCGGCGATTCGTCACTCGTCGAAACCTTCCGATTCGTGATTCGCCTGCCACAAATCTTTCCGGAAAATGCATGACGGCAATCGACCCACTGCAATCAACTGAGCCGACGGAACGAAGTGCCATACGCGAACGATACCGCGCAATTTTCAGCGCGAATCTGGCCACCTGTGCTTTCCTGATCGGGTGTGCGTATGTGCTCGGAACGCCGCTGTTTTTGGGCGATTCGCTGCCGTTGAAGATCGCCGCTGGCGTGGCGCTGACCACCATCGTCGGCCAAGCGGCCGCATGGCGAGCCGACGGCGGGCGAGGGCGCCTGTGGCTGTACGGCGTCACCATGGTCCTCGTATGCTGGTCGGTCTATTTCCTGATCGCGGGTATCTCGTGGATGTTCTATTTTTCATCCGTGCCGATGCCTGTGACGATTCGCATCACGTGCGTCGCTGCTGCGGTGTCGGGAACCCTTCTCGGAATAGTCATGACGGCCCGCCAGGTTTCCGGCGCTCTCGGAAAACCCGAGTTCATCGCGCACGCATTCAGGGATGCCGGCAGCGAGATTCAGTACAGCCTGTCGGCAATGCAGCAGTTGGGCACGTTTTCGGACCGTCGCGGCCCGATCGTCCGGATTGGCCAGGGGCTCGTCCTGTTTGCCGCACCGGCCGTGTTCCTGGCTGTACGGACACGGATGCCTTTGCCGGCTTCAGCGGACTTGCTGTTGTTCTCGGCGATGCTGCTATACCCGTGCTCGCAGTTTCTGATCGGCCTTGTCGTCAAAGGCAGCCTGTTGATGATTGGCACGCCGCGTCGGCTGGAACGCATTCACGGTAAGCCGGTCACGTTGATCGGTGATTGAAACGGTGGGGTTGGCAGTCGCAACAATGCGACTGCCGCGAGCGGGAGGCGTAGAGGGCCAGCGAGTCGTTACCCCGCGCGGACTGTATTCGGCGAAGCGATGCGAATACCGATCCGCGCGGTGACAACGTGGCCCACCTACTGCCCCACCCGGAACTCGATCCGCCGATTCCTCGCCCGCCCTTCCGCCGTATCATTTGGCGCGATCGGCTGATCCGGCCCGACGCCCGTCGTCGTCATCTGCTGCGGCGGAATGCTCTTCGTGATCAGATAACCCTTCACCGCGTCCGCACGCGCCTGGCTCAGCGCGATGTTCGACGTCCGGTTCCCCGAGTTGTCGGTGTGGCCGATGATGTCGACCGTGCGGTTCTGCATCTTCGCGAGCGCGGCTCCCATCTGGTCGAGAATCTGTCTGCCTTGCGGCGTGAGCGTCGCGCTGCCCGTCTCGAACTCGATCGTGCGATTCGCGAGCGTCTGGTCGAGCACGCCCTGCTCGGATGCCGACACGCGCAGCCCGTTCTTGATCGTGTACTTCGGGTTCAGCGTGTTCGCCATGTCGCTGGCGAGCTGCTGGCGCTGCGCTTCGTTGTGCACCTCGCCCTTCATCTCGATCTGCGTGCCGTTGATCTTCAGCTGGCCCTTGCTGATCTGCTTGAGCTGCGCGCCGAGCAGCTTCTGCACGTTGGCGCTCCAGTTCGGCGGCGTCGCAACGTCGCCGACCTCGACCTGGTCGACGACGTTCGTCGCGCCGTAGGTGTCGCGCAGCTTCTGCAGCACGGCGGCCTTGGTCGCCTCGTCGGGCACCTTGCCGCCGACGACCACCTGGCCGGGCGTCGCGTTCGCAGGCGGCGGCGTGATCGTGCCGGCCGTGCCGTGCACCACCGTGCCGGACGCGGCGCCGGCGTTCGGGTTCGACGACGGCAGCGCGGTCGTCGCGACCGTGCCGTTGCCGACCGGCGTGACGGTGGCGCCCGTGTTCTGCGCGAAGGCCGCGCCGCTGGCGACGAGGCCGGCGGCGAAGAGCGCGGCGAGGGCGGGCGAGAGGGCGGCCGAAAAACGGGCGCGCCGGGCGTGAATCGTGCGATGCATCCCGTCAGCCTCCGATGAACGCTTCGCGGAACGCGTCGATGGCGACGCGCAGCGAGAGTTGCGGTTGGTCGAGGTAGCTGACGAGCTTGCTGATCTGCTGATCGTTTTGCGCATGGGCGTCGATCCACTCGGGATCGTCGATGTCGATGTTGTGGGCGGCGTAGGTCTGCGGGTCGACCACGCTCAGCAGCGTCTTGGCCGACGCGCCGTTGAAGCCGATGATGAGGCGTTCGCGCTCGGCGATCGTGCCGATGAAGATCGCGAGCTCGAAGTCGGCCTGCGCGACGAACGGCGCGATCAGTTCGAGCCAGAACGCGGCGACGAGGCTGCGGTAGAACGGATCGACCGGCAGCGGCAGCGTGAGGCCGCGTTCGATGTGCGACGAGCCGCTCTGCATCACCGGCCGCAGCAGCGAGCCGAGCGCGAGCATCGCGCCGCGCAGCCGCACCGGATGACCGCTTTCGAGCAGCATCTCCTGGAGGCCGTACAGCGACTGGTGTTCGACGAAATCGTTGAAGGTGCCGTCATGCGACGTGCCGGGGCCGCCGACGTCGATCGGCACCTGCGTGTCGCCGAGCGCCTGCAGCGCGCCGGGCGGCTCGTCCTTGCCGAGCAGCGGCGGGATCTGCGTGGCGACGCGCGACCACAGCCGCGCGAACGCGAGCGGGCTGCGCGCGAGGAACGCGAGCGGCCGGTCGACCTCGAGCGCGGTCGCGCCGAGGAACGGGAAGCGGCGCATCGACACGTCGTGGCTCGCGACCATGTGGCCTGCGATCGCGAGCTTGCTGCGCGAGCCGAGGAACGCGAAATGCATCGGCTTCGCATCCTCGTAGACGATCTTCCAGCGCGGATCTTCCGCGAGCAGCTCGAGCGCCTGCGCGATCCAGCGATCGAGCGTCTGCAGCAGCTGCGGATTGTGTGCGCTCTTGACGAAGTCGCCGCGCGACGGAATCTTGCCGAAGTAGGCGATTTGCGCCTGAACGGTTTGCGTCATTGCGCCCCCTGTGCATGCGTTGCGTTGGCGGCCGCGACGGCCGGCGCCGCGGCCGGCGTGCCCGTGCCGGCGGACTGGGTTGCGTTCTGCGCGGCGCCCGCGCTCGCGTCGGCGACCGACGACGGCAGCTGCAGGCCGCGCAGGCTCTGCTGCTGCGGCTGGTCACCGCCCCCGCTGGACGGTTGCGACGTGCTGATGATGCGCATCGTCACCGACACGTTCACGCTGCCCTGCGCCCACGTCAGGTCGAAGGTGCCGTCCGGACGGCGCTTGCGCTGCGCCGAGTTGATGAGCTTCTCGAGACCGTAGCGGCCCGGCTCGTTGACGAGTTGCACCGTGCGGCCGTCGAAGGTCGTCGCGGACAGCGTCGCGCCCGGCGAGCCCTGCGGGTTCGGCCACACGAAGTTGGTCCACTGCGGCGGCGTGTTGCGGTAGCGCAGTTGCTGGCCGTCGATCGCGATCGTGTATTCCGTCGTGCCCGTGCTCGGCTGCGGCAGGATCTGGAACACGGTCTGCGGCTCGGACGACGCGGCCGCGCTGCCGGCGGCACCGCCTGCGAGCGGGGCGACCCAGCGCGCGAAGCCGTTCGTGAAGTCCGGCGTGAGCCCGATGCCCATGTCGCCCCACGTGCGGGCGGCGAGCGTGTCGCCGCGGCGCACCGCGAGCGGCCCGAGCGTCGTGCCGACGAACTTCGCGATCGAGCCGTCCGGACCGAACACCTGCGCGATCTCGCCGGCGCCGGCCTCGACCTTGGCGCTCGCCGCGAACGGGTACTTCGTCGCGAGCGAGTTCTGGAACGGCTGGTAGACCTGCGCGTTCCACACCTTGTTGACTTCGGCGCTGGCCGGCTGGATCACGACCGCGAACGCCTGCATCAGCGGCCGCACCAGCAGCGGACGCAGCGACTTGCGTTGCGAATCGGTGAGGCCCGTCAGCATCTGCTCGTCGACGAGCTTCAGCGAATCGGCGAGTTCCGAACCGTTGCCGTCGAGCGTCTGCTGCATCAGCTGGCGCGCGCCCGGGCCCGGGTCGCCCTGGTTCTTGATCACGTTGAAGCGGGTACGGACCTTCGACAGCGACTCCATGTAGCCCTTGAGCATCGACGTGCCGTCATGCGTCGCGACGATCCGCGCGAGCCCGATGAACTCCTGGCCGATCGGACCCATCGGCACCTCGGCCGGATTGCCGTTGATGTCGATGTTGGCGGCCGCCACCTGGCCGGCCTGCGAGCGCGAGAACAGCTGCTTGACCCAGTTTACGACGCCCGTCTGCGCCTTCTTGATCGTCACGTTCGCGAGCGACGGGTTGTCCCACGACGTCTGGTCGTACGCGGTCTCGAGGATCTTGCGGATCGGCGAATCCTGCGGGTCGCCGAGGCGGTTCATCCCGTCGACGGCCTGGCCGAAGCTGCTGAAGCCCTGCACCGCGATGCCCTGCATGAACTTCTGCCAGTGCTGCGCGTACTCGGTCTTGTACATGCCGACGAGCGTCTTCTGGATCTGCTCGGGGCTGCCTTCCAGCGTCAGGTCGTCCTGCGTCGACGTGTTCAGCACCCAGTCCTTCGCCTGCAGTTCCTTGGTCGCCGCATCGCGGATCGCCGGCTGCACGTAGTCGAACCACGCTTCACGCGTGAACGTGCCCGGAATCGCGTAGCTGCCCGCCACGAGCGACTGGTTGCCGTCGCCGACGATGCGCGCGATGGTCATCGGCGCGAAGCGGGTCGACGCGCGTGCCTTGATTTCCTCGTAGACGCGCTGGCGGGCCGGCATGCCGCGTACGACGCGGCGCAGGTTCTCGCGGGTCTGGTCGACGAGCGCGAGGTTCGCGTCGATCATCGGCCAGTCGTTGTCGTTCACGCGGGACAGGTAGAACGAGATCATGCGCTCGGCGCTCTTGATCATCTCGTCACGCGGCATGTTGCCGCGATTCGTCTCGAGCCAGCCGCGCCAGAAGCGGGCGAGCTGGTCGGTCAGGTGTGCCTGCTCGACGTGGCGCTTGTCGGACAGCATCAGGTACGTCTTCAGCGCGTTGTACGCGTCCTGCACGTTGGTCGGCGACGCGTCGCTGTAGAGGCCGCCCTGCGGTGCGGCAGCCTGTTGCGGCGCGGCGGCCGGCGCGGCACCCGACGCGGCCAGTGCGGCGCCGGCCTGCGGCGCGGCGCCTGCCGCGTTGGTCGAGACCGGCAGCGTGCCGCCCTGCACGGCGCCCGATTCGGGCGGGCGCGTCATCGGCACGAGCTGTTCGGGGTGTGCGTTCACGTCCTTCATGAACGACGCGAGGTTCTGCGACACGGGGGCCAGCAGGATCTGGCGCACGCCGTTGTAGTACTCGGTCAGCAGGTGCTGCTCGAGACGGTCGCCCTGGTACAGGCCGAGCGACACCGACAGCGGCTTGTCGCGGCGGAACTGCTCGAGCTGTTCGATCCGGTCTTCGAGGATGTCCATCGCCTGCAGGCGCGACTGCAGGTCGTTGCGGCCCTGCTGCAGGCGCGTGACGTTGTCGAGGTCGGCCTGCACGTTCGACACGAGCTGCTGGTTGCCGATCGTCGACCAGGTCCAGCCGCCGAGCGCGATCGCGAGCGCCGCGACGAAGCCGAAGAAGGTCGCGTAGCGCAGCCGCGTCTTGGTCGGGCTCGCGAACTGGCGCACCGTCTGGCGGTCCGCGAAGATCACCTTCGAGAACAGGTCGCGCAGGAAGAAGCCGTTCTTCGAGAACGCGCTGTGCGGCTTCGGCAGCGCGTTCCCGTCGAGGCCGAAGCGGTGCGCGATGCGCTGAGCGGCCGCGCTGTTGGTTTCGCCTTCCTGCAGTGCGCTGGTGAAGTAGAAGCCGCGGAAGATCGGCTTGTACTGGAACGGGTTGTTCTCGAACAGCGTCGCGAGGAACGCGCGCAGCGACGGCTTGATCGTCGAGAATTCCAGCGGGAAGCTCAACTGGCCCGGCGACAGCTGGTTGCCGCGCGACAGCGACAGTTGCGCGACGCTGATTTCCTTCAGCCCTTCGTACAGCTCCTCGAAGTGCGTGTCGAACTGCGCGACGACGTCACGCTTGTCGTCGGGCTCGTAGGGCAGGGTGGCGCCCCACACGCGGTCGTACTCGTGCTTGTCGCTGCTGCTGAAGAATTCGGTGAAGCCGGTGATCAGGTCGGCCTTCGTGAACATCACGTAGACCGGCGCGAACACTTCGAGCTTTTCCGTCAGCTCCTGAACGCGCTGGCGGAGGTTTTTCGCGAGGTTGATCGCGAATTCGGGGCGGTTGCCGGTGAGTTCGGCGATGCTCGCGGTGACGATGATGCCGTTGATCGGCGCCTTCGGGCGATAGCGCTTGAGCAGGCCGAGGAAGCCGAGCCACTCGCTGCGGTCTTCCTCGTGCACCGAATAGCGGCCGGCCGTGTCGAGCAGGATGCCTTCGGTCGTGAAGAACCAGTCGCAGTTACGCGTGCCGCCGATGCCGTGGATCACCGCGCTGTTCTTGTCCGCGAACGGGAATTGCAGGCCGGAGTTGAGCACGGCGCTGCTCTTGCCGGCGGCCGGGTTGCCGATCACGATGTACCACGGCAGTTCGTACAGCGCGGAGCCGCCCGACACCTGGCCGATCTTCGACGTCTTGATCGTCTTCACCGCATCCGACAGGCGCGTGCGCAGCACATCGAGGTCGGCGGTCTTCGAATCGGGGGCGAGCGCGGCGGCGGCGGGCGCGGCGATCTTGCCGGTTTCCGCCTGCTCCTCGAGCACCTGGCCGAGCTGCTGGTTCGCGCGCTTCACGCGCCAGCGGCGCCACAGCGCGACGACGAGCCACAGCGCGAGGATCGCCGCGAACGCGATCGCCGCCCACAGGAGCGGCAGCTGCAGCATGTCGGCGACGATGAAGAGGATCGCCGCTAGCGCGACGATCCCGACAATCGAGAGCGTACGCGGATGAGTCAGCACGTTGAGGATGCGTTGCATAGGACGTTCAGGTTCCGGTGCGATTCGGTGAGGCGACGACGCAGGCGCGTCGAGCGGCAAGGGTGGCGCCGCGATGTGTCGCCATGCTGTCAAACGGGATGAAGGGGGCCGGCATCAATGCGCCCGCGGCATCGGAGAAGGCGCGCGCATTAATGAAAGGACGCTGTGAGATTTAAAACGGAAGCGGCGGCCGGAAAAAATCGCGCACCGGAATGCCCGATTTTTTGCGTCGCCCATATCGTTTCCTGCCGGGATATTAAAAAGCCCCATGCCGCCCTCATTATTTCCTGTCCGGCAGCCCTGGCTAGCTGCCGCGTCCCAGTTTAAAACCGGGTTTATGGTATTCCACGTGCCCGAGATCCATCATTTTCCATCGGCCGCCCCAGGTCAGGCCGACTTGTTCGGCGACCTGGCCGTACAACTGGTAGCCGCGCATCGCCCACGGATCTTTCTCGGAAATGACCAGCTTGCCGTCGCGCAGGAATGCGTTGTCGGCCGCCAGCCCGAATTGGTGATAACTCTGGAAGGCTGCCGCGTTGGTCACGTTGCCGCCCATTTGCGCCAGCCGGTTCTGCCGTTCCGGGCTTCGGTACCCTTCCAGCAGCGCCATTTCATAACCGTGTTGTTCGTGCATGATCTTGTAGACCAGCAGCAAACGCGTACGGAAATCCGGGTCCAGCAGGTTCCAGTCGCGGCTCGCATCCTTCAGCGCCGGGCGTATCTGCTCGACTTCCTTGGTGGCGAAGACTTCCGGCGGCAGCGGCGGCGGCGGCACGAGCTGCTCGCCCTGCAGCAGCGCGGCGATCTTCTCGTCGGGCACGCGCGCCGTGTCGTCGTACTGGAACAATTGCCGGCCGCGTAACGCAATGGCGACCAATGGCGGCGTCGCAAGAATACCTGCCGATACCATAATCATCAAGCGCCGGCGAACCAGTAAATTTTGCGCATCGTTTAAAGCGCCGCGCGTAACGCTTGCCGATTTAACAATCTGACTCCGCGTACGCGCGGCGCGATCGTTCGCACGGCGCGTAAGGCGGCCGTGAA
Organism: Burkholderia sp.; assembly: GCA_031253835.1. Lineage (GTDB taxonomy): Bacteria > Pseudomonadota > Gammaproteobacteria > Burkholderiales > Burkholderiaceae > Burkholderia. Next base: position 53,763 of record JAIRVP010000063.1, on the reverse strand, counting down.
ACTGGGCGACGGATTCGAAAACGGTCGCGCGGATACCCGGTAAAAGCAACAGTGCCGCAACCGCGACGGCAAGGGCGAAATAGGCGACGAGTGCGACGGCAATCAAAGAAATCCCCGGAAATTGGAATTGATTGTGTTTTGCAATGCTTGCTCTTAGAATCAGGCTGCTTCGAGAGGCCGGGCTATATTATCGCGGTGAATTAAACCAGGATTCAATGAGACGCTGAATGAGTGCGCCGGAAAATTCAAATTCGAAAACTCCGCCCAGCCTGCTGTCCGATACGAAACCGGCAGGCAAGGAAGGACCTCAGCAGTCGCGCATTCTCGCGAATCTGGAAGGCCGTGTCACGCCGCCTGCCGAACCGCCGCGCCGTTCGCTGAAGGCGCCGATCGCCGCCGTGGTCGCACTGGTGGTCGCCGTCGGCGGCTGGGGCGCGTGGCGCATGCAGCAGCATGCGGGCGAGCAGGTTGCCGCCGTGACGGCCGCCGCCGAGCCCGCGGCAGCCGCGCCGGCGAAGGCCGCACCGGCCAGCAGTGTCGCCGCGCAGGTCGCGCAGAATGGCGCGTCCGCCGCGTCCGCCGTCCAACCGGCCACGATCGTCAACGACGATTCGGCTTCCCAGACCGTTGCATCCGCATCGTCCGCGTCCGCCGCGGACGGCAGCCGCCTGTCGCGCGCACTGGCCAGTGGCGCCGACGACGCATCGGGCGCCGCCACCGCCGGTGCAGCCGCAGCCGCGACGGCCACGGCCGTTGCGGCCGCGACGACGAAGACCGCGAAGGCCGACGCCACGAAGAGCACGAAGGTCGCGGCGCACGGCAAGGCCGACACGAAGGCCGAGACAAAGGCCGAGGCCCGCAAGCATCGCAAGGAACAAGAGGTGGAGCTCGCGCAGGCGAAGAAGCGCCGCGATGCGACGTCGACCCGTACCGCGAAGGCGGGCGCAAAGGACGATCCGGATGCCGATCTGCTCGCGGCGCTCGTCGCGCGCACGAAGCCGGCCGACAAGAAGCTCGCCGCGCAGAAGGGGCAGGTCGTGCCGACCAAGACGGCAGCGACGACCGGCTCGCTCGCGTCGCGCGTGAAGGAGTGTTCGGAGCGCGGTTTCTTCGAGGATCAGCTGTGCCGCTGGCGCGTGTGTGACGGCCACTGGGGCAAGGATCCCGCGTGCCCGAGCGCCGCGCAGTCGGAGACGCGGCAGTAACGCGTCTTGCGCCTGCCGCCATGCATGATCCGCGCCGCCCGTTGGGCGGCGCGTTGCTTTGGGGGCGAGGAAGCTGCCGGTATGATGCGGCCTGATGCTGTCACGAGCGCGTCACGCCCGTCGGGCATACGTCTCCTTTCTTTTCCCGGCGCGGGCCCGCGACCCGCGATGTGCGGCGCGTCGCGCGCCGCACGACCTTCGACACGATGGACCTGATCGTACAGACTTACGGCGCCGATACGTCCGGCATGGTGTGCGGCTTCCGCTTCGTCCCGGGCGGTTCCGGCGCGACGCTCGATGCCGACGCGGCCGCCGCGTGGCTGCGCACGTGTCGCGCGCACGGCGCGGGCGCGTCGGGCGATTTCGTCTGGCTGCACTTCAATCTCGCGCATGGCGCGAGCGAGCGCTGGATGCGCACGCATCTCGGGCTGCCCGACAGCTTCTTCGAATTTCTCCACGAAGGGTCGCGTTCGACCCGCATCGAGCAGGAGGACGGCGCGCTGCGCGCGATCGTCAACGACGTGATGTTCAACCTCGAACTGACGCCGTCGGAGATCGCGACGCTGTTCGTCCACGTCGAGCAGCGCATCATGGTGACCGCGCGGCTCAAGCCGCTGCGCTCGGTCGACACGTTGCGCGCGTGCGTGCGCGACGGCGAGCAGTTCAGGTCGCCCGCGGAACTGCTCGTGCACCTGCTGCGCGACCAGGCCGACCTGCTGATCCAGATCATGCGGCGCACGAGCGTCGACGTCGACCGCATCGAGGATCGCTTCCTGTCGCAGCGGCTCACGTCGAGCCGCATCGAGCTCGGCGCGATGCGCCGCACGCTGACGCGCCTGCAGCGCATGCTCGCGCCGGAACCCGGGTCGATCTTCCGGCTGCTCGCGAAACCGCCCGCGTGGCTGCACCTGGAAGACGTGCAGGAGCTGCGCGAATCGACCGAAGAGTTCTCGCTGGTGCTCGCCGACCTGGCGGGGCTCAACGAACGGATCAAGCTTTTGCAGGAAGAGATCGGCTCGCGTCTCGACGAGCAGAACAACCGGACGCTGTTCACGCTGACGCTCGTGACCGTGATCGCGTTGCCGATCAACATCGTCGCCGGCTTTTTCGGGATGAACGTCGGCGGCGTGCCGTTCTCGGAAAACAAGCACGGCTTCTGGCTGATGGTGCTGCTCGTCGCGGGCTTCACCGGGCTCGCTGCCTGGTGGGCGTTCCGCCGTCGCGGCGACCGCTAGCGCGGCAGCCGCACCGGCTCGTCAGCGCAGCAGCGCGATCGCGCGCTCGCCGATCACCATCCCGAGCAGGCCGACGAGCGCGACGAGCGGCGGGGCCGGCGAGCGCACGTGCAGCAGCGCGTACAGCACGCCGACGCCGAGGCCCACCGCGAGCGAGGTCACGTAATCCATCATGGCGGTCTCCCGTGTGGTCCGGCGTCAGGGCTTGAGGATCACGCGCTCGCGCGCACCGGCCAGCACCGCGCGGTAGGCGTCGTGCGCGCGGTCGAGCGTGTATACGTAGTCGTCGCCGATCGGGAACGGGCGCAGCGTGCCGTTGCCGAAGCCGGGCGCGAGCGTGTCGAGGATCTGCGCGACCGCGGCGCCGCCGAGCTGCAGCGAATCGATCCCCACGAACGTGTGCTGGCCGCGATAGAACGCGAAGATGTCGAACGGCACGCTGCGGTCGATCGTCGAGATGAAGATCTGCCGCGCGCCGATCGCCATCGACGCGTTCGCGGCTTCGAAATACGGACTGCCGACCGTGTTGTAGACGATGTCCGCGCCGTGGCCGCCGGTCGCCGCGCGCACCGCGTCGGCCACCGGTTCTTTCGACGCGTCGATCATGTGCACGTCGCCCGACGCGTGGCCGCGATAGCCGCCGGCGCTGCGCTCGACGCCGATCACGGTCGCGCCTTGCGCGCTCGCGAGCTGGATCGCGGCCTGGCCGACCTTGCCGTTCGCGCCGAACACGAGCACGACGTCGCCGGCCGCCGGCATGCCGGCCCGCCGCAAGCCTTCGTACGCGGTGACGAACGGCACGCCGACGCCGGCTGCTTCGTCGAGCGTCAGCACGGCCGGCTTGCGGCGCACGTGCGCCGCATCGAGCACGAGCCATTCCGCGTGCGAGCCGTTGCGCCCGACGCCGAGATCGCCGCCCGAGCCCCACACCGGCGCGCCGATCCAGCCGTCCGGGCCGCTGCGCACGATGCCGGCCCAGTCGCGTCCGGGCGTGCGCGGCCACACCGCATGCGGCATGCGGCCGAGCGCGGCCTTCACGTCGCTCGGGTTCACGCCGGCCGCGCGCACCTCGATCAGCATCTGGCCGTCGGCCGGGACGGGCGTGTCGATTTCGCGGACGCGCGCGTCGAGCGACTCGATGTCGGCGGCGGGGGCGTCGAAGTGGATGCTGCGCATGATGATCTCCGTGACGGATGGCTGCCGTGCGGCCTGGTGGGGCACGCGTGCAGCAAATGAAAAGGATGCGTGCAGTCTAGTCGGCCCGATTTGACGCGGAAACGTGCAAAGGCGGATGATTGTTTTGCGATAAACGCATAGCCAAATCCGAAGGCCCGGCATGGACGACTTCCTTTCCCCGCATCTCGCGCTGTTCGTCGACGTGGTCGACCAGCAGAGCTTCTCGGCAGCCGCGCGCCGGCTCGGCGTCGCCGCGTCGTCGGTCACGCGGCGCATCGACCGGCTCGAGGCACAGCTCGGCATCCGTCTCCTGCATCGCACCACGCACGCGCTGCGGCCGACCGAGGCCGGGCAGCTGCTGTACGGGCGCGCGACGCGGATGCTCGCCGAACTGCGCGGCTTGCAGGAAGACCTGCACAGCCAGCACGACGAGCCGAGCGGGCTGCTGCGCGTCGACTGTCCGGCACCGTTCGGCCGGCGGCACCTGATGGCCGCGCTGGCGGCGTTCATGCAGCGTCATCCGGCGCTGCAGGTCGACCTGGTGCTGACCGACAGCATGGTCGACCTGCAGGGTGCGCGGCTCGGCTCCGACGTCGATCTCGCGGTGCGCATCGGCCCGCTCGAGGACACGCGCCTGGTTGCGACCGTGCTTGCGCCGCAGCGGCGCGTGCTGTGCGCGAGCGCGGCCTATCTCGCACGGCGCGGCGAGCCCGACTCGCCGGACGCGCTCGCCGGTCACGACTGTCTCGCGTGGCACGGCGCGCCGCCGCCGGGCGCGTGGCGCTTCGGCGAGCGTCGCCACGTGCCGGCGCAACCGCGGTTTCGCAGCAATCATTCGGAGGCGTTGCTCGAAGCGGCGCTCGACGGGCTCGGTCTCGCGCACCTGCCGACCTGGCTCGCGGGGGACGCGCTGCGCGACGGACGGTTGCGCGCGGTGCTGCCGCAGTACGCGGCGGCGCCCGAGCCGGCGACGATCCACGTGCTGCGCCAGCAGGCGCGCGGCAGCGCACGGGCGTCGAAGCTCGTCGCGTTCCTCGCGACGTGGTTCGCGCAGCCGGCGTGGGATGCCGCGTGGGCGTGACGGCAGGCGGGCGCCGGGCGGCAATAAAAAAGGGCCTCGCATGCGAGGCCCGTCAAAGGTCGGAGAAGCCGGTACGCCGGCCGGCGCCGCAGGCTGCGCGGCGCCGGCCGGATGCGCACCGTTACTGCGTCACTACCTTGCGCGGCTTGAAGATGCCCTGGTAGTGCAGTGCCGGGCGTTCCTTCGTCGTCAGCTCGACGCCGCCGAAGGTCGGCGTCTGGCGCAGCTTCATCGCGGCCGGCGAAGCGACCGAGCCGATCGACGTCGAGCGCGAGGCCGGCGCGAGGTTGTTCGCGACGAGCAGCGCGGCTTCGCTCTTCAGGTTCGCCAGCAGCACCGGGTCGACAGAGCCGTTGACCTGCGTGAGCAGCCCGCTCCAGGCCGCGTCGCTGTAGTTCACGACGTAGTAGTCGAGACCGCTCGGGTCGGCGACCACGCCCGTGCAACCGTCGATCCGCGTCTGCGTCTGCGTGTCCTTCAGCGCGAGCGTCGTGCGTTTCGCGAGCCCCTGGCCGTACGCGAGCGTGATCGGCACCGTCCATTGCAGGCCCGGGTACGCGTTCTTGTTCGGGAACGGCTGCTGCTTCAGCGTGACGACCGTCTGGTTCTTCGTCATGTCGCACTGCGTGTCGAGCGAGATCAGCGGCACGCCGGTCTGGCGCACGTAGCTGTCGCCGATCGGGCCGACCGCCTGGCCGCTTTCCTTCGACAGCGCATCCCACAGACGCTTCGGCGTGCCGTTGCCGAACGAGTAGTCGACCAGGTACTGCTGCAGGCCCTTGCGCAGCGTCTGTTCGCCGAGATAGTTCTCGAGCGTCTTCAGCACGTGGCCGCCCTTGTCGTACGTGAACGCGCTGGCGCTCAGCACGAAGTCGTTCGACGCCCAGTCGTTGAAGTTCGGCGCGACCGGGAACGCGTTCGGGCCGATGTCACGATTGATCACGCGATACTTGTTCTTCACCTGGTCGAGCCAGCTGAACTCGTTGGGGAAGAACTGGATCGTCGTCTTCGTCTCGAAGAACGTCGCGAACGATTCGTTGAGCCACACGTTGTCCCACCAGTCGGTCGTGACGAGGTCGCCGAACCACTGGTGCGCGACTTCGTGCGTCAGCACCTCGTTGCCGTAGTGCGACATCGGCTGGCCCGGCTGCGGCAGGATGTCGTCGGCGAACTCGAGGATCGACCCCCAGTTCTCCATCCCGCCGAAGTTCAGGTCCTTCTGCTCCTTGAACGCGTCGTTCGCGGCCACCGTGTCGAACTTCGTCAGCGGCAGCGCGATGCCCGTGTAGCGGTAGTAGAAGTCGAGCGCCTGCTTGGTGCGGTCCATCGCCGGCTTCGCCCAGTCGCTCATGCCCGGCGGCGTGAACACGCGCAGGTGCAGGCCGCCCTTGCCGCCCGGCAGCGGGCTCGTGAAGTCGTCCTCGTACGTGTCGAACAGGCCGCCGCCGAAGAACAGCAGGTACGACGGCATCGGCGGGGTCTTCTCGAACTGCACGAGCTTGTAGCCGCCGCCGACGTTGGTCGACGGCTTCTCGGCCGCGTTCGACACGACGCGCCAGCTCTGCGGCACTTCGGCCGTCACTTCATAGGTCGGGCGGAAGGCCGGTTCGTCCCAGCCCGGGAACCACTGGCGCGACAGGTTGGTTTCGCCCTGCGTCAGGATCGCGCCGCTCGTCTTGCCGTCGGTGCCCTTCAGGTCGACGCGGAAGACGCCTTCCGCGGCCGAGCAGCCCGGATACGGATCGTCGCCGCAGCTGCCGCCCGTCTTCGCGACCGGATCGTCATACGACTTGAAGTTGATGATGCCCGACCACTCCATGTGCAGCGAATAGTTGCCCGGCGAGATCGTGCCGCTCACGGGGCGCAGCTGGTAGAAGTCGCCCTTGTCCTGCGGCGTCGCGATCAGCTGGATGTTGCCCGGCTGCAGCGTGATGCGGCCGTTCGTGAACTTGATCCGGTGGCCGGCGATCACGATGTTGTTGACCGGCTTCAGCACCTTGATTTCGACATCGGCGCGGCCGTCGAACGCGTTCAGCGCTTCGTTCGGGCGGAACCACAGCCGGTAGTTCACGGGTACCACGGTGGCCGGCAACTCGACAGGCGACACGCTCTTGTCGACGTTGGATGCGCTCGGCGGCGCGGTGACGGCGGGCGACGAGCCCGTATGCGGCGCGCCGGCGGAGCTGAGCGCGGAAGCGGAGCCTGCGCCGCCGTCGTCGCCGCCGCACCCGGCGAGTGCCAGTGCGGCGACGAGCGGCAGATAACGCATCTTGCGAATATGGATCGACATGACTGAAACCTCGATTGTAGAAAGAATCGTTCAGTGCTGCGAAAACGCCGGCAAAAGCAATCTCCTCGCCGTTAATTAACGGCGAAAAAATGGCAATGACGGATTATTCGGAAAGACGGTAGCCGACTACGTGAAGGTAATCATGGTTTACTGCCCCCTCTGGATTTCCGGATATTGGTTAACTTGCCAGTTCAAAATGGCCGGGCGCGTGTTGTACTGAATTGATTTCGCGCGCACGACACGGGGCCGCACGCCCGGCGCGGGCGCGCAATCCCTTTGAACCGACGACCTACGGGGCTGGCCGGGCCAGTCCGCAGGACGGAAGGAAGGCGTGTCGCCATTCCGTAAATTCGCCGTCATGCGGCTTCAAGGTTTGTCGGCTTGCTCCAAGGATGCGTAAATATACTTGATGGTTTTGGGTAAAGGAAACGAAAAATTTAGAAATGGCATCTATTGATTTTTTTGCGCTTCATTGAATGCTGGAAGTCATTAATTCGCTTTCTGTTTAGCTGTCTAATTCGTAGTTTTAATCTATTAACGATCTTGTGCCGCTGCAGAAACTACGAAATCCGGCGCAGGGCGGCGCGCTCGGTACAATGCATCGACGACCCGCTCACCGATCGCCGCGAGGAGACCTTCCATGCCACGTACCCTGTTCCGTATCGCATCGCTGCGCGCCGTGCCGATGTTGTTCGCCGCCGTGCTGCTGCTCGGCGGTTGTGCGGGGCTGACGCGCGACCCCGTGCGCGTGTCGGTCGCCGGGCTCGACCCGCTTGTCGGGCAGGGGCTCGAGATGCGCTTCAACCTGAAGCTGCGCGTGCAGAATCCGAACGATGCACCGATCGAATACGACGGCATCTCGGTCGCGCTCGACCTGAACGGCACGCCGTTCGCGAGCGGCGTCAGCGATCGCTCGGGCACCGTGCCGCGTTTCGGTGAAGCCGTGCTCGACGTGCCCGTTTCGGTATCGGCCTTCGCCGCCGCGCGGCAGGCGTGGAACCTGCCGGGCGCGGCCGCGAACGGCGAGCTGCCGTATGCGCTGCGTGGCCGGCTCGCGGGCGGCGTGCTCGGCACCGTGCATTTCAACGACGCGGGTACGCTGCGCATGCCCGTCATGCCGGGGTGGGGCGGGTAGTTTGGGTGGTTGTGGTCAACGTCGGTCAAGTGTCAATGAAAATTGACCATTTGACGGTCTTCAACGTTCATTTCGATGTGATCTCGATTTTTGATGGTGATGCCCCTAGACTGGCCGGTGTCCGAGGGCCGGACATTCTTCCAGGAGAAAACCATGGCGGCAAAATTCGAGCTCAAGAAAGCCACTGACGGTCAGTACTACTTCCACCTGAAGTCGGCGAACGGCGAGATCATCCTCGCGAGCGAGCGGTACCGAGAGAAAAGCGGCGCGAGAAACGGGATCGCGTCCGTGCGGGAAAATGCGCCGCTGGACGAGCGTTACGAACGGAAGCTTGCCCACAACGGCGAGCCGATGTTCAACCTGAAGGCCGCGAATCACCAGGTCATCGGTACCAGCGAAACCTACTCGAGCGTGCAAGCGCGCGAGAACGGCATTGCGGCCGTCAAGCGCGATGCGCCCGTCGCGGAAGCCTTCGACCTGGCCTGATCGTCCGTCGCGCCGCGACCCGCGCCTTCCGGCATGCGTGGCGGCGCCCGTTTTGCCGGGTCGGGCAAAGCGCGGTATGGTGTGGTCCGCGCGGTGAATTCCCGCCGCCGTTGAAGCCAACCGTAACCGAGTTCGCGTGACCGATTCCCCTGTTTTCCACTGGACCGACGCCGACGGCGCCGATCATGCCGTGCGCTGGCGCTCAGAAGCCGGCGTGCAACCGCCGAAGCGCGCGGTGCCCGCCGACGATCGCCTCACCGCCGACGCGGCCTACCGCCTTGCGTGCGAGGGCACTGCACTCGTCTGGCAGGGCGATTTCCAGAATGCGCGCCAGCTCGTGCAGGCGATGGCGCGCCGGGTCGAACGCAAGCCGAAGAAGGCGAAAGCCGCGGCCGGTGTCGACGCATTCAACCTGCATCGTCTCGCGCAGTCTCAGCGTGCCCGCACGCTCGGCATGCTGCTGATCCCGCTCGACGCCGACTACACGATCCCGTTGCGCCGTGCGCCCGACGTGCGGGCCGCATGCGAGGAAGCGTACGGCCCCGGCGGCGCGCCGTCGGTCGTGTCGCTGCGCGAACTGCTCGGTCTCGTCGGTGCCCATGAGTGGCGCAAGAAGGGCGTACCGATTCCGGCGCTCGGCGGCGCGCCGATTCACCCGCACTACGGCGTGTTCTCGCCGGTGCGCGGCGAATACGTCGATCTCGTCGCGCGCGCGCCGCTGCCGGCGACGTCGCTCGCGTTCGACATCGGCACCGGCACCGGCGTGCTGGCGGCCGTGCTCGCATCGCGCGGCGTCGAGCGCATCGTCGCGACCGACCAGGATCCGCGTGCGCTGGCCTGTGCGCGCGAGAACGTCACGCGGCTCGGTCATGCCGGCCAGGTCGACGTCGTCGAGGCCGATCTCTTTCCGGCCGGCCGTGCGCCACTCGTGGTGTGCAACCCGCCGTGGGTGCCGGCCCGACCGAGCGCGCCGATCGAATACGCGGTCTACGACCCCGACAGCCGCATGCTGCGCGGCTTCCTCGCGGGGCTCGCCGCGCACCTCGAGCCGGGCGGCGAAGGCTGGCTGATCCTGTCCGATTTTGCCGAGCATCTCGGCCTGCGGCCGCGCGAGTCGCTGCTGCAATGGATCGACGAAGCGGGCCTCGTCGTGCTCGGCCGCGACGACATCCGTCCCGCGCACCCGAAGTCGACGGACGCCGACGATCCGCTGCACGCGGCGCGCAGTGCCGAGGTCACGTCGCTGTGGCGGCTCGGCGCGCGAGCCTGACCGCGCATTTTCGGTAAACTGTCGCCATTCCTCACGAATTCCCGCCGCCGGGCCGTGGTCGACCGACCGTGGCCGGGCGCCGCATCACGATGTCGAACAAGACCCACGAAATCCGCCCCGAGCAATCCGTCGAGCTGCTGAAGGAACTGCACATCCTTACCCGCGACGGGAAGCTGAACCAGGACAGCCGCCGCAAGCTGAAGCAGGTCTATCACCTGTTCCAGTTCATCGAGCCGCTGCTCGCCGGCGTGCAGGCCGACAAGCGTACCGTGACGCTCGTCGATCACGGTGCCGGCAAGTCGTATCTCGGCTTCATCCTGTACGACCTGTTCTTCAAGCAGCAGCCGGGGCACGGCACGCCGGCGTTCGCGTCGCACGTGTACGGCATCGAGACGCGCGAGGAGCTCGTCACGCGCTCGACCGAGCTCGCCGCGCGGCTCGGGTTCGGCGGCATGTCGTTCCTGAACCTGTCGGTCGCCGATTCGATCACGTCGCCGCAGTTGCCCGAAACCGTCGACGTCGTGACCGCGCTGCACGCGTGCGACACGGCGACCGACGACGCGATCCGCTTCGCGCTCGCGAAGCGCGCGCAGCACATCGTGCTGGTGCCGTGCTGCCAGGCGGAAGTCGCAGGCGTGCTGCGCAAGAACAAGGGCAAATCGCTCGCGAACGCGCTGACCGAGGTGTGGCGCCATCCGCTGCATACGCGCGAATTCGGCAGCCAGATCACGAATGTGCTGCGCTGCCTGCAGCTCGAGGCGCACGGCTACCAGGTCAGCGTGACGGAACTGGTCGGCTGGGAACATTCGATGAAGAACGAGCTGATCATCGCGCAGTACAAGAACCTGCCGCGCCGGCGGCCCGGCGAGCGGTTGAACGAGATCCTCGGGATGTTCGGCCTCGCCGAACTGAACGAGCGCTTCTTCGTGGCGGAAGCCGCGGCGGCAGGCGGCGAGGCGGTCGAACCGGCCGAAGGCTGACGCCCGGCCCGCGGGCCCGCGCGGAACGTCAGACGTCGTCGCCCGGCCGGCGCATCCATTCGCGCCAGCCGTCGTGGCCGAGGCGGCGCAGCGTTTCCTGATTCTTTTCGTAGATCGCGGACGCGTCCGGAAACGCGTCGACCGCGCGCGCGATGCTGTCCTCGCGCAGCAGGTGCAGGATCGGATACGGCGCGCGGTTCGTGTAGTTCTCGATGTCGTCGGGCTCGGTGCCGTCGAACCGGTATTGCGGATGGAAGCTCGCGATCTGCAGCACGCCGTCGAGCCGCAGCTGCTGCACGAGCCGCTCGGCAAAGAACAGCGCGTCGTTGTAGTCGACGAAATCGGCGAACGCATGCGGGAAGATCACGAGCGTCGTGTCGACCTGCTGCGGATCCGCCGCTTCGAGCGCGCGCAGCTCGGTTTCGAGTTCGGCAAGCGCATCTTCCAGCGTCGTCGCGTCGCTGATCGCGTAGCGCACCTGTTCCTTCACATAGACGCTTTTCGCGAACGGGCACAGATTGAGCCCGATCACCGCGCGCGCGAGCCAGTGCCGCGTGGCGGCGAGGATGTCGTCGTGCGATTCGGGGCGAGTGTCGGTCATCGTGAAACCAGTCGGGCGGAAGAACGGCGAGGGCCGCATTGTAGCGGGCCCGCCGTGCGCGGGCGCATGCGCCCCGTCAAGCGCACGCGGCTTCGATCAACTGCGTGACGAGCGCGGGCGCGGTGCCGATCGGCGTTTCGCCGTGCCGGTATGTCTGGCTCGCCGCGTAGATGCCTTCGACCACCAGCGCAAGTGCGTCGGCCAGCGCCTTCGGCTGCCGCGCGCCGGCGCCTTCGCACAGCGCGACGAGCCGCTTCATCAACTGTTCCTTGTTCTGCGCGACGCGCTCGCGCGCCGGGTGCGACGCATCCGGGAATTCGGCGGCGACGTTGACGAATGGGCAGCCGCGGTAGTCCTTCTGCGTCGCGCGCTCGGCAAGATCGACGAAATACTGGATCAACTGCGCCTTCGGCTGGCCCGGGTGCTTCGCGGCGCTCGTGTCGAGGCGTTCGAAGAAGCACGCATCCATCCGTTCCAGGTACGCGAGGATCAGCTCGTCCTTCGACGAGAACTGGCGGTACAGGCTCATCTTGTTGACGCCCGCGCGCTCCACGACGGCCTCGACGCCGACCGTGCGCACCCCTTCCTTGTAAAACAGCTCCTCGGCGGCGCGCAGCAGGTGCTCCTGCGCGGTGGCGCCGTCGATCGGCCGGCGCGTGCGGCGCGCCAGCGGTTTGGCGATCTCGATGCCCGACATGATGACCCTCGGCTGCGTAGTGAATTGCTTGACATGTTACCGACTGGTAACTACGATCGCAACACACTTGTGACCGGTCGGTAACAATCGCGGCCGGATCGACAGACAAATGCCAAGCGTCGGCCCGGGTCAGCCGATGTTGAAAGGTGCGGCGGAGGTGGCCTGGTTGGGGCGGAGGAGGTGCGATGGCGCCGGCACCGCCAACTGGAGAACGCGAAGATGAACTGGGCAGTGACACGAATCGGCGGGCGCTTCCACTACGGATGGCTCGCGGCGGCGGTGGTATTCCTGATCCTGCTGGCGGCGGCCGGCACGCGCGCGACACCGAGCGTGCTGATGGTGCCGCTCGAGCGCGAGCTCGGCTGGAGCCGGGCGGCGATTTCGCTGGCGATCTCGGTGAACATCGCGCTGTACGGCCTGACGGGCCCGTTCGCGGCCGCCGCGATGCAGCGCTTCGGGCTGCGCCCGACGATCCTCACGGCGCTCGTGACGATGAGCGTGGGAGTCGCGCTGTCGTCGATGATGACGCAGAGCTGGCAGATGGTCGTGATCTGGGGCCTGATGGTCGGCTGCTCGACGGGCGTCGTCGCGCTGACGCTGTCCGCGACCTTCGTCACGCGCTGGTTCCATGCGCGGCGCGGCCTCGTGATGGGGATCCTGACCGCGAGCACGGCCACCGGCCAGCTCGTGTTCCTGCCGATGCTCGCGGCGATCGCGCAGCACCACGGCTGGCGGCCGGTCGTGCTGGTCGTCGCGGTGGCGGCCGCGATCGTGATTCCGCTCGTCGCCTTCCTGCTGCCCGAGCGGCCGGCCGACGTGCAGCTGCGCCCGTACGGCGAACCGGCCGATGCGCCGGCCGCGCCCGATGCGTCGAAGGAGAACCCGCTCGCGGTCGCGTTCCGCACGCTGCTGATGGCGAGCCGTTCACGCGACTTCTGGCTGCTGTTCTTCAGCTTCTTCATCTGCGGCGCGAGCACCAACGGCTACGTCGGCACGCACCTGATCGCGATGTGCAGCGACTACGGGATGACCGAAGTGCAGGGCGCGTCGCTGCTCGCGGCGATGGGCGTGTTCGACCTGTTCGGCACGACGTTGTCGGGCTGGCTGTCCGATCGCTACGACAACCGCGTGCTGCTGTTCTGGTACTACGGGCTGCGCGGGCTGTCGCTGATCTACCTGCCGCATGCGTTCGGGATCGATTTCTTCGGGCTGCCGCTGTTCGCGATGTTCTACGGGCTCGACTGGATCGCGACCGTGCCGCCGACCGTGCGGCTCGCGACCGACGTGTTCGGCAAGGCCGCGGCGCCGGTCGTGTTCGGCTGGATCGTCGCCGGCCACCAGCTCGGCGCGGCGTTCGCGGCGCTCGGCGCAGGGCTGCTGCGCGCAAGCCTCGGCACCTACACGATCGCGTCGATGATCTCGGGCGGGCTGTGCATCGTCGGCGCGCTGATCGTGCTGCGGATCAACCGCGGCCCGTCGCGCGCAGCCGCGCAGGCGGCCTGAACGCGGTGAACGCGGCCGGCCGCGCAGCCTGCGGCCGGCCAATGCAGGCACGGAGATTTGCATAGCGCGGGAGGATCGGGCGCGCAGCCGCTCAAGCGGGTATGCTTGCGGTTCGCCGGGCGTTCGCGCCCCTTCATCGATGTCAGCGAGGAACCGCATGTCCGTCAAACCTGCTCCCACCACTGTTTCGATTCACGATCTGATCGCAGGCCGCTGGAGCCCGCGCGCCTATTCGGACGAGCCCGTCAGCGCCGGCGATCTGCACGCAGTGCTCGAAGCCGCGCGCTGGGCCCCGTCCGCGTACAACGCGCAGCCGTGGCGTTTCATCGTATTCGATCGCGTGCAGGACGAAGACGCATTCAAGCGCGCGTTCGCGACCCTGGTGCCGTTCAACCAGGGCTGGAATGCGCCGGCGCCCGTGCTGATCGCTGTGACCGCGCACACGCTGACGCCGAAGGGCGAGCCGGCGCCGACCGCGTCGTACGACGCGGGTGCCGCCGCGATGTCGCTGGTGCTGCAGGCGCATGCGCTCGGCCTCGCCGCCCACCAGATGAGCGGTTTCGACGCGAAGGCGTTTCGCGATACGTTCGCGATTCCGGCCGACGTCGCGATCCTGTCGATCATCTCGCTCGGCCACTACGGCAACGTCGACAAGCTCGATCCCGTGCTGCGCGATCGCGAAAAGGCGCCGCGTACGCGCCATGCGATCGGCGAAGTCGTCTATGCGGGCGCGTGGAAGAAGAGCTTCGACGCGGCAGCCTGACCCTGCAGGCGGGCGGGCTGCATCCGGCATCCCGTCCGCGTGTGTCCCCGGCGTGCCGCCCCGCGCGCCGTCGCCGCCGGCGCCCGCCGCGCGGCACCGGTGGCCAGCCCCGGTTGTGATCCCGCGGGCTTCATGTTAAAAAGCCCGTCCTTTCCGTTTTCGCGCCGGCCCTGCTGCGGCAACTTCCCATGACTTACTGCGCGATCGATTTCGGCACGTCCAATTCCGCCGTGGCGCTGCCCGACGGCGACGGCATGCGCCTCGCGCCCGTCGAGGGCGACCACCTGACGCTGCCCACCGCGATCTTCTTCAACAACGACGAAGAGACGGTCGAGTACGGCCGTGCGGCGCTGGCTTCCTATATCGACGGCTTCGACGGCCGGCTGATGCGCTCGATGAAGAGCATCCTCGGCTCGCCGCTCGCGGAAACGACGACCGATCTCGGCGACGGCAGCGCGATCGCGTATACCGACATCATCGCGCGCTTCCTGACGCACCTGAAGCGCAAGGCCGAAGCGCGCGCGGGCGCGGCGATCGGCCGGGCGGTGCTCGGCCGGCCGGTATTCTTCGTCGACGACGATCCGCGCGCCGACCGCCTCGCGCAGGACCAGCTCGAGGCGGCCGCGCAATCGGTCGGCTTCGCGGACGTGCACTTCCAGTACGAACCGATCGCCGCCGCATTCGACTACGAATCGCGCCAGCAGGCCGAGCGCCTCGTGCTCGTCGCCGACATCGGCGGCGGCACGTCCGACTTCTCGCTGGTGCGGGTCGGGCCGGAGCGGATGGCGCGGCTCGAGCGCAAGGACGACGTGCTCGCGCACCACGGCGTGCACGTCGCGGGTACCGACTACGACCGGCGTGTCGAGCTGGCGTCGATCCTGCCCGCATTCGGCTACCGTTCGCTCGACCCGGAAGGGCGCGAACTGCCGAACAAGATCTACTTCGATCTCGCGACCTGGCACCTGATCAACACGGTCTACACGCCGAAGCGGCTCGGCGAGCTGAAGCTGATGAAACACCTGTACCAGGATGTGCGGCAGTACGACCGGCTCACGAGCGTGGTCGAGCAGCGGCTCGGGCATGCACTGATGGCGCGCGCGGAAGAAGCGAAGATCGGCGTCGCGGCGGGCGGGGAGACGATGATCAACCTGAACGACGTGGAAGAAGATCTGCTGATCGCGTTCGACGCGGACCGCCTCGTCGATGCGAGCCGCGACGACACCTCGCGCATCGTCGACGCCGCGCGCGAGACGGTACGGCTCGCGGGCATCGCGCCGCGCGACGTCGGCGCGCTGTATTTCACCGGCGGTTCGACCGGGCTCGCGTTCCTGTCGGGCGCGCTCGCGGGCGCATTCCCGGACGCGCAGCCGGTATTCGGCGACCGTCTCGCGAGTGTCGCGACGGGCCTCGGCATTCACGCGCAGCGATTGTTCGGCTGAATGGCGATCGGCGGTATGGCATAGCCGCCATGCCGCTTCGGCGCCCGAAAACAAAAAGCCCCGCCGAAGCGGGGCTTTTTTACACGAATTATCGCGCCAAGCTTAGACCGGACGGATGTTCGCAGCTTGCAGACCCTTCGGGCCCGTCTTCACTTCGAATTCAACCTTCTGGTTTTCTTGCAGCGTCTTGAAGCCTTCGACGCGGATTTCCGAGAAGTGCGCGAACAGATCGTCGCCGCCGCCTTCCGGGGTGATGAAGCCGAAGCCCTTTGCGTCATTGAACCACTTGACGGTACCGGTTGCCATGTTACTTGTTCCTAAAAAGATAAAACGGGGCCGAAGCCCATGGGGTGCGGAAAATCAAGGAAGGGGTAATAGGACCAACCGGAGTACCGTTGATGGGCGAACTACGAAAGAACCAATTCACTCGCCACTTGAAATCCTGCGAAGTCCTTTATACGGCTAATCGCCCTCATGGTCAACCGTATTCCCATGCTCTCAGGGTTATTGCGTAGATCAGGTTTACAAAGCTTGCAAACGATGCGAATTTTTTGTAGGGGCTGAACGATTTTGGCGGCACGTTTGAGGTGCAACCGTTAAACTACGCGCCGCGTGGACGGGTTGCCCTGATCGGGTGACGCGTCCCCCCAAGAATGCGTGCGCGGTGCTGTCCGAGCCGATCCCGGACCGCAGGCCGACCATGCTTTTTGAGACACAGGAGAGGATGTGAAGAGTTCTATTCAACGGAACATCGGCCCGTTTGCATTGATGTTGACGGGGCTGGGTTCGATTATCGGTTCGGGCTGGCTGTTCGGCGCCTGGAAAGCCGCGAAGATCGCCGGTCCGGCGGCGATCTGTGCATGGATCATCGGCGCGGTCGTGATTCTCGCGATTGCACTGACGTACGCAGAACTGGGCGCGATGTTCCCCGAGTCGGGCGGCATGGTGCGCTACGCGCGCTACTCGCACGGTTCGCTGGTCGGTTTCATCAGCGCCTGGGCCAACTGGATCGCGATCGTTTCCGTGATCCCGATCGAGGCCGAAGCGTCGATCCAGTACATGAGCACGTGGCCGTATCCATGGGCGCATGCGCTGTTCGTGAACGGCGAGTTGACCACACCCGGCCTGCTGTTGTCGGCCGTGCTGGTCGTCATCTACTTCCTGCTGAACTACTGGGGCGTGAAGGCCTTTGCGCGTGCGAACACCGCGATCACGATCTTCAAGTTCCTGATCCCGGGCGCCACGATCCTCGGCCTGATGCTGACGAGCTTCCATTCGGAGAACCTCGGCACCGCATCGAATGCGAGCTTCGCGCCGTACGGCTGGTCGGCCGTGCTGACCGCGGTCGCGACGAGCGGCATCGTGTTCGCGTTCAACGGCTTCCAGAGCCCGGTGAACCTCGCGGGCGAAGCGCGCAATCCGTCGCGCAGCGTGCCGTTCGCGGTGATCACGTCGATCCTGATCGCGCTCGTGATCTACGTGCTGCTGCAGATGGCGTACATCGGCTCGGTGAATCCGGCTGACGTCGCGAAGGGCTGGGCGCACTTCAACTTCTCGTCGCCGTTCGCGGAACTCGCGATCGCGCTGAACCTGAACTGGCTCGCGATCCTGCTGTACATCGACGCGTTCGTCAGCCCGAGCGGCACCGGCACGACCTACATGGCGACGACCACGCGGATGATCTACGCGATGGAGCG
The DNA here is from genome assembly GCA_031253835.1 of Burkholderia sp. GTDB lineage: Bacteria > Pseudomonadota > Gammaproteobacteria > Burkholderiales > Burkholderiaceae > Burkholderia. The sequence continues at coordinate 36,205 of JAIRVP010000063.1, read as the reverse complement.
CAACAACACGATGCCGAAGATGTTCGGCAACGTGCACCCGATCTACGGTGTGCCGCGCCAGGCGATGTGGTTCAACCTGCTCGTGTCGTTCATCTTCCTGTTCTTCTTCCGCGGCTGGAGCTCGCTCGCGGCCGTGATCTCGGTCGCCACGGTGATCTCGTACCTGACCGGCCCGATCAGCCTGATGGCGCTGCGCCGTGCGGCGACCGACATCGAGCGTCCGCTGTCGATTCCGCTGATGAAGCTGATCGCCCCGTTCGCATTCGTGTGCGCGTCGCTGATCCTGTACTGGGCGAAGTGGCCGCTGACGGGCGAAATCATCCTGCTGATGGTTGTCGCGCTGCCGGTGTACTTCTTCTTCCAGGCGAGGTCGGGCTGGAGCGGCTGGGGTGCCGACCTGAAGGCTGCCTGGTGGCTGGTCGCGTATCTGCCGACGATGGCCGTGCTGTCGCTGATCGGCAGCAAGGAATTCGGCGGTCACGGCTACCTGCCGTACGGCTGGGACATGCTGGTCGTCGCGGCGATTGCGCTGGTGTTCTACTTCTGGGGCGTGAATACCGGCTACCGGACCAAGTATCTCGACGAGCGCGAGTCGCACGACGAGATCCTCGAAGGGATCGGTGCCTGACGCCTGACCTGTCGCCGGATTCGGCGGCGGCAGGACGCAGCGAAAAAAAGCCCGCCCGAGCGATGCTCGGGCGGGCTTTTTGTTGGCGGCTGACGGTTGCGTCGCGGCTCAGGCGCCGGTGCTGGCGAACACGTAGTTCGTCATCGCGAGCACGCGCTGGTAGGTGCCGAGCGACTGGATGCCGAGCTGGTAATCGTCGTCCGCCGCGCCGAGCGCCGTGAAGACCGGCAGCAGATGCTCGTCGGTCGGGTGCATCAGCGCCGCGTGCGGCGCCTGCCGGCGGTAGTCGAGCAACGCGTCGACATCGCGCGCGGCAAGCTTCGCCTCGAACCAGTCGGTGAATTCCGCGACACGCGGGTCCGCATCCTCGGGCGCGGCGCCGAAATCGGCCGCGCGCAGGTTGTGCGTGATCTGGCCCGAGCCGATCACCATCACGCCTTCGTCGCGCAGCGGCCGCAGCGCACGGCCGAGCGCGAAGTGATGCGCGGCGTCCGCGCGCGGCTGGATCGACAACTGCGCGACCGGCACGTCGGCCTCCGGGAACATCAGCAGCATCGGTACCCACGCGCCGTGGTCGAGGCCGTGCTCGGTCGTCGCGGTCGCGATGCCGGCTGCATTCAGCAGCGTGGCCGCGCGTTCGGCGACGTCGGGCGCGCCCGGCGCCGGATAGCGGATGTCGTACAGCGCCTGCGGGAACCCGTAGAAATCGTGGATCGTTTCCGGATGCGCGGCGACGCTCGCGACCGGCCGTTGCGTGCCCCAGTGCGCGGACAGCATCAGCACCGCGCGCGGGCGCGGCAATTCGGCACTGAGGTGCGTGAACGCGCCGGACGGCAGCGTCGGGTCGATCGGCAGCGTCGGGGCGCCGTGGGACAGGTACAGCGAAGGCAAGCGGTTCATGGTGGTGGCCTGCGAAAAGGGGTTGCCTGTGACTATAGGCGCGCACCGTGCATTGATAAATCGGCGTTCAGGAATTTGATTGACGCTTGTTTGTTGATAATGGGCGCAATGCAACGCGTATCGATACGGGCAGGCGTCAGTGCGTGTGAAATCGAATGAGTTGCCGGAGAAATCGGCGGAGATGCGTGAAGAAGGGCGCGCTTACTGCGCGTGCCGGATCCCGGCCCACGGCGTCGTCTGCGGCGCGCTGAGTGCGAACAGGTCGAGCACGCGCGTGACCGTCTGGTCGACGAGTTCCTCGATCGTCTTCGGCATCGCGTAGAACGCGGGCAGCGGCGGAAAGACGATGCCGCCCATCTCGGTGACGGCGGTCATGTTGCGCAGATGCGCGAGGTTGAACGGTGTTTCGCGCACCATCAGCACGAGACGGCGCCGTTCCTTCAGCGTGACGTCGGCCGCGCGCGTGATCAGGTTGTCGGACAGCCCGTGCGCGACGCTCGCGAGCGTCTTCATCGAGCACGGCGCGATCACCATCCCGTCGGTCGCGAACGAACCCGACGCGATCGTCGCGCCGACGTCGCGCACCGAGTGCACGACGTCCGCACGGCTTTCGAGATCGGCCTTCGGCAGCTTCAGTTCATGCTGGATGTTGAGCCAGCCGGCGTTCGAAACCAGCAGGTGCGTTTCGACGCCGCCCGCGGCGCGCAGCAGGTCGAGCAGCCGGACGCCGTAGATCGCGCCGGTGGCGCCGGTGATCGCGACGATCAGCCGGCGTGGCGGCGCGCTGGGAGATGCCATCGAAAGGGGAGCGTTACGCGGCGGCGAACAGTTGCTGCAGTTCGCCCGACTGGTACATCTCCATCATGATGTCCGAGCCGCCGACGAATTCGCCCTTCACGTAGAGCTGCGGGATGGTCGGCCAGTTCGAGAATGCCTTGATGCCCTGGCGGATTTCGTCGTCCTCGAGCACGTTGACCGTCTTGAACTGGTCGACGCCGCAGGCTTTCAGCACCTGCACGGCGCGGCCCGAGAAGCCGCACATCGGGAATTGCGCGTTGCCCTTCATGAAGAGCACGACCTGGTTTTCGTCGACGATTTGCTTGATACGTTGTTGGGTGTCCATGACTGACCTTGCGTTTGCGGGGCGTTAGATCGAAATGATAGCGGATTTCAACCGGGCGGGCCGGGCATCAGCCCGGCATCCGGCCACCGGTCGTGCGTTCGATCGCGGCGAGATCGGCGAGCGATTCGACCGCGACGAAGCCGTGCGAGGCGAGGATCGTGCGGACGGCTTCGGCCTGGTCGTAGCCGTGCTCGATCCAGAGCGTGCCGCCCGGCTTCAGGCGGGTGCCGGCGCCCGCGACGATCGTGCGGATCGCGCTGAGGCCGTCGGCGTCATCGGTGAGTGCGCCGCGCGGCTCGAAACGCAGGTCGCCCTGCGCGAGATGCGGATCGTGCTGCGCGATGTACGGCGGGTTGCTGACGATCGTGTCGAACACGAGCGAGGGATCGAGCGCCGCGTACCAGTCGCTCTGCAGCCATTGCAGCGGGCCGCCGGGGCGGCGTGCGTCGAGCAGCTTGTCCGCGTTGCGTTGCGCGACGACGAGCGCGGCCGGCGAGCGGTCGAGCGCCCACACGCGTGCATCGGGACGCTCGGCGGCGATCGACACGGCGATCGCGCCGCTGCCGGTGCCGAGATCGAGCACGGCCGCGTGCGGTACCCCGTCGATCGCGTCGAGCGCGGCTTCGACGAGCAGTTCGGTTTCGGGGCGCGGGATCAGTACGTCGGGCGTCACGTCGAACGGGCGGCCGAAGAATTCGCGCATCCCGACCAGTTGCGCGACGGGTTCGCCGGCGACGCGGCGCGCTTCGAGCGCGCGGTAGCGGTCGACCGCGGCCGCATCGAGCGGCGCATCGCCGCGCGTGATCAGCTGCGTGCGGGTCCAGCCGAGCGCGTGCGCGAGCAGCACGCGCGCATCGACCGCGTCGAGCGGCGACGCGCGCAACAGTTCGTCGGCGGTGGTGTCGGGCATCGCGGCCTCAGTCGGCTTCGCCGAGCGACGCAAGCAGCTCGGCCTGGTGCTCGGTGACGAGCACGCCGATCAGTTCGTCGAGATCGCCGTCCATGATCGCTTCGAGCCGGTACAGCGTCAGGTTGATCCGGTGGTCGGTCATCCGGCCTTGCGGAAAGTTGTACGTGCGGATCCGTTCGGAACGGTCGCCGGAGCCGATCAGGCTCTTGCGCGTCGCGGCTTCCTTCGCGTGCTGCTCGTGATACTGCTTGTCCTTGATGCGCGCGGCGAGCACCTTCAGCGCGCGATCCTTGTTCTTGTGCTGCGAACGGTCGTCCTGGCATTCGACGACGATCCCGGTCGGGATGTGCGTGACGCGCACCGCCGAGTCGGTCTTGTTGATGTGCTGCCCGCCCGCGCCGGATGCGCGGAACGTGTCGATCCGCAGGTCGGCCGGATTGATCTCGACCTCGCCGATCTCGTCGGCTTCCGGCATCACCGCGACCGTGCACGCGGACGTGTGGATGCGCCCCTGCGTCTCGGTCGCCGGCACGCGCTGCACGCGATGGCCGCCCGATTCGAACTTCAGGCGCGAATACGCGCCCTGGCCCGCGATCCGCACGATCACTTCCTTGTAGCCGCCGAGATCCGACGCGCTCTCCGACATCATTTCGACCTGCCAGCGCTGGCGTTCCGCGAAGCGCAGGTACATGCGCAGCAGGTCGCCCGCGAACAGCGCCGATTCGTCGCCGCCCGTGCCCGCACGGATTTCGAGGAAGATGTTGCGGTCGTCGTTCGGATCCTTCGGCAGCAGCATCTTCTGCAGCTCGGTCTCGAGGCGCGCCATACCGTCGCGTGCGCTGCGGATTTCGTCTTCCGCGAAGTCGCGCATCGACGGATCGGCGAGCAACTCTTGCGCGGCCGTCTCGTCGCTGCGCGACTGGCGCCACAGCGCGTATTGCTCGACGACCGGACCGAGTTCCGCATGTTCACGCGTCAGCTTGCGGTACTGGTCGAGGTCGGCCGTGACGTTTTCGCGGCTCAGCAGGTCGTTCAGTTCGGCCAGCCGTGTGGACAGCTGGTCGAGCTTGCGTTGCATGCTCGTCTTCATGGTGTGGAGCGGCGCTCCCGGGCAAGGGGTATTCGGAAAGGATAGGCCGGCTCGCGGCCGGCGGCAGGGCGACCGGCCGGCGCTAGTGGCCGGACTGGTCGTTCGAGCGCGGCGCGTGCTGGTAGAAGCCGCGCATCAGGTCGATCAGCGAATCGCGATCGGCGCCGTTCACGCGGTTGAGCGCGCTCGTCGGGCCGTGGATCAGCTTGTTGGTCAGCGCCTGCGACAACGCTTCGAGTACGGCGGCCGGATCGTCGCCGCGTGCGAGCAGCTTCTGCGCCTTGTCGACTTCGGCGCGGCGCAGCGCGTCGGCCTGCGTATGCATGTGACGAATCACCGGCACGACGCTGCGCGTGTCGAGCCATTGCATGAAATTCTGCACGCGCGTCTCGATGATCGTTTCGGCCTGCGCGACCGCGGCCTGGCGCGACGCGTTGCCTTCGCGCACGATCGCGCCGAGATCGTCGACGGTGTAGAGGAACACGTCCTTCAGCTTGCCGACTTCGGGCTCGATGTCGCGCGGCACCGCGAGGTCGACCATGAAGATCGGGCGGTGGCGGCGTGCCTTCACCGCGCGCTCGACTGCGCCGAGGCCGATGATCGGCAGCGTCGACGCCGTGCACGACACGATGATGTCGAATTCGTGCATGCGGGTCGGCAGGTCGGCCAGCGGCATCGCGCGGCCGTTGAAGCGTTCGGCGAGTCGCTGGCCGCGTTCGGCCGTGCGGTTCGCGACGACGAGTTCGCGCGGGCCTTGCGCGGCGAAGTGCGTCGCGCACAGCTCGATCATCTCGCCGGCGCCGATGAACAGCACGCGCTGATCGGACACTTTTTCGAAGATCCGCTGCGCGAGGCGCACCGCGGCGGCGGCCATCGACACCGACTGCGTGCCGATTTCGGTCGTGCCGCGCACTTCCTTCGCGACCGCGAACGTACGCTGGAACAGCTGGTTCAGATAGGTGCCGAGCGCGCCGGCTTCCGTCGCGGTGCGGACGGCGTCCTTCATCTGGCCCAGAATCTGGGTTTCGCCGAGCACCATCGAATCGAGGCCGGATGCGACGCGGAATGCGTGCCGGACCGCTTCAGACTGCGGCAGCGCGTACACGTGCGGCGCGAGCTCGTCGACCGGAATCCGGTGATACTCCGACAGCCAGCGGACCGCGCCTTCGCGTGCCGCGCGATCGTCGGTCGCACAATACAGTTCGGTGCGGTTGCAGGTGGAGAGGATCGCGGCTTCGGGCGAATTGGGCGCCTGGGGGCCGAGAAACACGTTCTTGAACGTGACGAGAGCCGGCTTGATCTGCTCGAGCGGAAACGCCACGCGTTCGCGCAGGGCGACAGGCGCAGTGTGGTGATTGATTCCGATCGTGAGGAGTTGCATATCGAGGGCTATCGTTTAGCCCCATATTATAGCGTTTCAGCGATTTCCTCACTCGCCGCATACCGGGCATCCGCGTGGCGGGGCCGCGAATTTGGGGGTTCGATCGGCACGCGGTCGAGCTGATAGCCGTAGCCGTAGAGCGGCAACAGCCGGTAGCCGCGCTCCGGAAGCAGCTGCAACTTGCTGCGCAGCCGGGACGCGTGGGTATCGAGCGTGCGCGACTTCATGTCGCGGCGGCGCCCCCACACCGTTTCGAGGATATGGGCGCGCGACACGGGCCGCGACAGGTTCGTGAACAGCAGTTGGGCGAAACGGAATTCCTTGGGCGTCAGTGAAACGATTGCGTCGCCGAAACGCACGAGGTCGTGCGTGGCGTCGAATGCATATTCTCCATACATTTCGCGCGACCGGGTGGGCGGCCGACGTACGCCGGCGCGCCGGCTCAGCGCGTTGACGCGCGCAAGCAGCTCGGGCCCGCTCACGGGCCACGCGAGGCAATCGTCTGCACCCGCGTGCAGGCACGAGACGATTTCACTCTCGCGCGGCGACTGCATCAGCGCGATGGCCGGCAGCCCGGGCAGGACCGTCTGCGCGCGCGGAATGACTTCCTCGGCGGGCTGGTCGCCAGCCCAGTGGCCGGTGATCAGCATGTCGCAGGTGTGGTCGGCCGCGAGCCACGCGAAGAATGCGGCGCTGGACGGAAACGCGTGGCACACGTGACCGCCCGCGAAGAGCAGGCGGTTCAGGAGCGCGGCGTGACGCGACTCCGGATCGATCAGAGCGATTCGCATGAGAATTTCTTCAATACGGCAGCCGGTGCGCGCTTGCCATAACGTCGAGTCGGCCCCTACACTCGAATGTTCGCGGCACCCGGCTGGTCTCGGGTTCGATGGATGAATCGATGCTAGCCGCTGGTAACGTTCACGCCTATGGGACGAATCTGAATTTATAGAAGGCGTCGAATGAACTGGTTTGGAATCCTTGTCCTGGGAGCGGCCGTCGGGCTGCTCGGCCGCTGGCTGCATCCGATGCGGCGCACGAGCCGGCCGGCGTGGTGGATCGCGGTGCTCGCCGGCATCGTGGGTGCCGCCGCCGCCCGCATGGCCGGCAATCTCTCGGGACTGTTTTACGATGGCGAGACGCTCGAATGGCCGGTCTGCACCGGCGTCGCGTTCCTTGCCGTAGCCGTGACGGTCGCGCTGTCGGCCCGTCGCTGAATGCTCTCAGGTGAAATCATGAATGCCCGTCTTCCCGAAGTCTCGCCGGTGCCGGCCCGCCTTGCGCTGTTGCGCGGCGCCATGGCCCGCGAGGACCTGGCCGCCTATCTCGTGCCGTCCGCCGATCCCCATCTGTCCGAGTACCTGCCCGAACGCTGGCAGGCGCGCCGCTGGCTGTCCGGCTTCACGGGCTCGGTCGGCACGCTGGTCGTGACCGCGGAGTTCGCCGGGCTGTGGGTCGACAGCCGTTACTGGGTGCAGGCCGACGCCGAGCTGGCCGGCACGGGCGTGCAGTTGATGAAGATGACGGGCGGGCAGCAGAGCGCGCCGCACGTCGACTGGCTGGCGCAGAACGTGCCGGCCGGGATGACGGTCGGCGTCGACGGTGCGGTGCTCGGCGTCGCGGCCGCGCGCGGGTTGACGGCCGCGCTGAGCGCGCGCGGCATCGCGCTGCGCACCGATCTCGACCTGCTCGACGCAATCTGGCCCGAGCGGCCGGGGTTGCCCGGCGACGCGGTGTTCGAGCACGCGGCGCCGCAGGCCGACACGACGCGCGCGAGCAAGCTGGCCGACGTGCGCCGCGCGATGCACGTGCAGGGCGCGCAATGGCATTTCGTGTCGACGCTCGACGACCTCGCATGGCTGTTCAACCTGCGCGGTGCCGACGTCAACTTCAATCCCGTGTTCGTTGCGCACGCAATGATCGGCGCCGATCGCGCGACGCTGTTCGTCGCCGACGGCAAGGTGTCGCCGGCGCTGGCCGCGTCGCTCGCGCAGGACGGCGTCGATGTCCGCGCGTACGACGACGCGCGCGCGTCGCTGGCGGCGCTGCCCGCCGGCGCGACGCTGCTGGTCGACCCGCGCCGCGTGACGTTCGGCACGCTCGAGGCCGTGCCGGCCGGCGTGACGCTCGTCGAGGCCGTGAATCCGTCGACGTTCGCGAAGTCGCGCAAGACGTCCGCCGAGATCGAGCACGTGCGCGTGACGATGGAGCACGACGGCGCCGCGCTCGCGGAATTCTTCGCATGGTTCGAACAGGCCGTGAACCGCGAGACGATCACCGAACTGACGATCGAGGAGAAGCTCACGGCCGCACGCGCACGGCGCCCCGGCTACGTGTCCGCGAGCTTCGCGACGATCGCCGGCTTCAACGCGAACGGCGCGATGCCGCATTACCACGCGACGCGCGAGTCGCACGCGACGATCGCCGGCGACGGCCTGCTGCTGATCGATTCGGGCGGCCAGTACATGACGGGCACGACCGACATCACGCGCGTCGTGCCGGTCGGCACCGTCAGCGACCTGCAACGGCGCGATTTCACGATCGTGCTGAAATCGATGATGGCGCTGTCGCGCGCACGCTTCCCGCGCGGCATCCGCTCGCCGATGCTCGACGCGATCGCGCGCGCGCCGATGTGGGCGGCCGGGCTCGACTACGGGCACGGCACGGGGCATGGCGTCGGCTACTTCCTGAACGTGCACGAAGGCCCGCAGGTCATCTCGCACTACGCGCCGGCCGAGCCGCACACGGCGATGGAAGAGGGCATGATCACGTCGATCGAGCCGGGCGTGTACCGCCCCGGCCAGTGGGGCATCCGGATCGAGAACCTGGTCGTGAACCGTGCGGCCGGGAAGACGGAATTCGGCGATTTCCTCGCGTTCGAGACGCTGACGCTGTGCCCGATCGACACGCGCTGCGTGCTGATCGAGATGCTGCACGACGAAGAGCGCGCGTGGCTGAACACGTATCACGCGACGGTGCGCGAGCGCGTCGGCCGGCACCTGAGCGGCGATGCGAAGGCGTGGCTCGACGCGCGTACGCAGCCGATCTGACGCAACAGGCGATAACGGCCGGACAACGGCCGAACGACAAAACCGAGGGCAAGCGATGGCGGACACTGCAGTGATCGTGATCGACATGCAGCGCGGGCTGGTGGAGCGGGCGCAGCCCGCTTACCGGCTCGACGATGTCGTGTCGGGCATCAACCGGTTGACGGCGGCCGCGCGCGCGGCGAATGCGCCCGTCTGCTTCGTGCAGCACGACGGCGATGCGGACGACGATGTCGTGCCCGGCACGCCGGGCTGGGCGCTGCATGCGGGGCTGGTCGTCGGCCGCGACGACTGGCGCGTGCGCAAGCAGATGAGCGATGCGTTCCACGATACGCCGCTCGCGGCGCAGCTCGATCGCCACGGCATCCGTTCGGTGCTGATCTGCGGCTACGCGACCGAGTTCTGCGTCGATTCGGCCGCGCGCCGTGCCGCGCTGCTCGGCTACCGGACGACCGTCGTGTCCGACCTGCACACGACGAACGAGCGCACGCACCTGTCGGCCGCGCAGATCGTCGCGCACCACCACTTCATCTGGAACAACAATTCGCTGTCGGGCAACGCGGTCACGCCGCGTCCGCTCGCGGCAGTGCTTGCCGAGGAGTTCGCATGACGATCAAGGCCGTGGTGTTCGATTTCGGCGGCGTGCTGATCGACTGGAGCCCCGAGTACCTTTACCGCGAACTGATTCCCGACGAAACCGAGCGGCGCTGGTTCCTCACGCACGTGTGCGCGATGGACTGGGTGATCCGCCAGGACGGCGGGCAGACGATCGACGAAGGCACGGCCGAGCTCGTCGCGAAGTTTCCGGAGCACGAGGCGCTGATCCGTGCGTTCTACGCACGCTGGCACGAGATGATCGGCGGCGTGCTCGAGGAAGGTGCCGCGCTCGTCGACCGGCTCGAGGCGCAGGGGATGCCGCTGTTCGGGCTGACGAACTGGTCCGCGCAGACGTTTCCGTATGCGTGGGACAACTTCCCGGTGCTGCGGCGCTTCAAGGACATCGTCGTGTCGGGCCGCGTGAAGCTCGTGAAGCCCGATCCGGCGATCTATCGCGAGATGCATGCGCGGATCGAGCCGCATTTGCCGGGCGTCGCGCCGCACGAGCTCGTGTTCATCGACGACAACGCGAAGAACGCCGAAGCCGCGACGGCGCTCGGCTGGCACGGCATTCATCATACGAGCGCGGCAGCCACCGAGGCGCGGCTGCGCGAACTGGGCGCACTCGCATAAGCATCAGGCGAGCGCCGGGTGAATAAAAAAGCGGGCCATCGGCCCGCTTTTTCCTTGTCCTGCTCCGGAAGCTGCCGCTTCGGCATCCGGCCCCGCGTTGCCGCAGTGCCGGGTGCCCGGGCCGCGCCGGTCAGCGGCTGATCGGCTTGTAGCGCAGACGCTTCGGCTTCGCGGCTTCCTCGCCGAGGCGCGCACGCTTGTCGGCTTCGTACTCCTGGTAGTTGCCGTCGAAGAACGTGACCTGCGAATCGCCTTCGAACGCGAGGATGTGCGTCGCGATCCGGTCGAGGAACCAGCGATCGTGCGAGATCACCATCACCGAGCCCGCGAATTCGAGCAGGGCGTCTTCGAGCGCGCGCAGCGTTTCGACGTCGAGGTCGTTCGACGGTTCGTCGAGCAGCAGCACGTTGCCGCCCGAGATCAGCGTCTTCGCGAGGTGCAGACGGCCGCGCTCACCACCGGACAGGTTGCCGACGATCTTCTGCTGGTCGCCGCCCTTGAAGTTGAAGCGGCCGATGTACGCGCGCGACGGCGTTTCGTACTTGCCGACCGTCAGCACGTCGGCGCCGCCCGAGATTTCCTCGAACACCGTCTTCGAGCCGTCGAGCGCATCGCGGCTCTGGTCGACGTACGCGAGCTTCACCGTCGGGCCCATTACGACTTCACCCGAATCCGGCTGTTCCTTGCCCGTCAGCATCCGGAACAGCGTCGACTTGCCGGCGCCGTTCGGGCCGATGATGCCGACGATCGCGCCGGCCGGGATCTTCAGGTTGAGGTTGTCGATCAGCAGGCGATCGCCGAACGCCTTGCTGACGTTCTTGAACTCGATCACTTCATTGCCGAGGCGGTCGCCGACCGGAATGAAGATTTCCTGCGTTTCGTTGCGCTTCTGGTATTCCTGGCTGCTCAGTTCCTCGAAGCGCGCGATACGTGCCTTCGACTTCGCCTGACGGCCCTTCGGGTTCTGGCGCACCCACTCCAGTTCCTTCTTGATCGCCTTCTGGCGTGCCGATTCCGACGCTTCTTCCTGCTTCAGGCGCTCTTCCTTCTGGTCGAGCCAGCTGCTGTAGTTGCCCTTCCACGGAATGCCGTGGCCGCGGTCGAGTTCGAGAATCCACTCGGCAGCGTTGTCGAGGAAGTAGCGATCGTGCGTGACCGCGACGACGGTGCCCGGGAAGCGCACCAGGAACTGCTCGAGCCAGTCGACCGATTCGGCGTCGAGGTGGTTGGTCGGTTCGTCGAGCAGCAGCATGTCCGGCTTTTCGAGAAGCAGCTTGCACAGTGCGACGCGGCGCTTTTCACCGCCGGACAGGTGCTCGATCTTCGCGTCCCACGCCGGCAGGCGCAGTGCGTCGGCCGCCACCTCGAGCTGCTGCTCGGGGCTGCCGCCGTCGCTTGACGCGAGGATCGCCTCGTACTTCGCCTGCTCGGCTGCCAGCGCGTCGAAGTCGGCGTCCGGCTCCGCGTACGCCGCGTAGATTTCTTCCAGTTTCTTGTTGGCCTGGAACAGGTCGCCGAGGCCCTCTTCGACGGCTTCGCGCACCGTCTTCGTCGGGTCGAGCTGCGGTTCCTGCGGCAGGTAGCCGATGTTCAGGTTCGGCATCGGCGTGGCTTCGCCTTCGATGTCCTTGTCGACGCCCGCCATGATGCGGATCAGCGTCGACTTGCCCGAGCCGTTCAGGCCGAGCACGCCGATCTTCGCGCCGGGAAAGAACGACAGCGAGATGTCCTTCAGGATCTGGCGCTTGGGCGGCACGATCTTGCCGACCCGGTTCATCGTGAAAACGTATTGGGCCATTTCGGTGTGAAAGTCAGAAGTGGTTGAGACGGCCGCGCAGCGCGCGGGCGTGGCGGCGTCGGGGGATTCGGTACGGAGCGTGCCGCGCGGGGCGCGGCGGCGTTGCCGCGTGTCGGCGGCGCGAGCGCATATTGTACTTCGCCGCCGGCTGCCGCTGGCGCGGCGCAGCCATCCGGATGCGCCGCGTTACAGCCACGCGGCGACGCCGCCGTGCCCCGAGCACGTGCCGCGCCGGTGGCGGCTGAAGCTGTACGTGCCGTCGCGGCAGCGCGCGCTCGCGCCTTCCGGCACGCGGCCCGATTTCGAATGCGCGGGCGCGTGCACGGTCTCGCCGTCGCGGTTGCGATAGGTGTCGTGACGGTCGAGATCGGCTTCGTCGCTGTAGCCGGGTGACGTGCGATAGGCGTGCGCAGGATGGGGCAACGCGGCGCACGCGACGAAGAGCGCGGCGGACAGGGTCGCGATGTGCATGGCACGGCGGAGCAGGGCAGGCATGGTCTCTCTCGGTCTGTTGTTATCGGTGTCGGGCCGGTGGCCCGCGCCGCATGTTAGCCGATCGCCGCCGGATCGCCGCCGGCGCCGGACATCGACGCCGCGCCGTCGGCCTGGGCGGCAGCGAGAATCCAGCGGCGGAACGCGGCGACCTTCGGCCGTTCGGCGTGATGCGGCGGATAGACGAGGTAATACGCGAAATCGTCGAGCCATGCGACGTCGGCGAGTTGCACGAGCCGGCCGCTCGCCAGTTCGCCGCGCACCATCGCGGCCGGCAGCAGCCCCGCGCCCTGGCCGGCGACGATCGCCTGCAGCAGCAGGCCCGAATCGTCGAACGCGGGGCCGCGCGGCGGGCCGAAATCGTCGATCCGCTGTGCGCCGAACCAGATGTGCCAGCCTTTGCGCTCGGCGTCGTGCAAGTGCGGCCAGCCGACGAGATCGGCCGGCGTCGCCGGCATGCCGAGCCGCGCGACGAGTTCGGGGGACGCGAGCGCGACGATCTCCACCGTCAGCAGGCGTTCGCTGCACAGCCCGATGTAGCGCCCGAGGCCGTGACGGATCGCGACATCGACGCCGTCGCGCGAGAAATCCGCGAGCGCGTGGCTCGTGACGACCTGCAGGTCGACGTCCGGGCACGCGTGCCGGAATGGCGCGAGGCGCGGGACGAGCCACGCGGACGCGAAGAACGGCGTGACGCTCACGGTCAGCACGCCGCTGTCGGCGGCCCCCGACACGCGCTGCGACGCATCGGCGATCTGCCGGAACGCGTTGCGCACCGGCGGCAGGTAGTCGCGGCCGGCGGCCGTCAGCAGGATGCCGCGATTGACGCGTTCGAACAGCTGCACGCCGAGATGCGTCTCGAGCGTGCGGATCATCTGGCTCACCGCGCCGGGCGTGACCGACAGCTCCTCGGCCGCCGACTTCACCGACAGGTGGCGGGCGGCCGCTTCGAAGGCGCGCAGCGCGTTGAGCGGTGGCAGGCGGGAGCGATTCATTCAGTTTTTCTAAAGCGAAAGGCCGACGAAATATCGTTTGAGGCGACGCATCCGCGCGAGTACCGTTGTCGCATCGAATCGCATGCTTCGTGGCCGTATTTCGGCGGCCGATGCGATCAACATAGTTCATCTATATCCATGAGGCAATCCGGACGCCACCCGGCTGCCGGTGGAACCTGAGAGGAGCATCGTCATGAACCGCCCGGGCGCATCGCGCCTCTTCTACGGCTGGTACGTGGTCGCGGCCGCGTTCGCCGTCACGTTCGTCGGGTTCGGCAGCGCGTATTCGTTCAGCGCGTTCGTCGAGTCGCTGCAGCGGGATTTCGCCGCATCGCGCGGGCAGATCTCGCTCGTGTTCTCGCTCGCCGGCTTCCTGTATTTCGGTTTCGGCATCATCAGCGGGCCGCTGGCCGATCGCTTCGGCTCGCGGCGGCTCGCGATCGTCGGGATGCTGCTGACGGGCGCCGGGCTGGCGGCCGCCGGCGCCGCGCAGTCGCTGCTGCAGGTCTATGTCGCGTACGGGCTCGGGGTCGGCCTTGGCGTCGGCTGTGCGTACGTGCCGGCCGTCGGTGCGGTGCAGCGCTGGTTCGTGCGCCGGCGCGGCTTCGCGTCGGGGCTCGCGGTTGCGGGGATCGGCGTCGGCACGCTCGTGATGCCGCCGCTCGCGTCCGCGTTGATTGCGCATGGCGGCTGGCGCGGCGCGTATTTCACGCTGGCCGTGATCGCGGTCGTCCTGGGGGCAGGCATGTCGCTGCTGATCGAGAACGATCCGCGCGGGCGCGGACTGTTGCCGGACGGCGATGCAGCCGACGAAGGCGGTCGGCAGCCCGGTGCGGCCTCGGCCCGCGCGACCGTGCACGCCGGCGCGACGGTGCGCGAGGCCGTCACGTCGCGGCCGTTCGCGAGCCTCTACGTCGCGTGCCTCGTGTGCTCGTTCGGCGTGTTCGTCCCGTTCGTTCACCTCGTGCCGTACGCGCTCGATCATGGCGTCGCGCCGTCGACGGCCGTGTTGCTGCTCGGCGCGATCGGCGTCGGCAGTACGGCCGGCCGCTTCTTCCTCGGCGGCCTGGCCGACCGCTTCGGCCGCCGCGCGTCGCTGCTCGCGATGTTCGCCGGCATGGCCGTGGCGCTCGTCGCGTGGGCGGGCGCCGGCACCGTCGCGACGCTTGCCGCGTTCGCGCTCGTGTTCGGCGTGTTCTATGGCGGCTGGGTCGCCGTGCTGCCGGCGGTCGTGATGGACTACTTCGGCGGGCGCAACGTGAGCGCGATCATCGGCATCCTGTACACGAGCGTCGCGTTCGGCACGCTGATCGGGCCGGCCGCCGCCGGTTTCATCTACGACGCGGGCGGCGGCTATCTCGTGCCGATTCTCGCGAGTGCCGCCGCGAATGCAATCGCGTTCGCGATCGTCGCGATCACCGGACGGGCGCCGGCGGCCGCGCGCGCGGCTGGCGGATAGGCGCACGTCGCTGGGCGCGCCGCGCGATTTCCGGTACGGTGGCCGGACCGTCAACCATCGGCCAGCGGCCGGGGAGGCATCGTGACATTCGACGACGTCCGGCAGATCGCGCTCGCGTGGCGCGGTGTCGAGGAGGGCACGTCGTACGGCACGCCCGCACTCAAGGTGAAGGGCAGGATGCTCGCGCGGCTGCGCGAGGACGGCGACACGCTCGTCGTGAAGGGCGTCGGCCCCGATGAGCGCGCGTGGCTGATCGAATCGGCCCCTGACGTGTATTACGTGACCGATCACTATGTCGGCTGGCCGATCGTGCTCGTGCGCCTGTCGGCCGCGCATCCCGACGCCGTGAAAAACCTGCTTCTGCGAGAATGGCACGCGATCGTCCCGGCCAGGTGGCGGGACGAAGCGGCGCGCTGACGGCGCGCAAACCGGCGCCAAGCCGGATCAAGCGTTGCATCGGTTTGCATCGATGCAACAAGTGGTTCCATCGAAATTCTTCAATTGGTTCTTAGTGAAGAACCGTTTGATGCTTACACTCCTTCGCTTCGAAGGCGGCTGACGAAAGCCGATGGAAAGGGCGCACGCGATGCGCCGGCGCCTTGCGCGCCGCATCGCGCCCGCAGCTTCGCAGACTGCGCGGGCGCACCGACCCGAACGGCCTCATCCGGCCTCATGCCCGCGTGCGACGCACGCGCGGTCGCAGCCGGATTCAACAACGACAACTCCCCGCGCCGCCTTCATGCGACCCCCGGTCGTACCGGAACCGTTTTTTGGAGAGAGACAGATGAGTGGAAGCAACACAGGCCTCGGCACGGGCCTGAAGCAGCGTCACGTGACGATGATGTCGATTGCCGGCGTCATCGGCGCGGGCTTGTTCGTCGGCTCCGGCCACGCGATCGCGGAGGCCGGTCCGGCATCGATACTCGCGTATGCGATCGCGGGCGTGCTGGTCGTGCTGGTTATGCGCATGCTCGGCGAAATGGCCGTCGCGCATCCGGACAGCGGGTCGTTCTCGACCTACGCCGATCGTGCGATCGGCCATTGGGCCGGCTTCACGATCGGCTGGCTGTACTGGTGGTTCTGGGTGCTCGTGATCCCGATCGAGGCGACGGCCGCGGCGACCATCCTCAATGCGTGGTTCCCGGGTGTCGCGACCTGGATCTTCGCGCTCGGCATCACGCTGCTGCTCACCATCACCAACCTTTTCTCCGTCAAGAACTACGGCGAATTCGAATTCTGGTTCGCGCTGATCAAGGTCGTCGCGATCGTCGTGTTCCTGTGCATCGGCGGCGCGGCGATCGTCGGCATCATCCCGGCGCCGGCCGTCTCGGGCGTATCGAACCTGTTCGCGCATCAGGGCTTCATGCCGAACGGCGCCGGCGCGGTGCTGGCGGCGATGCTGACGACGATGTTCTCGTTCCTCGGCACCGAGATCGTGACGATCGCGGCCGCCGAGTCCGACAACCCGCAACGCCAGATCGTGCGCGCGACGAACTCCGTCATCTGGCGTATCACGCTGTTCTATCTCGGCTCGATCCTGATCGTCGCGGCCATCGTGCCGTGGAACGACCCGCTGCTGCCGAAGCACGGCTCGTACCAGCGCGCAATGGAACTGATCGGCATTCCGAACGCGAAGGCGATCATCGACGTGATCGTGCTCGTGTCGGTCGCGAGCTGCCTGAACTCGGCGCTGTACACGGCGTCGCGGATGCTGTTCTCGCTGTCGAAGCGCAAGGACGCGCCGGCATTCCTGCATCGCACCGATTCGACCGGCACGCCGCGCGCGGCCGTGCTCGCGTCGACCGCATTCGGCTTCGTGACCGTGATCGCGAACTACCTGATGCCAGAACAGGTGTTCGGCTTCCTGCTCGCGACGTCGGGCGCGATCGCGCTGCTCGTGTATCTGGTGATCGCGATCTCGCAACTGCGGATGCGCAAGACGCTCGAAACGACCGGCGCCGACCTGACGCTGCGGATGTGGCTGTTCCCGTGGCTCACGTGGGCGGTGATCCTGTTCATCTGCGGCACGCTGACCGTGATGTTCGTCAGCGAGGATCACCGGATGGAAGTCGGTGCGACGGCCGTGCTGGCGTTGATCGTGCTGCTCGCGTCGTGGCTGAACAAGCGCGGCCGCGATGCGCAGGCGAACGCGGGGCGGCGGGTGTCGGCGACGTGATGCAGTAATGTGACGGCGGGGCGGGGAGCCCCGGTCATGAAAAATGGCCCGATCGGCGTTTGCCGGTCGGGCCATTTGTCTTTCGTGCCGGAGCACGCGTTGCGCGATACCGTGCATCTTGCACGGCATCGTGCCGATGCAGATCAGACGTTGAACAGGAAGTTCATCACGTCGCCGTCGTGCACGACATATTCCTTCCCTTCCGCGCGCATCTTGCCGGCTTCCTTCGCGCCTTGCTCGCCCTTGTACGTGACGAAGTCGTCGAACGCGATCGTCTGCGCACGGATGAAGCCGCGCTCGAAGTCGGTGTGGATCACGCCGGCCGCCTGCGGTGCCGTGTCGCCGATATGGATCGTCCACGCGCGCACTTCCTTCACGCCCGCGGTGAAGTAAGTCTGCAGGCCGAGCAGCTTGAAGCCTGCGCGGATCACGCGGTCGAGGCCCGGCTCTTCCATGCCCATGTCGGCGAGGAACGCTTCCTGGTCCGCATCGTCGAGGTCGGCGATTTCGGCTTCGATCGCCGCGCACACGGCAACCACCGGCGCATTTTCGCTTTCCGCGTACTTGCGCACCGCATCGAGGTGCGGGTTGTTCTCGAAGCCGTCGTCCTTCACGTTGGCGACGTACATCGTGGGCTTCGCGGTGATCAGGCAGAACGGCTTGAGCAGCACCTGTTCGTCGTCCGACAGCGCGAGGCCGCGCACGGCCTTGCCCTGGTCGAGCTGCGCGCGCACTTTCTCGAGCACCGCGACGAGCTTCGCCGCTTCCTTGTCGTTGCCCGACTTGGCCGCCTTCGAATAGCGCGTGAGCGACTTCTCGACGGTGCCGAGGTCGGCCAGCGCGAGTTCGGTGTTGATCACTTCGATGTCGTCGATCGGGCTGACCCTGCCGGCGACGTGAATGACGTTCTCGTCCTCGAAGCAGCGCACGACGTGCGTGATCGCGTCCGTTTCGCGGATGTTCGCGAGGAACTGGTTGCCGAGGCCTTCACCCTTGCTCGCGCCCGCGACGAGGCCCGCGATGTCGACGAATTCGACGACGGCCGGCACGATGCGCTCCGGCGTGATGATCTCGGCGAGTGCCTTCAGGCGCGTATCGGGCACTTCGACGACGCCGACGTTCGGCTCGATCGTGCAGAACGGGTAGTTCTCGGCGGCGATGCCGGCCTTGGTCAGCGCATTGAACAGGGTGGACTTGCCGACGTTGGGCAAGCCGACGATGCCGCATTTGAGACTCATGGAATCCTTCGGACGGGTAAGGCGGCGCGGCCGGACAGGGCACGGCGGCGCGGGAAAAAAGGGCGGCCGGCGCGTGGAGCGCGGCGGGCCGACGGTAAAAAACGCTATTGTACCGTGCCGACGCCCCGGATTCCGGGGTTGCGCCGAACGGCCGATGCGGCGGGCCGCCGCGCCGCATCGGCCGCCTGCGATTCTGCTGATTTCCCGCAAAGTCCGGCCGCGTAAGGGTTTGGCCCCGCGGCTATAATGCCCGCCATGACTGCCCACCACACCTTCGACGTCGCCGTGGTCGGCGGCGGGCTCGTCGGCAAGACGGCCGCGCTCGCGCTGACCCAGTCCGGCTACAAGACTGCCTTGCTCGCCCAGCCGGCCACGCCGCGCCCCGCCGATCTCGCGTTCGACACGCGCGTCTACGCGCTGTCCTCCAGTTCGCAGGCGCTGCTCGAGCGGCTGCGGGTCTGGCAGGCGCTCGACCACGGCCGGCTCGCGCCGGTCTACGACATGCGCGTGTACGGCGATGCGCACGCGGAACTGCATTTCTCCGCATACCAGGCCTCCGTGCCGCAGCTCGCGTGGATCGCCGAATCGTCGCTGGTCGAGACGTCGCTCGACGCCGCGCTGCGGTTCCAGCCGAACCTCACGTGGTTCGATGCGCGCGCGCAGGGCTTCGACGTACGCGACGACGCGGCCGTGCTTACTTTGTCGTCGGGGCAGGTGCTCGAAGCCGACCTGATCGTCGGTGCCGACGGCGCGCATTCGTGGGTACGGTCCCAAATGGGGGCCAAGGTCGAACGGCGCGATTACCGGCAGACGGGCGTCGTCGCGAACTTCAAGGCGTCGCTGCCGCACCGCGAGACGGCCTACCAGTGGTTCCACGAAGGCGAGATCGTCGCGCTGCTGCCGCTGCCGGACGGCCACGTGTCGCTCGTGTGGTCCGCGCACACCGCGCATGCCGATGAATTGCTCGCGCTCGATCCGGCGCAGCTCGCGGCCGAGGTCGAGCGTGTGTCGCACGGCCAGGTCGGCACGCTCGAATGCGTGACGCCGGCCGCCGGCTTCCCGCTGGCGCTGCAAACGGTCGACAAGCTGATCGCACCGCGCGTCGCGCTGGTCGGCGATGCCGCGCACCTGATCCACCCGCTCGCGGGACAGGGGATGAACCTCGGGCTGCGCGACGTCGCGGCGCTCGCCGACGCGATCGCCGGCAAGGAAAGCTTCCGCAACCTCGGCGATACCGTGCTGCTGCGCCGCTACGAGCGCTCGCGCCGCGAGGACATCCGCGGGCTGATGGTCGCGACCGACGGCCTGCAGCGGCTGTTCGCGGTGCCGGGCTCGCTCGCGAAAGCGGTACGCAATGCGGGCATGGCCTTCGTCGGCGCGCAGCCGCTCGTGAAGCGCTGGCTCGTGTCGGCCGCGCTCGGCTGAGCGAACCTTCGGCTGTTTCGCCGGTCGGACTCCGTTCCGTTACGGCGTACACTGTGCCGTGCACACCGATTGAGCTGAAGGAAGATTTCGATGAAAAAAACGATCCGCATCGCGTCGCTGGCGCTGGCCGTCACGATGGCGACGCTCGGCTGCACCGCGCAGGCCGACCAGACCACCGACAAGCTGAAAGCCACGCTGCAAGCCCGGCTCGGCAACGACGCACCGATCAAGAGCGTGTCGAAATCGCCGGTCGCGGGCCTTTATGAAGTGAACCTCGGCACGCAGATCATCTATAGCGACGCGGCAGGCGATTACGTGCTGCTCGGCGATCTCGTCGACACCAAGTCGCACAAGAACCTGACCGACGCACGCCTGTCCGAAATCAACAAGATCGACTTCGCGAGCCTGCCGTTCGCGAATGCGATCAAGGTCGTCAAGGGCAACGGCGCACGCAAGATCGCGGTGTTCTCCGATCCGAACTGCCCGTACTGCAAGAAGCTCGAGACGACGCTGCAGTCGGTCGACAACGTCACCGTCTACACGTTCCTGTACCCGGTCCTGTCGCCGGATTCGACCGTGAAGTCGAAGGCGATCTGGTGCGCGACCGACCGTGCGAAGACCTGGGAAGGCTGGATGCTCGACCACCGTGCGCCGTCCGGCGCCGGCACCTGCGATACCACCGCGCTCGACAAGAACCTCGCGCTCGGCCGCGGGATGAACGTCACGGGCACGCCGACGATCTTCCTGCCGGACGGCCGCCGCCTGCCGGGCGCAGTCTCGGCCGACCAGCTCAACCAGGCGCTCGCCTCGAGCAAGTAACCGACCGACACGCCGGGCCGCATGGCCCGGCCAGCGAGGGGCGCCCGCATGATCTGCCGGCGCCTCTCTTCGTTTTCGCCGCCGTATTCGACCGACCGATTGCCACGATGACCCAGCCGATCCGCTATTCGATTGTCCCGAAAGATCTTGCCGCGCACCTGTTCGAAGTGTCGGTGACGGTCGCCGATCCCGATCCCGAAGGCCAGCGCTTCTCGCTGCCGGTGTGGATTCCGGGCAGCTACCTCGTGCGCGAGTTCGCACGCAACGTCGTGACGCTCGGTGCGTTCAACGATGCGGGCCGCAAGGTGCGCATCGCGAAGACCGACAAGCACACGTGGCAGGCTGCGCCCGTCACCGGCGCGCTGACGCTGCGCTACGACGTGTATGCATGGGACCTGTCGGTGCGCTCCGCGTATCTCGACGAATCGGGCGGCTTCTTCAACGCGACGGCCGTGTTCCTGAGCGTCGCCGGCCGCGAGGATGCGCCGTGCGAAGTCGACATCGCGAAGCCGGCCGGCGCGGCGTTCCGCACGTGGCGCGTCGGCACCGCGCTGCCCGAAGCGCGCGGCACGAAGCGCTATGGTTTCGGTGCGTACCGCGCAGCGAACTACGACGAGCTGTCCGACCATCCGGTGACGATCGGCGAATTCGCGCTCGCGACGTTCGACGCGCACGGCGTGCCGCACGACATCGTGATCGCCGGGCGCGTGACGCAGCTCGACATGGAGCGGCTGCGTACCGACCTGAAGCGCGTATGCGAAGCGCAGATCGCGCTGTTCGAGCCGAAGTCGAAGAAGGCGCCGATGGACCGCTACGTGTTCATGACGCTCGCGGTCAGCGATGGCTACGGCGGCCTCGAGCATCGCGCGTCGACCGCGCTGATCTGCAACCGCACCGATCTGCCGGTGAAGGGGCGGCCGGAGACGACGGAAGGCTATCGCACCTATCTCGGTCTCTGCAGCCACGAGTATTTCCACACGTGGAACGTGAAGCGCATCAAGCCGGCGGCGTTCGTGCCGTACGACCTGACGCGCGAGAACTACACGTCGCTGCTGTGGCTGTTCGAGGGCTTCACGTCGTATTACGACGACCTGATGCTGGTGCGCAGCGGGCTGATGTCGCAGGACGAATATTTCGCGGCGCTGGGCCGCACGGTCGGCGGCGTGCTGCGCGGCACGGGCCGGCTCAAGCAGAGCGTCGCGGAAAGCTCGTTCGACGCGTGGATCAAGTACTACCGCCAGGACGAGAACGCGACCAACGCGATCGTCAGCTATTACACGAAGGGTTCGCTCGTCGCGCTCGCGTTCGATCTCGCGATCCGCGCGCAGACGCGCAACCGGAAGTCGCTCGACGACGTGATGCGTCTGCTGTGGCAACGCTACGGTCGCGATTTCTACCGCGGCAAGCAGGCGGGCGTCGAGGAAAACGAAGTCGACGCGCTGATCGAGGAAGCGACGGGCGTCGCGCTCGGCCGCCTGTTCACCGATGCCGTGCATGGCACGCGCGACCTGCCGCTCGCCGAGCTGCTCGCGCCGTTCGGCGTGACGCTCGCGCCCGATGTCGCGAACGGCGCGGCCGCAAAGCCGACGATCGGTGCGCGTCAGCGCGGCGGCGCGGACTGCACGTTCGCGGCGGTCTACGAAGGCGGCGCCGCGCATCGCGCGGGGCTGTCGGCCGGCGACACGCTGATCGCGCTCGACGGGCTGCGCGTGACGGGCACGAACCTCGATGCGCTGCTCGCGCGCTACCGGCCGGGCGACAAGGTCGAAATTCACGCGTTCCGCCGCGACGAGCTGCGCACCGCGAAACTGAAGCTCGACGGCCCGGAAGTCACGCGCTACCGGTTGACGGCGGCCGCGAAGCCGGCGGCGGTCTCGAAGGCCCGGGAAGCCTGGCTGAAGGGGTGAACGTCAGGAAGCGGGTATCGGGGCGCGATCGAACATTGTTCTGCTGCTGCAACAATCCGTCGCCCTGAACCCGCTTTTTCGCGGTCATGCGGCCACGCACAATGGGGTCACTCGCGCTACCGAAGCGCAACCCTACTGGAGCCTGACATGACGACCATTCTGCAAATCAATTCCGCTGCACGTTCGCAAGGTGCGCAATCCACGCTGCTGGCTAACGAACTGACGGCAAAGCTGCAACAATCGAATCCCGGCGCGAAGGTCGTGGTTCGTGACCTGCTGGCCGATGCGCTGCCGCACCTCGACGAATCGGTGCTCGGCGCGTTCTTCACGCCGGCCGACAACCGCACCGCGGAGCAGAATGCGATCGTCGCGAAGAGCGACGCACTGATCGCCGAGCTGCAAGCCGCCGACATCATCGTGATCGGCGCACCGATGTACAACTTCGGCATCTCGTCGCAACTGAAGACGTATTTCGACTGGATCGCCCGTGCCGGCGTCACGTTCCGCTACACCGAGAACGGTCCGGAAGGCCTGATCAAGGGCAAGAAGGTTCACGTCGTGACGGCCCGCGGCGGCAAGTACGCCGGTACGCCGAACGACAGCCAGACGCCGTACCTGCGCACGTTCCTCGGCTTCGTCGGCATGACCGACGTGAGCTTCATCTTCGCGGAAGGCCTGAACCTCGGCCCGGATGCGCAAAGCGCCGCGCTGGCCAGCGCACGCGAAGCGATCGCCGCCGCGTAAGGACGATGCGGGTGCGACGCACCCGCTGCATCGCCTGATAAAAAAACGCCGCGTCCCCGCAAGGGGCGCGGCGTTTTTTGCATGCCGGCCGGCTGCCGGCTCGAAGGAACCGGCGCGGCGCGTTACGCGAGCGTTTCGGCCACGTCCGGCAGGCGCCAGTCGATCGGTTCGCGGCCCGCGTCGACCAGATAGTCGTTCGCGAGCGCGAAATGGCGGCAGCCGAGGAAGCCGCGGTGCGCGGACAGCGGCGACGGGTGCGGCGCCTCGAGCACGCAATGCGCGTTCGCGTCGAACAGCGCGCGCTTCGCCTGCGCGTGTGCGCCCCACAGCATGAACACGAGGCCGCGATGACGGCCGGCGAGTTCGCGGATCAGCGTATCCGTGCATTGCTCCCAGCCGCGCTTCGCGTGGCTCGCGGCCGCGCCGCGCTCGACCGTCAGCACGGTGTTGAGCAGCAGCACGCCCTGGCGCGCCCACGTGTCGAGACAGCCGTGGCGCGGCGTGTCGTGACCGAAGTTCGCGGCGATTTCCTTGAAGATGTTGCGCAGCGACGGCGGCGTGCGGACGGCCGGCGGCACCGAGAACGCGAGGCCGTGCGCCTGCGGCGTGCCGCGATCGTCGCCGTGGTACGGATCCTGGCCGAGGATCACGATCTTCACGTCGTCCGGGCTCGTCAGGCGCAGCGCGCGGAACACGTCGGTCGGGTAGACCGTCTTGCCGGCCGCGCGCTCGTCGTCGACGAAACGGCACAGCGGCGCGTACGCGTCGCTGTCGGTAAACGGCTTCAGCACGTCGCGCCAGACGGCCGGCAGCGCGTCGAATTGCGCGGCGAGGTGCGGAACGTCGGGGGCAGCGGGTCGCGGCGGTGCTGCGGCAGCCGGTGCCGCCGGTTCAGCGGCTTTCTTCGCGGGTTTGCGTCCTGCCGCGGGCGCTTCGGGCGCCGCGGACGGAATATCGGCCGGTGCCGTTTCCGGCACGGGATCATCGAACAGCGACGCCTGTTGCGGCGCGCGGGAAGTCTTGCGGGTTGCCATGCGTGATGCGTGTTTATTGCGCGCGCAGCCGGTAGCCGCGCTGCGCCTTGCTGATGTTTTCGGGAGCGAGGCCCGGCAGCGCCTGCTGCAGTTCGGCGGCGAGCGTCGAGAGCGCCGCTTCCGGGCCGTCGATCAGTTCGAGTTCGATTTCGCTGATCGGTTCGCGGCGCGTTTCGTTTTCCGCCTGGACGACGATCTCGCCGAGGTCCACCGCGGCTTCGACGGTTGCGCCGCCGATTGCGATGCGCCACAGCGTACGCGAAAAATCCGTTCGGAACAGCGCGTACAGCGCGCCGGCCGCGCCATTCAGCGCGGCAGCGGCTTCCGGCACGTCACAGGCCGCGACGAGCGCGTCGATCTCGAGCGCGTCGCCGGCGACCGGCAGTTCCCATTCGTGGCGGCGATGCAGGCCGCCTTCCGCGCTGCCGACCGTCTTGAACGTCTGCAGCCAGCCGTGCGGCGCGCGACGCACGCGCACCGCGCTCTTCGAGCGCGCCAGCGCGAGATCGGGCGTGTCGTAGTAGACGTTCGCGAGCGTGATGTCGTGACCGGGTTCGCCGGTCAGCGTCTCGAAGAAGCGTCGCGCGGCGTCGGCCTGGCCGGCCGGCAGCGCGAGCTTGATTTCCTTTTCGATCGCCATCAGAAGAACATCCGTGCGAGTTCCTCGCCCGGCTGCTCGGCGCGCATGAACGCTTCGCCGACGAGGAACGTGTTCACGTTCGCCGCGCGCATCGTATCGACGTCGGTACGCGACAGGATGCCCGATTCGGTCACGACGATGCGGTCCGCCGGAATCATGTCGAGCATGTCGAGCGTCGTCTGGATCGACGTCTCGAACGTGCGCAGGTTGCGGTTGTTGATGCCGAGCAGCGGCGTCTTGAGCGTCAGCGCCTGTTCCATCTCGTTGCGGTCGTGCACTTCGACGAGCACCGCGAGGCCGAGCGAGTGTGCATACGCTTCGAGGTCCTGCATCAGCGGCGTGTCGAGCGCGGCGGCGATCAGCAGGATCGCGTCGGCGCCCATCGCGCGGGCTTCGACGATCTGGTACGCGTCGACGATGAAGTCCTTGCGCAGCACGGGCAGCGTGCAGGCCGCGCGCGCTTCTTCGAGATAGCGGACGCCGCCCTGGAAGAATTGCTCGTCGGTCAGTACCGACAGGCACGCGGCGCCGTGCGCCGCGTACGAGCGGGCGATGTCGGCCGGCACGAAATGCTCGCGCAGCACACCTTTCGACGGGCTGGCCTTCTTGATTTCGGCGATCACGGCGGCGTCGCCGGCCGCGTGCTTCGCACGCAGCGCGCCGACGAAGTCGCGCAGGTCGCGCGCGGAGGCGTCCAGCTTCAGTGCCTCGAGCGGCGTGCTGCGCATGGCCGCCGCGACTTCTTCGCGCTTGACGGCGATGATTCGGTCGAGAATGTCGCTCATGGGGATTCCTGCTTGATTCGTAAGGGGAGTCAGCGCTTGAACTGCTGCGTGAAGCGCACGAGTTCGTCGACCTTCGCGCGCGCCTTGCCGCTCGCGATCGCTTCGCGGGCGAGCTGGATGCCGTCCGCGATCGACTCGGCGACGTTCGCCGCATAGAGTGCGGTGCCCGCGTTCAGCGTGACGATCTCGCGCGCGACGCCCGGCTGGTTGTCCAGCGCGCCGAGCAGCATCGTGCGCGACTCGTCGGCATTTTCGACCTTCAGCGTGCGGTTCGACACCATCTGCAGGCCGAAGTCCTCCGGATGGATCTCGTATTCGTGCACCTTGCCGTCGCGCAATTCGCCGACGAGCGTCGCGGCGCCGAGCGATACCTCGTCCATCCCGTCCTTGCCGTACACGACGAGCACGTGTTGCGCGCCGAGACGCTGCATCACGCGCACCTGGATGCCGACGAGGTCGGGGTGGAACACGCCCATCAGCTGGTTCGGTGCGCCGGCCGGATTGGTCAGCGGGCCGAGGATGTTGAAGATCGTGCGCACGCCGAGTTCGCGGCGCACGGCCGCGATGTTCTTCATCGCCGGGTGATGGTTCGGCGCGAACATGAAGCCCATGCCCGTCTCGGCGATCGACGCGGCAACCTGCTCCGACTGCAGGTCGATGTTCACGCCGAGCGCCTCGAGCACGTCGGCGCTGCCGGACTTGCTCGACACGCCGCGGTTGCCGTGCTTCGCGACCTTCGCGCCGGCCGCGGCCGTGACGAACATCGACGCGGTCGAGATGTTGAACGTGTGCGAGCCGTCGCCGCCGGTGCCGACGATGTCGACGAAGTTCGAGTTGTCCTGCACCTCGACGTGGTTCGCGAATTCGCGCATCACGGTCGCGGCGGCGGCGATCTCGCCGATCGTCTCCTTCTTCACGCGCAGCCCGGTGATGATCGAGGCCGCCATCACGGGCGACAGGTCGCCGCGCATGATGAGCCGCATCAGGTGCAGCATTTCGTCGTGGAAGATCTCGCGGTGTTCGATCGTGCGCTGCAGCGCTTCCTGCGGGGTAATCGTCATCGTGAGGCTCCCGTCAGGCGGCTTGCGCGGCCGCGGCGCGGGCCAGTTTCAGGAAATTCTCGAGCAGCGCATGGCCATGCTCGGACAGGATCGATTCCGGGTGGAACTGCACGCCCTCGATCGGCAGCGTCTTGTGGCGCACGCCCATGATTTCGCCGTCGTCGGTCCACGCGGACACCTCGAGGCAGTCGGGCAGCGATTCACGCTCGATCGCGAGCGAGTGGTAGCGCGTGACGTCGAAATGCTTCGGCAGGTCGGCGAACACGCCGAGGCAGTCGGTTTCGATCCGGCTCACCTTGCCGTGCATGATGGTC
Source organism: Burkholderia sp. (assembly GCA_031253835.1). Classification (GTDB taxonomy): domain Bacteria; phylum Pseudomonadota; class Gammaproteobacteria; order Burkholderiales; family Burkholderiaceae; genus Burkholderia. The sequence continues at coordinate 9,009 of JAIRVP010000063.1, read as the reverse complement.
GTCGCGCGCACGACGCGGCCGCCGAACGCTTCGCCGATCGCCTGATGGCCGAGGCAGACGCCGAGGATCGGCTTCTTGCCCGAAAATTCGCGCAGCACGTCGAGCGTGATGCCCGCGTGTTGCGGATTGCTCGGGCCCGGCGACAGGCAGATCGCGTCGGGATTCAGGCGCGCGATCTCGTCGAGCGTGATTTCGTCGTTGCGGTAGGTGCGTACGTCTTCGCCGAGTTCGCCGAAGTACTGGACCAGGTTGTAGGTAAACGAATCGTAGTTGTCGATCATGAGCAGCATGGTCAGTCTCCGGTCAGAAGTCGCTATCGAGGCCGTCCTGGACCTGTTCGGCCGCACGCAGCACCGCGCGCGCCTTGTTCTCGGTCTCTTGCCATTCGGATTCGGGCACCGAATCCGCGACGACGCCGGCCGCCGCTTGCACATACAGGTTGCCGTTGTGGATCAGCCCCGTGCGGATCGCGATCGCGAGATCCATCTCGCCCGAGAACGACAGGTAGCCGACCGCACCGCCGTACAGCCCGCGCTTGACCGGCTCGAGCTCGTCGATCAGTTCCATCGCGCGCACCTTCGGCGCGCCGGACAGCGTGCCGGCCGGGAACGTCGCGCGCAGCACGTCGTAGTTCGTCATGCCGGGCTTCAGCTTGCCTTCGACCGAGCTGACGATGTGCTGCACGTGAGAGTACTTCTCGATGACCATCTTGTCGGTCACCTGCACCGAGCCGATTTCCGCGATGCGGCCGACGTCGTTGCGCGCGAGGTCGATCAGCATCACGTGCTCGGCGATTTCCTTCGGATCGTTGAGCAACTCGGTCGCGAGTTCCGCATCGCGCTCGGGCGTGTTGCCGCGCGGGCGCGTGCCGGCGAGCGGGCGGATCGTGACGATCTGGTCTTCGCCGCGTTTTTCCTGGCGCACGAGGATTTCCGGCGACGCGCCGACCACGTGGAAATCGCCGAAGTTGTAGTAATACATGTACGGCGACGGGTTCAGCGAACGCAGTGCGCGGTACAGCGACAGCGGATTGTCGCGGTACGGCTTCGTCAGCCGCTGGCCGACCTGGATCTGCATCAGCTCACCGGCCGCGATGTATTCCTTCGCCTGGCGCACGGCGGCGAGGTAGTCGTCCTTCTTGAACTCGCGGAACGTCTCGGTGCGCACGCTCGCCGACGTGACGGGCGGCTGCACGGTCGTGCGCAGGCGCTGCTTCAGCTCGCGCAGGCGCTGTTTCGCCTTCGCGTAGGCTTCGGGCTGGCCCGGGTCCGCGTAGATGATCAGGTAGAGCTTGCCGGCGAGGTTGTCGATGACCGCGACTTCCTCGGTCAGCAACAACTGGATGTCGGGCAGGCCGAGATCGTCGCGCGGCGCGGTGTTCGCGAGCTTCTTCTCGATATAGCGCACCGCGTCGTAGCCGAAGTAGCCGGCGAGACCGCCGCAGAAGCGCGGCAGGCCCGGGCGCTGCGCAACCTTGAAGCGCGCCTGGAACGATTCGATGAACTGGAACGGGTCGCCGTCGTGCGTCTCGACGACCTGGCCGTCGCGCACGACTTCCGACACGCCGTTGCGGGTGCGTACGAGCGTGCGGGCCGGCAGGCCGATGAACGAGTAGCGGCCGAAGCGTTCGCCGCCGACCACCGATTCGAGCAGGAACGAGTTGGCGCCCGCGCGTTCGGGCTGGGCCAGCTTCAGGTAGAGGGACAGCGGCGTTTCGAGATCGGCGAGGGCTTCCGCGATCAGCGGGATGCGGTTGTAGCCTTCGTTCGCGAGCGATTGGAATTCGAGTTCGGTCATGTTCCGGTCCTGTTCGGGACGAGCGGCGCGTGCGCCAGGGATCACTTGACGCTGCGCGCGTTGCCGTCGGCGAAAGGGCGGTCGATCGAGAAGTGCCTGTTGCCGGCCGGCACTCCGGGCGTGAACGTCGCGAGCCTGCGGCCGATCCTGAACGCAAGCGTTCGGACGCGGTGGAACTCAAGGTAGTGCGACGATCGGCGCGCGGATGCGCAGCGAGATAAAAAACGGCGCTGAAGACGTGCTTCAGCGTACCTCATCGAAGAGGTTAGCGCGACCAGCGACGCCAGGGCCAGGCTCCCCGGTCGATGCTGCTCAGACTCCGTTTTTTATTCAGAAACATGCAGATGGAAGAAATAATCAGAGGGTTGGCCGGCCGGCGTTGTGCGCGGAAATTGCGCGAGCTGCGACCAGCAACGAATCGACTATACCATCCGAATTTATCGTTTGTATAGCTTTGCCGTGGTTGTAGCCGTAAGGCACCGTCAGCGTCGCCATCCCGGCCGCGCGGCCCGCCAGCGCATCGTTTTCCGAGTCGCCGATCGCGACCGCCGCGTCCGGTGCGACGCCGAGCGCATCGCAGGCCGTCAGCATCGGCAGCGGATCGGGTTTCTTGCGCGCGACGCTGTCGCCGCCCAGCACGATGCCGAAGCAATCGGCCAGCCCGTATTGCTCGAGCAGCTCGACCGCGAAGCGGTGCGGCTTGTTCGTCACGCACGCGAGCCGGATGCCGGCCGCGCGCAGCGCGTCGAGGCCGGCGGCCACCTCCGGATAGAGGCGCGTATGGCGGCCGTTGATCTTCGCGTATTCGGTCTGGTAGATCGCCAGCGCGTCGTCGAAGCGCGCGTGCGCTTCGTCGGCCGGGAAGCGCGGCTTCAGCACGCTCTGGATCAGGTGCTCGGAGCCCTTGCCGACGTAGCCGATCACCTCGTCGCGCGACGTGGCCGGCGCGCCGAGCTGCGCGAGCATCCCGTTCAGGCCGGCCGTGAAATCGTCGGCCGTATCGACCATCGTGCCGTCGAGGTCGATCAGTGCGGCTTCGATGCGCGGCGCGGTGAGGCGGATCGGGGCGGCGTCGGTGGCGGCCCCGGCCGGCGCATGGCCGGCAAGCGACGAATCGGCCACGGCGTCAGCTCCGCTCGACGGTGGCGAGCGCCGCGCGCATCTCGTCGATCACCTTGCGGTAGTCGGGCTTGCCGAAGATCGCCGAACCCGCGACGAACGTGTCGGCACCGGCCGCCGCGATTTCCGCGATGTTGTCGGTCTTCACGCCGCCGTCGACCTCGAGCAGGATCTCGCGGCCCGTGCGCTCGGTGTATGCGTCGATGCGGGCGCGTGCTTCGCGCAGCTTGTTCAGCGTTTCCGGAATGAACGACTGGCCGCCGAAGCCCGGGTTGACCGACATCAGCAGCACGAAGTCGAGGCGGTCCATCACGTGGTCGAGGTAGTTCAGCGGCGTGGCCGGGTTGAACACGAGGCCGGCCTTGCAGCCGTGGTCGCGGATCAGCGACAGCGTGCGGTCGATGTGATCGGAGCCTTCCGGGTGGAAGCTGATCAGGTTCGCACCGGCCTTCGCGAAATCGGGCACGATCCGGTCGACCGGGCGCACCATCAGGTGCACGTCGATCGGCACCTGCACGTGCGGGCGGATCGCTTCGCAGACGAGCGGGCCGATCGTCAGGTTCGGCACATAATGGTTGTCCATCACGTCGAAGTGGATCCAGTCGGCGCCGGCGGCGACGACGTTGCGGACTTCTTCGCCGAGCCGTGCGAAATCGGCCGACAGGATGCTGGGAGCGATGCGGAATTGGGTCATGGCAGGGGAGCGGGGACGTTGCGGCGCAAAACCGTCATTCTACCGTCCGGCGACCCGGTGCGCGGCGGCAGGCCGTGCGGCCGAGGCCCGATTGCGCATAGAATGCCGAACCAATGCGGCGCGCCCGCGGCCCCGTTGCCCATGCCGGCACGGACAGTCACCTTCCACCGGAAACATCATGAGTCAGTATCAGTTCACCGTTTCGGTGAAAACCAGCTACTTGCCGGAACAATCCGACCCCGATCGCCGTCAATACGCATTCGCGTACACGCTGACGATCCGCAACACGGGACAGGTCGCGGCGCAGCTGATCGCGCGTCACTGGATCATCACGGACAGCGAGAACCACGTGCAGGAAGTGAAGGGGCTCGGCGTCGTCGGGCACCAGCCGCTGCTGCAGCCGGGCGAGCACTTCGAATACACGAGCTGGGCCGTGATCGCGACGCCGGTGGGCACGATGCGGGGCGCGTACTTCTGCGTGGCGGAAGACGGCGAGCGTTTCGAGGCGCCGGTCGACGAGTTCGCACTGCACATGCCGCGCACGCTGCATTGAGCGTGCGAAGCGCGTCAGCGCGGCTGGCGGTCGTTGTTGCTGCGGGCGTGCTTCTTTCTGCCCGATGACGTCCACACGACGATGAAGATCAGCAGGGCAAGCGCTACGAAGGCTTCGAGCGCGAAGATGAGCATCGGATATTGGTCGAGAAAATCTGACATGGCGGTTTCCATCAAGAACGGACATTGTATGTGGTTTGGGCCCCGGTTGGCCGGGTGGGTAGCAGCGGCGGCTGCAGCGGCGCTGCTTGCCGCGTGCGGCGGCGCGCCGACGCGGACGTCGTCGCTGAAGCCGCCGACCGGCGCGGCGATCGTGCCGGGGCAGGTCGCCGCGAAGCGGCTCACGCCGGTCGCGTGGCAGCAGGTGCCGGGCTGGCAGGACGATGCGCTGATCGGCGCGACGGCCGCGCTGCGGCAGAACTGCGTGCGGCTCGCGCGCCAGCCGGCCTGGGCGCGCGCCTGCGCGGCCGCCGACCGGCTCGACGAGCTCGACGTCAGCAGCGCGCGCACTTTCTTCGAAACGTACTTCACGCCGTTCCAGCTCGCGAACACCGACGGGACGCTCGACGGGCTCGTGACCGGCTATTACGAGCCGCTGCTGCACGGTTCGCGCGTGCGCCGCGGCCCGTATCAGTACGCGCTCTATCGCTGGCCGGCCGGCTATCGCGCGGGCGCCGCGCTGCCGGCACGCTCGCAGCTCGAGCGCGCGGGCATCCTGAACGGCAACGAACTCGTGTGGGTCGACGATCCGATCGAGGCGTTCTTCCTGCAGGTGCAGGGCTCGGGGCGCGTGCTGCTCGACGACGGCTCGGTGATGCGGGTCGGCTTCGGCGGCACCAACAACCAGCCGTACCGTTCGATCGGCAAGTGGCTGCTCGATCGCGGCGAGCTGACGCCCGCCCAGGCGACGATGCAGGGCATCAAGGCATGGGCGAAGGCGAACCCGACCCGCGTCGACGCGTTGCTCGACACGAATCCGCGGTTCGTGTTCTTCCGCGACATGCCGACCAAGGAAGATGCGCCGCACGGCGGCGCGGACGGCCCGATCGGCGCGCTCGGTGTGCCGCTGACGCCCGAGCGTTCGATCGCGGTCGATCCGTCGGCGATCCCGCTCGGCACGCCCGTGTTCCTGCAGACCACGCGTCCGCTGACGAATACGCCGATGAACCGGCTCGTGTTCGCGCAGGATACGGGTTCGGCGATCAAGGGCGGCGTGCGGGCCGACTATTTCTGGGGGCTCGGCGACGACGCGGGCGATCAGGCCGGCCGGATGAAGCAGGTCGGCCGGATGTGGCTGCTGTTCCCGAATTCGTGATGCGCATTGGCCGCGTCGGGCGCGCGAGTGCAGCGGCGCGGGCGTTCCATGCGGAATGCCTGATGTGACGTGACGTGACTTGACGGGCCGTGCCCAAGACGAAACAGCCCGATCGGCTCTGGCCGATCGGGCTGTTTCTTTTGGCGCGGCGCGATGGCCGCTTCGCATGGCCGACAGGCAGCGCCCGGCTTTATCCCTTGCGCTTGTCGACGACGCGGCGCGCCTTGCCGACCGAGCGCTCGATCCCGTTCACGGGCAGCACGTTGATCACGGCCGTCACGCCGATCAGCGACTTGATGTCGTGCGCGAGCGCCTGCTTTGCCGCGTGGATCGCCGCCGTATCGGGCGCGGTGTCGGGGCAGGGCTCGACGTTGAGCGTCAGCACGTCGAGCGGGCCTTCCTTCGTCAGCACGATCTGATAGTGCGGCGCGAGCGCGCGCTGCTTGAGCAACTGCTCCTCGATTTGCGTCGGGAACACGTTGACGCCGCGCACGATCATCATGTCGTCCGAGCGGCCGGTGATCTTCTCCATCCGGCGCATCGTGCGGGCGGTGCCGGGCAACAGGCGCGTGAGGTCGCGGGTGCGATAGCGGATGATCGGCAGCGCTTCCTTCGTCAGCGACGTGAACACGAGCTCGCCGAGTTCGCCGTCCGGCAGTACTTCGCCGGTCTCCGGGTCGATGATTTCCGGATAGAAGTGGTCCTCCCAGATGGTCGGGCCGTCCTTGGTCTCGACGCATTCGGACGCGACACCGGGCCCCATCACTTCGGACAGTCCGTAGATGTCGACCGCGTCGATACCCATCCGCTGTTCGATCGCGACGCGCATGTCGTTGGTCCAGGGTTCCGCGCCGAAGATGCCGATGCGCAGCGAGCTCTGCACGGGATCGAGGCCCTGGCGCTCGATTTCGTCGGCGATCGACAGCATGTAGCTCGGCGTCACCATGATGATGTCGGGACGGAAATCCTGGATCAGCTGGACTTGCTTTTCGGTCTGGCCGCCGCCGAACGGGATCACGGTCAGCCCGGCGCGTTCGGCGCCGTAGTGGGCGCCGAGCCCGCCGGTGAACAGGCCGTAGCCGTAGCTGACGTGCACCTTGTCGCCGCGGCGCGCGCCGGCGGCGCGGATCGAGCGTGCGACGAGATTTGCCCACGTGTCGATGTCGCGGGCCGTATAGCCGACGACCGTCGGCTTGCCGGTCGTGCCCGATGACGCATGGATGCGCGAGATCTGGTCCTGCGGCACCGCGAACATCCCGAACGGGTAGCTGTCGCGCAGGTCGCCTTTTGTCGTGAACGGGAAGCGCGACAGGTCGGCGAGCGTCTTCAGGTCGTCCGGATGCACGCCCGCATCGTCGAACTTGCGACGATAGACGGGCGAATGGTCATACGCATGCCGGAGCGACCACTTGAGGCGTTCGAGCTGCAGTGCGATCAGCTCGTCGCGCGAGGCGGTCTCGATCGGCTCGAGCGGTAGCGGGGTAGTCATGCCTGTCTCCAGTGTTTGTTATGTGCGAGCCGTCGACGTCAGCGGTCTTCCGGGATGACCGTGCCCTTGATCTGGGCGGATTTGCCGCGAAACATCGCGACCGTTTCACCGGTCTGGTTCGTGACGCGGATGTCGTAGATGCCGTGGCGGCCGGCGCGCGCCTGTTCGATCGCCTCGGCCGTCAGCACGTCGCCGCCGTGCACCGGGCGCAGGAATTCGATCGAGCAGCCCGCCGCGACCGTGTTCAGGTTGTACGAGTTGCACGCGAACGCGAACGTCGAATCGGCGAGCGTGAAGATGATCCCGCCGTGGCAGGTCTGGTGCCCGTTCAGGAATTCAGGCCGCACGCGCATCTGCAGGCGGGCATAGCCGGCGCGCACTTCGGCGATTTCCATGCCGAACGCGCGGCTGCATGCATCTGCGTCGTACATGGCCTGCGCCGTGGCGCGGGCCAGCGAATCGGGATCGAGCGTGGCGGTGGTGCTCGTCATGTCACCGCCCCTCGAAGCGCGGCGCGCGCTTCTCGATGAATGCCTTCACGCCTTCCGCATAGTCGTGCGACTGGCCGAGCTTGCGCTGAAGGTCGCGTTCCAGGTCGAGCTGCCGGTCGAGCGTGTTCGTGACGCTGTCGCGCATCGATTGCTTGATCGACGCGATCGCGAGCGTCGGCTGCTGCGCGAGCTGGGTCGCGACCTGATGGACCGTCGCGACGAGCGCGTCGTCGTCGACCGCACGCCAGATCAAGCCCCATTGCTCGGCCTGTTCGGCACCGAGCTTGTCGCCGGTCAGCGCGAGCCCCAGCGCGCGCGCCATGCCGACGCGCTGCGGCAGGAACCACGTGCCGCCTGAATCCGGTACGAGCCCGATCTTGACGAAGGCCTGGATGAAACTGCTTGAGCGGGCGGCGAACACGAGGTCGCACGCGAGCGCGAGATTTGCGCCGGCGCCGGCCGCCGTGCCGTTGACGGCGGCGATCACCGGAATCGGCAGACGCTGCAGGCGGCGAATCAGCGGATTGAAGTGCTCGTCGATCAGCGTGCCGAGGTCGGTGGACGCGCCCGGCGTGAAGTCGAGATCGGCGAGGTCCTGGCCCGCGCAGAAGCCGCGCCCCGCACCCGTCAGAATCAGCGCACGCGCGCCGGCCGCCTCGACTTCATCGAGCGCCGACTGCAGTTCGCGATGCATCGCCCGCGTGAAGCTGTTCAGCTTGTCGGGGCGGTTGAGGGTGATCGTGGCCACGCGCGCGGCCTGATCGATATCCAGCTGGATCGCCTGATAGGACATGCAGTGTCTCCTTCATGACTTCGTTATAGGCGCGCGGCGCGTCGGTTACACGCGTTCGACCGCGAGGGCGATGCCCTGGCCGACGCCGATGCACATCGTACAGAGCGCAAATCGGCCGCCCGTACGTTCGAGTTGATGGAGCGCCGTGGTCACGAGCCGGGCACCCGACGCGCCGAGCGGATGGCCCAGCGCGATTGCGCCGCCGTTCGGGTTCACGCGCGGGTCGTCGTCGGCGACGCCCAGCATGCGCAGCACCGCGAGACCCTGCGATGCGAACGCCTCGTTCAGCTCGATCACGTCGAACTGGTCGATGGTCATGCCGAGCTGGCGCAGCAGTTTCTGCGTGGCCGGCGCGGGGCCGATGCCCATCACGCGCGGCTCGACGCCGGCGGTCGCCATGCCGACGACGCGCGCGCGGCGGCGCAGGCCATACTGGTCGACCGCCTGCGCGTTGGCGAGCAGCAGTGCGCACGCGCCGTCGTTGACGCCCGATGCATTGCCGGCCGTCACCGAGCCGTCCGGACGCACGACACCCTTCAGCTTCGCGAGCGCTTCGAGCGACGTCTCGCGCGGATGTTCGTCGCGTGAGACGACGACGGCGTCACCTTTCTTCTGCGCAATCGTGACCGCGACGATTTCGTCGGCCAGCGTGCCGTCCTGCTGCGCCCGCGCGGCCTTCTGCTGGCTGCGCAGCGCGAACAGGTCCTGGTCGGCGCGGCTGATGTTGTAGTCGACCGCGACGTTCTCGGCCGTCTCCGG
>JAIRVP010000071.1 GCA_031253835.1 Burkholderia sp. | reverse complement strand
TCGATGTTCAGCGAGCCGCGGCGGTTCGGCAGCGTGCCGTCGTCGACGACGGTCACGCCCTTCGCGGCGACCCGCTCGCCAAGCCGACCGGCGAATGCCGACGAACCCTTGCGGTTGAAATCGCCCTCGAGGCCGTGGCCGATCGCTTCGTGCAGCAGCACGCCCGGCCAGCCCGGCCCGAGCACGACCGTCATCGCGCCGGCCGGGGCGGGGCGGGCGTCGAGGTTGACGAGGGCCGCGTGCACGGCGTCGTCGACATAGCGCGACAGCACGTCGTCGGTGAAGTAGCCGTAGTCGAAGCGGCCGCCGCCGCCGCCGGAGCCGATCTCGCGGCGGCCGTTCTGCTCGGCGATCACCGTGACCGACACGCGCACGAGCGGGCGGATGTCGGCTGCGAGCGCGCCGTCGCTGCGTGCGACCAGCACGACGTCGTATTCGCCGGCGAGGCCGGCCATCACCTGCGTGATGCGCGGGTCGCGCCCGCGCGCCATCTGCTCGATGCGCTCGAGCAGCTTGACCTTGGCCGTCGCGTCGAGCGACGCGAGCGGATCGGACGGCAGGTACAGGTCGCGGCCCGAGATGCCCTTCAGCGACGTCGCGGCCTTGATCTTCTGGCGGCCGCCGCCGGCCGCCGCGATCGCCTTGGTGGCCGCGGCGGCTTGCGCGATCGCTTCCGGCGACAGGTCGTCCGAGTACGCGAATGCGGTGCGGTCGCCCGCGACCGCGCGCACGCCGACGCCCTGGTCGATGCTGAAGCTGCCCGATTTGACGATGCCTTCCTCGAGGCTCCACGCTTCGCTGCGGGTCGCCTGGAAGTACAGGTCCGCGTAGTCGATGCGGTGCGTGAAGATGTCGGCGATCGTGCGCGTGAGCAGGCTTTCGTCGAGGCCGTACGGCGTGAGCAGGATGTCCTTCGCCAGCGCGAGGTTGCGGATGCCGGGTTCGATGATGTTCATGCGGATATCGGGGTTTCTCAAAAAGTTGTCGGGTGCTGCTGGGCAGATGGGTTGGACGCGCGGCGTTTCAAGCGGCGCGGCGGATTCAGGTCAGTACGCGGTGCCGCCACGCGGGCAGGCTCTGGCGCACGTCGGCCATGCGTTGCGGGTCGATCGCGCCGAGCACGACGCTGGCGCCGACATCGCGGACCGCGACGATCTCGCCCCACGGATCGATCAGCATGCTGTGGCCCCAGGTGCGCCGGCCGTTCTCGTGCTTGCCGCCCTGCGCGGCCGCGAGCACGTAACACTGGTTCTCGACGGCCCGCGCGCGCAGCAGCGTTTCCCAGTGCGCGCGGCCCGTCGTATACGTAAATGCCGACGGAACGACGATCAGCGCGCAGTCGCCCATCCGGCGATACAGCTCCGGAAAGCGAAGATCGTAACAGACCGACAGGCCGACCCGCCCGAACGGCGCGTCGAACGCGACGACCGTGTCGCCCGCGCGGATCGTGCGGGCCTCGTCGAACGATTCGTCGCCTTTCTCGAAGTTGAACAGGTGGATCTTGTCGTAGCGCGCAGCCTCGTGGCCGGACGGATCGAACACGAGCGTCGTGTTCAGCACGCGATCGGGCTCGGGCGCCTTCAGCGGCAGCGTGCCGCCGATCACCCAGATGCCGTGGCGGCGCGCGGCGTCCGCGAGGAAGTGCTGGATCGGGCCGTCCTGGTACGGTTCGGCGAGCGCGAGCTTGTCGGTGTCGCGATGGCCCATGAAGCAGAAATACTCGGGCAGCAGCACGAGCTGTGCGCCTTCGCCGGCGGCTTCCGCGATCAGGCGGCGCGCTTCGGCGAGATTGCGTGTGACGTCCGGCGTGCTCACCATCTGCAGCGCGGCGACCCGGAAGGGCGTGGCGGAACGGGTGTGGTCGGTCATCGCGGGATCGGTTGCATCATAAATGGGGTGCGGCCCGGCGCCATGCGCGGCTCAATGATTCTGGTTCGCCGCATCGGCCGGACCGTGATTCATCTTACCCTGATCGCCCCGCACCCGCTCGATGTGCGGGTGCGCCCACGAGCCGGTGATCGTGTAGTCGAGCGCGAACGCGCGCGACAGCGTTTCCGACAGCGCGTAGTTCGCGGCCAGCACGCCGATGCCGAGCAGCGGATTGATGACGGCCGCCCCGATCGCGGCCGCGCCCGCGCTGATTTTCGGCGCGACATGCGCATGCAGGTCCTGGGTCTCGGTGCCGAGATCGACCGCGCCGCGCACGGTGACGTTCGCGGGCCCCGTCATCATCGAGAAGTCGTCGGTGCGCGCGATCCCGTTCGAGATCCGGCCGGTGCCCGTGATCTTGTCGAACGGCAGCCCCTTGCCGACCACGTCGCGGAAATTCAGCGTCAGGAAGCGCGCGAGGCTCTGCAGGCTCAGCACGCCGAGGAGTTTCGCCGCGCCCGGATCGACCTTCAGGATCTGCCCGTGTTCGAGATCGACCGAGACCTGGCCGCCGAGCGACGGGAAATCGAGCGCCGTCGGGCCGCCGCGCCAGCCGACCTTGCCCGTGACCGAGCCGTGGCCGTCCGCGAGCGTGCGCGGCAGGCCGACGCGGTCGAGCAGTGCGCCCGCGTTGTCGATGTCGAGCTTGAAGTCGAACACGGTGCGGCGCGGCGCGTCGTTCTCGTCGGCGCCGCGGGCGAGCGCGCGGCGCGACGTGCGCCAGTTGCCGGTCGCCGTCAGCTTCGCGGCCGGGTTCGACAGTTCCAGCTTGTCGAGCTGCCACACGGGCGTGCCGTCTTCGTCGATGTTGCGCGCGTTGACGACGAGCCGGCCGATGTCGTGGTCGCGCGCGACGACCTGGTCGACGATCAGGTCGATCGACGGCATCGGGCGATCGGTCGGCGTCGGCAGGTTCATCGCGCGGCCGACGAGGTCGTGCTGCGCGCTCTGCGGCACCACCAGCTTCGCGAGCCGCGCGTTCAGCACGCCCGCGCCGTTGTGGCCGCCGCCCGGCGCCCACGACAGGTAGCCCGATACCTGGTTCGACGCGATGTTCGCCTGCCAGAGGTCGTCGACGTGCGACGCGCCGACGATCACGTTTTCCCAGTTGCGCTTGAGCAGCTTCAGCGTGCCGAAGTGGAGCGCGAAGCGCTTCGGCGCGAAGCTCGCGAAATCGACGCGCGGCGCGGCCGGCGGCTCCGGTGCGCGCGGTGTGTCCGGTTTCAGCGTGCGGGCGAGCGCGAGCCACGCGTCGGCGTCCAGCTCGCCGACGTCGACGGCCGCGCTCACGCCGTCCTGCGGCATGTCGGGCATCCGGTGGATGCCCATCGCGCCGCGCACCGCGCGCAGCGGCTGGCCGCGCGTCGCGTCGAGCAGATAGGTGGCCGACACCGGGCCGAGCGTCAGGTCGGCATGCTCGAGGCGCTTGCCGTCGGCCTGCGGCGCCGGCTGCAGCGTGAAGCTGAACGGCATCGGCGTGCCGGCCGGTTTCGCGAACGGCGCGGGGAAATTCAGCGCGACGCCGGTCAGGTCGGAATGCGCGCTGATGTCGGGCAGGCGGCCCGGCGCGCCGCGCACGGCGACCTTGTACGGCGCGTCGCCGACCACGTGTTCGAGCAGCGCGGCCGCCGGGCCGTGCAGGTTCAGGCCGCGCGCGGCGTCGAGCGCGAGCCGGCCGTCGACGTCCACCGTGTACGGGCCGTGCGACTGGAAGTTGCCGTTCGCGCGCACCGGGCCGCCGAGGAAGCGACCCGACAGGTCGTGCAGCGATGCGCCCGCTTCAGTGAAGCGGACGCTGCCGCGCAGCGCCGACAACGGCGGCACGCCGCTGGTCGACAGCGTGTTGCCGCCGAACGCGAGCGCGCCTTCGATGTGCGTATGCGGATGCGCGACGTGCTGCGGAATCGTGATCTTGAGCGCGAGCGAGGCGGGCCCCTGCGCGTCGATCCGCTGGCCGATGTGGCCGCTCATCGTGCCGAGCGAGCTGTTGTCCGCGTAGTCGATCAGGTCGGCGAGCGGGCCCTGCGCATGGCCGTCGATGATCAGCGGCGCGTGCGACGGGTTGCCGAGATCGTCGATGCGGCCCACGACCTTCGTCAGCGCGACGCGCTTGTAGTGCGCGCGGTCGATGTCGAAGCGCAGCTTGTTCTGCGTGAGCTCGAACACGCCATCGATCCCGTCGAGCGCCGGCCACACGCTCGGCGTGCCGTTCGCGAGCTTGCGCGGCGGGTAGGGCGTCGGCTCGAAGCGGCCGCCGGTGAACGGCGCGACGATGTGGAACACGCCGGCGTCGGGCTCGTGTTCGAACGGGAATTTCTCGAGCGGGCCGCGCGCGACGATCGACGCGCCCTTGGTCACCTTGCCGTCCTGCAGCGCGTGGCCGAGATAGTCGCGCAGGTGCTCGGACATCCCGGTCGGCAGGTAGCGCGGAATGCGCGCCACCGACGCGCGCGCGAAATCGGCGCGCAGGTCGAGCGTGCCGCGGCCGTGGCCGGGGTTCGTGTACGAGCCCGACACCGCGATTTCGGCATCGGGGTTCGACACGAGCAGGTCGGGCAGCGACACGTCGACGCGCGCGTGTTTCTCGCCGGGCGCGGGCGTGATGACCCACTTGGCGTTGCCGCGCAGCCGGTCGAACGTCAGGCGCGGCTCGTCGAACTCGCCGGGCACGGTGACGGCCGCATTGACCGTGTCGAAATGCGCGCTGCCGCCCGTTTCGTTCGCGTCGACGCGGCCCCACAGATTCTCGATGCCCGGCCAGCCGGCGCGCGGGTGGCCGCGCGGCGAGAGCCCGGGCGGCGGCTCCTGGGCCGCGAAGCTGATGCCCTGCAGGTCGCCGAGGAAGCGGTAGCGGACGATCGGCGCGGCGCCGGTGCGCCGTTCCTCGTCGGCGAGGTCGGCCCGCGCGGGTTTCGCGCGCTCGACCTCGATGTGATAGTTCTGCACCATCCCGTGCGGGTCGATCTTGATCAGCTCGTTGCGCAGGCGTGCGGGCAGCGGCAGCCCGCGGATGAACTCGCTGAGGATGCCGAGATCGACGCGGTCGCCGACGACGCTGATCAATTGCCCCTGCGTCGCGGTCGGCACGCGGTAGCGCGCCGTCAGCGTCGACAGCGCGAGCGAGCGCGCGAGCGGCGTGCCGTCCGGCAGCGGCGGCTGGCCGAGCTCCGCGTTGAAGCGCGTCAGGTGCAGCGTGTAGTCGTGACCGGCGTCGAGCACCATGTCCCAGCCGAAGCCGACCGTCGGCACGTCGAGCCGCGGTTGCGTCGGGCGTACCCGCAGCGCGACGTCGGCACCTTGCAGGTCGCCGCCCGCCGAGCGCAGGTGGCCGTCGCTGAAGGTCGCCCAGATCGCGTTGTCGATCCGGCCTGCGTGGATCGTCAGCGGCACGTCGAGGTAGCGCGTGAGCGTCTGCAGGTCGACGGGGCCCGTCGACAGGTATGCGTCGCCGGTCCAGTTCGACGGCTTGCCGATCGGCGCGAGCGGCTTGTGCCTGAAGCGCGCGCGGAAATCGAGCGGGCCGAGCAGCAGCGTGCCGTTCGCGGGCGCCTGCAGCGCGGCCTTGTGCACGCGGCCGTTGTTGAGCACCGCGAGCCGGATGCCCGACAGCACGAGCTCCGGTGCGTCGTGCTGCGCATCGCGCCAGCGCAGCGTGCCGCCGCGCAGCACGATCGCCTCCTGCTTCAGCAGCCACGTGCCGAACGTGTCGTTGCCGCCGTGGGTGGTCGCCACGCCGACGCCCGCGACGCTCAGCGAGCCGTCGGCCGCGCGCGCGACGACGAGGTCGGGCTGGTCGACGACCAGGCTCGACAGCGCCGGCGACAGCCGCAGCAGCGACATCCACGACAGCGCGGCCGTCGCATGCGGGACCGACAGCGCGACCTTGCCGTCACGGCCGCGGATCGTCAGGTTCGTGAGTTCGACGCCCGGCTGCATGCCGGACCAGTTCGGGGAAAGCTTGCCGATCGAAAGCTGTGCGTGGAGCTTGTCGGACACCGCGCGCTCGATGCGCGGGCGGAATTCGTCGATGCGGGGCAGCAGGACGTAGCGCAGCCCGAGGAACGCGCCGGACGCGACGAAGTAGGTGCCGATCCCGACTGCCAGCGTCACCCTGAACACGCGACGCAAGACCGGATGATCGTGCTTCGGAGGTCCCGCTTCGGGCGCTGCTACGGCGGATTCCTGACGGTCGGACATGCGGCGGACGGGCGGCGATATGGTAGTTTTGCAGACTGACGTTGAAATGTATCACACGGGTTCGTGCCGGCGGCCGTTGCGGCAGCACGGCACGGGCTTTCCGGCGCGCGGTTTCGCGACGGACGCACGTGCGTCCCGCGGTGCCGCGCCGAGTTCATGAGGCCGGTCGGCAGCGGGGCGCGCACGCGCCGGCCCGCGCCGGCCGGCCTTTCCGCCAGGCCCGCTTCTCGATGACCGACGCTTCCGCCCTGATCAGCACGTCCTATTCCCGATACCTTGCCCGCGCGGCTGCCGCGCGGCCCGCGCTCGCCGAGCAGGTGGCCGCGTGGGCGGCCGCGCCGCTCGGCCGCGCGCAGCTCGACGCACGCCTCACCGAATTGCTCGCGACGCCGGCCGGCACGGCCGCGCCGACCGAGGAGCAACTGAAGCGCGCGCTGCGGCAACTGCGCGCCGAGGCGTTCGGCGCGGTCGCGGAGCGCGATTTGCGCGGGCTGGCCGACGTCGCCGAGGTGACGGGCGCGATGACCGATCTCGCCGAAGTGGCCGTGCAGCGCTCGTTCGCGCTGCTGTCGGCCGAACTCGAGGCAATGTACGGCGAGCCGCGCGGCGCCAACGGCCAGCGCGTCGTGCTCGGCGTGGTCGGGATGGGCAAGCTCGGCGGCCGCGAGCTGAACGTGTCGTCGGACATCGACCTGATCTTCGTCTACGAGGACGACGGCGAGACGACCGGCGGCACGCGTTCGCCGCTGTCCACGCAGGAATATTTCACGCGGCTCGGCCGGCGCCTGATCGGCGTGCTGTCCGAGGTCACCGCCGACGGCTACGTGTTCCGCGTCGACATGCGGCTGCGCCCGAACGGCGATTCGGGGCCGCTCGTGTGCAGCCTCGGGATGCTCGAGGAATACTTCTACGTGCAGGGGCGCGAGTGGGAGCGCTACGCGTGGATCAAGGGGCGGCTCGTGTCGGAAGGCGACAGCGACGCCGCGCAGCGGCTCGAGTCGCAGCTCGAGTCGATCGTCAAGCCGTTCGTGTACCGCCGCTATCTCGATTTCGGCGTGATCGGTGCGATCCGTTCGCTGCACCAGCAGATCCGGCAGGAAGCCGCGCGGCGCGCGTCGATGCGGCCCGACAAGGCCGACGACATCAAGCTCGGGCGCGGCGGGATCCGCGAGATCGAGTTCAGCGCACAGGTGTTCCAGCTGATCCGCGGCGGCCAGGATGCCGAATTCCGCGTGCGGCCGACGCTCGCGGTGCTGCGTCATGCGCAGGCGCGCGGGCTGATCGGCGAGGACGTGCGTGCACGCCTGTCCGATGCTTACAATTTCCTGCGCACGCTCGAGCACCGGCTGCAGTACCGCAACGACGCGCAGACCCACGCGATGCCGGTCGAACCGGATGAACGCGCGGCGCTGGCCGCATCGCTCGGCTTTGCCGACTATGCGGCGCTGATGACGGTGCTGGACGGCCACCGGACCTTCGTCGAGGCGCAGTTCCGCCAGATTTTCGCCGACAAGGTGAGCGGCGCGCCCTGTGCGGCCGGCGACGACACGGCAGCCGCGTGGATCTGGAGCGGCGCGCTGGCCGACGACGGCGAGGACGACGCGCTGGTCGCGCGCCTCGACGGCCTCGGCTTTGCCGATCCGGCCACCGTGCTCGCGCGGCTGCGCGCGATCTGGCAATCGTCGCGCTACACGGGGCTGCCGGAGAAGAGCCGGCAGCGCTTCGACAGCGTCGCGCAGCGGGCGCTCGACGCCGCGCCGAAAATCGATGCCGCGCGCCGCGACGACACGATCGTGCGCCTGTTCGACCTGCTCGAGACGGTCAGCCGGCGCGGCGTCTATCTCGCGCTCCTGACCGAGTATCCGGCCGCGCTCGACCGCGTGCTGTCGGTGCTCGGTGCGACGCGCTGGGGCGGCGGCTACCTGATCCGCCACCCGCAGCTGCTCGACGAACTGCTCGACGACGAGGCGATCGCGAGCCCGTTCGACTGGCCCGCGTTCAAGGACGCGCTGCGCGCGCGCCTTGCGGCGGCCGACGGCCCCGAGCAGCAGATGGACCTACTGCGGCACGCGCAGCACGCGGAGGTGTTCCGGATCCTGCTGATCGACCTGGCCGGGCAGCTGTCGGTCGAGCATGTGAGCGACCGGCTGTCCGAGCTGGCCGACGCGGTGCTCGACGTGACGATCGAAGTCGTCTGGTCGCAGCTGGCGAAGCGCCATCGCGACGTGCCGAAGTTCGCGGCGATCGCGTACGGCAAGCTGGGCGGCAAGGAGCTCGGCTACGCGTCGGATCTCGACCTGATCTTCCTGTACGACGACCCCGACGATCGCTCGGCGGACGTCTACACGACCTTCACGCGGCGGCTCATCACGTGGCTCACGACCGCGACCGGTGCCGGCGCGCTGTTCGACATCGACCTGCGGCTGCGGCCGAACGGCGAGGCCGGGCTGCTCGTCACCGATCTCGATGCGTTCCGCCGCTACCAGCTGCGCGAGGGCGATGCCGCGAATACCGCGTGGGTGTGGGAGCACCAGGCGCTGACGCGCGCCCGCTACAGCGCGGGCGATGCGCAGATCGGCGAGGACTTCGAGGCGATCCGCCAGCAGGTGCTGACGACGCCGCGCGACGGCGGCGTGCTCGCGAAGGAGATCGTCGACATGCGCGGCAAGGTGTTTGCCGGCCATCCGAACCAGACCGAGCTGTTCGACCTGAAGCACGATCGCGGCGGGATGGTCGACATCGAGTTCATCGTCCAGTACTGGGTGCTGCTGCACGCGTCGAGCGACGCCGAGCTGATCCGCAATACCGGCAACATCGCGCTGCTGCGCGAGGTCGCGCGTTTCGGGCTGATGGGCGAGGACGAGGCCGAGCGCGTCGGCGCCGCGTACCGCAAGTACCGGAAGCTGCAGCACAAGCTGCGGCTCGACGGGATGGAGAAGGCGCGCGTCGATCCGGCCGTGGTGGCCGACGAGCGGGCGGCCGTGACGGCGCTGTGGGCGCGCGTGTTCGGCGCAGTTGAAACGGGTGTTTGAACGACGGCAGGGCGGGCGCGGTATCGGCCGCGGACCGCCCTGAGCGTGTTGTGAGCCCGGCCGGTTTGGCCGGCGCGGGTTGCCGGCCGCGTCAGGCCGCCAGCATTTCCTTCGCGTGCTTGCGCGTCGTGGCCGTGATCTCGAGCCCGCCGAGCATCCGCGCGACTTCCTCGATCCGGTTCGCGCGGTCGAGCGCGACGACCGTCGACACCGTGCCGCCACGATCGTCGGCGCCCTTCGCGACCTGGAAGTGATGGTCGCCGCGTGCGGCGACCTGCGGCAGGTGCGTCACGCACAGCACCTGGCGGTCGCGCCCGAGCTGGTGCAGCAGGCGGCCGACCACTTCGGCGACGCCGCCGCCGATCCCCGTGTCGACTTCGTCGAAGATCAGTGTCGGCGTCGGGCTTGCCGCGCTGGCGATGACCGCGAGCGCGAGGCTGATCCGCGCGAGTTCGCCGCCCGACGCGACCTTCGCGAGCGGCCGCAGAGGCACGCCCGGGTGCCCGGCGACGCGGAACTCGACCTGCTCGAGCCCGTGCGGGCCGCCGTCGGCGAGCGGCACGAGCGCGACTTCGAAGCTGCCGCCGGCCATCGACAATTCCTGCATGCCGGCCGTGACGGCCGTGCCCAGCACCTTCGCGGCCTGCGCGCGCGCCTTCGACAGGTGCTTCGCGTCGGCGAGATAGGCTTCGCGTGCCTTGGCCTGCGTCGCCTCGAGCGCGCCGAGATCGGCGGCCGCGTCGAGCGCGGCGAGCTGCGCGCGGCGCGCCGCATGTTCCTCGTGCAGCGTGTCGGGCGGCAGCCGGAACTTGCGGGCGGTCGAGTGCAGCGCATCGAGGCGCGTCTCGACCTGCGCGAGCCGCTCGGGGTCGAGATCGACGCGCTGCGCGTAGTGCGACAGCGAATAGACGGCTTCCTGCAACTGGATCTCGGCCGGTTCGAGCGACGCGAGCGCATCGCCGAGCGAGGTGTCGTAGTCGGCCAGGCTGCGCAGCTTCGACACGATCGCGCCGAGCTGCGCGAGCATCGCGTCGTCGGATTCAGACAGCGCGTTGAGCGCGCCGCGCACGCCTTCGATCAGGTTTGCCGAATGCGACAGCCGCTTGTGCTCGTTGCTGACTTCGTCCCATTCGCCGGGCTGCGGCGCGAGCTTGTCGAGCTCGGCGAGCTGCCACGCGAGCTTTTCGCGTTCGAGCTGCAGCTCGCGCTCGTGCGCCTTCGCGGCGTCGATCGCCTGCGTCGCGTCGCGCCATACGCGCCATGCGCGCGCGACGTTCGCCGCATCGGCGACGAGCCCCGCGTGCGTGTCGAACAGCTCGCGCTGCGCGTCGGGCCGCATCAGCAGCTGGTGCGCGTGCTGGCCGTGGATGTCGACGAGCATCTCGCCGAGTTCGCGCAGCTGCGCGAGCGTCGCGCTGGTGCCGTTGATGAACGCACGCGAGCGGCCGTTCGCGTCGATCACGCGGCGCAGCATCACGGTGTCCTCGGTGTCGAACGCGTGTTCGTCGAGCCAGCGCGCGACGCGGTCGTGCGGCGTGAATTCGGCCGTGATGTCGGCGCGGCCGCAGCCGGTGCGCACGACGCTCGCGTCGGAACGTTCGCCGAGCGCGAGGGCGAGGGCGTCGATCAGGATCGATTTCCCGGCGCCGGTTTCGCCGGAAAAGACGGAAAAGCCGCTGTCGAATTCGAGATCGAGCGCGGCGACGATGACGAAGTCGCGGATCGAGAGGTGGCGGAGCATGATGTGGGGCGGAGCGGCGTCAGGACGCCTTGTCGTCTTCGTTCGAGGCGTGTTCGTTCCAGTGCAGCTTCTTGCGCAGCGTCGCGTAGTAGCTGTAGCCGATCGGGTGCAGGAACGGCACCGTGTGCTTCGAGCGGCGCACCTCGATCGTGTCGTTCAGTTCGAGCGACGTGAACGACTGCATGTCGAAGTTCACGTTGACGTCGCGCCCGCCGACGATCTGGATCGCGATTTTCGAGTCGTCCGGCAGCACGATCGGCCGGTTCGACAGCGCGTGCGGCGCAATCGGCACGAGCACGATGCCGGCCAGTTGCGGATGGAGGATCGGGCCGGCCGACGACAGCGCGTAGGCGGTCGAGCCGGTCGGTGTCGCGACGATCAGGCCGTCCGAACGCTGGTTGTACATGTACCGGCCGTCGACCGACGCGCGCAGCTCGACCATCCCGGAGAAGCCGCTGCGGTTCACGACGACGTCGTTGAACGCGAGTGCGTGGTAGATCGGCTCGCCGTCGCGCATGATCCGCGCCTCGAGCAGGGCGCGCTCCTCGCGCTCGAACTTGCCGGCCAGCATCACGGGGACGAGCGCGTGCATGTCGGCGGCCGCGATGTCCGTGATGAAGCCGAGCCGCCCGTGGTTGATCCCGATCAGCGGGGTCCGGTACGGCGCCAGCTGGCGGCCGATGCCGAGCATCGTGCCGTCGCCGCCGAGCACGACCGCCACGTCCGCGCGCGCCCCGATTTCGGCCGGGGTGAGCGCCGGGTAGCCGGTGATGCCGATCTCGCGCGCGGTATCGCCTTCGAACACGACCTCGAAGCCGAGCTTCGCGAGGCTGGCGGCCAGCGTGGCGAGCGGCTCGGCGATGACGGGCGTGTTGCTCCGGCCGACGAGCGCGACAGTATTGAACTGATTACCGGTTTTCATGCCGGCATTACACCATAGCTCGTTGACGAAAAGAACCGGCTGTGCGCCGACGGGGCCGGATCGGGCCGGCCCGCGCAACGGTGGGCGACGCCACTCGCCGTGGTCGCGCGGTTGCGCTAAAATTTTCCACCATGCTAGATCCTCGCGCACGAACCCTCCTGAAAACCCTGATCGAACGGTATATCGCCGACGGTCAGCCAGTCGGATCGCGCACGTTGTCCCGTTACTCCGGGCTCGAGCTGAGCCCGGCGACGATCCGCAACGTGATGTCCGACCTGGAGGAGCTCGGCCTCGTGTCGAGCCCGCACACGTCGGCCGGCCGCGTGCCGACACCGCGCGGCTACCGGCTGTTCGTCGACACGATGCTGACGGTCGAGGCGCCGATCGACGCCGAAGCCGTCGCGCGGCAGGTGCAGAACACGCTGCAGGCCGGCGAGCCGCAGCAGCGGGTGGTCGCGGCCGCCGCGAGCGTGCTGTCGAACCTGTCGCAGTTCGCGGGCGTGGTGCTGACGCCGCGCCGCAGCCACGTGTTCAAGCAGATCGAATTCATGCGCCTGTCCGACAAGCGCATCCTGCTGATCATCGTCACGCCCGAAGGCGACGTGCAGAACCGGATGCTCGCGACCCCGCGCGACTATTCGCCGTCGCAGCTGACCGAGGCGTCCAACTACATCAACGCGCATTTCGCCGGGCTGTCGTTCGACGAGGTGCGCCGCCGCCTGCGCGACGAGATCGACCAGCTGCGCGGCGACATGACCACGCTGATGCACGCGGCCGTGACGGCCAGTACCGAGGTGCCCGACACCGAGGACACCGTGCTGATTTCCGGCGAGCGCAACCTGCTCGAAGTGGCGGATCTGTCGTCCGACATGGCGCGGCTGCGCAAGCTGTTCGACGTGTTCGACCAAAAGACGGGCCTCCTGCAACTGCTCGACGTGTCGAGCCACGCCCAGGGCGTGCAGATCTTCATCGGCGGCGAATCGACGCTCGTGCCGATCGAGGAAATGAGCGTCGTCACCGCACCTTACGAGGTGAACGGGCAGATCGTCGGCACGCTCGGCGTGATCGGCCCGACCCGCATGGCGTACAACCGCGTGATACCGATCGTCGACATCACCGCGCGCCTGCTGTCGCTCACGCTGAGCCAGCAATAGCCTGCGATCGGCCGCCTGATCCCGCCCCGTCATCGTGTCGCAATGCCGCATGCGCCGACAGTCGGCCGAACGGTACGGGGCGGCCCGCTATAATTGAGAGCCGTCCGGTCCCGTGCCCCGAGCACGTTCTTGCCCATGCGTTTCGATCTTGAGCCGCCTTCGAGCATCGCGGCCGCCCATCGCATCGGTGTGCTGCTGATCAATCTCGGCACGCCCGACGCCCCCACGCCGCGCGCGGTGCGCCGCTACCTGGCCGAATTCCTGTCGGATCCGCGCGTCGTCGAGATTCCGCAGGCCGTCTGGCAGGTGTTGCTGCGCACGCTGATCCTGCCGCTGCGCGGCCGCGCGTCCGCGAAGAAATACGCGGCCGTCTGGATGCCCGAGGGCTCGCCGCTGCGCGTGTACACCGAGCGCCAGACCGACAGCGTGCGGCACCTGCTCACGTCGAACGGCTATCACGTGATGGTCGATTACGCGATGCGCTACGGCAGCCCGAACATTGCGCACGCCCTCGCGCAGTTCAAGCGCGCGGGTGTCGAGCGCGTGCTGCTGATGCCGATGTATCCGCAATATTCGGCGTCGACCACCGCCACTGCCTTCGATGCCGCGTTCGACGCGCTGGCGCGCATGCGCAACCAGCCGGAAGTACGCACGGTGCGGCACTACGCCGACCATCCGGCCTATATCCACGCGCTCGCCGAGCAGGTGCGCCAGTACTGGGCGCAGCACGGCCGGCCCGACTTCGCGGCCGGCGACAAGCTCGTGCTGAGTTTCCACGGCGTGCCGAAGCGCACGCTCGACCTCGGCGACCCGTATCACGACCAGTGCCAGCAGACGGGCGCGTTGCTGATGGCCGCGCTCGGGCTGTCGACGACCGAATGCCGCGTCACGTTCCAGTCGCGCTTCGGCAAGGCCGAATGGCTGCAGCCGTACACCGCGCCGACGCTGCGCGAGTTCGGCGAGGCCGGCGTGCGGCGGGCCGACGTGTTCTGTCCCGGTTTTACAGCCGATTGCCTGGAGACGATCGAGGAAATCGGCATGGAAGTGCGCGACGAGTTTCTTGCCGGCGGCGGCAAGACGTTCCACCGCATTCCGTGCCTGAACGGCGCGCCTGCGTGGATCGGCGCGATCGGCGAGATCGTCGCCGAAAATCTGCAGGGCTGGCCGGTCAGGGCCGCGCAGCCCGAAACGGTGAACTGATCATGAATTACAAGGTTTCCACGGACCCCGGCGCGAAGCTGCGCATCGACAAATGGCTGTGGGCGGCCCGCTTCTTCAAGACGCGCTCGCTCGCGACCGATGCGGTCGACAAGGGGCACGTGAAGATCGGCGGCGCGGCGGTCAAGCCGGCCAAGGACGTGCGGGTCGGCGACGAGGTCGAGATTGCGATCGACGGCATCGTCTGGCACATTGCCGTGCTGGGCGTGTGCGACGTGCGCGGGCCTGCGAGCGTCGCGCAGACGCTCTACGCGGAAACGGAAGCGGGGCGGGCCGCGCGGCTCGCCGAACTGGAGCGGCGGCGCACGTATCGCGAGCCGGCGGCCGAGCTGCACGGTCGGCCGACGAAGCGCGACCGGCGCATCATCGACAGATTTTCTGGTGGGAGCTGAACATCTGGTCGAATGTCGCCCGCGCGCTTCCGTATTCGGTCGTGCGGTCGGTGACGGCTCCGGACAGGCAGATGGTGGTGGTGCCGGCAATAAGTACCAGCGCGACCACCGATATCGCAAAGGTCAGTTTCACGGTACTCCCCTCGGGATCAAGGGTGAAAACGGCGCCAGGTGGATGTCAGGCGGCGGTCAGCTAGGGGTAAACACGCTTTTCCGACGCTTGAGTGGAGTGTAGTGCAGCGGGCCTGTGCCAAGCTAGTACTTGCCAGGTAAGCGTTGTTACAGCGGGTTTCGCCCGATCTGGCGGACTATGCGGGCCACGCACCGCCGGGCAGCGCGGTTGTTTCGCGGCATTGGAGAATGCCGGCGAATAACCCTCTTGAAATCGCAGTTTTCACCCTTATTTGCACCAACAATGTGCGGCGTCGCCGGGTATACGGCCTGGCGGTTGCCGATTTGGCTTCAACCTCTAATCGACTTTCAGCGACATGGAAAACACGCAAGAGAACCCGGCTACCCAATCGGCCGAAGACATCGGCAGCGAGAAGCAGGCAGCGCAAGGCGCCGCTCCCGCCGCCGAAGCAGCCGACGCGGCGCTCGCGGAGGCTCAAGCCAAGGTCGCCGAGCTGCAGGAGAGCTACCTGCGGGCGAAGGCCGAGACCGAGAACGTCCGCCGTCGCGCGCAGGACGACGTCTCGAAGGCGCACAAGTTCGCGATCGAGGGCTTCGCGGAACACCTGCTGCCGGTGCTGGACAGCCTGGAAGCGGCCGTCAGCGATACGTCCGGCGACATCGCGAAGGTGCGCGAAGGCGTCGAGCTGACGCTGCGCCAGCTGACGAGCGCGCTCGAGAAGGGTCGCGTCGTCGCGCTCAACCCGGTCGGCGAGAAGTTCGATCCGCACCAGCACCAGGCGATTTCGATGGTGCCGGCCGACCAGGAGCCGAACACCGTCGTCACCGTGCTGCAAAAGGGTTACACGATCGCCGACCGCGTGCTGCGTCCGGCGCTCGTCACCGTCGCCCAGCCGAAGTAAGGCTGCCGGGATGGTGCCCGCCGGCGTCGATCCGGCCGCGTTCGACGCGTTCGACATGCAGGCGCTCGACGCCGGCACGTTCGACGCGGCCATCGACGGCGCGGGCGATGCGCTCGCGGTGGTGTTCTTCTGGGGCGTCGACTGCTTCAACTGCGAGATCGCGAAGAAGGCGATGCTCGCCCAGCCCGACGCGATCCGCGCGCTGGATCTGAAGTGGTTCCATTGCAACGTGTACGAACACCCTCGGCTGGGGCGCCGCTTCGGGCTGCACGGCGTGCCGACGTGGTTCTTCTTCCACCGCGGCAAGCGGCTGGGCCGCGCGACGGGCTGGCATGGCCTCGCGCAGTTCCAGGCAGCCGTGACGGCGGCGCGGGCAAAGGTTGCAGCGGCGGCCGGCCGTGACCGGGCGGGCGGCGATCCGCCGGGCGGCGATCCGCTAGCCGGCGGCGATTGAAAAAATTTAATATCCGCATCGCTCGTCGGGTCTTGAAAACGGACCGGACGGACGCATTTCGGGAACAGAGTTGAATTCTGGCGCGCGAAACCGCCCAAAAACGCGGGGTTTCGTGCAGCAAACAAGCATTTCTGGAGATTAGGAAAAAATGGGAAAGATCATCGGTATTGACCTCGGCACCACGAACTCGTGCGTCGCCATCATGGAAGGCAACCAGGTCAAGGTCATCGAGAACTCGGAAGGCACGCGCACCACGCCGTCGATCATCGCCTACATGGACGACAACGAAGTGCTCGTCGGCGCGCCGGCGAAGCGTCAGTCGGTGACCAACCCGAAGAACACGCTGTTCGCGGTGAAGCGCCTGATCGGCCGCCGCTTCGAAGAGAAGGAAGTCCAGAAGGACATCGGCCTGATGCCGTACGCCATCGTCAAGGCCGACAACGGCGACGCATGGGTTGAAGCGCACGGCGAAAAGCTGGCGCCGCCGCAGGTTTCGGCGGAAGTGCTGCGCAAGATGAAGAAGACGGCCGAAGACTACCTCGGCGAGCCGGTCACGGAAGCCGTGATCACGGTGCCGGCGTACTTCAACGACAGCCAGCGCCAGGCGACCAAGGACGCCGGCCGCATCGCGGGCCTCGAAGTCAAGCGGATCATCAACGAGCCGACCGCAGCCGCGCTCGCGTTCGGCCTCGACAAGGCCGAGAAGGGCGACCGCAAGATCGCCGTGTATGACCTCGGCGGCGGTACGTTCGACGTGTCGATCATCGAGATCGCGGACGTCGACGGCGAAATGCAGTTCGAAGTGCTGTCGACCAACGGCGACACGTTCCTCGGCGGCGAAGACTTCGACCAGCGCATCATCGATTACATCATCGGCGAGTTCAAGAAGGAGCAGGGCGTCGACCTGTCGAAGGACGTGCTCGCGCTGCAGCGCCTGAAGGAAGCCGCTGAAAAGGCGAAGATCGAGCTGTCGTCGAGCCAGCAGACCGAAATCAACCTGCCGTACATCACGGCGGACGCGTCGGGCCCGAAGCACTTGAACCTGAAGATCACCCGCGCGAAGCTGGAAGCGCTGGTGGAAGACCTCGTCGAGCGCACGATCGAACCGTGCCGCGTGGCGATCAAGGACGCAGGCGTCAAGGTGTCGGACATCGACGACGTGATCCTGGTCGGCGGCCAGACGCGCATGCCGAAGGTGCTGGAAAAGGTGAAGGAGTTCTTCGGCAAGGATCCGCGCCGTGACGTGAACCCGGACGAAGCCGTCGCAGTCGGCGCGGCGATCCAGGGCCAGGTCCTGTCGGGCGACCGCAAGGACGTGCTGCTGCTCGACGTGACCCCGCTGTCGCTCGGTATCGAGACGCTCGGCGGCGTGATGACGAAGATGATCAGCAAGAACACGACGATCCCGACGAAGCACGCTCAGGTGTACTCGACGGCCGACGACAACCAGGGCGCCGTGACGATCAAGGTGTTCCAGGGCGAACGCGAAATGGCAGCCGGCAACAAGCTGCTGGGCGAGTTCAACCTCGAAGGCATTCCGCCCGCACCGCGCGGCGTGCCGCAGATCGAAGTGAGCTTCGACATCGACGCGAACGGCATCCTGCACGTCGGCGCGAAGGACAAGGCGACCGGCAAGGAAAACAAGATCACGATCAAGGCGAACTCGGGCCTGTCCGACGCTGAAATCGACCAGATGATCAAGGACGCGGAAGCGAACGCGGCGGAAGACCACAAGCTGCGCGAGCTGGCTGATTCGCGCAACCAGGGCGACGCGCTGGTCCACAGCACGAAGAAGGCGCTGACCGAGTACGGCGACAAGCTGGACGCGGGCGAGAAGGAAGCGATCGAAGCGTCGCTGAAGTCGCTCGAAGAAGTGCTGAAGGATTCGTCGGCCGACAAGGCTGCGATCGATGCGAAGGTCGAGGAGCTCGGCAAGGTGTCGCAGAAGCTCGGCGAGAAGATGTACGCCGACATGCAGGCCCAGCAGGCTGGTGCGGCCGGCGCAGCCGGTGCAGCGGAAGGCGCGGCCCATGCGGGTGGCGCACAGCAGGCTGCCGACGACGTCGTCGACGCCGAGTTCAAGGAAGTGAAGAAGGACTAAGCCGGGTTGCAATGGCACCGCACGCCGCGCGTGGAAACGCGCGCGGCGCGACTGACCAGCGGCTGAAAAGCGGTCTGTCTTTCCTTCCGGATGGCCGGATCGACTCCACGCCTGGCGGGCTTCGCGGCCCTCCGGGCACATTTGTTTTTTGGCGGGTGCTGCGCGAGCCGTCCGCGGACGGCGCAGCGCCAGACGAGTCGAGAGACTTTACTGCAGGCGAAAGGAGCCGCCGCGTGCGCGATGCGTGGCGGCACAGTGAATCGATATGGCGAAACGGGATTACTACGAGGTTCTGGGCGTCGCGAAGAATGCGAGCGACGACGAAATCAAGAAGGCATATCGCAAGCTTGCGATGAAGTATCACCCTGACCGCAATCCGGACAGCAAGGATGCGGAAGAGCATTTCAAGGAGGTGAAGGAAGCCTATGAAATGCTGTCGGATGGTCAGAAGCGGGCCGCGTACGACCAGTACGGCCACGCGGGCGTCGATCCGAACATGGGCGGTGCGGGTGCACAGGGCTTCGGCGGCTTCGCGGATGCGTTCGGCGACATCTTCGGCGACATCTTCGGCCAGGCTGCAGGCGGCGCCGCACGTGGCGGCCGCGGCGGCCCGCAGGTGTACCGTGGCGCCGACCTGCGCTACAGCATGGAAATCACGCTCGAGCAGGCCGCGCACGGCTACGACACGCAGATCCGCGTGCCGAGCTGGGTATCGTGCGAGATTTGCCACGGGTCGGGCGCGAAGCCCGGCACGAAGCCGGAAACCTGCCCGACCTGTCATGGCCAGGGCACGGTGCGCATGTCGCAGGGCTTCTTCAGTATCCAGCAGACCTGCCCGAAGTGCCATGGCACGGGCACCTACATCCCCGAGCCGTGCGTGCATTGCCACGGGTCGGGCAAGGTGAAGGAAACCAAGACGCTCGAAGTGAAGATCCCGGCCGGGATCGACGACGGAATGCGGATCCGCTCGGCCGGCAACGGCGAGCCGGGCATCAACGGCGGGCCGCCGGGCGACCTGTACGTCGAGATCCACATCAAGCCGCACTCGGTGTTCGAGCGCGACGGCGACGATCTCCACTGCCAGATGCCGATCCCGTTCACGACCGCCGCGCTCGGCGGCGAGATCGAGGTGCCGACGCTGGCCGGCCGTGCCTCGTTCCCGGTGCCGGAAGGCACGCAGTCGGGCAAGACGTTCCGTCTGCGCGGCAAGGGCATCAAGGGGCTGCGTTCGAGCATCGCGGGCGATCTGTACGTCCACGTGCAGGTCGAGACGCCCGTGAAGCTGACCGACAACCAGCGCGACCTGCTCAAGCAGTTCGAGAAGTCGCTGGCCGAGGGCGGCGCGCGTCACAGTCCGCAGAGCAAGAGCTGGTTTGACCGAGTGAAGAGCTTTTTCGAGTAAAGCATGACTGAAGGCAGCGAGAGCGCGTCGTTCGCGCTCTTGGACGATTGCGACTCGACCGCGTCCGCGCGGTCGAGTCGTTTGTATTCGGGATTCGTGCACGAACGCGTGTGCACGGATCCGGCGCGGCTCGACGAAATCGATGCGGAGCTCGCGCAGGACCTGCGCGACGGGCTGCACGCGGTCGTCGTCGGCGATTACGAATTCGGACGCAACCTGCAACGAGCGCAGCCGGGCCATGCCCCGCTGCGCTTTTTGCTGTATGCGCGTTGCGAGCGCCTGTCGTGCGACGAAGTCGACGCATGGCTCGCGCAGCAGGACGGCGGCGGTGCGCCGTCGATCGCGGGCGTCGCCCATATCGCGAAGAGCGTGTCGCGCGACGCGTTCGACGCGGCGATCGCCGCGGTGCACGATGCGCTGCGCGCGGGCGATTCGTACCAGGTCAACTACACGTACCGGCTGAATTTCGACGTATTCGGCACGCCGCTCGCGCTGTACCGGCGGCTGCGCGCACGCCAGCCCGTGCGATATGGCGCGCTGATCGCGCTGCCCGGTGGCGCGTGGGTCGTGTCGTGCTCGCCCGAGCTGTTCGTCGAGAAGCACGGCGACGTGCTGCGCGCGCGGCCGATGAAGGGCACCGCGCCGCGTTCGGCCGATCCGCGCGACGATGCGGCGGCTGCCGCGTTCCTCGCGAACGATCCGAAGAACCGCGCGGAAAACGTGATGATCGTCGACCTGCTGCGCAACGACGTGTCGCGGATCGCGCGCACGGGCACCGTCAAGGTGCCGGCGCTGTTCTCCGTCGAACCGTATGCGTCGGTGTGGCAGATGACGTCGACGGTCGAGGCCGGCTGGCGCGACGGCACGACGTTCGCGCAGATGCTGTGCGCGCTGTTTCCGTGCGGGTCGATCACGGGTGCGCCGAAGTACCAGACGATGCGGCTGATCGACGCGATCGAGTCGACGCCGCGCGGGCTTTACACGGGCGCGATCGGCTGGCTCGATGCGCCTGGCGACCACGCGGCTGGTTGCGGCGATTTCTGCCTGTCGGTTGCGATCCGTACGTTGACGCTCGACGGGGCCGACACCGATGTCGACCCATCCGGCTCGGCAACGCGGCACCATGGCACGATGGGGGTCGGCGCGGGTATCGTGCTCGACAGCGTCGCGGCCGACGAATATGCGGAGTGCGAATTGAAAGCACGATTCCTGACGGATGCCGATCCCGGCTTCCAGTTGTTCGAAACGACCGCGGCCACGCATGCGGACGGCATACGGCATCTCGACCGTCATCTCGCGCGGTTGCAGCGCAGCGCGGACGCGTTCGGCTTCCGCTTCGACGCCGATGCATTGCGCCGCGAGATCGACGCGCGCTGCGCCGCGCTCGACGGCGACGATGCCTGCCGGATGAAGCTCGCCCTCGCGAAGGACGGCACGATCGAGATCATCGCGGCGCCGCTGAAGCCGCTGCCGGCAGGGCCGGTCGGCGTGATGCTGGCGTCAGCACACGGTTTCGCGCCGACCCGCGCGAGCGATGCGCTGCTGCAGCACAAGACCACGCGCCGCGCCGAATACGACCGCGCGTGGCAGGCGGCCGAGGCGCTCGGCGGTTTCGACATGCTGTTCGTCAACGAGCGCGGCGAGGTGACCGAAGGCGGGCGCTCGAACCTGTTCGTGAAGCTCGACGGCCAGTGGGTGACGCCGCCGCTGGCGTCCGGCGTGCTGCCGGGCGTGATGCGCGGCGTGCTGCTCGACGATCGTGCGTTCGGTGCGGTCGAGCGCGTCGTGACCCCGGACGATCTTGCACGCGCGCAAGGGCTGCTGCTGACCAATGCATTGCGCGGTGCGCTCGACGCCGTTTTGAAATGACGACGTGACGGAGCGGGCAGTGCGCCCGCCCCTGGAATTTCGGCACACAAACAAAAAAGCGCGGTGCCCCGCAAAGGGCGCCGCGCTTTTTCACATCCGGCGTGTTACTTCAGAACGAGTGCTCGGGGCCGGGGAACGAGCGGTCCTTCACCGCGCTCACGTAGGCTTCGACGGCCGCCTGGATGTTCGGCTGGCCCTGCATGAAATCCTTCACGAAACGCGGCCGCTTGCCGGGGAACACGCCGAGCATGTCGTGCAGCACGAGCACCTGGCCCGAGCAGTCGACGCCCGCGCCGATGCCGATCGTCGGAATCTTCAGCATGTGCGTGACTTCGGACGCGACGAGCGTCGGCACGGCTTCGAGCACGACGAGCTGCGCGCCCGCGTCCTCGACCGCACGCGCATCGCGCAGCAGCTGCGCGGCGCCGGCTTCGGTCTTGCCCTGCACCTTGAAGCCGCCGAACGCATGCACCGATTGCGGCGTGAGGCCGACGTGCGCGCACACGGGCACCGAGCGTTCGACGAGGAAGCGGATCGTATCGGCGAGCCATTCGCCGCCTTCGAGCTTGACCATCTGCGCGCCCGCGCGCATCAGCTTGACCGCGTTCGCGAACGCCTCGGCCGGCGTGCCGTACGTGCCGAACGGCAGATCGGCGACGACGAGCGCGCGCGGCTGCGCGCGTGCGACACAGGCCGTGTGATACGCGATGTCGTCGAGCGACACGGGCAGCGTGGTCGTATGGCCCTGCAGCACGTTGCCGAGAGAATCGCCGATCAGCAGCACGTCGGTGCCCGCACGATCGAGCAGCGCGGAAAAGCTCGCGTCGTAGCAGGTGAGCATTGCGATCTTCTCGCCGGCGTCGCGCATTGCCTGCAGCTTGGGTACCGTCACGGCAGGCCGGCTCGATTCCTGGAGATAGGTCATGGGAAATCCGGGTCGATGGGTGAAGAACGACAGGCGGGACGCGTCAGCGCGTCGTCTCGCCCTTGACGAAGAATTCCTTGCGGCCGCGCATCGTCTCGATACGCTCGACCAGCAGGGCGAGATCTTCGGGGGAATCCAGCGGGTTCAGGTGTTCCGCGGCGACCGTCAGCACCGGCGTGCGGTCGTAGTGGTAGAAGAATTCGTTGTACGCGTCGACGAGCGAGCGCAGGTATGCATCGCTGATCTGCAGCTCCATCGGCAGCCCGCGCTTCTGGATGCGCGAGAACAGCACCTCGGGGCTCGCCTGCAGATAGACGACGAGGTCGGGCGACGGCGCCTGCGGCGCGTCGACGTGCGTCGCGACCGAGCGATACAGCTGCCATTCGTCTTCCGGCAGGTTCAGCCGCGCGAAGATGTCGTTCTTCTGCGGCATGAAATCGGCAATGACGGGGCGCCCCGTTTCGAGCGCACCGACCAGCTCGCGCGCCTGCTGCGCGCGCTGCAGCGCGAACGACAGCTGCACGGGCAGCGCGTAGCGCGCGGTGTCGCGGTAGAAGCGTTCGAGGAACGGATTGTCCTGCGGGCGTTCGAGCAGCGTCTGCATCGACCAGCGCTCGGCGAGCTGGCGCGCGAGCGTCGTCTTGCCGACGCCGATCGGGCCTTCGATCACGAGGTAGCGGTGCGGGGCGCGCAGGTCGGGCGCGGTGACGGTCAGCGGAGTCGAGTTCATCGGCAGCGGGTCTTGTCGGCTTCTTCGCCGGCGGCGAGTGCCTTCTGCATCAGGCACTGGCAGGTTTGCACCTTCTCGACGCGCTGGTCTGCCACGGCGGCGAGGAAGGCGTCGGCACGGCCGCGCGCGGGAATGTCGAGCGCGGGCTCGATCTCGACGAGCGGCACGAGCGCGAACGCGCGGTCGGTGAGGCGCGGATGCGGGACGATCAGGTCGGGTTCGTCGATCGAGTCGGCGCCGAACAGCAGGATGTCGAGGTCGAGCGTGCGCGGCGCATTGCGATACGGGCGCTCGCGCCCGAAGTGATGTTCGATCTTCTGGCAAAGCGCGAGCAGCTCGCGCGCCGACAGCGTCGTGTCGAGCTTGACGACGCAGTTGTAGTAGTCGTCGCCGCCCGCCTCGAAGGGCGCCGTGCGATACAGGCTCGATTTGCCGAGGATCGAGATGGTGCGCTGCTGCGCGAGGCACACCACCGCGTCCTTCAGGGTCTGGCGCGCATCGCCGAGATTCGCCCCCAGTCCGATATATGCAACCGTCATGGCATCACTTCCTACGTCGTTCGCCGGCGAGCGCGTCAGTCGTCGGAACCGCCCGAGGTATCCGGTGCCTGCTCGGCGGCACCTTCACCCGGCTTGCGGTTTCGCACACCGCCGCGGCGGCGCCGCTTGCGGGGCGATTTTTCCTTCGAGCCGCCCTGCGTGAGCAATGCCTCGCGAGCAGCCGCGTCGCCTTCGATGAAATCCGTCCACCACTGTCCGACTTCCGCATCGAGCTCGCCGGATTCGCAGCGTAACAGGAGGAAATCATACCCCGCTCTAAACCTTTGGTGTTCCAGCAGCCGCATCGCGCTGCGGCCCGAGCGCTTCTCGAGGCGCAGCTGCAGGCCCCAGATCTCGCGCATGTCGGCCGAATAGCGCTTGTGGATCGCGAGTTTCTCGGTCTGCATGTCGAGCACGTCGTCCATCGCGCGATGGAGCGCCGGCACCGGAATCTCGCCTTCGGCCGTGTATTGCTCGAAGCGCTGGCGCATGTCGTGCCACAGCAGCGTCGCGAACAGGAAGCCCGGCGACACCGGCTTGCCGGCGCGCACGCGCGCGTCGGTGTTGTTCAGCGCGAGCGTGATGAACTTCTCGCCCTGCGGCTGTTCGAGCACGACGTCGAGGAGCGGCAGCAGCCCGTGGTGCAGGCCTTCCTTGCGCAGCTGCTTCAGGCACGCGAGCGCGTGGCCCGACAGCAGCAGCTTCAGCATTTCGTCGAACAGGCGCGCGGCCGGCACGTTGTTGATCAGGTCGGCGAGCGCGTTGATCGGCTCGCGCGTATGCGGCTCGATCTCGAAACCGAGCTTCGCCGCGAAGCGCACGACGCGCAGCATCCGCACCGGATCCTCGCGGAAGCGCGTGGCCGGATCGCCGATCATCCGCAACAGGCGGGCGCGCATGTCGGCCATCCCGTCGTGGTAGTCGAGCACCGTCTGCGTCGACGGGTCGTAGTACATCGCGTTGATCGTGAAGTCGCGGCGCGCGGCATCTTCATGCTGCTCGCCCCACACGTTGTCGCGCAGC
Source organism: Burkholderia sp. (assembly GCA_031253835.1). Lineage (GTDB taxonomy): Bacteria > Pseudomonadota > Gammaproteobacteria > Burkholderiales > Burkholderiaceae > Burkholderia. The sequence continues at coordinate 26,629 of JAIRVP010000071.1, read as the reverse complement.
ACGCGGCCGCTCGCGTCGACCGCGTGCGTGCGGCGATCGAGTTCGTCGCGCTTCAGGCGCTTCGGCGGCTCGGCGGCGGCCGCCTCGGGCGGCGCATCGACCAGCGCGCGGAAGGTCGACACCTCGATCAGTTCCTGGCCGAACTGCACGTGGACGATCTGGAAGCGGCGGCCGATCAGGCGCGCGCGGCGGAACAGGCGCTGGACTTCGGTCGGCGTCGCGTCGGTCGCGACGTCGAAGTCCTTCGGCGCGATGCCGAGCAGCAGGTCGCGTACCGCGCCGCCGACGATGAACGCACGGAAGCCCGCCTGCTGCAGCGTGTCGGTCACGCGCACGGCGTTCTTCGAGATCAGTGCCGGATTGATGCCGTGCACGCTGGCCGGCACGACGGTCGGCTCATGGTTGCTGCGCGGCTTTTTCGCGCCGCCGCCGCGGGTGCCCTTCGGCGCGCGCGGGGCAGCAGGGGCCGCTTCGTCGGCCGGGGCCGCTGCGGGAGACGTTTGCTCGGTTTCGTCCTGGCCGAGCAGCTTGCGGATGAATTTTTTGATCACGACGTTCAGAAGAGATCGAGGATACGCCAGCCGCGGGTGCTTGCATGCGCACGCAGCGTGTCGTCAGGGTTGGTCGCGATCGGGTCGGTGACTTTCTCGAGCAGCGGGATGTCGTTGTGCGAATCGCTGTAGAAATAGCTGTGCGCGAAGTCGTCCCAGTGCTTGCCGAGCGATGCGAGCCACGCTTCGGTCCGCACGATCTTGCCTTCGCGGTAGCTCGGCGTGCCGGTCGGCCGGCCCGTGTACGGTGAATCGGGATGCCCGTCGGTCGTCTCGACCTCGCACGCGATCAGCGTATCGACGCCGAACGCGGTCGCGATCGGGCGCGTGATGAATTCGTTGGTCGCCGTCACGACGCAGCACAGGTCGCCTGCATCGAGGTGCTTGCGCACGAGCTCGAGCGCGGCGGGCGTCATCGCGGGCCGGATCACCTCGTGCATGTACTGCGCGTGCCATTCGGCGAGCTGCGCGCGCGAATACTTCGCGAGCGGCGTGAGCATCGCCGTGAGGTACGCGTGGATGTCGAGCTGGCCGGCCTTGTAGTCGGCGAAGAACTGATCGTTCTGACGCGAGAAGCTTTCCGCGTCGACGATGCCGAGCTTCACCATGAAGCGGCCCCATTCGTGGTCGCTATCGGTCGGGATCAGCGTGTGATCGAGGTCAAAGAGTGCCAGATTAGTCATGGAAGCGCATTTTACTCGAAGCGGTTCGGGCCGGTGCCCGGTGGTGTGATGTCGTCGCCGGGACGCGCGAGCATCCGGCGCAGCAGCGGCAGCGTGACCGCGCGTTTCTGCTCGAGCGAAAAGCGGTCGAGCGCGTCGAGCAGCGCCATCAGGCTCGGCATGTCGCGGCGGAAATGGGTCAGCAAATAGGCGGCGATGTCGTCGGTGAGCGCGATCCCGCGCTCCTTCGCCGCGAGCTTCAGCACCGCGATCTTGCCCGCGTCGGACGGCGGCGACAGGTGGAACACGAGCCCCCAGCCGAGGCGCGTGCGGAGATCCTCGCGCACGTCGAGCGCGAGCGGCGCCGCGGGGCCCGCCGCGACGAACGCGCTCGACGGGTGCGCGCGCACTTCGTTGAACAGGTTGAACAGCGCGACCTGCTGCGTGTCGCTCATCCGGTCGCAGTCGTCGATCGCGTAGATGCCGATGCGCGGGTCGAACGTGAACGCGCCGAGCGGGCTTTGCGGCGTCAGGTAGCGCGCATAGCCGTACGACGCGTCGCTCACGAGCGCCTGCAGCAGATGGGTGCGGCCGCTGCCGGGCTCGCCCCAGATGTAGAACGACCGGTCCGGCACGGGGCCCGCCGCGAGCGCGAGGTCGAGCTTCTGCAGGCGCGAGATGAGCTCGTCGTTCTCCTCGTTCATGATGAAGTTGTCGAACGTGGCGGGCGGCGGCGTGCCGAGATCGAGCGTCAGTTGACGGGACACAACAGTCACAATGCGGGTCGGTTGAAAATACGCGCGCCGTACGCCGGGCACGCGCCGGGGGCTGCGGATCCATGGGCGTCACGCGCGGCCGCACGCACGGCGCCGCGCGGGTTTCGGCGCGGTTCGCTCGGCGATGAAAACGGGGACGTGTTGACCAAGATGCAATCCCTGACGATTCGGTGCTGGGAATTCCGGCCAACGGGCCGGCTTCGGGTAAAATCGCATTTTACCGACCTTCTCGCATTCCCCCATGAATCCTCCGAAATCCGCTCCTGACGCTCAGGGTCTGTCCTATCGCGACGCAGGTGTCGACATCGACGCGGGCGACGCGCTCATCGACAAGATCAAGCCTTTTGCGAAGAAAACCCTGCGCGACGGCGTGCTCGGCGGCATCGGCGGGTTCGGCGCGCTGTTCGAAGTGCCGAAGAAGTACAACGAGCCCGTGCTCGTGTCGGGCACCGACGGCGTGGGCACCAAGCTCAAGCTGGCGTTTCATCTGAACAAACACGACACCGTCGGCCAGGACCTGGTCGCGATGAGCGTGAACGACATCCTCGTGCAGGGTGCCGAGCCGCTGTTCTTCCTCGACTACTTCGCGTGCGGCAAGCTCGACGTCGACACGGCCGCCACGGTCGTCAAGGGCATCGCGCAGGGTTGCGAACTGTCGGGCTGCGCGCTGATCGGCGGTGAAACGGCCGAAATGCCGGGCATGTACCCGGACGGCGAATACGACCTGGCCGGCTTCGCGGTCGGTGCGGTCGAGAAGAGCAAGATCATCGACGGCAGCACGATCGCCGAAGGCGACGTGGTGCTGGGCCTCGCGTCGAGCGGCATCCACTCGAACGGCTTCTCGCTCGTGCGCAAGATCATCGAGCGCGCGAACCCCGACCTGTCGGCCGATTTCCACGGCCGCTCGCTCGCCGACGCGCTGATGGCGCCGACCCGCATCTACGTGAAGCCGCTGCTCGCGCTGATGCAGAAGCTGTCGGTGAAGGGCATGGCGCACATCACGGGCGGCGGGCTGGTCGAGAACATCCCGCGCGTGCTGCGCGAAGGCCTCACCGCCGAGCTCGACCAGAACGCATGGCCGCTGCCGCCGCTGTTCAAGTGGCTGCAGGAGCACGGCGGCGTCGCCGATGCGGAAATGCACCGCGTGTTCAACTGCGGCATCGGCATGGCCGTGATCGTCTCGGCGGCCGATGCCGACGCAGCGATCGCCGACCTGACCGCCGCCGGCGAACAAGTGTGGAAGATCGGCACCGTGCGTGCGACCCGCGAAGGCGAGGCGCAGACGGTCGTGGTCTGACGCGCCGCAGCAGCAGATGCAGCAAGGAAAGCCGCCCGGAGTCGATCCGGGCGGCTTTTTTTTTCGTGTGCCGCGTGCCGTCAGGACGCGCGCCGATGAAGGAGGAACGACGATGACCGAAGACGAACATGCGATCCGCACGCTCGTGGAAAACTGGTTCGTGTCGAGCCGGCGCGGCGATCTGGCCACCGTGCTCGACCTGATCGCCGACGACGCGATCTTCATGGTGGCCGGCAAGCCGCCGTTCGACAAGGCGGCGTTCGCGGCCGCGTCGCGCGACGCGAATGCGGGCGCCGAGCACGCGCCGAAGGTCGACGGCCGCTATCGGATCGACGAGCTGCGCGTGATCGGCGACTGGGCGTACATGCGCAATTTCATCGAGATCGACGCGACGCCGCCGGGCGGCGATACCATCCGCCGGTCGGGCCATACGCTGACGATTTTCCGCAAGGCCGACGGCCGCTGGCAGCTCGTGCGCGACGCGAATCTCGTGACGCTCGTGCATTGAGCGCGGCGACGCGGGCGGCGGTGGCGTTCGCCGACGTTCATGCGGACGGCCGCGACGCGCTGGCCGGACGCGTGCCGGCCAGCAATGGCGGCACCAGCAGGTAGAGCAGCGCGGCGGCGGCCCACACGAGCCCCGGCCACGTTGCGCGCGTCGCCGCATAGGTTGCGGTGACGACCAGCGGCCCCGCGACGCCGATCAGGCTCGCCACGCTCGCGAGCGTGCCCTGCAGTTCGCCCTGGCGCGCATCGTCGACCTGCCGCGCGAGCATCGCCTGCAACGCCGGCAGCGTCATGCCGCCAGCCGCGAACAGCGGCAGCAGTGTGAACGGCACCCAGGCGGCGGTCGCGAACGCGATCACCGCGAGCCCGAGCGCGTCGCCCGCGAGGCCCAATGCAAGCGCGCGGCGCTCGCCGAGCCGCGCGATCAGCGGCCCGATCGCGAACGCCTGCGCAAGCGCGTGGCACGCGCCGTAGCCGGCGAGCGACAGCCCCGCGACCGGCGTCGACCAGCCGAAATGTTCCTGGCCGTACAGGATCCACAGCGTCGCGGGCGCCTGCGACACGAGCGCCACGATCACGTAGATGCCGACCAGCGGCCCGAGCGCGGGTGCGCCGCTCAGCCGGCGCAGGCTCGCGAACGGGTTGAGCGCGCCGACCGTCCGGCCTGCGCGGGCCGAACGCGGCCGCGATTCCGGCAGCGCGCGCCACACGAGCACGAGATTCAGCGCATTGAGCAGCGCGGCCGCGACGAACGGCGCGCGCAGGTGCAGCACGCCGAGCAGCCCGCCGATCAGCGGGCCGGCGATGAAGCCGATGCCCATCATCGCGCCGAGCTGGCCGAAGCGCCGGGCGCGGTCGGGTTCGGCCGTCACGTCGGTCACGTACGCGGTCGCGACTGCGACGTTCGCGCCGGTGATGCCCGCGATCAGCCGCCCGACGTAAAGCCACGCGAGCGTCGGCGCGAGCGCCATCAGCAGGTAGTCGAGCGCGGCGCCCGCGAGCGACGCGAGCAGCACGGGGCGGCGGCCGAAACGGTCGCTCAGCGCGCCGAGCAGCGGCGCGCACAGGAATTGCGCGAACGCGTACAGCGCGAGCAGGATCCCGTAATGGGTGTCGGTGCTGACTGCGCCGGCGAGCGAGCGCAGCAGCCCGGGCAGGATCGGCATCACGATCCCGACGCCGATCGCGTCGAGCAGGACCGTGGCCAGGATGGCAATCAGGGACGGATTCAAGATGGTCACTCTATCGATGATAGAGTGATGATTATTCCATGGTTTCCCTATCGGTGATAGAGATGAAGGACACAGGGGCGCGATTGACGCGCGACACGGTATTGCGCGCGGCGCTCGACCTGCTGGATGAAGTGGGGATCGACGGATTGTCGACGCGGCGGCTCGCCGAGCGGCTCGGCGTGCAGTCGCCGACGCTGTACTGGCATTTCAGGAACAAGGCCGAGCTGCTCGACGCGATGGCCGAGGCGATCATGCTCGAGCGCCACGACGGATCGCTGCCGCGGCCGGGCGACGTATGGGATGCGTGGCTCGCGGAGAATGCGCGCAGTTTCCGCCGCGCGCTGCTGGCCTATCGCGACGGCGCGCGCCTGCATGCCGGCACGCGGCCGCGCGCGCTGCATTTCAGCTCGATCGAGCGCAAGGTCGCGCTGCTGGGTGAAGCGGGCTTCACGCCGGACGAAGCGGTCGACGTGATGGTGGCGATCGGCCGCTTCGTGGTCGGCTGGGTGCTGGAGGAGCAGGCGGAACCGGACGGCGACGCCGAGGCGCCGCTGCCGGATGCGGCCGAGTATCCGCTGCTCGCGAAGGGCTGGGCCGCGCTGCGCGAACGCAGCGGCGACGAGGCATTCGAGCGCGGCATCGCGTGGATCGTCGACGGCGCCCGTGCGCGCCTCGCGGCGCGTCACGCGGGCTGACGCGTTCAGCGACCCGGCGTGCTGCCGTCGAGGACGCGTTCGAGCGCGTCGAGTGCGCGGGCCGTCGAGTCCGGCGCGATGCAGTCGACGACGATCCGCTCGGGCATCGCGCGCAGCCACGTAATCTGGCGCTTGCAGAGCTGGCGCGTCGCGAAGATGCCCTTGTCGCGCATCGTCCGGTAGTCGGTGTCGCCGTCGAGGAATTCCCATGCCTGCCGGTAGCCGACGCAGCGCATCGACGGCAGGTCGGGATGGAGATCCTCACGGCGGCGCAGCCGTTCGACTTCGTCGATGAAGCCCGCGTCGAGCATCGCGTCGAAGCGCTGCGCGATCCGTGCGTGCAGCACGGCGCGATCCGACGGCTCGAGCGCGACCGGCACGAAGCGATACGCGGCCGCCGCATCGTCGGTGCGGCGCGGCGCGGCAAGCAGCACCGACATCGGTTGCCCGCTCAGCATGAAGATTTCGAGCGCACGCTGGATCCGCTGCGAATCGTTCGGCGCGAGCCGCGCGGCCGTGTCGGGATCGACCTGCGCGAGCCGCGCGTGCAGCGCAGGCCAGCCGTCGCGCTCGGCGTCGGCGTCGAGCTTCGCGCGCACGTCCGGATCGGCGCCGGGCAGGTCGTTGAGCCCCTGCGTCAGCGCCTTGTAGTACAGCATCGTGCCGCCCGCGAGCAATGGCGTGCGGCCGCGCGCGATGATCTCGCCGGTCAGGCGCAGCGCATCCGCACGGAATTCCGCGGCCGAGTACGCGTCGGCCGGGTCGATGATGTCGATCAGGTGGTGCGGCACGCTCGCGCGTTCTTCGCGCGACGGTTTCGCGGTGCCGATATCCATGTCGCGGTAGACGAGCGCCGAATCGACGCTGACGATCTCGATCGGGCGGCGCGCGGCGAGCGCCAGCGCCGCGGCCGTCTTGCCCGAAGCGGTGGGGCCGAGCAGGCAGGCGATCGTCGTCGGAGCGGACTGCGGTGAAGCGCTCATTGGCCGCGCATGAACAGACGGTCGAGATCGTTCAGCGTGAGCTGATACCAGGTCGGCCGGCCGTGATTGCACTGGTCCGCGCGCTCGGTCGCCTCCATCTGGCGCAGCAGCGCGTTCATCTCGTCGAGCGTCAGGCGCCGGTTCGCGCGCACCGCGTGATGGCACGCGAGCGTGCCGAGCAGTTCGTGCTGGCGTTCGGTGAGCACGCGCGAGCCGCCGAACGCGTGGAGGTCGGCGAGCACCGCACGCGCGAGCGACTGCAGGTCGGCGTCCTTCAGCAGCGCCGGGACCGCGCGGATCGCGAGCGTCGTCGGCGACAGCACCGCGAGGTCGAAGCCGAGCGATTCGAGCGTGTCGCGTTCTTCCTCGACCGTGCCGATCTCGATCGGCGTGGCCGTCATCGACACGGGCAGCAGCAGCGACTGCACGGCGACCGTGCGGTCGGCGAGCGCGTTCTTGAACTGTTCGTACAGGATCCGCTCGTGCGCCGCGTGCATGTCGACGATCACGAGCCCGTGCGCATTCTGCGCGAGCACGTAGATGCCGTGGATCTGGCCGAGCGCGAAGCCGAGCGGCTGCTCGTCGTGCGTGGTGGCCGCGATCGGCGATGCGGTGAAGCCCGCGAAGGGCGCGGCGGGTGCGCCGGCCGAATCGCTTGCGAGGGTCGTCGTGCCGTCCGGCGTGCTGGCGCCCGTATCCTTGCGGCCGAACAGCGCGTCGTACAGCGCGAGCGGTTGCGCGACGGGCAGCGTGCCCTGCGTCATCCGTGCCTGGCGCATCCAGGTGTTGCCCGACGACGAGGACGGCGACGGCGACGAGAAGCCGCTGCCGCCGATTCCGCCGGTCGCGTGGCCCTGGCTCTGCCCGAGCGGCGTGTCCAGGAACGACGACGGCCCGCGCGGCGCGGGTTCGAGATGCGCGGCGTGGCCGCCTGCCGTGGTTTCCGGCGACGCGCCCGCGTGGCGCGCGAGCGCGCGCTGGACCGCATGGAACACGTACTGGTGGATCGAGCGCGAATCGCGGAAGCGCACCTCGATCTTCGACGGATGCACGTTCACGTCGACGGCTTCGGGCGGCAGGTCGAGGAACAGCACGTACGACGGGTAGCGGTCGCCGTGCAGCACGTCCTCGTAGGCCGCGCGCACCGCGTGCGTCAGCAGCTTGTCGCGCACGAAGCGGCCGTTGACGAAGAAATACTGCTGGTCGGCGCGCCCGCGGCTTGCGGTCGGCAGCCCGGCGCAGCCGTAGACGGCGAGCGGGCCGGCCTGTTCGTCGAGCGGCAGGTGCGCGGTCGCGAAGCTGTCGCCGAGGATCTTCGCGACGCGCTGCGCGGGCTCGGTCGCGTTCCAGTGCTCGACGGCCTTGCCGTTGTGCAGCACCGAGATCGCGACGTCCGGCCGCGCGAGCGCCGCGCGGCGGATCATTTCCAGGCAGTGGCCGAATTCGGTCTGCTCGCTCTTCAGGAACTTGCGCCGCGCGGGCGTGTTGAAGTACAGCTCGCGCACCTCGATCGTCGTGCCGGTCGAGCCGGCGGCGGGCGACAGCACGCCCGTCTGCGCATCGATCTTCATCGCGTGCGCGGCATCGGTCGTGCGGCTCGTGATCGACATCTCGGCGACCGACGCAATCGACGCGAGTGCTTCGCCGCGGAACCCGAGCGTCGCGACGGCTTCGAGCTCCTCGAGCGAGCGGATCTTGCTGGTCGCATGGCGCATCAGCGCGAGCGCCAGCTCGTCGGGCGGAATCCCGCAGCCGTCGTCGGTGATCGAGATGCGCTTCACGCCGCCTTCTTCCAGCACGATGCGCAGCGACGTCGCGCCGGCGTCCATCGCGTTCTCGAGCAGTTCCTTGACGACCGACGCCGGGCGTTCGACGACCTCGCCGGCGGCGATCTGGCTGATCAGCTGGTCGGGCAGGGGCTGGATCGCGCGCAGCGGGCGCGGAGCGGGGGCGGGCGCGGCGCCCGCGGCCGTTTCGGTGATATCGGACATGGCCGAATTATAGCGAGGCGGCGCAGGCGTGCCGGGGCGGCGGACCGTTACGTTTTTTCACGGAGCCTTAAGGTAGTTTCGGTATCATGACTCCATTGCGCGCGCCGCCTTGGCTGGCGGGCGCCTCCGCCATGTCTGGCCTCTTTCGGCCGTTCCGGCCCTATCGCCTTCGAGGAATCGCATTTGGATACGCTGCTTCATTTCGTCAACCTTGTCCTGCATATCGATGCCTTCCTCGGCGATTTCATCCGGCAGTACGGCGCGTGGGTCTATCTCGTGCTGTTCCTGATCGTGTTCTGCGAGACGGGGCTCGTCGTGTTTCCGTTCCTGCCCGGCGATTCGCTGCTGTTCATCGGCGGTGCGTTCGCGGCGACGGGCGAGATGAACGTCGGCGCGCTGATCGTGCTGCTGCTCGTCGCGGCAATTTCCGGCAACACCGTGAACTACCTGATCGGCCGCTGGGTCGGCCCGAGGGTGTTCAATACGCATATCCCGGTGCTCGAGCGCTTCCTCGACCGCGCCGCGCTGCAGAAGACCCACTCGTTCTACGACAAGCACGGCGGCAAGACGATCGTGCTCGCGCGCTTCATCCCGGTCGTGCGCACGTTCGCGCCGTTCGTCGCGGGCGCGTCGTCGATGAGCGCCGCGCGCTTCCAGCTCTTCAACGTGATCGGTGCGCTGGTCTGGGTGCTGCTGCTCGTGCTGCTCGGTTATTTCTTCGGCAACATCCCGTTCATCCGCCAGTACCTGAACGTGATCGTGCTGGTCGGGATCGGTGCGGCGATCGTGCCGGTCGCGCTCGGCGCGGTGTGGAAGCTGGTGCGCGGGAAGCAGTCGGACAATGCGCAGAAGACGGGCGGGCGCTGAGCGCGCGTTTCCGTCTCTTCGGGGCAATGAAAAAGCGTGGCGAGTGCCACGCTTTTTTTTCGTCCGTCGATGCCGTTACGCGGTGCGATGCGAGACCGGCGTTTCGGGCGTCGGGTATTGCGCGTCGCGGAACGTTTCGAGGATCACGCGGTTGGTGTCGCAGTACACCTGCCAGTAGTGCTCGGGTGCCGTGGACGGACGCACGAACAGCAACGGGCCTTCCGGCGTGAACTGCAGCACGCCGACGTCCGGCGCCGGGGTGGTCAGCACGTCCGGGATCTGCTGGATCGACGACTTCAGGCGATTGATCGCGTCCACTGCGTCGACACCGTTCGCGATCTTCGCGGTCAGGTCGACACGACGGTACGACGTCGCGCTGTAGTTGGCGATGTTGTCCGAGAAGATCTTGTTGTTGCCGACGATCGTGACGATGTTGTCGGCGGTGACGATCGTCGTGCCGAACAGGCCGAGCTCCTTCACCGTGCCGGTGACGCCGCCCGCATTGATCACGTCGCCGATCTTGAACGGGCGCAGCACCTGCATGAACACGCCGGCGGCGAAGTGCGCGAGCAGGCCGCCCCAGGCTGTACCGATCGCGAGGCCGAGGCCGGCGAGCAGGGCGGCGAACGAGGTGGTCTGCACGCCGAAGATCTGCAGGATCGCGAGGATCAGCAGGATCGTCAGCAGCACGCCGACGACGGAGGTCAGGTAGTCGGTGAGCGTCGGGTCGACCTTGCCGCTGCGGCGGACGACCTTGCCGAGCAGGCGGGTGCCGATGCGGATGGCCCAGCGGCCGACGAACCACAATACGATCGCGGCGAGGAGGTTGAGGCCGAAGTCGAGGCCGCGGGTCATCAGGAATTGCTGGGCGGTGGCGAGATCGATCATGCGGGGCTCCGGAGTGAGTGAAGGGACGAGTGTAGTGCGGAAAATGCTCTGATCATTACGAGATTTTACGAGACATTTTTTCGCGTCCTATCCGCTGTTCGCGCAGCTTGCCGCGCACGCGCGCGACGGCGAGCCTCCGGCTTATGTGCCGGTGCAGATCGGCCGGGCCGACTATCTGCGCGGCGATACGGTCGCGCGCATCCTTGCGCGGATCGACCGGCGCAGCCCGCTACTTGTGCCGCGGCGCGAACGGCTGCTGCTGCACGTCCGCGCCATGCGCGACGATCGCCATCCCTTCCGGCACTTCCTCCCACGCACCGCGCAGGTCGACGAGCGGTTCGGACACGACCATGAACGCGTCGTCGCCGGCTTCGGCAATGCGCGGGTTGTGCGGATACAGCTCGTGCAGGTGCTTGAACGACGTGCTGTGGAACAGCGAGCGCGATTGTCGTTCGCTCGAGTAGCGCACCGCGATGATCCGGTCGCCGTCGGTCGCGCAGATCGTCATGTTGAGCGGGTCGGCCACGCGATGCCGTGCGGCGGTTTCCTCGACCACGCCGACCATCCGCTCGAGCGCCGGCAGCGGGGTCTGTTCGAGCCCGTACGTCAGCGCGAGGCGGAACATCAGCTCGGAGTCGGTCGAGCCCTCGAGCGTCGGGAACAGCGCGGGATCGACCTTCATCGTCAGGTCGCGGCGCAGCTTGTGGAAGTCGCGAATCAGCCCGTTGTGCGCGAACAGCCAGCGGCCGTGGCGGAACGGGTGGCAGTTGGTTTCCTGCACCGGCGTGTCGGTTGCCGCGCGGATATGCGCGATGAACATTCGCGAACGGATCGCGCGCGCGGCTTCGCGCAGGTTGCGGTCGTTCCACGCGGGATGCACGGAGCGATAGCGGAACGGGAGTTCGTCGGGGCGTCCGTACCAGCCGATCCCGAAGCCGTCGCCATTGGTGGTCGTGGCGCCGAGTTCCGAATGCAGGCTCTGGTCGATCAGCGAATGCTTCGCGCGGAACAGCACGGTTTCCAGATGGATCGGATTACCCGTATAGGCGAGCCAGCGGCACATGGAGCGCTCCTTCACGATGGATCGTTCGCGCATGGTAGCCGACTTCGCGGCGGGGCCGCGTCCGCACGTGGCGCAACGGCTGCCGGCGCGAGCACGCCGGCCAATCTTCATACGTCGCGAAGTGGGCGGCCACCCGGCCGGACGGCCGGGCGCCGCGCAGCAGGGTGGCCCGCGACGGCGCCGCGGTGACGGTCAGTCGCCGAGCGCGTCCATCACGCGCGCCGAATAGACGAGCGCCGCGCCCGCATTCAGCGCAACCGCGACGCCGAGCGCTTCCGCCACTTCCTCCTTGGTTGCGCCATGCTTGGCCGCTTCGGCGGTGTGAACGGCAATACAGCCGTCGCAGCGCGTCGTGACGGCCACCGCGAGCGCGATCAGCTCGCGCGTCTTCGCGTCGAGATGGCCGGTCTTGGCGCCGGCGCCGGACAGCGCCTTGTACCCGGCCAGCGTATCGGGCGACAGCTTGGCGATTTCGCCGATGCGCGTCGAGAGTTCCTTCCGGTATTCGTTCCAGTTCAGCATGATGCGTCCTTTTCGAGAAGAGGTGAGGAGGGCGGCGGGCGCCGCGATCTCGGGCGATGCAGACCTATTCTGATCGTTCGCGCTGAGGGTTTCGATACGCTAGAGTGTCAATTTTTAGCGCGATCGTCTCATGGATGCATTGAGTCAACTGCTGTCGCTGGGGCGCAGCCATGTCGAGCTCGACGTGCGTTGCCTGCTCGACGGGCCGTTCGCGATGCCGCACGACCCGCTGCCGCCCGGCGAGGCGGCATTCCACCTGGTGCTGACCGGCACGTGCCGGCTGCGCACGGTCGAAGGCCGCACGCTGCAGCTCGCCGAAGGCGATTTTGTGCTGCTGCCGGCGGGCGGCGCGCACGACCTGCTCGACACGGGGGGCGGCCGGCCGCAGCCGGTCGTGCCGCTGCGCGACGCAGGCGCCGGCGGCGGCGCGGTGCTGCCGGTCAAGTCGAATCTCGATCCGGCCGAACCGGACGGTGCGAGCGTGGACCTGCTGTGCGGACGGTTCGTCTATGCGCGCGGCGCGGGCGAGTTGCTGATGCGCACGCTGCCGCAGGTGCTGCACGTCGGCTTGCGCGAAGCATCGGGGTTCGAGCCGCTGCAACTGCTGACGAGCGTGCTGCGTACCGAGGCGTCGAACGTGCAGCCGGGCGCGGGTGCGATCGTGAATGCGCTCGGCCAGGCGCTGCTCGCGTATGCGTTGCGTGCCTATGGCCGCGGCGCGCGCGTGCCGTCCGGCTGGCTTGCGCTCGCGGCCGATGCGCGGCTCGGCCCGTCGGTCCAGGCCGTGCTGCAGGCGCCGGAGCGGCCGTGGACGGTCGAGTCGCTCGGCGATGCGGCGGCCATGTCGCGCGCGACGTATGCGCGGCATTTCCGCGAGAAGGCCGGGATGAGCGTCGGCGCGTTCGTCGCGCAGATCCGGATGATGCACGCGTGCGCATTGCTGCAGGACACGCAGCGCGGGCAGGCGGAGATCGGGCAGGCGGTCGGCTACCAGTCCGAGGCGGCCTTCGGCAAGGCGTTTCGCGCGGTGCTCGGCACGACGCCGGGGCGCTGGCGGCGCGCGCAGCGCGGCATGTAAGACTGCAGGCGCCGCTGTCGTGGCGCGCACCAAAGCTGCTACCATGCGCAAAACGCAGTTCAACGAAAACGATTTCGAACAAGAAGAAAGAGAGGGCAAAGCAATGAACCAGACCACCATCCAGCAGCCGTCGTTCGCGTTCGTGGCCGCATCGTGGGCCGCGCTGCTCGCCGGCTTCGCGGCCTTCCTGATCGGCCTCTGGAACGCCGGCATGCAGCTCAACGAGAAGGGCTACTACTTCACCGTGCTGGTGTTCGGCCTTTACGCGGCGATCTCGCTGCAGAAGAGCGTGCGCGACCGCGCGGAAGGCATTCCCGTCACGGGCATCTACTACGGCCTCAGCTGGATCGCGCTGCTGCTGTCGATCGCGCTGCTGGTCGTCGGCCTTTTCAACGCCACGCTGCAACTGAGCGAAAAGGGCTTCTACGCGATGTCGTTCGTGCTCGCGCTGTTCGGCTCGGTGGCCGTGCAGAAGAACACGCGCGACCTGCAGAACGCGAAGCCGCGCTACACCGACGCAGAATCCGCGCCGTCGATCCAGGAGTGACGTCACGCAGGGCGGGGGCCTGACAGGCTGCCCGCTGCGCGACGAGGTCCGCGGCGGCCCGCTTTCGGCGGCGCGCCGCAAGCCTCCTTCCTGCCGTTTCATCCATGCCGTCGCGCATGACGGTGGAGATATTCCGGATGCCGAACTTCAATGAAGCCGCACCGCGTACACGCGCGGCCGTTCGTTCCGTGGCCGCGAAGGCCGCGCTCGTGCTGGAGACGAACAACCTGCGCGGCGGCGCGGGCCTTGCGCAGGCCGTCGACAGCCTGAAGCGCCTCGTGTCGGCGCTGTCGAAGCAGACCGTGCCGCCAGCGGCACTCGCGCAATGGATCATCACGCACGACGGCCTGCCGGCCGATGCGTGCGCGGAAATCACCGCACTGGCCGGCCGACCGATCAATTTCGTCGAGATCGGCGCGAGCACCGGCTACTACGATGCGAAAAACGACGGCTTCGATCGCGTCGATGCGGATCGCTGCGACATCGTCGTATTCGGCGATGCCGATTGCCGGCCGGCGGACGACTGGCTCGAGCACCTGCTCGCACCGTTCGCGCGGGATGCGGGCGACGTGCCCGTCGCGGTCGCGGGGCGAACCAGCTACGCGCCGAACGTGCTCGGCATCGCGCTGACGTCGATCGATTTCATGTATTTCCCGAGCCCGCTGCGCGATGGCGCGACGCGCAATTTCTATGCGAACAACGTCGCGTTCCGGCGTGACGTGTTCGCGCAATTCCGCTACGAGCCGCTCGACGGCGTCTATCGCGCGCATTGCCAGGTGATGGGGTTGCGGATGCAGGCAGCCGGCGTGCCCGTCGAGTTCGCGCCGGCCGCGCATACCGAGCATCGGCTGCCGGACACGCATCGCGAATCGCTGAAGCTGCGCTGGATGCGCGGCGAGGACAGCGTCGGGCTGACGCCGTATCTCGTGAACGCGTACCTGCCGCGCCCGTGGCAGTGGCTCGGCCGCAGCGGCCCGCTCGGCCCGTTCTGCGTGATGGCGATGCGGCTCGGCTACAGCCTGCGTGCGCTCAATCATCAGCAGTTGCCGCAGCTGGGCGGGTTCCGCTATCTGGCGGCCGTCGGCGTCACGATCGTCGCGTCGGCCGTCGATACGTTCGGCGCATTGGCGCGCGGCTTCGGGCTCGCGGGGCGAGCGTCGACCCGGCGCGATCTCGACGTGCTGTCCTATCACCGTCATTGAAGCGGCGCCACGTTGCGCCGATAGCCTGAATCCACTCCGACGATGACCATGCCCTCATTCGCCACCCGTGTTGCCTGCCTCGCCCTGTTTGCCGCCAGCGCCGGCGCCCATGCCGCGCCGGTCGATCACGCGGGGCGCGGGATCTATCACTTCGCGTCGCAAAGCGGCTGCCCGTTCGCGAGCGCGGCCGCGGCGGACTGCAATCGCATCGCGCTCGATGCGCCCGACGTTCACGCGAGCATCGATACCGATGCGCACGCGATCGTCTTCTCGAGTGATGCGGATCGCCGCACGAGGGACGTGCTCGGCGACGTGCTGCTGCAGGGCACGGGCGTCGACGGCGACGGCCGGCGCGTGCCGCTGAGCGTGCACGTGCTGCTGCGCCGCGACGGCGCGACATGGGACCGCGACGTGTATGTCCATGCGCCCGTGCGCGGCACGTTCACCGATGTGCGGATCGATCCGTACCGCGTGCGCGTGAAGGAGGGCGGCGGCGAGCGCGACGTGCTGACGCCGGACGAAACGCTTGCGCTGTTCGCGCATCCGTCGCTGGCGTCTCGGCTCGCACGGCATCTCGTGAAGGTGACCGCGACCGATCCGAAGCAGCCGTCGGCAGACGACATCACGATCGCGCTCGGCGTCGGCGGCCTGACGAAGTCGGTCGCGCGTGCGAGCTTCACGTCGAACGCGCCGCACGATGCGGACGTCGATCGCGCACTGGCGTCGGGCACATGGTCGATCCGCTTCGACGCACTGAGCAATCACATTCCCGTGTGGGTCGCGCAGCGCGAGCTGTTCCTGTTCGGCCTCGACGGCAGCGCTTTGCTGAAAGACGTGCGCGAGCGCGGTTTCCGGAAGAACGACCGGATCGAATTCGGCGCGCGCGACGGCAACGGCTATCTGCGCGTGAACGGCCGCGAGGAAGCATTCGCGGGCGCCGCCGCGTCCGCGCATGCGTTCATGCAGGAAAGCTTCGTCGGCCTGATCCTCGGCTGGCGTCGCGATCCGGCCGCGGCCGCGACGAAATCCGTATCCGCGCGGGGTGTGCCGGCATGAGCGCGGCAGGCGAACTGCCCGCGTCGCCGCAGGCGGCGGACGGCGCGCGCTTCGACTGTCTCGAGGCGCCTGTGCCGCAGGGTGTGGCGCGGGTGCGTGCGTATTGCGTCGATCGCATCAAGCGGGCGGCCATCCGGCTGCTGCATCGCAGCACGCACGGCGAGCGCTGGATACTGCGCATGTACCTGATCGGCGAGGAAGCGACCGAGTGTGCGTTGCATGAAGACTGGACCGGACAGCCGCCGGACTGGCTCGCGCCGCGGATCGAGCAGCATCTCGCGGACGAGCGCCGTCACGCGGCTGCATTCGCCGATGCGCTGCGCCAGCGCGGCGTCGAGGCGTCGGCCGGGCCGCACGAACCCGACTGGCTGAGCCGGCGCAAGATCATGCGATGGCGCCGGCTCGCGCAGCGCCATGCGCCGCATTTCGCGCAAGGTGTACTCGTACCGGCCTATGCGACGGGCCTGTGCGCGGAACAGATGGCGATGCGCGTGCTCGCGCGCCACTGCGCGACGATCGGCGACATGCATCCGCTCCATCCGTTGCTTTCGCGCGTGCTCGCCGACGAGACGCGGCACGTGCGGCTCTGTTCGGACACGTTGCGCCGTCTCGTTGCGCCATCCGAGGCCACGCATCTCGCCGCGTTGCTGCGTGAAATCCGTGCGATCGAAGCCGGGTTCGGCGTGACGGGCGCGCTGGCGATGGTCGCGGCCGGCTGGATCCAGTCGCTTCGTCCGCGCGCATGATGCCGCGGATCGTCTACCTCGCAACGGCCGACGCGCGCGGGCACCTGATGCGTGCGCAACTGCTCGTGCATGCGTTGCGTGCAGCCGGCGCGCAGGTCGACGTGCTGACGACGTCCGATGCGGGGCAGGCGTTCCTGGCCGCATTCGGCATCGATGCGCCCGTGCTGTCCCGTCACTACGCGGTGCAGTTCGACGAGCGGCAGAACATGCTGCGCGACGCGACCGATCGCAATGTCGCGCACTACGTGTTCAGGCCGACGCGGATGCTGCGCGATATCGCGCGGCTGCGGGCGATCGTTCGCGAGGCGGATCTCGTGATCGACGATTCGTTTCATCCGGCGCTGCTGTTCATGGGCGCGCTGCCGGGCTGGCGGCGCCGCGTCGTTCACGTGTATGGCGGCAGCCTGCGCCATGCGTTGACCGCGAATTTCGATGCACGGCTGCCGCGCATGCTGGCACGTGCGTTCGCGCGGATCGTCGACTGGCAGATCGATTCGGCGCTGGGCTGCATCGAACACGATTTTGCGTACGACGTGGCCGACGAGGTGCAGCCATCGCGCGGACATTACCGGCTGCCGACACCGTTGCCGGTCGTTGCCGAACGGCCGGCATCCGAACAGGCTGCCGCGGCCGTTTATCTGAATCCGCATTTCCGCGATGTCGCGCTCGCCGATGCGCTGTCGGCCGGCATGCGCGACGCGGGGCTGGCCGCGCACCGCGTGGGCGAGGGTTACGCCGGGCACGATGGCTGGACCGGCGTCGATGCCGACTGGGTGACGCGCGCCGCGCATGCGCCGCTGATCGTATCGGCGCCCGGCATGGCCGCGCTGTCGATCGCGCGTGTCTATCGCCGCCCGATCCTGCTTGTGCTGACCGATCAGCCCGAGCAGGCGAGCAATGCGGCGCGTGCGGCGCGCCTGCAACTCGTGCACCGCGTCGTCACGTGGCGCGGCGATGCGGTCGCGTTCCGGCGGGCAGTTAGGCAGGCCGCTGCCGACCTGATGTGCGATCCGGGCACGCGGGCAGGAACGCGCGCCGGCCGCGAGCATGCACGTGCGCGCGTGGACGCGTGGACGTCGCGCATCCTCGCGCTGCGTTCGCCTGAGCGTCCGGTCGACGTGGAAAACCGCTGCGAGGCACCGGCATCGCGATGAACACGTTGACGCTTCATGACAATCGCCGGCCCAATGTCCGGCAGATGCTGGCCGCGACGTTCGGCATGGCAGCCGGCCTCGCGATCTTCTTCGTGCTCGAGCGCAGCGTCACGCCGCGCTACGTGCTGGCGACGGCGATCGATGCGCGGATTCCGTTCGTCGCATGGTCGTGGTTCGTCTATGTTGCGTTCTTCCCGTTCGTGATTGCACTGTCCGCGTATGCACGGCCGCCCGCGTTCGCCGCGTTCAAGGAGGCCGTGCTGATCGCTTTCGTGCTCGGTGTCGTCTGTTTCCTGCTGTTTCCGGAAGCCGTGCCGCGGCCCGACGTCGCGGAGATCGGCAATACGTTCGTGCGCCATCGTCTCGCGCGCATGTGGCAGCTCGATCTCGCGGCCAACGGTTTTCCGAGCCTGCATGTCGCGGTGACGTGCGTTGCGTGCCGGATGCTGACCGACCGGCGCCGGGTCGTGGCAGCGGCGGTCGGGCTGCTGATCTGCATGTCGACGCTGACGCTCAAGCAGCATACGGTGGCCGACGTGCTCGGCGGCGTGGTGCTCGCGATGGTCAGTGTGCTGTGGGTCGAGCGGCGTTCGTTGCGCAGGAGGTTCGCGTGACGGCTGCCCGTGCTCATCAAGGTGGGCAGAACGCGGCGCTTGCGCGGTTCGTGCCCGATCCCGCGCTGTTTCGCGTGAATGCGTCGCGTGTCGCGCTGGCGCTGGCAGGCGACTGGCTGATGATTGCCGCGGCGTTCGCGGTTGCGGTCGAGTTGCCGCATCCGTTCGTGTACGCGTGTGCGGCGATCGTGATCGCGCGCAGCCAGCTTGCGCTCGCGGTCATGATGCACGAAGGCGCGCATGGATTGCTGGCGCGGAATCGGCGTATCAACGACGTGCTCGGGCAGCTGTTCGCGGCCGGTCCGCTGTGGTTGTCGCTGCGTACGTATCGTGCAGGCCACCTGAAGCACCATCGCGCGCCGATGCAGGCGGACGATCCCGTCGCGCTGCTGTTCGGCGTGCACGACTATCCGGTGACGCGCGCGCGGTTGGTCGGCCGCTTGCTCGCGTATGCGTGCGGGATCGGCTATGTGACGAGCGTCGTGAAGCTCGCACGCGGCCAGTTCGCGCATGCATTGCCGAAGGTCGACAAGTCGCGTGCGTATGCGGCGTGGGAAGTCGTGTCGATGCTGGCCTGCAACGGCCTGCTGTTCGGTGCGCTCGCGCTTGCCGGACATCCGCTGCTGTATGTCGCGTTGTGGATCGTGCCGTCCGTCACGCTGTTGCCGCTTGCCGGGCAGGTGCGCGCGATCTTCGAGCACGCGGGCTTGCCGGCCGGCGACGACCAGAGCCGCAACGCGCGCACGATCGTCCGGCGCTCGTGGCAGACGTTCCTGTTCGGCCCGCACGCGATTCATTTTCATATCGAACATCACCTGTTCGCGCGGATGCCGTTCCATAGCCTGCCGGTCGTGCACCGGCAACTCGCGCAGCGGCAGTTGCTGCCTGACGTCAATCTGTACGCGGGATATGGGGCGGTGCTGCGGGACGTGAGTGTGCGCTGACCGGCTGCGATCAGGAGGCCGCGCGCGACCGAGTGCGTGGCGCGCATCGTCGAGCGTTCAAGCGCGAATGGCCAGGCGACAGACGCAAAAAAGCCTCCACTCGGGAGGCTTTAATTGCACTATCAAAGATAGTTGGTAGGGTGGGAGGGACTCGAACCCTCGACTCTCTGATTAAAAGTCAGATACTCTAACCAACTGAGTTACCACCCCACGTTCTTGAAACCGGTTGGGTCGCTGCTTCAACAACTTTGAAAACGACCCAAAGAGCAAAAGATTATAGCGACGGATTGATGGACTGTCAACAACCCGCCGCGATAATTATTTGATCGTTTCGAGCTTGCCCTGCGCCGTCTGCGCCGCGTTCGATCCGCTGTACTGCGACACGACCTGCTCGAACGTCTTCTTCGCGGCCGCCTTCTGGCCTTGTTCGAGCTGGTTCGTCCCGATCGCCACGAGCGCGTCGGCCGCGCGCGGGTGCTGCGGGAACTTGCTGACGATCCCTTGCCACGTCGCAGTCGAACCGCGGTAGTCGCGCAGCGCGTATTGCGCATTGCCGTACCAGTACTGCGCGGTCGGCTGGTAGGGGCTCTGCGGATACTTCGCGATGAACGCGCGGAACGAAGCCGCGGCCGCCTTGAAGTTGCCGTTGCGGAACTGCTGCTGCGCCGCACTGAGCGCATCCGTTTCACCCGGCTGCACGGTGCCTTCGACACCATCGATCGTCGTCTGCTGCGGCTCGAACTTCTTGAGCCGCGTGTCGAGATCCTGGTAGTACTCCTTCTGCTGCCGCTCGAGTGTCGTCAGCCGGTTCGTCAGATCCTCGTTCTCGCCGCGCAGCGTCGCGACCTGCTGGTTCAGCTGGTCGAGACGGCCGGATTGATCGAGGATCGTACGCTGGGCGGCCGACAACTGGCTCGCCAGGTTGTCGGTTTTGCTGCGCAGATCGAGCACGGCGCGGCGCGCTTCGTTGTCGTCGAACACGCCGGCGTGCGCCGGCGCGGCCGACCACGCCGCGCCGGCGACGCAGAGAGCTGCGGCTGCACGCAGCCAGGTTACACGGTGCGTCATACGGCGATTCTTCCGTTACTTACTGTTGGTAGACGAGGTCGGCGCGACGGTTCTGCGCCCACGATGCTTCGTCGTGACCCGATGCCTGCGGCTTTTCCTTGCCGAGGCTCACGGCTTCCATCTGCGAATCGTTCACGCCGAGCAGTGCCATCGCACGGCGAACGGCTTCCGCACGCTTCTGGCCCAGCGCGAGGTTGTACTCGCTCGTGCCGCGTTCGTCGGTGTTGCCCTGGATCAGCACGTGACGCTGCGGGTGACTCTTCAGGTACTGAGCGTGCTGCTGCATCAGCGGCTGGTACTCGTCCTTGACCGAATAGCTGTCGAAGTCGAAGTAGATGCTGCGCTTCGCGAGCGGGCTGTTCGGGTCGTTCAGCGGATCGACGTTCACTTGCGCGACGTTGTCGGCGCTCGGTTGCGTGCTGACTGCGCCCGCGTTGTTCGCCTTGTCGTCGAGCTTCACGCCCGATTTACATGCGGCGAGCGCGCTGATCATCATCACGGCCAGGGCCAGACGAGCTTTATTTGACATCATGGTTACTCTCCTTGTGGTCATTGCATGAAGGGCCCCCACGACGGCTCGCGAACGGAGCCGCCCTGGACGGACAGGATTTGCGGCGGCGCGCTGCCGTCGGAGGGCACTGCAGCCAGAACATTGCGACCACCCGACTGGGTAGCGTACAGAAGATACTGGCCGTTTGCCGCGAAGCTCGGCGATTCGTCGCGATTGGTATTCGTGATGGCGTTCGCCGCGCCGGATTGCAGATCCTGAACGTACAGCTTGAAGCCCCCACCCGTGCGGGAGATGTAAGCGAGCAGCTTGCCGTCCGGGCTGATACGCGGACTCGTGTTGTAGCTGCCGGTGAAGGTCACGCGCTGCGCGGCACCGGCGCTTTCACCCTGTGCGGGCATCCGGTAAATCTGCGGCGCGCCACCGCGATCGCTCGTGAAGTAGATCCAGCGGCCGTCCGGCGAGTAGTACGGCTCGGTGTCGATCGAGCTGCTCTGCGTGAGACGGCGCAGGCCGCCGCCGTTCGCGTTGACCGTGTAGATTTGCGTATTGCCCGTCAGCGACAGCGCGACGGCGAGCGTGTTGCTGTCCGGCGACCAGGCCGGTGCACTGTTGTTGCCCTTCTGGTCGGAGACCATGTAGCGGCGGCCGGTCGGCAGGTCGTGGATGTAGACGATCGGTTTCTTGCGCTCGAACGACACGTACGCGACCTTCGTCCCGCTCGGCGACCACGCCGGCGAGATGATCGGCTCGGTGCTCGACAGCGCGATGCGCGCGTTCTGGCCGTCCGAATCGGAGATCTGCAGCTGGTAGCGATTACCGGTCTTGATCACGTACGACAGGCGCGTGGCGAACACGCCGCGCACGCCGAGCAGCTTCTGGTAGATGTAGTCGGCGATCTTGTGGCCGGCCGTGCGCAGCGTGGTATCGGTGGCCGTCAGCGACAGGCCGCCGAGGCTTTGCTGCTTCACGGTGTCGTACAGGATGAAGTTGACCTTGTACTGGCCGTTCGCTTCGCGATTCACGCTGCCGGCGACGAATGCGTTCGCGCCCTTGGCCTTCCATGCGCCGAGATCGACCGATGCGGTCTCGGGCACGGGCGTGCTGCCGGCGTCGATGTTGGTGAATTTGCCGCTGCGGGCGAGGTCGGCACGGACGATCGACGTGACCTGCTGCGGCAGGTTCGCCTCGTTCGTGAAATTCGCCGTGGCAATGGGGAACTGGGTCGACCCGACACCGGTGATCAGCACGTTGACCTGGGCGTTAGCGGCGCTGCCCGCCGTAATCAGACACGAGGCCACGAGTGCCCTGAAACCTAGCTTTGTCATCAAACTCATGCTTCTTGCTTCCCGTATGGCTTGGATCGCTGCGCAACCGCAGAGACAGTAAAAATACCCGATTCGTTCCCGTCGGACAGCGACGCCCGGAGTGTAAGCGCATTTCCTTTCACTCCGCTGCCTTGAAGGTAATCGTAATGTCCGACGGGGTACGACCGTTAGAATCGGGCGGCAACGGGACCGATGCGTGGATCGCATTGACCACGGCCTGATCCCACCCCGAATTCCCGCTCGAGCGGGAGACCGATGCGCTCAATACGTCACCGGACGGCGTGCACCGAATCTTGACGACGGTGGTCAGGCCTGCTCGCTCGCCGCCCCAAACGATGTTCGGTTTGACGCGGCGGCGCACCTTGTCGGCATAGCCGGGCGTCGCGGCATTGCCGCCGGAACCCGTGCCCGTGCCGCTTTTCGCGAGGCCTTCGCCGCCGCCTTCACCGGCGCCGGACAGGCCCTGCATCTGGGCGAGACGCGCGTTGCGCTCGCGGTCGAGCTTCGCGTTCGCCGCCGCGCTGGCCTTCGCGCGCGCGGTGGCTTCGGCCTTCGCCTTGGCCTGCGCTTCCGCCTTTGCCTTCGCGGCCGCGTCGGCTTTCGTCTTCGCCGCCTGCTGCGCTTCGAGCTGCGCCTGCTTCTGCTGCTGGAGTTTCTGCTGTTCGAGCTTCTGCTGCTCGGCGAGCTGCTGTTGCTTGAGCTTGTCGGCCTGCTTCTGCTTGTCGCGTTCCGCGGCCTTCTGCGCGGCGAGCGCGGCGGCCTGCTGTGCGGCGAGCTGCGCGCGCCGGGCTTCGTCTTCCTGCTGGGCCTTCAACTGCTGCGCGCGGCGCTGCTGATCGAGCAGCGCTTCGCGCGCGGCCGCTTCCTGCTGCCGCTTCTTCTGCTGCAGCGCGATGTCGGCCTGCTCGTCGCGCACCGGGGGAGCGGGCGGCGCGACCTTCGCGGGCGGCGTCACGACGGGCCGCGGCGCGGCGACGTCGGGCACCTCGGTCCACAGTTCGGCTTCGGCGCCGGCCGGCGTGCTGTTCTGCCACTGCACGCCGTGATAGAGGAACAGTGCGAGCAGCACGTGCATCAGCGCGGCGAGCGCGAACGCGCGCCAGGTGCCGCGCTCGCGGGGAGGCTGAGGCGGGTAGGCGGAGCTGCGCGTGGATTGCTGCCGGTTCATTGCGATTTGACGAGGAGGCCGACGCGCTTGACGCCGCGCGCCTTCAGATCCGACATCACGGTCATGACGGCATCGTACTGCACGGTCTTGTCGGCCGCGATCACGACCGGCTGGTCAGGGTGATCGGCCTGCCGGGCTGTGATGAAGCTGTCGAGCTCGGCCTTCGTCATCGTGTCTTCCTGGGTCGAGCCCGAGTCGCCCTTGTACTTGACGCTCATCGTGCGGTCGGCCTTGATGTTGACGACGACGGGCGGCGTCTGCTCCTGCGGCGCGGCATTGCCGACGGTCGGCAGGTTGATGATCGACGGGGCGACGAGCGGTGCGGTGACCATGAAGATCACGAGCAGCACCAGCATCACGTCGATGTACGGCACGACGTTGATGTCGGCCATTGCACGGCGCGAGCGGCCGCCGCGCATGCTGGATCGGATGGGACTTCCTGCCATGGCGCGCTCCTTACTGGGCCTGACGCTGCAGGATGTTCGAGAACTCTTCGATGAAGGTCTCGAAGCGGATCGCGAGGCGGTCGATGTCGTGCGCGTAGCGGTTGTACGCGACCACCGCCGGAATCGCGGCGAACAGGCCGATCGCGGTGGCGACGAGCGCCTCGGCGATGCCCGGCGCGACGTTCGCGAGCGTGGCCTGCTGCACGTTCGCGAGGCCGCGGAACGAGTTCATGATCCCCCAGACCGTGCCGAACAGGCCGATGTACGGGCTGACCGAGCCGACCGACGCGAGGAACGCGAGGTTGGCTTCGAGCACGTCCATTTCACGCTGGAACGACGCGCGCATCGCGCGGCGTGCACCGTCGAGCACGAGGCCCGGATCGCTGATGCGCTTTTCCTTCGCCTTCAGGAATTCGCGCATCCCCGATTCGAAGATCCGTTCGAGCGCGCCGATCGTGTGGCGGTTGTTGGCCGCGCTCTGGTACAGCGCCTGCAGGTCGCCGCCCGACCAGAAATCCTTCTCGAAGCGTTCGGTCTGCGCGCGCGCGCGGCGGATCGCGAACCACTTGCGGAAGATGAAGGTCCACGACATCAGCGACAGCAGCAGCAGCAGTCCCATCACGGCCTGGGCCAGCACGCTCGCGTTGAGGACGAGGGAAATGATCGACAGGTCTTGAGAAGTGTTCATAGAGGTTTGAGTAACGGCCCTTCGGGGCGCCCGGTATGCGTGCGGCGCGGCGCGCCGGCCATGCCTGACGCCGAACCTTGCTTAGTATCGAATCAGAACGGCAAGTTCATAGGCTTTGTCTAAACGGCGCTCATGCGAGCTTCGTTGACATTGGAGTGTGCCCGGCATCGATGACGGGCCCGCGTTGCAGCGCGTCGAGCACGGCCGGCGGGATGGCCGCGGGCCGGATACCGTTGCGGTCGACGCAGCCGAGGCGAATGTGTCCGGCTACGAGCAGCGTGTCGCCACACCAGGCTTCCTGCGTGAATTCCACCGATGCGCGGCCGATGCGTCCGGGCCGGCTCGTGATCGCCAGCGTGTCGTCGAGTCGCGCCGGCGCGCGGTAGTCGAGCGACGTGCTGCGGACGATGAAGATCGCGCCGGTATCGTCGGCGAGCTGGCGCTGATCGATACCGCACGCACGCAACCACTCGGTGCGGGCGCGCTCGAAGAACTTCAGGTAGTTGGCATAGAAGACGATGCCGCCTGCGTCGGTATCCTCGTAGTACACGCGCACCGGCCAGGTGAAGCCGGAAGGCGTTTCCGGGGAGCGGGTAGGCTGAGTCATGGCGCGCATTCTACCGGAAGGCCGGGAGCCGATTCGTAACCGATTCGTAACGGAATGTAGTACGTCGTAGCACACCGCGGGCCGGCCCGGGGCCGGGCCCGCGGGGCGTCAGCCGCGGTAGACGGTCGGGCCGCCGGGGGCTTGCGCGATCGGCATCAGCTCGATCGTGTTGACGTTGACGTACGCCGGGCGCGTCGCGATCCAGTAGATCGTATCGGCGATGTCCTCGGGCATCAGCGGCTGGACATTGTTGTAGACGCTTGCCGCCTTCTCGTCGTCGCCGCGATAGCGGACGTTCGAGAACTCGGTGCCGCCGCACAGGCCCGGCTCGATGTCGGTGACGCGCAACGGCGTGCCGAGCAGGTCGGCGCGCAGGTTCAGGCTGAATTGTCTGACGAAAGCCTTGGTCGCGCCGTAGACGTTGCCGCCCGCATAAGGGTACGAACCCGCGACCGAGCCGAGATTGAAGATGTGGCCGCGGCCGCGCTCGACCATGCCGGGCAGCAGCGCGTGCGTGACGGTGACGAGGCCCGCGCAGTTCGTGTCGATCATCGTGCGCCATTCGTCGAGGCTGGCCTTGTGGGCCGGCTCGACGCCGAGCGCGAGGCCGGCGTTGTTGACGAGCACGTCGAGCGCCGCGAATTCGGCGGGGAGGGCGGCCGGCAAGGCCTCGACGGCCGCGCGGTCGCGCACGTCGAGCTCGAATGGCAGAAGGGCGTCGCCGAGTTCGGCGGCGAGCGCATCGAGACGGTCCTTGCGGCGCGCGGTCGCGACGACGCGGTGGCCTCCGTTGACGAAGGCACGGGCGATGGCGGCGCCGAAGCCGGCGGACGCGCCTGTGACGAACACGATCATTGCTGCTCCTGGTCGATGACAAAATAGCGGGTGGTATCCCGCAAGCCTACTGAGATTGCCGCACCGCGGCAAGGCGGCAAAGCGTTTCGGCACGGGCGCGTAGAGTCTGGCCCCAATTACTTCCGGCGCACTGCCGTGCGGTTGCCTATTCATGACGCATCCAATACACTAACGCGCTCATCACCCCTGCGTGACTGGCGATAGAACCCGTTCGGGTTCAAGGTGGAGCATCCCACCGTGAAGCGCGGGGCGCCGTTTTTGCCGTTCGCCTGGGCAGCCGTTGTGCGCCGTCGCGTGCATCGCCGGTGGCTGTCCTGCCTCGCGTCATACGGATTCTTCCGCCACGTCGAGCTGGTCCCGCCAGCAGCGCACCGTACTCGGCCACTCCGGTCAACCTGTACACACTTAACGGAAACCGTATGTTTGACAGAGCCCAAAGCACCATCGCGAACGTCGATCCCGAAGTCTTTGCAGCGATCGAGCAGGAAAACCGCCGCCAGGAAGATCACATCGAGCTGATCGCGTCGGAAAACTACACGAGCCCGGCCGTGATGGCCGCGCAAGGCTCGCAGCTCACGAACAAGTA
>JAIRVP010000070.1 GCA_031253835.1 Burkholderia sp. | reverse complement strand
TCGGTGCGCCCGCATAGCGCCTTGGGGCAACTGGCGCCGGACCAATTCCGGCAACTGCATCAACCGAAAACCGGCGAGCCCACTAAATTGCGAATGGTGTACTCGGCGGGGTAAGGTCATCAGGACCGTAGAGCGCCGCCAGCCGACCTTGTAAAGCAGATCGGGGTGTCAGCTGGCCTGACGTTTAGAGTTTCGAAGTGAGAGTTTCAGCTCGTCTTTTTCGAGGGCACACCGGCTCATGCCGACGTCGTACGTGTGTCCATCGTCGACGTTGCTCGTCATTCGTTTCGTGTGGTGAATACTTGGCTGACGATGGAGATCTAGAGCACCGAACGCAGCGTTACGCTGATCGGACGTTCGACGAAAGTCATGAAACCGCAGCGCCTTGCGCAGTTCGACTTTGGATCCGGTAGGGAATATTTGCGGCGCGGCCGATTTCGTTAGAGCCTTGATCGGCCGGGCCGTGCATCAATCAGTTAGATGGTACGAGAGACGAAAGACCGACACGCTGTCCAAGCGTTTAGGATCGCCACAGAGTCAGAATTCTCCTGGCAAACGCAGTCTTCGCCGAACGAAGTGCTTCCTCAATTGCTACGCGGTCGTCATTGCCGACTCTTCGTGCGACTTGTCGTGCACACTCCCAAAAGAATTGGGAATCGAATTCTGACCATTCTTCAACATCAGCGACAAATTTGAGAATCATCTTGAGGACATCGGGACACCAGCATGCGTCGATCGCTTGTTGAATGCGGTGCATTCCGGCTGGATGGCAATAGCTAGCTTTAAGCCCCAGCTCCAATAAATTCAAACGCGTCGATGTTGCTCCGCGGGTGCACACGATGAGCAGACCTGACAACAATGTTGACAAATCTTGGACCTGTGCCAGTTCATCCGTCGATGACTTCATCTGGAAGGTCCGACAACGCAAGGCGCAAATCCGACGATGTCGACTCTGGAACATGATAATCAAACGAAAGCAGACATGTCAGTGCACTCGGTGGCAGCAAGGAGCGAGCGCGCGTTATCACCGGAATCAAGGGGCCGATCAAAAATTCAAGATGAGTAATTGCATGCTTAGACTGTAGAGAATGACGGAGCGCTAAATCATTCGGAGCGAGGTCTGCACTGATAGCCGTATGGACCGGCCGGAGTTTCATGGACACTCACGAGCCGTTTAGCGCATAGCGCCGCTCAAACTCAATCGGTGAAAGATCTCCGGCAGAACCGTGCCGACGAACCGGGTTATAAAACATTTCGATGTAATCGAACAGGTCCGAGGTCGCGGTCGCCCGACTCGGATAGATGCGCCGCTTGATTCGCTCTTTTTTTAGGGCGCTGAAGAAGCTCTCGGCCACGGCATTGTCGTGGCAATTACCGCGCCGACTCATGCTTGGCACCATATGGTGCGCCTTCAGGAATGACTGCCAGTCATCGCTCGTGAATTGACTGCCCTGATCGGAATGCACCATGACACCGGGTCCCGGTTTGCGTTTCCAAATCGCAGCCAACAACGCCTGTAAACCAGATCGCTGGTCATCGTCGAGCGCGTAGCCCAACCGACGATCTGGCGCGAGTACAGATCCATAACAGCCGCCAGATACCGCCAGCCCTCGTAAGTCCGGATGTACGTGATGTCCGTTACCCAGACCCGGTTCGGTGCGGTTGGCGCGAACTCACGGTTCGGCACGTTGGCGATTACGCCGACCGGACCACCCCAATAGCGGGGCTTGCTGCCATAGCCCACTTCTGCCCGCAGACCTTCGCCTTTCATGAGGCGATGGACGCGGTGACGGCTGCACGTTTCGCCCGATTCACGCAAATCCACCGTGACCTTGCGGTAGCCATAGACGCCGCCGCTGGCTAGCCAGGAATGCTTGATCAATCCGAGCAATCGATCATCCTCGCGCTTGCGGGCTCCGACTGTCTGCCGCTGCCAGACGTAATAGCCGCTGCGATGCACACCAAGGACTCGGCACATCGAGTGCAGGTGGAACTCGCCGAGATGGGCTTGCATGAACGCGTACCTTGCCGTTATCCCTTTGCAAAGTACGCGGCGGCTTTTTTTAGAATGTCGCGTTCCTCGGTCATGCGTTTGAGCTCGGCCTTCAGTCGCCGAACCTCGGCGCTCTGATCCAGCTCCGCCTGCCGCACGACGTCGGGCCTGCCGAACTTCGGTTTCCATGCGTAAAGGCTGTGGGTCGTGATGCCCAAACGCTGGGCCACCTCTGCCACCGAATGACCCCGTTCGGTTACCTGTTTGACTGCCTCGATCTTGAACTCATCCGTGTACCGCTTGCCGCTCATGCTGACCTCCTCGGTGCCATAAATTCTGGCTCGAAGATGTCTACGAAAGGCTGGCCGGTCCAGTGTCCGGGAGAACGATTGAAGGCCAATCCCGCTGTCCTTGATGCGTGAAATACTTCCCACGTCGGGCATGGTTTCATTTACTGGATAACCCGCTTGGCAACGGTATTACGTTCGGTTACGCTGCCGTCTTTAGAGGGTCCCCTCGATTTGTCCGGACTGGAGTCTTGCTTCGTATTCGAACCGCCTGCCTCTATGCCTGTGTAGATAGAAGAACGAACGTTATAGCGACCTGGATGGTGGACGATGAGCAAGCTGCTGACTGATTTGATCGGAGGATACCAGGATCTTCGGAGAATACTGAGCCGTGAACTGGGTTCGGAACAGGCGGCTGATGTGGCGCAAGCGTCGTTCGAACGCGCGTGGCGCTACGCGCAGACCAACGAAATCACGGCGCCCCGCGCGCTGCTGTTCGAAATAGCCCGCCGCATTCAGATGGATCTCGGTAGATGGCGCCGCCGACACGGCACGCAGACGATAGACGACGATCTCGATGCTCATCCGGGGCTCTGCTCCGTCGTCACGCCGGAACGCATCGCGAGCGACCGGCAGATGCTGGACCGCCTGTGCCAGGTGGTCGACACCCTGCCGCCGCGTTGCCGCGAAGCGTTTGTTCTGCATCATGTTCACGGTTTGACCCATGCGCAGGTTGCCGAGGAAATGCACATTTCCGTCAAGGCCGTCGAAAAGCACATCGCAATCGCACTGCGCGCCTGTCGTACAATCATCGGAGACTGACACCCGGCTTGTCCTATGGCCATGCCCACGATGCAAGACCCGCATTCGCTCCCCGAACTGACAGATGAAGATCTGGAATACCTGCTCGTGCGCACGCGTAGCGGCGACCCGCTGCAGGAGCGCACCGCGCGCCGCGAGCTGGAAGACTGGATCCACGACGATCCGCAACGGCAATCGCGCGTGGCGGCGCTGACGCATTCTCACGCAGCCATTGCGTCGGCTGCGGCTGAGCTGCGCAGCCGCTACCCGCGCACCGTCCAGCTGCCACCGTCACCGCGCCAGAGGCGTCGCGGCCTCCGCTTCGCCGGCGCGCTGACTGCATTCGCGGCGCTAACGGCCAGCATCTGGTTCGCCAACCCCGCTCTGTCCAAGCAGCGTTACGAAACGGGTATCGGCGAGCGTAGTACGGTGACCCTGCGCGACGGCTCGAATCTTCACATCAATACGCACAGCCGCGTCGAATTCGTCAACCGCCTCCGCACGCGGGAAATCGTGCTGTCCGAAGGCGAGGTATTTTTCGACGTCGAGCACAGCGCGTTCCGGCCGTTCGTCGTCGCGGCTAACGGCTCGACCGTGCGCGTGCACGGCACACGATTCAACGTTCGCGACTTGCCGGACGGCACCGTTCGGATTGTCGTCGAACACGGCGAAGTCGAGGTCAGCCCGCAGCCCGGCGGCGAGCCGATCGTGCTGACCGACGGGCAAGCGGTCGACGCGCAGCATGGTCTTCTCACGAGCTCGCCGCATACCGTCGACGTCGGCATGCTGACGGCCTGGCGGCAAGGCCTGCTCGTCTTTGCGTCGACGCCGCTCAAGGATGTCGTCGCGCAGATCCAGCGATACCGGGTCGCGCCCGTCGAGATCGCCGACGCTCGCGCCGGCGCGCTGACCTTGACCGGCGCGTATCCGCTGCAGGATCCCGATGCGCTGCTGCGCGTGTTACCGCACGTGCTGCCGATCAATGTGCACTTCAAGGCCGACGGCGCAGTTTCCATCGCAGCTCGCTGAATTTCCCACCGATTCTCTCCCGCCGATCCACTCGGCCGACGGCGCGCGCCGCGCCTGCACCGCTTATTTGACTATTGGTCGTGTCCTTCGATAGAAAAAATTAACCAATAGGCAAGTAGGGGGAGAGTGCCGCCAGACGTCTTTAACGCCAAGGACTGCGTATTACGCATCCAGTTGCAACACAGCAATGGCGTTATTGAGCGGAGGCAAAATGCCCAGGCGGTCATTCTTTACCTTGTCCGGCATCTTCAGTACTACGTTGGCGACCGGTATTATCATATGGAGTCCGTATGGAATGGCCGCGGACGCGGCAGCCATTTCGTTGCCTAAACAACCACTGGGAAAGTCGCTGGCGCAGTTGTCCCAGGAAACCGGTGTCGCGATTCTCGCGCCGGGAGAACTGGTCGCGAATCGCATCGGCCAAGCGGTTTCCGGAACGCTTTCGGCAGCCGAAGCACTTTCCAGACTGCTGAACGGCAGCGGTCTCGTGGCGGAACGGCAGGGCGACAAGACGTGGATCATTCGCCGGGAGCCACCCAGGCCGGCAGGCCCGGCAAGTGGTTCGACAACTCTGCCCGACATCAACGTCACTGCCGCGCGTGCGTCGAGCGATACCGACGGCTTTGCCGCGGTGTCCACGTCGGCGGCGACGCGCACCGACACGCCGCTGGCCGAAATCGCCCAGAACGTACAGGTCGTGACGCGGGACGTCTTGGCCAGCCAACAGGCGCAAACGGTCGAGGACGCACTGCGCAACGTGAGCAGCGTGACGGTCAACAACTCGAACGGTCAAGGTCAAGTAGTCAACATTCGAGGTTTCTCGGCCACCGCGACGACTGACGGCTTTGGAATCTACGGCGACCCCACCAATAGCTCGCTGAATTTACCGATCGCGGCGCTGGACGGTATTCAAGTGCTCAAGGGTGCTGATTCGATTCTCGCCGGGAAAATGGATCCAGGCGGTATCGTCAATGTCACGACGAAGCGGCCACAGGCCGACCCTGTACGGCAGGTCGGCTTTCAGGTCGGCTCGTACGGCGACTGGCTGGCATCGCTCGACCTTGCCGGTGCGATCAACGACGACAAGCGGCTCGCGTATCGGTTCGTCGTATCGGGCGAGCGCGAGGGCCAAAATTTTATCGGAACGGACGGCAAACGGAATTTCTATGTCGCTCCGTCGGTCGAGTGGAAAAGCGGCGGCACGGATCTCATTGTCGGCGTCCGGCAGAACGTCATGCGGAGTCCGAGAACGCCTTATACGGTATTGCTTCCGAGCGGACCCGCCGTCGTCGACTCCCCACTCGGCTCGAGCGGTGATCATTCCAGTCTCAACGCCACAACGTTCTACTACGATTTCAAGCAGAAGCTAAATGATGAGTTGACGGTGAGCAGCAAAACTCACTACGACTTGATTGGTCTTGGCGCCACTCAATACACCGTCAATCCGGTACGTACTGCTTCCGGCGGTTATCGGGGAAGTTACCGGTGGTCCGACACGACACTCCAGATGAACACCATCGGCACGGACAACTCGCTGGAGGCAAAATTTCGCACGGGCCCGATTCGGCACGACTTTGTCGGAGGCTGGCAATACATGGTTGCCCGGCTCTGGTACAAGGCGCAAGTGAATTTGATGCCTATTGTCGGCCCTATTCCGGACCCACAACTTCCCGACACGCTGCCCGGTCGTTTCTTCGGGCTGTCACAGGTATCGAAAAGCTTCAGTTCCGTCGAATATCTCCAAGACCAGATGGCGTGGGGGCCGGTCCATGTAACGGCCAGCCTCGCGCACAATCAGGCATGGAACAATAGAGCGACGCGCGACAACACCACGGCGTGGACACCCAATCTCGGCCTGGTCTGGCAAGTGACAGGCAATATCGGCCTGTACGGCAATGTATTGAACAGCTTCTCGCCGCAAGTGACCAAGCTGTTGGCGGGCGGCGGTATTGCTCCCCCGCAACGAGGTCGGTCGGTTGAGGCTGGCGCGAAATTCTCGTTCCTCGACGATCGCCTGAGCGGATCGATCGCGGCTTTCCGGAACGCCGTGACGAACGCGACTTTTGCCGATCCCACGAATCCAGGCTTCTATATCTTGTCCGCCGGCAGCGTCAGCCGCGGCATCGAACTGGACATAACCGGTCGGATCCTGCCGGGCTGGAACGTGATCGGCAGCTATACCTATACGTCGATGATCAACCGCCTCTCGACGGATCCGATCAGCCTGCTGCCCCGCCATGTCGCCAGCCTGTGGACCACATACGACTTTCAGCGCGGGCCGCTGCTCGGCTTCGGCATCGGAGCCGGCATCTGGGCACGCAGCAATTATGTTGCGTTGGATACCAACAACAACCATTACCTGATGCCGGGACAGGCCCGCGTCGATACCAGCCTCTTCTACCACGCGAAACGCTGGTCTGCGACCTTTGGTGTCAAGAACCTGTTCAACCGCACGCTCTACGGAGATTACGCAACCGGTTCGTTCACCGAGATCGTGCCGACACGCCTGTTCTACCTGAGCGCCACCCACGATTTCTGACACGGTGAGGCGAATGATTTCGACATCGAAGCCAGTGTTCGCATCGAACCCGGCGCCGTTGCAAGCCACGGACGAAATCCGGAGCGAACGGGCGCCGGATATGCTGAACGCCTGTTGTTTCGCGATCGTGCTGGCTGCCCATGTTGCGCTGCTACTCTACACCGCGCACGCGCCGCGGCTCTCGATCGCCGCCGCAGGCAGCCGCGTATCCGGGGCAGGAATCCGGGTCACGCTGGTAGCCGCACCGTCGGCACCACCCCGCGCCGAGGCCGTTC
The DNA here is from genome assembly GCA_031253835.1 of Burkholderia sp. Taxonomy (GTDB): domain Bacteria; phylum Pseudomonadota; class Gammaproteobacteria; order Burkholderiales; family Burkholderiaceae; genus Burkholderia. Next base: position 8,664 of record JAIRVP010000070.1, on the reverse strand, counting down.
CCCGCCCCGATACGCGCGAACCGCAGCCGCGCCGCGAGCACAAGCGTGTGCGGCGGGTGCTGGCCGTACCCAACGCCACCCGCACGCACGCCGTCGCACCGGAGCCGCAGCCTCGCCTTCCGGCGAAGCCAGACCCCGTGCCCGACAAGGTGACGCCTGCCGCACCGGACACTGCGCCGTCGGCTCTCAACCCCGAGCTGAATCTACCGAGCGCGAGCGCGGTCCACGATGTCGCGCACGTTGCATGCCGCTTCGAGCAACCCGCCTATCCGGGCCAGGACCGGCGTCTCGGCCACGAGGGCGCCGTGACGCTGCGTGTCACGATCGATGCGCAAGGCCGCGTCGCACAAGCCGACGTCGACGGATCGAGCGGCTATCCGTCGCTCGACACCGCCGCTCGACAGGCGCTGCTGGCCGGGCGGTGCGAGCCTTACGTCGAGCACGGCATGCCGGTTTCGGTGCGCGCGATCCAACGCATCACCTTCTCTCTCGATCGATAGAAACGAGCATCTTCACTTAGCGAGGTCGTCATGCAATTCGGCTTGAACAATATCTGGCATCAAGGGGACATCGTCTCGCAATCCATCGCGCTCGTACTGCTGGCGATGTCGGTACTCTCGTGGACGGTCATGCTCGCCAAGGGCATCCAGCTGGTTCGTCTGAAACGCCGAGGGCTACTGGTGCAACGCCGGTTCTGGGAACATGCGTCGATCGCCGAAGCGCAGGCCTCGCTCGGCCGGCCGCAGGCAAACGATCCGTACACGACCCTGGTCGACGCGGCGCGCGAAGCCACCGCCCACAACTTCGGTTCGAACATCGACGCCGCGCTCGGCCCGGCCGAATGGCTGCAACGCTGCCTCAGCATCGCGCTGCACGAACAGCAGTTGCGCCTGATGCGGGGCTTGCCACTGCTCGCATCGGTCGGCAGCACCGCGCCGTTCATCGGCCTGTTCGGTACGGTCTGGGGAATTTACCACGCACTCCTTGCGATCAGCGCCGCCGGTCAGACGAACCTGTCGCAAGTGGCCGGCCCGGTCGGCGAAGCACTGGTGATGACGGCCTTCGGCCTGTTCGTCGCGATTCCGGCCGTCCTCGGCTACAACGCGATTTCTCGCAATCACCGGGAAGTGGCTAGCCGACTCTATCGCTTCCAGCACGATCTGCAGGCGTATTTCATGAGCGGCGAACAGATTCGTCCGGTCGTCGAGTCCGTCCGTTCTCCCGCTGCGCCGGTCGCGCTGAATGCCGCTCGTTCCGCACACTGACATGGCCATGTTCGACAACCAACCCAGCGATCTCGTCAGTGAGATCAACATGACGCCGCTCATCGACGTGATGCTCGTGCTGCTGATCGTCTTCATGATCACGCTGCCCGTCGTCACCAATACGATCAAGGTCGATTTGCCGGCCGAGAACAGCGCACCCACCGACGCGCAATCCGCCCACGTCGACCTGTCGGTGGACGCCGGCGGTGCCGTCAGTTGGGACGGCGCGCCGCTCGATCCGCATACGCTCGCGACGAAGCTCGCGGAAGCCGCGACGCACCAGCCGCAACCGGACATCCAGATCTACGCCGACCGGTCGGTGCGTTACGAAGCGGTCGCGGATCTGCTCGCCGCGACCCAGCGCGCCGGACTGTCCAAGATCAATTTCGTCACGAAGCCGCAATCGTGACGCACGCTTCCCACCGAAAAGGAGATGACGATGACCAGCCTGTTTCTCGATACGACGGACGACACCTTCGAAGCCGACGTGCTGCACGCCAATTGCCCCGTCTTGCTCGACTTCTGGGCGCCTTGGTGCGGCCCATGTCGCGCGCTTGAGCCCGTACTCGAGCGATATGCGAGGCAATACGAAGGCAAGATGACCGTCGCACGCATCAATATCGATGAAAATCCGCAGATCGCTCGACGATTCGGTATCCGGGGCATCCCGACATTGATCGCGTTTTCAGGCGGAAACGTTCATACGCGCCTGACCAGTGTGTCCCACACGCGCATCGCGCTGGTCATGGAAGCGCTCGCCGGTGCGGCCTCCGCCCCGGAAGCCGAACCGGTCGCGCAGGATTCTGCGGCAACGCAGGCCGTACTTACGTTCGGCAACGACGCTGCGCGCAAAACCGCGTTGTTGTATCGCGTGCGCAACACCCCGTTCGATCGCGGGACGCAGCTCCCGTCGCAAGTCATCGCACACGATCCGGACGGCCTCGCGACCGATACGCCGGACATTCCGGCGACGTTGGCCGGCAACTTCGACACGCTATGGGATCTCTCATCACGCGTCGAGGGTCCTGAGCGCGCCCATGCACGCGTCGTCGACCTGCTCAAGGCGATCCCGGTCGGCGTCGATCTCAATCCCGCGTTGCGTTCCGCCAAGCTGGCGTTGCTGTACGGAGACGACGTCGGCCTGGCCAGCTTTGCCCATCAAGGCAAGGCATCGGCCCTGTTTGCCAGGCTCGGCACTGTGCATCACGCCGAGTTAGCCGGCCAGAGCTTCGATTCCGGCGTCTGGACGGAACTGGCCCGCGAGGCGGTGTCGCTGTCCGATCAGTCCACGGGCGAGACCGACGACGACAGGGTTATGCGTTCAGTCATGTCCGTGATCGAGTATTCCGCCATGCCGCTCGATACGGTGAATGCCGCGAACTATCTGGTCTTTTGGCCTCGCCTCGCCTATCCGGCCCGTATTCGAAACTATCTGACCGGCAGCGATCGGCTTCAACTCGACACACTCCAGCAAACCCGCCATCAAATCGTGGAGGAGCGCCTGGGCTCTCAGCCTGGCGGAGCTGACGCGAAGCGCGAATGGGCACAGAAGGCCGCGCCGTTGCGCGACGAACTGAGCGCAAAGGACCGCGCCGAATATCCAGATCTCTATGCTCGTCTGGACGCTTGGGACCACTACCAGAAAACGGTGCTGTGGCCTGAATCGCTTGACATCGTGACATCCATCTGGCTGCGCGAATTCGTCAAACTTTAAGCAGTCCGAATACTTCATCGCCACGTGGTCACGACGCGAAACCGCCCCTCCGGGGCGGATTCCAATCAATCGACCGGTCACGGAGTCGCAGTCGTGACGCATGCCTCTTCCTGAAAAAGGAAATGACGATGACCAGCCTGGTTCTCAATACGACAGACGACACCTTCGAAGCCGACGTGCTGCACGCCAGCCGTCCCGTGGTGCTCAATTTCTGGGCACCGAGATGCGTGCCGTGCCACGCGCTCGAACCGTCGCTCGAGCGCTATGCCAAGCAATACGACGGCAAGGTGACCATTGCACGTATCAACATCGCGGAAAATCCGCAGGTCGCCCGACAATTCAATATCCGGAGCGTACCGGCCGCGATAGTGTTCTCGGACGGCAACGTCCATACGATCCTGAACAGGGCGTCCAGCACGCGTATCGGAGTGGTCATGGAGGCGTTGACCGGTTCGGCCGTCACGCCGGAAACCGAACGGGGCGTCCCGGATTCTGCCGCAACGCGGGTCATACTCACGTTCGGCAACGACGCCGCACGCAAAACTGCGTTGTTGCATCGTGTGCGCAACACTCGGTTCGATCGCGAGTCGAGCCTCCCGTCGCACGTCATCGCGCACGATCCAGACTGCATCCCGGTCGATGCATCGGACATTCCAGCGGCACTGGCTCGCAACTTCGACACGCTATGGAAGCTCTCGTCGGACATCGAAACGGCGGAACGGGCACATGCACGTATCGTCGACCTGATCAAAGCGATCCCGGTCGGCGTCGACCTCACCACCGCATTGCGTTCCGCCAAGCTGGCGCTGCTATACGGTGACGACATCGGTCTGGCCAGGATTGCGCCGCCAGGCGATGTCTCGGCGTTGTTTGCGAGGCTTGGCGCGGTACATCACGCCGAGTTCGGCGGCCAAACCGTCGACCCTGACGTCTGGACGAAACTGGCCCGCGAGGCGGTGTCGTTGGCCGACCGGGGCACGGCCGCAACAAATGACGACAAGATCATGCTCATGCTCCTTAACCTGATCGAACTGTTCGCCATGCCGCTTGATCAGACGAACATCGGCCACTATCTGGTCTTCATGCCTCGCCTCGCCTATTTGACCCGATTTTCAAACTATCTATCCGACAGTGACCGGATGCAACTCGAGGCCCTTAAGCAGGCCCGTGAGCAAATCGCGGAGGAGCGTCTGGGCCCTCTGCCCGACATCGCAGACGCGCAACCGGAATGGCGGCAGAAGCGCGCACGGTTGCGCGACGAACTGAGTGCCAAGGACCGTGCGGATTATCCCGACCTTCATACGCGTCTGGGCGCTTGGCATTACCACTGTACGACAGCGTTGTGGCCCGAATCGCTTGAAATCGTGAACGCCATCTGGCTGCGCGAATTCGTCAAACTTTAAGCAGTCCGTTCGCCTTGCCGACATGCGATGGATCCCCATCGCCATGTATGGAAAGGCGGTATTTCAGAAACCCCTTCCGGCTCAGACAACGCCCGATCATGACCCTTCCCATCTGGACCGCCAAAGCAGGCGTCGATGCCGACGATCTCCGGATCAACCGGCGCTTTTTCCGGCGCCTGACTCGACTGACCCTGCCGTACTGGACGCGGCCCGGCGCGTGGCGCGCCTGGCTGCTGCTCGCGGGCCTGCTGCTGGTGACCGTTGCCATCGTTGGTGTTGCTGCCTGGATTTCGTATCTTGCCAAGGACACGACCAACGCACTCGTCAACAAGCAGCACGACCAGTACTGGCGCCTCTTCACGCTGAGCACGATCGCCGGCGCGGCACTGTTCGTCACCCTCACGACGAGCCACTATCTTCAGCAGCGGCTGGAACTCTGCTGGCGCCGGTGGCTGACCGGCGACCTCGTGTCGCGCTACCTGAGCCAGCGTACCTACTACGAAATCGCGCGTACCCAGTCGCTCGACAACGTCGACCAGCGCCTGCAGGGCGAAGTGGGGCCGCTGGTGCAGATTCTGCTCAAACAGCCGGCGCTGCTGCTGCAATCGATCTCGTCGCTCGGCGTGCAAGCCGCGATCCTGTTCACGATTGCGCCGTTGGTATTCTGGGCGGCACTCGGCTACGGCCTATTCAGCGCGCTGCTGACCTACTGGCTCTACCCGCCGACGATTCGCCAGAATTTCGACATCACCGTGGCGGAGGCCGATTTGCGGTACGGCCTCCTTCATGTCCGGGACCATGCCGAGATCATCGCGTTCTACCGCGGCGAGCAGGTCGAGCGCGATTCGATACTTGCCCGGCTCGACTGGGCAATCCGCCGCACCCTGGTCAACATCCACTATCAATTGATGATGCAAGGGGTGCTCTACGGCGTCAGCATTTTCTGGATCGTCGCGCCGACGGCCTTGCTCGTCCCGCTCTATTTTTCGGGCAGGATCGAATTCGGCCAGATCGCGCAGGCCACGCTCGCCGCCGGCACCATCCTGGCGGCCATCGAAGGCATCACCAAGTTTCTCCCGCAAATCGCGGCGGCGGCGCCGCATGTCGTTCGGCTTGCCCAGATCGTCGAGCAGTACGAATCGATTGGTTCGGCGCGAAAAGAAGATCCGCGCCAGCACATTCGCTTGGCCAACGTATCAGGATGCGAAGCGATCACGGTCGAAGATCTGTCGATCTGGACACCGGGCGGCGAACGGAAACTGGTCCACGATCTGTCTCTGCGGATCGGCAACGGTGACCACTGGGCGATCGTCGGACAAACCGGCGTCGGCAAGAGTTCACTGCTGCGCGCGCTGGCCGGCTTGTGGGATCGCGGTAGCGGCAGGTTGAAGATGCCGTCCGCCGACCAGCTCCTGTTTCTTCCGCAGCGCCCGTACATGCTGTTGGGCACACTACGCGCACAACTACTGTATCCGAATCTGGACAGCGGGCAGACCGATGAGGCGCTCCAGACTATTTTGGAGCGGGTGAAACTGCCGCAACTGGCCCGTCTTCATGATGGTTTCGACTCGGTCAAGGACTGGAGCCGAATCCTGTCGCTTGGTGAGCAGCAACGCATTGCCTTCGCGCGCGTGCTGATCGCCCGCCCGTCCTTCGTGTTCCTCGACGAAGCGACGAGCGCTGTCGACGTCCAAACGGAGCACGATCTTTACGCACTGCTGGCGTCGATCGGCGTGACCTACATCAGCGTCGGCCACCGGCCGAGCATGATGCGCTTTCATCCCCACACCCTCGGGCTGCTGCCGAACGGCGACTGGAAAGTATCGTCGACCGGAGAAGCACACGGCCCGCTATGGCCGCCCCACCACGATTCCCCCGGATCTGCTCCGCAGTCCGGCCGTTCTATCGAATCCTGACTTCTCACGAGACAACGATGCAAAATGAGCAAGAAGCGGAACCCGGTCACGTGCACTTCCGGTTCTCCCAAGCCGATCTGGACCGACTGGCCGCGCGGCTGGTTGGCGTTGCCCTCGACCGGGGAGCGCACGACGTGTCGGCCCGCGCGTTCGAAAGCGACGCGCTGAACGTGGCCGTTCGGCGCGGCTGTGCGGATGTCGTCACGCACGCTCGCACGCAGGGAATGGCGATCAACATTTATCGCAATCAGGGGCTGGGCGTCGCCACGACCACGGACCTTTCGGAGCCGGCACTGCTTGCCGCGGTAGAAACCGCGTGGCGAATGGCCAGCCATACCAGTTCCGACCCTTGCCACGGCCCGGCTGACACCGCGTGGCTCGAATCGTCGCCGCCACCGCTCGACCTGTTCCATCCGGTGTCGCCGCGCCCGGGCGACGCCATCGACCTTGCAGCGCGTGTCGAAAGCGCCGCGCTCGCGGCGTCACCGGACGCGTTTCAATGCGATGCATCGATGCACATTCGTCATCAGCATTGGGCGCTGGCGACATCGCGCGGCTTTGCCGGCGGCTACGCCCGCTCATTGTATGAACTCGGTTGTACGGCCATCGCGAAGGGCGATGACGGCATGCAGGCGTCGCAGTGGAGCAGACGTAGCGTGGCCATGCCGGACCTCGATCCTCCCGAGACAATCGGCCGCCGGGCAGCGGAGCGCGCGGTCGCGCTGCTCGGCGCGCGACGTCTGCAAACCGGGGCCTGGCCGGTGCTGTTCGAAGCGCCCGTCGCGGCATCGCTGATCGGCTCGTTCCTGGCGACGATCACCGGACAGGCGCAGTACCGGCGGCAAAGCTTCCTGCCCGACAGCCTGGGACACATCGTGCTGGCCGATCATGTGGGGCTATATGAAACGCCACACGCGCCGCGCGGGATCGCCAGCGCGCCCTTCGATGCGGAGGGCGTACGCATAACGGGAGGTGACCTCGTGGCGGACGGTGTGCTGAAGCGGTATCTGCTGTCCGCCTATTCCGCTCGCAAGCTCGGGATGAGCAGTTCGGGGCATGCGGACGGCGCACACAACCTCACTGTGACGAGCCGCCATGCAAGCGACGACGACGACTTCGCCGGCATGCTGCGCCGGCTGCACACCGGGCTCGTCGTGACGAATCTGCTGGGCCGGGGCGTCAACCCCGTCACCGGTGACTATTCGCGCGGTGCGGTCGGGTTCTGGGTCGAGCGCGGCATGATCCAGTTCCCGGTGCACGAAGTCACGATCGCCGGCAACCTGAAAACCATGTTGCGCAACATCGTCGCGGTCGGTACCGATATCCACGAAGGCCATATCCGAACCGGATCGATCCTGATCGACCGGATGCACATCGCCGGTCAATAGCGAGAAAGCCCACGACATGCAGATTCATACCCAGGAACTTTCGATGAACATGGAACCCGGTTCGGCGGAGCAGCTATTGCTGACCAAGAACGGCCTCGATCGCCGCGACGTGCAGCGCACGCTGGCGATCATTTCCGGCGCACGCGCCGATTACGCCGACTTGTATTTTCAGAACACCCGGCAGGAATCGTGGTCCCTGGAAAACGGGATCGTGCAATCCGCGGCCAGCGGTTTTCGGCAAGGTGTGGGACTCCGCGCATTGCGCGGCGAGGCCACTGCCTTTTCCTTCACCGAGACCATCACCGCTGCCGCGCTGAAGCTGGCAGCCGAATCAGTCAGTTCGATGCTTGGTAGCGGCGCATGTCCAGTGGTCTTCGCGGCGATCCGTCCAGGTAGCGGCGCGATCCAAAGGCGCTACGCAGCGTCCGACCCGCTCGCGTCACTCGACGCGACGGTCAAGGTCAGGCTGCTCGAGTGCATCGAGCAGATGGCGCGCGGGCGCGACCCGCGCATCACGCAGGTGATGGCGAGTCTCGCCGGCGAATACGACGTCGTGCTGGTCGCGCGCAGCGACGGCGCGATGGCCGCCGACATCCGCCCGCTCGTGCGCGTGTCGGTCACGGTGATCGCCGAGCAGAACGGCCGCCGCGAAATCGGCTCCGGCGGCGGCGGCGGCCGCTTCGACTACGGTTACTTCACCGACGACGTGCTGTCGCGCTACGTCGACGACGCCGTGCACGCGGCCCTCGTCAACCTCGACGCCCGCCCCGCCCCGGCCGGCGCGATGACGGTCGTGCTCGGGCCGGGCTGGCCGGGCGTGCTGCTGCACGAGGCGATCGGCCACGGCCTCGAAGGCGACTTCAACCGCAAGGGTTCGTCGGCATTCGCCGGTCGGCTTGGCGAGCGGGTCGCCGCGAAGGGCGTGACCGTCGTCGACGACGGCACGCTGCCGAACCGCCGCGGCTCGCTGAACATCGA
>JAIRVP010000062.1 GCA_031253835.1 Burkholderia sp. | reverse complement strand
GCGACTCGCAACTGCCTTCGCCGTTCAGATACTTCTCGACCATCTGTTGCTTGAACGACTGGTCATACTTCGTCATGAAAAACCCCCAAGGGTTGGAATGATGTCCAACTCTTGGGGGTCGGCTCAGTCCGGGTGCCTTTTCTTTTTGCGGCGCGTGAACCGGCCGGTGTGCCTGCCGCGGCGTCAGTGCTGGCCGAACAGCGTCGCGAGCCGGTCGACTGCCTCTTCGAGCCGCGAGTACGCCGTCGCATACGACAGGCGGATATAGTCGCGCGGCGCATGGACGCCGAAGTCCATGCCGGGCACCAGCACGACGCCGGCGTCGTGCAGCATCGCCTGCGTGAGCGCGGCGCTGTCGCCGGCTGCCGGATGGGCAACGCCGCCGCAATGCGCATACACATAGAATGCGCCGTCCGGCATCACGGGCACCGTGAAGCCGAGCCGTTCGAGTGCCGGCGCGATGAAATCGCGGCGGCGCTTGAATTCGAGCCGGCGCGCTTCGTAGATGTCGAGCACCGCCGGTTCGAAGCACGCGAGCGCCGCGTGCTGAGCAAGCGCGGACGGGCAGATGAACAGGTTCTGCTGCAGTTTTTCGAAGGTGCCGACGAGCGCGGGCGGCACGACCAGCCAGCCGAGCCGCCAGCCGGTCATGCTGAAGTACTTCGAGAAGCTGTTCACCGTGATGACATCGTCGCCGTACGACAGCGCCGACACGGGCGCCGCGTCGTAGCTGAGCCCCTGGTAGATCTCGTCGACGATCGTGAAGCCGCCGCGGGCGCGCACGGCCTCGACGATCCGTTTCAGTTCGTCCGGCTCGAGCGACGTGCCGGTCGGATTCGACGGCGACGCGAGCAGCACGCCGCGCGTGCGGTTGCCCCAGCGCGTGCGGACGTCGTCCGCGGTGAGCTGGAAACGGGCTTCCGGGCCGCTCGGCACGAGCACCGGGCGGCCTTCGGCCGCCGCGACGAAGTGCCGGTTGCACGGATACGACGGGTCTGGCATCAGCACTTCGTCGTCACGGCCGACGAGCGCAAGGCACGCGAGCAGCAGCGCGGCCGACGCGCCGGCCGTCACGACAATCCGCTCCGGGCTGATCGTGAGGCCGTACGCATGCGCATAGTGCGCGGCAATCGCCTCGCGCAGCGGCGCAATGCCGAGCGCGCTCGTGTACTGCGTGACGCCACGGCGCAGCGCGGCCGCGGCCGCTTCGACGACAGGCTCCGGCGCGGTGAAATCCGGCTCGCCGATGCCCATGTGGATAACATCGCGCCCCAACGACTCGAGCCGCTGTGCCTCCTTCATCAGTTCCATCACATGGAAGGGCTGGATCGCGTCGACGCGTGCGGCGAGCGTGACGAGCGAATCGGCGGTGGTATTCATCGGCGGGCAGGGCGGGGGAGAGGAAGAATGAAAAACGGGCGCTTGCGCGCCCGTTGACCGGCAAACGGTGTCAGCCGTTGCGGCGCGCCTGCGTTTCGGCGGGGCGCAGCTTCGCGGCGAGCTTGTCGAGCACGCCGTTTACGTACTTGTAGCCGTCGGAGCCGCCGAACGTCTTCGCGAGTTCGACCGCTTCGTTGATGATCACGCGGTACGGCGTTTCGACATGGTGCGTGAGCTCGAACGTCGCGATCAGCAGCACCGCACGTTCGACCGGCGACAGCTGCTCGATCGGACGGTCCAGCGACGGCGTCAGCGCTTCGACGAGCGTCACGTGCTCGCGGATCACGCCGTGCAGGATCGCGTCGAGCAGCTCCTTGTCAGCCTTGTCGTAGCCGAGCGCGCCGCGCAGTTGCGCGTCGATCTCGCCGGAGGATGCGTTCGACAGCAGCCACTGGTAGAGGCCTTGCGTCGCCAGCTCGCGCGATTGTCGGCGGGCGCTCTTCTTCATGCGCGCTCCTCTTCGTCGTCTTCGTCTTCCTCTTCGTCCTCGTCGTCATCGCCGAGCTGGTCGAGGGCCATCGTCAGGTTGGCCATCTCGACGGCGACGCGAGCGGCGTCACGACCCTTTTCGGTCATGCGCGCGACGGCCTGCTCGTCGTTTTCGGTCGTCAGGACCGCGTTCGCGATCGGCAGGTTGAAGTCGAGGCCGATGCGGGTGATGCCCGCGCCGCTCTCGTTCGACACGAGTTCGAAATGGTAGGTCTCGCCGCGGATCACCGCGCCGAGCGCGATCAGCGCGTCGAACTGGCCGCTTTCCGCGAGCTTCTGCAGCGCGAGCGGGATTTCCAGCGCGCCGGGCACCGACACGAGCAGCACGTCTTCACCGGTGACACCGAGGCGTTCCAGTTCTTCGACGCATGCGTCGGCGAGGCCGTTGCACACGGGCTCGTTGAAGCGCGATTGCACGATGCCGATACGCAGGCCGTCGCCTTCGAGATTCGGTTGGTATTGTCCGATTTCCATGATCTTGTCCGTGGTGTGGATGAACGGTTATAGGGCGAAAGCGTCGTGGCGGGTTACGCGTTGGACGCCGGGCAGGACTTGGCTTCGCCGCCGGGCATCGGAATGAAGCCCGTGACTTCGAGGCCGTAGCCGGACATGCTGCCCAGCTTGCGCGGATTCGACAGCACCTGCATCTTGCCGACGCTGACATCGCGCAGGATCTGCGCGCCGATGCCGAACGTCTTGAAATCGACCGGCCGGCGCTTCAGCGCAGCAGCCTTTTCTTCCTCGTCGAACGCCTTGAAGACGTCGATCAGGTGTTCCTTCGTGTCGCCGCAGTTGAGCAGCACGATCACGCCGAGGTCGCGTTCCGCGATCTCGCGCATGGCGGCGTCGAGCGTCCACGAGTGCGTCGACACACCCGTTTCGAGCAGGTCGAGCACCGACAGCGGCTCGTGCACGCGCACCGGCGTATCGACGTCGGGCGACGGCGTGCCGCGCACCAGCGCGATGTGCGGCGAGCCGCTCGGCTGGTCGCGGTACAGCACCGCGCGGAACGTGCCGTGCGCGGTCTGCATCGTGCGCTCGGCGATCCGCTCGATGATCGATTCGGTGCGGCTGCGGTACTGGATCAGGTCGGCGATCGTGCCGATCTTCAGGTTGTGTTCCTTCGCGAACTCGATCAGGTCCGGCAGGCGCGCCATCGTGCCGTCGTCCTTGATGATCTCGCAGATCACCGCGGCCGGCGTGAGGCCCGCGAGCGCGGTGAAGTCGCAACCGGCTTCGGTGTGGCCCGCGCGCACGAGCACGCCGCCCGGTTGCGCCATGATCGGGAACACGTGGCCCGGCTGCACGATGTGCTCGGGGCGCACGTCGTGCGCGACCGCCGTGGCGATCGTGTGCGCACGGTCGGCGGCCGAGATGCCGGTCGTCACGCCTTCGGCCGCTTCGATGCTGACCGTGAACGCGGTGCCGTACTGCGTGCCGTTGCGGTAGGTCATCAGCGGCAGGTGCAATTGCTTGCAGCGTTCCTGCGTCAACGTCAGGCAAACCAGGCCGCGGCCGTACTTGGCCATGAAGTTGATCGCTTCCGGCGTGACGAATTCGGCGGCGATCACGAGGTCGCCCTCGTTTTCGCGGTCTTCTTCGTCGACCAGGATCACCATCCGGCCGGCTTTCAGCTCGGCGATGATGTCGAGCGTGGAGGCGAGCGTCATAAGGGGGCGAGAAAGAGGAAAGTGCGTATTTTACGCCAGCCGGACGGCGTTTCGGCTGGCATGGGCCGCGCGCGTCGGGCAAGCGCTCCGGAAAACGTCGCGGGCGGCCTGCGCGGCAGGCCCGGCGGGCCGCCGCGCGGGGCCGGCACGCGGGTGCGACGGTTGCGGGCCGGGCGTTTCCCGGCCGCGCGTCATGCGTGCTGGTCGCGCCCGCCGAGGTAGTCGAGCTTGCCGAGCTCGACGCCGCTGTGGCGCAGGATGTCGTAGGCGGTCGTCACGTGGAAGAAGAAATTGGGCAGCACGAAGTTCAGCAGGTACGACTGGCCGGTGAACTCGATCGGGCCGACGCGCATCTTCAGCACGATCTGGCGCGCCTCGCTGCCGTCGATCTGCGCGGCGTCGAAGCCCTTCAGGTAATCGATCGTCTTCTGGATGCGCGCATGCAGTTCGTCGAAGGTCTGCTCGACGTCGGGAAAGCTCGGGATCTCGGCACCGGCGAGCCGCGCGGCGCAGCCCTTCGCCGTGTCGGTTGCGATGTAGACCTGGCGGACGAGCGGCAGCATGTCCGGGTACAGGCGTGCACCGATGAACACCGACGGATCGATCTGCTTCTCGGCCGCGTGCGCCTCCGCCTTGCCGAGGATGTGCTGCAGGTTGGTCAGGCCGCGAATCAGGACGGGCAGCGAAGCCTGGTACATCGAGATGGACATGGGAACGACTCCTGTGGGAAGAGGGGCGGCCGGTGCGCGGCGCGTCGTGCGTGGCGGCGTTGAAACCGCTGTCGATGCATCTTAGCGCGACGGCATGACCCGTGCGCGTCGTTGGCCATTCGGCCGGGAATCGTTAGAACAAACGGCCGCCGGCCGGCTTCAGCGGTTTCAATCGCGCCGGAACGGCGGCCCGCGCGGGCATCGCGCATCGATCCGAAAAATTCATATGATGAAAAGCGGAATATGAAGCAACGGAGACTCGCATGTTCGCCGTCGACAGCGTTGCATTGACCGTCCTGGCACCGCCTGGCGCGGGCCGGCGCGGAAGGGGGGCTGATTGCCGCGGAGCACCGGCGCGCGATGCCGGGCAGGATGAAAAAAAGCGGCGGCTGTCGATACCCGGATATCGGGCCGCCAGCCGCCGCTTCGAGCGTCGCCGCTGCGATCAGTCCTGATGCGCGCCTTGCGACGACGACAGCATCCGTTCGACATACCGCGCGATCATGTCGACCTCGAGGTTCACCTTGTCGCCGGCTTTCACATGGCGCAGCGTCGTGACCTCGACCGTATGGGGAATCAGGTTGATCGAGAATTCGCAGCCGTCCGCGCGATCGTCGATCGTGTTGACGGTCAGGCTCACGCCGTTGACCGTGATCGACCCCTTGTACGCGAGATAGCGGCCGAGCTCGCGCGGCGCGACGATGCGCAGTTCGTGCGATTCGCCGACCGGCGCGAAGCGCGACACGGTGCCGAGGCCGTCGACGTGGCCCGACACGATGTGCCCGCCGAGGCGATCCTGCGCGCGCAGCGCCTTCTCGAGGTTCACTTCGCCGGGCTGCGCGAGGCCGACCGTGCGGTTCAGGCTTTCGCGCGACACGTCGACGTCGAACGCGGTGCCGGTCTTCTCGATCACCGTCATGCACGCGCCCTGGATCGCGATGCTGTCGCCGAGGGCGACATCGGCGAGATCGAGCCCGCCGGCCTGGACGGTCAGGCGCACACCGGCATCGGCCGACGTGCCGAGCGGATGGATCGATTCGATGCGGCCGACGGCCGCGACAATTCCGGTGAACATCGTGACGGTTCCGTTCAGTGAGGGGTGTCGGGCGGCGCGAAGCGCGCGAGGATCCGCAGGTCGTCGCCGATCCGCTCGACCCCGTGGAACGACAGTCGCGTGCGGGCCTCGAGATTCGCCGGCGCGGCCAGGTCGAACATGGCGGCGGCGTCGGCGCCCAGCAGGCTCGGTGCGAGATAGACGAGCAATTCATCGACGCACTGTTCGCGCAGCAGCGAGCCGTTCAGCTTGTGGCCGGCCTCGACGTGCAACTCGTTGACGCCGCGCGCGCCGAGCGCCGCCAGCATCGCGGGCAGGTCGACCTTGCCGTGCGCATTCGCGAGCGGCACGATTTCCGCGCCGCGCGACTTCAGCACGTTCGCACGCATTTCACCGCCGGCGTCGAGCCGGCCGCAGAAGATCAGCAACGGCGCGCCCTCGAGCAGCCGCGCGTCGAGCGGCAGGTCGAGGCGGCTGTCCACCAGGATGCGCTGCGGCTGGCGCGGCGTGTCGATGCCGCGCACGGTCAGCAGCGGATTGTCCTCGCGCACGGTGCCGATGCCGGTCAGGATCGCGCAGGCGCGCGCACGCCACGCGTGCCCGTCGAGGCGCGCGGCCTCGCCGGTGATCCACTGGCTTTCGCCGGACGGCAGCGCGGTGCGGCCGTCGAGCGATGCGGCGGCTTTCATCCGCACCCACGGGCGGCCGCGCGTCATCCGCGACACGAAACCGATGTTCAGCTCGCCGGCTTCATGCGCGAGCAGCCCGCAGCGCACGTCGATGCCGGCGTCGCGCAGCATGCCGAGGCCGCGCCCCGACACCTGCGGATTCGGGTCTTCCATCGCGGCGACGACCTTCGCGACGCGCGCTTCGATCAGCGCGTTCGCGCACGGCGGCGTACGGCCGAAATGGCTGCACGGCTCGAGCGTCACGTAGACGGTCGAACCCGCGACGTCGTAGCCGCGCGAGCGTGCATCCTTCAGCGCCTGCACTTCCGCGTGATCCTGGCCGGCCGGCTGCGTGAAGCCTTCGCCGATCACGTCGCCGTCCTTGACGATCACGCAGCCGACGCGCGGATTCGGCGCGGTCGTGTACATGCCGCGCGCGGCGAGCGCGAGCGCGCGCTGCATGTGGGCGAAATCGATATCCGAGAACATGCGCGCGGCCCCGGGTCAGGCAGCGAGTGCCGCGAACGCGCGGCGCGCGGCCGCGAGCGTCGCGTCGATCACCGCGTCGTCGTGCGTGCTCGACACGAAACCGGCCTCGTAGGCCGACGGTGCGAAGTACACGCCCTCGTCGAGCATCAGGTGGAAGAAGCGGTTGAAGCGCTCGGTGTCGCTCTTCGTGACTTCCGCGAAGCTGGTCGGCACGCGCTCGGCGAAATACAGGCCGAACATCGCGCCGATCGAGTCGGCCGCGAACGGCACGCCGGCCGCGCGCGCTTCCGCCGCGAGGCCGTCGGCGAGCCGCTTCGTCTGCGCGGTGAGCGCGTCGTAGAAGCCCGGCGCCTGGATCAGCTGCAGCGTCTTCAGCCCTGCCGCGACCGCGATCGGGTTGCCCGACAGCGTGCCGGCCTGGTAGACGCCGCCGAGCGGCGCGAGGTGGGCCATGATGTCGCGGCGGCCGCCGAATGCAGCGGCCGGCATCCCGCCGCCGATCACCTTGCCGAGGCAGGTGAGGTCGGCCGTGATCCCGTAGTAAGCTTGCGCGCCGCCGAGCGCGACGCGGAAACCGCACATCACCTCGTCGAAGATCAGCACGGCGCCGTGCTTCGTGCACAGCGCGCGCAGCGCGTTCAGGAATTCGGGCGTGCCGCGCACGAGGTTCATGTTGCCCGCGACGGGCTCGACGATTACCGCGGCGCTCTCGTCGCCGAACGCGCCGAAGGCTTCCTCGAGCGCGGCGACGTTGTTGTACTCGAGGACGGTCGTGTGCTTCGCGATGTCGGCGGGCACGCCGGCCGACGTCGGGTTGCCGAACGTCAGCAGGCCCGAGCCGGCCTTGACCAGCAGGCTGTCCGCGTGGCCGTGGTAGCAGCCCTCGAACTTGACGATGCGGCTGCGGCCCGTGAAGCCGCGCGCGAGACGCAGCGCGCTCATCGTGGCCTCGGTGCCGCTCGACACCATCCGCACCTGCTCGATCGACGGCACGAGCTTGCAGATTTCCTCGGCGATCTCGATCTCGGCTTCGGTCGGCGCACCGAACGAGAAGCCGTCGGCGAGCACGTTCTGCACGGCCGACAGTACTTCCGGATGGACGTGGCCGACGATCATCGGGCCCCACGAGCCGATGTAGTCGATGTACTGCTTGCCGTCGGCGTCCCAGAAATACGGGCCTTGCGCGCGTGCGACGAAGCGCGGCGTGCCGCCGACCGAACGGAATGCGCGCACCGGCGAGTTGACGCCGCCGGGAATGGTCTTCTGGGCGCGTTCGAAGAGGATCTGATTGTTGGACATGAGCGAAACCTGCGAGAGAAGGGCGCGGGGGCCTGTGCACGGGCCGCGGCGCCTGGGCGGAACGATCGTCCGATTGTACCGGAGACGCGCGCGGCAGGCCCGCCGGCGCTTGTGCGGCCTTTCGGCGCGTGGGGAATGGCCTCGGCCGGAAACGAGGGCCGGATTGGGTCCGGCACCCGGCCCGGCTAGCGCGGCGGCTTGCGCTTGCCGGTCAGTTCGGCCCAGCGTTTCTCGAGCGGGCCTTCGACCATCGGCTTGATCGACGTGCCGGACGTCTGCGCGTCCCAGGTCTGCACCGAATACGGGTGGACGCGCAGCGCATCGCGCGCGATCACGACGTCCTGGTGCGCGTCGACCAGCCAGTCGTACACGAAGTCGATGCACAGCCGGTATCCGCGTTTGGTCGACGGATCGGGCACCTCGTACGGCGCGCGCGTCACGTAGCCGGAGCCGAACACGCCCTTCGGTTCCTTCGCGACGCGGTGCAGGAACACGCGGTCGCCCGGCAGGATGCTGCGCGCGAAGCCGCAGCCCCACACGTCATGCACGGCCTCGCCGGCCTTCACGCGCGCGGCGACGTCGGGCAGCTCGGGCCACGGCCATTTCTTGGGGCTCCAGATCAGCAGGAAGGCGGTCATCGGTTCGGTCGGGCGCTCAAATGATCAGACGAGAGCGGCAAGCTTAATCGAATCCGCGTGCGATCCCGCGCACGGAGGCTTGCCGGCCCGCCATCGTACGCGGCCGGCGGCACGTAAAAAAGTTGCGCGTACAATCATGGGCCCGAGTGCGCCATCCGTGGCGCGGCTTCCCGTCTTCACCGCCACGCGCGCCGCGATGCGCGCGGGCTCCATTCCGGATACCCATGTCTCACGTCGTCCGGCGCCGGCCCGATGCCCGGCTGATCCTGTTGCTCGGCGCGCTCGCGGCCTGCGGGCCGATCGCCACCGACATGTACCTGCCGAGCCTGCCGTCGATCGCCGACGGCTTCTCCGTCAGCCCCGGCGCCGCGCAGCGCACGCTGACGAGCTTCATGGCCGGCTTCTCGGTCGGGATGCTGCTGTACGGCCCGCTGTCGGACACGTGGGGCCGCCGTCCCGTGCTGCTCGGCGGCATCGCGCTGTTCACGCTCGCGAGCATCGGTTGCTTCGTGTCGACCTCGATCGACATGCTGATCCTCGTGCGCTTCCTGCAGGCGCTCGGCGCCGGCGCGGCGTCGGTGCTGTCGCGTGCGATCGCGCGTGATGCGCACGAGCCGACCGACGCGGCGAAGGTGCTGTCGATGGTCGCGATCGTCACCGCGGTCGGGCCGCTGCTCGCGCCGCTGATCGGCGGCCAGATCCTGCGTTTCTCCGGCTGGCGCGGCGTGTTCGTCGTGCTGGCCGTGTTCGGCGCGATATGCGCGGCGACGGCCTACCTGCGCGTGCCCGAAACCTGGCCGAAGGAGCGGCGCAAGAGCACGGCCGTGCTCGCGTCGTTCGCGTCGTACGGGCGCATCCTGTCGGACCCCGTCGCATGGGGGCACATGCTGTGCGGCGGGATGGCGTTCGCGGCGATGTTCTCGTACATCACCGCGACGCCGTTCGTGTACATCGAGTATTTCCACGTATCGCCGCAACACTACGGGCTGCTGTTCGGCCTGAACGTCGTCGGGATCATGATCGGCAACTTCGCGAACACGCGCCTCGTCGGGCGCATCGGTTCACTGCGCATCATCGCGGCCGCGTCGCTCGTGAGCGCCATCGCGTCGCTCGCGGTCGCGCTCGTCGCGCTGACGGGGTGGGGCGGGCTGTGGTCGATCGTCGTGTGCCTGTTCTTCGTGGTCGGCGTGGTCGGGATCCTGTCCGCGAACTGCACGACCGACCTCATGCACCGCTACCCGCACAACGCGGGCGCGTCGGCGGCCGTGTTCGGCGCGATGCAGCTTGCGCTCGGCGCGCTCGCGAGCGTCGCGATCGGCGCACTCGCGGACGGCACGCCGTTCGCGATGGGCGTGACGATCGGCGTGTCGGGCGTGCTGTGTTTCGCCGGCCGCTACCTCGTGCTGCGCTGGCACGGCCGGCCGGTGAAAGCGGGCGCCTGACACGGCAGCAGCGCCGCAAAACGAAAAACGCCACCGGCGCATCGCGCGCGGTGGCGTTTTTCTTCGGGACGCAGGAAGCGGCTGGCGCCGCACCGCGCGTCAGTCCCGCGCGACGTCCTTCGCCGCCGGCGACGCGCCGTGGCTCAGCCAGTCGAGCACGTCGGCCGTTTCGTCGTCGCTCGCACGCGCCTTCGCCTGTGCGACCGCTTCGGGCAGCTCGCCGTTCGTCGACGCGCGGCGGATCGCGACGCCGACCGCGAGGATGTCGATCATCAGCAGATGCAGGATCCGCGAGATCATCGACAGCTGCGACTCGCGCATCTCGATGTGGTCGGTCTCGAGCGCAACGGTCGCGCGCTTCGCGAGCGGCGTGTTGCTCGACGTGATCGCGATCACCTTCGCGCCGGCCTGCATCGCGACGTCGAGCACGCGCAGCAGCTCGGGCGCGCGCCCCGACTTCGACACCGCGACGATCACGTCGCCCTTGCCGAGCAGCGCGGCCGATGCGGCCTGCATGTACAGGTCGCCGTACGCGATCGTCGGAATGCCGAAGCGGAAGAACTTGTAGTGCGCGTCCTGCGCGACGATGTTCGAATTGCCGAGCCCGTAGAACTCGATGCGCCGCGCGCCGTTCAGGATCTCGATCGCGTTCTCGACGTGCTCGAAATTCAGGTGCTCGCGCAACTGCAGGATCGCGGACACCGTGTTGTCGAGCACCTTCGCGCCGAAGTCGGTGGCCGTGTCGCCGAGATGCACCTGGCTGTGGCTCATCGGGATCGTGCCGGTGAGGCCGGTGGCGAGCTTCAGCTTGAAGTCCGACAGCCCCTGGCAGCCGAGCGAGCGGCAGAAGCGGATCACGGTCGGCTGGCTCACGTCGGCCTTGCGCGCGATGTCGACGATCGGATCGTTGATGATCGAGCGCGGATGGTTCAGCGCGAGATCGGCCACTCGGCGCTCGGCCGGCGTCAGCGCATCGCGCATCTGGCGGATCCGTTCGAACACGGCCGACGATGCGCCGCCCGAGCGGTTCGACAGCTGCTCGGCGAGAATCGCCGACACGCCGAGGAACGCCGGGTATTCGGCGGTGATCAGGTAGGTCGGGATGTTCTCGAGATAGTGCGTGAAGCGGCCCTTCGCCTCGAAGCGCGCGCGGAACGACGAGCGCGTGAACAGTTCGCCGAGCTTCAGTGCGACGCCGCCGCCGATGTACACGCCGCCGAGCGAGCCGAGCGTCAGCGCGACGCTGCCCGCGAACGCGCCGAGGATCCCGCAGAAGCACTCGACCGTCTCGAGCGCGAGGGCGTCGCCCGCATGCGCGCGCTCGACGATCTCGACCGTGTCGACGGTCGCGGCGACGCGCTTCTTGTCGCGCGCGGCGAGCGCGCGATAGATGATCTCCATGCCGGGGCCCGCGCACACGCGTTCGAACGACACGTGCGGAAACTTCTTGCGCGCGTACTGCAGCACCAGGTCCTCGCGCTCGTCCTGCGGCGCGAACGACGCGTGGCCGCCCTCGCTGCCGAGCGCGATCCAGCGGTCGTCGGCCGGAATCAGCCCCGACACGCCGAGCCCGGTGCCGGGCCCGAGCAGCCCGATCACGCTGTTCTGGCGGCGCGTGCCGCCGCCGACCTGCACGCGCTGCGCATCGGTCAGGCCCGGCAGCGCCATCGCGAGCGCGGTGAAGTCGTTGACGACGAGCAGCGTGTCGAAGCCGAGCGCACGGCGCGTCGCCTCGATCGAGAAGCTCCAGTCGTGGTTGGTCATCGTGACCTGGTCGCCGTCCACCGGATTGGCGATCGCGATCGCCGCGTGGTTCACGCGGCTGATCTTCACGTCCTTCAGGTACTTGCGGATCGCGTCGGTGAGCGTCGGATAGTCGGCGCCGGGATACACGCGGATCTGCGTGATTTCGCCCGGGCCGGTTTCCAGCGCGAAGCGCGCGTTGGTGCCGCCGACGTCCGCGAGCAGGCGCGGACCGTCGGCATGCTGACCCGCGACGACCGCCTTACTTTGCGCACCAGTAGACATCGAGCTGGGTCCCCTTGTCGTTGGCCAGTTGGGAAATCGCGTTCTTCTGCAGCGACGCGGCCGCGGCGTCGAGCACGTCGCGCTTGGCGGGGCCCGCGATCAGCAGGAACAGCCGGTCGACGCGCTTCAGCGCATCGAGCGAATAGCTCACGCGCGCATGCGGCGCGGCGCCGGGATGCACGGCGACGAAACGCGCCTGTGTCGTGATCGCGTGGTCCCATTCGGGTGCGTCGGCGAAGATCGACGCGGTGTGGCCGTCCTCGCCCATGCCGAGCACGGCGACGGTCGGCACGCGGTAGTCGGCGTTCGCGTTCAGCGCGGCGACGTGTGCGTCGAGCGTGCTGCGCGTATCGACGAGCGGCAGGAAGCGGGCAGGGGCCGCCGCGTGCTGCAGCAGCGTGTCGCGCACGAGTTGCGCGTTGCTGGCCGCATCGTCGTCCGGCACCCAGCGGTCGTCGACCAGCGTCACGTCGACGCCGGCCCAGTCGAGCGCCGCGTGCGACAGCGTGTGCAGGAACGGGCGCGGGCTCGTGCCGCCGGACACCGCGAGCGTCGGCCGCGCGGGGCCGGCGAGCGCGGCGCGCAGCGCGTCGCCGACGGCGCGCGCGAGCGCTTCGCTTTGCGCTTCCTGGGTGTCGAAAGCGTGGATCTCGATCACATCTCCTCCGGACTGCTTTGTCTGTTCAAATCGTACGAATCGTGGGGCACGTTGCCGCGTACGGTGGCGTGCGCGGCAACGGTTTGCATCAGTTTTCTTCTTCGAGCCAGCAGGTGTCGTGCTGCGCAAGCATCGCGCTCGCCGCGGCCGGCCCCCACGTGCCCGCCGCGTACGGCTTCGGCGGCTTCAGCGTGCGCGCCCATTCGTTCAGGATAGGCTCGACCCAGCGCCATGCCGCTTCCTGTTCGTCGCGACGCACGAAGAGGGCCAGCCGGCCGTTGATCACGTCGAGCAGCAGGCGCTGGTACGCCTCCATCTGCCCTTCCTTGAAGAACTGGTCGAACGCGAGGTCGAGGTGCACGCTCGCGAGGTTCATCCCTTCGCCGGGCTGCTTCGCGAGGCAGTACAGGCGGATCGTCTCGTTCGGCTGCAGCCGGATCACGAGGCGGTTCGAACCGGGACGCAGCGCGGTCGGGCCCAGCGCCGAGTGCGGCACCGGGCGGAAGTTCACGACGATCTCCGCGACGCGGTCGGCAAGACGCTTGCCGGTGCGCAGGAAGAACGGCACGCCGGCCCAGCGCCAGTTCTCGATCTCGACCTTCAGCGCGACGAAGGTTTCGGTCTGGCTGTCGGGTTTCACGCCCGGTTCGGTCGCGTAGGCCGGCACCTGCGCGCCCTTGATCACGCCCGCATGATACTGGCCGCGCACGGCCACCTTGCCGATGTCGCGCGGATCGACCGGTTTCAGCGCGCGCAGCACGCGCAGCTTCTCGTCGCGCACCGAGTCGGAATCCATCGAATGCGGCGGCTCCATCGCGACGATCGACAGCAGCTGCAGCAGGTGGTTCTGCACCATGTCGCGCAGCGCGCCGGTATTGTCGTAGAAATCGCCGCGCGCCTCGACGCCGAGCTCCTCGGCGATCGTGATCTGGATGCTCTCGACCCATTCGCGGCGCCACAGCGGCTCGAACAGCGCATTGCCGAAGCGCAGCGCGAGCAGGTTCTGCACCGGCTCCTTGCCGAGGTAGTGGTCGATCCGGTAGATCTGGCCTTCCGTGAAGATCTCGCCGACCGCGTCGTTGATCGCGTTCGACGACTTCAGGTCGTAGCCGAGCGGCTTCTCGAGCACGATGCGCGAGCCTTCGTTCAGGCCGACCGACGCGAGCGCCTTGCAGATCGGCACGAACAGCGACGGGCCCGTCGCCAGATAGAACACGCGGATGCCGGGCAGCGATGCCACTGCGTCGCGCAGCACGACGTAGTCTTCCGCACGGCCGAGATCGAGGTGCACGTACTCGATGCGATCGAGGAAGGACTTCCACGCGGCTTCGTCGAACGCGCTGCCGGCGGCCTTCGCCGCATGCGGCTTCACGTGCGTGTCGACCCATTCGAGGTAGGACGCCCGATCCGATTCGTGTCGCGCCACGGCGACGATCCGGCCGCTCTCCGCGAGCATGTTCGCGCGGTGCGCTTCGAACAGCGCGGGCAGGATCTTGCGCATCGACAGATCGCCGGTGCCGCCGAAAAGTACGAAGGTAAAGCTGGAATCGGTATGCATGTGTCTCCGCCGTGTTGGGGGTGCTGGAAAGCGATCCGTAGTGCGATAAAAATATTTTTGACACTGAATTGTAGTTTAACTACAATCCGCCGCAAGGGGTAGCACCTGGGTGAAGAAAAAAAGATGTGCGGTCGATGAACTGCGCGAGCTTCGCCTTCGGGAACGCCTTGTGCCGAATGTTATCGGACATTGGCGGCGCGCATCGTCCGCGCGCCGTCGGCCCCGGGCTCGCGTCGCATCATCGCGGCGGGCCAGAAACACAAAGAGGAGACACGCCGTTGAATCTCGATTCACGCTTTCTGTAAGAGCCCGGCCGGTCATCGGCCCCGTACGCTGCATGCGTCCCGCGGCTCGATTTCCCCGTCGTTATCAAGAAGCCGGTTCCCGGTCAGGGAACTTCACGAGTTGATTCAGTCTGGAGGAGATAAGTAATGAAAGTTCGCTCGATCATGGGCGCGCTCTGCGCCGCAGGCCTGATGGCTGGCGCCGTGGCGGCGCAGGCAGCCGAGAACGTAACCGTGCTGCACTGGTGGACCTCGGGCGGCGAGTCGAAGGCCGTCGGCGTGCTGAAGGACGACGTGCAGAAGCAGGGCTACGTGTGGAAGGACTTCGCGGTCGCAGGCGGCGCCGGCGCCGCGGCGATGACGGCACTGAAGACCAAGGTGATCAGCGGCGACGCACCGTCGGCCGCGCAGATCAAGGGCCCGCTGATCCAGGACTGGGCCGACCAGGGCGTGCTCGTCAACATCGATTCCGCCGCTGGCGACTGGAAGCAGAACCTGCCGCCGGAAATCGACAAGATCATCAAGTACAAGGGCCATACCGTCGCCGCGCCGTTCTCGGTGCACCGCGTGAACTGGCTGTACATCAACAAGGCGGCGCTCGACAAGGTCGGCGCGAAGGTGCCGACCACCTGGCCCGAATTCTTCGCGGTGGCCGACAAGCTGAAGGCCGCGGGCATCCAGCCGGTCGCGATGGGCGGCCAGCCGTGGCAGGACCTGACGCTGTGGGAAGACGTCGTGCTGTCGCAGGGCCCGGCGTTCTACAAGAAGGCGCTGGTCGACCTCGACCAGGCGACGCTGACGTCGCCGCAGATGCTGTCGGTGTTCGACACGGTGCGCAAGATCCAGGGTTACTTCGACACGGGCCGTAACGGCCGCGACTGGAACCTCGCGACCGCGATGGTCATCAACGGCAAGGCCGGCATGCAGTTCATGGGCGACTGGGCGAAGGGCGAGTTCGAGAACGCCGGCAAGAAGTCGGGCAAGGACTACATCTGCGCTCCGGTGCCGGGTACGGCGAATGCGTACACGTTCAACGTCGATTCGTTCGTGTTCTTCCAGCAGAAGGGCGAGAAGGCGGCGACGCCGGGCCAGCTCGCGCTCGCGAAGACGATCATGACGCCGGACTTCCAGGAGCAGTTCAGCCTGCTGAAGGGCTCGGTGCCGGTGCGTCTCGGCGTGAAGATGGACAAGTTCGACGACTGCGCGAAGAAGTCGTATGCCGACGAGCAGACCGCGATCAAGTCGGGCGGCTTCGTGCCGTCGCTCGCGCACGGGATGGCGCAAAGCGACGCGACCGCCGGCGCGATCACGGACGTCGTGACGAAGTTCATGAACTCGCAGCAGGATTCGAAGAGCGCGGTCGCCGCGCTCGCGAAGGCCGCGAAGGTCAAGTAACGCGCGACAGGCGCCCGGCCGGAAACGTTTCATCGGCCGGGCGTTTTTGCATGTGCAGCAAACGGGCTCGCCCGCGGGCCCGTGCCGTACCTGGCGCCGGCCCGGCCTGCGTCGCCCTCGTTCCAGGAGTCGAATCAAGTGGCTGCCCCTCTTAGCGGAAACGGATCCGGCGCTGCCGCCGCACGGCGTACGTCGCCGATGTCGGCCTTCGCCGATCGCTGGATCCCGAAGCTCGTGCTTGCGCCGAGCGTCGCGATCGCCGTGGTGTTCATCTACGGCTTCATCCTGATTACCGGCTATCTGTCGCTGACCAACTCGCGACTGTTGCCGAACTACGAATTCGACGGCTTCGGCCGTTACTCGGACCTGTTCCAGAACGACGTGTGGTGGACTTCCGCCGCGAACCTCGGCTGGTTCGGGATCCCGTTCATCCTGGTCTGCGTGTCGCTCGGGCTGTTCCTCGCGATCCTGCTCGACCAGCGGATCCGCAACGAAGGCGCGCTGCGCGCGATCTTCCTGTACCCGATGGCGCTGTCGTTCATCGTGACCGGCACCGCGTGGCAGTGGATCCTGAACCCGGGCCTCGGCCTCGAGAAGGTGATGCACGACTGGGGCTGGACGAGCTTCTCGTTCGGCTGGCTCGACGATCCGGACAAGGCGATCTTCTGCGTGGTGATCGCGGCCGTGTGGCAGTCGACCGGCTTCGTGATGGCGCTGTTCCTCGCGGGGCTGCGCGGCGTCGATGCGGAGATCTTCAAGGCCGCGCAGGTGGACGGCGCGACGCTGCCGACCATCTACCGCAAGATC
Organism: Burkholderia sp.; assembly: GCA_031253835.1. Classification (GTDB taxonomy): domain Bacteria; phylum Pseudomonadota; class Gammaproteobacteria; order Burkholderiales; family Burkholderiaceae; genus Burkholderia. The sequence goes on along the minus strand of JAIRVP010000062.1, from coordinate 42,266 downwards.
GTGATCCCGAGCATGCGCCCGGTGTTCTTCTCGGTGCTGCTGATCCTGTGCCACATCACGATCAAGACCTTCGACCTCGTCGTCGCGCTGACGGCAGGCGGGCCGGGCACGTCGTCGTCGCTGCCGGCCATGTTCATGTACACGTTTTCGTTCAACCGCGGCCAGCTCGGGCTCGGCGCGGCGTCCTCGGTGATGATGCTCGCGACCGTGGTCGCGGTGCTGGTGCCGCTGATGTATATGGAATCGAGGAGCACCCGCAATGCAGCCTAAGATGACGATCAGCCGGGCAGTGATCTATGCGGCACTGATCCTGTTCGCGCTGTATTTCCTGTTCCCGATCTACGTGATGCTGTCGACGTCGTTCAAGGATCTCGACCAGCTGCGCACCGGCAACCTGCTGACGCCGCCCACCACCTGGACGGTCGACCCGTGGGTGAAGGCGTGGAGCGGCGCCTGTACCGGCGTGCGCTGCGACGGGATGAAGCCGTTCTTCCTGAACTCGCTGCAGATGGTGATTCCGGCCGTGCTGATCTCGTCGCTGATCGGCGCGTTCAACGGCTACGTGCTCACGCACTGGCGCTTTCGCGGCGCGGACGCGCTGTTCACGATGATGCTGGTCGGCTGCTTCATCCCGTTCCAGGTGATCCTGCTGCCGATGGCGCGCCTGCAGGGGATGCTCGGCCTCGCCAATACGATTCCGGGCCTCGTGTTCGTGCACGTCGTGTACGGGATCGCGTTCACGACGATGTTCTTCCGCAACTTCTACGTGAGCGTGCCGGCCGAACTCGTGAAGGCCGCGCGCATCGACGGCGCGGGCTTCTTCACGATCTTCACGAAGATCCTGCTGCCGGTGTCGCTGCCGATCTTCATGGTGTGCCTGATCTGGCAATTCACGCAGATCTGGAACGACTTCCTGTTCGGGATCGTGTTCTCCGGCGTCGATTCGATGCCGATCACGGTGGCGCTGAACAACCTCGTCAACACGTCGACGGGCGTGAAGGAATACAACGTCGACATGGCCGGCGCGATCATCGCCGCGCTGCCGACGCTGCTCGTCTACATCGTCGCCGGCCGCTACTTCGTGCGCGGGCTGACGGCGGGCGCGGTGAAGGGGTAGGCGCGGCTTTATCCGATACGACGAACCGGCCGCGCACGACGCGCGGCGCATCGAAACGAACCCGACGCGGCGCCCGAGTGCGCCGCGCGAGACGAGACAGAGGATTCACAGCATGGCAAGCCTTTCCATCCGTGACGTGTACAAGACCTACCCGAACGGGGTGCCGGTCCTGAAGGGTGTCGACATCGAGATCGAGGACGGACAGTTCCTGATCCTGGTCGGCGGGTCGGGCTGCGGGAAGTCGACGCTGCTCAACATGATCGCCGGTCTCGAGACCGTCACGAGCGGCGAGATCTGCATCGACGGCAAGGTCGTCAACGACCTGTCGCCGAAGGATCGCGACATCGCGATGGTGTTCCAGTCGTACGCGCTGTACCCGTCGATGACGGTGCGCGAGAACATCTCGTTCGGCCTGAACATCCGCAAGGTGCCGAAGAACGAGCAGCAGCAGATCGTCGACCGCGTGTCGCAGATGCTGCAGATCCAGCACCTGCTCGACCGCAAGCCGGGCCAGCTGTCCGGCGGCCAGCGCCAGCGCGTCGCGATGGGCCGTGCGCTCGCACGCGATCCGTCGCTGTTCCTGTTCGACGAGCCGTTGTCGAACCTCGACGCGAAGCTGCGCATCGAGATGCGCGCGGAAATCAAGCTGCTGCACCAGCGCCTCGGCACGACGATCGTCTACGTGACGCACGACCAGATCGAGGCGATGACGCTCGGCGACCGGATCGCGGTGATGAAGGACGGCGTCGTCCAGCAGTTCGGCGCGCCGCAGGACATCTACGATTCGCCGTCGAACCTGTTCGTCGCGGGCTTCATCGGCGCGCCGCCGATGAACTTCATCAACGGCAAGCTGGTCGAGCAGGGCAGCGGGATCGCGCTCGAGATCGACACGGGCCTCGCGCGCAGCGCGCTGAAGCTGCCGTTCGACGCGGCGAAGCTGAAGTCGCACGTCGGCCGCGAGGTGATCCTCGGGCTGCGTCCGGAGCGCATCACCGACGCGCGCAACGCGCACAACGGCGAGGCGTCGAACCTGCAGCCGATCGACGTGCGCGTCGACGTGACCGAGCCGACCGGGCCGGACACGCACGTGTTCGCGCAGGTGAACGGCAAGCGGATCGTGAGCCGCGTGCATCCGGCCGCGAACCCGCAGCCGGGGCAGACGCAGTCGCTGCTGTTCGACGTGTCGAAGGCCGTGCTGTTCGATCCGGCCTCGGAAGAGCGGATCGCGTAATCCGGCGGTTGCGTTGAGCGAATGAGCAAGGGGCCGTGTCGAACGGCCCCTTTTTTGTTTCGACGACGCGATGGATCAGTGCGGCAGCCGCACGTCGAACTTGAACGTTGCGAGCCGCGCGACGAGGATGAAGCCGGTCGCGAGCAGCACGCTGTACACCGAGTCGAACTGCAGCCACACGAGCAGCAGGTAGAACCAGCAGCCGACGAACGCGCAGGTCGCGTACGGCCGCGAATCGCGCAGGATCAGCGGGATGTCGTTGCACAGCACGTCGCGGACGATCCCGCCGACCACGCCGGTGATCACGCCCATCATCACCGCGATGAAGCGCGGCATCTCGGCGTCGAGCGCGATCGCCGTGCCCGAGATGCTGAAGATGCCGAGCCCGATCGCGTCGGCGATCAGCAGCAGCCGTTCGGCCGACAGCCGCGACAGCATCCGCAGCACGAACGGCGCGAACAGCGCGAGCACGAAGATCGCGATCACGTAGTCGTCGTGCACGACCCAGTAGAACGGCCGGCGCTCGAGCAGGATGTCGCGCAGCGTGCCGCCGCCGAACGCGGTCGCGAGCGCGACGACGAACGTGCCGACCGAGTCGAGGCGGTTCTTGCGCGCCTCGATGAAGCCCGAAATCGCGAAGGCCAGCGTGGCGATCGCCTCCAGGACCGCGATCGCGAGCGTCAGCCTAGGATGCGGCACGCGGCCCCCGCTCGGCCGGCGCCGCATGCGGCTGCAGCAGCACGAGCACCGCGCCGGCGCCGCCGTCGTTGCCGCGCGCCTCGCAGAACGCGATCACTTCTTCCTTCTGCACGAGCCACGCGCGCACCTTGCCTTTCAGCACGGGTTCCTTGCCGATCGAGCCGAGCCCCTTGCCGTGGATCACGCGCAGGCAGCGCAGCCCCTTCTTGCCGGCTTCGCGGATGAATTCGGCGAGCGCATCGCGCGCCTCGTCGCGCCGCATCCCGTGCAGGTCGATCTGCGCCTGCACGATCCACGCGCCGCTGCGCAGCTTGCGCACGACGTCGCGGCTGATGCCGGGCCGGTGGTAGTACAGCGAGTCGTCGCTGTCGAGCAGCGTCTCGGGATCGAATTCGTCGGACAGCGTCGCGTTCAGCACGGCTTCCTCGTCGCGCTGCGTCTGCTTCGGCACCGGGTCGGGCGGCGTGCGGCCCGACGACGCGCGCGGCGGCGCATTCAGCGGCCGGATCGAGCCGATTTCGTTGCGGAACAGGTTCGCGTCGGCTTCGGCCTTGCGTTCGGCCTTCGCCGTTTCGACGCGCGTGCGTTCGCGGCGGTCGGCTTCGCCTTGCAGCGACTTGCGCAATGCGCCGAGGCCCGCGAGGCCCTGGCCGCGCAACGCGGCCGGATCGGGCGCGGGCGGCGGGGCGGCCGGCGCGGGGTTCGCGGGACGGGCAGCGATCTTCCGCTTCGCGGGATCGCTCGGATGGGGCTGGTTCTTCGCCATGATTCGGTAACAGGGCAGGCGCGTTCGGGCGCGCGGGCAAAAAAAAGCCGCTGCGCGGCGGCAGCGGCTTTCCGGTCGAGCCCGCTTCGCGGCAGCGGACGCCATTGTAGCGCCCGGCGCGGCAAGGCTCGCGGCTTACTTCTTGTCGTGCAGGCTTTCGAGGTAGCGCTGCGCGTCGAGCGCGGCCATGCAGCCCGTGCCCGCGCTCGTGATCGCCTGGCGATACACGTTGTCCTGCACGTCGCCCGCGGCGAACACGCCGGCGACGCTCGTCGACGTCGCGTTGCCGTGCAGGCCGCTCTTCGTCAGGATGTAGCCGTCCTTCATCTCGAGCTGGCCCTGGAACAGGTCGGTGTTCGGCTTGTGGCCGATCGCGACGAACACGCCTTGCACCGCGAGGTCTTCCGTCGCGCCGGTCTTCACGTTCTTGATGCGCAGGCCCGTGACGCCCGAATCCTCGCCCGTCACTTCGTCGAGCACGTGATCCCACTTGATGTCGACGACGCCTTCCTTTTCCTTCTCCAGCAGGCGGTCGATCAGGATCGGCTCCGCGCGGAACTTGTCGCGGCGGTGGATCACCGTGACCTTCTTCGCGATGCCCGTCAGGTAGAGCGCTTCCTCGACGGCCGTGTTGCCGCCGCCGATCACCGCGACTTCCTGGCCGCGATAGAAGAAGCCGTCGCAGGTTGCGCAGGCCGACACGCCCTTGCCCATGAACAGTTCTTCGGACGGCAGGCCGAGATACTGCGCGGACGCGCCGGTCGCGATGATCAGCGAGTCGCACGTATATTCGCCCGAGTCGCCGATCAGGCGGATCGGCTGCTCGTGCAGCTTCGCAGTGTGGATGTGGTCGAAGACGATCTCGGTGTTGAAGCGCTCGGCGTGCTCGAGGAAGCGCGCCATCAGCTCCGGACCCTGCACGCCTTTTGCGTCAGCCGGCCAGTTTTCGACATCGGTCGTGGTCATCAGCTGGCCGCCCTGCGCGATGCCGGTGATCAGCACCGGGGACAGGTTGGCGCGTGCCGCGTAGACGGCAGCCGTGTAGCCGGCGGGGCCGGAACCGAGAATCAGGACTTTGGCGTGTTTGGGCGTGGACATGTGCGAATCCGTAAAAGGCGGCCGCGGCGGGCGGGGTAGGGCTCGCCGTACGATCCGGGTTGACCGGGATGCCGTCATAGATGGGTATCAGACGCGCATTATAAAGGCCCCGTTGCTGCGGTGCCGAACGAGAGTTTCAATCGCGGCGATAGTGTCGCGCGGCGCAACGGCCGCGCACGCGGGGCCGGCAGGGCGCGCGGGGCCGGCAGGGCGCGCGGCGGCGCGTTGCCGCACGTGCGCGGCGGGGCGTGGGGGGCGGATCGCGGCGGCGGGCCGGCGGCATCCGGCGGCCGGTCGGACCGGGGTCAAAGGGCGGCCGTGGCGCGCATCCGCCGTGCCGGCCTTGCCCCGGCCCTGTTATGTAACCGTCATTTACACTTGGCGGCACGGTGCAGCGTTTACAATAAGCGGGATCGAACGACAGGCGGGCCCGTAACCCGTCCTCTTTATACGGATTCATGGCAAAAGCTCCTTATTCCGCCCAGGCACAGGCGTTGCCGCACCGGATGTCGAAGCTCCTCACGGAGATCCGCTGGATTCTCCAGGTCGCGCTCTGCGCGTTTCTGGTGATGGCCCTGCTGAGCTACAGCCGGCGCGATCCGAGCTGGACGCACGCCGCCCAGGTCGATCACATCACGAACTGGGCCGGCCGCGTCGGCGCGTGGACGGCCGACATCATCCTGCTGCTGTTCGGCCTGTCGGCCTACTGGCTGATCGTGCCGCTCGGGCGGCGCATCGCCGTCAACTACCGCCGCATCACGCGCCACGAGGCGATTCCCGACGAACCCGAGCGGCCGATCGGCTGGCTCACCGAAATCTTCGCGTTCGTGCTGGTCGTGCTCGCGTGCGACGGCATCGAGGCGCTGCGCATGTGGTCGCTGAAGGTGCAGTTGCCGCGCGCGCCGGGCGGCGTCGTCGGCGAGGCCGTCGCCGGTGCGATGTCGCATGCGTTCGGCTTCACGGGCGGCACGCTGCTGCTGCTGATCGCGCTCGCGATCGGCCTGTCGCTGTATTTCCGCTTCTCGTGGCTGTCGGTCGCCGAGCGCGTCGGCGGCGCGATCCTGTCCGCCGTCAACGTCGCGAAGCTGCGCCGCGAGGCCGAGCGCGACCGCAAGCTCGGCGAGGCCGCGGCCGTGCGCCGCGAAGGCAAGGTCGAAGAGGAGCGCGTGCGCATCGAGGATCACGAGCCCGTGACGATCGTGCCGCCGGTCGTCACGCCGGCGAAGTCCGAGCGCGTCGAGCGCGAGCGCCAGGTGCCGCTGTTCACCGACCTGCCGGGCGATTCGACGCTGCCGCCGGTGTCGCTGCTCGACCCCGCGCCGAAGACGCAGGAAGCGATTTCCGCCGATACGCTCGAATTCACGTCGCGCCTGATCGAGAAGAAGCTGAAGGACTTCGGCGTCGAGGCGAGCGTCGTCGCCGCGTATCCGGGCCCGGTCGTCACGCGCTACGAGATCGAGCCGGCCACCGGCGTGAAGGGCAGCCAGATCGTCAACCTCGCGAAGGATCTCGCGCGCTCGCTGTCGCTCGTGTCGATCCGCGTCGTCGAGACGATCCCCGGCAAGAACTACATGGCGCTCGAGCTGCCGAACCAGCGCCGCCAGACGGTGCACCTGTCCGAGATCATCGGTTCCGAGGTGTACGCGGCTGCGTCGTCGGCGCTGACGCTGAGCCTCGGCAAGGACATCGGCGGCAAGCCGGTGTGCGCGGATCTCGCGAAGATGCCGCACCTGCTGGTGGCCGGCACGACCGGTTCGGGCAAGTCGGTCGGGATCAACGCGATGATCCTGTCGCTGCTGTACAAGGCCACCGCCGAGCAGGTGCGCCTGATCCTGATCGATCCGAAGATGCTCGAAATGAGCGTCTACGAAGGCATTCCGCACCTGCTGTGCCCGGTCGTCACCGACATGCGCCAGGCCGGCCATGCGCTGAACTGGACGGTCGCGGAGATGGAGCGCCGCTACAAGCTGATGAGCAAGCTCGGCGTGCGCAACCTCGCCGGCTACAACAACAAGATCGACGATGCGGCGAAGCGCGAGGAGAAGATCCCGAATCCGTTCAGCCTGACGCCCGAGGATCCGGAGCCGCTCGGCCGCCTGCCGAACATCGTCGTCGTGATCGACGAGCTGGCCGACCTGATGATGGTCGTCGGCAAGAAGGTCGAGGAACTGATCGCACGGATCGCGCAGAAGGCGCGCGCGGCCGGCATCCACCTGATCCTCGCGACGCAGCGTCCGTCCGTCGACGTGATCACGGGCCTCATCAAGGCGAACGTGCCGACGCGGATCGCGTTCCAGGTATCGTCGAAGATCGACTCGCGCACGATCCTCGACCAGATGGGCGCCGAGTCGCTGCTCGGGATGGGCGACATGCTGTACCTGGCGCCCGGCACCGGGCTGCCGGTGCGCGTGCACGGCGCGTTCGTCGCCGACGACGAAGTGCATCGCGTCGTCGAGAAGCTCAAGGAGCAGGGCGAGCCGAACTACGTCGAGGGCCTGCTCGAAGGCGGCACCGCCGACGGCGACGAGGGCTCGGCCGGCGCGGGAACCGGCGAAGGCGGCGACGAGTCTGATCCGCTGTACGACCAGGCGGTCGAGATCGTCATCAAGAATCGCCGCGCGTCGATCTCGCTCGTGCAGCGTCATCTGCGGATCGGCTATAACCGCGCGGCGCGGCTGCTCGAGCAGATGGAACAGTCGGGGCTCGTGTCGGCGATGTCGTCGAGCGGTAACCGCGAAATTCTTGTGCCGGCGCGCGACGCGGAATGAGTCCGCGGCGCCCGCAGCGCCGGCCACCCAGGGAGAAAACCGCATCATGCAGCAACTTTCGTTCGCCCCTTCCCTTCGTTCGACGCGGCGCTGGCTCGGCGCGGCGCTCGCCGGCGCCTCGCTGATGCTCGCGGCGACGCATGCGTTCGCGGGCGGCACCGAACAGCTGAAGGCCTTCGTGTCGCAGGTGCGTTCGGCGAAGGGCGATTTCACGCAGCAGATCGTCAAGGCGCCGGCCAAGGGCGCGAGCGCCGTGCAGGCCGCGCCGAAGCCCACCGACAACTCGAGCGGCACGTTCGTGTTCGCGCGTCCCGGCAAGTTCATCTGGACGTACCAGAAGCCGTACCAGCAGGTGCTGCAGGCCGACGGCGACAAGCTGTACGTGTACGACCGCGACCTGAACCAGGTCACCGAGCGCAAGCTGAACGGCGCGCTGGGCGCGAGCCCCGCCGCGATCCTGTTCGGCAGCAACGATCTCGACAAGAACTACACGCTGCGCGATGCCGGCGAGAAGGGCGGCATCGAGTGGCTCGAGATGCTGCCGAAGGCGCAGGACACGCAGTTCCAGCGGATCGGCATCGGCTTCCGGAACGGCACGCTCGCCGCGATGGAACTGCACGACGTGTTCGGCAACGTCACGCTGCTGACGTTCACGAACATTCAGACGAACCCGCCGCTGAAGGGCGATACGTTCAAGTTCGTGGTGCCGAAGGGCGCCGACGTGATCACCGGCTGACCGGCGCCGCGCGCCGTTTTCCCGCAACGGGCCTGCCGGCGACGGCAGGCCCGTGTTGTTTCTGGGCGCGGGCACCGGGCACCAGGCGCGGCGGTGCCGTCGCGCGGCTGTCATAATGGCGGGTCCGGCGGCCGGTCCGGCCGCCATTGTTTGATGTGGAGCGAGGGTTCATGTCCGACCTGTTTCAAGTCGAGCCGCGCCGCCCGCTCGCCGAGGCGCTGCGGCCGAAGACGCTCGCCGAGGTGATCGGCCAGACGCATTTGCTGGGCGAAGGCAAGCCGCTGCGGCTCGCGTTCGAATCGGGCAAGCCGCATTCGATGATCCTGTGGGGGCCGCCCGGCGTCGGCAAGACGACGCTTGCACGGCTCACCGCGCTCGCGTTCGACTGCGAGTTCATCGCGCTGTCCGCGGTGCTCGGCGGCGTGAAGGACATCCGCGAGTCGATGGAGCAGGCGAAGGACACGCTGAACCGCACCGGCCGCCACACGATCCTGTTCGTCGACGAGATCCACCGCTTCAACAAGGGGCAGCAGGATGCGTTGCTGCCGTTCGTCGAGTCGGGCCTCGTGACCTTCATCGGCGCGACCACCGAGAACCCGAGCTTCGAGGTCAACTCGGCACTGCTGTCGCGTGCGCAGGTGTACGTGCTGAAGTCGCTGAACGACGACGAGATGCGCCAGTTGCTGAAGCGCGCGCAGGAAATCGCGCTCGACGGCCTCGCGTTCGACGACAAGGCGATCGATACGCTGGTCGGCTATGCGGACGGCGACGCGCGGCGCTTCCTGAACCTGCTCGAACAGGCGCAGACGGCCGCGACGTCGGCCGGTGTCGCGACGATCGATGCCGACTTCGTCAGCAGCGCGATGACGCTGAACGCGCGGCGCTTCGACAAGGGCGGCGACAACTTCTACGACCAGATCTCGGCGCTGCACAAGTCGGTGCGCGGGTCGAGCCCGGACGGCGCGCTGTACTGGTTCTGCCGGATGATCGACGGCGGCGCCGATCCGAAGTATCTCGCGCGGCGCATCGTGCGGATGGCGTGGGAAGACATCGGCCTCGCCGATCCGCGCGCGCTGCAGATGGCGAACGACGCGGCCGAAACCTACGAGCGGCTCGGCTCGCCGGAAGGCGAACTCGCGCTCGGCCAGGCGGTGATCTATCTCGCGTGCGCGGCGAAGAGCAACGCCGGCTACAACGCGTTCAACCAGGCGATGGCGTTCGTGAAGCAGGACAAGTCGCGCGAGGTGCCCGTGCATCTGCGCAACGCGCCGACCAGGCTGATGAAGGAACTCGGCTACGGTCACGCGTACCGTTACGCGCACGACGAGCCGAACGCGTATGCGGCCGGCGAGACGTACCTGCCGGACGGGATGCGCGAGCCGCGCTGGTACCAGCCGGTGCCGCGCGGGCTCGAATCGAAGATCGCCGACAAGCTCGCGTGGCTGCGCGAACTCGACCGCGAGGCCGGCAAGAAGGACTGACGCGGCGCCGCGCGGGCCGGTTCGGCCTGCGCCGCTGCCGCTGCGTCAGCGCTTGCGGCCCGGCTGCTGTTTCTTCCAGTATTCGAACGGCTCCTCGTGGCATTCGATGTCGAGTTCGGCGACGCGCGCATGCAGGCGTTCCTGCGCGTCGGCGATCGCGAGGTTGTAGATCGCCGGCGCGATGTCCTCGACGAAGAAGTGCAGCAGCGCGCCGGCCTGGACGTTGCCGATCGGCTCGTCCATGTTTTCTGTGAAATAGCGTTGCAGCGACGCGATTGCGCGGTCGCGGACATCCTTGTCGAGCTCGATGGCCATCGGGTTTCCTGGGGTGCGGTGATGCGAAGCCGGGTGCTTCGCCTGATCCGTTGCTGCCCGCCGGCGCCGCGCTTTTGCGATCGGCAACGGTCGGGCGCACCGCGATTCGCCGGCCGGCGGCGTGCGGGCCGGCCAGGCCATGTTGCCACGGCCGGTGCCCGTTTGCGGCATTGTCCGTCCGGCCGGTGCCGTGGCGGCCGCGCGGTGCGTTAGAATTCCCGTCTTACACAACGATTTTCCAAGTCCTCCCATGCTCGACATCCAGTTGCTGCGCAAAGACCTCGACGGCGTCGCCAAGCGCCTCGCCGATCGCGGCTACACCCTCGACGTCGCCGCGTTCTCCGCTCTCGAAGCGGAACGCCGCGCGATCCAGACCCACACCGAAGAGCTCCAGGCGCGCCGCAACAGCCTGTCGAAGCAGATCGGCGCGATGAAGGGGAAGGGGGAGGACACGTCGGCCGTGATGGCCGAGGTCGGCGGGATCGGCGACGACATGAAGGCGTCGGAAGCCAAGCTCGGCGACATCCAGGCGCGCCTGTCCGACCTGATGCTGGGCATGCCGAACGTCGCGCACGACAGCGTGCCGGTCGGCAAGGACGAAGCCGACAACGTCGAGGCGCGCCGCTGGGGCACGCCGCGCCAGTTCGATTTCGAAGTGAAGGATCACGTCGATGTCGGCACGCCGCTCGGCCTCGATTTCGAGACGGGCGCGAAGCTCGCCGGTGCACGCTTCACGATGCTGCGCGGCCCGATCGCGCGCCTGCACCGCGCACTCGCGCAGTTCATGATCGACACGCACACGCAGCAGCACGGCTATACCGAGACGTACACGCCGTACATCGTGAACCCGGAGATCCTCTACGGCACGGGCCAGCTGCCGAAGTTCGCGGACGACATGTTCCGCGTCGAGAAGGGCGGTGCCGAGAACACGGTCACGCAATACCTGATCTCGACGTCCGAGATCTCGCTGACGAACACCGTGCGCGAGTCGATCGTCGACGCAGCCGCGCTGCCGATCAAGCTGACCGCGCATTCCCCGTGCTTCCGCTCGGAAGCCGGTTCGTACGGCCGCGATACGCGCGGGATGATCCGCCAGCACCAGTTCGACAAGGTCGAGATGGTGCAGGTCGTCGCGCCGGAAACGTCGTATGCGGCACTCGACGAAATGGTTGGCCATGCGGAAGCGATCCTGCAGAAGCTCGGCCTGCCGTACCGCGTGATCACGCTGTGCACGGGCGACATGGGCTTCTCGGCCGCGAAGACGTTCGACCTCGAAGTGTGGCTGCCCGCGCAGAACACCTATCGCGAGATCTCGAGCTGCTCGAACACCGAGGCATTCCAGGCGCGCCGGATGCAGGCGCGTTTCCGCAACGCGCAGGGCAAGCCGGAGCTCGTGCATACGCTGAACGGTTCGGGTCTTGCAGTCGGCCGCACGCTCGTCGCGGTGCTGGAGAACTACCAGAACGCGGACGGTTCGGTCACGGTGCCGGAAGCGCTGCGTCCGTACCTGGGCGGCATGGAGCGCATCGACGCGCCGGCACAGGCGTCGTAACGCAGGCCGTCGAAGCCCTCGCAAAAAAATTGCACAAAGGGCTTGTCAGCCAAGAAGAGATCGTCTTATAATCTTTTCTTTCGCGGAAACGACCAACCGCGAAATGCAGTAAGGAAGGAGAGGTGGCAGAGTGGTCGAATGTACCTGACTCGAAATCAGGCGTACGGTTTCCCCGTACCGTGGGTTCGAATCCCACCCTCTCCGCCAAAATACGAAGCCCCGTGATCCGGAAGGATCACGGGGTTTTTCGTTTTGGGTCTGCGACTCGTGTTGTGTTGTCGATTGATGCAGCGGTGACGACAGGCAGGCGACCGGCATATCGGATCGCGTGCTGATGCGACGGCGACCAGCTGCGCGCGCGGCCGCGACCGCCGCGCCGCACGCAACGCCTCCGACCTGACCAGACCGCCCCGCGCTCACCGCTTTCCTCAGTTTTAAGCCTTCGATCCCCGCGCCGTTAACACGGTGCGGCGGCCGGCACCCGTGCAGCGCCGCATCGTTCCCCGTCGATTCAAGGTCCCATGAAGCTGAGCTACAAGATTCCCTTCGCATTCGCCGTCGCGCTGTTGCTGATGTTCGGTGGCGCGCTGTACGGCATCCACATCCTCAACCGGTCGATCGATACGTTCGCCGAAGACGTCCAGACGAACGTCGGCGACGAACGGCTCGTGTCGGCCACGCTCGTGCAATTCAAGCTGCAGGTGCAGGAATGGAAGGACACGCTGCTGCGCGGCAAGCAGCCCGACAAGCTCGACCGGTACTGGCAGGCGTTCCAGACGCGCGAGCGGGAGGTCGATACGCTCGCCGCGCAACTCGTCCGCCAGTTGCCGGCCGGCGAGAGCCGCTCGCTCGTCGAACAGTTCATGCGCGCGCACACCGCGATGGGCGAGGGCTACCGGCGCGGCTTCGACGCGTTCAAGGCGGCCGGCTTCGATCCGTCGGCCGGCGATGCGGCCGTGGCGGGTGTCGACCGTGAGCCTGCGGCGCTGCTCGAGCGGGCCGCGAAGTCGATTGCCGACGAAAGCGCGGCCGTGTCGGCACAGGCGAGCCGCGACGCGCAGCATGCGACCACCGCGAGCCTCGCGCTGATGCTGGTCGTGCTCGGTGTCGCGATGGTCGGCGCGTTCCTGTTCAGTCGCGCGATCCTGCGTCCGCTCGATCGTGCGGTGGCGTGCGCGCAGGCCGTTGCCGAAGGCGACCTGACGCGCGACGTCGATGCGGCCGGCCGCGACGAGATCGCCGATCTGCTGCGCGCGTTGCAGACGATGCAGACGAGCCTGTCGGGTGTCGTGCTCGAGGTGCGCACGCATGCCGAAGCCGTCGCGACCGCGAGCGCGCAGATCGCGTCGGGCAACCACGACCTGTCGGCGCGCACCGAGTCGCAGGCCGCGTCGCTCGAGGAGACGGCCGCGAGCATGACCCAGCTGACCGGCATCGTGCGCCAGTCGGCCGAGCATGCGCAGCACGCGGCGCAACTGGCGCACGACGCGTCGCATATCGCGTCTGCCGGCGGCGGCGTGATGTCGGATGCCGTCCATACGATGAACGGCATTGCCGACAGCGCGGCGAAGGTTGGCGAGATCATCGCGGTGATCGACGGCATCGCGTTCCAGACCAACATCCTCGCGCTGAATGCGGCCGTCGAAGCGGCGCGCGCGGGCGAGCAGGGGCGCGGCTTCGCGGTCGTCGCGGCGGAAGTGCGCACGCTCGCGCAGCGCAGCGCGTCGGCCGCGAAGGAGATCAAGGGGCTCATCGAGCAATCGACGCAGCGGGTCGACGAGGGCGCGGTGCTGATCGGTCGCGCGGGCGAATCGATTCACGAGATCGTCGGCGCCGTGCAGCGCGTGACGACGATCGTCGGCGAGATTTCGTCCGCGTCGCAGGAGCAGAGCGGCGGCATCCAGCAGGTGAACGTCGCGGTCACGCAGATGGACGAAGCGACGCAGCGCAACGCGGCGCTCGTCGAGCAGGCGTCGGCCGCGACGCAGGCGCTGGCCGAGCAGGCGAGCGCACTGCGGCACGCGGTGGCCGTGTTCCGGTTGCGCGAAATCGCGTAACGGCTGTCAGCGGCGGGCGCGCGACGTGGCGAGTCCGCGCCCGGTCACGCGGCCCCGCCGCCGTCGATCACGCCGCGGCCGGATACTGCGCGAGCACCCTCGCGCGAATCGACGGCTTGATGTTCGATTGCGCCATGTCGCCGCCGTAGTGCGCGACGACGCGCGGATTCATCACGCGATACCAGAGCGGCGGCACGTACGCGAACAGGATCATCGTCGCGTAGCCGGCCGGCAGTTGCGGCGAATCGTCGAAGTGGCGCAGCGCCTGGTACGAGCGCGTCGGATTCGCGTGATGGTCGGCGTGCCGCTGCAACTGGTACAGGAACAGGTTGGTGACGACGTGATTGCTGTTCCACGAGTGCTGCGGCGTACAGCGTTCGTAGCGGCCGCTCGGCAGCTTGCGGCGGCCGAGCCCGTAGTGCTCGACGTAGTTCACGACTTCGAGCAGCGATGCGCCGTAGACGACCTGGATCACGAGGAACGGGATCACGACCTTGCCGGCGATCGCGATCGCGACGCCCCACACGACGGCGGTCATCGCCCACGCGTGCAGCACCTCGTTGCGCCACGTCCACGGCGAATGCCCGAGCCGTTCGAGGCGCGCCTTCTCGAGCCGCCATGCCGAGCGGATGCTGCCGGTCACGGTGCGCGGCAGGAATGCCCAGAACGACTCGCCGTAGCGCGCGCTCGCCGGATCCTCGGCCGTCGCGACGCGCACGTGGTGGCCGCGGTTGTGCTCGACGTAGAAATGGCCGTACGCGACCGGCGCAAGCGTGATTTTCGCGAGCCAGCGTTCGAAGCGGTCGGTCTTGTGCCCGAGCTCGTGCGCGGTATTGATCGAGATGCCCGTCGAGGCGCCGAGCGACAGCGCGAAGCCGACGTAGTCGTACCACGCGAGCGCGTGCGTGCCGACGATCCAGACGCACATGAAGAACGCGACGTATTCGACGAAGGTCGCCAGATAGACGATGAACCGGTAATAGCGCTCGCGTTCGAGATGCGGTACGACGGCCTCGGGCGGATTGTCGCGATCGTCGCCGATCAGCGTGTCGAGGATCGGGATCACGCCGAACGCGAACAGCGGGCCGAACCACCAGAACACATGCAGGCCCGTCGACAGCGCAAGCTGGGCGGCGAGGATCGGCAGCGTGATCGTCAGTGCGCCGAGCAGCCACAGGTAACGCTTGCCATCCGACCAGCCCGCGGCCGATCCGTCGGTCATTGCCATTGTCTCCCTCCAGTCAGCGGGCCCGGCGGGCGGCCGCATGCACGGTTGTTCGAATCCTCGCAGGCCCGCGACGCGCGCGGCGGTACCGGATCGTTGCCCGGTTCTCTGCCTGTTATACGACCCGTGCGCCCGCTTGCCAAACACCGGCGCTAGGCGCGCAACTCCAAACGAAGGGGCGGGCGCGAGCCATGCCCGGAAGGGCCGGCACGCGCTGATTGAAACATGCAGCGAAGGCCCGGTCGGCCCGCGCATGCCGCGTGTTTGTCAGATGAATCGTGAGGCATGACGAGCGTGAGCGTCGATCTCGCACGTCCGCAACGAATGTTGCATCGCAATAAACGGAGTGGGGCGGCACGGGAGGAGCGCGCTTTTCGTTTGCTTATATTACGCAGCATTACGGTGCCGGCAATGACCTGCGACGTGCTTCGAAACGCGACTGCCGCGCATCGCAAGGCGTACGGCGCGAAGTGTCGGGCAGCGGGTCCTCGGCGGTCGTCCGGCGGCACGCATCGGCATGCCGATGCTGCACCTGCACACCGGCTGGCTCATGCCGCTGCTGGTGACACCTGTTGCCTTTCGATCCGCGCCGTCATTTGAAAATAACGATTTGACTCGTGCCCTGCTTTCGGTTGAAGCTAATAGCTTGCTGTCCGAAGGGGGCTGTGCCTGCATGAGTTCGACCTTGACCGTTCGTCGTATCGTTGCCGACCAGGGCGGCGTGTATCGCGAACTCCGCGCCGCGTCGCTGCGTGAGCCCTACGCACCGGGCGAAGCGCCGGAGGCCGAATTGCTGAACGTCGAAACGGACGCAGCGTCGGCGATTGCCGCGCTGCGCGCCGTGTCCGACGAATCGACGACTTTCCTGCTGTACACCGAAGGCCATCCGGCCGGCATGATCGGCGCGTATTTCGACAACACGCCCGATCGGCGCGCGTTCGTCAGCGAGCTGTGGGTCGCGCACGCGGTGCGTCATCTGCGCGGCGGCGTGCTGCTGCTGGAAACGGCCACTGAATGGCTCGCCGAGCGCGGCGCCAGTGACGTCTATGCATGGATCGCCGACGCGAACCGCAACGCGATCCGTTTCTACGAGCGCGCGGGTTTCGGCAACACCGGCGAACACGCGCCGATCGCGCGGATGCCCGGCGCGATGAAATCGCTGTTCGTGTCGCAGGTGAGGCACTGACGCACCGTCGAAACGCGGGCCGCGCGGCGTGATGAAGCCCCGGCCGCCCGCTTGCCTGCCCGCCTGCCGGTTGCCCGCCCGCCCGGGCCGCCGCCACCCCGAGTCCCAAAAATAATGGCCGCGCGCGTGGACGCCTGTAAAATACGCAAAAAATTTTTGCAGAGTGTCCATGTCGCTTAAAAAATCGCCATTCTTCGAGCTGCGCAGCGGATCGGTCGATACGTTGCTGTTCACCGTGAAGACGACCGATCTCGACGCGTTGCGTACCGAACTGGTCAAGCGCTTCGAAGCGACTCCCGAGTTTTTCGCCGACGATGTCGTCGCGATCGACGTCCGCCGCCTGGCTGACGGCGAACGCGTCGCGCTCGCGGACATCCGGCAGATGCTGAACGACGTGCGGATGCGCCCGGTGGGCGTCGTCGCACTGGCAACGCAGGGCTGGGCGGGGGAAGCCGGCCTGCCGTTGCTCGAGGCGCGCGATCGCCGCGCGCCGGCCGCGAAACACGCGGACGAAGCGGAACCGGCGGCTGTGCCAGCCGTCGAGGCCGCCGCCGCTCCGGCAGCCGCAGCGGTGCCCGAACAGTCGTCGGAATCCGCGCCGACGCTGTTGCATACCGGCGGCCAGACGCTCGTGATCGACCGGCCGTTGCGTTCGGGGCAGCAGATTTACGCGAAAGGAGACCTCGTGGTGCTCGCGCCGGTCAGTCACGGCGCGGAGATCATCGCGGAAGGCAACATCCACATCTACGCGCCGTTGCGCGGCCGCGCACTCGCGGGCGTGCACGGCAATCACGACGCGCGCATTTTCTGCACGTGTCTCGAACCGGAACTGATTTCGATCGCGGGTATCTATCGAACAACCGAGAACCCGTTGCCCGCCGAAATACTGGGCAAATCGGTGCAGATCCGGCTCGAAGAGGAAAAACTGATGATCGAACCGCTGCGCCTGACGTAATTCACGCGGCACGCTCCGGATCGATCGGCTCTCATTGACGAACACAGGGTATTGGGTAAATGGCAAAAATCATCGTGGTGACCTCGGGCAAGGGCGGCGTGGGCAAGACGACGACAAGCGCGAGCTTCGCGTCCGGTATCGCGCTGCGCGGCCACAAGACGGCTGTGATCGACTTCGACGTCGGCCTGCGCAACCTCGATCTCATCATGGGCTGCGAGCGTCGCGTCGTGTATGACCTCGTGAACGTGATCCAGGGCGAAGCGAACCTGAACCAGGCGCTGATCAAGGACAAGAAGTGCGAGAACCTGTTCATCCTGCCGGCGTCGCAGACGCGCGACAAGGATGCGCTGACGCGCGACGGCGTCGAGAAGGTGCTGAACGACCTCGTCGCGATGGACTTCGAATACATCGTCTGCGATTCGCCGGCCGGTATCGAGGCCGGCGCGCTGCACGCGATGTACTTCGCGGATGAAGCGCTGATCGTCACGAACCCGGAAGTGTCGTCGGTGCGCGACTCCGACCGCATTCTGGGCATCCTGTCGTCGAAGACGAAGCGCGCGACCGAAGGCAAGGAGCCGATCAAGGAACATCTGCTGATCACGCGTTACAGCCCGAAGCGCGTGAGCGAAGGCGAGATGCTGTCGCTCGAGGACATCAGCGAGATCCTGCGCATCAAGCTGATCGGCGTGGTGCCCGAGTCGGAAGCCGTGCTGCACGCATCGAACCAGGGTCTGCCGGCCGTGCATATCGACGGTACCGACGTCGCCGAAGCGTACAAGGATGTCGTCTCGCGCTTCCTCGGCGAAGACAAGCCGCTGCGTTTCACCGATTACCAGAAGCCGGGCCTGCTGCAGCGCCTCTTCGGCAGCAAGTAACGGAGGCCGCCCATGTCCATCCTTTCGTTTCTCCTCGGCGAGAAGAAGAAGTCCGCATCGGTCGCGAAGGAGCGCCTGCAGCTCATCATCGCGCACGAGCGGGTCGGCGGCCGGCCGCCGGCCGATTATCTGCCGGCGCTGCAGAAGGAGCTCGTCGCGGTCATCTCGAAGTACGTCCATATTTCGAACGATGACATCCGCGTGAGCCTCGAGCGCCAGGACGACCTCGAAGTCCTCGAAGTGAAGATCGAGATCCCGCAAGCCTGACGCTTGCCGGTGTCCCTCCGCACGGCGGCACCCGCCGCCGTGCGCGTCTTACGCCCTGTTGCACTTTCGGGCACGCCGTAACACGGCGCCTGTCGGCCGTAATCGCCCCTCCCGCATTGAACGGATACGCTCGCGTAACTTGTTCAACCAGGAGGTTGTGATGGCTGTCTCTACCGTTCAACGTCGTATCGTTTCGCTCGCGCTGTTTGCCGCGGGCCTGTCAGCCGTCGTCGCGCCGTTTGCCGCGCATGCGGACGAGATTCTCGTCGGCACCCCCGTGATCGCGCCGCAGGGCCGCGTGGTCATCGCCGAGCCGGTTGCCGTGCGCACCGAGGAGATCGTCGTCGTGTCGCCGAACGCACCGCCGCCCGTGCGCTACGAGGTCGTGCCGACCGCGCGCGTGGGCTACGTGTGGGAGCGCGGACACTGGCGCTGGGAGCACGGCCGCTACGTGTGGATCGGCGGCCACTGGGAAGCCGAGCGCATCGGCATGCAATGGGTGCCCGGCCACTGGGACCAGCGCGGTCCGAACTGGTTCTGGACCCGTGGCCACTGGGCGTGAGGGAGGCGCGTGATGAAAAGAACCGTCATTGCCATCGCGCTCGTCGCGATCACGCTGGCCGGGTGCATCGTCGTGCCGGCGCGGCCCGTCTACTACCGGCCGGCTCCGGTCGTGATCTACTGAGCGTCGCGCGAGCCGGGTTGGGCCGGGCCGTTCGCGCCGGACGCCGCCGGTTCGTCGTCATGCGGGGCCGGCGCGAGCGCAGTGTTGTCGCCCGGCGTCGCGGCTGCCGGCTCGTCGTGGCCTTCCTCGCGCAGCGTGTCGAGCGGATCGGCGGGCGCGGCGGCTGCGTCCTGCGGCTCGGTCACGCCGGTCGCAGTCGCCGCGCGCGCCGCCGATGCCGCGGCGAGTTCGGTGGCCGCGGCGGGCGGCGCGAGATAGCGCAGCGCGAGCGTTTCGTAGAGCGGCGGCGCGAAAAAGCGCGATACGCGGCTCGACACCAGCGCGGTCGCCATCAGCGAAATCACGAGCGCATGGCCGTTGATCATTTCCATCACGATCACGAACGACGTGATCGGCGACTGCGTGACGGCCGCCAGATAGCCGACCATCGCGAGCGCGATCAGCATCGGCAGGCTCATGTTGCTGAACATGACGTGCAGCAGGTTGCCGAACCCGGCGCCGATCGACAGCGACGGCGCGAAGATCCCGCCCGGAATGCCCGGCAGGTACGACGCGACCATCGAGATCATCTTCAGGAACGGATAGAACACCGACAGGTGCTGGCTGCCGTCGAGCAGGCCGCGCGCCTCGGCGTAGCCGCTGCCGAAGGTCGTGCCGCCGGATACGAGGCCGACGACGGCGATCGCGAAGCCGCACAGCGCGGCGAACGTGATCGGTCGTTCGCGATAGAGGTCCAGCAGTCGTGCGGGCAGCCAGCGCCCCGTGTTCAGCAGCAGCCAGCAGAACAGGCCGCCCGCGATGCCCGTGACAAGTGCGGTGACCAGCACCGCGACCGCCAGCAGTTTCGGGAAATGGAGGCCTGCATCGATCGTGCCGAAATACGTGTAGTTGCCGTTCAGGCCGAGCGCGACGACGCCGGCGAGGATGATCGCGGTAATCAGCACGCCGCTGGCGCGCGCGGAGAAGCTGCGCGTCAGTTCCTCGATCGCGAACACGATCCCGGCGAGCGGCGTATTGAACGCGGCCGACAGCCCGGCTGCCGCGCCGGCCAGCACGAGCTGGCGTTCGATCTGCGCATTCGAGCGCGGGTAGAAGCGCCGCAGGTTGAACATCAGCGCCGCGCCGACCTGTACGGTCGGCCCCTCGCGACCGATCGTGAAGCCGCCGAGGATGCCCAGGAACGAAATCAGCACCTTGCCGAACAGGATGCGCAGCGTCAGCAGCCGGGCGCCGAACGCGCTCGGGCGCGCATGCAGCGTCGCGATCACCTGCGGGATGCCGCTGCCTTCGGCGCCGCGAAAGAATCGGCGCGTGAGCCATACCGACACGGCGGCGATCGCGGGCGTCAACAGCAGCGGCAGCCACACCGCGTGCTCGCGCATCGCGCGGAAGGACTCGTAGCCCCAGTCGATCAGCCGCGCGTAAAGGACGGCGGCGAGCCCGACGACGATCGCGCCGAGCCAGAAAATGCCGTACTGTCGCCAGATGCGCAGCGAGCGGCGGGTGAGGGCGGGAAACAGGGCGGGAATGGCGGGGCGTGGCATCGGCGCGGGCCGCAAGGCAAAGACCCCATTATAAAAAGAACCGGATACCATCGGGGAGTGACAAAAATTCACAAAGCAGATGCATTTTGTTGCAAATGTAATGCTTGCGTAATGTCAGCGCACGGCAACCGTCGTTAGCATGCCGAATGGCCAGCCAGGAATCTCCACACAACGTGAAACGCATCCTCATCGTGAAAGTGACGTCGCTCGGCGACGTCGTCCAGACGCTGCCCGTCGTCGCGGACCTGCATCGCGCCTTTCCCGGCGTAACGGTCGACTGGGCCGTGGACGAATCGTGTGCCGAGGTCGTGCGCTGGCATCCGGGCGTGAGCGCCGTGCTGTGCGCGCCGCTGCGCCGCTTCAAGAAGCTCCGGAACGCCGGCGACCTGAAGGCGATCTCGGCGTCGATCGGCGCGTTGCGGGCACACCGCTACGATGCAGTCATCGACCTGCACGGCGTGTACAAGAGCGCGATCATTTCGGCGCTGGCGCGCGGCGCGCGCCGCGTCGGCTACCAGACGCAGGATCTCGGCGAAACAGGCGCGCGCTTCGCGTATTCGCATCGCTTCGGCCCGCGGCCGGACTGCGATGCGTGGCACGGCATGCGCGTGAGCGCCGGCGAAGCGCTCGGCTACCGGCCCGAAGGCATCGCCACCTACGGCATCGTCCCGCCGCAGGGCGTGAACCTGCCGGCCGCCGTGACCGATGGCGCACCGTTCATGCTGCTGTTCCATGCGACGTCCAATCCGGACAAGAAATGGCCGGCCGACCATTGGGCCGCGCTGGCCACGCAGATGATGGCGCGCGGCGTGCGCGTGCTGCTGCCGTGGGGATCGAGCGCCGAGCATGACGACGCGAAGGACATCGCTGCGCGTGCGCCGGGCGCAGTCGTGTTACCGGCGATGACTGTGCGCGAACTCGGCGCGGCGCTTGGACGGGCCGCGCTGGTGGTGGGCGTCGATACGGGATTCGTCCACATGGCGCATGCGCTGCAGCGGCCGACCGTGATGATTTTCGTCGCGACGTCGCGCCATCATTGCGGTATCGGCGGCGCACCGAATGCATTGTCGATCGGCGAGCCGGGCGCGATGCCGTCCGTCGACGACGCGCTGGACGCGATCGATGCGGTCGCGCCTGCCTATGGCGCCGTGCGCGCGCGGCTGACCGCCTGACGGCGCGCTGCGGGCCGGTTCAGGCCAGCAGCGCTTCGACCGTGATGACGGCGGCGATGGCCGCCAGATTCGCCAGCAGCGCCTCGAACACGAGGCCGCGCCACGTCTTCGGCCGGAACCGCAGCGCGAGCAGCAACGCGCCACCCAGCGCGAGCGCGAGGATCAGGACGAGATCGGCATTGCCGAGGCGGATATTCATGGCGGCGGCTCCTTTCGGGGCGGGATCCCGGGCACGCAACGGCGCGCCCAGGATCGAGTATAGGCAGCGCCTGCCGCCGCACAACCCGGGTCGCCCCGGAGGCTCAGACGAGCGATGCGTCGCGCGTTTCGCGCATCAGCAGCACGCCGATCAGGCTGATTGCCGCCGCGACCGACACGTAGCCGCCCACCCACGACAGCCCGCCGCGCGCCGCCAGCAATTGCGCGATATACGGTGCAATCGACGCGCCGAGAATCCCGCCGAGGTTATATGCCACGCCCGCGCCCGTATAGCGGACGTTGGTCGGGAACAGCTCGGGCAGCAGCGCGCCCATCGGCGCGAACGTCACGCCCATCAGGAACAGTTCGATCGTCAGGAACAGCGCGACGAGCGGCATCGAGCCGCTGCCGAGCAACGGCTCCATCGCGAAACCCGACAGCAGCGCGGCGATCGCGCCGACGATCAGCACCGGCTTGCGGCCGAAGCGGTCCGACGCCCACGCGGAAAGCGGCGTCGCGAGCCCCATGAACACGACGGCAAGGCACAGCAGGCCGAGGAAGCTCTGGCGCGGAATATGCAGCGCCGACACGCCGTACGACAGCGAGAACACCGTCGAGATATAGAACAGCGTGTAGCAGACGACCATCGCGAGCGCGCCGAGCAGCGTCGGCTGCCAGTGCTGCGTGACGAGCGTCGCGACCGGCACGCGCACGCGTTCGTTGCGGTCGAGCGCGGCCTGGAACGCGGGCGTTTCGGTGATCTTGAGCCGCACGTACAGGCCGAGTGCGACGAGCACGGCGCTGACGAGGAACGGGATACGCCAGCCCCAGCTGCGGAACTGCTCGTCGGACAGCGACAGCGCGAGCGCGAAGAACAGGCCGTTCGACATCAGGAAGCCGACCGACGGTCCCAGTTGCGGGAACATCCCGAACCAGCCGCGCTTGCCCTGCGGCGCGTGCTCGGTCGCGAGCAGCGCCGCACCGCCCCATTCGCCGCCGAGGCCGATCCCCTGGCCGAAGCGCAGCACGCACAGCAGCACCGGCGCGAGCGCGCCGATCGCGTCGTAGCCGGGCACGAAGCCGATCGCGGTGGTCGATACGCCCATCACGAGCAGCGACGCGACGAGCGTCGACTTCCGGCCGATGCGGTCGCCGAAGTGCCCGAACAGGAACGAGCCGATCGGGCGGGCAATGAACGCGATGCCGAACGTGACGAACGCGGACAGCGCCTGTGCGGTCGCGGAACCGTGCGGGAAGAACACGGGGCCGATGACGAGCGCGGCGGCCGTTGCATACACGTAGAAATCGTAGAACTCGATCGCGGTGCCGATGAAGCTCGCGAACACGATGCGCCGGTGGCTGACGGCGCCGACCGAACCGGTTGCGTGAGCAACGGTCGGGGGGGATGCGGACATGGATGTCTCCGTTTTGTCGTTGGGGCGGTCGGCTGGGCGTGCGGTCGGGCAGGCGGATGCCTGCCGGGTGCAGCCGAGCGGATGATGCGGATGACGCGAGGGCGGCGTGGACGCGCGCCGCGGCGCGGACGTCACCGGCCGGTCGACGATGGAGACGGGTAGGTCGCCGCCGCCCGGTGCCGGCGTGGTCGGCTCGCATGCCGGGTGGGGCGCGCGAACGCGCGCGCGGCGTGATGGCCGCGCGATTGCGGAAAATTATAGCCAGCGCCGCCGCCCACCGGCAATCGCGCGGCGGCGCGTCAGTCGATCGACTGCGCCTGCGCGGACGCCGTGCTTTGCAGCTGGAAGTGGCCGTCGTCGTTGAAGAGCCAGCCTTCCATCAGTTCGAGCCGGCCATTGCCGTCGAGCAGCCGCGACGGCGGCGGCGGCAGCGGCGCCGAGCGGCGCAGCGATGCGAGGGCGAGCGCTTCCGCCTCGCTGTCGCCGTTGCTGCGATAGACGGACGCATTGACGAGCCGGCCACTGCCGTCGACGGTGAAGGACACGACGACGAGCGAACGGAGCATCGCCTGCGGCGTGCCGCGCAGCATGCCGGACGGGTTGCGTTCGGCGACACGCTGCGCGACTTCGACGCGATACTGGTCGAGGCTGCCGCTGCGCGTGATCGACGGAATCGTCAGGATCGAGTGCAGGGAAGGCGGCGGCGTGATCGTGCACGCCGCGAGCAGGGCGGCGGCGGCCAGCGCGGCAACACGCAGCCGGTCGACGCGCGGACGGAGAAGAGGGCGCATGGGAGGCTAGCCGGAAGTGACTATAAAAAAATGATAGGCGCACGGACGCGAGTCGATATCGGGACAAACGCATAACGCGCGAGGTCGGGCGTTGCGATCGCTGATGACGACGGCCGGGGCGTCACGCCGCATCGTCGCGACGTGACTCGACATGTGACGGTGCGCGCGACAGGCGCGCGCATGTTGCACGGTTGAAAGGTCGGGCACGCGCGTCGCGGCCTGCCGATGCAGCACCGCGGCCAACCGTCCGCGCGCGTCAGAACCCGTGCGTGACGAGCGACAGCACCGACAGGTCGGGATGCGTCCCGTCGATGATGCTCTTGCCGATGTGCACGGCTTCGTGGACGGCTTCGTCGAGGCTCGCGAAGCTTTCCTCGCCGTCCGCGTGGAACGGTACCGCGTGGCCGGGCAGCGCGGGATTCACGCCGGGATGGCACACGTAGCCGGTGTAGGTATAGCGCGTGTCGCTGCCGGGCGCGGCGGCCGGCACGACATGGATCTCGAAGCCTTCGTATTCGACGGGTTCCGTCGCGCTCGACAGTTCGGTCATGGCGATCTCCGTGTGCCGCGCGCAGGGGTGGCGCGTGCGGCATCGAGTACGCGGCGGCGGTCGTGTCGCCGTGTTGAACGAATTCTAGGTGATCGCGGGGCGGGCCGGGAGGCTTCCGGCGCGGCGCACGGGCACGCTCCGTCCCGATCGGGAGACGTGCGTGCGTGGCTGCGTCATGGCTTGCAGTGCGCGTCCTTGCGCTGCACGACGATGATCACCGGGTACTTCTGGCCGTGGTCGAGCTCCACGCGTGCGACGACGGTGAGCGTCGCCGGATCGGAATCGTCGTACACGCTGACCTGTTCGTTGCGCAGGTAGGTCACGCCGGTGCAGTTCGACGTGCGTCCGTCGTCCGACACCTTGCACTGAAGATCGTTGTCCTTCAGGTAGTTGTAGGGTGACGGGCTCGCGAGGTATTCGCTCAGGCTGCGCGGCGAACCGCCGACGCCGCTGACGGTTGCGATCGCGCACGATGCCGGTGTGCCGCTGCCGGACGCGGTGTCGGCGGTCGCATGCGTGCTGACGGCGGCCAGCATGGCGACGAGCGTCGAGACGATGAGGGGCTTCATGACGTGGGTTTCCCGTTTCGCGAATCGGAGCGCGGGATTGTAACGGCATCCGGCGCGACGCGTCGGAACGTGCGGGGAGGGGGCGTACGGACAACCGATCAGCAAAAACCCCGTCATTCAACGAATGGACGGGGTTTGGCGAACTTCCTGGCGGAAGCGGTGAGATTCGAACTCACGGACAGTTTCCCGTCGCCGGTTTTCAAGACCGGTGCCTTAAACCGCTCGGCCACGCTTCCACACGAGGCGGCATTGTAACCGAAATGCCGTCTCGCTCATCCGTTCAATCGTCGCGCAGGAACAATTCCTGCAGGTCGTTGAGGAAACGCTGGCCGAGCGGCGTCGGTGCGATCCGTGCGAAATCGCGCGCGATCAGCCCGCGCCGTTCCGCTTCCTGCAGCGCCGGCTCGATCGTGCTCATCGGCAGGCCCGTGCGTTCGGCGAAGCTGTGCACGGGGAAGCCCTCGACGAGCCGCAGCGTGTTCAGCATGAACTCGAACGGCAGGTCGCGCGCGCCGACTTCGCGCTCGTCCTGCACGGCCGTGCCGGCCTTCGCCTGCTCGATGAAGGTTGCCGGATGCTTGTAGCGCGCCTGCCGCAGGATCCGGTTCGGGAACGACAGCTTCGTGTGCGCGCCCGCGCCGATCCCGAGATAGTCGCCGAAGCGCCAGTAGTTCAGGTTGTGCTTGCACTGATGATTCGGCTTCGCATATGCGGACACTTCGTAGCGCCCGTAGCCGGCCTCGGCCGTGCGCGCGTGGATCCACTCCTGCATGTCGGCCGACGCGTCGTCGTCGGGGACGACGGGCGGGAACTTCGCGAACAGCGTATTCGGCTCGAGCGTCAGGTGATACAGCGACAGATGCGGCGGCGCGAACGACAGCGCGGTCTCGATGTCGGTGCGGCATTCGTCGAGCGTCTGGTTCGGCAGCGCGAACATCAGGTCGAGGTTGAAGTTGTCGAAGTTCGTCGCGGCGATCTCGACGGCCGCGCGCGCCTGCGCGGTGTCGTGAATCCGGCCGAGCGCCTTCAGGTGCGTCTCGTTGAAGCTCTGGATGCCGACCGACAGGCGGTTCACGCCGCTCGCGCGGAACTGCGCGAACTTCGCGGCCTCGAACGTGCCCGGATTCGCCTCGAGCGTGATCTCGGCATCGGCGTCGAGCGGCAGCAGCGCGCGCACGTCCGACAGCATCCGGTCGAGGCCGGCTGCCGACAGCAGGCTCGGCGTGCCGCCGCCGATGAACACGGTATGCACCTGCCGCCCCCAGACGAGCGGCAGCGCCTGCTCGAGATCGGCACGCAGCGCATCGAGGTACTCGGTTTCCGGAAACCGTTCGCCTTTCCATTCGTGCGAGTTGAAATCGCAGTACGGGCACTTGCGCACGCACCACGGGAAATGCACGTACAGCGCGAGCGGCGGCAGCGACGTGAGCCGCACCTGGCCGGGCGACGTGAAGGTCGCGACGACGCGCGCGCCGGTTTCCGCGGCCTGGCTCATGCAACCCCCTGCAGCGAACGGGTATCGGGCACGCTCATGCTTCCTCCGCGAGCCGCGCCAGCAGCGCGTTCAGCGCCAGCGCACGATGGCTGTGCGTGTTCTTCACGGCCGGATCGAGTTCCGCGGCCGTCGCGCCGAGCGCCGGCAGGTAGAAATACGGGTCGTAGCCGAATCCGTGCTCGCCGCGCGGCGTGTCGACGATCTCGCCGGTCCAGCGCCCTTCGGCGAACAGCGGTTCGGGATCGTCCGCGTGGCGCACGAGCGCGAGCACGCAGCAATAGTATGCGCGCCGGTCGTCGACGCCGCGCAGCTGATCGACGAGATACGCGTTGTTCGCCGCGTCGCCCTTGTCGCGGCCCGCGCGCTGCGCGTAGCGTGCCGAGTAGACGCCCGGCGCGCCGCGCAGCACGCGCACGCACAGGCCCGAATCGTCGGCGATCGCCGGCAGCCCGGTGAGCCGCGACGCGTGGCGCGCCTTCGTCAGCGCATTCTCGATGAACGTGCCGAACGGCTCTTCCGCTTCGGGCACGGCGAGATCGCCCTGCGGGACGATCTCGATGCCGACCGTCGAGAACAGCGCGGTGAATTCGCGCAGCTTGCCCGGGTTGTTCGACGCGAGGACGATGCGCGACAGCGGCGCGAGGGTGCGATCGTCAGGCATGGCCGGCGCCCAGGACATCCTTCTGCAGCTGCACGAGCCCGGCGATGCCGCCCTGCGCGAGGTCGAGCAGCGCGTTCATCTCGGCGCGCGAGAACGGCACGCCTTCGGCCGTGCCCTGGACTTCGACGAAGCCGCCGGCGCCCGTCATCACGACGTTCATGTCGGTGTCGCACTGCGAATCTTCCGCGTAGTCGAGGTCGAGCACCGGCGCGCCTTCGTACACGCCCACCGAGATCGCGGCGACGTGGTCGGTGATCGGCGAACGCGTGAGCTTGCCGGCCGCGATCAGCTTCGACACGGCGTCGTGCGCGGCGACGAAGGCGCCGGTGATGCTCGCGGTGCGCGTGCCGCCGTCGGCCTGGATCACGTCGCAGTCGATGTGGATCGTGCGCGGGCCGAGCGCCTCGAGATCGAACACCGCGCGCAGCGCGCGCCCGATCAGGCGCTGAATTTCCTGCGTGCGGCCCGTCTGCTTGCCGCGCGCGGCTTCACGGTCGCTGCGCGTGTGCGTCGCGCGCGGCAGCATCCCGTATTCGGCGGTCAGCCAGCCCTGGCCGCGGTCGCGCAGGAAGTCGGGCACGCGCTCGGAGACGCTCGCGGTGCAGAGCACCTTGGTGTCGCCGAATTCGACCAGCACGGAGCCTTCGGCGTGTTTCGTGTAGTGGCGCGTGAGGGCGACCTTGCGCAGTTCGTCGGCGCGGCGGCCGCTCGGGCGGGAAACGGAAGACGTCATGGGGAAATCGCGGAAGGAGAGGAAACCCCGATTTTAGCGCCGAACGGCGGGCGTGCCCGGCGGGGTGGTCCGCAAAAATGGGATAATGCGCGCTTCCCGCCCCGCGCTTTACGATGCGCCGGGCGCCTCGACATATCCCCGCCCGCGAGGGCACCAGACGGCGAGACGAACCATGATCTACAGCATGACGGGCTACGCGAGCGCGACGCGCGAACTCGTGACGGCCACCGGCAACGGCGGCACCAGCGTGTCGGTCGAACTGCGCACCGTGAACTCGCGCTTCCTCGACCTCAATTTCCGGATGCCGGACGACGTGCGCGCGTGCGAACCCGCGCTGCGCGAAATGCTGATGAACAAGCTGTCGCGCGGCAAGGTCGACGTGCGCATCAACCTGCAGCGCGGCGAACAGAGCATCGGCGCGGGCGCGCTGAACCAGTCGGCGCTCGGCCAGCTGGCCGATCTCGAGCGCGCGGTGCTCGACTCGTTCCCGGGCGTCGGCCGCCTGCGCGCGGGCGAAATCCTGCGCTGGCCGGGCGTGCTCGCCGAGAGCGGCGTGTCGGCGGAAGCGATCCGCGACGCGGTGCTCGCGTGCGGCAAGGAAGCGATCGGCGAACTCGTCGTCGTGCGTTCGCGCGAAGGCGCGCAGCTGGCGACGATGCTGCTGTCGAACGTCACCGAGATGGAAGCGATCGTCGCGCGTATCACGCCGCTCGTGCCTGAGCTGATCGCGAAGCATCAGCAGAAGATCGTCGAGCGGCTGCAGGAAGCGCTCGGCATCGCGGCACCCGAAGGCAGCGCGACGATCGTCACGCGCGAGGAAGCCGCGGAACGCATCCGTCAGGAAGTGACGATGTACGGGATCCGGATCGACATCGCGGAAGAGCTGTCGCGCCTCACCGCGCACCTGAACGAAACGCGCCATGTGATCGAGAAGGGCGGCCGCGTCGGCAAGCGTCTCGACTTCATGATGCAGGAACTGAATCGAGAAGCAAACACGCTCGGCTCGAAGGCGGCGGCGAAGGAACTGGCCGACGCATCGATGGCGCTCAAGCTGTTGATCGAGCAGATGCGCGAGCAAGTGCAAAACCTGGAGTAAAGCAACATGACCGATTCCCATCGCGACGGCCACGCGTCGCATTCGCTGCACGGCGGCGTCTATCCCGGCAACCTGTTCATGGTCATCGCGCCGTCGGGTGCCGGCAAGTCGACGCTCGTGAACGCGCTGCTGTCGAAGGACAGCGACATCTGCCTGTCGATCTCGTACACGACGCGCAAGCCGCGCCCGGGCGAACAGGACGGCCAGCACTATCACTTCACGACCGTCGAGGATTTCCGGACGCGTCACGCGGCGCACGAATTCCTCGAGAGCGCGGAAGTGCACGGCAACTACTACGGCACGTCGCGCGTCTGGATCGAAGAGCAGATGAAGAACGGCCATGACGTGCTGCTCGAAATCGACTGGCAGGGCGCGCTGCAGGTGAAGAAGCAGTTCCGCAACGCGGTCGGCATCTTCATCCTGCCGCCGTCGCTCGATGCGCTCGAGGAGCGTCTGAAGAAGCGCGGCCAGGACGAACCGAACGTGATCACGCGGCGCCTGCTGGCTGCCGGCAGCGAGATCGCGCACGCGTCGGAAGCGGAATACGTGGTGATCAACGAGAATTTCGAGCGTGCGCTCGCGGAGCTCGAATGCATCGTCGCCGCGACGCGCCTGCGCTTTGCTTCGCAGTACGCGCGACACACGGAGCTGTTCATCGAGCTCGGCATCCATCTGCCCCACGCGGAATGACGCGGGGGACGAGGGACATAAGGTAGAATAAGCACTATATTCAGAAGGAATTACCAACATGGCTCGCATTACCGTCGAAGACTGCCTGAAGCAAATCCCGAACCGCTTCGAACTGGCGCTCGCCGCCACCTACCGCGCGCGGCAGCTCGCGCAAGGCCATACGCCGAAGATCGAAAGCCGCGACAAGCCGACCGTCGTCGCGCTGCGCGAAATCGCCGCCGGCCAGGTCGGCGTCGAGATGCTGAAGAAGGTGCCGGTGTAACGCGCATCCGGCCCGTTCCAGCCATGTAATCCACGCGCGCAACGACTCGACCTGGAGGCGAATATGAGCACCACCCCATCGTCCGCCTCCGCGGATTCGACCACCGAAGCCACGGCCCAGTCGCCTGCGCGCCAGTACATCGACGCGGTCCTCGAACAGTCCTTCCGGCATCTGTTCGGGCCGACCGCCACTCCGGAGCAGCCGCGCAAGCACGGCGTCGTTTCGATCGCGAAACTGACGACCGTGCTGGCCGAGTACCTCGCCCCGGACGAAATCAAAGAGGTCAAGGCGGCGTTCCACTTCAGCGACGAAGCCCACCTCGGTCAATATCGCCAGAGCGGCGAGCCCTACATCACCCATCCCGTCGCCGTCGCGGAAATCTGCGCCGGCTGGAAGCTCGACGCGCAGGCCGTGATGGCCGCGCTGCTGCACGACGTGATGGAAGACCAGGGCGTGACCAAGAACGAGCTGGCCGAGCGGTTCGGCCCGAAGGTCGCCGAGCTGGTCGACGGCCTGTCGAAGCTCGACAAGATGGAATTCCGCAGCCGCGAGGAAGCGCAGGCGGAAAACTTCCGCAAGATGCTGCTCGCGATGGCGCGCGACGTGCGCGTCATTCTCGTCAAGCTCGCCGACCGCCTGCACAACATGCGCACGCTCGGTGCGGTGCCGATGGAAAAGCGCCGCCGCGTCGCGCGCGAAACGCTCGACATCTACGCGCCGATCGCGCACCGGCTCGGGTTGAACAACACGTATCGCGAGCTGCAGGACATGAGCTTCGCGAACTTCAACCCGCATCGCTACGCGACGCTCGAGAAGGCCGTGAAGGCCGCGCGCGGCAACCGTCGCGAAGTGATCAGCAAGATCCTCGAAGCCGCGCAGCGCGCGATGGCCGACGCGAAGATCGACGCCGAGATCACCGGCCGCGAAAAAACCATCTACAGCGTCTACCGCAAGATGCGCGACAAGCAGCTGTCGTTCTCGCAGGTGCTCGACGTGTACGGTTTCCGCGTCGTCGTCGACAGTCCGCTCGACTGCTACACGTGCATCGGCGCATTGCATGCGCTGTACAAGCCCGTGCCCGGCAAGTTCAAGGACTACATCGCGATCCCGAAGATCAACGGCTATCAGTCGCTGCACACGACGCTCGTCGGCCCGTTCGGCGCGCCGATCGAGTTCCAGGTGCGCACGCGCAAGATGCACGAGATCGCCGAGGCGGGCGTTGCCGCGCACTGGCTGTACAAGAATGGCAGCGCCGATCTCAGCGACGTGCAGAAGCGCGCGCACCAGTGGCTGAAGTCGCTGCTCGACATCCAGAGCGAAGCCGGTGATTCGAGCGAATTCCTCGAGCACGTGAAGATCGACCTGTTCCCCGACGCGGTCTACGTGTTCACGCCGAAGTCGAAGATCATGGCGCTGCCGCGCGGCGCGACGGCGCTCGATTTCGCGTATTCGATCCACAGCGATCTCGGCAACCAGTGCGTGGCCGTGAAGATCAACAACGAGCTGCTGCCGTTGCGCACCGAGCTGAAGAGCGGCGATATCGTCGAGGTGATCACCGCGCCGTATTCGAAGCCGAACCCCGCGTGGCTCGGCTTCGTGCGCACCGGCAAGGCGCGTTCGGCAATCCGCCACTACCTGAAGACGATGCGCCTGAACGAGTCCGTGCAGCTGGGCGAGCGGCTCGTCGACCAGAGCCTGAAGGGCTATGGTCTCGCGCTGGCCGACGTCGCGCCGGAAGTGTGGGAGAAGCTCGTGCAGTGGACGGGCAACAAGAGCCGTCAGGAAATCTTCGCGGACATCGGCCTCGGCCGCCGCGTCGCCGCGGTGATGGCGAAGCGCATCGAGGTGCTGATGAGCGGACGCGACGCGGACGACGATCTGCCGAAGTCCGAGCGGCACCCCGCGCACCATGCGCCGCCGGTCGTGATCACCGGCACCGAAGGGATGTCCGTGCAGTTGTCGGCGTGCTGCCGGCCGATTCCGGGCGATGCGATCATGGGTTACATCGGCATCGGCCTGGGGATGGCGATTCATACGACCGATTGCCGTGTCGCGCAGCGTATCCATCGCCGCGACCCGGGCCGCTGGATCGATGTCGAATGGGCGCCGCAGCCGGGCCGCCTGTTCGATGTCGCGGTGAAGGCGCTCGTGAAGAACACGAAGGGCATCTTCGCGCGCGTCGCGGCGGACATCACGTCGGCCGACGCGAACATCGTGCATATCGCGATGGACGAGGATCTGACGCACGAATCGACGGTGCTGCGCTTCGTGATCCAGGTCAGCGATCGCGTGCATCTCGCGAACGTGATGCGGCGCGTACGGACCAATCCGGACGTGATGCGGATCATGCGCGAGCGCTCGACCGACGACGGTGCGCATGCGCGCCACGACGGCGGCATGCGTATCGAGCGCGAACGGCAGGATTACTGACGCGCCAGGCGCGCACGCGATCGATCGACGGACGGCGGCCACTGGCCGCCGTTTTCATTGGTGCCGCGGCACAACCGGGCGACGGTGCCGGCGAGGGAAGAGGGGATGCAGAAAAGAAAAAAGGGCTTTCCCGGAGGAAAGCCCTTTTAAGGTGGCGCGGCTGGCAGGATTCGAACCCACGACCCCTTGGTTCGTAGCCAAGTACTCTATCCAACTGAGCTACAGCCGCACGCAAAACGGTACTGCTTCAACTGTCGGAACCTTCTGCGATGGGAAGGCCCCCAAAAAAGTGGCGCGGCTGGCAGGATTCGAACCCACGACCCCTTGGTTCGTAGCCAAGTACTCTATCCAACTGAGCTACAGCCGCACGCAACAACAAGACTTCTACTGCTTCGAACTGAAAGGGCCTTCGGTTGGGAAGGCCCTCGAAAAAGTGGCGCGGCTGGCAGGATTCGAACCCACGACCCCTTGGTTCGTAGCCAAGTACTCTATCCAACTGAGCTACAGCCGCACGCAGAAGCGGAAGTATAGCAGGGTTGTATAAAAAGGGAAGCCTTATTCGCGAATTAGGTGCCATGACCTTGCCGGGGCGCCCTTCGTGTACCCTTGGAGCATCAGTCATCCATGTTGAATCTGCATCATGAACAAGGCGTTTGTCAAAGAGTCGGACGGCGACGACGACGATCTCGACCAGGCTCAACCCGCGATTCCGGCGGGCGCGAAGAACTACATCACGCCGGCCGGCCACAAGCGGCTGAGGGACGAGCTGCTCGGCCTGATCGACGTCGAGCGCCCCGAGGTCGTGCGGCTCGTGTCGTGGGCCGCGTCGAACGGCGACCGGTCGGAGAACGGCGACTACATCTACGGCAAGCGGCGGCTGCGCGAGATCGATCGCCGCATCCGCTTCCTGACGAAGCGGCTCGATCTCGCCGAAGTCGTCGACGCGAGCCGGCAGGAGAATGTCGACCAGGTGTTCTTCGGCGCCACGGTCGATTACGAGACGCCGGACGGGGTCGATCACACGATCACGATCGTCGGGATCGACGAGGTCGATCTCGACCACGGCTGCGTCAGCTGGATTTCGCCGGTCGCGCGTGCGCTGATCAAGGCGAAGATCGGCGATACCGTCACGCTGATGACGCCGGCCGGCCCGCAGCCGATCGACATACTCGACGTCCGGTATCCGCCGCGGGGTGACGCCTGAGCGACGGCCAGCGCGGTGCGGTAAGGAAAAAGCGCCCCGGTGGGGCGCTTTTTCCTTCCGGCGTACGGTGGCGTTGCCGGTTGCTCAGAAGCGATGACGCAGGCCGGCCGTGACCGCGATCTGCTTGTTGGTCGACGAAGCGGTGCCGAGCCCGTTGATGTTCGCGCCGAGTGCCAGGCCGTCCGCAAGGACCCGCTGGTACTCGCCCTGCAGGTATACGTCGGTGCGCTTCGACAGCGCGTAGTCGGCCTGCAGGTTGAACTGATGCCAGCTTGGCTTCTGGCCGTCGAGGCGTCCGTCGGTGTACGTGTACGATCCCGCGAGCGACAGTGCCGGCGTCAGCGCATAGCGGCCGTTGAGTTCGTAGTTGTTGAAGCGGGTGCTGCCCGCCAGCGGGATGCCGCCCGTTACGCCGGATTGTCCGGCGCTGATGCCGGCCGAATCGCTCAGGTGCGTCTGCGTGAATACGAAGCCTGCAGTGGCCGGCCCGAACGTATAGTTCAGGCCTGCTCCCCACGTGCGTTGGCGGCTGGCCGCGAAGGTCCAGTCGCCGGCTACCGCGCCGGGATCGCTGGCCCCGAGCGCCAGCGCATTGATGTTGTTGTTCAACTGCAGGTAGGCAGCCGCGACATTGAATCCCATGAAGCTGTACGACGCACCCACGCTGTATGCGCGATTGTTCGAGAAGCCGGTTGAATTGGAAAAGCCGTACAACGCGCCGAATTTCAGCCCGTTGTAGTTCGCGCTCTGGTACTTGACCGAGTTGTTGATCCGGAACGAATTGTTCAGGTTGTCGTTGTCGAACGGGTGCGCGAACTGTGTGCCGCCGTATTGCGTGCCGGTCAGCGACAGGGGCCCGAGGTAGTCGACGACGCTGTCGTATTGCCGGCCCAGAGTCAGCGAACCGTAGCTGTCGTGCGCGAGGCCGACGAACGCTTGCCGGCCGAACTCGCGGCCGTTCTGCTTCAGCGCGCCGTTATTGATGCCGAAACCATTTTCCAGCGTGAAGATCGCTTTCAGGCCGCCGCCGAGATCTTCGGTGCCGCGCAAGCCCCATCGGCTGCCGTTGATCGAACCGCTCGTTTCCTGCCAGGCGCTGTGGCCGCCCTGGTTGTTCGTGTAGGTGATGCCTGCGTCGATCAGGCCGTATAGCGTCACGCTGCTTTGTGCGTGCGCGGCGGTCACGAATACGCCCGACAACGCGGTGACGATCAGGGTTTTTTTCATGGATCTGCCTCCAAACAGGATGATGTCGATCGAACCTGCTGCCGGGCTGGGCTGTTTTGCTTGACGCTGTGACCGGCAGAGCGGCGGTGCGCTTGTCAGAAAGCCATCTGCAGTGTACGGAGTGCGCGAAGCGGGGGAGGGCGACGCTTTAAGCAATACTGTATTTTGGAATCCGCAAAGATCGTGGAATGCGCGCAAATGATTGCCCATCAAGGGTTTGCGGCAGTGCAGCGAAGGAAAAAGGCGTTCAGGACTACGTAACGGGCGTTGCGCGATCGCGACAGGTAATCAGCGACCGGCGGTGGGGGTCATAGCGCGATTATTGACACATCGGCAATAGAGGTTTGTGTGGAGCATGGCTAATGAAAGGTTGTTCTCTCGCTATACTGCGATCTCTGCTTTCCGAAGCAGACTTTTTCGTTGACGGAAAAGATCTCCAAACCTTTGTCGGCGCGACTTCCCAGTCGCGCTTTTTTTTGCCTCACCGGTTCGTGGGCTACTGCGCGTACGGGCGCCGCTTGCGCTTGGCCGCAGGCGCGGCTTCCTCGGCATCGGTCGGCGGCGGCGTATAGGTCCAGTCTTCCATCACGTAGTGACGGGCATCCAGCGGCGATGCGAGCAGGTTCTGCCAGTGATCGCCGTGCCAGGTCGTATCGAATTCGGTATCGCACGGCGCTTCGCGCGCGGACTCGGCCAGGGCGCGGGACTTGCGGCGTACGCGTCCGAGCCGGCTCGCGAAGCGCTTGATTCCGTCCAGCCACATGACCCTCTCCTTCCTTTCGGCGTTGAGTCAGCATCTCAATGTCCCCGGGTTTCCGCAACCCGGAAAAAACCCGAGGAATTTACCGAGCCGATTTGTCCCCGGTAGGAATTTCATTGCCGCGATTATCGTCGATGCGATCCCGGTAATATTGACAGGTTTTTGATGCGAATCAATTAATCAAAGGCGATGGTGTACCGATTCCAGTGGTATTAGCGCTTTTTTGATAAAACAACCGTTAAAAATCTTCTTGACGCACCCGGATTGTCCAATTTATAAAGTCAGCACTCCGTCCTCGGGCGGCGTGCTGGTGCGGGTGCTGGCGCAATGTTTCGGGATTTCGGGAAACGGCTATAAAAATAGCTTTTTTGATCTAATCGAGTGGGGAACGAAGACATGGATACCGGTATCGTGAAATGGTTTAACGATGCTAAAGGTTTTGGCTTTATTACGTCGGACAATGGTGGTGAGGATTTGTTTGCGCACTTTTCCGAAATCCGGATGGACGGCTTCAAGACGCTGAAGGAAAACCAGCGTGTTTCGTTCGACGTCAAAGTCGGGCCGAAAGGCAAGCAGGCAGCGAATATCCAGGCGGTCTGACGCGCCACGCATTGCCGATCACGTCCGGCCCCCGCATCGCGGGGGCTTTTTGTTTTCAGGGGACGGAACGCGCCGGTCCGTGCTGGCCGCGACCATGCTTGCCGGTGCATACTCACGGAAGCATCGTTTTCCTGTCTTTTCATGTCCGATTCCCGTCCGTCCGATCCCGCCAGCGAACAACCGCTCGTCTTCGTCGACCTTGAAACCACCGGCGGCTCGCCTGCCGAGCACCGCATCACCGAAATCGGCGTGGTCGAAATCGGCCCGCTTGGCGTGTCGACGTGGACGAGCCTCGTCAATCCGGCGCAGGCGATTCCGCCGTTCATCCAGCAATTGACGGGCATTTCGGACGCAATGGTGCGCGACGCGCCGTCGTTCGCGTCGCTCGCGCCGGCGCTGTTCGACCGGCTCGACGGCAAGCTGTTCGTCGCGCACAACGCGAGCTTCGACCGCGGCTTCCTGCGTGCCGAATTCGAGCGCGCGGGCCTGGCGTTCAATCCCGATGTGCTGTGCACGGTGCGGCTGTCGCGCGCGTTGTTCCCGCGCGAATCGCGGCACGGGCTCGACGCGCTGATCGAGCGGCACGGCCTCGTTCCGGCTGCGCGCCACCGCGCGCTGGCCGATGCAGACCTCCTGTGGCAGTTCTGGCGCCAGTTGCACGACATCGTCCCGCTCGAGCGGTTGCGCGACCAGATCGCGCGCACGACGCGCCACTTCCGCCTGGGCGGCGATCTGACCGAGGCGTGGCTCGACACCGCGCCTGCCGGGTGCGGCGCCTATGCGTTGTTCGGGGAGGGGGATGCGCCGCTGTATGTCGGTCGCAGCGTGCGGGTGCGGCAGCGGCTGCGTGCGCTGCTGACCGGCGAGCGCCGTTCGTCGAAGGAGATGCGGCTGGCGCAGCAGGTGCGGCGCGTCGAATGGCGCGAGACCGGCAATGAACTGGGCGCGATGCTGGCCGAGGCGCAGTGGATTGCCCAGCTGCGGCCGTCGTATAACCGGCGCCCCGCAGCCGATAACGTCCGTGGCGCCGCCGCGCCCTGGCCGTTCGACGGCGCCGTTGCGTTCGAGGCGCACGGCGAGCGCCGCCTGTTCCATGTGATCGACGGGTGGCGCTACCTCGGCGTGGTCGACTCGCTCGATGCGGCCGCGCGGCTCGTCGCCGATGCGGCGGACGGTGCGTTCGAACCCTTTACCCATCGCCTGCTGCAGACGCATCTCGTGCGCGGGCTGCAGCTGATTCCGCTCGCCGCGCTCACGCCGGCAGGTTGAGCGCGGCCGGCGCCCGCGGCGCGGGCCGCGTCAGCCGATCGCGCTTGCGCCGCCGGCCGAGCAGACGTGCGACAGCGCGGTGTCGAGCGCCTGCGTCTGCTTCGAGTCGTAGCGCGTCAGCGTTTTCCAGTTCGCGATGCTGCGCGCGAGGCGTGCCTGGCAATCGGGCGCATTGCGCAGCGGTGCGACCTGCGCGAGGCCCGCGAGCATTTTCTGCGTCAGCCGGTCGAGCGCCGGGCGCGTGCTGGTCGCGAGGTCGGGCGGCGTGCCCTCGGGCGGCCGCGTCGCGCGCCAGGTCGCGAACAGTGCGTTCTGCACGTCCTTGCTCGCCGTGATCTGATCCTCGAAGAACGTCCGTGCGAACGCAGGATCGACGCCGGCCTGTGCCGCGCGCTTTTCGACCGACGCAAGCAGCGCCGCTTCGCGCGGCGGGTCCTCGATCGCCTTGCGATTGGCCCATTTCCATCGCGCGACCGGTTCGGCGAGCGCGAGGCGCTGCGATGCGAGCGCGACGATGTTGGTGAGCGCGGTGTCGTCGCCGTCGGCGCGAGCGATGTGGGGCGACGCAAAGAGGGCGACACCGAGCGCGGCGACAGCGACGCTGGCACGAATGGCTTGCTTCATCGGAGGGATCGGGGGAGCCGGGCGGGCCGGAGGTGGAAAACCAGAAGAATAGACGAAGACAGTCGCGCGGCGTAGCGTCGCGACAGAAGAATCAGCAGGCGAGCTGATCCAGCACCGTCAGGCTGTTGCGGCCCGGGTGCGAGGCGAATTGCGCGCGATGCGCAGTCATGAACCGCACGATAGCGATGATCGACACGTGGCGGTTACAGAACCGGACGGGCGTTCACTTCGGCGAGTACAGCTTGTGCTGCTCGTCGAAGAATGCCCGCACGTGCTCGGGCAATTCGGCGAGGAATTCCACGCCGACGGGTTCCGGATCCGGGCTCATCACTTGCTCGGGCGGTGGCATGCGGGTTGGTCTTTCGTCCATGGTCATTTCTCCAGCAGGTTCGATGATTATCAACCTCGTGCTTGGATTTATGCCAGTGGCGAATCGTTAGATTTTGTCTCTGTTGTATTAACGGCACATGCGCTGCGATGCGAGGTGTGAGGGCCGCTATTGCATCCTGCACAATCGGCAACGATCGGGCCGCTTGCTATACTTGCGCGCACTTTTTCCCGGACGGCGATGAGACGAACGACGCGATGGATCGGCCTCGTATGGCTGGCGTTGGTACTGAACGTACTGTCGCCCGTCGTCGGCTACGCGCGTCTCGCGTCGAGCGGTTCAGGCGCGCTCACGCTCGAGTTGTGCAGTGCAGCGGGTGCACGCCAGATCGTGCTCGCCCAAGCGGGCGACGACCGCGGCCCGTCGTCGTTCGACCATGCCGGCGTGCCGCACTGCGTGTACTGCCCGGGCTTCGCGGCGAACCTCGCGCTCGGCACGCGCCTGCCCGACCTGCCGGGCTTCGTGCGGACGTTCGCGTATCGCGCGGCCGCGCCGGCCGTTCCGGATTTTCCCCGCAAGGGCATCCGTCTCGCGCAGCCGCGCGCCCCGCCTGAAAACACCCCGATCTGATTGATGTCGCTCGCGCGCCCCGGTGGCGCGCGTGCCGCCCGCGGCCCGGTCCGCTTGCTGCGCCGTGCGCGCGCGGCGCGCGTGCTCGTGCCCGGCGGCGTCCGATCACGTTTTCAGGAATTCCCTCATGTCGTCTACCAACGTCGCGCGGCTGCCGCGCGGCCGGCTCGCGCTCGCTTGCGCGGCCGCTTTCGCGTGGCCCGCCGCGCACGCCGCATCGACGGACGATGCGCGCGCCGATGCCGCCCTTGGCGGCGTCGCGCGCCCGGCCAGTGCCACCGTCCCGGCATCGGCGGTCGCCGCCGTTGCACCGGCACCGGCCGGCGACACGCTGACCGCCGTCAGCGTGACCGCCCAGCGGCAACCGGTCGATCCGGATACGCCGGCCGTCGTCACGTCGATCACGCGCGAGCGGATCGAGTCGCATACCAACGCCACCACCGAGGACGCGCTGAAGTACGCGCCGAACCTGATGGTCCGCAAGCGCTATATCGGCGACCGCAACAGCGTGTTCGCGGGCCGCGACTTCAACGAACTGCAGAGCGCGCGCGGGCTCGTGTACGCGGACGGCGTGCTGCTGTCGAACCTGCTCGGCTCGAGCTATGCATACCCGCCGCGCTGGTCGCTGATTCCGCCGGACGACATCGCGCGCGTCGACGTGCTCTATGGCCCCTTTTCCGCGCTGTATCCCGGCAACTCGATCGGCTCGACCGTGCTGCTCACGACGCGCCGCCCGGACACGCTCGAGGCGTCGCTGTCGACGCAATTCTTCACACAGCGGTACCACGACGGCTACGGATTCGCGGACAGCTTCGGCGGCAATCACCAGACCGCGCGGATCGCCAATCGCGTCGGCCGGTTCTGGTTCGCGCTGTCGCTCGACCGGCTGGGGAACGACGGCCAGCCGATGCAGTATGCGAGCCCCAATTCGGCCTACAACCCGAAGCTGGGCGCCGCCGTGCCCGTGACGGGCGCCGCGACCGACATCGGGCCCAACGGCAAGCCGCGGACGATCGTCGGCGCGCAGACGATCGAGCGGACCGAGCAGCTCAACGAGACGGTCCGGATGGGCTACGCGTTGACCGATCACGTCGACGCGACGCTCACGCTCGGGCATTGGGAGAACCATTACCGGCAGCACGGCGAAACCTTCCTGCGCGACGCGGCCGGCAACCCGGTCTACGGCGGCAACGTGTCGATCGGCGGCCAGAACATGACCGTTGCGCCGAACGCGTTCGCGCCGCAGCGCGGCGACCAGGAGAACTGGCTGTACGCGCTCGGCCTGAACGGCCGGCTCGATTCGGGCTGGCGGCTGTCGGGCGTCGTGTCCGCGTACGACGTGTCGCGCGACGTGCTGCGCGCGGCGTCGACCGTGCAGGGCGGGGCGGGCACGCTGTTCCAGGGCGACGGCACCGGCTGGCGCACGCTCGACCTGAAGGCCGAGGCGCCGGAAGTGAAGGGCCATACGTTCACGTTCGGCTATCACTACGACAACTACTTCCTGCGCAACGTCACGTACAACACGGCCGACTGGCTGGCCGGGCCGACCACGTCGCTCGCGAGCGTCTATCGCGGCGACACGCGCACGCAGGCGCTGTTCGGGCAGGACGCGTGGCGCTTCGCGCCGGGCTGGCTCGCGACGCTCGGGTTGCGCTACGAGCGCTGGGACGCGTACGGCGGTGCGCTCGGCAACGCGAGCGGTACGCTCGGCTATGCGGACCGCGGTGCGAACGCGCTGTCGCCCAAGGTCGCGCTGCAATGGGACGCGACGGACGTGTGGCGCTTCCGGCTGTCGTTCGCGACCGGCACGCGGTTCCCGACGGTCGGCGAGCTGTTCCAGGGGACGATCTCGAACAATGCGATCGTCAACCACAACCCGAACCTGCGGCCGGAAAAGGCGATCGACTGGGACTTCACGGCCGAGCGCGACGTGGGCGTCGGCGTCGTGCGCGCAAGCGTGTTCCAGAGCGACCTGCGCGACTCGATCTACAGCCAGACGACGGTGTCGGGCGCATCGACCGTCACCAACATCTCGAATGTCGACCGCGTGCGCGTACGCGGCGTCGAACTCGCATTCAGCGGCCAGAACGTCGGGCTGCGCGGGCTCGATATCGACGCGAACGTGTCGGCGAGCAATGCGCAGATCCTGGCCGACACCGCGAACCCGGCGTACGTCGGCTCGCGCTTTCCGCGCAGCCCGCGCATGCGCGCGAACCTGCTCGCGTCGTACCGCTTCGACGAGCACTGGCTCACGAGCGTCGGCGTCCGCTACTCGGGCCGCCAGTTCAACACGCTCGACAACAGTGACGTGAATCCGGACGTGTACGGCGGCACCAGCTCGTTCACGGTCGTCGACCTGAAGGCGCGTTACCGGTACGACCGTCACTGGACCGCGTCGGTCGGCATCGACAACCTGACGGACCGCCGCTACTACGTGTTCCACCCGTATCCGGGCCGCACTTTCTTTGGAGAACTGAAATGGTCGCTGTGAAATCGTCCGCGGCAGGCTGCGCGCTGTGGCTCGCGGTGCTGTCGTCCGCTTTCGCGCACGACGCGCGCGATGCGCAGAAGCCCGCCGATCCGCACGCCGCGCACATGAGCATGCAGGCTGCGCCCGCACAGCAGAAACAGCCGCTCGCGACCGGCGTCGCATTCGACGCGCGGCACCGGCTGTGGGTCGCATGGGTCGAAGGCGCGCACGTCGTCGTGGCGCACTCGGATGACGCGGGCCGCACGCTGTCCGCGCCCGTGACCGTCAACGCGATGCCCGAACCGATCTACACGAGCGCGGAGAACCGGCCGAAGGTAGCGACGAGCCCGGACGGACGCGCGGTGTACGTATCGTGGTCGATGCCGCTCGATGCGCCGTACACCGGCATGGTGCGCTTCGCGCGTTCGCTCGACGGCGGCGCGACCTGGAGCGTGCCGGTCACCGTGCATCGCGACCGGCAGGCGATCACGCACCGTTTCGACATGATGGCCGTCGATCCGGCCGGCAACATCGC
>JAIRVP010000045.1 GCA_031253835.1 Burkholderia sp. | reverse complement strand
AACGAGCACGCGCAGCAGCGACGTTTCGACCTGTCGGACCTGCGTTACAAGAACGGCGTCGACAGCTACCTGTCGGTGCTGACCGCGCAGACGGACCTGTACTCGGCACAGCAGACGCTGGTCAGCGCGCGTCTGGCGCGCTGGACGAACCTGGTCGACCTGTACCGCGCACTGGGCGGCGGCTGGATCCAGCGGGCAGGCGAAACGCCGCGCGCGCCGGATGCGTCGGTCGACTACGACAAGGCGGCCGCTCCGGCGGCTGCGTCGGCAGCGGTGACGAACGGGTAAGCGCAACGAAGGGCAGGCGCGGCTTGGCGCG
This sequence comes from Burkholderia sp., assembly GCA_031253835.1. Lineage (GTDB taxonomy): Bacteria > Pseudomonadota > Gammaproteobacteria > Burkholderiales > Burkholderiaceae > Burkholderia. The sequence continues at coordinate 24,094 of JAIRVP010000045.1, read as the reverse complement.
CTTGTCCTTTGAACCGGTTGTACGCGGAAACGGAAACGCCACGGACGAACGTCCGTGGCGTTTCTTTTTGCGGTGCAATTCGAGCGGAAAGCTGCGCTACGTCAGCCCTGCTTCGCCCACAGCGTGCGGCCGAGGAACGTGAGCGTGCGATCCCACGCGACCTGCGACCACACCGGATCGAACTGCGTGCCCGCGATGCGGCCGGGGCCGACGGCCGTTTCGTTCGCGAACGCATGATGCGCGAGATAGCGATGGAATTCGAAACCGACCTTCGCATCGGTCAGCTTCTTTTCCAGCGCGTCGACCTGGTCGATCGCGAAGAACGCATCCTGCGTGCCCCAGTGGCCCATCAGCGGCACCTTGAGCTTCGCCGGATCGATGTAGTCGAGCGGCGGGAGGCCGTACCACGTGACGCCCGCGTCCGCATCGGCGTACTGCAGCGACAGCAGCGTCAGCGCACCGCCCATGCAGTAGCCCGTGATCGCGACACGCGAAGCCAGCGTCTTCAGATAGGTGACGGCGCCGGGAATGTCCTGCGATGCGGCATCGCCGAAATCGAGGCCGGTCATCAGGTGATGCGCTTCTTCTTCCTCGACCGTCGACTTGCCGCGATACAGGTCGGGCACCAGCGCGAAGTAGCCGCAGCGCGCGAGGCGATCCGCGACGCCGCGGATCTGGTCGTTCAGCCCCCACCATTCCTGGATGACGACGACGGCAGGTGCGCCTTCGGTCTTTGCCGGTGTCGCGAGATAGCCCTGCAGTTCCTGGCCGTCCGGGCGGCGAAACGTGATCATGGAACCGGATGTTTGAGACATGAAACCGCTCCTTTTCGAAAAATGCGCTGAGTGCGGCATCGGGCCGGCCGGCGGGCACGGCGACGATCGGGCATGCCGGGCGTCGGGGTGCCGCTCGCGTTCGAGTCGGCCGGCGCCGACCACGCGGCCATTCTATGCGCAAACACCGGCTGCCTGCGTGAACGGCGCCGCGCCGCGTGCGATCGGCGCCCGGCGCGGGCGACCGAAAAGCAAACACCCCGCCCCGATGAACGGGAGCGGGGTGTGGCGGGTGCGGTGCGCGTATCGGAATACGCGGGCGCGGGGCCGGCTTACTGGCCGAAATAGACGGAGTCGCGGCCTTCCTGCTTGACTGCGATCGCGCGGCCGGCACGCACGCCGGCGGCAGCTTGCGCGCCGTAACCGGCTTCATCGGCGTTCGTCACGCGGGACTGGGCGGTCTGCAGTGCGCGCGGGTAATACTGATCGGAGACTTCGGGCTTGTAGCCGGCCTGTTCGAGCTGGACGAGTTCCGCACGGACCTGGGCACGCGTCAGCTCGCCCGACGGGTTCGACTGTGCGAATGCGCCGTACGAGGCGGACAGGGCGGTTGCGGCGACGACAGCGGTGATGAACGACTTCATGGTGACCTCCGGTTTCATTGATTTCTCGCTTCGCTCGTTGCGTTCAGCGGTTGATTGCATCGTAGCGATCGCGTTACCGGTCGGAAATACGCGTTCCAGTGAATCATTATTGCAACTGGGTAAACGATCCGTGTGAATCGCGCTTTCGTCTGATGATTGCGGGCGTGACGGCCGGCTGGCCGGCCCGTCGGCACGCGCTGAAGAGGGCTTCGGATCCGGCCCGACAGCGTTCGATGCCGCCGAACTGCCTGTTACCGCGTGGCGCTCAATTGCATCGCATTCCGAATCATTTGAATGGGGCGGTCGGCATCGTCGATGCGATGCCGCATCACTCGACCGGAACCGCCTGCCGTTTCCGGTATTCGGCCGGCGTGATTCCGACGTGCCGGGTGAACGACCGCCTGAGCGTATCGACATTCGCGAAGCCGCATTTCGCGGCGACCTGCTTCGGCGTGTCGTGGCCGTTCTCGAGCAACCGGCGGGCCGCCGAGATGCGGGTCGCCTCGACCCACACGGCCGGCGTCATGCCGACTTCCGCGCGGAACAGCCGCGCGAAGTGGCGCGGGCTCATGCCCGCATGCTTCGCCAGGTCGGCCACCGAATGCTCGAGTTCCGGATTCGCCGCGATCCAGCGCTGCACCTCCTGCAAGACCGAGCGCCCGGCGGGGCGCGCTTCGCCCTTGCGACTGAACTGGAGCTGCCCGCCCGGGCGCTTGAAGAACATCACCAGTTGCGCGGCGACGCGCCGCGCGATCTCGCGGCCGAGATCTTCCTCGACCAGCGCGAGCGCGAGATCGAGCCCGGCCGTGACGCCGGCGCCCGTGCGCAGCTTGCCGTCGCGCACGTACAGCGCATCGGCGTCGACGGCGAGCGATGGATAGGCCTCGGCCAGCGCGTCGGCGGCGGCCCAGTGCGTGGTCAGGTGGCGCCCTTTCAGCAGACCGGTGGCGGCGAGGATGAACGCGCCGGTGCAGATCGAGCCGTAGCGCTTGCTCTGCACGGCCGCCGATCGCAGCCACGCGAGGACGTCGGTGCGCAGCGTGATGTGGCCCGCGCTCGGCGCGCCGGCGACCAGCAGCGTGTCGATGCGCTCCGGGATGTCGGGAACGATCCAGTCGGGCAGCAACTGCGCACCGGACGAGCTGCGGATCGGGCCGGATTCGCTCGCGATGATCCGCAACGAATAGAACGGCTTCCCGCATTCGGCGTTCGCTTGCGCGAACACGTCGAGCGGTGCGGAGACATCGAGCAGTTGAACGCCCGGAACGGCGAAAATTCCCACGACCTTCGGCATGATCGGATGCGTGCTGTGTCGAACGTGACGCGTAGCAGTATAGAGGTGCCGATGGCGCACGGGGCAGGGCGGCGGAGCCTGTTTCCGCTGTCTTTCCGGCCGCGCGGGCACCACGTCCGTCCATCGCGCAAAATGGCAGGATTTGACGTAGCACGTCTATTGAAGACAGCTATCGGACTCCGGAGAATCGGGGGTGTTTTCAATGGAGGTCAATCATGACTGAGAACGTTGCAGGCATCACCATTCCCGATAGCCAGATGACGCGCGAGATCACCGAACTGGTTCGCGATACCGCGTCGCCGCTGCTGTTCCATCATTCGAGCCGCGTCTTCTATTTCGCGGCGCTGGCAGGCCGGCGTCGCGGGCTCAAGTACGATCCCGAGCTGCTCTACTGCGGCTGCATGTTTCACGACATGGGGCTCACGCACAGGCACAGCAGCGCATGCGAGCGCTTCGAAGTGGACGGTGCCAATGCCGCCCGCGATTTCCTGAAGGGCAAGGGCCTCTCGCAGCAGGATATCGACGTCGTGTGGACTTCGATCGCGCTGCACACCACGCCCGGCATTCCGCAACACATGCATCCGGTGATTGCGCTCGTTACCGCGGGCGTCGAGATGGACGTGCTGGGCCTCACGTATCCGGAATACAGCGCCATCGAGCGCGAGGCCGTCGTCCGTGCGCATCCGCGCACGCCGCATTTCAAGGAAGACATCATCCAGGCGTTCTACGACGGGATCAAGCACAAGCCGGACACGACGTTCGGCAACGTGAAGGCCGACGTGATCGCGGACAAGGATCCGCACTTCCACGCCGGCAATTTCTGCAGCGTGATCCGGTCATCCGCGTGGGCCGGCTGATCGCTCCCGGTATCGCGCACGGTCCCCTGCACTGAGCGGGATCGTGCGTGCAACGCGATTCCCTCATTGTTAAGGAGAACGATCATGTCGGACCAGGAAAACGATCGAAAGCTGACCCACGCGAATGGCGCGCCGGTCAGCGACAACGTCAACATCCAGACGGCCGGCCCGCGCGGGCCCGCGCTGTTGCAGGACGTCTGGCTGATCGAGAAGCTTGCGCACTTCGACCGCGAGGTGATTCCGGAGCGACGCATGCATGCGAAGGGCGCCGGTGCGCACGGGACGTTCACCGTGACGCATGACGTCACGCGCTACACGAAGGCGAAGCTGTTCTCGGCGATCGGAAAGCAGACGCCGATGTTCGCGCGCTTCTCGACGGTCGCCGGCGAGCGCGGCGCGGCCGATGCAGAGCGCGACATCCGCGGCTTCGCGCTGAAGTTCTATACCGAGGAGGGGAACTGGGACCTGGTCGGCAACAATACGCCGGTGTTCTTCTTCCGCGATCCGCTGCGTTTTCCCGACCTGAACCATGCGATCAAGCGCGACCCGCGCACGGGGATGCGCAGTGCGGAAAGCAACTGGGATTTCTGGTCGCTGCTGCCCGAGGCGTTGCATCAGGTGACCATCGTGATGAGCGAACGCGGCATTCCGCGCTCGTTCCGGCACATGCACGGCTTCGGCAGCCATACGTACAGCCTGCTCAATGCGCAAAACGAGCGGACCTGGGTGAAGTTCCACTTCCGCACGCAGCAGGGGATCGAGAACCTGACCGACGCGCAGGCCGAGGCGCTGATTGCGAAGGATCGCGAGACGCACCAGCGCGATCTGTTCGACAGCATCGAGCGCGGCGATTTTCCGCGCTGGACGCTGTTCATCCAGGTGATGACCGATGCGCAGGCGAAGGCGTTCCGCTTCAACCCGTTCGACCTGACCAAGGTGTGGCCGAAGGCCGAGTTTCCGTTGCTCGAAGTCGGCTACTTCGAACTCGATCGCAATCCTGGCAACTTCTTCGCAGAGACCGAGCAGGCCGCGTTCACGCCCGCGAACGTCGTGCCGGGGATCGGCTATTCGCCGGACAGGATGCTGCAGGCGAGGCTGTTTTCCTACGGCGACGCGCAACGCTACCGTCTCGGCGTCAATTTCAATCACATCCCGGTGAACGCGCCGAAGTGTCCGTTCCACAGCTATCACCGCGACGGCGCGATGCGGACCGACGGCAATCTCGGCGGCACGCCGTCCTATTGGCCGAACAGCCAGGGCGTGTGGACGGACCAGCAGCAGTTGAACGAACCGCCGCTCGAACTCGACGGCGCCGCCGCGCATTGGGTTCCCCGCGTCGACGACGACCATTACCAGCAGCCGGGCGACCTGTTCCGCAAGATGAACGCCGGCCAGCGGCAGACGCTGTTCGACAACACCGCGCGTCAGCTTACCGGCGTGTCGACGGACATTCGGCAGCGGCACATCGATAACTGCACGAAGGCCGATCCGGCTTATGGGGCGGGCATCGTGGCGGCGCTGGCGAGACTGGCGGCCGAGGCGAAATAAGCGGCGAGAGCCGGGCGATGCGGCGCAGGCGGCATCGCCGGTGGCAGGGTAGCCGCCTATGGGAGTGCGGGCGTTGCCCTGGCGGATGTTCAACCGAGACGAGGATTCCGATGACGTCCACGCTTCACGACGTACCCGACAGCCCCTGTGTCGGTGTGTGCTCGACACTGTTCGACGATGTCTGCAAGGGATGCGGCCGTACGGCCGACGAGGTCTCGTGCTGGGTGTTCATGAGCGACGACGAGAAGCGTGCGATCTGGGCGCGCATCCGGTGCGAGGGGACGGCGATGCGTTTCCGCCGGGACGGTCGATGAGTGGCTGCGCCGAGCGTTCCGGTCGATGGATGTTCACTGCGCGATGGCGGGCACCTGTTCGGCCGCGCGATTTAAATCAGTAAAAGAGTTGTTACGTGACAACCATAAGACTTTTCGATGGACTTTATATACTGAATCGCGATCGCATCCCATCGAGGCGAATCTTCGATTCGCGGTCGCCGTCATCGGCTATCAGTCAGGTGGGGGAGATCCGACCCCTTGGCGGAAGGACCGCCGCCGCTTCTCCCGCATGTTCCCGCCCGCTCTCGCATGCTCTCGGCAAAACGCCTATAATGATTGGGCAAATTGCCGGAGAGAGGTCATGAGCACCATCGCTTTTCATCCTTCGGGTGTCGCGCATCCGCGCCAGGCCGAATTCACGATTCTCGAGCAGCTGCTGGCGATCCGTGTCCGTTCGGGCGCCGATCTTGCCGAGCTGGCGAGTGCGCGCGTCGACGTGTCGGTGATCGACCGGCTGTCGGAGCGCGGGCTGAAATCGGACGAGCTGGCCTTCATCATTCCGCGCCGCACGCTGAGCCATCGTCGCCAGGCGCACGAACGCCTGTCGCCGGAGGAATCCGACAAGGCGATCCGCCTTGCACGCATCGTCGCGCAGGCGACGGCCACGTTCGGCGACCAGGACAAGGCGATGGCGTGGCTGCGCAACGGGCTGCAGCGCTTCGGCGGCCGCACGTCGCTCGACATGGCGAGCACCGAGCATGGCGCGCGGCTCGTCGAGGAAGTCCTCACGCAGATCGACGAGGGGTACTTCGCTTGACGACGCTGTGGCGGATCAGCAATTACGCCGATCTGAAGGGCATCGGCGGGTTGCGGGCCGGCGGGCGCTGGCATTTTGCCGGGCAGCCCGTCGTGTATCTCGCCGAACATCCGGCGCTCGCACTGCTCGAGACGCTCGTCCATTTCGAAATCACCACCGTTGCCCAGTTGCCGAGCGGATACCAACTGCTGCGGATCGACGTGCCCGATTCGGTGGATGTTGCCGAAATCGCGGAAGGCGACGCACCGGACGACTGGCAAACGAATGTCGACTGGACCCGTAGCGCCGGCACCGAATGGCTGCACACGCAGCCGAGCGCATTGCTGCGCGTGCCGAGCGTCGTCGTGCCGCACGCGCACAACTTCCTGCTGAATCCGCTGCACCCGGCTGCGTCCGACATCCGCATCGCGGAAGTCATGCAGTCGCCGTACGACACGCGGATCCTGCGGCTCGTCCAGTCGAAGCCGGGCGCATAGCGATCAGGAAGGGCAAGGGCGCGCTGCACACGGGTGTTCAGCGCTCGTGCGCGGCGCGATCCGCCGCCGCGTCCGGCGGCAACGTCTGTCGGATGCGCGTGACCGTTCGCGTGCTGACGAGACCGAGCATTGCGCTGACGTCGGCATGCGCGTGGCCGGCGAGCAACTGCCGGCGCGCATACGTGTTGCGCAGCACGCGCGGGCTCATGTCCGTCGCGTGGAAGCCGATCGCGGTCAGCGCGTCACGTACCACCAGCAGCAGGAACATGTCGTTCATCGCGCCACCGCCGCGTGGTGCGGGGAACAGCAGCGCCGATGCCGGCGCCCCGGCCGAACGCGCGCGCCATGCGGCGAGCGGTGCCAGCGCAAACCCGGCAAGTTCGATCCGGCGCGCCGGCCGCGCGCGATCGCGCGGCACGGACAACGCCGGTGGTTGCGCGTCGAGATCGGGTGCGTCGCAGCGCATCGCACGAATCTCGGCCGACGTGATGCCGCTCGCAAGCAGCAGCGCGACGATCGCGCGATTCCGGCAGTCGGTGGGGGAGTCGTCCGGTCGAGGCTGGACGTGGCGCTGCAGTGCGGCGTCGGCGTCGGGCGGCAGGTAGCACGGCTCCGGTTCGCCGTCCGGCCAGGCGAGATCGCGCGTCGTCCGGCCGGCCGGGTGGATCGTCCGCACCCCGGTGTCGACCAGGTGCCGGCCCAGCCGGTCGATCAGCTTCGCATAGCGCACGCGTGTCGACGTGCCGGGCAGGCAGGTACGGTCGAGTCCAGCCAGGAAGGCCGCGACGTGGTCGGGCCCGAACGTGGCCAGCGATACGCGGTGTGCGATCAGGTGACGCAGGAACCGCTCGAACATCGCGACGTGCTGCACGACCGAACGCGGTGCGAACGGCCGGCGGCCGGCACCGGTCGCGGCGGTTTCCTGCCACGCGCGAAACGCGCCGACGGGGTCGTGAATCCAGCGATTCGTGTCCATCCACGCTTTATAGCCGGACGCGGTGACGCCGGCAATCGTCCCGATGTCCGGCCGGCCGGCGCGACACCCCCGGCGTGTCGGTGCGCGGCACGCATCTCGTCGATACCGTTGTTGTTCATCGTCAGGTAGACGAGCACGAGCAGTCGCGTGATGAAGAAACGGAACGCGTCTGGCGAACCGCAGAAGTCGTCAAGCGGACGAAGCGCTGCCCGCTACCGCAGTTACGCGTCGCTTGACGATGCCGGTGCCACGCCTGCCTGCGTCTGTCCGCCCAGCCGCGCGAGCGCGGCGAACGCCAGTTGCGTCGCGATGGCCGCGAGCGTGCCGGCCGCCATGCCGTTGCCGAGCACGATCTGCGCGGGTGCGCCGAACTGGCGATACAGGTTCGGCACCAGGATCGGCGCGAGGCCGACCACCAGCGCGGCCGCGAGCGTGTACTGGTTGGCGCGCGCATGCAGGTCGACGCTGGCGAGCAGGCGGATGCCCATCACGCCGATCATCGCGAACACGACCAGTGCGGTGCCGCCGACCACGGCGGCCGGAATCGCATACGCGAGCCGCGCGAGCGGCGCGAACAGCGCAATGACGATCAGGATCGCGCCGGCGGCGGCCGTCACGTAGCGTGAGCGCACACCGGTCGTCTGCACGACGCCGATGTTCTCGGCACTGGTCACGATCAGCGGCGTGCCGAACAGCGCGCCGGTCAGCGACGCCAGCGCATCGCCGCGTATCGTCTTCGGCACGTCGCGCGTCAGCGAGATCGCCTTGCCGCACGTTTCGCCGACGGCCACCGTCTGCGCAGTGGCCTCGGCCATCGAGATCGCGGTGAAGATCAGCAGCGGCAGCGCGGCCAGCACGTCGAAGCGCGGCATCCCGAACGGCAGCCAGACCGGATGCGTGAACCACGGGTCGTGCCACACGTCGGCGAGCGCCGGCATCGCGTCGAGCGCCCAGCCGAGCGTCGCGCCCGCCATCAACCCGATCAGCACCGCGAGGCGGCCGAGCGTGCCGCGGAACGCACCCGCGACGACGACGGTGGCGACGATCGTCGCCAGCGCGAGACCGAGTGCGCGCGGTTGCGCAAAGTCGGCCGAGCCGGGCTGGCCGACGACGATCGTCGCGTAGATCCGGATCAGGTTGATCGACACGAGCAGCAGCATCGCGCCGACGACGATGCGCGGAAAGAGCCGCAGGCAGCGCGTGAATACGGGCAGCAGCACCCAGTAGAACGCGCTGGCGAGCAGCGCCGCGCCGGCGGCGGTCGGCAGGCCCGACTGCGCGGCGATGCCCGCGAACAGCATCGTCGGTGCGCCGCCGGGCACCATCACGAACGGCATGCGCGCGCCGATCGGGCCCGCGCCGAGCGATTGCACCAGCGTGCCGATGCCGCACGCGAAGAACGTCGCGCCGATCAGCTGGACCGTCAGGTCGGCCGGCAGCGCGAGGACTTTCGCGATGAGGAAGACGGCCGTGATCGGCGACGCGGCCATCGACAGCACGTGCTGCAGCCCGAACAGCGCGAGCTGCCACGCGGGCAGCCGTGCGTCGACGGGCGGTGAGATCGGATCGTGCGACACGGCAGGCCCCTCGGAAGCGAACGGCGACGGTGGCTGGAAGGCGACGGCGAACGGCGCGTCAGGTCCGCAGCCACGGCAGTTGCGCGGCGCTGTAGCGGAACGTCTGGAACACGCTGTTCAACTGGCCGGGGCCGGTCTTGCGCGCGGCTTCGTCCGGGTATTCGGCGAACCACGGAATCACGTATTCCCATACGACTTCGCCGGCCGGCGTCACTTCGAACAGCCGGCCCGTCGACGATTCGGTGACGTGCGTGTTGCCGTTCGGCAAGCGCTGCGCGTTGCCCATGAACGGCGTGTAGAACAGGTTCACGACATCGTCCGAATACGACCACGCCACGCGCTGCGTCGCGGGATCGATCTCGACGACGCGCGAGAACACGACGTGCGCGCCGTGGCGGAAATTGCCGTTGTCGAATGCGAGGATGTTGCCGTTCGCGAGCGGCACCGGCGCATGCTGGTGCGACACGACGTCCGGCCCGATGCGCAGGTCGACGCGGCCGGTCTCGCGGTTGACGGCGATGATCCCCGACGTCGTGCGCAGGCTCATCAGCACGCGGCCGTTCGCATCGACCGCGAGACCGTTGACGAGCGGCCAGTGATAGCGGCCGAAGCCGGCCGCGATCGGATAATCCTCGGGCCGCAGGTGCTCGCGCGCGTGCCATTCCCACACGATCTGCCCGGCGCGGTTCACTTCGCGGATCACGTCCGCATACATGACCTCGTCGTCGCCATGCGCGGTACCGCCCGGCACGCGCTGCGCGAACGCGGCGTCGACCGGTTCGCATGCGGCGTAGAGCAGGTTGCCGTTCGGCAGCCACTGCGCGTCGTGGTGATGCGCGGGATCTTCGTAGCGCCACACCGTTTCGCCTTGCGGCGTGACCTCGTAGAAGTCGCCGCCATGCCACATCGACCACGGCGCGTAGCGCGACTCGGAGTGCGGATGATTGCCGTTGTAGCCGAGGTTGCCGTTCGCGAGGATGACCGCGTGGCGGCCGGGGCGTACGGGCATTTTCCACTGATGGGCGACGTCGCCGTCGATGCCGACGAGATAGACGTTGCCGTCGGCCGTCTGCGGCGCGATGAGCGTATAGCCGCCCGCGGACAGGGCGGGATCGTGGGCGATGAGGCCGACGCCTCGGCGGCGCTGGGTAATCTGGTCGACGGTCGTCACTGCAGTCTCCATTCGAATCGAATACGGGAATGCTGCGAAATCTAGACGATCCGGCGTGTCGGTAAAATCGGATTATTCTTGACGACCTGTTCGGAAAAATCTAACGGTACCTTCATGCGTTCGATATCGCAGGCATTCCGCTGTTTCGACGAAGTCGCACGACGCGGCTCGATTCGCAAGGCGGCCGACGGGCTGCACCTGACCGCCGCGGCGGTGCATCAGCAGATCCGCAATCTCGAGGAGCAGGTCGGCGTGCCGCTGTTCGACCGGCTGCCGCGCGGCATGCAGCTGACGCTCGCCGGCGAGATCGTGATCGCGGCCGTGCGGCGCGGCCAGCGCGACTTCGACAACGCGCTGACGCAGGTCGAAGACTTGCGCGCGTTGCGGCGCGGGCATGTGAACCTGGCCGTGCCTGCATCGACGGCCGAGAAACTCGTGCCCGACGCGATCCTCGCCGCGCTGCAGCGCTACCCGGGCGTCACGTACAGCGTGCGCTCGGGCAACGGCGAGAACATCGTGCGCTGGGTCGAGACGGGCGAGGTCGACCTCGGCTATGCGCTGCGCCGGCGCACGGCCGCGGGCGTCGTCGAGGTGCGCGCGTTCGCGCAGCCGCTCGGTGTCGTCACGGCACCGGGCCATCCGCTGGCGTCGTCCGGCGGCAAGGTGCGGATGCGCGACTGCTTCGCCCATCCGCTGATCCTGATGACACCCGACACGGAGCTGCGTGCGATGTTCGACCAGATCGATGCGCGACAACCGCGCAACGTGCGGCCGCTGGTCGAGACGGGCTCGGTGTCGATGGTGCGGCGTCTCGCGGCCGAAGGCGCGGGCATCGGCTTCCTGATCGCCGAGAACGTCGCGGACGACGTCGCCGCCGGCCGGCTCGCGTGGACGCCGCTCGCCGATGCGGGCGCGCGCTCGTTCAGTTGCATCTACCAGCGCGCGGACATGAGCGCGACCGTCGCGATGACGATGTTTCTCGAGTTCTTTTCCGAGGCGATCGAAGCGATGGAGCGCGGGTTCGCGCCTGACGGCAACGTGGCCGGCAAGCGCCGCCGGGCGACCAAGTAGCGACAAGGTAGCGACACCGGTCGCACAGCTCGATGGCGATGCGGTGCAACAAGCGAACCCGCGGGCCGACCGGGTGACGTTGCGCTCGCAACGTCCGGTGGCATTACGTCATTCCCTTATTGCGGAAAAAATTTTGTTCATGGGACTATCGAACGCGTTGCCCGCGCACCGAGGGGGTCGCAGGCAGCGTGATGCCCATCGCAACGACCCAGAAGAACATCGACAGACAATGAACAGAACAGCGATTTTTCCGTATGCATCCATGTTGCTCGCGGCCGCGCTGCTGACCGCATGCGGCGGCGACGTCGAGAACGACGCGGGCCAGGCAACGACACCTTCCACCGACGCGAGCTGCCTCGCGGTCGACAACAGCGGCGCGACGGTCGTGGTCGGTTCGAACCAGCCGGGCGACCCGTCGCTGCCGGAAGCGTCGTCGGGCTATCGCACCGGGATGAAGCCCGTCTATGCGAAGACCTACCTGGTGGCCACGTCGAACGCGTACGCAAGCGCGGCCGGCTGCGCGGTGCTGAAGAAAGGCGGCACGGCCGCCGACGCGGCGGTCGCCGTGCAGGCCGTACTCGGCCTGACGGTGCCCGAGGCGACGGGGCTCGGGTCGGGCGGCGTGCTGCTCTACTACGATGCGCGCAGCAAGACGGTGCAGGCCTACGACGGCCGCGAAACCGCGCCGGCCGCCGCGACGGAAAACTACCTGCGCTACGTCGACGACACGACCGACCATTCGGCGCCGCTGCCGAACGCGCGCGCGAGCGGCCGTTCGATCGGCACGATCGGCGTGCCGCGGCTCATCGAAGCGCTGCAGCAGGATCACGGCCGCCTGCCGTGGCAGAACCTGTTCGGCGATGCGGTCGCGCTCGCGACCAACGGCTTCCCGATCGGTGGCCGGCTCGCCGATGCGATCGCGGCGAATGCCGCGAACCTGAAGCGCGACCCCGAGGCCGCCGCGTATTTCCTGAACGCCGACGGTTCGCCGAAGACGCTCGGCACCGTGCTGAAGAATCCCGCCTACGCGCACACGCTGACGCTGATGGCGCAGTCGGGTGCGAATGCGCTGTACACCGGGCAGATCGCGCAGGACATCGTCGCGAAGATCGCGGTGACGAAGGGGGCCGACGGGTCGACGCTCACGCCGGGCAAGACGACCGTCGCGGATCTGGCCGCGTATCAGGCGAAGCGCCGCGTACCCGTGTGCACGACCTATCGCAGCTACTGGGTGTGCGGGATGCCGCCACCGTCGTCGGGCGGCATCGCGGTCGCGTCGGCGCTCGGCATTCTCGAGAACTTCGACCTGAAGTCGCTGAAGCCGACCGCGATCGATCTCGAAGGCGGCAAGCCGACCGTCGCGGGCGTGCACCTCGTCACCGAGGCCGAACGGCTCGCGTATGCCGATCGTGACAAGTACGTGGCCGATACGGATTTCGTGCCGCTGCCGGGCGGCACGTGGGACACGCTGCTGAACAAGCCGTACCTGAAATCGCGCGCGGCGCTGATCGACACGACCAAGAGCATGGGCACCGCACAGCCGGGCAATCTCGGCGCGGTGCCGCTCGGTGTCGACACGACGCTGATCGAGCACGGCACGAACCAGTTCACGATCGTCGACGGCGACGGCAACGTGCTGAGCGCGACGACGACGGTCGAGTCGAGCATGGGCTCGTTCCACATGACCAACGGCTTCCTGCTGAACAACCAGCTGACCGACTTCTCCGCGAATCCGGTCGACACGTCCGGCAATCCGGTGGCCAACCGGCTGCAGCCGGGCAAGCGGCCGCGCAGCTCGATGGCGCCGACGATCGTGTTCGGGCAGGCTGCCGACGGCTCGCGCGGCGACTTCGTGATGGCGACCGGTTCGCCGGGCGGCGGTACGATTCCGCAGTACGTGGTCAAGACGCTCGTCGGCGCGCTCGACTGGGGCCTCGACGCGCAGCAGTCCGCGGGGCTCGTCGATTTCGGCGCGAGCAACAGCCCGACGACCACGATCGGCGGCGAGCATCCGAACGTCAACACGGCGAACAACGGGGCGAACGATCCGCTGATCACGGGGCTGCTCGCGCTCGGTCACAAGGTATCGACGTCCGCGCAGGCGAGCGGCGTCAATACGGTGATGCGCGTGACGGTCGGCCAGACACCGGCGTTGCAGGGCGGCACCGATCCGCGTCGCGAAGGCGTCGTGCTCGGCGATACGTTCCGGCCGTAACCGGGCGGAACGCGCACGGCCCCGATCTGCCGACAGGCAGTCGGGGCCGTTTTTCATGGCGAGGCCGCATGGACGGCCGGGCAACGCACATCCTTCGGGATGCTGATAAAAGCGGCCGGCGCCTCAACCGGCCCTCGCGCGTACCGGATGCCCCGATACGTGACGATCGGGCCAATCGACATCGCGGAGCGCCTGCCCCCGTTCGTCGACCCAATACGTTGTCCATCGCGCCGCAAGCCCCCGATTGTCAAACAGTGTGAGTCAATCGTCAGCATTTGCAACCGAAGTAACAGTCCCCGCAATTCAATCGTTTTGCGCGTCGGCGCGGCTACATTAGCTCCACCTGCCGCACTTCGCGGTGAGGCATGCGACAAGCCGCACGAAGGCGGCCCGCAGCAACAACGTCTTTGGGGAGAATGACCATGAACAAGATTCGTACGATTCTGCTGGGTGCCGCTCTGACGGCGATGGCGACTTCGGCTGCATTTGCACAGACGGCCCAGACCGGCGCACAAGGTTCCGCTGGCGTCGGCGCACAGGTCCAGACGCCGCTGCTCGGCGGCGGCGTGGGCGTGCAGGCTGGCGCCGGTGCAAATGCGGCGGGCTCGGGTTCGGGCGCAGGCAACGTCGTGGGCGGCGCGCTGAACGGCGTCGGCAAGACGGTCGGCGGCGTGGGCTCGGCAGCGGGCAATGCGGTCGGCGGCGCGACGCAGGCGGTCGGCTCGGCAGCCGGTACGGCGAAGGATGCCGCGGCATCGGCCGTCCACTCGACGAAGTCGCACGTGAAGCACGTCGCTGGCTCGGTGAAGAGCCACGCGCAAGGCGCGATGTCGACGGCGGGCGACGTCGCGGGCGGCGCGAAGGCGAAGGCCGGCGAAGCGCTCGAAGGCACGACGAACGCAGTGCAGGGCGGCGCATCGGTCGGCGTGAAGGGTTCGGCGTCGGCGCAAGGCGGCGCGCTGTAAGCAGCACGCATTCCGCCAAGGCCCGGCCCGCTTCGATGCGGGCCGGGCTTTTTTATTGGCGCGCGCGGCCCCTGCCCATTGCCCGCCCGCCATGCTTAAATAGCGGGGCTCCCGGTTGCGGGGCCGCCGGGATGGCGGTGCCGGCCAACCCGGGCAAGCATGTCCGATCGACATCGTGACGACAGACGACACCAAAACGCCGCTTCGGCCTGCCCGGCGCGGCCCGATAACATTCCGAGGCATCACGTCATGACCATCCTGTTCCGTCTTCTCGCGCTTGCCTGCGCGCTCTGGCTGGCCGCCTGCGCGGCGCCGCCCGCACCGTCCGCCAGTACCGCCGCGTCCGCCGTCGCACCGGACGCCAGCGAACGTCGCGGGCTCGGTACCGCGTGGGGCGAGTCGGTGCGATCCGAAACCCGCCAGGTCGAGTTCGAACGCGCGGATCCGGCGAAGCCGACCGATCTCGCGTCGGTCCACTACAACGATGCGCTGCCCGGGCATCTTCCGGCCTCGCAGGTTCGCCGGCTGCCGACCCGCGTCGCGCTGGCCAATGGCGACATCGCGCTGTCGTTCACCGACGAAAAGGGCGCGCCGCTGCGTCTCGCGCGCAGCAACGGCCGCTGGCACATGGCGGGCATCGAGGGTTCGCGCTACCTCATCGTGCTGCGCAACCAGGGGCGCCGCACGTTCGAAGTCGTGTCGACGGTCGACGGGCTCGATGTGCTGTCGGGCCGGCCGGGCAGCTATACGAACGGCGGCTACGTGCTGTATCCCGGCCGCACGCTGACGATCGAAGGCTTTCGCAAGAGCCGCGACGAAGTCGCCGCGTTCCGCTTCGCGGCCGTGCCCGACAGCTACGTCGCGAACTCGAAGTACGGCGACGCCGCGAATGTCGGCGTGATCGGCGTCGCGCTGTTCGCGCAGAAGGAGAACGACGAGGAGGCACTGCGCCGCAACGCGAATCCGTTCCCCGGCAACGACAACGGCTTCGCACCACCGCCGGTTCCGCGCGGCGAGTGACCGCCTCCGGCCGATCGGCCGCGTCCGTCATCACGCATGACGCACGCGGTGCGAACCTGAAACGGAATCGCCCGCGCGGCACGCCGGCGCAACCGACGAACTCCACGATCTTTCCGCGCGATCCATGCAGACACGAAACGGCCCGACGATCCCGGCTGCGTTGAAACGGGCGGCACTGGCGCTGCTGGTGTCGAATGCGGTCATGGCTTCCGCCGAAACGCCGGCGCCCGAATCGGTGCGGCTGGTCAATGGTCATGCGATCGAGTGGGTGCGCCCAAGGTTGATCGAGGTCGACGCGGCAGGCAAGCGGAAGTCGGCATTGAGCGTGCCGCCTGCACTCCGGCATGCGCTGGCCGACGCCTCGAGCGTGGCGTTCCCGTCGGATTCTGCGAAGCGGATCGACGGCAGCGACCACGTGATGGTCGTCGTCAACCGTTCGTCAAGCAGCCGTCCGACCGGGTATTGCGGCGCGGGTGAAGAAGGTACGCTTTACGTGCTGGAACTGCGCGGCGCCCGCGCGGTGCCGCGCTTCTCGCTGCCGGTGCAAAGCTGTCTCGATTCCGTTTCGCTCGAAACCGAATCCGGTACGCAATCGCCGTATCGGGCGATCACGTGGCGCGACGCGCCGGCCGGCATCGACATCCGGTGGGAATATGTCGCGCACGGCGGTGCCACGCATCGCGTCTATCGTTTCGTGAACGGCACGTTTGCCGAGGTCGACGTACCGCGGTAATGCGGTCGTGCTGCGGCACAATGGCCGTTCGCATCCGCATCGCATGTTTCCCGATCATCCGGACCGACGGAGAATTTCATGTCGTTACCCGCTTTCAGGTACCATCCCGACCCGCTCGCGACGGGCAGCGTGATCGCGTCGGACGTGCGTTGCGCATGCTGCGGCGATGCGCGCGGTTACGTTTACGCCGGCCCCGTGTATGCGGTCGACGAATACGAGCAGTGCATCTGCCCGTGGTGCATTGCCGATGGCTCGGCGCACGCGCGGCTCGATGCAAGTTTTACCGACACGTACGGCATCGGCGGCGGCGAATGGGACGTGGTGCCCGAAGCGGTCGTCGACGAGATCGCGAATCGCACGCCGGGTTTTATCGGCTGGCAGCAGGAGCGGTGGTGGACGCATTGCGGTGACGGCGCGCAGTTCGTCGGCCGTGCGGGCGCCGGCGAATTGAACGCGTTCGGCCCGCAGGCGATCGAGGCGATCCGCGCGTCGACCGGGCTCGACGAAGGCGCCGAGTGGGCGCATTTTTTCGCGGCGCTCGACAAGGACGGCTCGCCGACCGCGTATGTGTTTCGCTGCCTCCATTGCGGCGAGCTCGGCGGCTACCAGGATTGCGATTGACGACCGGGCCTGCCCGAGCGGCATCGCCCTTTCGTCATGACACAGAGGAATCTTCGTGAAGTTCATCCACGCGGCAGACATTCACCTTGACAGCCCGTTGCACGGCCTGAGCGCGTATCCCGACGCGCCGGCCGCGCAGTTGCGCAACGCGTCGCGCGAGGCGCTGCGCCAACTCGTGGATCGTGCGATCGAAGAGGAAGTCGCGTTTCTCGTGATCGCCGGCGACCTGTACGACGGCGACTGGAAGGATCACAACACCGGTATCTTCTTCGGCCAGCAGATGGGGCGGCTGCGCAAGGCCGGCATCCGCGCGTTCGTGCTCGGCGGCAACCACGATGCCGAAAGCGAGATGACGAAGAAGCTGACGTTGCCCGACAACGTTACCGTGTTCGGCCACCGCAAGCCGGAAACCGTCAAGCTGCCCGAATTCGACGTCGCGCTGCACGGGCAGAGCTTCAAGGACAAGGCCGTCGTCGACAATCTCGCGATCGGCTATCCGGATCCGGTACCCGGCTACTACAACATCGGCGTGCTGCACACGGCGCTCGAAGGCTATGCCGCACACGCGAACTACGCGCCGTGCACGCTGGCCGAACTGCACGCGAAGGGCTACGACTACTGGGCGCTCGGCCACGTGCATGAGTTCCAGCAATGGACGGGGCCGTCCACCGTCGTGTTCCCCGGCAACCTGCAGGGGCGCCATATCCGCGAGACGGGCCGCCGTGGCGCGGTGCTCGTGACGGTCGAGCAGGGCCGCACGCAGGTCGAGCGCCTGTATCTCGACGTGTTGCGGTGGGAAGCCGTGTCGGTCGATGCGTCCGATTGCCTGTCGGTCGCGGATCTGTCGAGAAAGATCGGCCAGGCGCTGGAGGCGTTGCTGAGCGTCGACGGCCACGTGCCGCGCGCGGTGCGCGTGACGGTCACGGGGCGCACGCCCGCGCACGGCCTCTTTTTCGGCCGCGCGCCGCAGTTGCGCGCGGAGGTGCTGAACCAGATCGGCATCATCGGCAACGAGCGGCTGTGGCTCGAGAAGGTCCGGCTCGCGACGTCCGCCGCCGATCATCAACCGGGCGAAAGCGAGCAGCTCGAAGCGCTCGAGGATCTGAAGCAGATCCTCGCCGACGCCGCGCACGATCCGGATTTCCTCGCGCTGCTCGAACGCGACCTGAAGCCGTTCGTCGGCAAGGTCCGCAGCGACGTGAAGGAGGAAGTGCCGTTGCTGGCGATGGCGCGCGCCGGCGAGCTGACGGCGCTGGTCGAGCAGGTCGGGCCCGCGTTGCTCGCGCGGCTGGCGAGGGGGGAGTAAGCGATGCGCATCAGCCAGCTCGATCTGATCAAGTACGGCAAGTTCACCGACGACACGCTGCGGTTTCCGTCGGCCGGCGAGGATTTTCACGTGATCGTCGGGCCGAACGAGGCCGGCAAGTCGACGATCCGCACGGCCGTGTCCGAGTTGCTGTTCGGGATGAAGCTGCAGACGCCGCTCGATTTCCTGCACAGCACGCCCGAACTGCGGATCGGCGGCGTGCTGGAGAGCGGCACGGGCGAACTCGCGTTCCACCGCGCGCGCGGGCGCAGTCCGTTGCGCACGCCGGCCGACGACAAGCTGCCCGACGATTATCTTGCCGCGATTCTCGATGGGGCGACGCGCGAATTCTTCGAGCAGATGTTCGGGCTCGATCACGGGCGGCTGGTCGACGGTGGCCGGAGCATTCTCGATGCATCCGACAAGCTCGGGCAGGTGCTGTTCGAATCGGCTGCCGGTGTCGGCAGTCTCGGGCCGGTGCGCGAGGAACTCGACGCGCGCTCGGTCGAGCTGTGGGCGCCGCGCCGGAGCGGCAGCGCGTTTGCACTGGCCGAAACGTCGTTCAACGAAGCCGTGACCGAACTGAAGACGGTCCAGGTGCGCACGCGCGACTGGGTCGAGCGCAAGGACGCGCGCGAAGCGGTCGAACAGCAGATCGAGCAGGCCCGCGCGGAACAGCGCCGGCTCGAAACGCTGCGCTCGAAGCTCGAACGCGTCCGTCGGCTCGCGCCGTACCTGAAGGAACTGACGGTCAAGGACGCGGCGCTGGCCGAACTGGGCGCGGTCGTCGAGTTGCCGCCGACCGCGTATGCGGATCTGCTGAAGGCGCAGGGCGATCTCGCGGCCGAACAGAAGGTGCTCGAGGAACGGCGTGCCGACCTGCTCGCGAAACGGCAGGCGCGCGATGCGATCGACGCAGATGCCGACACGCTGGCGCTCGAGGCCGAGATCGAAGCGCTCGACCGGCTGCGCGGCGCGTGCATGAATCACGCGCAGGATCTGCTGCTGCTCGGCGCGGACGTCGAGCGGCATGTGTCCGCCGCGTGTGCGGCAGCCGCCCAGCTCGACTGGCCGGTGGATGAAGCGTCGCTGCGCGCGTCGCTGCCGACGGCGCTGTCGCTGAAGACCGTCGCGAACCTGCTGCGTGAACACGGTGCGCTGCACCAGGCGCTTGCCGGCGCGCGCGAATCGCTCGACGAACGCACGCGCGAGCGTGCGCAGGTGCAGGAGCAACAGGCGCGCCTGTCGACCGTCGACGTGCCGGAGGCGCTGCGTGCGGCGCTGGCCGACGCGCAAGGCTTTCGCAACAGCGGCCCGCGCGAGCAGGCGCTGGCGCACGAGATCGCTGCCGCCGAACGCACGCTGTCGGGTGTGCTCGACGCGCTCGGCCAGTGGCGCATGCCGGTCGACACGCTGCGCGCGCTCGACGTGCCGTCGGCGGCGCGGCTCGGCGCGCTGCTGAAGGAAGACAGCGAGCACGCGAGCGCGGCCGCTGCGGCACGTGACGCACGGGACGGCGCGCTCGAGGAACTCGAGCGGCTCGAATTGCAGGAGAAGCATTTCGCGGAGAACCACAAGGTCGTCACGACCACCGACGTGCTGGCGGCGCGTGCGCGGCGCGACGGCGCGTGGGGCGACATCCGCAGCGGCGCGGTCGATCTTGCCACGGGCGCACCGGCAGTCGACGACGCGATTCGCCTCGCCGACGAACTCGTCGACGCCCAGCTCGGCGCCACGCAGGCGGCCGCGACGCTGCAATCGCTGCGTCAACAGGTCGAATCCGCACGTGCCGGCGTGACGCGCAGGCAGGCTGCGCTGGACGAGCGTGAGCGTGAACTGATCGCGCATCGCGACGCGTGGGCCGCACTCGCAACGACCGCCGCGGTGCCCGGCATGCCGCTGGCGGCGATGGGCGACTGGCTCGCGAAGCGCGAAACGGTGTTCGCCGCACAGGCGGATCTCGATCGCCAGCGCCGCGAATTCGACGCGATGCGTGCTGCGCGGGCCGGCGCGGAAGCCACGCTGCGTGCGGCGCTGCATACGGTATCGCGAGGAGGCGAATCGGACGGGCTGGCCGCGCTCGTCGCGATCGCCGAGACCTTCGTGCAGTCGGCCGAGAAAGCGATCGCGCAGAAGGACAGCCTGGATGACCGCGCGCGGGAAGCCGAACGCGGATGCGCGACGGCGCAATCGCGGGCCGGCCATGCGCAGACGGCCTACGATGCATGGCACGCGCAATGGCGCGACGCACTGGCCGACGCGAAGCTGTCCGCGAGCGCGACGACGCTGGCCGCGGCGGAAGGGGCGCTCGGGCTCGCGAACGCGGTGACGGCCGAGCTGGCCGATGCCGACGCGCCGCGCAACCGGATCGCCGCGATCCGTGCGGAGCTGGCCGCGCTCGAGGCCGGCGCGCGCCGGCTTGCCGAAGCGCTTGCGCCGGAATGGCTCGCGAGCGGCGACTGGCCGGACGTCGCGCGACGATTGACGATGCGCCTCGCGGCTGCCAGGGAAGTCGCACGCGCGATCGGGCGTGCCGACGAGGCCGTGCGGCAGGCCGACGGCAAGGTGGCGGATGCCGCCGCCGCGGTGGCCGGTGCCGATGCGCGGATCCAGCCGCTGCTGCAGCTGGCCGGCGTCGCGTCGATCGACGCGGCGCTGCCGCTGGCCGAGCGTTCGGATCGTCAGCGCCAGCTTCGGCAGGCGGTCGATGCCGCGCACGAGGCATTGGTGCGCGACGGCGACGGTCTGTCGCGGCCGGCTGTCGAAGCCGAGGTCGCGGAGCAGGACATTGCAGACGTGCCGGCGCATCTCGAAGCGGTGAAGCAGTCGCTCGGCGATGCCGGCAAGCGGCTGAACGCGCTGTCGCAGCAGCAGGTCGTGGCCGACCAGGCGTTCGGCGCGATCGACGGCCAGGCGAACGCGGCCGTCGCCGAGTCGAAACGGCAGGAAGCGCTGGCGGCGATGGGCGATGCAGCGGAACAGTATCTGGAGGCGGCCACCGCGAGCCGCTTGCTGAAGTGGGCGACGGATCGCTATCGCGACCAGAAGCAGGGGCCGATGCTCCGGCGCGCGGGCGAGATCTTCGCGGGGCTCACGCTCGGCGAATTCGCGAAGCTGACCGTCGATACCGAACGGACACCGCCTGCGCTGTATGCACGGCGCACGAAGGGAACGTCGGTCGAGGTGGCGGGGTTGAGCGAAGGCACGCGCGACCAGTTGTTCCTCGCGCTGCGCATCGCGGCGCTGGAGCTGCAGCTCGGCAGCCGGACCGCGCTGCCGTTCGTCGCCGACGACCTGTTCATCAATTTCGACGATGCGCGCGCGAAGGCCGGGCTCGATGCGCTGCGCGATCTGTCGACGCGAACCCAGGTGCTGTTCCTGACGCACCACGACCATCTGCTGCCGCTCGTGAGGGACGTCTTCGGCGCGCGGGTCAACGTGGTCGAGTTGCCGCGCGCGCCGGCCGGCGCGTGATGCGGGGGCGTGCCGGGATGCCGGCACACGGGAGGGGTCATCGCGTACAGGTAGTATGAGCGGTTCCGAAACGCACGCGGCCGGGTCAGTCGGTCGCGGGTCTGGCCACACGAGGGGAAAATATGAAAAAGCTGGTAGCCGCCATCGCGTTCGCGGCGGACAAGCATCGCAATCAGCGTCGCAAGGACGAAGAGGCGTCGCCGTACATCAATCATCCGATCGCACTCGCCGACGTGCTGGCCAACGAGGCCGGTGTCGAGGACGAGCGTGTGATCGTCGCGGCCGTGCTGCACGACACGGTCGAGGATACCGAGACGACCGAGCAGGAACTGCTGCGGCTGTTCGGCAAGGACGTGGCGGACATCGTGATGGAAGTCACCGACGACAAGTCGCTGCCGAAGGATGAACGCAAGCGCCTGCAGGTCGAGCATGCGTCGACCATCAGCCGGCGCGCGAAGCTCGTGAAGCTTGCCGACAAGATCTGCAACCTGCGCGACATCGCGCAGCATCCGCCCGCGGACTGGCCGCTCGAGCGCAAGCAGGCGTATTTCGACTGGGCGAAGTCGGTTGTCGACCCGATGCGCGGCGTGCATCCCGGTCTCGAGGCGATCTTCGACACCGCGTACGGCGCACGGCCGGCCGACTGAGGTTCCCGCATGGCACCGGCCCGATCCGTCGAAGCCGCCGCGCGGCAAGCGCCCGCCGTGGCGGGTGTCGACGTCGGGGGCGTCAAGAAGCTGTGCGATCTCGTGATCCTGCGCGGGTCGATGGTCGTCTGCCGCGAAGCGCGGATTGCACCCGAGGCAGTGCCCGCGCTGTGTGTTGCCCATGACGTCGTGGCCGTCGGCGTCGATGCACCGAGCGTGTGGTGGCCGGGCGTCGGCCGCCGGGCGGCCGAACAGGCGCTCGCGCGCGAACGGATCTCGTGTTTTCCGACGCCGTCTCGGGAGCAGGCCGTCGCAAGCACGTCGGGCTTCTTCGACTGGATGTTCGTCGGTGAGCGTGTGTACCGCGCGCTGGCGGACACCTATCCGTTGCTGACCGATGCGCACTATGCGGGCGGTCGTGCGAGTTTCGAGACCTATCCGTACGCGATCACCTGCGCGATGCTGGGCAAGGCGGTGGCGTCGGCGAAGCAGAAGCGTACGCAGCGCCTGCAATTGCTGGAGCGATTGGGGATCGACGTGTCGACGCTGCGCTCCGTCGATGCGCGAGACGCGACGCTTTGCGCGTTGACCGCGCAATATGTGATCGACGGGAACGCCCATGCGTATGGTGATGCGGAGGGCGGCCACATCCGCGTGCCGATCGTGAGCGAGACGATCGTGCTCGACTCACTTTAGCGGCGGCGCGTGGCAACTGCGGGACAGTTGGCACGACAAGGTGAGTTTTTGCGGGAGCGGCGCGGTCTTCCTGGCAGCGGTGTCGTCAGGCGTTTGGGGTTGGGGTTGGGTATCGACCGGCAAACATCGGGATTGCCGGCGCACGCGACAGCAGGCCGGTGCACCGCGCAATCGCAGGCAGCGCCGCTCAATCCTCGAGGATGGACTTCGGCACGCTGGACAGGTCGCAGGCTTGCGCCTGATCGAAATAGTCTTCCGCATCGTTGATCATCACGACCGCGACGTCGATCAGCTCGTCGAGCCGTTGCAGCAGCGATTCACGCCACTCGATGTCTTCATCGCGCTCGGGCGTCTTGTCCAGTTGCTCGATGATCGAATCGGCCGTCTGCAGGAAGGGGATCGCCTGCTGATAGTTTTCGATCGAGACCATCGCCGCGTTGCGCGCGCCGACGAGCCGCTCGCGGTGCTCGTCCGCCAGTTCGGATTCGCCGCTGATCCGCGGCAATACATCCGAGATCTGCTGAAGAAGCGGCGGCGTCTGTTCTTCCAGCAGGATGGCGCGTTCGCGCAGCGCCGCATATTCGTCGCGAAGATCGGCGTCGCCGGATTGAGTCGTGCTGTCCATCGTCGATATGAGTGCGTGGTTCGGTCGCGGCATGATACTCGACGGCGCCAGGTTCCTTGTCCGTTCCGCTGCCCGTTATATAGGTGGAAAGGAGGGCATACATCATATTTATAGAGCACCGCTCGCGTGGCGATCAGTGCACGGGGGCTTTTTCAAATATTTTTCACAAAGGGGCTTGCGTAGATCGGGGCGGATGCATAGAATCACGCCTCTTTCGCGCTAACGGAAACGCGGCGCGGGAGGAAGGGAAGCAGTGCTGTTGAGGCTTGGTGGTAGCGGCCTCGGCGGTACGGAAGTTGAGCCCCGCAGTCGC
>JAIRVP010000038.1 GCA_031253835.1 Burkholderia sp. | reverse complement strand
AATCTCGGCAAGGCCGAAGTGGCCGCGGGCGTGCGCCATCACGTCGCGCTGTCGATCGTCGGCTGCGACCGGATGCCGGAGAACGGCTATTTCGCGGCCAAGGTGGCGCAGGAGCAGGCAATCGAGGCGGCGGGCGTGCCGTACACGATCGTGCGCGCCACGCAATTCATGGAGTTCATCGGCGGTATCGCCGATTTCGGCACGGAGGGCGGCACCGTCCGCATCGGCGACGGGCTGTTCCAGCCGATCGCGGCAGAGGACGTGTCGGCACGCGTCGCGCAGGTCGCGCTCGACGGGCCGCTGAACGGTACGGTCGAGATTGCCGGCCCGGACCGCGCGCCGTTCGCGGAGATCGTCGCGCGCTATTTGAAGTCGGCCCGCGACCCGCGCGCGGTAGTGACCGATCGCGACGCCCGCTACTACGGCGGCCGCGTCGAGGAAAAATCGCTGGTCCCGCTCGGGCCCGCGCGACTCGGCCGCATCGGACTCGACCAGTGGCTCGCGAGAAGCTGATTCGTATTGGCGCGCGTGGCGGTTCGGCGGCGCAGGCCGGCGACGGGCAATCGGGATGAGCGACATGTCTGGGGGCACGGGAAATGAATCGATCGGAAACATCGGAGCACGGCGTTCTGCGCGACCTGGCCAGTCGCGCCGATGCGTTGTCGGCGAGCTTCGGTGCGAGCTATGCAGGCATCCTGGCATTCGTTGCAGTGGCGAGCGAGGGAAGCTTCACCAAGGCCGCCGAACGGCTCGGCGTCGGTCGGCCGGCCGTGAGCCGGAACGTCCAGAAGCTGGAGGCGCAGTTGAGCACGCGGCTGTTTCAGCGCACCACCCGCACGACCGAGCTGACGTGCGAGGGCCAGCGATTCTTCGAGAACTGCCATCAGGGTGTGGCCCAGATCGTGGAAGCCATGAACGACATGCTGGAGTTGCGGCAGGGGCCGCCGCGCGGCCTCATTCGCATCAGCGCGGCAGTGGGATTCGGCAGGAAGATTGTGGCGCCGCTGCTGGAAAAGTTTGCGGACGCCTATCCGGAAATCGTCATCGATCTGCTGCTCGACGACCGGCCGATCGACCTGGTGTCGGAGCGGATCGACGTATCGTTTCGCAACGGGCGCATCGAGGATTCCAGCATCATCGCCCGTCAATTGATTCCGATGCAGATGGCGCTTTGCGCGGCGCCGTCGTATGTGGCGAGGCACGGACTCCCGCAGCGCATCGAGGACCTCGGCCGGCACGCGTGCATCAATTTCAGGTTCGCGAGCGGGCGTCTGTTCGAATGGGAGTTCAATGTCGACGGCCACCTGCAAAAGTATCTGCCGACGTCGCGTCTCACGTTCAATGACGCCGATCTGGTGCTGCGTGCGGTGCTGAACGGGGCGGGCATCGCACAGATGGCGGGCTACCAGATTCGCGACCACCTCGCGTCGAACGAGCTCGTCGTCGCGCTGGCAAGGCATGTGCCGGAGGATCGCGGCCATTACATCTGCTATCTGAGCCGGCAGCATCTTCCGACGCGCATCCGGATCTTCGTCGATTTCATGACCGAACAGATTCGTGCGCTCGATCTGAATGGCATGACCCGGTTCAACCCGGAGATGGCGGACGTGTCGTCGACGGAACTGGCGGCGTGAAGCGTCGATGAAGCAGGGTGCCCAGGGCCACGGCCGATCCGTCCGGCGACAGTCACGCTCGAGCGTACGGAAATCGAGGTGCTGTAAGAACCAGCAGTGATTGCGCGTTCGGCGCTGCCGCCGGCTTGTTCGCCGGTACGGCCCGGACGCGGCGTGATGTGCTGGACACCATCAGATTGCCGGCTGCAGCGCCCGCAGTGCACGCGTGAGGATCGACAGGTCGCGCCGGGGGCGTGGCGATTGCGGGACGCGTGCGCCCCGGCCCTCGGAGCGCTGGTGAATCACGACGTTGTCGTGCGCGACAAGTGCGAGCGTCGACAGCGGAGTCCGATCGTGAAATCCGCTGGGCGACAGGCCGAAGTAGCGTCGCGATGCCCGCCCGCGAAGTGCGGCCGACACAGGCAGCCGGAATACCGCGAGATCGAGTTCGGGATGCTGTTCGATTTGAGTATCGACGGTGCATCGAGCCAGTCGCGCAAGGTCGGCAACAGCGTGTGGAACACCGTCGCGATGCGCGTGCTTTCATCGCCGATCCCGCGCGCATCCTGCAAAACCCGTTATGAGAAGTCCGGCAGAGCCGGCGAGCGGACCGGTCGTCATCGGACAGGCACTCGGCGCGCGACGACAGCGGCCAGCAGCGGCGCGACCGCGAAGGATGCAAACAACCATGCGGCCGCATGCTGCGCGCCGGCGAGCCCGCCGGGCGTCGAGAAACCGGCGAGATTGGCGACGAGGCCGCCGAGCGCGGCGCCGATCGCGGTCGCATAGAGCTGCACGGTGGTGATGGAGGTCGACGCGAGGTCCTCCTGTCCGGCCGGTGCGTGCGTCAGGACCTGCGTGAGCAGGTGCGGCCAACCCACGCCGATGCCGGCGCCTACCGCCGTGAGCGCCACGCACAGGGCTGCGGTGCCGGCCCCTGTTTCGGACGGGTGCCGCGACGGCACGGCGAACGCAAGTGCGGCGAGCGCAATCATCACGACCAGCGGCCCGCCGCGTATCAGTGCCTGCGCGGCGCGCGGGCCTCGCCCGGAACTGAAGACCGAGCCGACCGTCCAGCCCGCGGCCATCAGCGCGGTCAGATAGCCGGCGCCCAGCGGTGGGTAGCCGTGAATGACCTGCAGGAAATACGGAACGAAGACTTCCGTCGTGATCCCGATCACGAGCAGGCTCATGCACGCGTAAATGGCGCCGAGCGGTGCACGCACGTTGTAGGCGCCCGTCGGCAGCAGCCGGATCGTCGCGTTGCGTTCGACGCGTACGATCAGCGCCGCGATCGCGAAGCCGGCGACGACGCCCGCGATGTTCGCGGCGCGCGCTGTCGACAGGCTGGCCATGGACACGACGAGCACGGAGGCCGCCAGCAGCAGGATCCTGCCGAGCGCGAGCCGGGAGGCCGGCTGGCCCGACGCCTGATGCGCGGGCAGCCTGGCGATCACGATCAGCGCCAGCACGGCGGCGACGGGCAGCAACGCGACGAACGCGAGCCGCCAGGTACCCGACTCCGCGAAGATCCCGCCGATGGCCGGCCCGCAGAGCGTGGCGATGCCCCACATGCCGGACACCATCGCCATTGCACGCGACCACAGGCGTGGGTCGAACACGACGCGGATCAAGGCATAGCTGAGCGCGAACAGGATGCCGCCGCCAAACCCCTGTGCCGTGCGGCCGACGAGCATCCACGGCATGGTCTGCGCGCTCGCGCACGCGAGCGTGCCGCCGCAAAACACGACGAGCGCGATGAGGTAGGCGGCGCGCGGCCCGAAGCGGCCAAGCACCTGAGCGGCCAGCGGTGCACCGACGATCGACGCGGCCATGAACAGCGTCGTGTTCCACGCGTAGTACTCGAGGCCGCCGATATCCCGCACGACCGACGGCAGGATGGTCGTTGCAATGTAGATGTTGATCGCGTGCAGCGCGACACCGCCGGCCAGTGCCAGCGAGCGCATGCCGTTCGCACCTGACAGCAGTGCATGCCAGCCGGCGTGACGCGCCGGTGCACCCGCGTTCGACAGAGCGGACGATGCAGGCGGCCCGTTCGTGACGTCGTCGATATCCATGTTTTCTCCGATTCATGATCGCGCGTCGTGCGGCGACCGGATGCTTGAAAGAGTGATCGCTATCCGTTATAAAACCTCAACCAATGTTGAGGTCAACAGGCGGGGAACATGAAAATCGATGTACGGGTGCCGTTGTCGGTCGGTGAGGTCGCGCGACGCAGCGGTGTCGCCGTATCGTCGATCCACTTCTACGAAGCCAAGGGATTGATCCACGGCTGGCGCAGCGACGGCAACCAGCGCCGTTACGCACGCGACGTGCTGCGACGGGTCGCCGTCATCAAGGTCGCGCAGCGCGCGGGCATTCCGCTCGACCGGATCAAGGCCGCGCTGGACGACCTGCCGTCCGGCAAGGCCCCGAGCGCGGCGGACTGGCGGCGGCTGTCGACCGGATGGCGCGACCTGCTGAACGAACGGATCCGGAAGCTCACCCAGTTGCGCGACCAGATGGACGGATGCATCGGTTGCGGGTGCCTGTCGATGAAGGATTGCCCGCTGAGGAACCCGGGCGATGAATTGAGCGAGCGCGGGCAGGGGGCGGTGCTGCTCGACGGCGAGCCGGCGCGCAAGCGCCGGTCGGCGTGATGCGAACGCTTATGTAGCCATGGTCCGCACGGTGTCAAATTAGAGGGCCGGATCGGAAGCTTTTGCCGGCGTGGGTTGGCAGCCCCCGCGCGGTAGAAAACCGGATGATTTGCGACGATTGGCCGGGTATTCCGCCGGGGTGAACCGATTCCTTTGAATCCTTGCCGAGAAAGGGGATCGCGGGGGGATCGTCGGCTGCCTCTACACGTGACTTGAACGAGTAAACCGAAACCGTCAGACTGTCGCTGGATCCTCGGCACGGGATTCATGAAACGAATGCTGCTCGATTCAGAAGATAAATTTCGAGAAGACCGCGTCGGCCGGTATGCTTTGTGTCGCTGACCCACGGGCCCGACGCCGGATATCGAGTACGGAACCTGGCGATGGAGACAACGTGTTCGTGGCTGCATCAGGGCTGCGCTGCTGATCCAGGTTGACCTGTTTCACCAAGGCCGGGAGCCTGAATTTGACCACTCGAGACTCGGGGCTGAATTCGTCGCGCGGCCGCAACTGACAGTTCACAATATGACATTACAGATTGGGATTCCTCTGGAGATAGCCACCGGCGAACGGCGCGTCGCGACCGTACCCGAGGTGGTTGAGAAACTGATCAAGCTGGGGTTCTCGGTGGCCGTGCAAAGCGGCGCCGGGGCCGGTGCGAATTTCGACGACGACACCTATCGTGCGGCCGGTGCAACCGTTGCCACGACGGCGGCCGAGCTCTGGTCCGGCAGCGACATCGTGTTCAAGGTGCGCCCGCCGACCCGCGACGAAGTGGCGTTGATGCGCGAAGGCGGCACGCTGATCGGCTTCGTCTGGCCCGCGCAGAATCCCGAACTGATGGAGCAGCTGGCGGCCAGGCGGGCCACCGTGCTGGCGATCGATTCGCTGCCGCGCACGCTGTCGCGCGCGCAGAAGATGGACGCACTCACGTCGATGGCCGGCATCAGCGGCTACCGCGCGGTGATCGAGGCCGCGCACGCGTTCGGCCGCTTCCTGAATGGGCAGGTCACGGCGGCCGGCAAGGTCCCGCCGGCCAAGGTCTTCATCGCCGGTGCGGGCGTGGCGGGCCTCGCCGCGATCGGCACGGCCGCGAGCCTCGGCGCGATCGTGCGCGCGAACGACACGCGCGCGGAAGTGGCCGACCAGGTCAAGTCGCTGGGCGGCGAGTTCGTCAAGGTCGACTACGAAGAGGAAGGCTCGGGCGGCGGCGGCTACGCGAAGGTGATGAGCGAAGGCTTCCAGCAGGCGCAGCGCGCGATGTACGCGCAGCAGGCCAGGGACGCCGACATCATCATCACCACCGCGCTGATCCCCGGCAAGCCCGCGCCGAAGCTCATCACGGCCGAGATGGTGCAGTCGATGAAGCCCGGCAGCGTGATCGTCGACATGGCCGCCGAACAGGGCGGCAACTGCGAGCTCACGGTGCCCGGCGAGGCCGTCGTGCGCCACGGCGTGACGATCGTCGGCTACACGGATCTCGCGTCGCGCCTGTCGCGCCAGTCGTCCACGCTGTATGCGACCAACCTGCTGCGCGTGGTCGAGGAGCTGTGCAAGGCCAAGGACGGCACGATCAACGTCGATTTCGACGACGACGCGATCCGCGGCCTCACCGTCATCAAGGAAGGCAACATCACGTGGCCGCCGCCGCCGATCAAGCAGGCGGTCGTCGCACCCAAGCCTCCGGCGGCGCCTGTTGCGGCCGCGCCCGCGAAGTCCAAGGGCCACGGCCATAGCGGCGAACCGATGTCGGCCAAGGCGCTCGCGATCGTGTTCGCGATCGGCGCGCTGGCGTTCCTGTTCGTCGGCCAGTTCGCGCCGGCGAGCTTCCTGTCGCACTTCACGGTGTTCGTGCTCGCGTGCTTCGTCGGCTACATGGTGATCTGGAACGTCACGCCGTCGCTGCACACGCCGCTGATGAGCGTGACCAACGCGATCTCGTCGATCATCGCGATCGGCGCGCTCGTGCAGGTCGCGCCGCCCCTCGGTGAGCTGGCCAACGCGGGCGACCGCCCGTCCGGGCTGATCCTCGGCCTGGCGGTGGGCGCGCTGACGCTCACGGCCGTCAACATGTTCGGCGGCTTCGCGGTTACGCGACGCATGCTGGCGATGTTCCGCAAATAAGGGGACGACAACCATGACTGCAAACCTGACGACCGTCTCCTATATCGGCGCCGCGATCCTGTTCATCCTCAGCCTCGGCGGGCTGGCCAACCCTGAAACCGCGCGTCGCGGCAACCTGCTCGGGATGATCGGCATGCTGATCGCCGTGCTGGCCACCGTGGCCGGTCCGCGCGTGTCGGCCGCCGGCATTCCGTACGTGATCGCCGCACTCGTCGTCGGCGGCGCCGTCGGCCTGTACGCGGCGAAGAAAGTGCAGATGACGCAGATGCCGGAACTGGTCGCGCTGATGCACAGCCTGGTCGGTCTCGCGGCCTGCCTGGTCGGCTTCGCGAGCTACATCGACACGTCGCTGCAGTTCACCGGCGCCGAGAAGGCCATCCACGAAGTGGAGATCTACGTCGGCATCCTGATCGGCGCCATCACGTTCGCGGGCTCGATCATCGCGTTCGGCAAGCTGTCGGGCAAGATCGGCGGCAAGCCGCTGCTGCTGCCGGCGCGGCACTGGATGAACCTGGCCGCGCTGCTGATCGTGATCTACTTCGGCCGCGCGTTCCTGCATGCGGAAAGCATCCAGGACGGCATGCTGCCGCTCGTCGTGATGACGGTGATCTCGCTGCTGTTCGGCGTGCACATGGTGATGGCGATCGGCGGCGCGGACATGCCGGTCGTCGTGTCGATGCTCAACAGCTACTCGGGGTGGGCGGCGGCCGCGACCGGCTTCATGCTCGGCAACGACCTGCTGATCGTGATCGGCGCGCTGGTCGGCTCGTCCGGCGCGATCCTGTCGTACATCATGTGCCGCGCGATGAACCGCAACTTCATCAGCGTGATCGCGGGCGGCTTCGGCAGCGGCGCGGGCGCGCCGGCGGCAGCCGGCGGCGGCGCGCAGCCGGCCGGCGAGGCGGTGGCGGTGAGCGCCGCGGAAACGGCCGAGCTGCTGCGCGAGGCGAAGCGCGTGATCATCGTACCCGGCTATGGGATGGCGGTGGCGCAGGCCCAGCACACGGTGTTCGAACTGACGAAGCTGCTGCGCGAGAAGGGCGTCGACGTGCGTTTCGCGATTCACCCGGTCGCGGGCCGCATGCCGGGCCACATGAACGTGCTGCTGGCCGAAGCGAAGGTGCCGTACGACATCGTGCTCGAGATGGACGAGATCAACGGCGACTTCCCCGAAGCCGACGTATCGATGGTGATCGGCGCGAACGACATCGTGAACCCGGCCGCGCAGGACGACCCGACGAGCCCGATCGCCGGCATGCCGGTACTGGAAGTGTGGAAGGCGAAGACGTCGATCGTGATGAAGCGCAGCATGGCTTCGGGTTATGCGGGTGTCGACAATCCGCTGTTCTACAAGGACAACAACCGCATGTTGTTCGGCGATGCGAAGTCGATGCTCAGCGAGGTCTTTGGCATGCTGAAGACCTGATGCGGGTTCGATCCTGAGTCAGTGAGGGATCGCGCGACGGCCGGCCTCGTCCGGCCGTCGCCAGCAACGCATGCACCGCGGGGCGAGACCCTGCACAGGCACCCCCGCGGTCGCGAGATGTCCGGCCACGTCGCCCGGTACGTCGCGCGCGAGTCGATCGACGTTATCGACCGGGCAAACCGGATCATGCACGGTCGTGCACGGCGTGGATCGGCCCGCCTGTCCTGCGCGGCACGGCGCCCGAGACACGCTCGGATAGCTGCCTGCGTCGGCCAGCACAAGCGCCGCCTCCCATGATCTGCCGCCACGTCCCCACGTTCAGTTCCGAATCGCTTGCGTAGCGATTCGAGGCCGCCGATCCATTTCGTCGTGATGTCGTGGCATGGGCTGTCTCGCGGCGCGGATCGACGAGAAAAATGCGCCACTGGGCCAGATCGCACCGACTGACGATGCCGGACTGGCCGCCGCTATCGGGGCCGCCATGCAATACGACAGCGGGCGTCCGCATTTTCCAGCGCGCCTTGCCGGTATTCCATCCAATCGGTTGACAGGTTTTCTGGGGCGGATTGCGCCCTGTCGGCAGCCCGTATTCACCGGATTTCCAGACGCGCCGCAAAGTGCCGTGAATCTGCCGATGCACTGATATTGCAAAGGTGAGTACCGACACGCGCAAAGGTGTTTGACGACTCATTCAGCGTGCTTTTCCGGACGCAACCCATTCCGCAATGGCAACGATCCGGGCGTTCCGGATCATGTTCCCGTCCAGCGTGCGTTACGGCATGCCGTTACGTAACGGATGCGAACGTTTCAATTGCGCAAACGTTACACTCGATTATTGCGATTTGTTCATACCTTTGCGATCGAGCACATAGGTCATTGGTTTATCGAGGTTTTTCTGCGTTGCAGCAAAAGAATGGGACTCGATGGCACGGATCGTGCATTAAATGGCACGTGCCGAAGTAGTTAATACCATAACGCCAGACCAATCATGAATCACATCCACATTCCGATATCCGGACGCGACGCGGGGGCGAAGCGGTCGATTCCGGGCCTTGACTTGATCAATCGCGTTCATGAGCCAATCCATTCGGGCTGGCTCGGACGCGGCATTTCCATTTCCATTGCCATGCCGAACCGTGCCGACACGCCATCGCGGCGACAGCGCATCGGTGCGGAGGCGTGCGCCTAAGCCACTCGCAGTCCGTTCATCGTCTGGATTCCTGGCGGTAATCGAACCGTTTGTCCGATAACGACGCGTTCGATTTCAGATAGGAATACGAAGTTAATGACTGATTCATCGATGGACGATTGGCGTCCGGGATGAATGTTGTCGATGCATCGGGATACCGAGGGCGGAGCATGTCCGGCGTCAGCGCGGACAGGTCCGCAGGTGCGGCAACGGGTGCGAAGCCCGGCCGGCCGGGTGGTGCGATGGGGGCGTCGCGTGCTGAAAAACAGGATGTTGAGGAGTCCATGAAATGAGCGCAATCGAGTTCGTCGGCAATGCGTGCCACGCCGATCCGGGCGTGCAGGATCGACGTCATGTCGCCGCAGGCGCGGTGGTGCCGGTGGTCCTGGCAGGCGGGGCGGGAACCCGGCTTGAAAACCCGGGGCGGTTGCCGCTCGAAATCATCGAAGTGCAGACCGGCAGCGATCTCGGCGAAGACGACATCGTGCGTTTCGACGACGCATACGGGCGCGTTTGACGGCTAATGCGGCGCCGTCGTGCGCCGCCTGGAGAAGAGTCATGTTCGGAGTTCAGTCGATTGTTGCACGCGTGCTCGATGCCCTCGTCGTGGTGCTGGCGGCGGCCGCCGCGTCGCATGTGCGGTTCGACGACGATACGCTCGGCCGGCCCGACGCGATGGTCGTCCCGTTCGTCGCGATGCTGACGCTTGCCGTCTTCGCGGCATTCCAGGTGTACCAGTCATGGCGCGGGCGGTCGTGGATCGCGATGATCAGCCGCATCAGTGCCGCATGGGTCGCCGTGCAGGCGTGCAATCTCGTGCTGCTGTTCGCGATGCATCGCGTCGATCACGTGTCGCGGCTGTGGTTCGTCTACTGGACGGCGATCGCGGGATGCGGATTCATCGCGATCCGCCTGGCCGCCTACACGATGCTCGCGCGCGTCCGGCACGCCGGCCTGAATCTTCGCAAGGTGGCGATCGTCGGCAACGGCGCGCATGCGGTGCGGGTGATCGAAACGCTCGCGCTGTCCCCTGCAAGCGGGTTCCGCCCCGTGGTGCTCCACGATCCGGCGGGACGGTCCGACGCCATCATCCCGGCGATCGCGGATTTCGCCGAATTCGCCGCGGCCGTGCGTGCCGAAGCCGCGACGGAAATCTGGCTCGCGTTGCCGATCTCCGAGGAGCGGACGATCCGGCGCGTACTGAAGACGTTCGGCGACGATCTGATCAACATCCGCTTCATGCCGGACATGTGCAGCATCGCGTTGCTCGGCGGCACGATGATGGATCTCGTCGGCATGCCGGCGATCAACCTGGTGGCGTCGCCGATGTCGCATCGCGCATTGATGCAGAAGGCGCTGTTCGACCGCGTGTTCGCGGCCGCGGCGCTCGTCGCGCTGGCGCCGCTGCTCGGCGTGATCGCGCTGGCGGTCAAGCTGTCGTCGCCGGGCCCGGTGCTGTTCACGCAGACCCGGAAAGGCGCCGATGGCCGGGTGTTCCGGATCTACAAGTTCCGCACGATGCGCGTGCATGCCGAACAGGCGGGCATCGTGCGCCAGGCCACGCGCGGCGACGCGCGCATCACGCGCATCGGCGCGTTCCTGCGCCGCACGAGCCTCGACGAGCTGCCGCAGTTCTTCAACGTGCTGCGCGGCGACATGTCGGTCGTCGGGCCGAGACCGCATGCGATCGAGCACGACGATCTGTACCGGCCGCTCGTCGAGGGCTACATCCATCGTTACCGGATCAAGCCCGGCATCACCGGATGGGCGCAGGTCAACGGCTATCGCGGCGAAACGGATCACCTCGACAAGATGGTCGGTCGCGTGCAGCACGACCTCTATTACCTGCGCAACTGGTCCTTCGGGCTCGACATGAAGATTGTCGCCGCCACGGTGCTGAAGGGCTTCGTTCATCCGAACGCCTACTGAACCCGGCCATGATCGAACGCATTCTGGTCGTCTGCGACGGCAATGCATGCCGCAGCCCGATGGCGAGCGCGATGCTGGCGCGCGCGCTGCCGTCCGTGCAGGTGCGTTGCGCCGGGCTGATCGCACTGGCCGGGCGGCCGGCCGCACAGGCCGCGATCGATGTCATGCACGAACGCGGCTTCGACATCACGTCCCATATCGCGCAGCCGGTGCATCTCGGCCACGTACGCGCATCGCAGCTGATTCTCGCGATGACGGTCGTGCAATGCCGCGAGATCGAGCGCCGCTATCCGTTCGCGCGGGGGCGCGTTTTCCAGCTCGACCATGCGACGAAGCGCGATATCGCGGATCCCGTCGGCAAGTCGGCGGACGTTTTCGACGCGGTGGCACGTCACATCGAGCGCGCGGTCGCGCACTGGATCGCGCGGATTCCCGCGGCCATCGGACGGGGCGGCTGCTGATGCAACACCACGCCCGTCACTTCGCGCTGCTCGTCGGCCTCGCGTGTGCGTCGGCCGCGCACGGTAGCGCGCCGGCGGCGCGTCCCGCGCCGAACGCTGCGCCGAACCCGCCGCGGTGGATCACGGGCCTCGCGGATCCCGCATCGCAGACGTCGAATCCCTGGCGCGGTTCGATCGCGAAGCCGGCGGTCGCATCCGGTGTCGCCGTGCCGTCGGTCGGCAGCTATGCGCCGCTGCCGATCGAGCGGCAGATGCGTGCGTTGTCGATCGACGCACTGGGCATGCCGACCGTGCATCGCGCGCACGGGGCGCCACGCGTCCCGGTTCGGCCGCACGGCGGGACCGACAGCACGGCAGACGACTGGCCGGGCATCGCGCCGCCGTGGTCCCGCGCGCCATGGTGACCGGCCGGACAGCACGGGATGGGGGCGAGGCGACTCGCGCCATCACGCGACGCAACGAGAACAACCGTGAGCCACGCGCCACGGACGGAATGAACGACAGCGCGACATACGAGGCAGCAATGGGCAAATCTTTTGACGTGATATCGACGGGAAGCAGACGGGGCCGTGCGTTGGCGCCGCTCGTGCTGTCCCTGTTCCTGACGGCATGCGCCGTCGCGCCCGGCATGCGGATGACCGGCTCGCAGGAGTTGCCGGTGGCCAGCGCGCGCAACGGCGAGCCGGCGCAGTCGCTCGATGTGCCGATCCGGGAGATCGACGTCAACCTGCTGAAATCGATGCGCGACGACAGCGAGGCGGCCGCGAACGTCGACACGCTGCTGCGCGAGCGCGCGAAGGGCGGCTATCGGATCGGCGCCGGCGACGTGCTGCAGATCACGGTGTGGGACCACCCCGAGCTGTCCGCGGCGGCGCCGACGAGCCCGTCGTCGTCGACGCAGCGACCGAGCGACCCCGTCAGCGGCTTCGTCGTCGATGAAACCGGCAGCGTGCAGTTTCCGTATGTCGGCACGCTCGCGGTCGCGGGCCGGACGACGACCGAGGTCCGCGATGCGTTCCGCGTCGCGCTGACGAAGACTTTCCGCGACCCGCAGGTCACCGTGCGCGTGACGTCGTACCGCAGCCAGCAGGTCTACGTCGAGGGCGAGGTGCGCAATCCGGGCGGCCAGCCGATCAACGACGTGCCGATGACGCTGGTCGAGGCGCTCGATCGCGCGGGCGGGCTGCAACCGACGGCCGACCGAAGCCGCATCGAGCTGATGCGCGGCGACGAGCATTACGTGCTGAACCTGTCACAGCTCGTCGCACGACGGATCGACCCGGCCCGCATCCTGTTGCGCAACCGCGACGTGCTGCGCGTGCAGTCGCGTGAAGACAGCGGTGCATTCGTGATGGGCGAGGTCACGAAGCCGACGCTCGCGCTGCCGCTTCGCGACGGCTCGCTGACGCTCGGCGATGCGTTGCAGCAGGCCGGCAGCTTCAACAGCGGCACCGCGGACACCGCGCAGGTCTACGTGATCCGCGGCCGCGGCTCGAGCACGCCCGACGTGTTCCATCTCGATGCCAAGTCGCCGGTCGCGATGGTGCTCGCGAACGACTTCAGGCTCGCGCCGAAGGACGTCGTCTACGTCGACGGCAACGGCCTCGTCCGACTCAGCCGCGTGCTGTCGCTGCTGCTGCCCGCCATCAATGCCGGCATGGCCGGCGCGCTGGTCGCGAAATGACCCGCCGGAACCCGATCGACACTGGATTTGCCATGACAGACCTTTCCGAAGCACGGTTGTACGACGCGGCGTTGTATGACGAGGCGCCCCTTTCGTCCTACGTCGACATCGTGCTGGCGCGGTGGCGCCTGGTGCTCGGCATCGCGGCCGGCGTGTTCCTGCTGGGGCTGCTGTATGTCGTATTCGCGACGCCGGTCTATCGCGTCGACGCGACGATCCAGGTCAACGAATCGACTGCGGCCGGCAATTCGCCGCTGCACGACATCGCGGCGCTGCTCGACAACGGCAGCACGACCGCCGCCGAGCTCGAACTCGTGCGCGCGCGCATGGTGATCGACCAGGTCGTGTCGAAGCAGCATCTCAACATCATCGCCGAACCGCGCTATTTCCCGTTGATCGGCCACTGGATCGCGCGCCGCTACCGGGACGACGGCGTCGCGCCGCCGCTGTGGGGGCTGTCGCGGTTTGCATGGGGCGGCGAGCGGTTCAACGTCGTCACGTTCGAGACGGCCGGCAGGAAGAGCCACGACGGCATCGACGTGCTGGACGGGCTCTGGTTCACCGTGACCGCCGAAGGCGGCGGCCGCTACGTGCTCCGGGACGAGGACGACGACGTCGTGCTGAACGGCGCGGTCGGCGTGCCGGCGCACGGGGCGTTCAAGGGGCAGCCGCTGACGCTGCTGGTCGCCGATCTCGATGCGCGCCCGGGCACGGTGCTGCGACTCAAGCGCATCCCGCAGCTCGAGGCGGTGTCCCAGTTGCAGGACGATCTGACCGTCGAGGAAAAGGCCAAGCAATCCGGCATCCTGTCCGTCACGCTCGAGGGCGACGACAAGGCGCGCATCAGGGAGATCCTGACGGCCGTGGTCGACGGCTACGTCGCGCAGAACCGGGATTACCGGAGCGAGGAGGCTGCCGCCACGCTGAAATCGCTCGAAGCCAGCATGCCGACGGTCGAGAAGACGCTGAAGGATGCCGAGGAGCGGTACGCGGAGTTTCGCTCGCGTACGCGCACGGTCGATCTCGACGAACAGGGCAAGCTGCTGCTCGGCCAGGAAGTGGACATCGAGACGCGCACGCTCGAACTCAAGCAGAAGCGCGTCGACCTGATCGCGCGCTTCGCCGACGGCCATCCGGCCGTGCAGGCGCTCGACGCCAACCTGGCGGAACTGGCGGGCAAGGCGCAGGAGCTGAAGGCGCTCGAAGCAAGGTTGCCGAGCACGGAGCGGGAAGGTCTCGCGGTGCTGCGCGACGTGCGCGTCAACACCGAGCTGTACACGAACCTGTTGAATACCGCACAGCAGCTGAAGATCGCCAAGCAAAGCGAGATCGGCAACGTGCGGGCAGTCGACGAGCCGGTTTTGCCGGTGAAGCCGGTCAAGCCCAAGCGCCTGCTGCTGGTTGCGCTGTCGCTGTGCCTCGGGATCGCCATCGGCGTGGCCGCCCCGTTCGCGCAGCGGGCCGTGTGGGGGCGCGTCGAGCATTCCGAGCACCTCGAGCAGGCGCTGGGCGTGCCGGTCTATGCGGTG
Source organism: Burkholderia sp. (assembly GCA_031253835.1). Taxonomy (GTDB): domain Bacteria; phylum Pseudomonadota; class Gammaproteobacteria; order Burkholderiales; family Burkholderiaceae; genus Burkholderia. The sequence continues at coordinate 20,708 of JAIRVP010000038.1, read as the reverse complement.
GTCCCGCACAGCCGCGAGCAGCGGCGCCTCGTGCGCAGCCAGCAACGGACAATGCAGGGCGCGCATGTGCTCGCGTCGGAAATTCCCGAGGACGTGACCGTCGACGCGATCCGCAGCCTGCGCACGACGCTGCAGTTCACGATGTCCGAGTCGGGACACCACGTGATCATGGTCACGAGCCCGCAGCCCAATGCCGGCAAGTCGTTCCTCTGCGCGAACCTGGCGTCGCTGTTTGCATCGGGCGGCAAGCGCGTGCTGCTGATCGACGCGGATATCCGCCGCGGCCAGGCGCACCGTCACTTCGGGCTGCAGCCGGCGCCGGGCCTGCCCGACGCGATTGCGAGCGGTGCGCTCGAGCGCGGCGTCCAGCGCTCGGCGATCGCCGGCGTCGACGTGCTGGCGCGCGGGGCGGTTGCGCGCACGTCGGAGCTGTTCAACGACGGCCGCTTCAAGGTGCTGCTCGACACGGCGGCGCGGCTCTACGACATCGTCATCGTCGATACGGCGCCGATCCTCGCGCTGCACGACGCGGCGACCATCGGCCGCCACGGCGCGACGACGCTGCTGTGCGTCCGGCATGGCCGCAGCTCGATGCCGGAGATCCGCGAGGCCGAGCGTCGCCTGCGCAACGCGGGCATCGCGATCAGCGGCGTCGTGCTGAACGACGTGCCGCGGCGCCAGGCCGTCTACGGCGCGTACGGCGAAGGGAAATACGCGTATGAAACCGAGCACTGAGCCCGCGCTGCGCGACCTCGCGCTGCGCGCCGCGAACGACCCCGCGCCGTCCGGCGCCGAGCGGCTCGGTGCGCGCACCGTGCGCAGCCTCGCGTGGGCGCTGGTGCAGGCATGGGGCGGCAAGCTGGTCACGCTCGTCACCTACCTGCTGGTCGCGCGCTGGCTCGGCCCGGCCGATGTCGGGCTCGCGGCGGCCGTCACGCTGTCGCTGTCGCTGGTCCTGATGATCGCCGAGGGCGGCCTGGGCGACGCGGTGGTGCAGCGCGCGACGCTCGATGACGACGATCTCGAATGGCCGTTCGCGTTTTCGATCGCGATGGCCGTCGTGCTCGCGGCGGTGCTGTTCGCGCTGGCCGGGCACGTCGAGACCTGGCTGGGCGTACCGGGTCTCGCGCCGTATCTGCGGGTGGCCTGCGTGTTCGTCCCGATCGGCTCCGCGAGTTCGTTCCAGGAGGGGCTGTACAAGCGGCGGCTGGATTTCCGCACGCTGGCGATGCGCCAGCTCGTGGCGGTGAGCGTCGCCGGCGCCGTGGCGGTCGCGCTGGCGGTGGCCGGCGCCGGTGCGTGGAGCCTGATCGCGCAGGCGGCGACCTTCATGACGATGTCCGCGCTCTGGCTCTGGCGCAAACCGGTCTGGCGCCCGCGCGGCCGGCGCAACGCGTCGACCTTCCTGCCCATCGCGCGCTTCGGCGGCCACGTCGTCGCATCGCGGCTGATCGACTGGTGGGCGACACGCACCGTCGACCTGATCGTCGTCGCGCTGTACGGCGCGGCCGGGCTGGGCATCTACGCGATCGGCGCGCGGCTCTACCAGACCGCGCTGGAACTGCTGTGCCGCGCCGCGACCGACGTCGCACTCGCGGTGCTGTCGCGCGTCGCGCACGACGCCGGGAAAATGGCGGCCACCTACCTCGACGTCACGGGGCTGGCCGCGATGGCCGCGGCGCCGCTGTTCGTGCTGATGGCCGTGTTGAGCCGCGACATCACGGTCGTGCTGTTCGGCGCGCGCTGGGCCGACAGCGCCGCGATCATGACGCCGCTGATGGCGCTCGGCGCGGTCCAGACGGTCCAGTTCGTCAACGGCGCGTTCCTGTCGGCGCGCGGCCGGCCCAACGTCACGATGTGGCTGACGGTCGTCAAGCTCGTGCTGGTGCTGGGCGCGATGCTGTGCCTGCCGTCGCACGACGTCGCCGGGCTCGCGTGGCTGTACGTCGGTGCGGTGCTGTTCATCACGCCGCTCAGCTTCGGCGCCATCGTCGTCGAGCTGTCGGTCGATCCGGGCCGCCTGCTGGGCCGGCTCGTGCCGCCCTACCTGATCGCGCTCGGCTGCGCGCTGCTCGTCTCGCAGCTCGGCGCGCATCTCGGCGGCGTGCCCGTCATGGTCCGGTTGGCGGTGCTGATCGTCTGCTTCGTCGCCGCGTATGCCGGTGCGACGTGGACGCTGCGTCGTGAGGCCGCCCGGCACACCGTGTCGATGCTGGTCGCGTTGCGCGATGCGAGGAAAGCGGCATGAACGGCCTCGTCCGGCAGGTGCCGCGGCAGCGCGCGTCGTCGTCCGGTGCGGCGGTGCTCGGGCCGCATGCGCGCTTCGATCTCGCGGACGCCGTGCTGCTCGTGCTGCTGCTGCTGAACTCGATCCAGTTCCTGAAGATCGGCGGCGCGCAGCTCGGCCAGCTGTTCGCGGTGCTCGTGCTGCCGGTGCTGCTGGTGCGGCGCCGGGTTCCCGTCGGCGCGTGGGAAATCTGGACCTTCGTGCTGTTCGTCGGCGCTGCGCTGTCGACGACGTTCCTGTCCGGCTATCCGCACTTCAAGGCGGCCGAGCAGATCGTGAAATTCGTGTTCGTGATGCCGGCGTTCTACCTGATCGGCCGCTACTACGGCGCACGGGCGCGCCAGCGGCCGTTGCCGTTCGGCTATGTCGTCATCGTGGGGTTCCTGGCGCTCCAGTACGCGCTGCAGCACTTCGACGTCCCGGTGCTGTACGAGAAAGTCGATTTCATGCAGAACGCGATTCACGGTTCGTTCAAGGAGCGGAACTGGTTCGCCGCGTTCTTCTTCCTGACCGCCTACGCGTGTTTCCTGCAGTCGCCGCGCCGCATTCCCGACGTCGTGAAGTTCGTGGTGCTCGCACTGGTCGTGACGCTGCTGAGCGAATCGAAGACGGTGCTGATCGCCTGCGCGATCGTGATCCTGGTCCAGGTGCGCGGCTACTTCTTCGCGAAAGTGCTGACGATGGCCGCCGGGGCCGGGTTCTATCTGTACATGTTCACGCGCGAACTGACCGGCGACCAGCTGCAGGTCCGCCTGCAGCAGGAGCGCGGGCTTGCGTTCACGGAGTCGATCAAGCTGGTCGGCCGCGACTGGATCGGTCACGGCTTCGGCTTCGTCGAACACTACTTCTCGCACTCGGCCGTCGCCGTGCGCGGGCTCGGCGAGGGAACGAGCGCCGTCTTCTGCGCGCCGCTGGACCTGGTGCTGGTCGCCGGCCCGATCGGACTGCTCGCGTGGGCGGTGTTCTTCGGCGGCCTTGGCCAGGGCCGGCGCGCGATGGCCATGCTGGCGCCGATCGCCGCCTGGTCGCTGATCAACCCGATGCACCAGAGCGAAACGTCGTACCTGTTCATCGGCTACCTCGCGTCGTTCGCCTTCGTTCCGCGGGCGGCACGCCGGAAAGCCCGCACCGAGCCGCGCGCCGCACGGCCCCGATCCCTTTTCCCGTCCGGGCATATTCGATGAAATTCTCCCTCATCATGGCGACGCTCGGCCGCAGCGACGAGATCGAGCGCATGTTCGATTCGCTGCTGCTGCAGGCCTATGCCGACCTCGAAGTCATCGTCGTCGACCAGAATCCGGACGACCGCGTCGAGCGGATCGTCGACCGGTATCGCGACCGGCTGACGATCGTCCACCTGCGATCGGAGAAGGGCAAGTCGCGCGCGACGAACGTCGGGCTGAAGGCCGTGACGGGCGACGTGGTCGGCTTTCCCGACGACGACTGCTGGTATCGGCCCGGGATGCTGCATGCGATCGCCGCGCGCCTGTCGGCCGACCGGATGATCGACGGCGTGACGGGCATGAGCGTCGACGCCGCGGGCCGGCCGTCGCAAGGTCGGTGGGCGACGTCGGCGCAGACCGTGAACCGCTTCAGCGTGTGGGTGTGCGCGACGTCGTACACGATCTTCCTGCGCCGGACCGCCGTGACTGCGGCGGGGCAGTTCGACGTCGACCTGGGCGTCGGCGCGACCTCGCGCTGGGGCGCGGGGGAAGAGGTGGACTTCCTGGTCCGCGCGTTGCAGGCCGGCTGCCGGATCGACTACGACCCGCACCTGCGCGTCCATCATCCCGAGCCGCTCGCCGTGCTCGACGAGCAGGCCTATGCGCGCGGACGCCGCTACAACCGCGGGTTCGGGCATGTGCTGCGCATCAACCGCTATCCGCTCCCGTACGTCCTCTACATGATCGCGCGGCCGGTGGCCGGCTGCGTGCTGTCGTGCGTGCGCCGCAATCCACGGCGGGCGAAGTACTACTGGATCGCCGCGTCGCATCGGCTGCTCGGCTGGATGGACTGAACGATGAGCACGATCCTCTCCCCGTCGGCGGACATCGACGCGCGCACCGATCGCGCCGGGCGCGCGCCCCTCACGGTCTACACCGACACGCGCTGGCCGGTCGGCACCGGCATCTACAACGTGATGGCGGCCTACGCCGAGCGCGCGCCGTCGACCGTGCGCATCGCCCCGCTGCAGGTCGGCGGCGGGGTCGCGCACCCGTTGTCGCCGCTGGCGTTGAGCCGGGCGCTGCGGCGGCTGCCGGCCCGCAACGCGGTGTTCTGGAATCCCGGGTTCGTCCCGGCCACGTTGCCCGGCTTTCCGTCGGTCGTCGTCGTGCACGACCTCACGCATCGCCACTTCTATACGCGCGCGCACCGCTTCTACTACGACACGGTCCTCCGGCCGCTGTACCGGCGTTGCACGGCGATCGTCTGCGTGTCCGAGTTCACGCGCGACGAATTCCTGCGCTGGTCGGGCATGCCGCCGGAGCGCGTTCACGTGATCCACAACGGCACCGACGAGGCGTACCGGCGCAACCGCGACACGCTCGGCCATCCGTTTCCGTACGTGCTGTATCCGGGCAACCGGCGCAACTACAAGAACCTGCACCGGCTGATCGAGGCGTTCGGCGCGAGCGGGCTGCTGCCGCTCGGCGTGCGCCTGATGCTGACCGGCGAACCCGATCCGGCGCTGCTTGCGCATGCCGCGCAGCACCGATGCGCCGACGGCCTCGTCTTCGCGGGGGTATTGCCGAACGACGCGATGCCGAAGCTGTACCGCGGCGCGCTGTTCGTCGCGTTCGTGTCGCAGTACGAAGGGTTCGGCCTGCCGATCCTCGAGGCCATGGCGTCCGACGTGCCGGTACTGACGTCGAGCGTGTCGGCGATGCCGGAAGTGGCGGGGGCCGCCGCGATGCTCGTCAATCCGCTGTCGGTCGTCGACATCGCGGTCGCGATGCGCCGGCTCGGCACGGAGGCCGCATCGCGAGACGGGCTCGTCGCGCGGGGCCGCGAGCAGATCCGCCGGTTCGACTGGGACACATCGGCAAGCAGGTTCTGGCAGCTCGTCGAGCAGGTCGGCGCGTCGGGATGACGCGCACGCCCACCAACAGAGCCGGGCAAACCGGCCGACACAATCAACCAAGGCGCGGGGTATCACGATGGAAACGGAAGGAAGAATCAGCGTCATCGTCGTCAATTACGGCACGCCCGACCTGACGATACGATGCGTGGCGTCATTGACGTCGTTACGCGTCGCGCTCGCCGACGATATCGTCGTCGTCGAGAATGCGTCGCCGGACGACTCGTACGCGCGGTTGCGACGCGAGCTGCCGCGCGGCGTGAGGCTGTTGCATGCCGCATGCAATCGCGGCTTCGGCTCGGGCGTGAACTTCGGCATGGCCGCCTGCCGGCGCGACTTCGTGCTGGTGGTCAATCCCGATACGCGTTTCAGCGAGAACGGGCTGGCCAGGGTGCTGGACCTGTTCGACGCACGCCCGGAAGCGGGGCTCGTCGGGCTCGACCTGCAATACCCGGATGGCCGGCGCCAGTACTCGGCACGCCGGTTCTACAGCTGGCTCGACATCCTGGCGCGCCGTACCGCGCTCGGCCGCTCGGACCGCTTTCGCGCGCGGATGGACCAGCATCTGATGATCGATGCGTGGTCGTGCGGCAATCCGTTCGACGCCGAATGGGTGATGGGTACGGGGTTCGTGGTGCGCCGCGACCTGTTCGAGTCGCTCGGCGGCATGGACGAATCGTATTTCCTCTACATGGAGGACGTCGATCTGTGCGCGCGGACCTGGCTGGCCGGCTATCGCGTGCTCGGCATGCCGGGCGTCACGCTCGTGCACGAGCATCAGCGGCAGTCGGCGGCGAGCCCCGTCTCGCGTGCGGGACGGCATCACCTGCGCAGCCTGTGGCGGTTCTACCGCAAGTTCCACGTGCCGCTGTCGCTGCCGCCCGGCGTGTCGCGGATCGCCCGGCAATGACGCACGTGCGGCCGTATCGCTTCGTCCTGCATGCCGCTGCCGCCGCACTGTGCGCACTGGTCGCGCACGGCGCGGATGGCGCGCAGCCCGTGCTGCTCGCGCAGGACGGCGTCGCGCGCTACGGCGTGCGAGCCGGTGCGGCGGATGCCGTCACGCGCCATGCCGCGGACGAGCTTGCCGACTACCTGTCGCGGATCAGCGGGGCGTCGTTCGCCGTGTCGGACGACGGCCAGGACCGGGCGCCAGCCATCGTCGTCGGCGGCGAGCGCGCGGCGCAGCGATGCGGATCGACGAACGCGGCGGGGCTCGGCAGCGACGGCTTCGTCATCTGCCGCAGCGGCAACGACCTCGTCATCGCGGGCGACACCCCGCGCGGCACGCTGTTCGGTGCGTACTGGTGGCTCGACCGCAAGCTCGGCGTGAAGTGGCTCGCGCCCGACGCGACCGACGTGCCCCGGCAGGCCGTGTTGCGCGTCGACGCGGCACCGGTCCGGCAGGTGCCGCGCTTCGCGTACCGGGAAGTGTTGAGCGCGGAAGGCGAGGACAAGCCGTTTCGCGCGCACAACCTGCTGAACGGCGAGTCGCACGGCACGTCGTATCGCGCGTCCCCGCCCGGGATCGACATGTGGGATCGCAGCTGGCTCGCGCGGGATGGCGACGCCGACTTCTGGACGCTCGTGCCGCACGACCGCTACGCGGCCGCCCACCCGTCCTGGTTTGCAGGCGGGCAACTCGCGATGATGTCGGCCGACGTTCGCGCCACCCTGGCCGCCGAGATCGTGCAGCGCCTGAAGCGCCTTCCCGATCCGGATCGCATCTGGTTCGGCATCCGCGACATGGACTGGGGCTGGGATCCGGACGCGGCCAGCCGCGCGTTTGCCGATGCGCACGGCGGCGCGCTGTCGGCGGCGTTTCTCGACATGGTGCGGGACGTGTCGGCGCAGGTGCGGAGCGCGGTGCCCGGCGCGCGCTTCGCGATGCCGGCCTATCACTGGGGCTTCGCGCCGCCGGACGGCATGCAGGTTCCGGATCACGTTCGCGTGTATCCGATGACGATCCAGGTCGACTACAGCGTCGCACTGAACGACGACCGCAACGCGCGGCTGCGCGACGGCCTGAAGCAATGGAACGCGATCGCGCGGCACATCACCGTCTGGGATCACGTCGTGAACTTCGGCGGCTACCTGCAGCCGACGCCGAATCTCTATCCGGTCGGCCGCAGCATCGCGTGGCTCGCCACGTTGCCGAACGTCGACGGCTACTTCGCGGAAGGCGACTGGCAATCGCGCGGCGGTGAATTCGCGAGCCTGCGCGTGTGGCTGATCGCGCGGATGCTGTGGACGCCGGCGGCGGACCCGCGCGCGCTCGTCCGCGAGTATTGCGACGCCTATTACGGTGCGGCGGCCCCGGCCGTCATGCGCTACATCGACCGCATGCATGCGGCGCTGCGCGCGAGCGGCGACGTGCTCGCCGAGCAGACGCCGGTCGGCATGTCGATGTACACGTACGACTTCGTCCGCGAGTCCGAACGCGATTTCGACGCGGCGGCCCGTGCCGTCGACGGCGATGCCGTGCGCAGCGCGCGCGTGCGCCAGGCACGCGCGCCGCTCGATTTCGTGATCCTGGCCCTGCGCGACCGCTACGCGGCGCGTGCGGCGAAGGACGGCTGGGACCTCGATGTCGGCGCGCGCCGCGCGCGTCTCCATGCGGCAATCGTGGCAGCCGGCATCCGTCAGTATCGGCAAAGCGGCAATCTCGCGGCACTGGGCGCATTGCTCGATATCGACCGGCATCCCGTCGTCGCGCCGCCGCTCGTGGCGGGCCTGGCCGACGGCGACTGGCGCGCGATCGACGTGTCGCGCGTGAACCTCTACGACAGCGCGCACCTGGTGGCCGACCCGGGTTCGCTCGACGGCGCCGCGATCGCGATGCGCGGCGATTCGGGCGCGTGGGCGGTCCAGCTCAAGCTCGACAAGCTGCCGCGCGACGGGCGCTGGGATCTCTACGCATCGGTGCGCGTGCCGGAAGGCGGCGGGGCGGGCGCGGCCGCCGTGCGCATCGGCGCCTACCCGCCGATGACGCTGCGCACCGACACGCCGGCGCGCACGCCCGACGACGCGCAATTCAGGTGGCTGCCCGTCCCGGGCGGCCCGTTCGCGTACGACGCCGATCACGAGAAAGGCGTCTATGTCCACGGTGTCGGCTTCGCGCGCGGGCAGTCCGTGCGCGTGGGGGGCTTCGTCGCCATTCGTCACCGCGCGCCGGACGGTACGCCGCCGCCCGTTCCGTTCAAAGGAAACGCCTCATGAAAGTCGCCATCGTTTCGCCCATTCCGCTGTTTCCCGTCAATGCCGGCAACCGCAGTCGCGTCCTGAATCTCGCGCGGGCGGTCAGGTCGCTCGGCTGCGACGTGCACTTCGTCTATCTCGAGTCGCGCCAGACGGGCGGCATGGATCTCGACGCGCATCGCGACGAGTTCGGCGCCGACCGCGTGTCGGTATTGCGTCGTGCGGGCGTGGCGCTCGCGCGCTATCGGCTCAAGCGGGGCGCGTGGCTCGTGCGGCGCCTCGCCGCGAAGGCGGCCGGCAGCCGGCATGCGTATTACACGGGGCTCGACGAACTGTTCAGCGACAGCTTCTCCGCGCAGTTGCGCGCGCTGCAGCACCGCCACGCATTCGATGCCGTGTTCGTCGAGTACGTGTTCTATTCGCGTGCGCTCGATGCGTTTCCCGATACGGTCGTGAAGGTCGTCGACACCCACGACATCTTCGCGGACCGGCACGTGCCGTTCATCGGCCGCCCCGGCGCGAAGCGCTACATGTTTTCGATTCCGCCGGAGCGGGAATGCGACGGATTGCGCCGTGCGCACGTCGCGCTGGCCATCCAGGCCGAGGAAGGCGACGTGCTGGCGGCGCGCCTCGGTGGCGGCGACACGCCGTCGGTCGCGGTCCTGAGTCACCTGCTGGCGTTTCCGCCGCAGGTGGACTGCGCCGGGCATGCGGACGCGACCTTCCTCGGCAGCGACAACCAGCCGAACCGCGATGCCGTGAAGTACTTCGTCGATGAGATCCTGCCGCATGTCGTGGCGCGGCTGCCGGCGTTTCGCCTGCATCTCGCCGGCACGATTGCCGCGGCCGTGCCGGACGGGCCGCACATCGTCAAGCGCGGCATCGTCGCCGAGCTGGGCGACGCGTTCGCGAGTGCGCCGATATCGATCAATCCGATGCTGCTCGGCACCGGCATCAACATCAAGCTGCTCGAGAGCATGGCGCTCGGCGTGCCGATCGTCAGCACGCGGACCGGCGCGCGCGGCCTCGGCGAACATGACCTGCGCGGCGTGACCGTCGTGCGGGACGGCGATCCGCAGGGCTTTTCGGATGCAGTCGTCCGGCTCGCGACGGACCGCGCGCAGCGTGTCGCACAGGGAGCGGCCGCGCGCGATGCCGCGCTGGCCTGGCACGAAACGCAGCTGGGCGTCCTGCGCGAGACGCTCCGGCGGCGGCCGGTTGCGGCGCACGCGTGACGGATGCATCCACCGAAATCATCGAATCACACTGGGGAATCGAACATGTCGAAACTGGCCGACCTGAAGCAGCGGCTGCGCGTGTGGCTGTATGTCACGCGACTGACCATGCAATGGCGTCGCGAGGCCGCACGGCGTGCCGCGGACGACGCTGCAGCGCCCGGTGCCCATCTGCTGGTCCTGCCGTGCGATCCGTGGACGCTGGTCGGTTCGAAGGGCGACGAGGCGATGCTGCGCGCGGTCGTCGAGCGGTTGCGCGTTGCCAATGGCGCGTTGAAGGTGTCGGTCGTCACGGCCACGCCGGAGGCGGCGGACGCCGCGACCCGGCTCGGCTTTCAGGCGGTCGACGCATGGCGCGAGCCGTGGCGCCTGATGGACACCGTCGAACGGCTGGCCGCATTGCGGCCGAGCGCGGTGGTCGTCATCGGCGCCGACGTGATGGACGGCTACTATTCGCCGATGACGTCGCTGCGGTTGCTGGCAACGGCCGACCTGCTGGTCAGGCGCGGCGTGGCCGGCACGATTCTCGGCTTCAGCTTCAACCGCCGGCCGTACCGGCAACTGAGGCATGCATTCGATCAAATCGACGCGCGGCTGCTGGTCAATGTCCGCGACGGCGTGTCGCTCGACCGATTCAGGCGTTTCAGTTCGGCGCCCGCGGAGCTCGTCGCGGATTCCGCGTTCATGCTTCAGCCGGACGACGCGTCGGAGTGCGTCAGGCGCACGGCGTCGTGGGTCGAGTCGCGGCGCGCGGCCGGCGATGTCGTGATCGCATTCAACCTGCACCCGATGCTGATCCGCCAGGCCAGCGACGCGGATATCGCCGCGCTCGTCGCGTCGGCGCAGGAGGCGCTGCTCGGGCTCGCGGCGCGGCATCGCGTCAGCATCGTCCTGCTGTCTCACGACTATCGCGGCCGCGACGGCGACGATACCTGTCTCGAGCCGCTGCACGATGCATTGGCCGCGACGATGAGCGACCGGCTGTGCTACCCGCGCGCCCGCATGTCGGCGGCCGAGCTGAAGGCCATCTCGGGGCAGGTCGACGGCGTGGTGACCGGCCGCATGCACCTCGCGATCGCCAGCCTGGGCATGGGCGTGCCTGTCGCGGCGCTGACCTACCAGGACAAGTTCCAGGGGCTGTTCAGTCATTTCGGACTGCCGGACACCTTCCTGTTGAAACCCGACGAAGCGATGCGCGCCACGCGCCTGGCGGCGGTGCTCGACCGTTTTGTGTCGGAGCTTCCGCAACTGCGCGACCAGGTGCATGCGGCGCTGCCGCGCGTCAAGGAGGCGTCATGCAGGAATCTGCGCGGCGTGATCCAGGCGATCCAGCCGTCGTGAGCGGGTGTTCCGCCTTTTTTCCCGCATTCGACGCCGCGCCGTGTCGCGCGCGGTCGAACGGCAACCGGTCGAGCCTCTCCTGAACGAGTCACATGAAAAGTCCCACCATTCGCGAACTGCAACAGCAACTGGGTCAACTGAACCTGATCGTCGAAGAAGTCCGGCAGAAGGAGAAGCAGGCCCGGCTCAAGGAGATTGCCGAGCACGTCCGGCAGTTCAGCATCACCGAAATCGAACTGCTGCGTGCGGCGGGCTTCATCAAGGCGCGGCAACAGAAGGCACCGGCGAAATACTACGACCCGAACACGGGCCGCTCATGGTCGGGGAAGGGCGCACGTCCCCGGTGGCTGGCCGGCAAGAACCTCGACGACTACCTGATCCGGGAAACACCGCAGCCGTGGTGGCCGGAGGCAAGTTGACGGCCGGTCGGCGCAGGCGTGCGGATGCGACGCAGGTCATGCCGGCGTGGCGTGAATGAGCTGAATTCCAGAGGCAATGTGGCATATGCGGAATCCCGACACGGACCCGGTCGATCCTCCCGACAGCCCGGGACTCAAGAAGAAGACCAGCTATCGCGCCCCGGCGCTGGAGAAGGGCCTCGATATCCTCGAGCTGCTCATCGATCGCCAGTACGGCATGGCGCAGGCGGACATCTGCCGCGCGTTGAAGCGCAGCCGAAGCGAGCTGTACCGGATGATGCAGGTGCTCGAGGACCGCGGTTACATCTACCGGGTCGATCGCTACGACCGGTACGCGCTGACCATGAAGCTCTACTTTCTCGGGCAGCATCATGCGCCCACCCGATCGCTGGGCGCGCTCGTCACGCCGCTGCTGCAACAGTTCGCATTGCAGACGGTCCAGTCGTGCTACCTGGCGGTATTCGACGGCGACACGATGATCGTCATCGCAACGGCCGGCGCCGAAACGGAATGGAACGTCGCGGTCCGCGTCGGGACGCGCGTGCCGCTGCACGGCAGCGCGGCGGGCGAGCTGTACCTGGCGTTTCAGGACGACGACGTGCGTGCCCGGTTGTCGCGCGCCGACGGGCACGATGTCGGGTCGCGCAACCTGCCGCCCGGCGATGAAGGGGTGCCCTCCCATCTGGTCGACGGCTATCTCTGCCGCCCCAACGAGCGAATCCCCGGCATCACCGATATCGCGACGCCGATCATCGACAAGTCGGGATCGGCCATCGCGATCCTCGCGTGCCCGTACCTGGCGCAATCGGGTGAAGCGGGCGCACTGTCGGTCAGGCAGATCGGCGCGGCGTTGTACGAAACGGCCCAGCGCATCGCCGCAACGGTCGATCAGCGGTTCATGCAATCGGTCGTCGACCTGCCCGCGCGTGGCGCGGCGTGCGCGTAGGGGGCGCTTCCGGACGACGGCAGAATTTCGGGGGCCGGAGCGGCTCCCCTGACCGGCGGGAAAGCCTAACAGGTCGGTGAAGCGCTCCGCGGCATCGTCCTGGTAGAGCGCGATTGCATCGTAGGCGCCGGCACCTCTTCTTGCAGCGCTTTCGGCCCCCGTTGTTTTCATCGTGATTGAGATCACCGAGCCCTTGCCGCAAAGGAACGCGTCTTGAGGGACGCAGTGCTCACTCCGTTCTTGACACAAATCATAGATAATCTATTATCTATCGAAACTTGACGGAGGAATCCATGCGACAGCAGACGATTACACTCAACGGCGCCGCGCTTACCCCCGACGCCGTGATCGCGATCTCGCGTGGATGCGCCCGGGTCGAGTTGGCATCCGAATCACGCACGGCGCTGCAGGCAACGCGAGACTATATCGAGGAGACGTGGCTCAACGATTCCGCCCCCTTGATGTATGCATTCAATACGGGGGTCGGAAGTCTCAAGAATCGACGGATTGGAAGTGAAGAGATTGCGGTCTTTCAGCGGAATCTGGTGCGCTCGCACTCTGCAAGCACCGGGGAGTCCATGCCGTCCGAAGTCGTCCGGGCCATGATGGCAATAAGAGCCAACGCCTTTGCCGGCAACCATTCGGGTGTGCGGGTCGCGATTGTCGACAGGTTGCTGGAGATGCTCAATCACGGCATCGTCCCCGTCATCGCGGCCAAAGGCAGTGTGGGGGCGAGCGGCGATCTGGCGCCACTTGCCATAATGACGGCCGCGCTCATGGGCATGGCCGAGAGCCGGGTCGTGTTTCAGGGCGGCGTCGTGCCGGCTCCAGTCGCTTTTGAGCGTGCGGGGTTGCCCCCAACCATGGATGTGCAAGCCAAAGACGCCACGGCGCTGATCAATGGCGCCACTGCATCGTTGGCTTATGCGGTGCTGGCGGCGCGCGACGCGCGGGCACTATTGACCGATGCGACCATTTCGCTTGTCATGACGCTTGAGGCTTTACGCGGTGAATTGGCCTGCTTCGAGGACCGTGCGATGTTGGCTCGGCCACATCGTGGGCAACGCCAAATTGCCGCAGCAGTTCGCACTATCGTCTCCGGCAGCGGTCGTTGCACAGAGGCAGCGCGCCAGGTCCGGCTGGATGCCGGCGCGGACGCATCCATGATCGAGCCCCGCATCCAGGATGCATATTCCTTGCGCTGTGCGCCGCAGGTTTACGGTCCCGTACTGGACGCGCTCGACTACATCGATGGCATCCTAAGCGTCGAATTGAACAGTGCAACCGACAATCCTCTGATATTTTCCGATCAGAGCGGCGGATACGACGTGGTCTCTTGCGGGCATTTTCATGGGCAATATATCGCGCAAGCCATGGATCTTCTGGCTCTCGCCGTAACCGACCTCGGTGCGATCTGTGACAGGCGTACCGCGCGGCTCATCGATGCCGCATGTAACTATGGATTGCCAACCAACCTGATTGCGGAGCGTCCGGGCATCAACACTGGCTTTTCGGTCATTCAAAGCATGGGTACGGGTCTGGTTCTCGAGAATGTGGGACTATGCAGTCCTGCCAGCACAATCAGTCTGCCGGCAAAGGGCAATACCGAAGATCATGTCAGCAACTCCTGCTTTGCCGCGCGTCGCTCCCGGACAGTCGTTGAGAATACGCAAGCGATCGTCGCGGCCGAGTTTCTAGTGGCCGCGCAGGCACTCGATTTGTCGGAGCCGCACCTCAAGGAACATAGGCTTGGACGCGGCACCGCCGCAGCTCTTCAGGCGCTTCGGAAGAAGGTACCCGCGACACTCGGCGACGACAGATGGGTACATGACGATTTGGAAGCAGTAAGGGCGATGGTGATCGACGGCACATTCAAGCATGCTGTCGAAGCCGTGTGCGATCCTCTTTTCAAGAATATTGAAACGATGACTTGACTTCCGTCGAGCGAATTTCGTATGAATACACTAACAGATATGACATTGCAGGACAGGATTACACGGATATTGGCCGATCGTATTGTCAAAGGCGTGTTAAAGCCGGGCGAATGGTTGAGACAGGATGCGTTTGCCAGCGAGTTCAATATAAGTCATGTGCCTGTACGCGAAGCATTCCGTCGACTTGAATCTCAAGGGCTGGTGCTCAGCGAACCTCGCAAGGGCGTCAAAGTCGTACATCTTGACGAGGCGTCCATCATAGAGATCACGAAAATGCGCGCGGCATTGGAAACGCTCGCGATGCGCGTGGCGGTCCCGCTGATCTCGGAAAATGATATCGATAACGCGATAGCTGCAATCGAGCAAGCCAGTCACGCCACGAATATAGAGACTTGGGAGAGTTGCAACCGCGCATTTCACGAAGCGGTGTCGCGGCCATGTGGCATGCCGAGGTTGCTGCGCGCGATTGATGAATTGCATGTGGCCCGTCTGCGTTATATGTATGCAACCGCTGGGAGCACAAATTGGGATCCCCAGTCGCAACGGGAGCATCGACAGATCCTCGATGCTATCCGCGACCGCGACGTCGAGCGCGCATGTGGATTGATCGAGCAACACGTGCTCGAGTCAGCAGAGGTTGTCGTCAACGCGCTGAGGGAGCAGCAGAAGTATCAGGAATAGTCGTGACTTCCGTCATCCAGGCATACCGATGGCGCGCGTATGGTTTTCAGGTGCGTCGCGGCGACCGCGAATCAGTCGGCAGCTGGTTCGCTTTAGAGAATATCCGCGTCGTTAATCCAGTGCTCGGGAAGGGGTGCTGGCTGTAAAGTTAAGAACTCCGAACGGTATTTATGAAGTGATGTGTGTAAATAAACGGAATTGGAATGGTGCATTTGATGTATTAGTTTGCATTCCATATTAATAAAAAATAACCGATATCTGCGATTCCATGTGCGGCTTGTGGCACAAGACGGTGCCGTCGGCACGCACATTCGTTGCGAGAACGCGACGCGCGGCCGGTTCGATTTACAAGATTCGAGCAATGGGAGGTGGGGCGGCCTTTGTCAGTCGAACCCTTCTCCAGGGGGTATTGCGGCAGCAATGCACGCATCGTGTTTGATATGAGGAAGTGCGGCGCTGGTTCCGAAGAGGGGGCGACTGGTGGCGTTCTGGCGGAACCGGAAATTCGATTTCGGTACGTGGTCGTAAAATTTTGGTTTTATTACATTTGTTTTGTGAAATAAATTGATGCGCAAGAAATCCACTACAGTCCTCAAGAGGAGTGAGGCATGAAAATCGGCTATGCCCGAGTGTCAAGCGATGAGCAGCACCTGGACATGCAAATCGATGCTCTGCAAGCATACGGATGCGACGTTATTTTCTCCGATCAGGGTATTTCTGGCGCTAGCTTTCAAAGGCCCGGATTGAATCACGCTCTTGAGGCAGCGGTTGCGGGAACAACGATTGTTGTGTGGCGACTGGATAGACTGGGCCGCTCCCTAATCAATCTGATATCGCTAATAAACAGCTTTCGGGAGGCCAAGGTTCATTTTGTATCCCTGACGGAAAGCATCGATACCGGCTCTCCGGTGGGGCGGTTTACATTTCATTTGATCGCGGCTCTGGCTGAATTTGAAAGGGCGCTGATAAGTGAAAGAACGCGTGCCGGGCTTGCCAGTGCCAGAAGTAGGGGGAAGCGGCTTGGACGGCCACGTGTGCTCGATGCAGAGCAACGGGTTCGAATGTTCGAATTGCTGGAGAAGCACAGCAAAGCGGAGGTTGCAAAGATCATGAATATTGACTATAGGACTCTGGGGCGTTATATGTCGCGTGAAAATCAGTCGGATTCATAGGGTGGCGATGCAATAACTTATGAATAAATTTTCGGGTAGGTTATTTTAAAATCACCTGCTTATGATTCTTTTTACTGTTCTTGGATTTACGTCAAAATAGGATGCTACTTCGGAAATTGATTTGTTCTGAAGTAACTCTAGCGCCAGTATGCGCTGCTCCTTGTTTAATGCCGGCTTTCTCCCTAACGAAATACCGCGCGCGCGTGCGGCTGCCATGCCGGCGCGTGTTCGCTCGCTAATCAGATTTCTTTCAAACTGGGCCAGTGCCGCCATCATGTGAAATACCAGTAGTCCGCTGGACGACTTGGTGTTGATGGATTCGGTCAGGGATTCAAACTCAATCCCGCGCTCCTCAAGATCACTGACGAGATCTATCAACTTTCCCAAAGAGCGGCCGAGACGATCCAGCCGCCACACCATGAGGCAATCTCCGGGGGAAAGCCGGCCCAGCGCCGAATCGAGGCCAGGCCGCGAAAACTTGGTCCCGGAAATCCCCTGATCGATGAAGATCTCGCCGCAACCGGCGTTTCGAAGTGCGTCGACCTGAAGATCGAGATGTTGTTCATCTGTCGACACTCTGGCGTACCCGATTAACATCCGACTCCTCCGAAGAATGGCCCGCCAAACAGGCGCGGCGAGCATGCAAAGGTTGATTCTTTTGTCCCGCGTGCTGTGTGTACGGGTGATCCAGGCGCTGCCTTCGTGCCGAAGGTGTCCTTGAAAAACCGCTGCCGGTTTTCTGGAGTCAGGCCGACCACAGGCTCGTCGCTATAGGGGCAAATCGGCTTCTGCGGATTTTTCACATTGTCAAGGTGTGTGAAGTTACACAAATTCTACTAGACAAAAGGGTTCCTTTTTGCCGCCCTCCCATGCCTCGCGCGACCTGCCAACTTTCATTGACGAAACAATCACTTACAGGGCAGCGCTCCTTCAGAACGAAGAATGCCTCCAAAGGAACCTTTTTGCCGAGTGATTCCTTGTGGGTGGTTGAGGCATCGGAAATTGGAGCGGTGCCGTGAGCGGCTATGGAGTCGTCGTGATCGAGAAGAGCGTCGGCGCTGGCTGCGATAGGTGAATGTGTACTGTGAGAAGTACCCGGAAGGCTATTTAAATAATTAAATTTTTATTCGGTGTGCTGCCGGTTTTTCTTGGCGAATTGAGTGTTTTTAGGTTGTCTTGAATTTTATGGCATCTAAAAACTAATTGGCTTGAATTTAATAATTTGCGCGGTCGATTGTCTATTTGATATTCTTGATTGCGAGAAAGGGCGAAAATGAATCGTGTATATCGCAGTATTTGGAATGAGGCAATTGGTGCGTGGGTCGCGGCATCGGAAATATCGACTGCGCGAGGAAAATCCAATAAATCGGTCGTTGTCCGCGTAATTGCCGTAGGGGTGCTTATCGCCGGCACCGTGGTTAATGATTTGGCGCACGCCCAGTACTCGGCAGGTGGGGGCACGACCGGTGGAGCAAGCTCCATTGCTATCGGGTCGGGGGGGAGTGGCACTTACCAGCCCACTGCATCAGGAACGAATTCGATTGCGATTGGTACGGCGAACACCACGGGGCCTACGCTAGCAAGCGGGGAGAACAGTGTCGCACTTGGCAGCAATGCGAAAGGCACAGGGGATGCTGCTACGGCACTTGGGGCCGCTGCGAACGCGACCGGGAATGGTTCGGTCGCGATCGGTAGTGCCCCCCTTGGCAGCGGTGTAGGCGCGGCGGTCGCCTCGAGTGGCTACGCAGTCGCAATCGGCGGTGGTTCAGTTGCGAACGTTGTGAATTCGGTCGCGCTCGGGTACATGTCGTTGACGAGCAGCATATCGACTTCGACGTCCGGCGGCACCACCACCGTCGGCAATGCGACGATTGGCGGTCAGACATTCGGCAACTTCGCGGGTTCCACCTCGGCGGGCGGTGTCGTCAGCGTCGGGAACGCAGGGCTGGAACGCCGCATCCAGAACGTCGCGGCTGGCCTCGTCAGCCAGACCAGCACCGACGCCATCAACGGCAGCCAGCTTTATTCGGTCGCGAGCACGACGACGTCGAGCATCGCGAGCCTGTCGACATCGGCGTCGACCGGTCTGTCGTCCGCGAACAGCTCGATTTCGTCGCTGTCGACGTCGACCTCGACGGGATTGTCCTCGGCGAACAGTTCGATCAAGTCGCTGTCGACGTCGACCTCGACGGGTCTGTCCTCGGCGAACAGCTCGATCACGTCGCTGTCGACGTCGACCTCGACGGGCCTGTCGTCGGCGAACAGTTCGATCACGTCGCTGTCGACGTCGACCTCGACGGGGTTGTCCTCGGCGAACAGTTCGATCACGTCGTTGTCGACGTCGACCTCGACGGGTCTGTCCTCGGCGAACAGTTCGAGCACGTCGCTGTCGACGTCGACCTCGACGGGGTTGTCCTCGGCGAACAGCTCGATCACGTCGCTGTCGACGTCGACCTCGACGGGTCTGTCCTCGGCGAACAGCTCGATCACGTCGCTGTCGACGTCGACCTCGACGGGGTTGTCCTCGGCGAACAGTTCGATCATGTCGTTGTCGACATCGACCTCGACGGGTCTGTCCTCGGCGAACAGCTCGATCACGTCGCTGTCGACGTCGACCTCGACCGGCATCGGTTCGCTGTCGACCGGCCTGAGCACGGTCACGACCAAGATGAACAACCTCGGCACCAGCGCGGCATCGGCGCTCGGCGGCGGGGCCACATACAACCCGACGACCGGGACCGTCTCCGCTCCGGCATATACGACCTACAAGGCGGACGGCACGACGACCACCGCCAACAGCGTCGGCTCGGCGATCGACAACATCAACAGCCAGGGCATCAAGTACTTCCACGCGAACTCGACGGGCCCCGACAGCACCGCGACCGGCACCGACGCCGTCGCCATCGGCCCCGGGGCTGTCGCCGGCACGAACAACTCCGTCGCGCTCGGCGCCAAATCGCAGACCGGTGCAGCCAATCCCACGAGCAGTGCGACCGTCAACGGCGTGACGTTCGGCGGATTCGCAGGGATCGCGCCGGTCGGCACCGTTAGCGTCGGTAGCGCTGGAAACGAGCGACAAATCACGAACATCGCCGCTGGCCAGGTGACCTCGACCAGTACTGACGCGATCAACGGTAGCCAGCTTTATTCGGTCGCTCAACAGGTCGGCAGTGCGACCAGCGCCATTTCGTCGCTGTCCACGTCGGCCTCGACAGGCCTGTCCTCGGCCAACAGTTCAATCACGTCGCTGTCCACGTCGGCTTCGACCGGACTCAGCTCGCTGTCCACCGGCCTGAGCAGCACGAACAGCACGATCGTGTCGCTGTCGACCTCCGCGTCGACCGGCATCGGCTCGCTGTCGACTGGCCTGAGCAGCACGAACAGCTCGGTGTCGTCGCTGTCCACGTCGACTTCGACGGCAATCAATGCCGCGAAGACGCACTATTACAGCGTCAATGACAACGGCGTGCAGCAAGCCAACTACAGCAACGACGGCGCAACGGGCACCAACGCCCTCGCAGCCGGCGTGAACGCCAGCGCGGCTGGCGCCAGCAGCGTGGCAGTCGGCGACGGCTCGAACGCGCAGACGGCAGGCGCGGTCGCGATCGGCCAGAACGCATCGGCAACGGGCGGCAAGGCGGTGTCGATCGGTTCCGGCAACACGGCGTCCGGCGACGGCGCGGTCGCGATCGGCGACCCGAGCATCGCGACGGGCACCGGTGCGGTGGCGATGGGCGCGAACGACACGGCGACCGGCAACGGCGCAGTGGCGCTCGGCAACGCGAACACGGCAAAAGGCGCCAGCGCGCTCGCACTCGGCAGCTCGAACCAGGCCACCGCGGACAACACGATCGCACTCGGCAACAAGGCCGCGGCAGGTGCCGTCGGCGCGCAGGCCTACGGCTCGAGTGCAACGGCGAGCGCCGCCGATTCGCTCGCCATCGGCTCGAACGCACTGGCCAACGTCGCCAACTCGATCGCGCTCGGTGCGAACTCGGTCACGGGTAACGCTGTCGGTGTGTCGAGCATGACGGTTGGCGGCATCACGTACCCGCTCTTCGGTACGTCGCCGGTGGGTGTGGTCAGTGTCGGCGCGCCGGGCGCGGAACGCCAGATTGCGAACGTCGCTGCGGGCCGTGTTTCGGCCACGAGCACGGACGCGATCAATGGCAGCCAGCTCAACGCGACGAACAACGCGGTCAACTCGCTGTCGACGTCCGTCGCGTCGAACGTCGCGTCGCTGTCGACCGGCCTGAGCGCGACGAACAGCAACGTAGCCTCGCTGTCCACGTCGACGTCGACCGCGATCAACTCGCTGTCGACAGGCCTCAGCACGACGAACAGCAACGTCAACTCGCTGTCGACGTCGACCTCGACGGGCATCGGTTCGCTGTCCACCGGCCTGAGCACGACGAA
>JAIRVP010000023.1 GCA_031253835.1 Burkholderia sp. | reverse complement strand
GGAACGCGCATGCGTTGCCACGAGAACGGCCGCTCGCGAGGCGCGCGACGCCGCGAATACTGACGTATTCGCAAGGAGCGCAACGCGGCGAGCGGCCGTTCTCGTGGCAACCCCAAATTAAAAAACTCATGTCAGGGGAATGCCCGAAATCGCCCACATGGCGGCGTCGTTCGTCGCTTGTCCCCCAAGGGGACTTCCTTCGGGGCGTTTGGCGCGGCCAAACGGCGCTCCTCACTTCTTGCCCTGCGAGCGATTTCGGGCATTCGCATGTGCGTTCCATATGTAAACAGACCCTAAGATTCGACGCGCACCAGCTTGCGCAGTTGCCACACGATATAGACGAGCATGATCGCGAACAGCACGACTGCGATCGCGGCCGAATAGCCTTCGCGGTAATACTTGATCGCCTGGTCGACCATGAAGTACGCGAGCACGGTCGAGCTGTCGAACGGGCCGCCGCCCGTCATCACGGAGATCAGGTCGAAGCTGCGCAGTGCGCCTATCACGGTCAGCACCACGGCCATGAAGGTCGCGGGCCGCAACTGCGGCAGGATCACGTGCCACAGCAGCGTGAAGCCGCGCGCACCCTCCATCCGTGCCGCCTCGACGATCTCGCCGTTGATGCCGGTGAGCCCGGTCAGGTAGAGGATCATGCAGAACGGAATCTGCGGCCACAGCGCGGCGACGATCACGCCGTAGGTCGCATAGCGCGGATCGCCGAGTACCGGGATGCCGTGCCCGACGATCAGCTTCAGCAGCCCGAACGTCGGGTCGTAGAACCACGAGAACACCAGGCCGACCACGACGCCCGGCAACACGAACGGCGCGAAGAACAGCGACTTCACGAGCCGGATCCCGAACACGTTCTGGTTCAGGTACAGCGCGAGCGCGAGGCCGAGCGGCGGCGCGGCGAGGAACAGCACGAGCCACAGCACGTTGTTCTTCAGCGCGACGTAGAACGTATCGGACTGCAGCAGCTCGCGATAGTTGTCGAGCCCGGCGTACGTCATCGGCGTCATCCCGTCCCAGTGATGGAAGCTCAGCCAGATGCTGCTGACGATCGGATACAGCACGAACACGGTGAACAGCGCGAACCCGGGCAACACGAACAGCAGGGCCGCGCGGTTACGCCGGCGCGCGAGCGACGCGCGCGCATGCCGCTGCGGGCCGGCTTCGCGGCGCACCGCGCTTTCGGACAGGCTGGTTGACATGAGGTGACCTTCGACGAGACGAACGAAACGAACGCAACGGACATGACGAGACGCAGCGCCGGACCGGCATGGCCGGCCCGGTTGCGCCGCGCGTTACTTCCGGTAGATGCGCTTGCGGGTCTGCTCGAGGCGCTGCAGGATCGCATCGAGCTGCGTCGGGTCGGACAGGAACTGTTGCATCGCCTTCATCCCCTCGTCCGCCATTTCCTTCGTCATGTCGCGGTCGTAGAACTGCGCGATGCCGCCCGGCGTCGTCGCGAGCGTATGGAAGCCGATCTTCGAGATCGGGTCCTGCGGCTCCGGCGCCTTGTTGTTCGACGGCAGTTGCCCCATTCCCTTTGCGAACTCGCCGCTGACCGCCGGTTGCCCCATGAACGCGAGGAAGCGTCGCGCATCGGCCTTGTTGTGCGCCTTCGCGGGGACGATCAGCACATTGACCGGGCCGTCCTCGGCAAGCGGCACCGACGCGTCGATCACCGGGAAGCGGAAGAAACCGATCGGGTTGCGCGCCGCGCTCAGCAGGCCCGCCGAATACCAGGTGCCCATCAGCGTCATCGCGGCCTGACCGTTGACGATCAACGGACTCAGCGAATCGACGTCGTAGGACAGCGCGTTGTCGATGAAGTCCTTGTCGTCGATCAGCTTCTTCCAGGCCGCGTACACGGCCCGCACGCGCGGATCGGTATACGCGACGTCGCCGGCCATCAGCTTCTGGTGGAACGCGTAGCCGTTGATCCGCAGGTCGAGGTAGTCGAACCACGCGGCCAGCGTCCACGCATCGCGCGCGCCCACCGCGATCGGTGCGATGCCGGCCGCCTTCAGCTTGCGGCACGCCTCGAGAAACTGTGCCCAGTCGGCCGGCTCGGCGTGAATGCCGGCCTTGTCGAACAGGTCCTTGCGGTAGAACAGCCCATACGCGTCGTAGCCGAGCGGCAAGCTGTAGAGCTTGCCGCCGTAGGTCGACGATTGCTTCACGGCCGCATACGTATCGTTCCAGCCGTTCTTCTGCCAGTCCACGCTCAGGTCCTCGATCAGCCCGCGCTTCGCGAAATACGCGAGCCGCTCGCCGTTGTTCCAGCTCAGCACGTCGGGCGGATCGGTCGCGAGCCAGCCCGACATCTGCACCTTGTACGCCTCCTCCCCCACGTAGCTGACCTTCAGGTCGATATCCGGATTCGCCTTGTGGAACTGGTCGAACACCGCTTGCCACGTCGCACGCTGGTTGCCGCGCGCGGCGACGTTCACCTTTAGCGTGCCTGCGTCGGCCGTGCCCGCGGCAAACGCGGCGGCAGTCGTCAGGGCAAGCAGCAGTCGGCTCGCTCGAAGTCTCATCGTTGTCTCCTGGTATAGGTGTAATGGGTGCCGCGTCGCGCGGCGGGCCGGCATTGCGCCGCTACGCGAACGCCGCTTCGGCGTGAACGGCCGGCAACGCGATGCCGGCCTCGTCGAACAGGTGACAGCACGACGGCGACACGTGAAACGCATGGCGCTCGCCGCGCCGCAGCGTGGCCTGGCCCGGCAGCTTCGCGAGCAGCGGCACGCCGCCGGGCTGGTCGAGATGCACGTAGGCGGCCTCGCCGAGCTGCTCGACGAGCGCAATGTCGCGCACGATCGCGGGCAGGTCGGCATCGCCCGACGCGGCGAGCGTCAGATGCTCGGGACGCATCCCGAGCGTCACGCGCGCACCGCTGCCAACGTGCTGCGGCAACGGACGATCGCGCAGCGTCAGCGTTTCGCCGGTACCTTCCAGGCGCAGCCGGCAGCCCTGCACATCGCCCGCTTCGACGACGGCCGGCAGGAAGTTCATTCGCGGCGAACCGATGAAACCCGAGACGAAGCGGTTGGCCGGCCGGTGATACAGCTCGAGCGGCGCACCGGCCTGCGCAATGCTGCCGAAGCGCGCGACGTCGTCGCCCGCGTGCAGCAGCACGATCCGGTCGGCCAGCGTCATCGCCTCGAGCTGGTCGTGCGTCACGTAGACGGAGCTCGATTGCGTGAAGCGCGCATGCAGGCGGGCGATCTCGACGCGCGTCTGGCCGCGCAGCGTTGCGTCGAGATTCGACAGCGGCTCGTCGAACAGGAACACGCGCGGCTCGCGCACGATCGCGCGGCCGATCGCGACGCGCTGCCGCTGGCCGCCCGACAGTGCCTTCGGCTTGCGGCCGAGCAGCGCATCGAGCTGCAGCACGCGCGCGGCCTCGGTCACGCGGCGCCGGATCTCGTCCTTCGGCGTGCCGGCGATCCGCAGCCCGAAACCGATGTTGTCGAACACGGTCATGTGCGGAAACAGCGCATAGCTCTGGAACACCATCGCGACGCCACGCTCGGCCGGCGGCGTGTCGTTCATCCGCGCACCGCCGATCCGCAGTTCGCCTTCGGTCACGTCCTCGAGCCCGGCGATCATCCGCAGCAGCGTGGATTTGCCGCAGCCCGACGGGCCGAGAAACACGCAGAACTCGTGCGACGCGATCTCGAGGTTCACGTCGCGCAGCACCGGCGCATGGTCACCGTAGCGCTTCGAAACGTCCTTCAATGAAATGGCGGTCATCGCGCTCTCCTCTCGTGGTCAGGCGCTTCGGATCGAATAATTTAACCGCTTAAATTTCGGTGGCGCAGTTCGCCCGGTTCGCCGTACCATGTCGTCTCCTTCCTCTGTTGTGTCGAGAAATTAGCGTATCGCCTGTCCCTGTGCAACTTGTGGGACACACTCCCAGAATATGAGCAGACACTCCCCCGCTTCGCCTGTTCCGCACCGCGCCGTCCGTCCCGCCGGAGGCCGCGCATGGTAACGCTCGCACAAGTCGCGCAGCGCGCGAACGTCACCGCGGCGACCGTCTCGAACGTGTTGCGCAATCCGCAGAAGGTCAAGCCCTCGACGGTCGAACGCGTGATGGCGGCGATCCGCGAACTCGGCTATCGGCCGAACCTGACCGCGCGGGCGCTGGCCGAGGGCCGCACGTCGACGCTCGCGCTGATGCTGTCGAACATCACGAACCCGTTCTACCCGGAGTTCGTGCTGGGCACCGAACGCGAGGCGCGCAAGCGCGGCCACTACTTGCTGGTGTCCAATACCGACGACGATCCGGCGATCACGCGCAATTACCTCGAGCGGATCGCGGGGCTCGCGGCCGGCGCGATCGTGATGAACACCGATCTCGCGGAAGCCGAACTCGCCGACATCGCGCGCCATGGCACGTCGATCGTGCTGTGCATGTGGGAGCACGTGCATGCGTCGCGCACGCTGCCGTGTGTGACCGTCGATTTCGCGGCAGCCGGCGCGCTGGCCGCCGCGCACCTGTCGGGGCTGCGGCATCGGGTGTTCGGCGCGCTCGTCGGCAAGGGCTCGGGCGGCTCGCAGTCGGTGCGGCTGCGCGGCTTCGCGGACGAACTCGCGGCACGCGGCCATCCGGCCGACGCGCTGACGACCGTGGCGGCGCATGACTCGATCGAGGGCGGCTACGAAGCGGCCGCCGCGCTGCTGCGCGCGAAGCCCGGCCTCACCGCGCTGTTTGCGACCAACGACCTGATGGCGATCGGCGCGATGCAGGCGGCGGCCGATCTCGGCCTGCGCGTGCCGGCCGACCTGTCGGTGGTCGGCATGACCGATATCCAGCTCGCCCACCAGTTCCGCCCCGCGCTGACGACGGTGCGGTTCCCGATGGCGCAGATCGCCGCGCGGGCGATCGCGCTGACGCTCGACATGATCGACGGCATCGAACCGACTGCGGCCGTCCATATCATCGGCACGCCCGAACTCGTCGTGCGCGAGTCGACGACAGCAGCCGCGACCGGATGATCAGCGTAACGAAACTTGACGGGACGGCCGCAACGAGCAATGAATCCGTGCATGCTCCGATGCCGCGGGCACTTCGCCGTCGGTCGGCGGAGCCGCACATGACGTACGAACGAGCGCCGTCAATCGATGGCGTGCTGGCCGATTCCATTCGGATTCCAGATCACGAGCCGACGTGACGTCGGTTGCGCTCTCGCCAAGCCGGATCATCCCGTTCGCATCACGGCGCCCCGATTTCCGTACGCTCTTTCCGTACGCTCAACCGTGGCTGACGTGAGACGGATCGGCCGTGGCCCCGGGCGCTTTTCTTCACCGATGCTTCACGCCGCCAGTCCCGTCGACGATACATCCGCACTCTCCGGATTGAACCGGGTCATGCAATTCAGATCAAGTGCACGAATCTGTTCGGTCATGAAATCGACGAAGATTCGAATGCGCGTCGGAAGATGTTGCCGGCTCAGATAGCAGATGTAATGGCCGCGATCCTCCGGCACGTGCTTCGCCAGCGCGACGACGAGCTCGTTCGACGCGAGGTGGTCGCGAATCTGGTAGCCCGCCATCTGTGCGATGCCCGATCCGTTCAGCACCGCACGCAGCACCAGATCCGCGTCGTTGAACGTGAGGCGCGAGCTCGGCAGGTACTTTTGCACGCGCCCGTCGACATTGAACTCCCATTCGAACAGACGCCCGCTCGCAAACCTGAAATTGATGCACGCGTGCCGGCCGAGGTCGTCGATGTGCTGCGGGAGCCCGTGCTTTGCGACATACGACGGCGCCGCGCAAAGCGCCATCTGCATCGGAATCAATTGACGGGCAATGATGCTGGAATCCTCGATGCGCCCGTTGCGAAACGATACGTCGATCCGCTCCGACACCAGGTCGATCGGCCGGTCGTCGAGCAGCAGATCGATGACGATCTCCGGATAGGCGTCCGCAAACTTTTCCAGCAACGGCGCCACGATCTTCCTGCCGAACCCCACTGCCGCGCTGATGCGAATGAGGCCGCGCGGCGGCCCCTGCCGCAACTCCAGCATGTCGTTCATGGCTTCCACGATCTGGGCTACGCCCTGATGGCAGTTCTCGAAGAATCGCTGGCCCTCGCACGTCAGTTCGGTCGTGCGCGTGGTGCGCTGAAACAGCCGCGTGCTCAGCTGCGCCTCCAGCTTCTGGACGTTCCGGCTCACGGCCGGCCGCCCGACGCCGAGCCGTTCGGCAGCCTTGGTGAAGCTTCCCTCGCTCGCCACTGCAACGAATGCAAGGATGCCTGCATAGCTTGCACCGAAGCTCGCCGACAACGCATCGGCGCGACTGGCCAGGTCGCGACGAACGCCGTGCTCCGATGTTTCCGATTGATTCATTTCCCGTGCCCCCAGACATGTCGCTCACCCCGATTGCCCGTCGCCGACCGGCGCCGGCGAACCGCCACGCGCGCGCCAATGCGAATCAGCTTCTCGCGAACCACTGGTCGAGTCCGATGCGGCCGAGTCGTGCAGGCCCGAGCGGAACCAGCGTCTTCTCCTCGACGCGGCCACCGTAGTAGCGGGCGTCACCATCGGTCACCACCGCGCGCGGATCGCCGGCCGACTTCAAGTAGCGTGCGACGATCTCCGCGAACGGCGCGCGATCCGGGCCGGCAATCTCGACCGTACCGTTCAGCGGCCCGTCGAGCGCGATCTGCGCGACGAGTGCCGACACGTCTTCCGCCGCGATCGGCTGGAACAGTCCGTCGCCGATGCGGACGGTGCCGCCTTCCGTGCCGAAATCGGCGATACCGCCGATGAATTCCATGAATTGCGTGGCGCGCACGATCGTGTACGGCACGCCCGCTGCCTCGATCGCCTGCTCCTGCGCCACCTTGGCCGCGAAATAGCCGTTCTCCGGCATCCGGTCGCAGCCGACGATCGACAGCGCGACGTGATGGCGCACGCCCGCGGCCACTTCGGCCTTGCCGAGATT
>JAIRVP010000044.1 GCA_031253835.1 Burkholderia sp. | reverse complement strand
CCACGGCTGCCTTGATCGCGTCTTCCGCGAGAATCGAGCAGTGAATCTTCACCGGCGGCAGGGCCAGCTCTTCGGCGATCTGCGTGTTCTTGATCGACAGCGCCTCGTCGAGCGTCTTGCCCTTCACCCACTCGGTCACGAGCGAGCTCGACGCAATGGCCGAACCGCAGCCATACGTCTTGAACTTCGCGTCTTCGATCACCCCGTCCGCACTGACGCGGATCTGCAGCTTCATCACGTCGCCGCAGGCCGGCGCGCCGACCATACCCGTGCCGACCGCGTCGTCGTCTTTCGCGAACGAACCGACGTTACGCGGGTTTTCGTAGTGATCCAGAACCTTGTTGCTGTAAGACATGACTCAGACTCCTTGACTCGTTACGTCTGCGTGCGTCAATCCGCCCGCGGGTGCATTCAATGCGGTATTAGTGTGCGGCCCATTCGATCGTCGACAGATCGATGCCTTCCTGGTGCATTTCCCAAAGCGGCGACAGTTCGCGCAGCTTCGCGATCTTGCTGTTCAGCAGGTCGATCACGAAGTCGACTTCCTGCTCCGTCGTGAAGCGGCCGACCGTGAAGCGGATCGAGCTGTGCGCGAGTTCGTCGTTGCGGCCGAGTGCACGCAGTACGTACGACGGCTCGAGCGACGCCGACGTGCACGCGGAGCCCGACGATACCGCGACGTCCTTGATCGCCATGATCAGCGACTCGCCTTCGACGAAGTTGAAGCTGATGTTCAGGTTGTGCGGGACACGGTATTCCATGTCGCCGTTCACGTAGGTTTCCTCGATCTGCGACAGGCCGCGCAGCAGCTTGTCGCGCAGCATGCGGACGCGCTCGTTCTCGGTCGCCATTTCTTCACGTGCGATGCGGAACGCTTCACCCATGCCGACGATCTGGTGCGTCGGCAGCGTGCCCGAACGCATGCCACGCTCGTGGCCGCCGCCGTGCATCTGCGCTTCGATGCGCACGCGCGGCTTGCGGCGCACGTACAGCGCGCCGATGCCCTTCGGGCCGTAGGTCTTGTGTGCCGAGAACGACATCAGGTCGACCTTCAGCTTCGCGAGGTCGATCCCGACCTTGCCGGTCGATTGCGCCGCGTCGACGTGGAACACGATGCCCTTCTCGCGGCAGATCTCGCCGATCGTCTCGATGTCCTGGATCACGCCGATCTCGTTGTTCACGTGCATCACCGACACGAGGATCGTGTCGGGGCGCAGCGCGGCCTTGAACACGTCGAGGTCGATCAGGCCGTCATCCTTCACGTCGAGGTAGGTGACTTCGAAACCGTCACGCTCGAGCTCGCGGCAGGTATCGAGCACGGCCTTGTGCTCGGTCTTCACCGTGATGATGTGCTTGCCCTTGCCCTTGTAGAAGTTCGCGGCACCCTTGATCGCCAGGTTGTCCGATTCGGTGGCGCCGGACGTCCAGATGATCTCGCGCGGATCGGCGTTCACGAGTGCGGCCACCTGTTCGCGCGCTTCCTCGACTGCACGCTCGGCGTCCCAGCCGTAAGCGTGGCTGCGCGACGCCGGGTTGCCGAACTGCTCGCGCAGGTACGGCACCATCTTGTCGACCACGCGCGGGTCGACCGGCGTCGTCGCGCTGTAATCCATGTAGATGGGCAGGTGGAGAGTCTCTTGGGTCATCTGTCGCTCCGGGTATTCTGTGCAGGGACTATGTGCGTTATGGGGTATGGCGGGCGCCTTCGCGCTCACGAACTCGCGATGTTGAACACCGAATTGGGGCCGAGCGGCATCGTGCGCACGGGCTCGGCCGGTGCGGCGACGGGCTCCGGTGTGCGACGATCGCGCAGCACCGCAGGGGCGCCCTCGCGTGCACGCTGCTGATCGACGAGATCCTGCAGCGACACGGAATCGAGGTATTCGACCATCTTCTGGTTCAGGGTCGACCACAGCTCGTGCGTCATGCAATGGCCGTCGGGCTGCTTCGAGCCGTCGCACGTGCCTTTGCCGCCGCACTGCGTGGCGTCGAGCGGTTCATCGACCGCGATGATGATGTCGGCAACGGTGACGTCCTGCGCGCGACGCGCGAGGTTGTAGCCGCCGCCCGGGCCGCGCACGGATTCGACGATTTCATGCCTGCGCAGCTTGCCGAACAGCTGTTCGAGATACGAGAGCGAAATCCGCTGGCGCTGGCTGATGCCTGCAAGCGTCACCGGGCCCTGCTCCTGGCGCAGTGCCAAGTCAATCATCGCCGTGACGGCGAAACGGCCTTTGGTGGTGAGTCTCATGGTGTCTAGGGGACTGCAATCTTGACGATTTTGGTCAAGTATAAATATTTGACGATTTTAGTCAAGTATCCATGCCTTTGATAGGGTATTCGCAAACCGCTGAATACCGTGCGATCAGCGCGCCGTCCGGGCCCGCAGCGTCTCCAACAGGCCCGCGCACGCGCGTTCGACCTGGTCGAGCACCTGTTCGAAACCTTGTGCGCCGCCGAAATACGGATCGGCCACTTCGGTTTCGGTCGAACCCGGCGCGAATTCCATCAGCAGGCGCACCTTGTCGCGATGCTGCGGCGGGCAGCGGCGCTGCAATTCCGCGAGATTCGCCTCGTCCATCGCGAGCAGCAGGTCGAAGCGCTCGAAATCCGCCGCATTCACCTGCCGCGCGCGCAGCGCCGACAGGTCGTAGCCGCGGTTGCGGGCCGCAGCCTGCGCCCGCGTATCGGGCGGCTCGCCCACGTGCCAGTCGCCGGTACCGGCCGAATCGATCGCGATCCGGTCGGCCAGCGCGGCCGCGTCGACCTGGTGGCGCATCACGCCTTCCGCGGTGGGCGAACGGCAGATGTTGCCGAGACAGACGAAACAGATCGCAACGCGGGTCATCGCACTATCGGAAAGGTGCGGCGGACCGCGTGGGAGAACAACACGCCATTATACAAAGGCGCCTGAAATCGCGCCGCCGCGCAAAGCGACGGCGCCGTGCATTACAGCGCCTTCGGCGCGGCGAGCACCACGTCGCCGGATGCGGCCGGCAGCGGCTTCGCCGCGTCGTCGACCAGCCCGAACGACACCGCGCGCGCCAGCTCGGCAGACGCCTGGTGCACCGCCAGCGGGCCACGCGACGGCGCATCGGCCATCGCATGCAGATAGGCTGCCGCTGCCAGCGGGACGACGATTGCCAGCGGCCAGTACATCGATATTGTCTTTCTCATGATGCGGACCTCCTTGACCGGGTACCCCGAAACCCAATTCCGGGGACTACAGACAGGATTCTATAGACCGCATCTATCGAGATAAATATGCAAATAGCGAACGCACTGTTGCCACTCGATGAACAGTCGTCAGCCGAGGTGGCTCTGGGACGCCGCGTACAGCTCGCGGAACGTGCGCCCGGTCGGCGTCGGCATGTCGCGCGTATCCATCCAGCCGCCCATCATCGGCAGGCGCCGCAGCGTGCCGCCGTTGCCGCCCAGCCGCTCGAGGACCCGCACCGCGAGCTTGGTCGTCAGCGCGTACAGCATCGGCCGCCGGGCGAAGAAGCCCCATGCGGCGAGCGCCGCCCGCTCGCGCCACGGCCGCAGGTGCCGCTCGACCTGCTTCTCGCGCAACGTGCGCAGCAGGTGCGACAACGGAATCCCGGCCGGGCACACGCTGTCGCATTCGCCGCAGAGCGTCGCGGCCTGCGGCAGGTCGAGCGAGCGGTCGAGCCCGACGTAGCTCGGCGTCAGCACCGACCCCATCGGCCCCGGATAGACCCAGCCGTACGCGTGGCCGCCGACCTTCTGGTACACCGGGCAGTGGTTCATGCAGGCGCCGCAGCGGATGCAGCGCAGCATCTCCTGGAATTCGCCGCCGATCAGCCCCGTGCGGCCGCCGTCGACCAGCACCACGTAGTTGTGCTCGGGGCCGTCCTCGTCGCCCGGCCCGCGCGGCCCGGTCAGCAGCGAGAAATAATTCGATGTCTTCTGCCCGGTCGCGGAACGCGGCAGCAGGCGCATCGCGGTCGCGAGATCCTCGAGCGTCGGCAGCACCTTCTCGATACCCGTCACCGCCACGTGCACGCGCGGCATCACCGTGCACATGCCCTCGTTCCCTTCGTTCGTCACGATCGCGACCGAGCCCGTCTCGGCGATCACGAAGTTGCCGCCCGTCACGCCCATGTCGGCCGACATGAAATGCGGGCGCAGCACCTCGCGCGCCTCGCGCGTCATGTCCGGTATCTCGGTGAGCCGCTCGCGGTGGTGCGTGCGCGCGAACAGGTCGGCGATCTCGTCCTTGTCCTTGTGCACGACGGGCGCAATGATGTGGCTCGGCGGCTCGTTGTCGTTGATCTGCAGGATGTATTCGCCGAGGTCCGTCTCGATCGACTGCACGCCCATCTCCGCGAGCACCGCGTTCAGGCGCATCTCCTCGGACACCATCGACTTGGTCTTGATGACCTTCTTCACGTCGTGCCGGCGCGCGATGTCGGCCACGAGCCGTGCGGCATCCGCGGTCGTTTCGGCGAACAGCACCGTCGTGCCGCGCCGCGTCGCCTCGCGCTCGAACGCTTCGAGCCACACGTCGAGATTTTCCAGCGCGCGGTTGCGGCGCGCCTTGAGCGCGGCGCGCGTGGCCGGGAAGTCGATCGCGGTCATCGCGTCGGCGCGCGCGGACACGAACTTCGTCGACAGCTTCTTCAGGTTCTGCTGCAGGCGCTGGTCGGCCAGCTTCTGGCCGGCGCGCGCCTTGAAATGCATCGATTGGACTTGCATCGCGGTATCGGGGAAAAGTGAGCGGAACCGGGCGTCAGACGTCGCCCGCCAGCACCTGCGCGACGTGCAGCACGCGCGTGTCGCGGTCGCCGGTGCGGCGCAACCGCCCTTCGATGTTCAGCATGCAGCCGAGATCGCCGAGCACGACGGTGCCCGCGCCCGACGCGCGCACGTTCGCGCATTTCTCGTCCGCGATGGCCGCCGAGATGTCGCCGTACTTGATCGCGAACGTGCCGCCGAAGCCGCAGCAGTGCTCGCAGTCCTTCATCTCGGTGACCGCGACGCCGCGCTGCGCGAGCAGCGCGCGCGGCTGCGCCTTCACGCCGAGTTCGCGCAGGCCCGAGCACGAGTCGTGATAGGTGACGGGCCCGGTGAATTCGCCCGGCGCGAGCGACACCTTCGCGACATTCGCGAGGAAATCGGTCAGTTCGTAGACTTTCTGCTGGAACCGCGTGTAGCGCCCCATCAGTTCGGGGTCGTCGCGGAACAGGTCGCCGTAGTGCACGCGGATCATCCCGCCGCACGAACCCGACGGCGCGACGACGTAATCGAACTGCTCGAACTCGCGCAGCGTCTTTTCGGCGAGATCGCGCGCGAGTGCGCGGTCGCCCGAGTTGTAGGCCGGCTGGCCGCAGCAGGTCTGCGCGGGCGGCACGATCACCTCGTAGCCGGCGTCGCGAATCAGCTTGAGCGCCGAGAAACCGATTTCGGGGCGCATCAGATCGACCAGGCAGGTCACGAACAAACCGACTCGCATACGTGCTCCTTCGAGAAAACGGCTCTCATTATCCGCCGTTTGGCCGGCAAGACCAACGCCGGCTCGCATGCAAGCCCGCCGTGCGCGAAACGAGGACTTCCTCGAACGCCGTTCGCTTTTTTCACGATACGAGATACAATCGTTCCAACACCGCTTGACGCGTCAACCGATTTTTCCCCCGACATGAGCCAACCCACCCCGGATTCAAAAACGTCGATCCAGGTGATCGAACGCATGATGCGGCTGCTGGACGCGCTCGCCGCGCACAGTGATCCTGTCAGCCTGAAGGAACTGGCGCAGCGCACGGAGCTGCACCCGTCGACCGCGCACCGCATCCTCAACGACATGGTGACCTGTCGCCTCGTCGACCGCTCCGATCCCGGCACCTACCGCCTCGGCATGCGGCTGCTGGAGCTCGGCAACCTCGTGAAGGCGCGCCTGTCGGTGCGCGACGCGGCGCTGATGCCGATGCGCGAACTGCACCGCCTCACCGGGCAGACCGTGAACCTGTCGGTGCGCCAGGGCGACGAGATCGTCTACATCGAGCGCGCGTATTCCGAACGCTCGGGGATGCAGGTCGTCCGCGCGATCGGCGGCCGTGCGCCGCTGCACCTGACGTCGGTCGGCAAGCTGTTCCTCGCGGCCGACGAAACGTCGCGCGTGCGCGCCTATGCGACGCGCACGGGGCTGTCCGGCCATACGCAGAACAGCATCACCGACATCGCGAAGCTCGAGCGCGAGCTGACGATCGTCCGCCAGCAATCGTGCGCGCGCGACAACGAGGAGCTGGAGCTCGGCGTGCGCTGTATCGCGGCCGGCATCTACGACGATTCGGGCAAGCTCGTCGCGGGCCTGTCGCTGTCGGCACCGGCCGACCGCCTGCAGGACGCGTGGCTCGGCCAGCTGAGCCGCACCGCGCTCACCATCTCGGAATCGCTCGGCTACCGGCCGGCGCCCTCGAAGGACGTGGACGGGCTGCAGCGGCAGGCGTAAGCCGCCCTCTCCGGCCCTCGGCTCCGGTTCCGCCGGACGAAAAAAAGCCCCGCGATTGCGGGGCTTTCTTGTTGCAGCCTGCGAAGCGGCGGCGAACCGCCGCGACGCGATCAGGTGCCGCCGTTCGGCGTGTTGGCTGCCGTCAGGCGCTCGCCGCCGCCGGCGTCGAGCCAGTTGCGCAGGCGCGATGCGTCGGCGAAGCGCGAATACTTGCCGAACGAATCGAGCAGCACCATCACCATCGGCCGGCCGTGGATCGTCGCCTGCATCACGAGGCATTCGCCTGCTTCGTTGATGAAGCCCGTCTTCTGCAGGCCGATGTCCCACGAGCCGTTGCCGCGGATCAGCGCATTGGTGCTGTTGTAGACCAGGTTGCGCTTGCCCGTGTACACCTCATACGTGCGATCGGTCGAAAACTGACGAATCATCGGGTACTGGTACGCCGCGTTGACCATCTTCACGAGGTCGCGTGCGCTCGACACGTTCGAACTCGACAGGCCCGTCGAATTCTCGAAGTGCGTATCGGTCATGCCGAGTGCCTTCGCCTTCGCGTTCATCGCGGCGATGAACGCCGGACGGCCGCCCGCGTAGTAGCGCGACAGCGACGCGGCTGCGCGGTTTTCCGACGCCATCAGCGCGATGTGCAGCATGTCCTCGCGCGACAGCACCGAGCCGACCGACAGGCGCGAGCCCGTGCCCTTCTCGTAGTCGCGGTCTTCGTCGGTGACTTCGATCTGGTCGGTCATCGGCGACTTCGAGTCGAGCACGACCATCGCCGTCATCAGCTTCGAGATCGACGCGATCGGCACGACGGCGTGTGAATTCTTGTCGAACAGCGGCTCGCCGGAATTCTGGTCGACGACGTACGCGACGCTCGAACGCAGCGCGAGCGCGTCCGGCGTGTCGTGCAGGCCGAACGCCTGGCCGACCGTCGGCCGGCGCGGCTGGAACGCGACCTTGCGGACCGCGCCGCGATGGCCGCCCGCCGCGAGCGTCATGCGCTTTCGCGACGCTTTCGCGCGCGGCGCATCGGCCGCAGCGACCTTGGCGGATTTGTCGGACGTCGCCTTGGCCGACTTCTTCTTCGCTGACGAAGCAGGAGCGACGGCCTTTTTCTTGGCGGCTTGTTGGGTCTTCGCAGTGGCGGCAAAGGCGTCAGCAGGCACGACGGACGCGGTGGTCGCCAGCAAGGCGACTGCGACCGACACAGCCGTGCCGAGCGTCATGCTCTGCAACAATCTGCGTGGTGAAAACGATTCGGCTTTCATTGGGGTCTGGACAAAGCGGGCGGGAGGTTTCCGCAAGTGTAGTTAAAGCTGAAAAAAAGAGCAATATTAGGCACTTACCGATCGTCGTTAAACCGGAATGTAAGGGTCGGTCAACCTCAGACCAATGAACCCTCCCGCCCCCATCGAAAAAACTCATGGGTGCACTGCCCGACAGCGCCCGTCTCCCGATTACCACACGGTTAATTGAGATAACGTCACTTTGGAGGCGATTTAAAGCGGGGAAACTACGTATCCGGTGCTCGGCGTGCCAAAGGCGCCGGTCTCGACCGTGGCGGCGGCACGTCGCCACGGCACGCGCATCGAAACAGCGCGTTTTTCGACAAGGACAGAAGGATAACGTTCCATAGGCCTGTCAGGTTTACCTGTGCATGATCGTGGTGCGCCACGCTTGCCCCGCGGCCGTGCGCACCATGTGGGATCACGCGTGAAACCGATTCCGAACGACCACGATAACTCGTTGTTTTATCGATAATTTGTCGCGATTGTGCAACGCACAAAAAATACTTGACATCCGTTTTCTCTGCCCTAAAATACGCCTCATTGCTGCGTTGCACAAAGCACGCACATCCGAGGTTCCCCAGCGTAGTGCCCTTTACCCTGCGATCGACGCGATCGCTTTTCAGGAGCTTGACATGTCCTTGCTGACCCCCGAGCAAATCGCCGCTGCACAAAAAGCCAACCTCGAAAGCCTGTTCGGTCTGACGACCAAGGCATTCGAAGGCGTCGAAAAGCTGATCGAACTCAACCTGCAGGTCGTGAAGTCGACGCTGGCCGAGGGCCAGGAAAACGCACAGCGTCTGCTGTCGGTGAAGGACGCTCAGGAACTGATCGCACTGCAAGCCAGCCTGTCGCAGCCGGTCGCTGAAAAGGTGCTGTCGTACGGCCGTCACCTGTACGAAATCGCATCGTCGACGCAAGCCGAGTTCGCGAAGGTTGCCGAAGCGCAATTCGAAGAGCAGAACAAGAAGGTCCAGGCACTCGTCGACAACGTCGCGAAGAACGCCCCGGCCGGTTCGGAAACGGCTGTCGCCGCACTGAAGTCGGCACTGAACGCTGCGAACACGACGTACGAAACGGTTCAGAAGGCGACGAAGCAAGCCGTCGAAATCGCTGAAACGAACTTCAATGCCGCTGCCGCCGTCGCCACGAAGGCTGCGACCGCCGCTGCTGCACGTCGTTCGAGCAAGCCGGCCGCGTAAGCGTCCCCTGCTCCTGAAAGAGCCGCGCCCAGCGCGGCTTTTTCGTTTCCGGCGCCGGAACGTGCGCGAACCGGCAGCCGCCAGCCGGTTTCGAACGCCCGTTTGACCATCGCGCCGGCTGCGCATGAAAGAAAACGCCGCCGCCCGGAGTGCCCGGACGGCGGCGTTTTTTGCGGCCGGCGCATGGCCGGCCGTGCCGGTCGCGTTACTTCTTGCGTTGCGGCGGCAGGTCCGTACAGACGCCTTCGTACAGTTCGGCGGCCATGCCGACCGATTCGCCGAGCGTCGGGTGCGGATGGATCGTCTTGCCGATGTCTTCCGCGTCCGCGCCCATCTCGACGGCGAGGCACACTTCGCTGATCAGGTCGCCGGCGTTCAGGCCGACGATTGCGCCGCCGATCACGCGATGGGTTTCCTCGTCGAAGATCAGCTTCGTGAAGCCTTCGTCGCGGCCGTTCGCGATCGCGCGGCCCGACGCAGCCCACGGGAACACGGCCTTGCCGTACTTGATGCCTTCGGCCTTGCACTGGTCTTCCGTCTTGCCGGCCCACGCCACTTCCGGATCGGTGTACGCCACCGACGGGATCTGCAGCGCGTCGAAGTACGCCTTCTCGCCGTGCGCGGCTTCCGCTGCGACGTGGCCTTCATGCACGGCCTTGTGCGCGAGCATCGGCTGGCCGACGATATCGCCGATCGCGAAGATGTGCGGGACGTTCGTGCGCAGCTGCTTGTCGACGTCGATGAAGCCGCGGTCCGTGACCGCGACGCCGGCCTTGTCGGCACCGATCTTCTTGCCGTTCGGGCTGCGGCCCACCGCGACGAGCACGAGGTCGTAGCGCTGCGCTTCCGCCGGCGCCTTCTCGCCCTCGAACTTCACGTAGATGCCGTCTTCCTTCGCTTCCGCGCCGACCGTCTTGGTCTTCAGCATCACGTTGCCGAAGCGCTTCGCGTTGTACTTTTCCCAGACCTTCACGAGATCGCGGTCCGCGCCCATCATCAGGCCGTCCATCATTTCGACGACGTCGATCTCGGCGCCGAGCGTCGAGTACACCGTGGCCATTTCGAGGCCGATGATGCCGCCGCCGATCACGAGCATGCGCTTCGGCAGCTGGCGCAGTTCGAGCGCGCCGGTCGAATCGACGACGCGCGGGTCTTCCGGCATGAACGGCAGCTTCACGGCTTGCGAGCCCGCGGCGATGATCGCCTGCTTGAACTTCACGACCTTCTTGCCGTTTTCGCCCTGCACTTCCATGTGGAACGGATCGACGAATGCGCCGACGCCCGTGACCACTTCGACCTTGCGTGCCTTGGCCATGCCGGCGAGGCCCGTCGTCAGTTTCTTGACGACGCCGCCCTTGAAGTCGCGCAGCTTGTCGAGGTCGACCTGCGGCTTGCCGAACGTGATGCCGTGCGACGCGAGCGCCGCGGCTTCCTCGACGACGAGCGACGTATGCAGCAGCGCTTTCGACGGGATGCAGCCCACGTTCAGGCACACGCCGCCGAGCGTCGAGTAGCGTTCGACGAGCACGGTCTTCATGCCGAGGTCGGCCGCGCGGAACGCGGCCGAGTAGCCGCCGGGGCCGGCGCCGAGCACGAGCATGTCGCACTCGATGTCGGCTGCGCCGGCGTAGCTGCCGGCTTGCGGCGCGGGCGCCGGAGCGGCGGCCGGTGCGGGCGCGGCGGCCGCGGGCTTGGCTGCCTCGGGCGCCTTCGCGGGCGCAGCGGCGCCAGCCGAGGCTTCGACGATGGCGATGACGGTGCCTTGCGAGACCTTCTCGCCGGCTTTGACCTTGATTTCCTTGACGGTGCCGGCGACGTCGCTGGGCACTTCCATGGAGGCTTTGTCGGATTCGAGCGTGATGAGCGTTTGCTCTTTTTCGATCACGTCGCCGGGTTTCACGTTGACTTCGATGACGTCGACGCCGCTGAAATCGCCGATATCCGGAACCTTGACTTCGATGAGACTCATTACTGTCCCCTTCTTGATTGACTGCAGACAGAGGGGGAGGAACCCGCGAAAGAACCTGAAGACGGTCGGGCAAAAGAACGCGAAGCTGGGCAGGACCACCTTTGCCGTCCGCCCAAGGACGCGCCTTTCTTTTGGTTACTTTTCTTTGGAAGACAAAGAAAAGTGACCGCCGCCCCGCGCAGGGGCGACGCTAATAGACCGTTAGCGAAACAGGTTCAACGACAAGGGCGTGGAGAACCGACACACAACCACGCCCCCGCGAGCACTCTCCCCGCTCATCAAAGAGCGATGCGACGGAAATCGCCGAGCAACGCGCCGAGATACGCGTTGAACCGCGCGGCTTCCGCGCCGTCGATCACGCGATGGTCATACGACAGCGACAGCGGCAGCATGAGACGCGGCACGAACTGCTTGCCGTCCCACACCGGCTTCATCTGCCCGCGCGACAACCCGAGGATCGCCACTTCCGGCGCGTTGATGATCGGCGTGAAGTTCGTGCCGCCGATCCCGCCGAGCGACGAGATCGAGAAGCAGCCGCCCTGCATCTGGTCCGGCTTCAGCTTGCCTTCGCGCGCGGCCTTCGACAGGTCGCTCATTTCCTTCGCGATGTCGACGAGGCCCTTCTTGTCCGCATCGCGGATCACCGGCACGACGAGGCCGTTCGGCGTATCGGCCGCGAAACCGACGTGGAAGTACTGCTTGAACACGAGGTTGTCGCCGTCGAGGCTCGCGTTGAAGGTCGGGAATTTCTTCAGTGCGGCGACGACTGCCTTGATCACGAACGCGAGCATCGTGAACTTCACGCCCGCTTTCTCGTTTTCCTTGTTCAGCTGGACACGCAGCGCTTCGAGCTCGGTGATGTCCGCTTCGTCGTTGTTCGTGACGTGCGGGATCATCACCCAGTTGCGATGCAGGTTCGCGCCCGAGATCTTCTTGATGCGCGACAGCGGCTTCGCCTCGAACGGGCCGAACTTCGAGAAGTCGACCTTCGGCCACGGCAGCAGGTTCAGCTCGCCGCCGCCTGCCGGCGCGGCTGCCGCGCCCGGTGCCGCGCGCTGGCCCGTCATCACGCCCTTCACGAAGCCCGTGACGTCTTCCTTCGTAATGCGGCCCTTCGGACCCGAACCCTGCACGCGTGCGACTTCGACGCCGAGTTCGCGCGCGAACTTGCGCACCGACGGCGACGCGTGGCTGGCGCGGTATTCACCCGACGGCGCGGCGGCCGGTGCGGCAGCGGCCGGTGCCGGCGCAGCCTTCGCGGGGGCCGGTGCGGCAGCCGGTGCCGGCGCGGCGGCGGCCGGAGCCGGTGCGCTCGCCTGCGGGGCGGCAGCCGGGGCGCCTGCGGCTTCGAGCAGCACGATCAGCGTGCCTTCC
Organism: Burkholderia sp.; assembly: GCA_031253835.1. Taxonomy (GTDB): domain Bacteria; phylum Pseudomonadota; class Gammaproteobacteria; order Burkholderiales; family Burkholderiaceae; genus Burkholderia. The sequence continues at coordinate 54,001 of JAIRVP010000044.1, read as the reverse complement.
GACACCGAATCGCCCACCTTGACCTTGATATCCTTCACGACGCCGGCGGCCGGGCTCGGCACGTCCATCGTCGCCTTGTCCGACTCGAGCGTGACGAGCGACTGTTCCTTCTCGACCGTGTCGCCGACCTTCACGCCGATCTCGATCACCGGCACGTCCTTGTAGTCACCGATGTCGGGCACCTTCACTTCGAGCGTGCCGCCGGCTGCTGCCGGTGCAGCCGCCGGGGCTGCAGCGGCCGGCGCCGGCGCGGCTGCCGGAGCCGGTGCGGCCGCGCCGTTGGCCTGCGCCGCGGCGCCGCCTTCGAGCAGGATGATCAGCGAGCCTTCCGACACGGAATCGCCCACCTTGACCTTGATTTCCTTCACGACGCCGCCTACCGGGCTCGGGACGTCCATCGTCGCCTTGTCGGACTCGAGCGTGACGAGCGACTGCTCGGGCTCGACCGTATCGCCGACCTTCACGCCGATCTCGATCACCGGCACGTCCTTGTAATCGCCGATATCCGGCACCTTCACTTCGATCGCTTGACTCATCTGTTTCTGTCTCCATGGCCGCGCGCGCTCCTCGCGGGAGCGGCGCGCGGCATCACACGGCGTGTGCGTTAAACGGTCATCGGGTTGGGCTTGGACGGATCGAGGTTGTACTTGGCAATCGCGTCCGCGACCACCTTGCGCTCGATCGTGCCTTCGTCGGCCAGCGCGTTGAGCGCGGCGACGGTGACCCAGTGACGGTCGACTTCGAAGAAGTGACGCAGCTTCTCGCGGGTATCCGAGCGGCCGAAGCCGTCCGTGCCCAGCACGACGAAGCGGCGATCGACCTGGCCGCGGATCTGGTCGACCAGTGCGCGGACGTAGTCGGTCGATGCGATGACCGGGCCCTGCGTGTCCTTCAGGCACTTCTGCACGTGCGACAGGCGACGCTCTTCGGTCGGATGGAGCAGGTTCCAGCGTTCGACCTGGTGGCCTTCACGCGCGAGCTCGGTGAAGCTCGGCACGCTCCACAGGTCGGCAGCGACGCCCCAGTCGTTCTTCAGCAGGTCGGCGGCAGCGATCACTTCGTTGAAGATCGTGCCCGCGCCGAGCAGCTGGACGCGCGGCGCCTTCTTGTCGGCGTCGGCCTTCTTGAACGCGTACATGCCCTTGATGATGTCGGCCGCCACGTGCTCGCCCTGCGGAATCGCCGGGTGCTCGTAGTTCTCGTTCATCACCGTGACGTAGTAGTACACGTCTTCCTGGTCCTGCACCATGCGGCGCAGGCCGTCCTGGATGATCACCGCGAGTTCATAGCCGAACGTCGGGTCGTAGCTCACGCAGTTCGGCACCGATGCCGCCCACAGGAGCGAGTGACCGTCTTCGTGCTGCAGGCCTTCGCCGTTCAGCGTCGTGCGGCCCGCGGTACCGCCGAGCAGGAAGCCGCGCGAACGCATGTCGCCTGCGGCCCACGCGAGGTCGCCGATCCGCTGGAAGCCGAACATCGAATAGAAGATGTAGAACGGCACCATGATCTCGCCGTGCGTCGAGTACGACGTCGCCGCCGCGATCCAGTCGCACATGCCGCCCGCTTCGTTGATGCCTTCCTGCAGGATCTGGCCGGTTTGCGATTCCTTGTAGAACATCAGCTGGTCGGAATCTTCCGGCACGTACTTCTGGCCTTCCTGGTTCCAGATACCGATCTGGCGGAACAGGCCTTCCATGCCGAACGTACGCGATTCGTCCGGGACGATCGGCACGACGCGCTTGCCCAGCGCCTTGTCCTTCAGCAGGATGTTCAGGATCCGCACGAACGCCATCGTCGTCGAGATCTCGCGGCCTTCGCCCGTGCCCTTCAAGAGCGGCTCGAACGCGTCGAGCGCCGGCACCGGCAGCGACGTCGCCTTCTCGCGGCGATGCGGCAGGTAGCCGCCGAGGTCCATGCGCTTCTGGCGCATGTATTCGAGTTCCTTCGAGCCTTCCTCGAACTTGAGGTACGGCACGTCGGCGATCTGCTCGTCGGTGATCGGCAGGCGGAACTGGTCACGGAACTTCTTCAGTTGCTCGACCGGCAGCTTCTTCTGCTGGTGCGTGATGTTCATCGCCTGGCCCGACTCGCCCATCCCGTAGCCCTTGATGGTCTTCGCGAGGATGACGGTCGGCGCGCCCTTCGTGTTGGTCGCTTCGTGGAACGCCGCGTAGATCTTGTGCGGATCGTGGCCGCCGCGGTTCAGCGCCCAGATGTCGTCGTCCGACCAGTCGGCAACCAGTGCCTTCAGTTCAGGCGTGTTGAAGAAGTGCTCGCGAACGAACGCGCCCGACTCCGACTTGTACGTCTGGTATTCGCCGTCGACGGCTTCCATCATGCGGCGCATCAGCGCACCCGACTTGTCGCGGGCGAACAGCGCATCCCAGCGGCTGCCCCAGATGACCTTGATCACGTTCCAGCCGGCGCCGCGGAATTCCGATTCGAGTTCCTGGATGATCTTGCCGTTGCCGCGCACCGGGCCGTCGAGACGCTGCAGGTTGCAGTTGATCACGAACACGAGGTTGTCGAGCTTCTCGCGGCTCGCCATCCCGATCGCGCCGAGCGATTCCGGTTCGTCCGTCTCGCCGTCGCCGAGGAACGCCCACACCTTGCGGCCTTCCGTCTTCGCGATGCCGCGTGCTTCCAGGTACTTCATGAAGCGCGCCTGGTAGATCGCCATGATCGGGCCGAGACCCATCGACACGGTCGGGAACTGCCAGAAGTCCGGCATCAGCCACGGGTGCGGGTACGACGAGATGCCCTGGCCGTCGACTTCCTGGCGGAAGTTGTCGAGCTGCTCTTCCTTCAGGCGGCCGAGCAGGAACGCGCGCGAGTACACGCCCGGCGACGAGTGGCCCTGCACGAACACGAGGTCGCCGCCGTGCTGGTCGGACGCTGCGTGCCAGAAGTGGTTGTAGCCGACGTCATAGAGCGTCGCGGCCGATGCAAACGATGCGATGTGGCCGCCGACGTTCGTGTCCTTGCCTGCACGCAGCACCATCGCCAGCGCGTTCCAGCGCGTGTACGAACGGATGCGGTGCTCGATGTCCTGGTCGCCCGGGATCTTCGCCTGGCCGGCGACCGGAATCGTGTTGATGTACGGGGTGTTGGCGGAGAACGGCAGGTGTTCGCCGTGCATGCGGGCGAACTCGATCTGCTTTTCGATCAGGTAATGCGCGCGGCCGGTGCCCACGGAGGAGATCACGCCATCGAGCGACTCCAGCCACTCGACGGTTTCTTGCGGGTCGTCGTCACGTTCGGCGGCGACATATTTCATCACTTCGTTCGGTACAGCGGACATTCTCGTCTCCTGGGTCCTGGAATGTGAGGATCGCTCTCATGCAGACGACGCGACGCGGCCGGCTGCGGGCAAGCTCCAGCGGATTGTAATGAGCGTGCGCGGGCCTGCGCAACAAAATTTTCGAATTGTGAGATCTTTTCTCGTAATGCGGAATATTGCTGCACTGCACCCTTATTTCGGGGCGCTCCGGCACGCCGCGGCGGAACAAATCCGTTTCCGTTCAACATATCCGGTATAGGTTTTCCATGTATTGCGCTGCGCTACAATCCTGCCATGTTGACCGATCGGCTTTTCGCACGCTCGGCGCGACCGTCGGGCCCGCCGGCGGAGTCGCAGCCGTCCCGTTGGCACCACGGACCGTGGTGGTCCAATTCCTATTTGCTGACGCCGCTGCTGTCGATCCTGGTGTTCCTCGTCGTGATGAGCCTCATCCTGTGGAGCCTCAATCGCCGCGAACAGCAGCAGCAGGAAGACACCCTCTTCCGTAACGTCGCGTGGGCGCAGCAGCAGATCCGCCTGTCGATGACGGGCGCGCAGGAGCAGCTGCAGGCGCTGTCGCGCGATCTCGCGTCGGGCCGCCTCGACCAGAACGCATTCCAGATGGCCGTCGCGGACGTGATGCAGACGCATCCGGAAATCCTCTACCTGAACTGGTATACGGCACCCGGCGTGCAGCGCTGGCCGACCGTGCATCCGCCGCTGCTCGGCCAGCGGCTCGCGAAGCCCGGCGACGCGCAGATGCAGGACGCCGTGCGCGGCGCGTACGACGAGGCGCGCAGCACGCGCCGCCAGGCCTACTCGCCGCTGATCTACGACGACTTCGGCAACGGCTTCATCACGCTGCAGACGCCCGTGATGCGCGGCGACCGCGAATACCTCGGCTCGATCGCGGCGGTGTTCTCGGTCGAAGGCATCCTGAAGCACGACATCCCGCAGGAACTGTCTTCGAAGTACAAGATCTCGATCACCGACGCGAACAACCGCGAGCTGTCGTCCACGTCGACGCGCCCGCGCCTGCCGCGCGACTCGCACTACGACCTGCCGCTCGACCCGCCCGGCCAGGGGCTGACGGTGCGCGTATACGCGTTCCCGCAGCTTACGAACCTGACCAACAACACGCTCGTGTGGCTCGTCGCCGGCCTGTCGTGCTTCGTGCTGTGGAGCCTCTGGAGCCTGTGGAAGCACACGCGCCAGCGCTTCGAGGCGCAGCAGGCGCTGTACGCGGAAGCGTTCTTCCGGCGCGCGATGGAAAACTCGGTGCTGATCGGCATGCGCGTGCTCGACATGCACGGCCGCATCACGCACGTGAACCCCGCGTTCTGCCGGATGACGGGCTGGGACGAAACCGACCTCGTCGGCAAGGTCGCGCCGTTCCCGTACTGGCCGCGCGATGCGTACCCGGAAATGCAGCGCCAGCTCGACATGACGCTGCGCGGCAAGGCGCCGAGCTCGGGCTTCGAGCTGCGCGTGCGGCGCAAGAACGGCACGCTGTTCCACGCGCGCCTGTACGTGTCGCCGCTGATCGACAGTTCGGGCCGCCAGACCGGCTGGATGTCGTCGATGACCGACATCACCGAGCCGAAGCGCGCCCGCGAGGAACTCGCGGCCGCGCACGAGCGCTTCACGACGGTGCTCGAAAGCCTCGACGCCGCGGTGTCGGTGCTGGCCGCCGACGAAGCCGAGCTGCTGTTCGCGAACCGCTACTACCGCCACCTGTTCGGCATCCGCCCGGACGGCCATCTCGAACTGTCGGGCGGCGGCTTCGACCGCGCGCAGGCCTCGTCCGACTCGATCGACATGGTCGACGCGTTCGCGGGCCTGCCGGCCGCCGCGCTGACGAGCAGCACCGCCGATGCGCAGGAGGTGTACGTCGAGAGCATCCAGAAATGGTTCGAAGTGCGCCGCCAGTACATCCAGTGGGTCGACGGCCACCTCGCGCAGATGCAGATCGCGACCGACATCACGACCCGCAAGAAGGCGCAGGAACTCGCGCACCAGCAGGAAGAGAAGCTGCAGTTCACGAGCCGATTGATGACGATGGGTGAAATGGCGTCGTCGATTGCTCACGAATTGAACCAGCCGCTCGCCGCGATCAACAACTACTGCTCGGGCACGCTCGCGCTCGTCAAGAGCGGCCGCGGCACGCCCGAGACGCTGCAGCCCGCGCTGGAAAAGACCGCGCAGCAGGCGCTGCGCGCCGGGATGATCGTCAAGCGGATCCGCGAATTCGTGAAGCGCAGCGAGCCGAAGCGCCAGCCGGCAAGGGTCGCGGACATCGTCGCCGACGCGGTCGGGCTCGCCGAAATCGAGGCCAGGAAGCGCAGGATCCGGATCGTCACGGAAATCCTCGCAAGAATGCCTATTATTTATGTCGACCCCGTGCTGATCGAGCAGGTGTTGATGAACCTGATGAAGAACGCGGCCGAGGCGATGGCCGACGTGAAGCCGGCGTCGGCGGACGGCGTGATCCGCGTCGTCGCCGACATCGATGCGGGCTTCGTCGACATCCGCGTGATCGACCAGGGTCCGGGCGTCGACGAAGCGAGCGCCGAGCGCCTGTTTGAACCGTTTTACAGCACCAAGTCCGATGGCATGGGCATGGGGCTGAACATCTGCCGTTCGATCATCGAATCGCATCGGGGGCGTCTGTGGGTGGTCAACAACGTCGAGCCGGATGGCCGCATTTCCGGCGCGACGTTCCACTGCAGCCTGCCCATTGGGGAACCCGCTGATCTCGGCCAAGGGGGGCGCGAGGCATCGGCATCACATACCGTTACGGGAGAACTATGAATAGCCCTGTCACCACCACTCAGGAAACCGTCTTTGTCGTTGACGACGACGAGGCCGTACGGGACTCGCTGCGCTGGCTGCTGGAGGCGAACGGCTATCGCGTGCAATGCTTCTCGAGCGCGGAGCAGTTCCTCGATGCCTACCAGCCGGCGCAGCAGGCCGGCCAGATCGCCTGCCTGATCCTCGACGTGCGGATGTCGGGCATGAGCGGTCTCGAGCTGCAGGAACGCCTGATCGCCGACAATGCCGCGCTGCCGATCATCTTCGTCACGGGTCACGGCGACGTGCCGATGGCCGTGTCGACGATGAAAAAGGGTGCGATGGACTTTATCGAGAAACCGTTCGACGAAGCCGAGCTGCGCAAGCTCGTCGAGCGGATGCTCGACAAGGCCCGAAGCGAAAGCAAGAGCGTCCAGGAACAGCGTGCCGCGAGCGAACGCCTGTCGAAGCTGACCGCGCGCGAGCAGCAGGTGCTCGAACGCATCATCGCGGGCCGCCTGAACAAGCAGATCGCCGACGACCTCGGCATCAGCATCAAGACGGTCGAAGCGCACCGCGCGAACATCATGGAAAAGCTCAACGTCAACACGGTGGCCGACCTGCTGCGCCTCGCGCTGTCGAAGAAGCAGGCCTGAGCGTCGTCAGCGGCCGCGGCGGCGCTGCCCGCCCGGCCCGCAACCGGCGCTTGCCGCCCCGCGCGATGCGGCCCACTCGCGCGGCGGCGGCCCTTCCTCCCGGCGCACGCGCGCCGCGGCCATGACGTTTCCCGTTGATTCCCTGTCGGACGGCAGCAGGCGAACGGTATAATTGCGTGCTTTGCTGCGGCGCTCGGGTGCCGTACGCCCGCATTCCAACTTCCCGGCAGGACCCACCACCATGACAGCCCTCCTCATCGACGGCAACGCCCTTTCGAAGACCCTGCGCGCGCAGGCTGGCGAACGCGCCGCCGCCCTGACCGCACGCGGCCACCAGCCCGGTCTCGCGGTGATCCTCGTCGGCGAAAACCCGGCGAGCGAAGTCTATGTGCGCAACAAGATCAAGGCGTGCGAGGACAACGGCTTCTTCTCGCTGAAGGATGCGTACCCGGCCACGCTGTCGGAAGCCGACCTGCTCGCGCGCATCGACGAACTGAACCGCGACCCGAAGATCCACGGCATCCTCGTCCAGCTGCCGCTGCCCGCGCATATCGACAGCCACAAGGTGATCGAGGCGATCGCGCCGGAAAAGGACGTCGACGGCTTCCACGTCGCGAACGCGGGCGCGCTGATGACCGGCAAGCCGCTGTTCCGCCCGTGCACGCCGTACGGCGTGATGAAGATGTTCGAGGCGCACGACATCGCGCTGCAGGGCGCGAACGCGGTCGTGATCGGCCGTTCGAACATCGTCGGCAAGCCGATGGCGATGATGCTGCTCGACGCCGGCGCGACCGTGACGATCTGCCACAGCAAGACGCGCGACCTCGCCGCGCACACGCGCCAGGCCGACATCGTGGTTGCCGCGGTCGGCAAGCGCAACATCCTGACCGCCGACATGGTGAAGCCGGGCGCGACGGTGATCGACGTCGGCATGAACCGCGACGACGCCGGCAAGCTGTGCGGCGACGTCGACTTCGCGGGCGTGAAGGAAGTGGCCGGCCACATCACGCCGGTGCCGGGCGGCGTCGGCCCGATGACCATCACGATGCTGCTGATCAACACGATCGAAGCGGCCGAGCGCGCCGCCGACGCGGCCGCCTGACGCCCTGCCCGTTCAGCCGGCGCGCGGTTCCGTGCGCCGGCGTCTCGCCAGCCGCATCGCCGCGGCTGCACCGCACCGGTCGCCTGTCGCCGGAAGCCCGCCGCCCCCGCATCCGACCCTGCGTCAATCGCGTCATTAGAAACTAACGATTGGAAAGCGCACGATGCGCCCCAATAATGTCGGTATCGGGCGCCATCGCGCGCCGCCGCCGTTACCCTTTTCATCCCGGTTCATCCGGCAACAGACAGGGAGTCTTATGTCCGCCAGCGCCAACACCAATCCGCTCCTCGACTTCTCCGGCCTGCCCCGTTTCGGCGAGATCCGCCCGGAACACGTGACGCCCGCGCTCGATACGCTGCTCGATGCAGCCAGCCGCGCGGTCGAAGCCGCGAGCGCGAGCGCGACGCCGTCGACCTGGGCCGCCGTCGTCGAGACGGTCGAGCACGCGACGGAGCCGCTCGGCCGCGCCTGGGGCATCGTCGGCCACCTGAACGCGGTCGCCGACACGCCCGAGCTGCGCGCCGCGTACGGTGAGAACCTGCCGCGCGTGACCGAGTTCTGGTCGAGCGTCGGCCAGAATCTCGCGCTGTACGAGAAGTACAAGGCGATCGCCGCGAGCGCCGAATACGCGACGCTGTCCGCCGAGCGCAAGAAGATCCTCGACAACGCGCTGCGCGATTTCCGCCTGTCGGGCGCCGAACTGCCCGAAGACCGGAAGCCGCGCTTCGCGGAACTGCAGGAACAGCAGGCCGCGCTGTCGAAGGCGTTCTCCGACCACGTGCTCGACGCGACCAACGCGTACGCGTACTTCGTCAATGACGAAGCCGACCTCGCCGGCCTGCCCGGCGACGCGATCGAAGCCGCCCGCGAAGCCGCGCAGAAGGACGGCAAGGCCGGCTGGAAATTCACGCTGCACTTCCCGTCGTACTTCCCGGTGCTGCAATACGCGGACAACCGCGCGCTGCGCGAGACGCTCTATCGCGCGTATGCGACGCGCGCATCGGAGCTCGGGCCGCAGTACGGCGACGGCAAGGCCGAATGGGACAACACGGCGATCGTCGCCGACGAGCTGAAGCTGCGCCGCGAAGAGGCGCAGATGCTCGGCTACCGCAACTTCGCCGAAGTGTCGCTCGCGCCGAAGATGGCCGAATCGCCGCAGCAGGTCATCGCGTTCCTCGAGGATCTCGCGACGCGCGCACGCCCGCACGCGGACAAGGACTGGGACGAGCTGCGCGCATTCGCCGCGAAGGAACTCGGCCTGACCGAACTCGCGCCGTGGGACGTCGCATACGCAGCCGAAAAGCTGCGCCAGCAGCGCTATGCGTTCTCGGAAAACGAGGTCAAGCAGTACTTCCCGGAGCCGGCCGTGCTGAAGGGCCTGTTCAACGTCACCGAGACGCTGTTCGGCGTGCGGATCAAGGCGGACGACGCGCCGGTATGGCACAAGGACGTGCGCTTCTTCCGCGTCGAGAACCGCGACGGCTCGCTCGTCGCGCAGTTCTATCTCGACCTGTACGCGCGCGAAGGCAAGCGCGGCGGCGCCTGGATGGACGACGCACGCTCGCGCGCGAAGCGCGGCAGCGACGTGCAGACGCCGGTCGCGTACCTCACCTGCAACTTCTCGGCGCCGATCGGCGGCAAGCCCGCGTGCTTCACGCACGACGAAGTCATCACGCTGTTCCACGAGTTCGGCCACGGGCTGCACCACATGCTCACGCGCGTCGACGAACTCGGCGTGTCGGGCATCAACGGCGTCGAATGGGACGCGGTCGAGCTGCCGTCGCAGTTCATGGAAAACTTCTGCTGGGAATGGGACGTGCTGTCGTCGATGTCGTCGCACGTCGATACGGGCGCCACGCTGCCGCGCGAGCTGTTCGACAAGATGATCGCCGCGAAGAATTTCCAGAGCGGGCTCGGCACGCTGCGCCAGATCGTGTTCTCGATGTTCGACATGCTGCTGCACGTCGACTTCGACCCGGCCGGCGCCACCGGCGTGACGGCCTTCGCGCGCGAGATCAACGAGCGCTATCACGTGATCCCGCAGGCGGCATTCTCGCGCTGGCCGAACACGTTCAGCCACATCTTCGCGGGCGGCTATGCGGCCGGCTACTACAGCTACAAGTGGGCCGAGGTGCTGTCGGCCGACGCGTACGCGGCATTCGAGGAAGCGGCCGCCAAGGGCGGCAGCGTGCTCGACGCGGCCACCGGCACGCGCTATCGCCGCGAGATCCTCGAGGTCGGCGGCAGCCGCCCGGCGATGGATTCGTTCAAGGCGTTCCGCGGCCGCGAGCCGGAAATCGACGCGCTGCTGCGCCACAACGGGATGGCCGCGCCCACGCACTGAGCGCACCGCCCGGCCCTTCCGGCTGCATCCGCAGGCACCGCTTCGGCGGTGCCTTTTTTCATGGCGCGGGCGCGTCGTCATCGAACAGCGAGAACTGCCCGTGACGCTCGGCCGTGTCCTCGTCGATGCGCACGCCGACGCCGAGCAGCCGCACGGCCTGCGCGCGCCGCTGCAGCCCCTTCGCGAGCAGCGTGACGGCCGTCTCCGCATTCGTCGCGTCGGCCACGCATTCGACCGTCGTGCGCTGGAAATCGGCGAAGCGGATCTTCACGTACAGCTTGCGGATCGACCGCGCGGCGCTTGCGCGCTCGACCCGCGCGTCGAGCTGCACGACGAGGCGGCGGATCTCGTCCGCGCATTGCTCGAGCGTCGTCAGGTCGGTCACGTAGGTCGTCTCGACGCTGACCGACTTGCGCTCCTGGTCGGCCTGCACGGGCCGCTCGTCGATCCCGCGCGACAGTTCGTACAGCCGCCGCCCGAATGCGCCGAACTCGCGGTGCAGGTCGATCAGCGGCCAGTCGCGCAACTGCGCGCAGGTCTGGATCCCGAGCCGGTCGAGCCGCGTGGCCGTGACCTTGCCGACGCCGTGCAGCTTGCGCACCGGCAGCGCCGCGACGAACGCGTCGATCTCGTGCGGCCGCACGACGAACAGGCCGTCCGGCTTGTTCCAGTCCGACGCGATCTTCGCGATGAACTTGTTCGGCGCGACGCCGGCCGACACGGTCACGCCGACCGTGTCGAACACGCGCTGGCGGATCTCGCGCGCGATCAGCGTCGCGCTGCCCTGGCACCGCTCCGACCCGCTGACGTCGAGGTACGCCTCGTCGAGCGACAGCGGCTCGACGTCGGGCGTGTAGTCGCGATAGATCGCCATGATCTGCCGCGACGCCGCGCGATACTTGTCCATCGCGGACGGCAGGATCAGCAGGTCCGGGCACTTGCGCATCGCCAGCGCCGACGACATCGCCGAATGCACGCCATAGCGCCGCGCCTCGTAGTTGCAGGTCGCGATCACGCCGCGCTGGTCGGGCCGGCCGCCGACCGCGATCGGCCGGTTGCGCAGCGACGGGTCGTCGCGCATCTCGACCGATGCGTAGAAACAGTCGCAGTCGCAGTGAATGATCTTGCGCATGCGCGGCAGCGCGTCGCCCGGCGGCGGCACGTGCGGATCGGCAGGCGGGATGGTGGTCGGGTTCACGGTGCCGATACTGTACAAAAACACAGTGCCGGTTTCAACTGTCGCGTGCGGCCGCACCCGGCTGCGCCGTACCGGCCCGCTTTGCGCGGATCGTACCGGCCGGGCGCGGGCAGCGACGCCTATACTCGTCTGCCGCGACACACAAAACGAAAAGGTGACGGATGAAGACGATCGGACTGATCGGCGGCATGAGCTGGGAATCGTCGGCCGAGTACTACCGGATGATCAACCGGCACTCGAAGGCGCTGCACGGCGGCCACCACAACGCGAAGAGCGTGCTGGTCACGGTCGATTTCGCGGAAATCGAAGCGCTGCAGCGCACGCACGACTGGGCGGCGCTCGGCGAACGGATGGCCGACGCGGCACGGCAGCTCGAAGCGGCCGGCGCCGACCTCGTCGTACTGACGACCAATACGATGCATCGCGTGCACGACGCGATCGAAGCCGCGGTGATGCTGCCGTTCCTGCACATCGCCGATCCGACCGGCAGCGCGCTGCGCGACGCGGGCGTCGAGCGCGTCGCGCTGCTCGGCACGCGCTACACGATGGAGCTGCCGTTCTATGCGGCGCGGCTGCGCGGGAAATTCGGGCTGGACGTGCTCGTGCCGGACGAACGCGGGCGCGACGACGTGCACCGGATCATCTACGACGAGCTGTGCCACGGCGTCATCGCGGCGGAATCGCGTGCGACCTATGTGTCGATCATCGAGGCGCTGGCGAAGCGCGGCGCGCAGGCCGTGATTCTCGGCTGCACGGAAATCACGCTGCTGATCGGCGCGGACGATTCGCCGCTGCCGGTGTTCGACACGACCGCGCTGCATGCGAAGGCGGCCGTGGAGTGGGCTGCGCGGTAACCGCGACGACGATTTCACGCGCAGAAAACAAAAAACCCGGCACGGGGCCGGGTTCCTGTCGACGAAGCGCGCATCGGTCACTTGCGCTGCACATCGTCTGGTGTGCTTGGTTGCGGGGGTAGGATTTGAACCTACGACCTTCGGGTTATGAGCCCGACGAGCTGCCAGACTGCTCCACCCCGCGTCAGAGAAATAAATTATAGGATGAGGAAGTACTCACGTCAATACTTTTGTCACAATTTCTTCTCCCGTCTCCCGGACGGCGTTGCATGCCCCCTGCTCCGCGTCGCGCATCGCGCGCGTTCGCACCGCGGGCTCGCGGTAAGATGGCGGCCTTCGCATTCACGCCGCACACACACTCCCGTTCATGAAAATCGCCACCTGGAACGTCAACTCGCTCAACGTCCGCAAGCAGCACGTGCTCGACTGGCTCGCGCAAAGCGGCACCGACGTGCTGTGCCTGCAGGAACTGAAGCTGCCTGACGAGAAATTCCCGCGCGCCGATCTCGAGGCGGCCGGCTACCGCAGCTGGTTCACGGGCCAGAAGACCTACAACGGCGTCGCGATCCTCGCGCGCGAGTCGCTGACCGTCGACGAATCGGACGTCGTGCGCAACATCCCCGGCTTCGACGATCCGCAGCAGCGCGTGGTCGCCGCGACGGTCGACGGCGTGCGCATCGTGTCCGCGTACTTCCCGAACGGCCAGGCGCCCGACTCCGACAAGTTCGTCTACAAGATGCAATGGCTCGACGCGCTGCAGGCGTGGCTGCGCACCGAGCTGCAGCGCTTCCCGAAGCTCGCGCTGCTCGGCGACTACAACATCGCGCCGGAAGACCGCGACGTGCACGATCCCGCGAAATGGGAAGGCCAGAACCTCGTGTCGCCGCAGGAGCGCGCGCACTTCGCGCAACTGATCGAGCTCGGCTTCGTCGATGCGTTCCGCCGCTTCGAGCAGCCCGAGAAAACCTTCACGTGGTGGGACTACCGGATGATGGCGTTCCGCCGCAACGCGGGGTTGCGCATCGACCACATCCTGCTGTCGCCGGCGCTCGCGGCAACCTGCACGTCGTGCGAGGTCGATCGCACGCCGCGCACGTGGGAACAGCCGTCCGACCACACGCCCGTCGTCGCGGTCGTCGGCTGATCGTTCAAGCGGCCCGCGCGCGTTCAGCGCCGCGCGGGCGCCGGCCCGAGATGGGCCCACAGGAAGCCGAACTCGGCCGCATCGGCTTCCGCACGTTCCAGATCGTCGGCACTGCCGTGGCCGCCGTCGGTGTTCTCCCAGTACCACACCCGTTCATGACCGAGCGCATGCATGCGCGCGGCCATCTTGCGCGCATGCGCGGGATGCACGCGGTCGTCGCGCGTCGACGTCGTCAGCAGCAGCGGCGGATACGTGACACCTTCGCGCACGCGGTGATACGGCGAGTACGCAGCCAGCGCCGCGCCTTCGCGCGGATCGTCCGGGTCGCCGTATTCGTCGAGCCATGCGGCGCCCGCGTGCAGCTTCGGATAGCGCTGCATGTCGAGGAGCGGCACGCGGCACAGCACCGCGCCGAACAGATCCGGCCGCTGCATCATGCACGCGGCGACCAGCAATCCACCGTTGCTGCCGCCCTCGATCCCGAGCTGCGCGGCGGTCGTCACGCCGGTTGCTGCCAGATCCTCGGCCACCGCGATGAAATCGTCGAATGAACGCTGCCGGTGTTCGCGCTGCGCGTCGACGTGCCAGCGCGGGCCGAACTCGCCGCCGCCGCGAATATGCGCGAACGCCATCACGCCGCCACGTTCGAGCCAGCCGATGCCGAACGCGTCGCTGTAGCCCGGCAGGTTCGGGATCGCAAAGCCGCCATAGCCCGACAGCAGGCACGGCCGCGCGACGCGCGTGGCACCGTCGGCCGGATCGAGTGCATCGCGCGGCCCGATCAGCGTGTACGGCACCATCGTGCCGTCCTGCGAACGCGCGCTCGCGCGGCGCACGACGAGCCCGGCCGCATCGAACTGCACCGGCGGCCGGTCGAGCAGCACGCGGCGCGACGGCGCATCGTCCGCGCGATCGGCAAGATCGGCCAGCCAGCATTCGGGCGGATCGAGATAGGTGTCGACGTCGACGTACACCTCGTCGTTCAGCGTCGCCTCGACGGGCTCGACGTCGATCTGTGCGTCGCCCGCCCACTCGAACGGCCGCGCGTCCCACACCCACGTGCCGTCGTCGGCCTGCCGCGGCTGCCACAGCATCGTGCGGTTGTGCACATCGTCGAGCCAGCTCGCGATCAGCGTCGTGCGCGTGTGCGTCCACGTGCACGCGGACGTCGTCGGCTGCGGCGCGAACAGCGTCGTGAATGCGCGCGCCCCGGAGAGGAACGCCTGCTCGCGGATCGCGAGCAGCGAGCCGCCCGCATGGTGGACGCCGTCGCAATCCCAGTCGAGACGCGGTTCCAGCACGAGCCAACCTTCCCAGAATCCGACCTCGACATGCGTCGGCACGTCGTAGCGCGCCCACTCGCCGGCGTCGGTCAGCCAGTACGCATGCGCGTCGAAGAAGTCGACGCTGCGCCACGCGACGTGGCGGTTGTCGATCGGATCGAACCAGGCACCGGCGCTGATGTCGTCGGGTTCGCCGCTGAAAACGACCGGCGCATCGGCGAGCGCCGTGCCGCGCACCCAGCGCCGCGCTTCATACGGATAGCCGGCCGCGGTCGCATGCGCTTCGCCGCGATCCCAGCTCACGTAGACGGTGTCGCGGTCGATCCAGCCGACCGTGTGATGGCCCGGCGCGTCGATCGTGAAGCCGCCGTCGACGAAACGGCGTTCGACGAGATCGAATTCGCGCACGACGACTGCGTCGGCGCCACCCGGCGACAACGACAGCAGCGCGCGATCGCCGTCCGGATACAGGATCGCGTCCTGCTCGAACACCCACGACTCGCCCTCCTCGGCACCGAGCGCATCGACGTCGAGCAGCGTTTCCCAGGCAGGCCGACCGGCACGCCAGTCGTCCCAGCGGGTGCGGCGCCACAGGCCCTTCGGATGGAGATCGTCCTGCCACAGGTCGTACGCCCAGTCGCGCCAGCGGGTCGGAATCACCGGGCGTTCGCGCGGCAGGTACGCTTTGGCGAGACGTGCCGTCAGCGCGCGATACGCGTCGTCGTCGCGCAGCACGGCGCGCGTGCGCGCATTCTGCGCGTCGACCCACGTGCGGGCGCGCTTGCTGTCGAGCGCTTCGAGGAAACGGAACGGGTCGGCCCCGGCGGGCCAGCGGAAGGATTCGGACATTGAGGATCGGCGGAATGGCAAACGTCGTGCAAACCGCGATTATGTCCGATCGCGGCATGCGCGAGCCCGCGCATGCCGCAAATCGCGCTCAGGGCTCCAGGTGGAGTTCCTGGATCTTGCGCGTGATCGTGTTGCGGCCGATGCCGAGCCGCTCCGCGGCCTCGACCTTGCGGCCGCGCGTGAAGTCGAGCGCCTCGCGGATCACGGCCGCCTCGAAGCGGCGCGCGAGCTCGTCCATCACGTCGGCCGAATTCTCGCGCAACAGCCGCGCGACTTCGGTACGCAAGCCATGCTCCCACACCGGATAGCCGGCCGGCGCGCTGCCGTTCGGCGCGGCTGCGACGGGCGCGCTCGCCACCGGCACTGCGCCGATCGCGGGCGGCACGGCCGGCACACTGCCGGGTGCATCCGCGCCGTCGCCCGTCGCGACGACCGGCGCACCGGCCGGCACGAGGTCGGGCGGCAAGTCCTTGATCTCGACCGTCTGCGCGGGCGCCATCACGGTCAGCCAGTTCGCGAGGTTCTCGAGCTGCCGCACGTTGCCGGGAAACGCGAGCGACGTCAGGTACACGAGCGCTTCATCGGACACGCGCTTCGGCTCGACGCCGAGATCGCGCGCGCTCTTCTGCAGGAAGTGGCGCGTGAGCAGCGCGATGTCCTCGCTGCGCTCGCGCAGCGGCGGCAGGCGCAGCCGGATCACGTTGAGCCGGTGGTAAAGGTCCTCGCGGAACAGCCCCTGCCGCACGCGCGATTCGAGATTCTGGTGCGTCGCGGCGATCACGCGCACGTTCGCGCGCAGCGGGTTGTGCCCGCCGACGCGATAGAACTGGCCGTCCGACAGCACGCGCAACAGGCGCGTCTGCAGGTCGAACGGCATGTCGCCGATTTCGTCGAGGAACAGCGTGCCGTTCTCGGCCTGCTCGAAGCGGCCCTGCCGTGTCGTCTGCGCGCCGGTGAACGCGCCGCGCTCATGACCGAACAGCTCGGATTCGAGCAGGTCCTTCGGAATCGCCGCGGTGTTCAGCGCAATGAACGGCCCGTTCGCGCGCGGGCTGTGGCGATGCAGCGCGCGGGCGACGAGCTCCTTGCCGGTGCCCGACTCGCCGGTGATCAGCACGGTCGCGGCCGAATGCGACAGGCGGCCGATCGCGCGGAACATGTCCTGCATCGCGGGGGCCTGGCCGAGCATCTCGGGCGCCTCGGCCACGCGCTCGTCCTGCGGCGCGCCGCCGCGCAGGCTTTCTTCCACCGCACGGCGGATCAGCTCGACGGCCTTGTCGACGTCGAACGGCTTCGCGAGATATTCGAACGCGCCGCCCTGGAACGCCGCGACGGCGCTGTCGAGATCGGAAAACGCCGTCATGATGATGACGGGCAGGCCCGGCAGGCGCTCGTGCATCGCCTGCAGCAACTCGAGGCCCGAGCCGCCCGGCATCCGGATGTCGGACACGAGCACCTGCGGCGTCTCGTGGTCGAGCGCGGCCAGCGCGTCGCGCACGTTCGCGAAGCTCTTCGTCGCGAAGCTGTCACGGGCGAGTGCCTTTTCAAGCACCCAGCGGATCGATTGGTCGTCGTCTACTATCCAGATCGGCTTCATAGGTCGGTCAGGTATGGGTGAATCCGGTGAATCGCAAGTCGCCGCTCAATGGTCGAGCGGCAGCAGAATCTGAAATTCGGTACGTCCGGGCCGGCTTTCGACCTCGATCATCCCGTCGTGCTGCTGCACGAAGGTCTGCGCGAGCGTGAGGCCGAGGCCGCTGCCGTCTTCGCGCCCGGACACGAGCGGATAGAAGATCCGGTCGCGGATCTCTTCCGGAATGCCGGGCCCGTTGTCGATCACATGCAAGTCCAGTGCCAACCGGTACAGGCGCTTCGCGATCGTCACCTTGCGCGCGATGCGCGTGCGCAGCTCGATCTTCGCGTCGCCCTGCGCGATCCGCTCGCGCAGCGCCTGCGCCGCATTGCGCACGATGTTGAGCAGCGCCTGGATCAGCTGCTCCTTGTCGCCGCGCAGGTCCGGCACGCTCACGTCGTAGTCGCGCTCGATCGTGAGCCCGCGCGGGAATTCCGCGAGCATCACCGCGCGCACGCGTTCGCACACTTCATGAATGTTCACGTCGCCGACGATGTGCGGATGCCGATGCGGCTCCAGCAACCGGTCGACGAGCGTCTGCAGGCGATCGGACTCCTTGATGATCACCTGCGTGTATTCGCGCAACTCGCCGCGCTCGCGCTCGCCCAGTTCGAATTCGAGCAGCTGGGCTGCGCCGCGAATGCCGCCGAGCGGGTTCTTGATCTCGTGCGCGAGGTTGCGGATCAGTTGCTTGTTGACCGCGGTCAGGTCGTGGATGCGCTCTTCCCGATCGGTACGCGACTGCCGTTCGTTCTCGAACAGCTCGACGAGCACGAAATCGGGCGCGGTCTCGAGGAAGCCGACGATCGCGTGCACATGCAGCGGTTCGCGGCCGGGCCGGTCGAGCACGGTATCGAGGTGGGTCGCGTGAAAGCGTTCCTCGCCGATCGCGGTGATCGTCGAGGCCAGCTCGTTCGCGTTCGGAAAAATCTCGCTCCACGGCCGCTGCGCGAGCTGCCGGCGCGAGATGTCGAGCATCGCCTCCGCCGACGGGTTCGCGAACGCGATCCGCAGCGTCTTGCGGTCGAGCACGATCACGACCGTCGGCAGCGCCTCCAGCCCCGCCAGCAGGCCCGAGCGTGAGAGCCGCTCGTCGTCCGTCAGTCGCTCGGGCTGCCCCGTTTTCGCCTTGATCAGATTCTTCAGAACCATCTGCGTGCTTGTCGCGCCTCACCGGGCCAGAAAATGAAAATCGTCGGAACAAAAAAGGGACGGCTGGACGCCGTCCCCTTTCAGACTCCGCCGTTCCCGCCGCAGGCCGCGCGATGGGAACGAACCGGCATGACGGCGCTGAATCGAAGCGCCATCGCCGATTAGAGCGAGTAGTACATCTCGAACTCGATCGGGTGCGTCGTCATGCGGAACTTCGCCAGCTCCTGCTCCTTCAGCGCGAGGTACGCATCGAGCATGCCGTCCGTGAACACGCCGCCGCGCGTCAGGAACTCACGATCCTTGTCGAGCGCTTCGAGCGCCTGGTCGAGGCCCGCGCAGACGGTCGGGATCTTTGCATCTTCTTCCGGCGGCAGGTCGTACAGGTTCTTGTCCGCTGCTTCGCCCGGATGGATCTTGTTCTGGATCCCGTCGAGGCCGGCCATCATCAGCGCCGTGAAGCACAGGTACGGGTTCGCCATCGGATCCGGGAAGCGCGTTTCGATACGGCGGCCCTTCGGGTTCGACACGTGCGGAATGCGGATCGATGCCGAACGGTTGCGTGCCGAGTAGGCGAGCTTGACCGGTGCTTCGAAGTGCGGGACCAGACGCTTGTACGAGTTCGTCGTCGGGTTCGTGATCGCGTTCAGTGCACGGGCGTGCTTGATGATGCCGCCGATGTAGAACAGCGCCAGTTCCGACAGGCCGGCGTAGCCGTTGCCCGCGAACAGGTTCTGGCCGTCCTTCCAGATCGACTGGTGAACGTGCATGCCCGAACCGTTGTCGCCGACGACCGGCTTCGGCATGAACGTCGCCGTCTTGCCGTACGAGTGCGCGACGTTATGGATGATGTACTTCGACCATTGCGTCCAGTCGGCGCGCTCGACCAGCGTCGAGAACTTCGTGCCGATTTCGTTCTGGCCCTGGCCCGCCACTTCGTGGTGGTGCACTTCGACCGGGATGCCGAGCTGTTCGAGCAGCAGGCACATTTCCGAACGCATGTCCTGGAACGTGTCGACCGGCGCGACCGGGAAGTAGCCGCCCTTCGTGCCCGGACGGTGGCCCGTGTTGCCGCCTTCGAATTCCTTGCCGGCCGACCACGGTGCTTCTTCCGAGTTGATCTTCACGAAGCAGCCCGACATGTCCGTATTCCACTGGACCGAGTCGAAAATGAAGAATTCCGGTTCCGGACCGAAGTAGGCCGTGTCGCCGATGCCCGTGCTCTTCAGGTACGCTTCGCCGCGCTTCGCGAGCGAACGCGGATCGCGCTCGTAGCCCTTGCCGTCAGCCGGCTCGACCACGTCGCAGGTCAGCACGAGGGTCGACTCTTCATAGAACGGGTCGACGAAGGCTGCGTTCGGGTCCGGCATGAGCAGCATGTCCGACGCCTCGATGCCCTTCCAGCCCGCGATCGACGAACCGTCGAATGCATGACCGCTTTCGAACTTGTCTTCGTCGAACGCCGAAACCGGCACCGACACGTGCTGTTCCTTGCCGCGCGTGTCCGTGAAGCGGAAATCGACAAACTTGCAGTCCTCGTCCTTCACGAGTTGCATGACGTCGGCGACGGTTTTACTCATAACCTCTTCTCCTGATTAGAACAATTCCGGCGGACTGGGAACCGCCTCGTTTATCGAGCTGACCGGGGTCTTGCTTTGGCGCAGCGCGCCCCGATTCGACCGAATTCTATGTAGCAGCTTCCGTGCCACCTTTTCGAACGACCGGCGAAAATCGCGCCGGCGCTCGCCACGACAGGGCTGTGCTGCGCGATTCCGGGGCTTCGCGCCGCACCGGCCTTTCGCCAGAAGCACTGTGATGGTGCAATCGCCGCAGCCCGCCGCAGTCACGGAATCATTCTGGTGCATGCGCGCCATTCTGCACTCTTTTGGTGAACGCGTGGGCCACGCGTGCACCGCACCGCATGCGGGCGCCCGTGCCGCGACGCCGCGCTAGAATGTTCGTTTGACCGATACGGAGACCCTGCCATGAGTACGCTCGACCAGCTTTACGCGAAGGCCGACGAACGCCGCGCACATGACGCGCTCAACTACGCCGGCGCGCTGCTGCCGGTCGAGGCATTCGAACTGCTGCAGCTCGACCCGTCCGCGCGCCTCGTCGACGTGCGCACGCGCGCCGAACTCGACTGGATCGGCCGCCCGCTCGTCGGCGACGGCCAGTACCTGCACCTCGAATGGACGCGCTACCCGGGCGGCGTGCCGAACGCCGAATTCGTCAACGAACTGAAGGCGGCCCTCCCGGCCGATACGCCGATCCTGTTCCTGTGCCGCAGCGCCGCGCGCTCGAAGCTCGCCGCGGTCGCGTCCGCGCAGGCCGGCTTCACGAAGGCATTCGACCTCCTCGAAGGCTTCGAGGGCGCGAAGGACGCCGAAGGCCACCGCAAGACGGTCGACGGCTGGTGCTTCCGCAAACTGCCGTGGATCGGCGCCTGACGGCGCACGACGCTCCCCGGCGACGACAGCCTCATCGTCGAGCCGGGCGATGACATGCCGATGACGGGCCGCGTTGCGCGGCCCGTGGCGTTTGGGCGGCCGCCCGGCGGGCCGCTCAGGCGCGCGGCGTGTCGGGCTCGACGACGTCGCCGCCGAGCAGGTGCACGCCTTCGCGCAGCTTCACGAACGCGGCCGCGACCGCTTCCGGCTCGCCCTTCACGCCGAGGTCGATGTGACGGCGCGCATAGATCCCGCCGCGCTCCGCGTCGCCGACGCTCGGCAGACTGAACACGCGCACGCCCGGGAAATCGCGCTCGATGCGCTCCATCAGCGGCGTGAGCGTCGATTCCGGCAGCTCGAACACGTACAGCGAGCGCTCCGCGTGCGGCGTCGCGTGATGCAGATGCGCGTACTTCGTATCGAGCACCCATTCGATCATCGGCCAGGCCATCACCGGGAAGCCCGGCACGAAATGCAGGTCGCCGGCCGAAAAGCCGGGAATCCGGTTATAGCCGTTCGGGATGATCGTCGCGCCCACCGGGAACACGCCCATGTTGAAGCGGTGCTGGTTCTCCGGCGACTCGAAGTCGACCGGCGTGGCCGGATCGGCGTGCGTTTCGCGGATCCGCTCCGAAATCAGCGCCTTCGCTTCCGGATGCAGCTCGAGCGGCACGCCGAGCGCGGCGGCCGCGCACTGGCGCGTGTGGTCGTCCGGCGTCGCGCCGATCCCGCCCGTCGAGAACACGATGTCGCCCGACGCGATCGCGCGCGCGAGCGTCGCGGTGATGCGCGCCGGATCGTCGCCGACGTATTCGGCCCAGTCGAGCGCGAGGCCGCGTGCGCCGAGCAGCTCGATGACCTTCGCCAGATGCTTGTCCTGCCGGCGGCCCGAAAGGATTTCGTCGCCGATGATGATGATGCCGATGCTCATGCCTGCCCCATGTCGATTGCAGTGGCGCGCGAGCGCGCGCGCAGGTCTTCCAGCGCGCGCAGGCAGTAGTGCCCGAACCACAGCGCCGAGAAGACGAGGATGAAAGCGTATACCCAGATCATGGCGGCCGCGACGAACGGAAACAGCACCATCATCCAGATCGACGAGACCCACACGAAAGTCGGCACGGTGCCGAGCAGCCCGGTCGCGACGCCGATGCCGATCAGCGGCCAGCGGTGCTGCCGCACGAGCGCGCGGCGCTCGTCGCGGCTCGCGTGCAGCGCAAGCGCGTCGTAGGTCATCACGCGGTACGTGAGCCAGCCCCAGATCACCGGCGGCAGCAGCGCGAAGAACGGCGGGATCAGCCACAGCGGGATCGTGATGACGAGCAGCACGACGCCGACGAGCGCCGCGCCGAGCGAATTGACCGCGCTGCCGAAGAAGGTGCCGCCCCGCTTCGATTCGAGCGCCGCGAACTGCCGGTTCGACAGGTGCTTGATCACGACCGGCATCGAGATCGTCGCGATCAGCAGCAGCACCGTCAGCACGATCAGCGGAATCGCGAGCGACACGACCACGAACGGCGCGACGACCGCATGCAGCTGCGACATGCCGATCGCGTCGAACGCGCGATACAGCATCGCCGTCAGCACGAAGCCGTCGAGCGCGCCGCGCGCGAGATCCAGCAGCGTCTGCCACGAGAACCACAGCACGGCGCCCCACAGCAGCGCCGAGACGACGAACGGCATCAGGGTGAGCCACAGCATGCGCGGGTGCAGCGCGCTGGCGAGCGCCCGGGCGAAGGAGCGCAGCAAGTCGTTCATGCGAGCCTGTATCGACGGAGAAAAACGGGGAAAGGATAAACCACACGGCCCGCATGCGCCGAAGCGCATGCGGGCCGTGTGGGAATGCCGTTCAACGGGAGCGGGATCAGGTCAGGCCGACGCCGCGCCGCGCTTGGCGGGGAACAGGCGCCGGAAGATCCGCACGAACGCGAGGCCGTGCTGCGACCAGAAGCCGTCGCCGTAGGACACGCCCTCGACCTGCTCGCGGATGCCGGTCGGCTCGACCGTGCGGTTCCACGACGCGGTGCCGAACATCATGTCCCACCACGGGAACAGCACGCCGAAGTTGCAGCCGTACTTGGTGCCTTCGTGACCGTAGCCGACCGCGTGGTGGCGCCGGTGGAAGATCGGGCTGACGAGCAGGCGCTCGCCGAGCCAGCCGAACGACAGGCGCGCATTCGTATGCTGGATGCTCTGCATGAAGTTCGTGACCGCGGTCAGCACGACGAACTGCGACGGCGTCACGCCGATCACGAGCGCGATCGACGCGAAGAAGCACGACTGGAGCACGTCGTCGAGCAAGTGGTTGCGGTCGTCGCACCACAGCGACATCTGCCGCTGGCTGTGATGAACCGCGTGCAGCTCCCACCAGATGCCGAACTTGTGCTGCCAGCGGTGATACCAGTAGCCGGCGAAATCGAGCACGACGAGGTAGATCGCGAACGCGATGATCGGCTTCGACGTCACGCCCGGCCACAGGTAGTCGAGGTTCATGTTCGCGACGCCGTGCAGGCGCAGCCACGCCTGGAAGTTGTCGAACACCGGCTGCAGCGCGAAGAAGAAGAACAGCGTGTAGATGCCGAGCTTCGAGATCGCCGTGTAGATCACGTCGACCCGCACCGCGCGGCGGTTCTTCCAGCGTTCGACCGGCAGCAGCGCCTCGAGCGGGCGCAGCAGCGCGAACATCAGCACCATCTGCAGCGCGCCGATGATCACCCAGTACAGCGCGTCGTAGGTGTCCTCGTCATAGTCCATCAGGTTGAACTTGAAGAGGAGCGGCTGCACGACGTCGACGTACAGCCAGGTCTGGATGTCCGACACGAACGCATCGATCAGGTGCAGCATCGTTCGCCTCCGCCCGTCACGCGCCGTTCGCCGCCTTCCACGGCGCGCGGTCGTAGAAGTAGATGCCGTGCGGCGAGCGGCCGACGGCGATCGTCTGCACCAGCTTGCGCGACGCCAGGTCGATGATCCCGACCTTCTTCGCGAAGCGGAACGTCACCCACAGCGTCTTCTTGTCGGCGGACAGCTCCATGTCGTCGGGGCCCGGCAGCAGGCCGGTGATGTCGCCGACGTTGGTGAGCGTGTTCTCGTCGATGATGCTGATCGTGTTCGCGACGCGGTTGGTCACCGCGACGTGCGTGCCGTCGGCGAGCGAGCGGAAGTTGTGCGCGCCCTTGCCCGTGTAGATCTGCTTGACGACCTTCTGGGTGCGCCAGTCGACGACCGCGACGTAATCCGCGCCCGTCATCCCGACGAGCAGGAACTTGTCGTCCGGCGTGAGCCACAGGCCGGCCGGCACCTTACCGACCTTCATCTTCCACTTGACCGTCTGCGTCGGCAGGTCGATCGCCGCGATCTCGCCGGACACCTGCAGCGACACGAGCAGCGTCTTGCTGTCCTTCGTGAACGCGAGGTGGCTCGGCATCACCGCGAGCGGCACGCGCTTCACGAGGCGCAGGTCGCGGCCGTCGTACCCGTAGATGTCGACGCGGTCGAGCCGCAGGCCGGCCGCCGCGAACCATTTGCGGTCCGGCGAGAAGCCGAGCTGGTAAGGATCGTCGATCCCCTCGACGGTGCGCTGCAGCTTGCCCGTCTTCGGATCGAGGAACATCAGGCTGTTCGAGACCGAATTTGCGACGATCAGCGACGCATTGTCGGGCGTCGCCATCAGGTGATGCGGCTCCTTGCCGGTCGGCAACGTGCTGACGACCTCGCGGGTCTGCTGGTCGATCAGGGAAAGCGTCGCTTCGGCCGAATTGAGGACGATCACGTTATTCGCGTGTGCGGCGGGCGCCAGTACGGCGGCGGCCAGCGCAAGCGTGCGGCCGAGGGAAAGGAAAGTGCGCATGAAGACTCACGTCGTGGAACAACCGTCATTGTAAAACGTTCAACCGGCCGCACCGGTTGACGGCGGTCGGCATTGCGCCACTTCGACGCACGCCGCGGCGGCCGGATGAGCCGCCGCGGCAGGCGCCGCACGGCCGGCCGGGGCCGGCCGCCGGTGCGGGCCCGGGAAGCCGATGTTGCGCTAGCGCTGCATCGACTCCCAGACCTTGTGCAGACGCTTGACAGAGACAGGCATCGGCGTGCGCAGTTCCTGCGCGAACAGCGAAATCCGCAGTTCCTCGAGCAGCCAGCGGAATTCCGCGAGCCGCGGGTCGGCGACGCCGCCGCGCTGCGACACCGCGCGCTGGTACTGCTGGGCGAGCGGCAGCAGGTCGGCCGACTGCTTCGCGTCGCGCGCCGGATCGGCCTTCAGCTTGTCGATCCGCAGCGCGATGCCCTTCAGGTAGCGCGGGAAGTGCGCCAGTTGCGTGTAGGGCGTGTCGATCACGAAGCGCTTGCCGACCAGCGCGGCGAGCTGCTGCTGCAGGTCCGCATGTGCCTGCGCGAACGGCTTCGCCTGCGCGAGCTTCTTCACGAGTCCCGCGTACTCGGCCAGGATCTGGCCGACCAGCCGCGCAATTTCCTGCGCGAGCAGGTTCAGGCGGCTCCGGCCCTCGTCGCGGCGCGCGTGGAAGCTCGCGTCGTCGTCGGGCAGCGGGTCCTGCAGGCACGCGCGGTCGAGCGCCGTGTCGATCAGCTGGTCGCGCAGCTCGTCCTGCGTGCCGAGCGACATGTACTGCATCGCCATCTCGCGCAGGCCCGGCAGGTTCTTCTCGAGGAACTTGATCGGCTCCTTCAGCTGCAGCGCGAACAGCCGCCGCAGGCCGGCCCGGTGGATGCGCGCGGCCTCCTCCGGCGAATCGAACACCTCGACGTCGCAATGCGTGCCGCGGTCGACCAGCGCCGGGTAGCCGTACAGCGTCTGGCCGCGCCGGCGGATTTCCAGCAGCTCGGGCAGCTTGCCGAAATTCCACGTCGTCAGGTTCTCGTACAGCGCCGTCGCGCCGGCGTCCGCCGGGGCGGCCGTCTGCGGCGCCGCGCCCTTGCCGGCCTTCGCGCCGCGGCCGGCGGTACCGCCTGCGCCAGCAGCAGCAGCCGGCGCCTGGCCGAGCGGCTGGCCGGCATCGGCGTCGCCGCCCGTCGCGATCGTCGACGCCGCCGCGATCTTCTGGAACTGCTGCTGCGCCTGCGCGCCGAGCTCCTGGCGAAGCTGCGCGAGATTGCGCCCCATCGCGAGCTGGCGGCCATGCTCGTCGATCACCTTGAAGTTCATGAACAGGTGCGCGGGCAGCGTCTCGAGCTTGAAGTCGGCCGTCTTCATCGCGATCTGCGTCTCGCCGCGCACGTCGGCGATCAGCGCCTCGACGAGCCCGCCCGCGCCGAAGCGCTCGCGGCCCATCCGCTCGACGAAGCCGGCCGCGTACTCGGGCAGCGGCACGCAATGCCGGCGCAGCTTCTGCGGCAGCGATTTCAGCAGCAGCTGCACCTTTTCCTTCAGCATCCCCGGCACGAGCCATTCGCAGCGGCGCGCGTCGACCTGGTTCAGCGCGTACAGCGGCACCGCGAGCGTCACGCCGTCGCGCGGCGTGCCGGGCTCGAAGTGGTACGTGAGCGCCATCTCGACGCCGGCCATCGTCGCGCGCTTCGGGAACAGCTCGGTCGTCACGCCGGCCGCCTCGTGGCGCATCAGGTCGTCGCGCGACAGGTACAGCAGCCGCTGCTTGTCCTCCGCCTGGCCGCCCTTCTTCGCTTCGTCGCGATACCAGCGCTCGAACGCGACGCCCGTGTGGATCCCTTCCGGAATCGCCTGGTCGTAGTACGCGTAGATCAGCTCGTCGTCGACCAGCACGTCCTGGCGGCGCGACTTGTGCTCGAGCTGCTCGATGTCGGCGAGCAGCTTGCGGTTGTGCGCGAAGAACGGCAGCTTCGTGTCGAACTCGCCTTCGACCAGCGCGCCGCGGATGAACAGCTCGCGCGCGCGCGCCGGATCCTGCTTGCCGAACGCGACGCGCCGGCGGTGGTAGATCGGCAGCCCGTACAGCGTCGCGCGCTCGTACGCGCTGACCTGCGCCGGACGCTTTTCCCAGTGCGGCTCCGACAGCGATTTCTTCAGCAGGTGCGCGCCGATCTTCTCGACCCACTCGGGCTCGATCTTCGCGAGACAGCGCGCGTACAGCCGGCTCGTCTCGACGAGCTCGGCCGCCATCACCCAGCGGCCGGCCTTCTTCGCGAGCACGGAGCCCGGCCACAGGTAGAACTTGATCCCGCGCGCGCCGAGATAGTGCGGATCGTCATCGGCCTTCAGGCCGAGGTTGCCGAGCAGGCCCGTCAACAGGGCCAGATGGACCTGTTCATAGGTCGCCTCGACTTCGTTCAGGCGCCAGCCGTGCTCGCGCACGACGGTCAGCAGCTGCGAATGGACGTCGCGCCACTCGCGCAGCCGCAGGTGCGACAGGAAGTTCTGCCGGCACGCGTCGACGAGCTGACGGTTCGACTTCTTGTGCGCGACGGCTTCTTCGAACCACGCCCAGATCTTCAGCCACTGCAGGAATTCGGAACGCTCGTCGGCAAACCGGCGGTGCGCCTGGTCGGCCTGCTCCTGCGCCTCGATCGGGCGGTCGCGCGGGTCCTGCACCGACAGCGCGCTCGCGATGATCAGCACCTCGCGCAGCGACTGCTGGTCGCGCGCGGCGAGAATCATCCGGCCGACGCGCGGGTCGAGCGGCAGCCGCGCGAGTTCGCGGCCGAGCGGCGTCAGCGCGTTGTCGTCGTCGACCGCGCCGAGTTCGTTGAGCAGTTGATAGCCGTCCGCGATCGCGCGGCCGGGCGGCGGTTCGAGGAACGGGAACGACTCGATCGCCGTCAGGTGCAGCGACTTCATCCGCAGGATCACCGACGCGAGCGACGAGCGCAGGATTTCCGGATCGGTGAAGCGCGCGCGCGCCTGGTAGTCGCTTTCTTCGTACAAGCGGATGCAGACGCCGTCGGCCACGCGGCCGCAGCGGCCCGCGCGCTGGTTCGCGGCCGCCTGCGAGATCGACTCGACCTGCAGCTGCTCGACCTTGTTCCGGTACGAATAGCGTTTCACGCGCGCGAGGCCCGTGTCGACGACGTAGCGGATGCCCGGCACCGTCAGCGACGTTTCGGCGACGTTGGTCGCGAGCACGATCCGGCGCGCATTCGACGCCTTGAATACCTTGTCCTGGTCGGCCGCCGAGAGCCGCGCGAACAGCGGCAGGATCTCGGTGTGCGGCGGATGGTGCTTGCGCAGCGCCTCGGCCGCCTCGCGGATCTCGCGCTCGCCGGGCAGGAACACCAGCACGTCGCCGGGGCCTTCGCGGCACAGCTCGTCGACCGCGTCGACGATCGCGTCCATCAGGTCGCGCTCGGCTTCGCGCGCGGTCTTCACGCGGTCGCGGCCGCCCGTGCCTTCGGCGTGCTTCACGGCCGGGCGATCCTCGGCCACCGGGCGGTAGCGCATCTCGACCGGATACAGCCGCCCGCTCACCTCGATCACGGGCGCCGGGCGCTCGTCGGTGCCGAAATGGCGCGCGAAGCGATCGGCGTCGATCGTCGCGGACGTGACGATCAGCTTCAGGTCCGGCCGCCGCGGCAGGATTTCCTTCAGGTAGCCGAGCAGGAAGTCGATGTTCAGGCTGCGCTCGTGCGCCTCGTCGATGATCAGCGTGTCGTACGCCTTCAGCAGCGGGTCGGTCTGCGTCTCGGCGAGCAGGATGCCGTCCGTCATCAGCTTCACGGACGCGCCCGGCGCGAGATTGTCGGTAAAGCGCACCTTGTACCCGACCACCTCGCCGAACGGCGTGCCGAGCTCCTCGGCGATCCGGCGGCCGGTCGACGATGCGGCAAGCCGGCGCGGCTGCGTATGGCCGATCAGGCCCGTGCCGCCGGCGCCGAGGCCGCGGCCGAGATCGAGACAGATCTTCGGCAACTGGGTGGTCTTGCCCGACCCCGTTTCGCCGCAGACGATGACGACCTGATGACCGGCGATCGCGCGCGCGATTTCGTCGCGCTTGCCCGACACGGGCAGGCTTTCGGGGTACGTGATCGGCGGAACGGGATTCGGTGCGACGACGGCGCGCGGCGGACGCTCGCGGCGCGCGGGGCGCTCGCCCGTCGGCTGCGGTGCGCCCTTCGCGGCCGGCTGGCGCGCGTCGTCGCGCCGTTCATCGCCGCGCGGCCCGCGCGGCGCGTGTGCGGGCTTGCCCGCCGGCTTGCCCTGCTGCTGGCGCGGCGGCTGGCCCTGCTGCTCGCGTGCGTCGGCCGCACCCTCCGGGTGCCGGGCCGACGGCGTATTGGCCCGCGTCGGCGCGGGACTTTTAGAAACATTCGACATGGGGGCGCATTATAATCCCGGCCATGAATTCCCAAACCGACCTCCCCCCCGCCCAGACCGGCGCCGCGACGCCGCCGGCTGCCGACGATTCGGCCGCCAGCCACGCGCAGTTCGTCGACTGGATGCGCTCAGTCGCGCCCTATATCCACAAGTTCCGCAACAGCACGTTCGTCGTGGGGTTTGGCGGCGAGGTGGTGCAGCAGGGGCTGCTGAATGCGCTCGTGTCCGACATCGCGCTGCTGCAGGCGATGGGCATCCAGATCGTGCTCGTGCACGGCTCGCGCCCGCAGGTCGAGGAGCAGCTGAGCCTGCACGGTGTCGAATCCGAGTTTTCGCACGGGCTGCGCATCACCGATGCGCGCGCGCTCGAATCCGCGAAGGAAGCGGCCGGCGAAGTGCGTCTCGACATCGAGGCCGCGATCAGCCAGGGTTTGCCGAACTCGCCGATGGCGCACGCGCACATCAGCGTCGTGTCGGGCAACTTCGTGACCGCCCGTCCGGTGGGGATTCTCGACGGGGTCGATTTCGCGCATACGGGCATCGTGCGCAAGATCGACGCCGAATCGATCCGTCATTCGCTCGCGAGCCGCAAGCTCGTGCTGCTGTCGCCGCTCGGTTTCTCGCCGACCGGCGAGGCATTCAACCTGTCGATGGAAGACGTTGCGTCGGCGGCCGCGATCGCGCTGCGCGCCGACAAGATCATCTTCCTGACCGAAGCACCCGGCATCGTCGACGACGAAGGCGAGCTGGTGCGTGAAATGTCGCTCGACGCGGCCGCCGAGCTGCTCGATTCCGGCAACGTCCAGGGCGACGACGCGTTCTTCCTGAAGCACTCGATCCGCGCGTGCCGCGGCGGCGTGACGCGGGCGCACCTGATCCCGCAATCGCTCGACGGCAGCATGCTGCTCGAACTGTTCCTGCACGACGGCGTCGGCACGATGATCTCGTACGAGAACCTCGAAAGCCTGCGTGAAGCGACACCGGACGACGTCGGCGGCATCCTGTCGCTGATCGAGCCGCTCGAGTCGGACGGCACGCTGGTGCGTCGCGGCCGCCACCAGATCGAACGCGACATCGACCACTTCTCGGTGATCGAGCACGATGGCGTGCTGTTCGGCTGCGCTGCGCTGTATCCGTACCAGCAGGAGAAGATCGGCGAGATGGCGTGCCTGACGGTCGCGCCGGAAGCACAAGGCTCGGGCGACGGCGAACGCCTGCTCAAGCGCATCGAGCAGCGCGCCCGCGCGCGCGGCCTCACGCACATCTTCGTGCTCACGACGCGCACCGAGCACTGGTTCCTCAAGCGCGGCTTCGTCAAGGTCAGCGTCGACGACCTGCCGGAAGACCGCCGCAAACTCTATAACTGGCAGCGCAAGTCGCTCGTGCTGATGAAACAGCTCTGAGCGTCCCCATCTCCGGATGAAGCGCCTCGCCGCCCACAGATACGACTACAGGAGAAGCACAGCATGGCCCGTATGATCCAATGCGCGAAGCTCGGCAAGGAAGCCGAAGGCCTCGATTTCCCGCCGCTGCCGGGCGAACTCGGCAAGCGCATTTACGAGAGCGTCTCGAAGGAAGCGTGGCAGGGCTGGCTCAAGCAGCAGACGATGCTGATCAACGAAAACCGCCTGAACATGGCCGACCCGCGCGCGCGCCAGTACCTGATGAAGCAGACGGAAAAGTATTTCTTCGGCGACGGCGCGGACCAGGCGTCCGGCTACGTGCCGCCGACGGAAGGCTGATGACGTGACCGCACGGCGCCGACAGGCGGCCGCGTGATCCGAAGAAAAACGGCACCGTGTCCCGCACGGTGCCGTTTTTCTTTTGGGTCTGGGCGATCGGCGCGAGTCAACCGGCCGGTTTCAGCGCGCCGCCGTCGCCCGGCTGTTGCGGGGTTCCGGTCACGCCTTCCGCGCTTCCGCCTTCGGTGCCCCATTCGGCCGCATCGCTGCGTTCGGCCGTCGACAGTTCGTTTGCGCGATACCCGGTGCGATTCAGCAACGCCAGCATGCAGACGAGCGACACGAGTGCATAAAGACCCGATGCGACCGCGACGCCGACGATGCTGCCCGTCGCGTTGAGGATCGCCTGCGCGAGCACGGGCGTGCCGCCGCCGACGACCAGCGCGCTCAGTTGATACGCGAGCGACAGGCCCGTGTAGCGGATGTTCGCCGGAAACACGCGTGCGAGCACGCCGCCGACCGCGCCGTAGAACATCGCCGACGGAATCGTCGAGATGCACATGCCCGCGACGGCCACGCCGTAAGAACGCGTCGCGAGCGCATGGAACATCACCGGCATCAGCACGATTTCCGGAATCAGGATCCAGCACATCGCGCGCCGCATGTCGACCTTCGACACGAACCATGCGCCGACCGGCTGCATCAGGAACTGCACGACGAGCGAGATCGACAGGATGCCGAGGAACGTGCCCTGCGCGTAGCCGAGTTCCTTCGTCGCCCACGACAGCGCGAACGTGCTGCGGAAATACGTGACGTTGATCACCGGCAGCGTGCCGGCCGCGAGCAGCACGACCACCCAGTGATCGCGCACGACGTCGCGCAACGGCAGCTTCACCGTGCGCTTGCGCGCAAGCACGCGCTGCATGTCGGCCGATTCCTCGAGCTTCAGCCGGATCACCATGCCGATGATCACGAGCACGGCCGACAGCAGGAACGGAATGCGCCAGCCCCACATCAGGAACGACGGCGTCGGCAGCGCGCTCAGCGCGAAGAACGCGGCCGTCGCCAGCAGGTTGCCGGTGGGCGACCCCTGCTGCGCGAACGCCGCGTACAGGATGCTGCGATGCTTCGGCGCGTTCTCGCTCGCGATCAGCACCGCGCCGCCCCACTCGCCGCCGACCGCGATGCCCTGCAGCACGCGCAGCACGACGAGGCCGGCCGGCGCCCAGACGCCGATCTGCGCATAGCCGGGCAGCAGGCCGATGCCGGTCGTCGCGAGCCCCATCATCACCAGCGTGATCACGAGCGCGGTCTTGCGGCCGACGCGGTCGCCGAGATGGCCGAACACGATGCCGCCGAGCGGCCGCGCGGCGAAGCCGGCCCAGAACGTGACGAACGCGAGCAGCGTCGCGACGCCCGGGTCCATCGTGCTCGCAAAGAACACCTTGCCGAACACGAGCGCCGCGGCCGTGCCGTAGATGTAGAAGTCGTACCACTCGATCGTGGTGCCGACGAACGCCGCGAAGGCGGCGCGGCCAGGCCGCGGCTGCGCGGCGCTCGGGGATTGCGGACGGCTCATCGATGTCTCCAGTTGGGTGATCGGGGGCGCGACTCGCGCGCGCCTTTCCCGGGTGGCCGGCATCACGCCGCCGGCCGGCGGCGTCGTGTCAGCCGGGTGCAGGATCCGTTGCCGTTTTCAGCACACCGGCGTCGAGCAGTTGCTGCTGCAGCGCGCGATCGACGCCGAGCCGGTCGAGCACCGCACGCGTGTCGCGGCCGAGCGCGGGCGGCGGCGAACGATAGGTGGCCGGCGTGCGCGACAGCTTCACCGGCGACGCGGTGCCGCGATACGCGCCGATCTCGACGAACAGGTTCCGGTGCAGCGCATGCGGATCGTGCGCGACGTCGGCCACCGTGCGCACCGGCCCGCACGGCACGCCGGCCGCCATCAGGTCGCGCGCGAGCGGCTCGCACGCGTGCGCGGCGAGCCGCGCTTCCAGTTCGGCCTTCAGCTCGGGCCGGTGCGCGCAGCGGCTGCGGTTGTCGACGAAGCGCGGGTCGCTGGCGAGCGCCGGCACACCGAGATGCGCGACGAGCCGCGCGAACTGCCGGTCGTTGCCGACCGCGAGGAAGATCGGCACGGTCGCCGTGCGGTAGCTGTCGTACGGCGCGATGTTCGGATGCGCATTGCCGCTGCGCTCGGGCACGCGCCCCGAGCCGAAGAAGTTCGGCAGGTGCGGATGCAGCAGCGACACGCCGCAGTCGTACAGCGCGATGTCGATCGACTGCCCGTGCCCGCTCTTCTCGCGCTCGGCCAGCGCCAGCAGGATGCCGGCGAGCGCGTTGAGCCCCGTGACCATGTCGACGATCGGCAGGCCGATGCGCGTCGCGTCGCCGTCGCGTTCGCCGTTGACGCTCATCAGCCCGGCCATCGCCTGGATCACCGCGTCGTAGCCGGGCAGCCCGCCGAGCGGGCCGTCGTCGCCGAAGCCCGTCACCGCGCAGTGGATCAGGCGCGGGAAGCGCGGCTGCAGGTCGCGCGCATAATCCATCCCCCAGCGCGCGAGCGTGCCGGGCTTGAAGTTCTCGACCAGCACGTCGGCCTCTTCGAGCAGGCGCCACAGGATCGCGCGCCCTTCGTCGCGCGACAGGTCGAGTGCGAGCCCTTCCTTGTTGCGGTTGACGCCCATGAAGTACCAGGCCGTGTCGCCGAGGAACGGCGGCCCCCAGCCGCGCGTCTCGTCGCCGGCAGGCGGCTCGACCTTGACCACCGTCGCGCCGTGGTCGGCGAGCGCCTGCGTGCAGTACGGGCCGCCGAGCACACGGCTCAGGTCGACGACTTTCAGGCCGTCCAGCGCGCCGCGAGTCACGTTCGTCGCGCTCATCGTTCGACCTCCGGCAACAGGTCGAGCGCGGTATCGAGCGCGACCGGCGTGCCGCGCAGCAGCGCATCGAACGCCGCCGATTCGTCGTCGCGCGACGCCGGCGCGAGCGGATCGACCGGCAGCAGCTTGTGTCGCACGATCAGGTGCGCGAGCGCGAGGCGCCGGAAATCCGGCGCGAGCCGCACGCCCTCGCACGCCATCAGCACCGCCGCGCTCGCGTAGTACAGCGCGGACGCGGCCTGCCGCACGCGTGCGTCGTCGCCTTCCGCCGCGACCCGCGCCAGTGCATCGCAGGCACGCGCGAGAATGCGCCGCAGCGCCGCGCGGCTCGCATCGGGCAGCGGCGCCGCGCCCAGACGATCGCCGAGGAACGCGCGCAGCGCATCGAGTGCATGCTCGCGCTGCGCGGCCCGCGCGACGTCGAGCGCGACGATGTTGCTCGCGCCTTCCCAGATCGAGCCGAGATGCGCATCGCGCACGAGCCGCGCGTCGCTCCATTCCTCGATGTAGCCGGTGCCGCCGCGCACTTCCATCGCATCGCCCGTCACGCGGCGCGCGTCCCGGCCCGCGCGGAACTTGATCAGCGGCGTCAGGATCCGCACGCAGCGCGCGGCCTGTTCGTCACCGGCGTCGGCCTGCGGCAGCAGCAGCGCAATCTGCATGAACATCGCGCGGGCGGCTTCGGCCGGCAACAGCATCTTCATCAGCTGGCGCTGCATCAGCGGCATCTCGATCAGCTTGCGGCCGAACGCCTCGCGATGCGCGGCGACGTGCAGCGCCTCGTTCAGCGCGCGCCGCATCAGCCCCGCCGCGCGCACGCCGTTCGACAGCCGCGACATGTTGATCATGTCGGCCATCTGGTGAAAGCCGCGGCCGATCTCGCCGATCAGGTACGCCTGCGCGCCTTCGAGCGCGATCTCGCCGCTCGCCATCGAACGGCTGCCGAGCTTGTCCTTCAGGCGCACGATCCGGTAGCGGTTGCGCGTGCCGTCCGGCAGCGTCTTCGGCAGCAGGAACAGCGCGAGGCCCTTGATGCCGTCCGGCGCGCCGTCGGGCCGCGCGAGGACCATCGCGAGATCGGCGTCCGCGTTCGAGCAGAACCACTTGTCGCCGGTCAGGCGCCAGACGGTCTCGCCCTGTGCGTCCGTTTCGCGTGCCGCGCGCGTCGCGATCCGCGCGACGTCGGAGCCGGCCGCCTGCTCGGTCATGAACATCGCGCCCTGGTACAGCGTGTCGAAGTCGCGCGATGCCAGCATCGGCAGGTAGCGCGCGACGAGCGCCGGATCGCCGAAGCGGCGCAGCGTGCGCGTCAGCGAATCGGTCATGCTGACCGGGCAGCACAGCCCGAACTCCGCCTGCACGAACAGGAACGTCAGCGCGTACTTGACGAGCGGCGGCACGGTTTCGCCACCGTGGCTCAGCGACGCGAGCCCGAGCTCCGCATACGCGACGCGTTCGAGCGCGACATACGCGGGATCCTTGTCGATCCGCTGCACGGCCTCGCCGCGCCGGTTGCGATGCTCGAGCACGGGCGGATGCTGGTCCGCGCGCGACGCCCATTCGTCGAGCTCGCCCGACACGCGCGCGCCGAGCGCGTGCAGCCGCGGCTCGAGTGCCGCATAGTGCGCGGCGCCGAGATGCAGCTTCAGCAACGCGCCGAGATCGGGATCGGCGGTGAAGAAATTGATGCCCCGGCTGTCGGGGATGTTGGATGCGCCGGCGTCCGGCGTGCGAGCGGTGTCGTTCATGCGTGCGTCTCCTGGGTTGCCTGCACGTCGGCTGGAGGCGCCGCTGCGGCGCCCGGCCAGTCCCGCGCAAAGCCTTCCGCAGAGCGTAGGCGCGTGATCGATAAGCGTCCAATACAGGATTTATCCGGTACGATAGATATCGCTTATCGATGCCGACGCCGGGAGGAGACACCATGGAACTGAGGCAGTTGCGCTACTTCGTGGCCGTCGCCGAGGAACTGCATTTCGGGCGCGCGGCGAAACGCCTGTTCATCTCGCAGCCGGCGCTGAGCTTCGACATCCGCAAGTTCGAGGACGCGCTCGGCGTACAGCTGTTCTCGCGCACCAACAAGACCGTCGCGCTGACCAACGCGGGCGAGGTGCTGCTCGGCGAAGCGCGCCGGCTGCTGCTGCAGGCGGCCGAAGCCGAGCGCCTGACGGTGCGCTCCGCGTCGGGCCTCGCGGGCCGGCTGCGGATCGGCTTCGTCCATTCGATGCTGTATCGCGGGCTGCCCGATGCGGTGCGGCGCTTCGAGGCCGACTATCCGGGCGTCGAGGTCGTGCTGAGCGAGATGAACACGCAGGCGCAGGTGCAGGCGATCCAGCGCGGCCAGATCGATCTCGGCTATGCGCACTGGGGCCACTTCCCGCCCGAGGTCGAATCGGTGCCCGTCTATGCGGAACCGTTCGTGTGCTGCCTGCCGGCCGCGCATCCGCTCGCCCGGCGCAAGCAGGTCGCGCTCGCCGCGCTTGCGACGGAACCGTTCATCCTGTTTCCGCGCGAAGCGGCGCCGCACTATCACGACCTGATCATCGCGCAGTGCGTGAACGCGGGATTCAGCCCGCTGATCCGCCACGAAGCGCGGCTGTGGCAGACGATCCTGTCGATGATCGAGTTCGGGATGGGCGTCGCGCTGGTGCCGCGCGTGCTGCAGCAGGCGAAGAGCGACCGGCTCGCGTTCCGGCCGCTGAAGGATGCCTCGCTCGAATCGCGCACGCTCGCGCTGAAGCGCAGCGGCACCGCCGAACCGGTTGCGCTGCGCTTCGCCGACTACGTGCGCGCGTCGATCGACGGGCTGCCCGCGCTCGCGGGCTGAGCACGCGCCCGCCCGCCGCTACGTCACGAGTTCGCGTCAGGCTGCAGCACCGGCTGCGCGCGCCGATACCACACCGCGTACACGACCGACAGCGCAACCAGGAACGGAATGCCGAAGATCAGCGTCATGTGGAATTCGGCCGTGAAGTAGGTCGTCACCATCACCGCGAGCATCAGGCCCGCGCCGAGCAGCGTCAGCAGCGGAAAACCGCGCATCCGGAACGCGGGCGCCGGCAGGCCGAGCGCCGCGCGGCGACGCCGGAAGCAGTAGTGCGTGACGAAGATCATCATCCACGTGAACAGCGCGCCGAACATCGACACGGCCATCATGATCGTGAACGACGCGTCCGGATACAGCACGCTCAGCACGGTCGCAAGCGCGATGCCGAGCGTCGACAGCATCAGCGCGCCGAACGGCACGCCGCGCGCGTTCACTTCCCCGAGCGCCTTCGGCGCATGGCCCGCACGCGACAGGCTGAACATCATCCGCGTCGTGATGTAGAGCTGGCTGTTCATCGCGGACAGCGCGGCGACCAGCACGACGAAGTTGATCAGTCCGGCCGCGCCCGGCAGGCGGATCGCCTCCATCACCTTCACGAACGGGCTTTCGTCGCGCCCCGCCGCCGTCCACGGCACGATCGCGAGCATCAGCGCGAGCGTGACGAGGTAGAACAGCACGAGCCGCACGATCGTCGAGCGGAACGCCCGCGTGACCGCGCGCTCGGGATCCTCGGCTTCACCGGCCGCGACCGCGATCATCTCGATGCTCAGGTAGCTGAAGATCGACACGATCACCGCGACCCACGTGCCCCACGGCCCCTTCGGGAAGAAACCGCCGTGATCCGTGTAATGGTGGAATCCCGCGCGGGCCGCACCGTCGCCGACCAGCCCCGGATTGCCGAACACGACATACGCGCCGAGCAGGATGAAGCCGACGATCGCCGCGATCTTCACGACCGAGAAGCCGTATTCGACCGCGCCGAACACGTCGACGCTGCGCGCGTTGACGAACACCAGCAGCGCGGAGAAGCCGAC
This sequence comes from Burkholderia sp., assembly GCA_031253835.1. Lineage (GTDB taxonomy): Bacteria > Pseudomonadota > Gammaproteobacteria > Burkholderiales > Burkholderiaceae > Burkholderia. The sequence goes on along the minus strand of JAIRVP010000044.1, from coordinate 16,605 downwards.
GATCCACAGCCAGCCCGGCACGCCCGGAAACCAGTACTTCATGTACAGCGCGATCGCGGTGACCTCGGTACCGACCGCGAGCACGATGCACGCCCAGTACGCGTAGCGCACGAGGAACCCGGCCCACGGGCTCACGTAGTGTTCGGCGTAGGCGCCGAACGAGCCGGAGGTCGGGTGCGCGACCGTCATCTCGGCGAGACAGCCCATCAGCAGCAGCGAGATGAATGCGCCGATCGCGTAGCTGACGAGCACGCTCGGGCCCGCGAAGCCGATCGCGAAGCCGCTGCCGAGAAAGAGACCGGTGCCGATGGCGCCGCCGATCGCGATCATCGCCATCTGCCGTGCGGAAAGCGTGCGGCGCAGGCCTTGCTCGCGCGCCGCGATATGCTGGAATTGCCCTTCTGGTTGCATCGAATGACCTCGTTCGAAAGCGATTGTCCGGTCGAAATGTCGACGGCGCGCGGCCCGGCGCCGGACCGGCCGGCCGCCGCGCGCCGCGGGCTCAGAACAGGTGGCGCAGGCCGGCCGCAACGCCCGTCTGGGTGCCGCGTCCGGGCATTTCCGTGAACGCGCCGCCCGTCACGCGGTTGTAGTCGACCGTCGCGTAGACCTGCGTTGCCTTCGACAAAGCGTACTCGGCCTCGAGCACGCCCGTACAGCGCTTGCCGCCGTTGCCGGCGACGCCGTTGACGTTGCGGATGTCGTCGTAGTACGCGACGCCCGTCACCGACACGGCCGGCGTGACCTTGACGCTCGCGCCCGTATAGAAGATCGCGTCGCGACGCGGGTTGTCCGCGAACGCGCCGTAGGTCACGTCGCGGCCCGGCGCGTTCAGCAGTTGCTGGTCGAGCATGCCCGTGCGGTCGATGCCGCCGAGATAGCCCGCGTACAGCGTCGCCGCGCCGAACGCGTAGCGTGCGCCCGCGCCCCACGCCTGCTGCGCGCGGCTGTTCAGGTCGCGCACCTGCTGGTACGTCGCGCCGACCATCAGCCCGCCCTGCGTGTACGACACGTGCGTGCCCCAGTACGCATTCGCGCCGAGGCTGCCCGCGACGCCGCCGAAGCCGTAGCTCGCACCGACGTTCAGCCCGCCGAACGTGCCGTCGTAGCTGACGACGTTGCTCGCGCGGCCTTGCGTGAGGAAATACGGCCACATGTTGGCCGTATAGTTGCCGACCGTCAGCGGATCGAGATCGCCGAACAGGTCGAACGCCTCGGTCGCCTGGCGGCCGAGCTTCACGGTCCCCCAGTCGCTCGCGAGGCCGACATACGCGTAGCGGCCGAACAGCGCGCCGTCGAGCTGCCCGTTCTGCGGCTCGAAGCCGCTCTCGAGCTGGAAGATCGCCTTCAGCCCGCCGCCGAGCGCCTCGCTGCCCTTCAGCCCCCAGCGGCTGTTCGTGATCGCGCCGTTGGTCATCTGCACGCTGGCATCGTTCGACGCGTCGGCATGCGTCGTATAGCGAATGCTCTGGTCGACGATCCCGTACAGCGTCACGCTGCTCTGCGCCATCGCACCGCTCGCGGCCAGCGCACTCGCCATCATTGGCAGTGCGAATCGATGGATTGTCCTCATGTTCTCCTCCACTCCTGTTGTCGTTTGTCGATGATTGCGTGACTGCACACCGCGCAATGCGGCGTTCCTGCTAGGTGCGTGCCGCGGGCAGCGCGACGTACGCGACGAGTTCGACGCGCATCGCCGGATGGGCAAAACCCTGCACGCCGACGCACGCCCGGTTCGGATACGGTTCGCGGAAGTGATGCCGGTATTCGGCATCGAATTCGGGCATCGCCTGCACGTCGGACAGGTAGACGAGCACCTGCGCGACGTCGTCCATGGTCGCGCCGGCCGCCGCGACGGCCTTCGCGAGATTCGCGAGCGTGATGCGCGCCTGTTCGGCCATCGTGTCGCCGGCGATCGCACCGGACGCATCGACCGGCCCGTGCCCCGTGAACATCAACCCGCCTGCGCGGGTCGCCCACGAGAACGGTTGTGCGAGCTGCGGCAGGTCGACCGGGATCGTGTCAGCCATCGTGTCCTCCTTCGGATCGGAATCGGGAAACTCAGGCGGCCAGCCGCGCCGCGCCGCCGAGCACATCGGCGATCGCGTTCGCGACGTGGTCGACGTTCGCATCGTTCAGGCCGGCGATGCACATGCGGCCCGAGCGCAGCAGATAGACGCCGTGCGATGCGCGCAACCGGTCGACGTCGGTCGCGGCCATGCCCGTATAGCTGAACATCCCGCGCTGCGCGACCAGTGCGTCGAACGCGCGGTCCGGCAGCCGCGCATCGAGCCGCGCCTTCAGTTCGCCGCGCATCCGCTTGATGCGCGTGCGCACCTGCGCGACCTCGCCCTCCCAGCGCGCACGCAGCGCGTCGTCGTTCAGCACGGTCGACACGAGCTGCGCGCCGAACAGCGGCGGGCTCGAATAGGTGCGGCGCACGCCGGCCTGCAACTGGCTCAGCACCGTCGCGGCCTCGCCCGCGTTCGCGCAGACGACCGACAGCCCGCCGACGCGCTCGCCGTACAGCGAGAAGTTCTTCGAGAACGAATTGCCGACGATCGCGGGCAGCCCGGCATCGACGATCGCGCGCACGGCCCAGCCGTCGTCGGCGAGACCGTCGCCGAACCCCTGGTACGCCATGTCGAGGAACGGAATCAGTCCGCGCCGCACGAGCACGTCGATCACCGCGCGCCAGGCGTCGCGGCCGAGGTCGAGCCCCGTCGGGTTGTGGCAGCACGGCTGCAGCAGCACGACGCTGCGCGCCGGCAACGCATCGAGCGTGGCGAGCATCGCGTCGACGCGGATGTCGTTGCGCAATGCGTCGTAGTACGGATACGTGTGCACGTCGAGGCCGGCGGCCGAGAAGATCACGCGATGGTTGTCCCACGTCGGATCGCTGATCCAGATCGCGCTGTCGGGGAAATAGCGCTTCACGAATTCCGCGCCGAGCCGGATCGCGCCCGAGCCGCCGAGCGTCTGCAACGTCGCGATGCGCCCTTCCGCGAGCGCCGCGCAGTCGTCGCCGAACACGAGGCGCTGCACGCCCTGCCGGTACGCGGCGAGCCCTTCCATCGGCAGATACGCGTGCGGCGCGCCGGCTTCGCGCAGCCGCGCGGCGGCGATGCGCGTGCTGTCGAGGACCGGAATCCGGCCCGCGTCGTCGTAGTAGAGGCCGATGCTCAGGTTGACCTTGTGCGGATGGGCATCCTGCTGGAATGCCTGGAACAGCGACAGGATCGGATCGCCCGGGTAGGCGGGAATGTGTTCGTACATGGCGAAATGACGGTAGAGGTTGAAGGCGGCGGCACGACCGGCGGCATCACGTTGCGTCGGGATGGACGATCGGGACATGGGGCGCATGTTATCGAGGACGAAATAGAATGGGCTTCACTTTTCGATGACGAACCGGCCCGATTGCAGTAGAGTCTGCGGATCCAATCTCAATATTCACCGGATTCTGCGAAATGACCCTGGATCGAACCGACATGCGGATCCTCCGGCACCTCGAACGGGACGGACGCATCAGCAATCAGGACCTCGCGAACGCGGTCGCGCTGTCGCCGTCGGCATGCCTGCGGCGCGTGAAGCTGCTGGAGGAGCGCGGCGCCATTGCCGGGTATCGCTGCGCGATCGAGCCGAAGAAGGTCGGCGTCGCGTTCGAGGCACTCGTGCATGTGTCGATGCGGCCGGACGTACCCGAGTGGCACGACCGGTTCGTGGCGGCGATCCAGGAGTGGCCGGAAGTCATCGCGGCGCAGATCGTCACGGGCGGGTCGAACTACGTGCTGACGGTTCGCGCACGCGATCTCGATCACTATTCGGATTTCGTGATCAACCGGCTGCACCGCGCGACGGGCGTGATGTCGATCAACTCGAGCATCGTGCTCGCGACGCTCAAGCGCGACGGATCGATCCTCGATCTCGTCGAGCCGTCGACGGCCGGCTGACCGATCGTTGCGCGAGACTGAAAAAATTTGCAGAAAGGGCTTTACGAACCCCAAAAGCTCTGACATAATTTCAGCTTCTTTGGGCGGTTAGCTCAGCGGTAGAGCACTGCCTTCACACGGCAGGGGTCACTGGTTCGATCCCAGTACCGCCCACCAAGGATTCATCGGTGTGTGAAGCCCGAAGAACAAAGGCCCTCAGGCGTAAGCCGAGGGCCTTTTTCTTTGCAGCCGAACTTGGCGAACTTAGCCTTTTGGCGCAAAAGTGGCGCACTCAGACAATAAGCCCAGACGCAACAAGAACCACATAGTCTGGAGCATCAATGGCATCCATCTGGAAGCGCGGGAGCTACTGGCGGGCGGCAGTTCGCCGTCAAGGCTATCCCGAACAAACACGTACGTTCGACACCAAGGGCGACGCTGAGGCGTGGGCACGCCGACTGGAGTCCGAAATGGATCGAGGCCTCTTCGTCGACCGGACAGAGGCTGAACGCAACACCCTTGACGATCTTTTGAAGCGGTACGCCGATGAGGTTTCACCGCACAAGAAAGGCGGTGCCGGCGAAATATTACGAATCAGAAAGCTCCGGAAAGACGCGCTCGCTCAATACAAGATCACTGCCCTCAGCAGCAAAGTCCTCGCCGACTATCGTGATCGCCGTTTGACTGAAGTATCGGGCTCAAGTGTGAATCGTGATCTCAATTTGATCAGCCACGTCCTGAACGTGGCGAGACGCGAATGGTCGGTGCACTTCGAAACCAATCCCGTATCAGTCATTCGTCGCCCGCGCGAAAACCGCGCCCGGAGTCGTCGGCTGTCGCTGAGCGAAGAGCGCCAGCTGCTTGCCGAGCTTCTGCCCAGTCCACGGAACAGCGAAGGCCGATTTGAGCCGGGGGGTTGCCGAAACCGCTGGGTACACCCAGTCGTCACCATAGCGATCGAGACGGCGATGCGGCGCAGCGAAATCCTTTCGCTGCGATGGTCGGATGTATTTCTCGACGCTTGCTACGTCAGGCTGCACGACACAAAGAATGGAGAAGCACGTGACGTACCACTATCCAGCCGTGCCGTCGCCACGTTATCCGCACTGCCCCGTCACATCAGTGGGCACGTATTCCCGATCTCGCCCGAAGCACTGAAGAAAGCGTTCACACGCGCGTGCGAGCGCGCGGGAATCGACGACCTTCATTTCCACGATCTTCGACACGAAGCAACCAGTCGGATCAGCGAACGCCTCGATAACGTTTTGGAGCTATCGGCGGTGACTGGCCATAAGACGGTCCAAATGCTGAAACGCTACTACCACCCGAGGGCAACAGATCTTGCGAAAAAGCTGGGGTGACGGGTGGCCCTAATGCAAACACCTGCGCCTAGCGACAAGGATATTTGGGAATGCACGGCACACCGAGCCGGCCTTGCACCTTCCCGCCGAAAAGTGACCGTGGATGGAGTTGGCCCCAAGCACATACGCTAAAGCGGCTTACCGGCCGGCAGCCACCGGCCAGCAAGCCTGACCACAACCGATCTGATAGAAGATCGATCATGGCTACAGCCATTGTCGCCGCTCGCCGGCACCCGCTGCAAACGCTCTCGACGGACAGCGACCTCGCGCTCGAGCTTGAAGACCCGCTGCTCATGACCGAGGAGCGCCTCCAGTATCCGCTACAGGCGTCCAGACCGGGCGATAGCGTCGAGCCAGAGGTGTGGGGCTACCTCTTTGGGCTGCTCGCTGCGCCCCCCCCCTGACAGCGGCTCAGACATCGCCGTCCGACCCGCTCGGCGTCGAGCTGCCCGGCCCCCCCCCGGACATCGTGGCAGTCAGGGAGGAGTACCACAACGAGCAGACCACGGAGGCGCAGGTCGTCAAAGCTCTGACAAGCGCGACCCCGTTGTCGCTCATTCCCCGCCCTCCTTTGGGTTTGCTTCGCGCTTCAATATATCGGTAACGCATCGCCCCTCACGAGAGCCGTTTTTGCGCGATGCGTCTGCACCCACAATTCGTCCCGCGTCTCGATCGAAATACACGGGCCGGATACCCTTCATCTCCAGTTCGTGCACAGACCTAGCGATAGCAGCGTTCGCGCGTGCCAGAAACTCGGGGCTTGCCATGAAACGACCCAGCTTGTCAGCGGACATCGTATGCTCTCCTTTGCTATAAGCATACGCCGACTGCCTAGCCCCTCGAAAGCGACGTTTTCACCGCCGGCATCGCGCGCGGCGCGACCAAATAACCTCACTACTGGCGCGCACCCCGAACGAAATTTGACACGGTGTCGGCATCGCTTGGCACAACACCCGTCTCGTGCGACTGTAGCCGAGCGGAATATGCAGGACCAGCGGGCATGGCACGAGGAGCTTAGCGCCGAATCCTGGCGCTTCTATTTCTCGGCATTCGGTGCCGGGGCGATGATGGATATCGACTTGTGCCCGCAGTGTGTGCGGGACACGTCGGGACCGTAGGTAGCCGGCAGCAAGCGCGACCAAATAACCCCTCCAAGCGACCGCCGTCTGCTGCGCGCGACACGGCGGGCCCGTCGCGATTCGCCACCGTGGTCCGATTCATCATTACGCACGACGTCATCTCTATGACGATCAAGCCACGAAATCTGACATAAGCGCTGTTATGTCGCTTCTGGGGATACGTTCGAACGGCCCTCAAAAGACGCCGCGAAACGCTCTAGTCCGATGCGCCGTGCCGTCAGCAACACTGGTTTTACGCTGGCCTATTCGCCCGTGAAACATCCCCAACGCAGCAAACTGGCACACTCACCGGTGCAACGAACTGACCGAGCGCGTTGCTGCACTCGCATCAGAAATCACGGCGTGCACAAGTTCGGAGTTGCCGATCCTCTCAGCGAAACAGTCGCTCCCTACGGAAGAACGACAGCCAGGGACACTGCCGCACTCCTCGTTTCGCCGCGCCGAATCTATATCCGCAGGGTGTCTTGTTACCCGTACGCGCCACTGATGCCCTCCTCATCCGTTCGAAGGAGACTCTGGGGACCGCAGAGTCACCGCAGTTCGTAACTTCGGCTGCCCTCTGGTACGCGCTAGATATGAGCTAACATTACCGATTGCATATGTGGCTGGCCAGCGAGGCTCGCAGCCAGCTGCCCACGAGGACCGATAACGTGAACGACAAATCGACCGTACTACGAGAAGAGCTGGCCGACGAGGGTGTAGGTTCCGGCGTCGAGCAGGAGATTGAGCTCTTTCACACTCACGAACCGTTCGATCCGGCATCCATTTCCTTGTCTTCGAAAGTTGTTGCGCTAGATACCGTCCTCCGGCGAATCAAGAACTCAACCATTCAACTTGCCCCGAATTTTCAACGAAACTATGTGTGGGACGACGAGCGGAAGAGCCTGCTGATCGAGTCGATGATGCTGCGAATTCCACTCCCCATGTTTTACGTCTCGGAAGACAAGCTAGGGGTCTGGGAAGTCGTGGACGGGTTGCAACGCCTGACAACTATCCGCGATTTTATCCTTGGGCCAGATGAAGACGGGAAAGGATTTGAGCTAAAAGGACTCGAATTTTGGGCGGACAGATTTGACGGAAAGACCTTCTTCGACATAGAAAAGAAGATGAAGATGCCTCGCATTATAAATAACATAATGGAGGCCGAACTCTCATTTACGATCATCAATCCAGACACACCCGAAAAAGTAAAGCGGAATATCTTTAAAAGAATCAACACCGGCGGCATGAGGTTATCAGCCCAAGAGATTCGCCACGCTCTATATCAAGGAGAGGCAACCGACCTTCTGCGAGAATTGGTTACTTCGAGTACTTATAAATCAGTCATTGGCGATACAATACAAGATAATCGCATGGCAGGTCGTGAACTTATCATGCGATATATCGCCTTCAACTCTCGAGGCTGGCAAAGTTTCCGCGGCGACATGGATTCATTCTTGTCGGACACAATGAGATGGATCAATGGCGACTTGGATTTGGGAGAAGATCTACAGTACGACCGCAAACGTGTTACACGCCGCTTTGAGAAAGCACTAATCAGAAGCAACAAGATTTTTGGCGAGCAGGCCTTCAGGCGCTCCCGCGCAAACCAAAGAAAAACCCCCATCAACAAATCACTGTTTGAAATATGGATGTATTGCTTTTCACGGATCAACGATGAATTTTACGACTCCGTATTCAATAATCGTGACGCACTTTTGAATGATTATTTTAAACTCCTAGACGAAGACGACGATTTTATAAATGCCATTGGCCGCCATAGCGGCGACATACTCGGCGTAAAAAATCGATACAACAAATTAGTTACACTAGTTAACAAATTCAAGCCATGATAACGAATGTGCGACTGGTCGGATTTAAAGCATTCAAAGACAAATCCATTTCCCTGGGTAAGTTGACAGTTCTAGCAGGATTAAATAATTCCGGAAAAAGCAGCTTCATGCAGGCCGTCAGAATGTCTGTTGCCGGTCAAAATTCCGAAAGCCCATACATTGATGGGCTCGGCGGATTCAGCGCATTAAAATCAAGCTTCACTGCACCAGGGGAGCCGATACTAATCGAGCTGAACTTGAGTGACTCGACGACTACAAAACTTGAACTTAAGGAAACAGGCTTCGAATTTCAGGGCGGAGATGGGGCGCCCTTTACTCAGTTCATATCCGCCGATCGATATGGCCCGCGGGTACAACTACCAATAATGCGCGAAGATGCTGCGGCCCTGACCGTCGGAATTCATGGTGAATTTTCGGCATACTATGCTTCCGTACTCGAAAACATCATAGTTGCAGAACCTCTTCGCCACCCCAATTCGGCGAGCGCAACATTAAAACATCAACTGAGCCATTGGATGGGAGAAATCTCACCCGGCGTAAAACTAAATTTTGAAGTTGAGCGCAAATATGATTCGTCATACACAGCAATAGACGATTTGCGCCCTACCAACTCAGGTTTCGGCATCAGCTATGTGCTGCCGATTGTCCTATGCATTCTGACCATGTCGGGATCTATGGGCGACGACGATTCAGATTGGCGAGTTAAGGAGTGGTTCGCATTGCTTAATTCGCAAAAATCACTTCTACTTATCGAAAATCCGGAAGCCCACCTCCATCCGCGTGGACAAACCGTCTTGGGACGACTGATAACCATAGCTGCAGCGTCAGGAATACAAACGATCGTCGAAACTCATAGTGATCACGTTTTGGATGGAATACGGCTTGCCACCAAGCACGACCCAGGCGTCACACCCACTGATGTCCAGATAAAATACTTCAAGAAATCTTCCGCGACAGAAACTGATGTATCAGAAATAAAGGTGCTCGACGATGGGAGACTCGACCACTGGCCAGAGGGCTTTTTTGATCAAATGTCAGTTAACTTACGCGCACTTTCATCAAAAAAATGAAAATATCGAAGTTTTTCGTAGAAGAAATCGATTTTTCTACGCGCCTCGTGAATCTACGCGCTCACGTCCAGCAAATCGAGAATCTGCTCGATGCAATGGAAAGAGTTCAGAATATCGACGTGTGTGCACTCTACGCACCATCTTCCGAAGACTTTTATTCATTAAATACGACCGAAGGAGCTCTGGCAGACAGCCTATTCAGTGCCGACATTGCCCAAGAATACAGGGATTTGCTGCTACGCCTACAGATTGTAATATCACGCGCACAACCTTTTCCGAGTGGGCACGCCGGCACGTCAATTGGCTTGGCATGTCTCCAAGCGGAAGGAATTGGAGCCTTGGTCGCGGTGTCGAAGCCTGACGAATGTACGTGGTGGAGCGACGATAACATGCATCTGGTTTCAAAGGATGGTGACGTGGAGACCGCGATACGAAAGCACTTTCTCGCAGCCAAAATCGAAGAAAAGCATTTCTCCAATTTCTGCCCGTTTATGTTTGGCAACATCTATTTTCACACCCAGCCCGAAAAAATAAAGGACATGGGTCTATCCTATGAGGATAATATTGAGAAAATAATTTCCCACCTGTCATATTTAAATGACTTCGCCATTTCGGATTTCTCCGACGGAGAAACAGACCACATCATAAAAGGGCGAGCCGGTTCTCACGGGGTAGAGATTTCCGGAGAGAGCGTAAAAACTCGCCATAACGTGGGCGCAATGAAGGAGCGGAACATCACCTTAAATGGCGAAGAACTCTGCTGCGAATGGCACACAAAATTGGCGGAAACTAAAGGCAGGATTCATTTCTATGCATATGGAAATCGCGCCGACCGCATAAAAGCAGTTGTTGGTGACAAACTAATCATCGGCGTATTTGCCGACCATCTCACAACCTAAACTACCTTAGACCTCGCGATTGAAAGGCATCCCCCGAGATCGACTCCATTGTGAGACTCGAGAAATAGTGTCTTGCTCGCTCTATGCGTACCCCATCTCACCATTCGACGCCGGGGCTGTCGACCCGGCTAGTCTGGATATCAACACTAAGTGACGTACCGCCGCTACCAAAAGCCCATGCCATCCACATGAAGGGGGACACATCGGACACATTAAGCGCCCTGTTCCTTTGGGTTGTTCTGTTGCACCAGAGAATGCGTCGAAATCGACGCAAGTTCGACACATTTCGCTAATACATTGCGCCGCTCAGCGCGTGATGGACTGAAAACAACGCAGAGTTGACGCATAAACGACGCATCCAGACCAGGCCGTAGAGAGTTCAATCCGCTTTGTATTCACGGCACTTCGCGCTCGCCACTTTGAAGCGAGCGAGGCGATCGACTTTAGGCGAATGCTTAATGGGACGTGTGGTGGTTACAAATGGCGCGGTAACCCGCCCGCCACGGCCTCGCCGACCGTGAACTGCGTGTCCGTATGCGCCTATGGAGTAGTCGCTGAGGTGGCCCATGATCTTTGCAGCCTGCTCCAGAGTTATCTCTCGGTCCGAGGTTGCAGCCTTTAAGTCAGATGCAACTTGATGACGGAAACAATACGGACTGATCCGTGTCCGCAACGTTGGGAATGCGCTTTTGCCGAGGGCCACCACGCTGTTATATAGGTAATCCTTGTTGTGCGTGATCGTATGTCTGCCGGTCCCATTCACGGCGTTCCGGCCGGCCAGGGCATGTAGAAAGCGTAACGCAGGGTTGGCGTTAGCATCGATGCTAAACCCAATGTGCCGCGCGGGTTGACCGCGCTCTCGGCCACCCGCGTCTACACATTTCGCGCCCATGATCTTGATTACAAGTCGGTCAGGGCCTGTGACAAGATCGATGCCTTGTTCGAGTTCGGCTGGCCGGCATCCAGTAATCCATAGCACGGCAAGCGCCGGCATTAGCTGCGGCCGTGATTGCTGCCATTCTGGTGTCGATGCCGTGGCCCATATGGATTCGCGCCAGCCTGCCGGAAGCAGCCTAAGTGCAGATTTCTTCGCCTTTCCCATCGTTCACGTCCCCATCGGATTTCTGACCACGTTTGGTTTCGGTGTTGGCCGAGGCCGGCGCAGTGAGATTTCGAAACAGCAGAAATCGGCATAACACCACCCCCGAGTCGCTACGCGCCTCGACCCCTGAGGGGTTGGGGCTTCTCAGTTTTGGGCCGCAACACGCCATGCCTTCGCATGTCGGTGTTACGCCCCAAAACCGCCAAGCCCCCTCTTGTCCGACATACTGTTCGGACAAGAGACCGACACGATTTCGGCATGTTCGAAATCGGCACTGGCTTGCGTTCGGCGCTGAAGAATTCGGATCAAGCGTGTCCAGTGCCATTGGGCTTCGGTGATAACGATCGCTGCCCGCAAACCCGCTGTGTGCTACCGCTATCGTCATTCCCGCGCCCGCCCGTGGACAGCGCCGGCTCGTTGGCCGGCGTTCCGCAACCGCCCACCGGCTCCCCGCGAATTCGCCCTCCGGGCCTGACGCGGCCCTGACGAGCCTTTGCCCCAAGAGAGAGATCCACCAACGGAGGGACAGGCCGCTCCAGGATGCATTCGAGCCACAATCGCTCACCGTGCTGACACCCTCTTGCTGCAAAACCTTTCCCACGTTGGGAGGCCAACGGCTCTTCACCGCGCCATGTAGGGAAGCGGCGCAGCCGCCGAGCCGGTAGGGGCCGGTCCGGTAGGACTCGGCTGCCCGCAGGGCAGACGACCCCGTAGCCCGGCGAGCCGATGGCGCGGACCGCCGATGTTTGCGGAATGTTCCGGTTAGGTGGCCGACTACCGCACACAAGCGCACGTTGTAGCCCCGAGCGCCCAGGGCCCTCTCTTCTAAGCGTCTGACTTGTCCACAAAGGCCGACTGGTAGAAAGAAGGTAGAAGAAAGGTAGAAGGCGAAAAAGAGCCCAAAAAAACAATGCCGACAATGAGTTACAAAGGTGGTGCGCGACGTAACCCCGAGAAGGCGCGATGTAACCCCGATGAGCCGCGACGTAACCCCGACGACAGAGCGACGTAACCCCGATTACCGTCATAGTTTTGTCCACACCGTCTGAGGTCGCCCCTTCGTACTGTTCTCGATCCGACCGCCCACAATAATTTCTAGGCGCTCCAGTTCACGCATGGCGCGATTGAGCGCGTCGACGAAATCGCGCATCCTCCCCGTGTATTCCAGCTTGCGCTTTAGCCACTCCAGAGGGTTCCTTTGCACCTGATCGTTAGACGTCGCGACGAGCCGTTGCAGCGCCTTCGCCATGTCCTGCCTCGGCCCAAACCGCAGCCGCTTATTCCAATCGATCAGCGCGAATTCGCGATTCTCGAACATCAATCGCCAACGCGGATCGATTCGCAGCGTGTAGGATTCGGTCTCCTCATCGTAGTCGAAGCCATCAATTAGGTGCAAAGCACGCTTCTTGCCGATCTCGTATTTCGGTTGGCCGTTTTTTGTCACGTCGATCACAAGCATGGCGAACGTCAGCGCCTCGAATGTGCGAAGTAGCCACTTGTACTCGTAGTTCCCGACGTGTCGCCCGATGGAGCGCAGGAACCGAGCGCGCTTGACAATCACGGGTGCACCTAGCGGGTGGTTGCTCGCCTCGTGGATTGCCTGCATCCAAACGTCAGCCTGTGCCTCGTCCAACTGTTCGCCCCAAAACTTGATGACGGCATCGGCGCGACTGACAAGCACCGCGTCCTTGAGTATCTTTTTGCGACCTCGTGCCACGGGCGAGAACAGACTAGACCGGGCAATATGATTCGGCATAGCGCGCATGAATTCGTCTATGCCTGGCAGGAAAAGCTGTTTCGGTACTTCCTGCACACGTCGCGCCTCTGTACGCGCCAACGCCTCCGCCTCACGTTGCCGAAGGAGATCGAGCGTGCTGACAGACGTGCCCGACTCACAGCGCGCTATACAGGTCGAGCCATCGGACTGAGCCACGTTAGCCATCGCCGGTGAATCAAACGTACTCACGGCGTGCATTCGATTGCTTTACGACGACGCCCGCGGCGCGGGGCATCCATCCCCTGTTCGGTCGAGACAGCGTGATTAGCAGTCAAACCGTTGAGCCACCCGCGTACATCTGCCGTGCGCCATCGCACGTAGCGGTTCTGGCGCATGACGGGCGGAGGGAACTCGCCGCGCATGTCGCGCTGGTAGAAGGCGTTGGTGGTGATACCCAGCAAGCTCGCGAATTCAGCGGGGCTGATCAAGGCACAGGCGTCGAAATTGGCGAAGACAACTCGAAAGTCGATGTCTTTTTCTCGCTGCTGCAATTGCATCTTTCATCCTCGTCAGTTCAGTTGACCTGAGAGGAAATTTTCAGTAGCGTCGGAGCCTACGCATAAGGCTAAATTTATAAGGTTCGCTCATGGCCCAAGCACGAACGGGTAGCACGCAAAAGGCGCTTGAAAAGCAAGCTCAATGCTCCGTGCTGACGAAGGTTCTGCTGACGAGTGGAAAACACTTGGCCGTGCTCGAACAGGAGCTGGGATTGGTTTTCAGCGACACGGCTAACGGTGTCGTCCCGAATGGCGACAGATTCAGGAAGCTACTCAATCCCAAGCGGAGTCCGATGCGGCGCACGAAGTTTGTCGATGTTGTCCGCCGAGCATATTCGAAAGGCTGGCTCACCGGGAGCGACGTTTTCGAACTTGGACTGGAGCAGGCCATCAGCAGCCCGTATGCTGCTGACGTCTTCGATGACCGAGACGCCGCGCACACCATTTTCAAGAAGGGAGTCGAGCGAATGTCGGCAGGACTGCTCCCTCTGAGTTCTGCCGGGAAACAAGGTGGCACACCTCGACGCCCTCGCGACCATGCGGAAGCACTTGAAGGGTATGAAGCTTGGAGGAGAGAAATTCGCAAACTCGGCTGCTGGGTTGCAAACACCTCCGACTGGATGGAGTGGTACGAATCGACGCATCATCCGTATCGGCCCTCCGGAACGTCGATATTCAGCGCCCGATCGATGGACCCAGCGCCGCTCACCCCGAAGGTGGACGACGATTGCTGGCAGTCCCATCAGATTGACGCGGAGGAGCCACTCCCCAAGTACCACCCATTGCTTGTCAAAGATCTCATCCTGATATGCGATGGCGATTTGCCGTACGCCCGTCATCCAGAGCCGCTCGATCGGCAGGAACTGGTCAGGGCCGAACAACTCCGAGAACGAGAGGAGCGGGAGTGGCGGGAGTTTATCCACGCTATCGAGCAACGTCGGGGTCGAAATCAGACCGCCGACTAGTCGGTCGACGGCGCAAAATGGGCGCACTGCCGACTCATCGACGTAGAAAGATGAAGATGACTGAGCAAGGAAAAACCCTTTTAAAATCAGCACACTCGACGTAAGATGACGGCGGTCAAGTAGACCGATCAGGGGCTTGTTTCTGATTCACACGGCAGGGGTCACTGGTTCGATCCCAGTACCGCCCACCAAAGAATTCAAGGCCCTGCGTCTCACGACACAGGGCCTTTTCGTTTTGATGCGCCGAATTCACCGCGCAGCCGTCATCGCCTCCTCCACGAATCCGTCACCTCGACCGTGGTCAACACGCCCTTCTCTTCCGGCGCGTTGATTTGCGCCGGCACGAAATCGATGTCGATCCGACCAACCCGCCGGAGTCCGGTGCGGCTTTCCAACAATATCGTCACATTGCCAATCGGAATCCGGTACAGGCACACTGCTTGTCGAAGGTTGCATGGCCTTTGACGTGCGTCGATTCGCCAACACCAATAGCTTGTATTGGCTGACGGCAATCAGAAAAATGCGCTATCGGCGGCAAAATCTCCCGTTTCTTCGCACGTCAGCCCCCCCCCGGATCCACGCTGCCTCACGGTCCGACGGACGAACAAAGATCGGACATTTGATTCAGGTCATGAGCAAGTTTTCATCACGAAAGAAAGAAAATTGCCAACGTAATTTTTGGTAATTCTTCTGTAACATTTGCAGAAATCCGGATGCATAGAATCCTTACACCAAATAACAGCCAGCCGAATCGGCATCGCATTTAGGCACGAAATCATGACTTGCGATGGTGGGAGCTGGTGATAGAGATTGCACACCCATGGCACAAGAGAAGAACGACTACACCCTGTGGCTTACCGGTCTGAGCGGCGCCGGCAAGTCGACCCTCTCGCGCGAAATCGCCAGGCAATTGCGCGCGCGCGGCATTCCGACCTGCATACTCGACGGCGACGAATTGCGGGCAGGCGTGTCTCCCGATCTCGGTTTCTCGCGGGAAGATCGTACCGAGAACTGTCGTCGCACCGCCGAAATGGCGAAATTGCTCAATGCGCAGGGTTTTACCGTCATCGTCGCGCTGATCTCGCCTTATGAAGCCGACCGGCAACGGGCACGACATATCGTTGGCGCGGATCGGTTCATCGAGGTTTATCTGAAGACCGATATTGCGACCTGTTCCACACGCGATCCGAAGCAGCTTTACGCAAAAGCGATCACCGGCCAGACGACGCAATTCACCGGCATCTCGGATCCCTACGAAGTGCCGGTCGCCCCCGATCTCGTTGTCCCGACCGGAACGATGGATATCGCGTCTTCGGTCGCGCACATCATGGCGTTCGAGCGGCAGCGGTTCACGCACGCTTGATACCGCCCGGTTTCATTTCCCTTGGGCGATGCCCGGTTCACTTTCCGGCGATCGGACCGGCCACACTCTCCCGCCTGTCCGGTCCGCCGGCATTCATCGAATTTCCGCCGGTAGAGACGCAACGCACCGCGACATGACGGCGGCCACGCAAGCCTGGCCGAATCGTTGCACGACTACCCCACCCGCGCCGCCGTCGCGTCGAACGCGCGCTTCGCCTTGTCGACGATCTCGTCGACCTCCGCCTCGCGAATCACGAGCGGCGGCGACAGCAGCATCCGGTCGCCCGTCGCGCGCATGATCAGGTTGCCGTTGAAGCAGAAGTCGCGGCAGATCGTGCCGATATCGACGTCCGCACCGAACCGCTCGCGCCGATCGCGGTCGCGCGCCAGCTGAACGCCCGCGACCAGCCCCGTGCCCGCAATCTCGCCGACAACCGGATGATGGCCCAGCGCGTCGCGCAGCCGGCGCTGGAAATACGGTCCGATCTCGGTCTTCACGCGCTCGACGATCCCTTCGTCGCGCAGCAGCTTCAGGTTCGCGACCGCGACGGCCGCCGCCACCGGGTGGCCCGAGTACGTGAGGCCGTGATTGAATTCGCCGTTGTCGATGATCGGCCGCGCGACGCGCTCGTGAATGCCGACCGCGCCCATCGGCACGTAGCCCGACGTGAG
>JAIRVP010000050.1 GCA_031253835.1 Burkholderia sp. | reverse complement strand
CGGGTGCGATCCAGCATCTGGCCGGCATGAAGGATTCGAAGGTGATCGTCGCGATCAACAAGGATCCGGAAGCGCCGATCTTCAGCGTGGCCGACTACGGCCTCGTCGGCGACCTGTTCGCACTCGTGCCGGAGCTCGTGAGCGAGCTCGGCTGACGCGGCGTGACGCTTCGGCGTTGAGCACACGGGAAAAGGGGGGGGGCGCGACGAGCGCCCCTTTTTTGCACCATCCGAGGGTGGGCGATGTGGCGAGCCTGGGCGAGCAGGTGTCCGGCGCGATGGGCTTCATCGACGCGGGCGTGGCGCCGAGCACGCGCTGATCGCAAGCAGAACTATCGATGAAATGAAAAAGGCGCCCCGAGGGGCGCCTTTCCTTTTGCCACCGACCGGCCCGCGTTGCAGGCTGTCGCCGCTTACGCGTAGGCCGGGCGCGTCTGGCCGGCCACGTCCTTCAGGTAGCGATGCACCGACAGGTCGTCGGCCTGGATCGCGGGCATCTTGCCCGAGATCAGGTCGGCGAGCAGCTGGCCCGAGCCGCACGACATCGTCCAGCCGAGCGTGCCGTGGCCGGTGTTCAGGAACAGGTTCGACACCGGCGTGCGGCCGACGATCGGCGTGCCGTCCGGCGTCATCGGGCGCAGGCCCGTCCAGAACGTCGCCTTCGACGTGTCGCCGCCGCCCGGGAACAGGTCGTTCACGCACATTTCGAGCGTTTCGCGGCGCGCGGCGCGCAGCTTCTTGTCGAAGCCGACGATTTCCGCCATGCCGCCGACGCGGATGCGCTGGTCGAAACGCGTGATCGCGATCTTGTAGGTTTCATCGAGCACGGTCGACACGGGCGCGGCCGCTTCGTTGACGATCGGCGCGGTGATCGAATAGCCCTTCAGCGGGTAGACCGGGATCTTCATCAGGTTCGAGATGAAGTTCGTCGAGTACGAGCCGAGCGCGACGACGTACGCGTCCGCGCGCACCGTCTCGCTGCCGCACTGCACGCCGGCGATCTTGCCGCCCGCGATCGCGAGCGCGTCGATCGGCGTGTTGTAGCGGAACTTGACGCCGAGCGATGCGGCGAGCGCGGCGAGGCGCGTCGTGAACAGCTGGCAATCGCCCGTTTCGTCGCCCGGCAGGCGCAGGCCGCCCGTCAGCTTGTGCGAGACGGCCGCGAGCGCCGGTTCGGCGTTCTTCAGCTCGGCCGGCGACAGCAGTTCGAACGGCACGTTCGCTTCCTGCAGCACGGCGATGTCCTTCGCCGCGCCGTCGAGCTGCTGCTGCGTGCGGAACAGCTGCAGCGTGCCGCCCGTGCGGCCTTCGTACTCGATGCCGGTATCGGCGCGCAGCGCCTGCAGGCAGTCGCGGCTGTATTCGGCGAGGCGGACCATGCGGCCCTTGTTGACTGCATAGCGCTCGGCCGTGCAGTTGCGCAGCATCTGGTACATCCATTGGAGCTGGAAGCGCGTGCCGTCGAGGCGGATCGCGAGCGGCGCATGCTTTTCGAACATCCACTTGACGGCCTTCAGCGGCACGCCGGGCGCGGCCCACGGTGCGGCATAGCCGGGCGAGATCTGGCCAGCGTTCGCGAAGCTCGTCTCGAGCGCCGGGCCGGCTTCCCGGTCGATCACGGTGACTTCATGGCCGGCGCGCGCAAGGTAATACGCGCTTGCCACGCCCACTACACCACTGCCCAGAATGACGACTCGCATAGCTGCTCCAGATGGAAGGGACCAGGTCGAGGCCGGGCGCATGTGCGGCTCCGTGTAACCTCTAGCTGATCTAGTTTTTTGCGCTATGGTATTGTCGAATGTGCAGGTTTTGTTATCGTATTTTTCAGGTTTTCAGCATAAAAAAATGAGAACGCAACGTCAGCCAGTACGCTCGCTCGACAAGCTCGACCGGCGCATCCTGAAACTGCTCCAGGACGACGGCCGGATGGCGATGAAGGACCTCGCGGAACAGGTCGGACTGACCGTCACGCCGTGCATCGAGCGCGTGCGGCGCATGGAGCGCGACGGCGTGATTACCGGCTATCACGCGCGGG
Source organism: Burkholderia sp. (assembly GCA_031253835.1). Taxonomy (GTDB): domain Bacteria; phylum Pseudomonadota; class Gammaproteobacteria; order Burkholderiales; family Burkholderiaceae; genus Burkholderia. The sequence continues at coordinate 2,222 of JAIRVP010000050.1, read as the reverse complement.
TCGACCCGCATCAGCTGGGTGCCGCGCTGCTGGTGTTCGTCGAGATCACGCTCGGCCACAAGGGCGGCAACATGTTCGAGCAGTTCCGCCGGGAAGTGATGAAGATCGACGAGGTGCTCGAATGCCATCTCGTGTCCGGTGATTTCGACTACCTGATCAAGGCGCGGATCGGCGAGATGGCCGACTACCGGAAGCTGCTCGGCGACATCCTGCTGCAGTTGCCGGGCGCGGTGCAGTCGAAGAGCTATGTCGTGATGGAAGAAATCAAGGAGACGCTGACGATCGCCGTCGGCGAGTGACGTGCCGGCGGCCCGTTGTCGGGCCCCTTATCCTGTCCTTGGCACACTGCGCTAAGTACTGTATAAATGTACAGTATTGGGCGCAGGCGAAGGGGTGGGCACATGGACGATCGGTCCGACAACGAATTTCCGGTAGCGCCGCCCGTGCCCCGCAAGGGGCGCGGTGCGGTCGACAACCTGCAGGGGCGGTATGAAATCGCGCAACGCGAAACGGTCGACGACGGCTGGACGCACGAGTCGGACGATACCGACTTCCCCGCGCCGCTGCGCACGCAGGTGTTCGAGGAGCGCGCGAAGAGCATCCTGACGCACAACCAGTCGCCCGATATTCCGTTCAGCGTATCGCTCAACCCTTACCGCGGCTGCGAGCACGGTTGCATCTACTGCTTCGCGCGGCCGACGCACAGCTATCTCGGCCTGTCGCCGGGGCTCGATTTCGAAAGCCGCATCTATGCGAAGGTCAACGCAGCCGAGCTGCTCGAGCGCGAGATTTCGCGCAAGCGCTACGTGCCGGAGCCGATCGCGCTCGGCGTCAACACCGACGCGTACCAGCCGGTCGAGCGCGACCTGCGCATCACGCGCAGCGTGATCCAGGTGATGCACGATCGCGGGCTGCCGTTCGCGGCGATCACGAAATCGTCGCTGATCGAGCGCGATCTCGACCTGCTCGCACCGATGGCCGAGCGCGGGCAGGTGATGGCGGCGGTCACGATCACGACCCTCGATGCCGATCTCGCGCGCACGCTCGAGCCGCGCGCGGCCACGCCGGCGCGACGGCTGCGCACGATCCGCGCGCTGCGCGATGCGGGCGTGCCGGTCGGCGTGAGCATTGCGCCGGTGATTCCGTTCGTGACGGAGCCCGACATGGAGCGCGTGCTCGAGGCGTGTGCGGAAGCCGGCGCGACGTACGCGAGCTACATCATCCTGCGGTTGCCGTGGGAGGTCGCACCGTTGTTCAAGAACTGGCTCGCCGCGCATTTTCCCGATCGCGCGGAGCGCGTGATGAACCGCGTGCGCGACATGCGCGGCGGCAAGGACTACGACTCGGATTTCTCGAAACGGATGAAGGGCGAGGGGATCTGGGCCGACCTGTTGCGGCAGCGTTTTCACCAGGCCGTCAAGCGGCTCGGGCTGAACGAGCGCACGAACGGCATTCTCGATCTGTCGCAGTTTCGCGGGGCGCCGGCCACGGTCGCGCCGGCACAGCGTGTTGCCGCGCGGTCGGCCGGCGCGAAGCCGCGCGACGACATGCAGTTGAACCTGTTCTGACACGCGAGCAAGGCCGTCGCGTGTCGGCGCGGGGAGAGGGGCGCCGGTGCCGCGTTCGTTGTGCTTACTGCGAAATCTGTTTCGCGGCTTCGACCTGCGATTCGAAGTACGTCTGGAACGACAGCGCGAGTGCGGTCATCAGCAGGAACGCGCCGATCAGCAGCGAGAAGATCACGACGAAGATCACGGTCCAGCCCGACCGGCTGTGCTTGCCGGTGTCCGCGTTGAATTGCGCATCCCATTTCTCGTCGGGGCGCAGCCCGTACACGAGTGCGGCGAGGAATGCCGCCAGCAGCGAGATCGCGCCGGGTACCGCGAGCCACCAGCCGAGGCCGGCCGTGCGCTGGGTTGCCGCGAGCAGAAGGAAGCCCGGGACGCCGACGATCGTCGCAAGCAGGTGCGCCCAGCCGTACACGTCGCGAAAGCCATGCAGATAGAAGCGGTGCGCGCCGAGCGATCCGAACAGGAACGCGAGGGCGGCGGTGAGCGTCTTGGAGCGGAAGCGGCGGGACGGTGCGGTGCTGCTGGACATGGATGGCGGCGTATTGTCGTTGGCATGGGCGGCCGGCGGGCCGGCGCGGGCGCGCGGCCCGGCACGCATTCTACGATGCCCGGTCGGGCCCGGTCACCCCTTGCCTGCGTCAAGGTGCCGCA
>JAIRVP010000048.1 GCA_031253835.1 Burkholderia sp. | reverse complement strand
AACGCGTCGCCCTCGCGCTTCAGGTCACGGCCCTTCAGCGGCACCCAGCCCAGCGATTTCCTGCCGCGATATCGCAGGTAAGGGCGTCGATGCTGGCTGCGCGACTTCGCGTATTGTTCGCACGTTGCGTTGACCGTGCCGGAGTGAATGCCGAGTTCCTTACTGCTACCAGTGGTGAGCACATTCAAGTCAAAACCCGTCGGCCACTTCTTGCGCCACTTGAGCGCGTGCTTCTGCGTGTCATTGCAGAAGTTCCAGACGTAGTTCACCGCGCGGCGCTGCTTGTTAAGCAAGCCGTTGAGCGACTTCACCCGGTAGCGATAGACGAGGATCATGCCGGTGATCCTACTTCGTGGAAGAAGCCGCCTGTCAACAGCACGCCTTTCCTTCCCGCCATCAATGGCGGGGTTTCTCGGAGCAAATTCTGATGAAAGTGCTGATCGTCGAAGACGAACCGAAAGTCGTCGAATACCTGAAGAGCGGCCTGACCGAGGAAGGCTGGGTCGTCGACACCGCGCTCGACGGCGAGGACGGCGCATGGAAGGCCGTCGAATTCGACTACGACGTGGTCGTGCTCGACGTGATGCTGCCGAAGCTCGACGGCTTCGGCGTGCTGCGTGCGTTGCGCGCGCAGAAGCAGACGCCCGTCATCATGCTGACCGCGCGCGACCGCGTCGACGATCGCGTGCGCGGGCTGCGCGGCGGCGCCGACGACTACCTGACCAAGCCCTTCTCGTTCCTCGAGCTGATCGAACGGCTGCGCGCGCTGACGCGCCGCGCGCGCGTGCAGGAATCGACGCTGATCTCGATCGGCGACCTGCGCGTCGACCTGATCGGCCGCCGCGCGACGCGCGACGGCACGCGGCTCGACCTGACCGCGCAGGAATTCCAGCTGCTCGGCGTGCTCGCGCGGCGCAGCGGCGAAGTGCTGTCGAAGACGACGATCGCCGAACTCGTGTGGGACGTGAACTTCGACAGCAACGCGAACGTCGTCGAGACGGCGATCAAGCGGCTGCGCGCGAAACTCGACGGCCCGTTCGCGGACAAGCTGCTGCACACGATCCGCGGGATGGGCTACGTGCTCGAGGCGCGCGAGGACGGCGACACGGAGCGGCGCGCATGAAACGCTCGATCATCCTGCGGCTCTCGGCGATGTTCGGCATCGTGTCGCTGCTCGTGTTTACGCTGGTCGGCTGCGGGCTGTTCGTGATGATGGAGCGGCAACTGTTCGCCGAGTTGCGCGCGACGATCGACACGCGTGCGAAAGTCGCCGAGATGATCGTGTCGCACGCGACCACGGCCGCGCGCGGCCGCCTGATGCAGGAGAAGCTCGCCGATCTCGAACCGCCCGACGGCTCGACGCACTACCAGGTCGTCAGCGACAACCCGGCGTTCCGCTTCGGCAGCCCCGTCAACGGCGTGCCGCTCGACCCGCCGTTCGGCGCGTTCCAGCGCTACGAGCTCAACGACAGCAGCTACGCGGTGATGACGAAGACCGTCACGCTGGCCGGCGCCGGCGAACGGCCGACGCTGCAGCTGGTCGTCGCGACCTCGTGCGAGCGCACGCAGCGGATGCTGCGCCGCTTCGGCTGGACGCTCGCCGCGCTGATCGCGACGGCCACCGTCATCACGCTGCTGCTGAGCCGCGCGGTCGCGCGCTTCGGGCTCGCGCCGCTCGACCGGCTGTCGCAGGACGCGGCGAGCGTGAGCGCGACCAACCGCCGCCAGCGGCTGCAGACCGACGCGCTGCCGACCGAGCTGCGCGACCTCGCCACGTCGTTCAACGGCGCGCTCGAACGGATCCAGCAGACCTACGCGCGGCTCGAGGCGTTCAACGCGGACGTCGCGCACGAGCTGCGCACGCCGATCAGCATCCTGATCGGCCAGACCCAGGTCGCGCTGACGAGCCGCGACCGCTCGGTCGACCGGATGCGCCAGACGCTGCAGTCGAACCTCGAGGAATTCGAGCGGCTGCGCGTGATCATCAACGACATGCTGTTCCTGTCGCGCAGCGATCGCGGCGAGCGCGCGACCGACCTGAAGGACGTGTCGCTCGCCGACGAGGTGCGGCGCATGCTCGACTTCCTCGAAATCCCGCTCGACGAGGCGCAGCTGCGCGCCGAACTGCACGGCGATGCACGCGCGACAGTCGATCCGTCGCTGTTCCGCCGCGCGATGACGAATCTGCTGATCAACGCGATCCAGCATTCGGCGCCCGGTGCGACGGTGAACGTGACGATCACGCGCCGCGACACGCTCGTCGAGATGGCCGTCTCGAACCCCGGCGAGCCGATCGATCCGGTGCAGCGCTCGCATGTGTTCGAGCGCTTCTACCGGCTCGAGGAAGCGCGCGCGAACAGCAAGGAGAACCACGGGCTCGGGCTGTCGATCGTCAAGGCCGTGGCCGAGATGCACGGCGGCGGCGTGTTCGTCGCGTGTTCGGGCGGCGCCAATACGTTCGGCTTCTCGGTGTCGACGGAGCCCTGCGCGGGCGGACCGCTGCGCGCGGCCGACGCAACCGACCCGGCCGAGCCGCAGCCGGCCCACGCGCCGCGCGCGCTGCACTGACGGCGGCCGCGCGCCGCCGAGGGCAGTTTTCTTCAATACGGGCCGAAGCGGCTCCCGTAGTCTCGATGCGACTTTCGACATTTCGCATGGAGACACCTGATGAGCATGCTGGTTTCGATGGCCGCGTTCGCGCTGGCCTCGTCGATCACCCCCGGTCCCGTCAACATCGTCGCGCTCAGTGCGGGCGCCCGCCACGGCCTCGGCGCGAGCCTGCGCTACGCGGCCGGCGCGACGCTCGGCTTCGTCGCGCTGTTCCTGCTGATCGGCCTCGGCCTGCACGCGGCGCTCGCGCGCTGGCCCGTGCTGACGACGGCCACGCAGTGGGCCGGGATCGCGTTCCTGCTGGTTATGGCGCTGCGGCTCGCGCTCGACGACGGCCGGCTGTCGGCCGATCCGGACGTGGCCGGCCCGTCGGCGGCGGCCGGCGCCGCGATGCAGTGGCTCAATCCGAAGGCGTGGCTCGCGTGCGTGGCCGCGATGGGCGCGTATGCGGCCGATGGCGACCGCGCGCAGGTCTGGCAATTCGCCGGGCTGTACCTGGTGATCTGTTTCGCGTCGATCGCGTGCTGGGCGTATGCGGGCGCGTCGCTGCGGCACCGGCTCGCGAACGCGCGGCGCATGCGCGTGTTCAACCGGCTGATGGCGCTGCTGCTGGCAGGCAGCGCGCTATTCCTGCTCGACGTGTAGCCGCGCGGCCGGTCAGCGCATCGCGCTGCGGTACTGTCCGGGCGTCGCGGCCGCGATGCGCCGGAATGCACGCTGGAAATGGGCCTGGTCGGCAAAGCCGGCGTCGAGCGCGACTTCGGCGATCGGCCGGCCGCGGCGCAGCTCGGTGCGGCCGTACTGCACGCGGCGATCGACCAGGAACGCGTGCGGTGTCATCCCGTAGCGCGCGTTGAACGCGCGGATCAGGTACGACGGCGACAGGTCGGCCGCCGCGCAGATCGCATCGAGCGTCACGCCCTCGCGACAATGCGCGGCGATGTAGTCGGCCGCGCGCGCGAGCTTCGCGTTGTCGTCGCCCGGCCGTGGATCGGGCAGCTCGCGATCGAGCGCACCGTGCAGTTGCGTGAAGAATTCGACGGCCGCGCTTTCCTTGCCGAACGGATCGACGGAAGGCGCCACGAGCGTGCGATAGAAACCGCCAAATTGCGCGAACAGGTCGCCCCGCTCCGTCAATTTCGGCGAAAAACCGTGAAAATCGCTGTTCGGATCGCGGCCCAGCGAATGCTGCAGCCGCGCGAGCCACGGCACGTCGACATAGACCATCCGGTACGCCCATGCCTCGGGTCCGTACGGGTTGCACGCATGCACCTGTTCCGGATCGATGATGACGAGCACGCCGCGCCCGACGTGCGCGTTCGTCGCGCCGTTCACGTAGGTGCTCGTCCCGCCGACGATCGCGCCCACCGAAAATGTGTCGTGCGTATGCTTCGCGTAGCAGATCTCGCGGCCGTCGTCGACGGTGCGCGCCTCGATGAACGGCAGCGCGGCGTCGCGCCAGAACGGCGACGGGTCGATCGATCGGTTGGCGGTACGGCTCACGCGGCGGGCTCCCGGTTCGGACGGCGAACGCTCACCGTACAAGACTGTGCGCCGCCGCGCAACCGGATCAGCCCGCTTCGACGCCGGATCGCGCCGTTTCGCCTAAGCTTGGAATTCCGGCCGCCGCGGCACGCGCGGCGGATCCCGTTCACTCCTCTCCCGTCACGCTCATGCACATCGATCTGAAAGGCAAGACCGCGGTCGTCACCGCCTCCACCGCCGGCATCGGGCTCGCGATCGCCGAAGGGCTCGCGCGCGCCGGCGCACGCGTCGTCGTCAACGGCCGCAGCGACACGTCGGTGCAGTCGGCGCTCGCGCAGCTGCGCGCGGCCGTACCCGGCGCGAGCTTCGACGGCGTCGCCGCCGACCTGTCCGACGCGGCCGGCGTCGCGCGCATCACGCAGCACACGCCGGATGCCGACATCCTCGTCAACAATGCGGGCATCTACGGCCTGAAGGCGTTCTTCGAGATCGACGACGCCGAGTGGGAACATTACTTCCAGATGAACGTGATGTCCGGCGTGCGGCTCGCGCGGCATTACCTGAAGGGGATGATCGAACGCAATGCCGGGCGCATCGTGTTCATTTCGTCGGAATCGGGCCTGAACATCCCGGTCGACATGATTCACTACGGGTTCACGAAAACCGCGCAGCTGTCGATCGCACGCGGCCTCGCGAAACTCGCGGCCGGCACGAACGTGACCGTGAACTCGGTGCTGCCGGGGCCGACGATGTCGGAGGGCGTGCGCGCGATGCTGAAGGCGCAGGCCGACGAAACGGGCCGCAGCATCGACGACGTCGCGGTGGATTTCGTCCGCACGCAGCGCGCGACGTCGATCATCCAGCGGCCGGCATTGCCCGAGGAAATCGCGAACCTGGTCGTGTACGTGTGCTCGCCGCTGGCGTCGGCGACGACGGGCGCCGCGCTGCGCGCGGACGGCGGCGTGCTCGACACGATCGCCTGACGAACCCGCGCACCGGCGGGCGCGGCGCACGGCGCCGCGCTAGCGCGAAGCGGCCTTGCCCGGCTGCAGCATGCCCTTGCGGTCGGCGTCCATGCAGGAGTCGAAGCCGTGCTGCGTGACGACGCCGGCCCTGTCGAACACGACGAAGTACTCGCGGTGATCGTTGCCGTGCTCGATGAAGTAGTTGTAGCAGACGCCGCTGCCGTTGCGGACCATCCATACGCTGCGCGGATTGCCGCCGGCGCGGACGACATCGACGCGCGTCGCGCCATGCCGCGACGCGGCCCGCGCGAGCGGCGTGCGTGAATACGAGAATGGCAGCCACGAGTCGAACCACGCGCAGCCGTGCAACATCAGGCAGCTCGCGGCCAGGGACAGCGTCGCGGCGGGTCGGGACATCGGAATCAATCGCATGCTTGGGAAAATCTGCTGCGCCATGCCGGCGTGATCGAAAGCCCCATGCTACTCGACCTTTGGGTCCGGATCGAAAAGAAATGTAGAGATCTTTATACGAATCCCCGCATCGCCTGCCCGCGCGCAAGCCGGATCGTTGCCGATCGTGGCGGCCGGCGCATGCTTGTACGCGCAACGGCGTGCAACGTCACGCGATCCATTCGGCCCACAGCATCGTCAGCACCGTCATCAGCGCGGGGCCGACAAACAGCCCGATCAGGCCGAACGTCTCGGCGCCGCCGAGGATGCCGAACAGCACGAGCAGGAACGGCAGCCGCGCCGAGCTGCCGATCAGCACCGGCCGCACGAAATGCTCGGCGACGAACACGACGATGAAACCGAGCACGGCCACCACGACGGCCCACATCGTCGCGCCCTGCACGAACAGCCAGAGCGCCGCGCCGCAGAACACGAGCGGCGCGCAGAACGGCAGCATCGCGGCGATCGCCGTGACGAGGCCGAGCAGCGCCGCATGCGGGACGCCGGCCAACGCATACGCGATGCCGAGCAGCGCGCCCTCGCCGAGCCCGACGACGACGAGCCCCGTCACCGTGCCGTACACGGCCTTGACCATCCGGTCGATCAGTTCCGCGCCGTTGTGCCCGAACGCACGCCGCGCGCCCTGCAGCAACGCGCCCGACAGCTTGTGGCCCGCGCGCAGGATCACGAACAGCGTAACGAGCATGAAGCCGAATTCGAGCAGCGCGTGCGCGAGCTTCGTGCCGAACTGCCGGCCGAACGCGAGGAATTTCTCGCTGTTGACGCCGTGCATCGCGCTGGACGCATGCAGCGGATGACCGAGATTGGCCTGCCACCATTCGGTGATCTGCGCCGCGCCGTAAGGCAGCCGGCTGACGACGTCCGGCAACGGAATGCCGTTGTCCTGGACCGTCCGCAGCCACTCGCGCAGGTCGTGCGCCTGCCCGATCGCCTGGGTGGCCGCGACCGCGATCGGCAGCACGACGAGCAGCGAGATCCCGGCCGTGATGACGGTCGCGATGAGCGTCGGCCGGTCACGGAACAGCCGGTGCGATTCGAAGCACTTGAGCAGCGGCCACATCGCGATGGCGATCACGCAGGCCCAGGCGATGGCGGGAATGAAGTCGCGGATGACCCACAGCGCGAGCACCAGCAGCGCCGCATACAGCACGACGCGGGCAATCTGCTGCGCGCGCGGCCGTGCGGCGGAATCGTGAGACGACGGGACATGTGCGCCCATGGCACCTCTGTCGAAATGAAAAAAATGGCGGTTCGCGCAGGCAACCGGCCTGCACGAACCGCCATTCTATCCATCGGCGCCGGATCGGCGGCGCGCATCATGCACGAGCCGCGCCGGCGCGCCGCGTTGCCGCGGCCGCTCAGGCCACCTTGTCGGCGATCCGGTAGCGTTCGAGCCAGTGCGCGTACGGCGCGGGCAGCGTCCACGACGGACGCTCGACGCCGAGCTGCTTGGCCGCGTAGTACGGCCAGTGCGGATCGGCCAGATGCGCGCGGCCGACCATCACGAGATCGAGCTGCTCGTCGGCCACCACGCGGTTCGCCAGTTGCGGCGTGTCGATCCCCCATGCGGACGACACCGGCAGCCCGGCCTCGCGGCGCACGCGCTCGGCGATCGGCGCGAGGAACGCCGGGCCCCACGGAATCTGTGCGGTGGGCGTCGAGAACCCGACCGACACGCTCAGCATGTCGAGCCCGGCCTGCTTCATCCGCTGCGTGAGCGCGATCGACTCGGCGAGCGTCTCTTCGTCGCGGCCGTCGTATTCGATCACGCCGAGGCGCGCGGTCAGCGGCAGGTGCTCGGGCCAGACCTCGCGGACGGCCGCGAGCGTGTCGACGAGGAAGCGGCCGCGATTCTCGGCCGAGCCGCCGTATTCGTCGGTGCGCTGGTTCGAATGCACCGAGAAGAAGCTCTGGCCGAGGTAGCCGTGCGCGAAGTGCAGTTCGAGCCATTCGAAACCGAGGTCCCGTGCACGCTTCGCCGATGCGACGAAGTCGGCCTGCACGCGGGCGATGTCGTCGTGCGTCATTTCACGCGGCACCTTCGGCAGGTGCGCGCCGAACGGCACGGCCGACGGTGCGATGGTCTGCCAGCCGTGCGGGTCGCCGTCGGCGATATGGTCGTCGCCTTCCCACGGGCGGTTCGCGCTCGCCTTGCGGCCTGCATGTGCGAGCTGGATGCCGGGCACCGAACCGGCCGCCTTGATCGCCGCGACCGACGGCGCGAACGCCTCGGCCTGCGCGTCGTTCCACAGCCCGGCGCAGCCCGGCGTGATGCGCCCTTCCGGCGACACGGCCGTCGCCTCCGCGATCAACAGGCCCGCGCCGCCGCGCGCGATGCCGGCCAGATGCACGTGATGCCAGTCGTTGACGATGCCGTCTTCGGCGACGTACTGGCACATCGGCGGCACCGCGATGCGGTTGCGCAGCGTGACATCCTTGAGTTTGAACGGTTCGAACAGGGCAGACATCCACGACTCCTTTGCTTGGTTCTGCAAAACGACTGGGGACTCGCCGCGCGATGCGCACGGCGGAACGATTGGAACCGCCGGCGGGCCGGCAAGGCCCGGCGACGGAGCGGGAACGGCGCCGGCCCGGCCGGCGCCATGCAGTTACTGGTGGCCGAGCTTCGCGAGCAAGGCCTCGGCAGCCGGTTCCGACGACGCGGGGTTCTGCCCCGTGATCAGCAGCCCGTCGGTGACGACATGCGGCGCCCAGTCGGCGCTGCGCTCGAATTCCGCGCCGTTGGTCTTCAGCATGTCCTCGACGAGGAACGGCACGACTTCCGTCAGTTCCACGGCCGCTTCTTCACTGTTGGTAAAGCCCGTCGCACGCTTGCCGCGCACGACCGATTCACCGGTCTGCGGGTTCTTCACGTGGCGCAGCACGCCCGGCGCGTGGCAGACGGCCGCGACCGGCTTGCCGGCGGCGAGCGCGCGCTCGATCAGGCCGATCGAATGCAGATCCTCGGCGAGATCCCACAGCGGGCCATGGCCGCCCGGGTAGAACACGGCGTCGTAGTCGTCCACCGACACGTCGGTCAGCTTGTGCGTCGACGCGAGTTCGGCCTTGGCCGCCGCATCCGCTTCGAAGCGGCGCGTCGCATCGGTCTGCGCGGCCGGATCGCTGCTTTTCGGGTCGAGCGGCGGCTGGCCGCCCTTCGGCGACGCGAGCGTCAGCTCGACGCCCGCATCCTTGAACGTGTAGTACGGCGCGGCCAGTTCCTCGAGCCAGAAGCCGGTTTTCTTGCCGGTGTCGCCGAGCGTGTCGTGCGAGGTCAGGACAACCAGAATCTTCATGATCGGACACTCCTTCGAAAATGAACGGGGGAACGGGGCCGCACAACCGGTTTGGCCGGTCGGCGCGGCACGCCTGTCGGTTAGTCAGCGCGGACGCGTCAACGTGCGATTCATCGAGTCGAATGCGGCGCGCATCTATTAGACCAGTCGTCTAGAAAGCGGCCAAATAAAACGACGGCGGCTCGCGGCATGGACAGCATCGCAGCGCGACATGGCATTTTCGCGTCTTTGTCGTCCGGGCCCGAATACGGCGTCGCATTCACGGGACGGATGATAGCGCTGGATTAGACCGGTCGTCTAGAAAAACGGGCATTCGCCCCTGCCGGCGTCATGGCCTTTTCGTCGTCCCGTCCCGACGCGGGCACGGAACACGATCGGGCAACGTCCGCAGCCGATCGCACGCCGCCCCGCTCCCGCGCCGGCTAGCCGCGCGGCGGGCCGTCGGTGTCGCCGGCCTCGATGGCCGGCGCTTCGAGCCGATGCTCGCGCACGCCGTCGCCCAGCAGCCGCAGCATCAGGTCCGCCAGCGCGCGCCCCGACGCATGCCCGGTCGGCTGCACGACAGCCGTGACGCGATACGGATGCGCGATGTCCGCCGGCACGCCGTCGTAGACGATCAGCGACATGTCGTCGCCCACGCGCAGACCGCTGTCCACGAGCGCGCGGAACGCCCCGCCGCCCGTGATGTTGTTGTCGACCAGCAGCGCGGTCGGCCGCGCGTCGCGTGCGAGCAAGGCCCGCATCGCCTGCAGCCCGCCATCGTGCGTAAACGGGCACTCGACGAGCAGCGCCGGATCGGGCTCGATGCCGGCTTCATGCAACGCGGACAGATAACCGGCACGCCGCTGGGCAGCGAAATTCAGCGCCAGCGGCGCACTGATCATCGCGATGCGCCGATGCCCGAAGCCGATCAGCCGGCGCACCGCGTCGCGCGCGCCGGCCTCGTTGTCGAAATCGAACCACGCATACGGCTCGGCGGCCTGCGTGCGGCCGTACGCGACGTACGGAAACGCGCTCGATTGCAGGTACGCGATGCGCGGATCGTCGACGAGCGTGCGTGCGACGATCAGCCCGTCGACGAGCTTGCCGTCGACGATCCGCCGATAGGTGTCCAGCTCCGCGTTCGGTCGCGCAGACGCGATGATGAAATCGAGATTGCGTTCGGCAAGCCGCTCGGTGATGCCCGCGACAACCTCGCCGAAGCGCGGATCGCCGAGATCGCCCGTGCCGAACGGATAGACGATCCCGATCATGTCGGCCCGGCCGGTCGCCAGCCGGCGCGCGGTCGGATCGGCCACATAGCCCATTTCCCGCGCCGCCCGCGCGACGCGTTCGCGCGTGGCCTCGCTGACGTCGTCGTAACCGTTCAGCGCGCGACTGACCGTCGTCCGCGACAGCCCGAGCGCGTCGGACAGCGCTTTCAGATTCACCTTCACCGTCGTTCCTCGCACTCCATGTGCCGCACGGCATGCCGATTGGCGGTAATTGTTTCCATTCGGTAGTGATTACCGTCAAATAATTATCTTTTGACGTCCAAACCGGTTTGAAATAGCATCCAAACCGGTTTGGACATCGATGCCCACTCAGCCGTTCACTTTCACTTTCCCAGGAAACGACGACGAGATGACATACTTTCCCCTTTTCCGCCCGGCGACGACCCGGCGTTTGCTCCTCGCTGGCGGCGCACTGGCCGCCTTCGCGTCCGTCGCGCACGCGCAGTCCGGCGGCACGGGCGCGCCCACGCCCACCCCTCACTCCCAGCAAGCCTACGATCCCGAAGGCAACTTCACGATGCGCTGGACGCGCGCGGACATCCGCCAGATCGTCGCGCAATCGCACACCGCCGGCGCCGACAAGAACTCGCTGCCGCAAGCGCTGACGATGCCGGACATCCCGCAGGATTTCCCGCTGGTCAACTCGAACGTGTGGGTGTGGGACACCTGGCCGCTGGCCGACCTGCGCGCCAACCAGCTCAGCTACAAGGGCTGGGAGGTGATCTTCTCGCTCACCGCCGATCCGCACGCGGGCTACACGTTCGACGACCGTCACGTCCATGCGCGCATCGGCTTCTTCTACCGCCGCGCGGGCGTCCCCGCGTCGCAGCGCCCCGCGAACGGCGGCTGGACCTGGGGCGGCCACCTGTTCCCGGACGGCGCGAGCGCCAGGGTGTTCGGCACCGCGCCGATGACCAACAACGCCGAATGGTCGGGCTCGGCGCGCCTCACGCACGGCGACAATGTCAGCCTCTACTACACCGCGACGTCGTTCAACCGTTCGGCGCCCGGCGGCGCCGACATCACGCCGCCGCAGGCGATCATCACGCGCACCGACGGCCACATCCACGCCGACGACAAGCACGTTTGGTTCAGCGGCTTCGACGATCACAAGGCGCTGCTGGAACCGGACGGCAAGTACTACCAGACCGGCCAGCAGAACACCTACTTCTCGTTCCGCGATCCGTTCGTGTTCACCGACCCCGCGCACCCGGGCAAGACCTACATGGTCTTCGAAGGCAACACGGGCGGCCCGCGCGGCGCACGCACCTGCACCGACGCCGACCTCGGCTATGCGGCGAGCGATCCGTACAAGGAAGATCTCAACGCGGTGATGAATTCGGGCGCAGTGTATCAAAAGGCCAATGTCGGCCTCGCGATCGCGACGAACCCGCAACTGACCGAGTGGAAGTTCCTGCCGCCGATCCTGTCGGCGAACTGCGTCGACGACCAGACCGAGCGCCCGCAGATCTACCTGAAGGACGGCAAGTACTACCTGTTCACGATCAGCCACCGCACAACGATGGCGGCCGGCGTCGACGGCCCGGACGGCGTGTACGGCTTCGTCGGCAACGGCATCCGCAGCGACTTCCTGCCGCTGAACGGCGGCAGCGGCCTCGTGCTCGGCAACCCGACCGACTTCTCGGCGCCGGCCGGCGCGCCGTATTCGCAGGATCCGAACCAGAACCCGCGCGAATTCCAGTCGTATTCGCACTACGTGATGCCGGGCGGGCTCGTCGAGTCGTTCATCGATGCGATCGGCCCGCGCCGCGGCGGCACGCTCGCGCCGACGGTGAAGGTGGGCATCAACGGCACGTCGACGGCGGTCGACCGCGCCTATGGACGCGGCGGGCTCGGCGGCTACGGCGACATTCCGGCGAACCTGCCCGCAACCGGGGCCGGCCACAACGACGGCAACAGTCAGTGAAATCAGGATAACCAACAATAACGAGCGCAGGTAAAGGCCCGGGGTTGAGGAGGCGCGCGTCGCGCGTGTCGCGTGTGCGCCTCCCCTTTTTCTTTCGATCATCGCGCATGCCGCCATCGCAAGCGGCATGCGCCCTCCTTTCCCGCTTCGCCCGATGAAGCACGGGACCGCGCATGAATTCGACGTCTTTCCGCTTTTCCTACCGGATCGCCCGGTTGCTGCTCGCCTGCGTGGCGTGCACGCAGGTCGCCGCCGCACCGTGCAACACGCCGGCCGGCCACGGCACGCCGCAATGGCGGCCCGCGCTCCACTACACGCCGCAGCGCAACTGGATGAACGATCCGAACGGGCTCGTCTACGACAACGGCCGCTATCACCTGTTCTATCAATACAATCCGCTCGGCAACGACTGGGGCAACATGTCGTGGGGCCATGCGACGAGCACCGATCTCGTCCACTGGCAGGAGCAGCCGGTCGCGATGCGCGCGAACGCCACCGAGGAGATCTTCTCCGGCTCGATCGTCGCCGACACGCTGAACACGTCCGGCCTCGGCACACCGGGCCACACGCCGCTCGTCGCGCTCTATACGAGCGTCTACAAGCCCGGCTCGGGGCACGCACCCGGCATCCAGGCGCAGTCGCTCGCGTACAGCCTCGACCAGGGCGCGACCTGGCAGCCGTATGCGCACAATCCGGTACTCACGCTCGATCCGGAATCGAAGGAATTTCGCGACCCGAAAGTGTCGTGGTATGCGCCGGGCGGCTACT
The DNA here is from genome assembly GCA_031253835.1 of Burkholderia sp. GTDB lineage: Bacteria > Pseudomonadota > Gammaproteobacteria > Burkholderiales > Burkholderiaceae > Burkholderia. The sequence continues at coordinate 305,842 of JAIRVP010000048.1, read as the reverse complement.
GGCTGATGACGACGGTCGTCGCCGACGCGCACGTCGTGAAGCTCTATCGTTCCGACGACCTGATCCACTGGCATTTCCTGAGCGACTTCACGCGGCCGGGCGTGCCGCACGACGGCGCGCTATGGGAAATGCCGGACCTCGTGCCGCTGCCGCTCGACGACGATCCGACACGAATCAGGTGGGTCATGATCGTCAACGTCAACCCGTGGTCGATCGCGGGCGGTTCCGGCGCGATGGTTTTCGTCGGCGATTTCGACGGCCGCACGTTCGTGCCCGATCGCATTGCGCCCGCCGGCTCCGATCCCGCGCAATTCCGCTGGGTCGACCATGGCGCGGACTTCTACGCGGCCGGCACGTTCTCGGGCGCGCCCGGCGCACGGCCCGTCGCGATCGCGTGGATGAGCAACTGGGATTACGCGGCGAAAGCGCCGACCGCACCGTGGCGCGGCGCGACCACCCTGCCGCGCGAACTGTCGCTGAAGACGATCGACGGCGAGCCGACGCTCGTCGTCGCGCCGGCCGCCGCATTCGACGCGTGGGCGGACAGCCGGCCCGTCGTGCACGAAGGCGACCTCACGGTCGACTCCGCGACGCGCGCGCTGTCAGCCGCGACGCGCGGCGTGGTCCAGCGGATCACGGTGACGCTCTCGCCCCGGCAAGCGGCACGCGCGGGCCTGATCGTCCGCGGGTCGGCCGATGGGTCGACCGGCACCCGGATCGTCTATGACACGGCGAAGCGCACGCTGACGCTCGACCGTTCCCGTTCCGGCGAAACGAACTTCGCCGGCACGTTCAGCCGCGAGCACATCGTGAACCTGCCGCTCGAGCGCGGGCAATTGCGGCTCGAAATCGTCGTCGATCGCGGGTCGGTCGAAGTGTTCGCGAACGGCGGCCGCGTGGCGCTGACCGACCTGATCTTTCCGCCGCCCGACGCGGACCGCGTCGCCGTGTTCGCCGAGCATGGCCGCGCGACGTTCTCCGGGCTCACGGTGACGCAGCTCGAAGCCGGCGCCTGTGCATCCCGATAGGCGCGGTTCGCCTGCTCCGTTCCGCAGGTGACGGGGGCCGTCCGCCCGGCGTTGCATCGCCCGGTGACGGCCCCGGCGGGGTCGCGGATCAGAGCAGGCCCATCCCGCCCGACGCGATGATTTCCGCGCCGACGATGAATGCCGATTCCGCCGCGCTCAGGTGCAGCACCGTCGACGCGATTTCTTCCGGCGTGCCGAAGCGGCCGACCGGGACGAGGCCCTTGATCTTGCCGGCCGTCTCGTCGAGCGTCGCCGCATCGAGCCCGAGCTTGCCGTACAGCGGCGTCTGCACCGGCCCCGGGCTGACGACGTTCACGCGCACGCCGTGCGGCAGCAGTTCGGTCGACAGCGTCTTCGCGAACGAATTGACGGCCGCCTTGCTCGCCGCATACACCGACGAGCCGGGCATCCCGATGTGCGCGTTGATCGAACCGTTGATCACGATCGACGCGCCGCGGTTCAGCAGCGGCACCAGCGACTGGATCTGGAAATACGCGCCCTTCACGTTGGTGTTGAACACGAGGTCCCACATCGCCTCGTCGCTGTCGGCGAACGGCGCGAGCTTCGCGACGCCCGCATTGATGAACACGGCGTCGAGCCGCGCGCCGGCCGTTTCGATCGCGTCGGCCAGTGCGCGGGCCGACGCGACGCTGCCGGCCTCGTTGCGAATCGCCAGCGCGCCTTCGCCGAGCGATTGCCGGGCGGCCTCCAGTGTCTCGACGTCGCGCCCGGTGATGATGACCCGCGCGCCTTCGGCCGCGAATGCCCTGGCGGCCGCCAGGCCGATGCCGCTGTTGCCGCCCGTGACGAGGACCGTTTTTCCTTCGAAGCGTTGCATGATGTTCTCCTGTGAACCGGTGAGTTGACCGTGAACACAGGATGCGCGCGGCGCCCGGCCTTGCCGTACGACGGGCGCGACGGACATGTTCGAAAACATCGAACATGTTTGGGCGGCCGCGTTCAGCCGGTCACGTCGATTCCGTCGAGCAGCCGCTGCGCGAGTCTCGGCTCGCGCAGTTGCTCCAGCCACCATTGCAGCGCGCGGCCGTCGCGGTCGCCATGCCACGCAACGTAAAGCAGGTTCGGCTCGCGCGGATCGGCCGTCTGTTTCTCGACCAGTTCGCCGCGTGCGAGCAGCGACGCGACGCGCCGGCGCGGCACCCAGCCGACGCCGAGCGCGTCGCGCTGCGCGAGGATCTTCGCGCGCATCGACGGCACCGCGAGCACGGCCTGCCCGCCGAGCAGCCCGTACGCGCGGCCGGCCGCACGCCGCGACGAATCGGCGACGACGACCGCGCGGTGCGCGCCGATCGCGTCGCGCGTCAGCACGCCGCCCGCGGCGGCCAGCGGATGGCGCGGCGACACCGCGAACACCCACTCCATCGCGCCGAGCTCGAACCATTTGAAGCCCGGAATCGCCGGCGGCTCGTTGGTCGCGCAGACCACGAGATCCGCGCGGCCGTCGCGCAGCGCTTCCCAGGTGCCGCCGAGCACTTCGTGCGTGAAACGCAGCGACACGCCCGAGTCGAGCCCGTCGAACGCACGGACGACCGGCAGCAGCGTGTCGAACTCCAGCACCTCGTCGCTGACGATCCACAGCCGGTCCTCCCAGCCGCTCGCGACCTGCCGCACGCGCTGCGTGAGCCGCGCGACGTCCAGCGCCAGCCGCTCCGCCTCGTCGGCCAGCAGCTGCCCGGCCGGCGTGAGCCGCAGCCGGTAGCCGCGGCGGTCGAACAGCAGCGCGTCGAACCGCGTTTCGAGCTGGCGCGCCGCGTGCGACACCGTCGACGGTGCCTTGCCGAGCCGCGCGGCCGCACGCGACAGGCTGCCGGTGGCACGGATCGCGTCGAGCAGCGCCAGTTCGTCTTCGGACAGCATGTGGTCGCTCCGGGGTGAGGTTGTCGTGGATCGTAAGGCAGCGGCGGGCTGCGGTCCAATCGGGCGGCGAACGCGGCGGCCGCGCCGGCAAGCCGCCGATCCGGCCGCCGACTTCCGGTATCCTGATCGGCATCGAATCATCCTGATCGAGGGTACCACTGCGATGGACATCGCGATCCGCATCGAAGGCCGTCACGACCTGACGGGGCAGATCTTCCGGCAACTGCGCACCGCGATCGTCGACGGGCGTCTCGAAGGCGGCGCGCGGCTGCCGTCGACGCGCGATCTCGCGAAACAGCTCGGCGTGTCGCGCAAGACGACGCTCGATGCGTTCGAGCGCCTCGTCGCCGAGGGCTACCTGAATACGCGCGCGGGCGACGGCACGTTCGTCGCCGACGGCCTCGCGCGCGTGCCGCACGCGGCGGCGGCGCCGGCGCCGTCGATCGTCGACGACACGCCGCGCATCGACGCGGTCGACGCACGCGCGCTGTGGAACGACCTGCCCGACGCGCTCGCGATGCCCACCCCGCAGGATTCGCCCGGCTTCGACTTCCGCGGCGGCGTGACCGACAAGACGCTGTTCCCGTTCGACGCATGGCGGCGCTGCCTGCACCACGCGCTGCGCCAGCAGGCGCGCGGCCCCGGTCAGTACCACGACCCGGCCGGCGACCCGCAGCTGCGCGGCGCGATCGCGCGCTACGTCGCGTTCAGCCGCGCGGTCGCGTGCAGCTGGGACGACGTGCTCGTCACGCAAGGCGCGCAACAGGCGCTCGACCTGCTTGCGCGGGTCGTCGTGCGGCCCGGCGACGTCGTCGCGGTCGAGGATCCCGGCTATCCGCCCGCGCGCGCCGTGTTCGCGTCGCTCGGCGCGACGGTGATCGGCGTGCCGGTCGACGCGCACGGCCTCGTCACCGAACGGCTGCCCGATGAAGCACGGCTCGTCTACGTGACGCCGTCGCACCAGTTCCCGCTCGGGATGCCGATGACGCTGGACCGGCGCGTCGCGCTGCTCGAATGGGCGCAGCGCCGCCGCGCGGTGATCATCGAGGACGACTACGACGGCGAATTCCGCTTCGAGGGCCGGCCGGTCGAATCGCTGAAAAGCCTCGACCGCACGGGCCTCGTCGCGTACGTCGGCACGTTCTCGAAGACGATCTTTCCCGAACTGCGGATCGGCTACGCGATTCCGCCGCGCGCGCTGCGCGGCCCACTGGCCAAGGCGAAGCAGATCGTCGACTGGCACACCTGCACGCTCACGCAGGCGGCGCTCGCACGCTTCATGCTCGAAGGCGATTTCGCGCGGCACCTGAAGCGCGTGCAGAAGCACTACGACGCGCGCCGCAAGATGCTGGTCGCGCACCTGCGCGGCGAACTCGCGCCGTGGTTCGACGCGATCGTGCCGACGGCCGGCATCCACCTCGCCGCGCACCTGAAGCCGGGCGTCGACGAAGCGGCGCTGGTCCGCGCGGCGCGGGCGCAGGACATCGGCCTGTACGGGATCTCGGCGTTCCATGTCGGCGTGCCGGTCCGCGCGGGGCTGCTGTTCGGCTATGGCGGGATCGACGCGCTGCGCATCGACACGGCGCTCGCGACGCTGGCCGGGCTGCTCGGCTCGGGCATCGCCGGCGAATCGCCACTGGTTACCTGAATTTCCACGAAATTGGTTATTCAAGCAGGCCAGTCCGCATCTTAAAGTGGGTCCTGTCGCGCCACCCGGGCGCTACCCAACCGAACAAGGACCTGCCATGCAACCGCGCCTCAACTTCTATGCCGCCAGCCCGAATGCGATCAAGGTGATGCGCAACGCCGAGGAATTCCTCGCGAAGAGCGCGATCGAGAAACCGCTCGCCGAACTCGTCCGCCTGCGCGCGTCGCAGCTCAACGGCTGCGCGTTCTGCGTCGACATGCACACGACCGACGCACGCAAGGGCGGCGAAACCGACCGCCGCCTCGCGACCGTCGTCACGTGGCGCGAAACGCCGTTCTTCACCGAGCGCGAACGCGCGGCACTCGAATGGACCGAGGCGCTGACGCTGGTGGCCGACAACCACGTGCCGGACGCCGTCTGGGAAGCCGTGAAGCCGCACTTCACCGACGAAGAGCTGTTCGACCTGTCGATGCTGATCGCGACGATCAACTCGTGGAACCGCTTCGCGATCGCGTTCCGCAAGATGCCCGAGTAAGGAGACGACGATGATCCGCTCCCCGCTCCGTCGCGCCGCCCTGTGCGCCGCGCTCGCGCTCGGCGCCGCGCTGCCGGCCGCCGCCCACGCACACGACGCCGGCGACAACGTGCACGCGATCATGCAGCAGGCCGTGCCCGAAGCGCCCGGCAAGCTCGCCGTCGTCGCGACCGTCGACTATGCGCCCGGCCAGGCGTCCGACGCGCACAAGCACCTCGGCTCGGTGTTTGCCGTCGTGTCGAAAGGCGAAGTGCTGTCGCAGGTGAACGGCGGCCCGCTGCGCCGCTACCGCGCCGGCGAAGGCTGGTACGAGGCGCCCGGTTCGCGCCACCAGGTGTCGCGCAACGCAAGCGCGACCGAACCCGCACAGCTCGTCGTGTTCGGGCTGACCGGCGAGCACGCACCGCTGAAGTCGCCGATCGATCAGTAACGCCGTTGCGGGGCGCGTGCGATACCGCCAGCGCGCCCCGCTTCCCCCTTTTCCCGCTAACTGCTCCCTACACGACACCGGCCGCGCACGGCCCGCCGCCCGGTCGCGCCCCGCTCGTCCGCGCCCCGCTTCGACGCGCGTCTGATCGCGATCAAGGGCGGCGAAAACCCTTCCTTGAAATTAACTAACTCATCAATTAGCGTCGATTTCATGAACGCGAAATCCACCGTCGCCAGGCCGCGCGGGCGCCGCCCGTCGGTGGACGATTTCGACCTGCGCGGCCACATGCTCGACATCGCGATCCAGCTGTTCGCCGAGCGCGGCATCGCCGCGACGACGGTCGCGCAGATCGCCGCCGCCGCCGGCGTCACGTCGGCGATGGTCCACTACTACTTCACGAACCGCGAGCAGTTGCTCGACGCGATCGTCGAGGAGCGGCTCGCGCAGGTCATCGCGTTCGTGTGGCGGCCGACCGAGCCGCAGATCGAGAACGATCCGTTCGCGCTCGTCGCCGAACTCGTCGACCGCTTCTTCGATGTCACGCACCGCATGCCGTGGCTGCCGTCGATCTGGCTGCGCGAGATCGTCCATGAAGGCGGGTTGCTGCGCGAGCGGATGGTCCGGCGCATTCCGCTCGAACATATCGGGCGCTTCGCCGAACGCATCCGCGCCGCGCAGCAGGCCGGCACGCTGAATCCCGCGCTCGAACCCGCATTCCTGTTCCACTCGATCATCGCGCTCGTGATGCTGCCGCTCGCCACCGCGAAACTGTGGCAAAGCGCGCGCGGCCTGCCGCCGATCGACCGCGATGCGTTGCACCGGCACGTCCGCGCGCTGCTCGGCTCGGGCATGCAGCCGCCCGCCGCCGCGCCGCTCGCGCGTGCGCCCTCGCCGCGGAGGCCGTCATGAACGCCGCGCGCACGCTGCCGCTCCTGCTGAGCGCCGTCGCGCTGCTCGCCGGTTGCGGACGGTCGACCGGCAACGGCACGACCTACCAGGGCTATGTCGAAGGCGAATTCGTGTACCTGTCGTCGTCGCAGTCGGGCACGCTGACGCAGTTGCCGGTCGAGCGCGGCCAGGCCGTCGCCGCCGGCGCGCCGGCATTCTCGCTCGACGCCGTCAGCGAAACGGCCGCGCTGCTGCAAGCGCAGCATCAGCTCGCGGCCGCACGCGCACAGCTTGCCGACCTGCAGACCGGCAAACGCCCGCCGGAAATCGCCGTCACGCAGGCGCAGCTCGCGCAGGCCAGCGCCCAGGCCGCGCGGGCCGCCGCGCAACTCGCGCGCGACGAGCGCCAGTACGCGGCCGGCGGCCTGTCGAAGCAGCAGCTCGACGATTCGCGCACGTCCGCGCAGACGACGGCCGCGCAGATGCACGAGCTGCAGAAACAGGTCGACGTCGCGCGCCTGCCGGGCCGCGCGCAACAGGTCGCCGCGCAGGCCGCGCAGGTCGACGCGGCTCAAGCGGCGGTGGCCGAAGCGCAGTGGAAACTCGACCAGAAACGCGTCGCCACGCCGGCGGCCGGGCGCGTGTACGACACGCTGTATCGCGTCGGCGAATGGGTGCAGGCCGGCAACCCGGTCGTGCAGATGCTGCCGCCGCAGAACCTGAAGGTGCGCTTCTTCGTGCCGGAAGCCGCCATCGCGTCGCTCGCGCCGGGGCGCGCGGTCGCGATCCATTGCGACGGCTGTGCGGCCGACGTGCCCGCGCGCGTCACCTACGTGTCGACCGAAGCCGAATACACGCCGCCCGTGATCTACAGCAACGAGAGCCGGACCAAGCTCGTGTTCATGATCGAGGCGCGCCCCGCCGTCGCCGATGCACCGAAGCTGCATCCGGGCCAGCCGGTCGCCGTGAGCGTGCGATGAACGCGCCGTCCGCCCCGTACGCGATCGACGTCGACCGGCTGAACAAGCGGTTCGGCGACAAGCACGTCGTGAAGGACGTGTCGCTGCGCGTCGCGCGCGGCGAGATCTTCGGCTTTCTCGGGCCGAACGGCAGCGGCAAGACGACGTCGATCCGGATGATGTGCGGGCTGCTCACGCCCGACTCGGGCAGCGGCACCTGCCTCGGCTACGACATCGTGCGCGACAGCGCGCAGATCAAGCGGCGCGTCGGCTACATGACGCAGCGCTTCTCGTACTGGGAAGACCTGTCGATCCGCGAGAACCTCGACTTCGTCGCACGCGTGTACGGGATGCGCGACCGCCAGGCGGCCGTCGCGCGCGCACTCGACGGGCTTGGCCTCGCGAGCCGCGCGGACCAGCTCACGGGCGCGCTGTCGGGCGGCTGGAAGCAGCGCCTCGCGCTGGCCGCGTGCATGCTCCACGAGCCCGAGCTGCTGCTGCTCGACGAGCCGACCGCCGGCGTCGACCCGGCCGCGCGCCGCGACTTCTGGGAAGAGCTGCACCGGCTCGCCGCGCAAGGGATCTCGGTGCTCGTCAGCACGCACTACATGGACGAAGCCGAGCGCTGCCACAAGCTCGCGTACATCGCGTACGGCGAGCTGCTCGCGCAGGGCACGTCGGCGGAGATCGTCGCGTCGCAGCACCTGTCGACGCGCGCGATCACCGGCGAGCGCCTGGCCGAACTGTCCGCGCGGCTGCGCACGATGCCGGGCGTCGACCAGACCGTCGTGTTCGGCTCGGCGCTGCACGTGAGCGGCCGCGATCGCGCGCGGCTCGACGCGACGCTCGACCAGGTGGCCCGCGACACGCCGCTGCAGGTCGCGCCGATCGACACCGGGCTCGAGGATGTGTTCATCTACATGATGGGCCGCGCGTCCGCGCCGCCCGGCGGGGTGTCGCCATGAACGCGTGGGCGGGCCTGCGCGATTCGTTCTCGGTCGCGCGCTGGTGGAGCATCGTGCTGAAGGAATTCCTGCAGCTGCGCCGCGACCGCGTGACGTTCGCGATGATCGTCGGCGTGCCGATCATCCAGCTCGCGCTGTTCGGCTTCGCGATCAACACCGATCCGAAGCACCTGCCGACCGCCGTGATCGTCGCCGACGCGAGCCCGTTCACGCGCAGCTTCATCGCCGCGATGCGCAATTCCGCGTACTTCGACCTCGTCGAGACGCTGCCCGACGAAGCGGCCGGCCGCCATGCGCTGGCCCGCGGCGACGTGCAGTTCGTGCTGAGCGTGCCGGCCGATTTCTCGCGGCGGCTGCTGCGCGGCGAGCGTCCGTCGCTGCTCGTCGAAGCGGACGCGACCGATCCCGTTGCCACGGCGTCGGCGATCGGCGCGCTGCCGGGCCTCGTGCAGCCCGTCGCGGACAAGGACCTGACGGGCCCGCTCGCGCACCTGAACGGCCGCCCGGCCGCATTCGACGTCGTGCTGCACCGGCTGTACAACCCCGAAGGCATCACGCAGTACAACGTCGTGCCGGGCCTGATGGGCGTGATCCTGACGATGACGATGGTGATGATGACGGGCCTCGCGATCACGCGCGAACGCGAGCGCGGCACGATGGAGAACCTGCTCGCGACGCCCGTGCGGCCGCTCGAGGTGATGACGGGCAAGATCGTCCCGTACGTGCTGATCGGATTGGTCCAGGTGTCGATCATCGTCGCGGCGTCGCGGTTCGTGTTCGACGTGCCGTTCGTCGGCGGCGTGTTCGCGCTGTACCTGTCCGCGCTGCTGTTCATCGCCGCGAACCTGACGGTCGGCATCACGCTGTCGTCGCTCGCGCAGAACCAGTTGCAGGCGATGCAGCTCGCGGTGTTCTACTTCCTGCCGAACATCCTGCTGTCGGGCTTCATGTTCCCGTTCGCCGGGATGCCGAAGTGGGCGCAGTTCATCGGCAACCTGCTGCCGCTCACCTATTTCAACCGCCTCGTGCGCGGCATCCTGCTGAAAGGCAACGGCTGGGCCGACCTGTGGCCGTCCGTGTGGCCGGTCGCGCTGTTCACCGTCGTCGTGATGGGCGTCGCGCTGCGCTTCTACCGGCGCACGCTCGATTAGGCGGCCCGCGATGAAACCGGCCTCGCGTCGCGCTTCCCATGCCGCTCGCGGCTGCGCACTCGCCGCCGCGCTGCTCGTCGCCGGATGCGCGGTCGGGCCGGATTTCCGCCCACCCGATGCGCCGGCCACGCAGCAGTACACGCGCGGCGAGCCGCCTGCGACGACGGCCGCCGCGAGCGGCCCGGCCGGCGACGCGCAGGCGTTCTCGCCGGCCGACCACACGCCGCAGCGCTGGTGGATCCAGTTCGGCTCCGACCCGCTGAACCGGCTCGTCGACACCGCGTGGCAGCACAGCCCGACGCTCGCCGAAGCCCGCGCGCGGCTCGACGAAGCACGGCAGAACCACGCGGCCGAAGCCGGCGCGACGATGCTGCCGCGCGTCGACGCGAACCTGTCCGCCACGCGCGAGCAAGTCGATACCACCGCGTTCGGGCTGCCGGCCAGCGTGCCGAGCCCCGGGCCGTTCACGCTGTATGACGCGTCGGTGAGCGTGTCGTACGTGCTCGACGTGTTCGGCGGCAACCGGCGCGCGCTCGAAGCGCTGCGCGCACAGGTCGACTATCAGGCCTACACGCTCGACGCCGCGCGGCTGACGCTCGCGGGCAATGTCGTCGCCACCGCGATCCTGCGCGCGTCGCTCGCGCAACAGGTCGCGCTCACGCGGCAGCTCGTCGACGCGCAAGCAGCGCAGTTGCGTATCGTCGAAGCGCGCTACGCGGCAGGCGGCATATCGCAGGCCGACGTGCATGCGCAACGCGCGCTGCTCGCGCAGACGCAGGCGTCGCTGCCGCCGCTCGCGGCCCGCCTCGCGCAGGCCGGCCACCGGCTCGCGATCCTGCTCGGCGCGCCGCCGTCCGACGCCGCGCTGCCGGACCTCACGCTCGATGCGCTCGTGCTGCCGCGCACGCTGCCCGTCACGCTGCCGTCGACGCTTGCCCGCGAACGGCCCGACATCCGCGCGGCGGAAGCCGTGCTGCACCAGGCGAGCGCGAACGTCGGCGTCGCCACCGCGAACCTGTATCCGCGTTTTTCGATTTCGGCGGGAATCGGCTCGGAGCGCACGCGCGTCGCGGATATCGTCAGCGGGCTCAACGTGTGGAATGTCGGTCTCGGTCTCGCGCAGCCGCTCTTTCACGGCGGCGAGCTGCGCGCGAAGAAACGCGCGGCCGAGGCGGCGTACGACGCGGCGTTCGCCAGCTATCGGGAAACCGTGCTGCAGGCGCTGCAACAGGTGGCCGACGCGATGCGCGCGGTCGAACACGATGCGGCCGCATTGCAGGCGCGGGACACGGCCGCGCAGGAAGCAGCGGCAGGCAATACGATTGCCGGCGACCGTTACGCGGCCGGCGGAATCAGCACGTTCGACCTGCTCGACGCGCAGCGACAGGCGCTGCAGACGGCGCTCGACCGTACCCGCGCGCAGGCCGACCGGCTCGCCGATACGGCGGCGCTGTTCCAGGCGCTGGCGGGAAACTGGGCGGACGATGCGGCGAAATGACGAGACGGCTGGACCCATGAAAAAAACCGGCCCGAAGGCCGGTTTTTTCATACTGCATGCCGTCAGCGGCGCTCGCGCGCCGCGCGACATCAGAAGCGGTGAATCAGGCCGACGCCGGCAGCGATCTGGTTCTGCTTCGAACCTGCGCCCACGCCGTCGCCGATCGACGTCGTTGCAGCGACGACGCCAAGCTTCGGGTTCCACGTGTTGCCGCTCGAATGCTGGTAAGCCTCGACTGCGTACAGGCCCGTGCGCTTCGACAGGCTGTAGTACTGCGACAGCGTGACCTGGTGGTACTTGGCCGCGCTCGAGATGCCGTTCGACTGCGTGGCTGCCGTGTACGAGTAGCCCGCCGCGAAGTCCCACTGAGCCGATGCCTTCCAGTGCAGCACGGCGCCGGCCGTGTTGAAGATGGCCGTGTTGCGGAAGAACGAACCCGTGCCCGGCGTGTACTTGACGTTCGAGTACGACGCCGAAATGTCCCATGCCGGCGTGAACTGGTAGCCCGCCGTCACGGCGATACGCTGCTGCGATTGTGCCGACGCGTAGCCGTTGTTGATCGACGAAACTGCCGGTTCCGCACCGTTGCCGCTCGAATCGAGGCCGTTCTGGACCGTCGAGTTCGCGCCCCACACGCCGCCGCCCAGCGTCGCGTTGTTGACCTTCTGGTAGCCGACTGCGATGCCTGCCGGGCCGTTCAGGTACTGGATCGCCGCGCTCCACGTCGAGCCGCGGTTCGTCGCGCCTGCAACGCCGCCGAACGAGTACGAACCGCCGACCGTGAAGCCGTAGAACTTCGGCGACATGTAGACGAGCGAGTTGTTCGCGCGGTAGCTGGTATCCAGCGAGTCGATATCGCCCGGGTGCGCGCCGTAGTAACCGGTCAGCCAGGTCGTCGGGCTGTACGGCGACAGCAGCGTGTAGTACGCGGTGTACTGGCGGCCGGCCGTCAGCGTACCGTACGCGGCGTTGGTCAAACCGACCCATGCCTGACGCGTGAAGATGCCGTTGGTCCACTGCGACGAACCGTTATTCGCGTTGAAGCCGGCTTCCAACTGGAAAATCGCCTTCGTGCCGCCGCCGAGATCTTCGCTGCCCTTCAGGCCGAAGCGGCTGCCTGCCCAAATGCCGGTGGCCATCTGCACCTTCGAGTGACCGCCCGTGGTCGCACCGGTTGCCGACGAGTTGTTCTGCCACGCGATGGCGTTGTCGACGATACCGTACAGGGTCACGCTGCTCTGGGCGTGGGCGGCGGTAGCGGCTGCAAGGCCCACTGCCGTCATGGCGAAAGCGACGCGCTTTTTCATTGATTCTCCGTCCTCAAAGAATGATTTCTTTTCTGGTGTGGTTTTATGACTGACACATGTGCGAGTACATGCCGACGCGATTCTGACGGATTACCAATTATTTCCCAATACGTGCAGTCGGTCATCGTATGATCGACGCAACGCACGGGTTCACCAAGCGGTTACATAACACCCGGAAACGCTTGTGCGGCGGGCCTTTCCGGCATTTCCCGGTGAAAACCCTAGCTTTACATTTTTACGGGTGCAACACGACCGTCCAATGTCGTCAGACGCCTTCGGCAAAAATCATCTTACAAATACGCGATCGCAGCTGACACCGCGATTCACGCCGCCGCGCAGGATCGCTGACATTCATGACACCCACATTTCCGGACACGAAATCATGAAAACGTTTCAGTCGCTCGGCGGGAAAGCGGACGGGAGCGGCCCGGCGAATGCGGGCCGAAGGGGATGCCGGCGCGGCGCGCCGGCGATAGTCAGCGCGATGCCGGGCCGGCGAGCCGCGCGGTCACGGCATCCGTGAGCGCGGCCATGCGCGCACGGATCGCCGCGTTCGAACCGACCAGCGCGAGCGACGACGCCATGATCCGGTAGATGCGCTTTCTCGGCACCTTGGCCGGCTTCGCCGGATCGAGCCACGCGTCGTGGCCGGCCAGCAGTTCGAGCGTCTCGAGGCCGATCATGATCGGCCACAGGCACGCGAGCCGCAGCCGCACGAAGCGGCGCGGGATCGCGAGCGTATACAGGCAGGCGTCGCGATACTGGTCGAGCGTCACGCGCAACAGGTCGACCAGCACGCCGCGCGCGCGTGCCGACGCATCGGGTTGCATCAGGTCGGCCATGCCGAGCCCGTGCGCGCCCAGCACGTCGTCCGGCAGATAGCAGCGGCCGATGCGCAGGTCCTTCGCGCAGTCGCGCAGGATGTTGGTCATCTGCAGCGCCTTGCCGAACCGGATGCCCTTCTCGCGCATCTCCGGCAGGTTCCAGCCGCGCGCGGCGCGCGTGTGCGCGCCCGTCATGTCGGTCCAGAATTCGCCGACGCAGCCGGCGACGAGGTACGTGTAGCGGTCGAGTTCATCGCGCGTCGGCAGCGACGCGACCTGCCCCGACTGCTCGTCGGGGAACGTGCGCAGGTCGAATTCCATCCCCGACGTGAGCGTCGCGACGACCTTGCGGATCGATGCGCGGTCGGCGTCCGGCTGCGCGCGCAGCAGCGCGAGCATCGGCGTCATCGAACCGAGCAGCACGTGCTCGTGCGAATCGGTCTGCATCCGCGTCACGTCGTCGAGCGAACGCGACAGCGCCACGCCGTCGCCGAGCTGCTCGATCTCGTCGCGCAGGTCGGTCAGCAGCGCCGCGCGGCGATCGGGCGCGACGAGCGCGGTGTCGGCGATCGTGTCGGCCGCGCGCGCGAGCAGGTACGCGAGGCCGACCGGGTCGCGCATGCCGTCGGGCAGCACGCGCAGCGTCAGGTAGAAGGAGCGGGAAACGTTCTTCAGCAGGTCGCCGAGCAGGAAGGCGGAATCGGTTCGAGTCGTCATGGGTCGGGAAAAATCGGCCGGCGCGGGCCCCGGTCGCACACGGGCGCCGGACGTCCGCGCCGGCCCGCGAGTCGCCGCATCGTCGCGCCTGGCGGGCGTCGGCCCCGGTGCAGCGATGCAAAATTCCCGCAAGTTTAGTGCATCCGGCGCGCGGCCTGCCTGCGGCGGCCGGATTGCGGCACGCGCCGGGCCACTGTCGATGGTCCTGCCGCACGCATCGCGCCCCTTGAAAACGAAACGGAAAGGCGTGAGTAATACATATGTAATTATTCGGTGCGACGATCGCGCACCGTTCGATTCCATGCGGCACGGCACGACTGCCGCGCCGCCGGACCGACCGCCCTTTTCCGACTCCCGTTTCGAAGGTTCCTCGACATGCTCTTCAAGCGCCCGACCTCCCTGCGCTACGTCCCGTTCGCCTGTGCCGCCGCGTTCCTGCTCGCCGCGTGCGGCGGCGACGACGATGTGGCGTCCGATCCCACGCAGCCGATTTCCGCGAAGGTCCAGGTGGTCGGCCATCGCGGCGCGAGCGCGCTGCGCCCCGAACACACGCTGGCGTCGTACCGCAAGGCGATCGAGGACGGCGCGGACGTGATCGAGCCCGATCTCGTGTCGACGCGCGACGGCGTGCTCGTCGCGCGCCACGAGAACGAAATCTCGGGCACGACGAACGTGTCCGTGCTGCCGCAGTTCGCGAGCCGCAAGGCGACCAAGACGATCGACGGCGCGCAGCTGACCGGCTGGTTCACCGAGGATTTCACGCTGGCCGAGCTGAAGACGCTGCGCGCACGCGAGCGCATTCCGCAGATCCGCCCCGCGAACACCGCGTACAACGACCAGTTCGAGATCCCGACGTTCGACGAAATCGTCGCGCTCGCGAAGCAGATGTCCGCGCAGACCGGCCGCACGATCCACCTGTATCCGGAAACCAAGCATCCGACCTACTTCCAGTCGATCAACCTGCCGCTCGAGGATCGCCTCGTCGACGCGCTGCTGAAGGAGTCGTACACGTCGCGCACGGCGACTGTCTACATCCAGTCGTTCGAGGTGGCAAACCTGAAGACGATCCGCAACCGGATCAAGTCGACCCAGCCGAACTGGAAGCTCGTGCAGCTGATGGACGAAGCCGGCCAGCGCCCGTACGACTTCGTGAAGGCGAACGACAAGCGCACCTACGGCGACCTGTCGACGCGCGACGGCATGCGCGAGATCGCGACCTACGCGAACGGCGTCGGCCCGTACAAGACGTCGATCATCGCGGTTGCCGCGGACGGCACGCTGCAGCAGCCGACGCCGTACGTGCGCTATGCGCACGAGGCCGGCCTCGTCGTGCATCCGTACACGTTCCGCCCGGAGAACAACTTCCTGCCGGCATCGCTGAAGGACGGCGGCACGCCGGCCACGCGCAACACGGCCGGCTCGGTCCGCGAGATCCAGGCGTACCTGCGCGCGGGCATCGACGGCTTCTTCACCGACGATCCGGCCGTCGGCCGCACGGCCGTCGACACGTTCAAGCGCTGACACGCGCATTGACCGGGCGCGGCGCGCGACGCACGCGTTGCGCCCGGTTGAAACTTATCGGTCAGATCACGTTGAAGTGGTGCGTGCCGTCCCGCTTCAACTGGTCGACCAGCCCGTATTCCCAGTCGAGATACGCCTGCATCGCGGCCGCCGCGTTGTCGGTGCCTTCGTACGGGCGGCGGTAGCGGTCGACGCGCGGCGACGCGAGGTGCGTGTCGCCGCTTTCGAGCGGCAGCCCGGCGTCGATCCATGCCGCCGTGCCGCCGGTCAGCACCGAAATGCTGGCCGACGCCGGCAACAGCGCGCGCGCATCGTCCGCCGCGAACCGCGCCAGCAGGCTCGAACCGCACGTGAACACATAGCGCTTCGCGGGCGGGATCGCCGCGAGCGCATCGCGCAGCTGCGCGCGCACGGCGAACCACGCGCCCGGAATATGGCGCTTCACGTAGTTCGCGCTGGCCGTCACGTCGACGATCGCAAGCTCGCCGGGCGCCGCTTCCTTCAGCCAGCCCGCGAGCGTCTCGGGCGACACGTCGGTCGCGGGCGGCGTGGCCGGCACGTCGCGCGGCGGCTGGCCGCGCTCGCCGAACGCCGCCGCGCCGGCCGGTTCCACCACACGCACGTCCCAGCCCATCTGCGCGAGCCACGATGCGGTCATGTCCGCGCGCACGCCGTCGTCGTCGGCGAGCACGATCCGCGCGCCGCGCACGGCCGCGTGATGGTCGGTCTCCTGCACGAGCTGGCCGCCCGGCGTGCTCAGGAAGCCCGCCAGGTGGCCGGCTTCGTATTCCTCCGGCGTGCGCACGTCGAAGCGGTACAGCGTCCGGCCCGGCTCGTCGAGCGCGGCGACGTCGGCCAGCGCGATGCGCGGCACGCCGGCACGTTCGGCCACCGCGCGGGCGGCCTGGCGCGCGTCGGCGCGCTGCGTCGCGTCGATCTCGTCCGGAAAACGGCGCGCGGCGCCGCGCTCGAGCGTCTGGCCCGCGAGCGTCCAGCCGATCGTGCCGTTGCGCAGCGCCGCGACCGGGTTCGGCAGCCCCGCGTTGACGAGCGACTGCGTGCCGATGATGCTGCGCGTGCGGCCCGCGCAGTTGACGACCACCTGCGTGTTCGGATCCGGCGCGAGCGCCCGCACGCGCAGCACGAGCTCCGCGCCCGGCACGCTCGTCGACGTCGGGATGTTCATCGTCTGGTATTCGTCGAACCGGCGCGCGTCGACGATCACGACATCGGCCTTCGCATCGATCAGCGCCTGCACCTCCTGCGCGGACAGCGACGGCGTATGGCGTTCGGCTTCGACCCATTCGCCGAACGACTTGCTCGGCACGTTCACGTCGATGAACAGCTCGCCACCGGCTGCCTGCCAGCCGGCGAGACCGCCGTCGAGCAGCCGCACGTCGGTGTAGCCGAGCTGCGCGAGCGTCGCGGCCGCGCGCGGCGCGAGATCCTCGCCGCCCGCTTCGCCGAACACGACGATCGGCGTGTCGCGGCGCGGAATCCGCGTCCATGCGTCGAGTTCGAGCTTCGACAGTGGAAAGTTGGCGGCCCACAGCGGATGGCCCTGCGCGTACGGATCTTCCTCGCGTACGTCGATCAGCGCGAGCTCGTCGCGGGCCAGCAGGCGTGCGCGCACATCCTGGTACGACGCGACGGGAAAACGGGAAGTGGAATCGGCGGATTGCGTCACGATGTCTCTGGGTTGAAGTCGTTGAAGTCGGTGAAGAAAGCGGAACGGGTCGATCTCGGGCCTGCCGGTGCACACCCGCAACGGGCCGCGCCGACGGGCGTTGCGTCAGGCATTCGAATAGCCTGACACGAAAGGCTTCACGGTGCCGTCGTCCAGAAACACCGCGCGCTCGACCTTGCCGATGTTCGCGCCGTACACGTGGATGCTGATCGACACCTGGTCGGCAAATGCGTTGGTCACGCGGTGGACGTCGCCGATGCGCGGCGACACGGCCTCGACCTCGCCCGGCGCCAGCCGCACGGCGTCGCCCGCCGGCACCGGCCTGCCCGCCGCGTCGAACCCGTAGGGCTGCGAGAACTCGCCGCCGCGCAGCATCCCGATCAGCCCCCACACCGTGTGGTTGTGGATCGGCGTCGTCTGGCCGGGGCCCCACACGAAGCTGACGACCGAAAACCGCTCGTCGGGGTCGAGATGCAGCAAGTATTGCCGGTAGCGCTCGGGATCGGGCTGCGCGAACGCGTCGGGCAACCAGTCGTCGTGTTCGACGAGCGCGGCGAGCAGCGCGCCGCCCTCGTCGAGAATGCGCGCCTCGTTCGCGCCGGACGCGAGCAGCGCGCCCAAGCCGTCGACGAACGGCCGCAGCGGCGTCTGTTGCAACGAAAGCGTACTCATCGGCTGTCTCCTCGAATATGATGCCGAATATGATGGATCGTCATGATGCACCCGAAAGACCATGCAGAACAAACATGAAAATTAGCGATATCGACGCGTTTGCAGCGGTCGTCCGCTGCCAGACCCTGAGCCAGGCCGCGACCGAGCTCGGGATGACGCAGCCCGCGATCACGCGGCGCGTCCAGAATCTCGAGGAAGCGCTCGGCGTGATCCTGCTCGACCGCAACACGAAGCCGCCGCGCCCGACCGACATCGGCCGGCAGGTCTTCGAGCAGTGTCGCGCGATCCTGCGCGAAGTCGATGCGCTGCGCGAGCTGACGGCCGGCGAACAGCCGCCCGCCGGCGAATTCCGGCTCGGGCTCACGCAGGGGCTCGGCGAACTGATGCTGCCCGCGCTGATCGCCGAACTCGCCGCGCACTGGCCGGCGCTCGCGACGCAGGTCACGACCGCATGGGGCGGCCTGCTGGTCGAGCGTGTCGCGCGCCGCGAACTCGATGCGGCGCTCGTGTTCCTCGCACGCGAAATGGTGCTGCCGGCGCAGGTCGCGGGCGAACGGCTGCTGGCCACGCGGCTCGTCGCGGTCGGCCGCAAGGGCGACTGGCCGCGCCGCAGCTACCGGCTCGCCGATTGCCACGCGCGCGGCTGGGTACTCAATCCCGACGGTTGCGGCTTTCGCGCGGGGCTGCGACGCGCGCTCGACGCGCAGGGCCTGCCGATGCCGGTCACGCTCGACACCTACGGCCGCGACCTGCAACTGCAGAGCGTCGCGAACGGCTTCGGCCTCGGGCTGATGCCGCTGCCGCTCGTCGAAGACAGCCCGCTGCGCGATGCGCTCGACATCGTGCCGCTCGCCGATTTCAAGCCGCAGATCGATCTGTGGCTGCTGCGCCGGCACGACGCGGCCCGCTTCGACGCGCCGCTCGCGGCTGTCGCCGCGCACGCACGCACGGCGTTCGCGGTGCGCGACCAGTCGCACGGCAAGGCCGCGTGACCGGACGGGGCGGCGCCTGCATCGCGCCGCCCGTTTTCCCTGCGCGGCAACCCTGCCGCGCTCACGCATCGGGTCGACCGCGCTCGACTTCGTCGCGTGATGCTTCTCCCGCTTCGACCTTCGTTTCGCTTGCGCGTGCCGCGTCGAGCACCGCCCGCCCCGCCGCCACCGCAATCGCGTCGTCCTGCGGCGTATGCACGCGGCTGCACAGCACGTCGCGATAGTGGCGTTCGAGCGGATTGGCGCGACTCAGCCCGTGATTGCCCGACAGCTTCAGCGCCTGCTCGACCGTGCGGATCGCGTGCTCGGTCACGGTGCGCTTGACGAGGCCGCTCGTCGTCACCGGCGGTGCGTTGCCCGCGTCGGTGCGCGCGATGTGATCGTCGAGCAGCACGCGGTTCGTGTGCAGCCAGCCCTCGATTTCGCCGACCGCTTCCTGCACGCGCGGCAGCGTCGAGAGCGGCGCGCCGAGCCCGCTCGGCGCACGCGTCGTCGCGAATTCGACCAGCCAGTCGCGCGACGCGCGCGCGACCGCGTCGTACAGGCTGCCGAGCAGCGCGACCATCCATGCCTGCTGGTCGGCCTGCGCGTCGGCATCGGCATGGGTCGCGGCCAACACGGCCCACGCGTCCGGTGCACGCACGTCGACCGCGTGATCGGCCGGCACCCACGCGTCGTCGAACACGACTTCGTGACTGCCCGACGCACGCAAGCCGAGGTGATTCCAGCTTTCGATCACGCGGATGCGGTCGCCATCGGCGTCGCGGTCGCGCGGCACGAGGAACACGCCGACGCGCGGCTCCGCTTCGTCGGTGCGCGCCCACACGGCCAGCCAGCGCAGCGCCGGAATGCCGGTGCTGTAGAGCTTGTGGCCGGACAGCCGCCAGCCGTCGCCGTCGCGGCGGGCAAGGGTCGCCGGCAGCCCGCCGCGCGACGGCGAGCCGAGCGCCGGCTCGACGCGCAGCGCGTTGATCAGCGCGCCGTGCGCGACCGCGCTGTCGAACACCGCGCGCCGCACCGGGGCCGGCCAGCGGTTGTCGGCGCGGCCGAGCGCGCGATGCTGCAGGTACGTCATCGTCAGCACCAGCGCGGTGGCCGGATCGGCCCGCCCGACGGCGGCCACGATCCGGCTCGCCCGAGCAAGCGTCGCACCGGCGCCGCCATGCTCGCGCGGCACGACCTGCGCGATCAACCCGGCGCGATGCAGCCGTGCGAAGTTCTCGTGCGGAAACCGGCCGTCGACATCGTTGCGGGCCGCATCGGCGGCGAGTTCGGGCGCGAGACGGTCGAGCAGCGCGGCGACGCGCGCGTCGTTCGCATCATCGGCCGGGTCGGCGGGCAGGAGGCGCAGCGCAGGCTGCGGTGACGGCGAGGAAGCGGCAAGGCTGACGGACATCGAGACGGATTCCCTGGGGAGTGCAAACACGGCGCCAACGCGCGCCCGATCATTCACGAGCCCACAGCGTATGCGCAACGCAACCGGCCCCAAACCATGCAAATCTGATATTCAAATCGGGATTGATTATTTCCATTCCGCATGATCGCGGCGTTAACCTGCGCTCCATTCCTGCCCGGCCGTGCGCCGGGACATCCTTGCACCGGAGACCCAGATGAGCGTCGAATTCATCGGCATGATCCAGAGCCAGAAGCAGTCGGAGATCCACCCGGCGTCCGGCCCCGTGGTCGATCCCGACTACGTGCGCGACTTCGCGCGCGCCCACGAAACGGCCGGCTTCGACCGGATCCTCGTGCCGCACCACTCGACCGGCCCGTCGGCGACGCTGACGATCGCGTTCGCGGCGGCCGCGACCGAGCGCATCCATTTCATGCTCGCGCATCGTCCGGGCTTTACCGCACCGACGCTCGCCGCGCGGCAGATCGCGACGCTCGACCAGTTCAGCCGCGGCCGGCTCGCCGTGCACTTCATCTCCGGCGGCTCCGACAGCGAGCAGCAGCGCGACGGCGATTTCCTCGACCACGACGCGCGTTATGCGCGCACCGACGAGTACCTCGGCATCCTGCGGCGGATCTGGACCGAAGCGCAGCCGTTCGATCACGACGGCGCGCACTACCGCTTCACGCAGGGCTTTTCGGAAGTGAAGCCGTTCCAGCAGCCGCATGTGCCGATCTACTTCGGCGGTGCATCGGAAGCCGCGCTCGCGGTGGCCGGCAAGCACGCGGACGTGTACGCGCTGTGGGGCGAGTCGCTCGACCAGGTGCGCGACCTGACGACGCGCGTGCGCGCCGAAGCCGCGAAGCACGGCCGGCAGGTGCGTTTCTCGGTGTCGTTCCGCCCGATCCTCGCCGCAACGGAAGACGAGGCGTGGGCGCGTGCGCACCGCATCCTCGACGAAACGCGCCGGTTGCGCGAAGCGGCCGGCCTCGGCGCCGGCGGCCCGCAGCAGAGCGAAGGCGCGCGCCGCCTGCTCGCCGCGGCCGATCGCGGCTCGCGTGTCGACAAGCGGCTGTGGACCGAAATCGCGAAGCTCACCGGCGCGCGTTCGAACTCGACGGCGCTCGTCGGCACGCCCGAACAGGTCGCCGATGCGCTGCTCGACTACTACGACCTCGGCGTGACGACCCTCCTGATCCGCGGCTTCGACCCGCTGGAAGACGCGATCGACTACGGCCGCGAACTGATTCCGCGCGTGCGCAGCGCCGTCGCCGCACGCGACGCCGCGCGCCGCGCCGCCTGAGCCCAACGGAGCCACACGCCATCATGTCCGCCGTCCTTTCCTCGCCCGTCCGCACCGCGTCGGGCCTCGAACTCGCCGAGGCCCCGCGCCAGCATTTCTGGTTCGACCCGGCTTCACCGCGCATCGACGTCGCCGCCGAACGCCGCCACCGTCAGGAGCGGCTCGCGGCCGCGTTCCGCCTGTTCGCGCGCTTCGGATTCGCGTCGGGCCTCGCCGGCCACATCACCGCGCGCGATCCGGAGCTGCCCGATCACTTCTGGGTGAACCCGCTCGGCGTGCATTTCTCGCAGATCAAGGTGTCCGACCTGCTGCTCGTCAACGCACGCGGCGAAACCGCGATCGGCGCGCGGCCGCTGAACAGGGCCGCGTTCGCGATCCATGCGGCGATCCACGAAGCCCATCCGCACGTCGTCGCCGCCGCCCATACGCATTCGACCTACGGCAAGGCGTGGTCGACGCTCGGCCGCCCGCTCGATCCGCTCACGCAGGACGCCTGCGTGTTCTACGAGGATCACGCGCTGTTCGACGACTTCACGGGAATGGTCGTCGACACCAGCGAAGGTGCGCGGATCGCCGATGCGCTCGCGAAGCCGGACGGCACCACGCACAAGGGCGTGATCCTGAAGAACCACGGGATCCTGACGGCCGGCCCGACGGTCGAGGCCGCCGCGTGGTGGTACATCGCGCTCGACAACGCCGCGCACACGCAGCTGCTGGCCGAAGCGGCCGGCACGCCGCAGCCGATCGACCACGCCACCGCACGCCATACGCACGGCCAGGTCGGCGGCCCCGACGGTGCGCTGCATGCGTTCGACAGCCTGTTCGCGCGTGTCGTCGCCGACGAACCCGACCTGCTCGACTGAGCCGCCCGACCGTACGACCGGAGACCAGACTACATGACCCAAACCACCGCTCCCGCGCCCGCCGACGCGCACGACGATAAACGCCGCCGGCTGCTGCGCGCGGCCGGCGCCGCCGCGCTCGCCGCGCCGGCGATCACGCTCGGCCGCAAGGCCTGGTCCGCACCGCCGCTGAAGAAGCTCACGTTCGCGTGGAACCAGAACGCGTTCTGCCTGACGCCGATCGTCGTCGCGCAGGAGCTCGGCTTCTTCGAGAAGAACGGCCTGAAGGTCGACCTGATCAACTACAGCGGATCAACCGACCAGCTGCTCGAATCGATCGCGACCGGCAAGGCCGACGCGGCGGTCGGGATGATCCACCGCTGGCTGAAGCCGCTCGAAGCCGGCTTCGACGTGAAGATCATCGGCAGCTCGCACGGCGGCTGCGTGCGGCTGCTCGGCGCGAAGGCGGCCGGCGTCACGACGCTGCAGGCGCTGAAGGGCAAGACCGTCGGCGTCAGCGATCTCGCCGCGCCCGGCAAGCACTTCTTCTCGATCCTGCTCGCGAAGAACGGGATCGATCCCGAGCGCGACATCACGTGGCGGCAGTATCCGGCCGACCTGCTCGGCGTCGCGGTCGACAAGGGCGAAATCCACGCGATCGCCGACGGCGACCCGAATCTCTACCTGCTCGAAAAGCGCAGCAACGGCGCCTATACGGAACTCGCGACGAACCTGTCCGGCGAATACGCGCGCAAGGTGTGCTGCGTGATCGGCGCGCGCGGCGATCTCGTGCGCAACGACCGGCCGTCGGCCGCCGCGCTCGCGCGCTCGATCGTGCAGGCCACCGAATACACGCACGACAACCCGAACGAAGCCGCGAAGGTGTTCGCGAAGTATTCGCCGAAGATCAGCCCCGAGGACCTGCGCAAGCTGTACGCGACGCTCACCTACACGCATCACCCGACCAACGTCGACCTGCAGCAGGAAATCGCGTTCTATGCGGACGATTTCCGCCGCATCAGCGTGCTGAAGAAGAGCACGGACCCGCAGCGCTTCGCGCAGCAGGTCTATGCCAACGTACTGGGGTAACGCGATGTCGACGATCGAACACGCTTCCACGGCCGGCCCCGCCCCGGCACCCGCCGGCGGCAGCGGCGGTGCCGCCGCACCCGCGCGCATCGCGTGCACGACATGCGAAGCCGCGCTGGCCGCCGAAGCGCGCCGCGCGCGCACCTGGCCGACGGGGATCGCCGCCGCGCTCGCATGGGCCGCGCTCGGCGCGCTCACGCACCTGTGGCCGAACCGCATCGTCGGCTTCAGCGACTGGGCGTACACCGGCACGTTCGGCACCGCCGCATGGACGATCGCCGCGCTGCTGCTGGCCGCCGCGACGCTCGGCCATCTCGTCCCCGCGACGCGCACGCGGCTCGCGCGCGTGCGCCCGGCCGGCCCGTGGCTCGTCGCGCTGCCGCTCGTGCTCGCCGCGTGGGAAATCGTCACCGCGAAAACCGGCTGGCTGCCGACGCCGTTCTTCGCGCCGCCGCAGGCGCTGATCGAGGTCTACATCGACGACTGGCCGCGCCTGCTGGGCAGCGCCGGCAATACGCTGAAGCTGCTCGCGCTCGGGTTTGCTTACGGTGTCGCGGTCGGCTTTGCGGTCGGCGTGTCGATCGGCTGGTCGCGCCGGATCGGCTACTGGGTGCATCCGGTGCTGCGCGTGCTCGGCCCCGTGCCGGCCACCGCACTGCTGCCGCTTACGTTCTACTTCTTCCCGTCGAGCTATTCGGCCGCCGCATTCCTGATCGCGCTCGCCACCGGCTTCCCGGTCGCGGTGCTCACGTGGTCGGGCGTCGCGAGCGTGAACAAGCAGTACTACGACGTCGCGCGCACGCTCGGCGCGAACGCGCGCTTCCTCGTGCTGCGCGTCGCGATTCCGGCCGCGCTGCCGCACGTGTTCGTCGGCATCTTCATGGGGCTCAGCGCGTCGTTCACGGTGCTGGTCGTCGCCGAGATGATGGGCGTGAAGTCGGGGCTCGGCTGGTACCTGAGCTGGGCGCAGGGCTGGGCGTCGTACGTGAACATGTATGCGGCGCTGATCGTGATGGCGCTGCTGTTTTCCGGGCTGATCGCGCTGCTGTTCACGGTGCGCGACCGCGTGCTCGCGTGGCAGAAAGGAACCGTCAAATGGTAAGCGCCGCCGTACTCGAATCACCCGTTGCCGCGGCACCCGCCGTCACCGCGCCGCGCGGCGCGCGCATCGACATCCGCCGCGTCAGCCATGCGTTCGACGGCCCCGGCGGTGCGCTGCCGGTGCTCGACGACGTCACGCTGTCGGTCGCGGCCGGCGAATTCGTCGCGCTGCTCGGCCCGAGCGGCTGCGGGAAATCGACGCTGCTGCGCCTCGTCGCGGGGCTCGATGCCGCGCGGCAAGGCACGATCGCGCAGGACGGCGTGCCGATCGAGCAGCCCGATCCGTCGCGCATCGTCGTGTTCCAGGACCCGACGCTGTACCCGTGGCGGCGCGTGCGCGCGAACGTCGCGCTGGGCCTCGAAGCGCGCGGCGTAGCGCGAACCGCGCAGCATCGCGTCGACGATGCGCTCACGCGCGTCGGGCTGCAGGCGTTCGCGAACGTGTTCCCGCATCAGCTGTCCGGCGGGATGGCGCAGCGTGTCGCGCTCGCCCGCGCGCTCGTCAACGATCCGCGCCTGCTGATTCTCGACGAACCACTCGGCAAGCTCGATTCGCTGACGCGGCTCACGATGCAGGCCGAACTGACCGCGCTGTGGCAACGCGACGGCTTCTCGGCGCTGCTCGTCACGCATGACGTCGAGGAAGCGTTGTTCCTCGCGCAGCGCGTGATCGTGTTCGGGCCGCGCCCGGCGCGGATCGTCGCCGAACTGCACGTCGACCTGCCCTACCCGCGCCATCGCGGCGACCCGCGCCTCGCCGAACTGCGCCACGACGCGCTGCGGCATCTCGGGCTCGATGCGAGCTGGTAGATGCCTGGTGCCGTTCGACGATGGGTGGTCATACCGCGGAGGCGCGTGCGATGAATGCACCGCCATTCTCCGACTGGGCCATCGCCTTCCTGCAACTGCTGTATCGCGCGCAAATCGCGCTGGCACGCGTGCTGCACGCCGTCGGCCTGACCGGCGACGCCGACGGCCAGGCCGCATGGCCGTGGACGCACCGCATTGCGCTCGAAACGCTGCGCATCGATGCCGGCCTCACGCGGCAACTCGCATTCGCCGGTGGCGTGACGGCGCTGGCCGTCGTCCTCGCCTGCGTCGCGCTCGCTTCGCGCAAGTGGCGCGTCGCATCCGCGATCGCCGCGCTGGCCGTCGCGTGGTTCGCGCCGTGGCCGCCGTCGTCGCTGTGGCTCGCGCCCGCCGTGCCGACGAGTTTCCAGCGCGACCCCGTAGCGTTTTCCGTGTCGAACGTGATGCGCGGCGCGCACCTGTATGCGCAACACTGCGCGGCCTGCCACGGCGCGGACGGGCGCGGCGAAGGACCGCTCGCGGCCACGCTCGCGCACTGGCCGCCGACCTTTGCCGGTGCGCTGCTTGCGCGTCGCCTCGACGGCGAACTGTTCTGGCGCGTGCGGCACGGCACGCATGACGAACACGGCACGTCGACGATGCCCGGTTTCGCCGCGACACTCGGCCCGCAGGACACGTGGGCCGTGCTCGACTACCTGAAGGCGCTGGCCGCGGGCAGCGGCGCGCAGGCGGAAGGCGCGTGGCCCGTACCCGTCCCGCTGCCGGCGCTCGACGTGCGCTGCGGCGACGCCGCGCCGCAATCGCTCGATCGCTGGCGCGAAGGCCAGCGCGTGCGCATCGTCGCGCTCGCGCCGGGCGCGACGCCGCCGCCGGAAGACGCGCGCTGGCAAACCTTGCTCGTCACCGAACGCGGTGCGTCCGTGGCGCCGTCGACCGGCACGCGTGCGAACTGCGTCGCGACGACGCCCGATGCGTGGCGCGCGTTCGCGACGATCGCCGGCATCGCGCCCGATGCGCTCGGCGGCACGCAACTGCTCGCCGACCGCCGGGGCTGGCTGCGGGCGCGCGCGTTGCCGGGCAGCGCCGGCTGGTCGGACGCCGACCTGCTGTGCCGCTCGGATGCGGCTGCACGACCGGCTGCGCCGGCTGCCGGCGGTGACGCGCTGACCGCCCTGCTGCTGCGCGTCGACACGGAACCCGTGCGCGACGTGCAGGCCGGCCTTCCGCATTGACTCCCCGAAACCCTCCTCCGACCGAACTTCACGATGAATCCGACCCGACGCCACTTCCTCGCACAAGCGAGCGCCCTCGCCACGATCGCTGCCGCGCCTGCCGCATTGCGTGCGCAATCGGGTTCACGGCCGCTGCTGCGCGCCGGCGACCAGAAAGGCGGGCTGCGCGCGCTGCTCGAAGCGGCCGGTGAACTGAACGGCCTCGCGTACGACATCGCATGGACCGAGTTCCCGGCCGCCGCACCGCTCGCCGAGGCGCTGAACGCGGCGGCCGTCGACTGCGGGCCGATCGGCGACGCGCCGGTGATCTTCGCGCTCGCGTCGGGCGCCCGCATCAAGGTGATCGGCGCGAACCGATCCGACCCGTACGGCACGGCCGTGCTCGTCCAGCCCGGCGCGGCGCTGAAAGGCGCGGCCGACCTGAAGGGCAAGCGCATCGGCACCACACGCGGCTCGATCGGCCATTTCGTCACGCTGAAGGCGCTCGACGCGGCCGGCCTGCCGCCCGATGCGGTGTCGTTCCGGTTCCTGCCGCCGGCCGACACGATGCTTGCGCTCGCCACCGGGTCGATCGACGCGTGGGCGACGTGGGAGCCCTATACCGCGCTGGCCGAAACGAGCGGCCGCGCGCGCGTGCTGGTCAACGGCCGCGGGCTGTGGTCGGGCCTCAGCTATCTCGCGGCGACGGACGCGGCGATCGCATCGAAGCGCGACGTGCTGCACGATTTCCTGCGGCGCGTCGTGCGCGCGCAGACGTGGTCGTACCGGCATGCCGACGCGTATTCGGCGGCGCTCGCGCGCATCATCGGCATTCCGCCGGCCGCCGCGAAGCTGCAGTTCGAGCGCCGCAACACGCGCTGGCTGCCGATCGACGCGACGGTGATCGCCGAACAGCAGCGCACGGCCGACTTCTACCTGAAGGCCGGACTGCTGCGCCAGCCGCTCGACGTGCGCACGACGTTCGACACCGGGTTTGCGCTCGCGTAACCGGCCGCACGGCGGTGCGCAACGGCCCAAACGGCTTCGGCACGATCTGGCACAATCGCGATTCGACCATCCCGCGTTCAGCCAGCGTCATGCCAGCCATCACCGAACTCTTCGTCTATCCGATCAAGTCCTGCGCCGGCATCGCGCTGACGCGGGCGCAACTGCTCGAAACGGGCCTCGCGTACGACCGCCACTGGCTGATCACCGATCCCGACGGGCAGATGCTCACGCAGCGCACGCACCCGCGCCTCGCGCTGATCCGCACGGCGCTCGACAGCGACGCGCTCGTGCTGAACGCGCCAGGCATGCCGGAACTCCGCACGCCGCTCGACGGCGACGCATCGCCCGCGACGCCGAAGATGGCCGCGACCGTCTGGCGCGACACCGTCGACGCGATCGACACGGGTACCGAAACGGCCGCGTGGCTCACGGAATACCTCGGCACGCCGACCAAGCTCGCGCGCTTCGGGGCCGACGCGCGTCGCGCCTGCAACCGCAAATGGACCGGCGAGATCGATACGCATACGCAGTTCGCGGACGGCTATCCGCTGCTCGTGATCGGCCAGTCGTCGCTCGACGACCTGAACGCGCGGCTCGCCGCGAAAGGCGCGCCCGCGATTCCGATGAACCGCTTCCGCCCGAACATCGTCGTGTCGGATCTCGACGCGTACGAAGAGGATTTCGTCGAACACCTCGACACCGACGGCGACACGCCGGTGCGGCTGCGCCTCGTGAAGCTGTGCACGCGCTGCCCGATGCCGACGATCGACCAGGCCACCGGCGCGCCCGACCCGGCGTGGCCGCACGAGCCGACCGACACGATGCAGGGCTATCGCGCGAACCCGAACTACGACGACGCGCTGACATTCGGCATCAATGCGATCGTCGTCGAAGGCGCCGGCGCGTGGCTGGAAATCGGCCAGCCGGTCGAAGCGGAGATCGGATTCGGCGACTGAGCCGCGCGGGCGCTACCCTGTCACCTTCACCGTCGGGAAGCAGCCGCTTCCCGCGTCGTCATGCGGCGCGCGGCACCGCCTCGGTCATCGCCACCGGCAGCCGGATCGTGACGACCAGCCCGCCGCCGGCCGCATCGGCGAGCGTCACGCTGCCCTGATGCACGCGAGCGATCTCCCGCACGATCGACAGCCCGAGCCCCGTCCCTTCGACCGTCTGCGTCTTGCTGCCGCGATGGAAGCGCTCGAACACCGCGTCGCGTTCGTCCACCGGGATGCCCGGCCCGTTGTCGATCACGTCGAGCCGCGCGTGCTCGCCTTCGCGCGATACGCGCACCGTGATTACCGCATGGTCGCCCGCATAGCGGATCGCGTTGTCGATCAGGTTGCCGATCATTTCACCGAGCAGATCCGACTGCCCGAGCACGTCGACGTCGGCCTCGTGCTCAAAGCCGAGATCGATGTCGCGCGCCCGGGCGACCGGCGACCAGTCGAGCGTCACGCTGCGCGCGAGCCGGTGCAGTTCGACCGGCTTGTGCGCGACCGCATGGCCGCTGTCCGAATCGAGCCGCGACAGCGACAGCAGCTGCTGGACGATCTTCGCGGCCTGCCGCACCGCGCCGTTCGCGCGCCGCAGGTGCCCGTTCGCGCGCGGCTGCTCGTCGGGCCGCAGCGCGAGCTCGACGCCGGCCTGCACGGCCGCGAGCGGCGTCTTCAGCTGATGGGCCGCATCGGCGAAGAAGCGGCGCCGCGCGACCTGCATCCGCTGCGTGCGGCCGATGTACTGGTTGATCGAATCGACGAGCGGCGCCAGCTCGCTCGGCATCGCGCCGGTGTCGAGCGGCGTCGTGTCGTCCTCGCTGCGCGCGGCGACGGTGGCCGACAGCCGGTTCAGCGGCCGCAGCCCGCGCCCGACGCCGAGCCACACGATCCCGAGCGCGAGCACGACGAGCAGCCCCTCCTGCAGCAGCGACCCGACCAGGATTTCGCGCGCAAGCGCCTGGCGCGCCTCGATCGTCTCGCCGACCATCACCCACACGATGCGCGACTGCGCGGTCGGCACGTCGTGCACCGGGATGCGCAGCGCGGCCATCCGCAACTGCTCGCCGCGATAGACGACGTCGTAGTAGCGCGTGACGAACAGCGCGCCATCGCCCGCGTCGCGCCCCTGCGGCAGCGGCAGGTCCGGATAGCCGGTGATCGTGTGGCCGTTGTCCTCGCGGATCAGGTAGTAGATCTTGCCGCCGTCGCTCGATTCGAGCATTTCGAGCGCGAGATACGGCAGGTCGACCTCGATCTCGCCGTCGTTGAGCCGCACGCCTTCGCGGATCGACTTCAGCGACGACGACAGCGTGCGGTCGAACGCGACGTGCGCGGCGCTCATCGCGCGCTGGTACGTGAGCCACGAGTCGAGCGCGAGCAGCCCGAGCAGCGGCAGCAGCAGCCACAGCGCGACCTGCGTGCGCAGGTTCGGGCGCATCATTCAGCGTTCTCCGCCTTCGCTTCGAGCAGATAGCCGAGCCCGCGCAGCGTGACGATCGCGACGCCCGTGTTCTCGAGCTTCTTCCGCAACCGGTACACGTAGATCTCGATCGCATCGGCGTTGACCGACTCGTCGAGCCCGAAGATCTTCTCCGACAGCGTGTCCTTGTTGATCGCGCGGCCGTTGCGCAGGATCAGCACCTCGAGCACCGAGCGCTCGCGCGGCGTGAGCGACAGCGGCTCGCCGGCGAGGTGAAAGCTGCGGTCGATACTGTCATACGAAAGCGGCCCGCATTCGACGCGCGAATGCTCGTGGCCGAGGCTGCGCCGGATCAGCGCGCGGGCGCGCGCTTCCAGTTCGGTCAGCTCGAACGGCTTCGCGAGATAGTCGTCGGCGCCGAGATCGAGCCCCTTCACGCGGTCCTCGACCGACCCGTGCGCGGTGAGGATCAGCACCGGCACCGGGTTGCGGCGCGCGCGCAGCCGCCGCAGCACCTCCAGCCCGTCGAGCTTCGGCAGCCCGAGATCGAGGATCACCAGCGCGTAATCCTGCGTGCGCAGCACGTGGTCCGCCGCCTCGCCGTCGGCCATGTGATCGACCGCGAAGCGCGCGGCGCTCAGCGCGTCGTTCAGCGACTGGGCGAGGTTCGGATTGTCTTCGACGAGCAGCACACGCATGGGGATTCCGGTAAGGTCAGCGACAGGCCGCTACATTACATGATCCTTTCCGTGTCGACGCCTCGCGGAAACACGGGTTGCGCGGGGCCGCCAAGCCGCCGCGCGCCGCGCCGGCGTCCGCTGCTCAGCGCTCCGCAGCGGAACGGTCGCCCGGCGCGAAGCGCGCAGCGCCGGTCGCGCGCCGCTCGCGAAAGCCGACGACCACCGCGACGAACGCGACGCTCGCGCCGGCCGTGACGACGATCATCGGGCGCGCGGTGCCGTCCGACAGCGATGCCAGCACGCCGCCGCACGCGGCCGTGATCGCCATCTGGATAAAGAAGAACAGCCCCGACGCCGTGCCGGCGATCGTCGTATACGGCTGCATCACCGCGAACTGGCAGGCCGGAATCGCGATCCCGACGGCGATCATCACGACGAACATCGGCACGACGAGCGCCGCCACGGCTGTCGGCGCGATCGCGCCGCCGACCCACAGCACGGCTGCGCCGGCCAGGTTGACGGCTGCCGCCGCCGCGATGACCGAATCGGCTTTCCAGCGCTTGCCGGTCCGTGCGAACGCGCTCGAACCGATCAGGTAGCCGAGCACGGTCACGCCGAAGATCGCCGCATAGACCGGGCCCGACACGCCGGTCTGCCGCTGGAACAGCGTCGACGATTCCGCGATGAACGGGTAGTACGTGCAGTACACGAAGCTGATCGCCAGCGAGTAGCGCAGGAAACGGCGGTCGCGCAGCAGGCCGGCGTAGGTCCGCAGGAGCCCCGGGCCCGACGCCGGCCGTGCGTCGCGTTCGCGCGTCTCGGGCAGGTAACGCAACACCATCGCGGTTGCCAGCAGCCCGCCCGCCGCGAGCCAGCCGAACACGCTGCGCCAGCCGAGCCACTCGGCGATCGCGCTGCCGGCCAGCGGCGCCACCACCGGCGACAGCGCCATGCCGGCCGAGATATGGCCGAGCATCGTGGCCTGCGTCGCGGCCGGATAGCGCTCGCGCACGATGACGCGGCCGATCACCGTGCCCGCGCAGCCGCCCAGCGCCTGAAAGACGCGCGCGACGATGAGTGCGGGAATACCGGTCGACAGCGCGCATGCCACGCTTGCGACGACGTATACGCACAGGCCGCCGAGCAGCACGGGACGGCGGCCGTAGCGGTCGGACAACGGCCCCGACACCAGCATCGACAGCGCATAGCCGACCATGTAAAGCGTCAGCGTGAGCTGCAGCTGCGCGTCGGTGCCGTGCAGCGCGTCGGCCATCGCGGGCAGCGACGGCAGGTATGCATCGATCGTGACGCGCGGCAGGCACACGACGAGCATCAACAGGAACAACCAGCCCCGCTGGGGCAAAGAACGCGTCTTCATGCGGCAAGTCCGTTTCCGGTCCGGAGAGAGGGGGTCGACAGCAATCTAAGGGGAAAGTGATATAAGCTGAAGAACCATTAAATCGATCATTGACTGGACCACTATGCCGCGAGGCAAAGCCGCCATTCCGCTCGACCTGCCGCGCCCTGCCGGGCTGTCGGCCGGCAGCCCGCAATCGAAGCAGGAGTGCATCGCCGACACGATTCGCGACGCGATCCTGAAGCGCCTGCTGCCCGCCGACAGCCCGCTGCCGTCGAGCCGGACGCTGGCCGCGCGCTGGGACATCGCGCGCGGCACCGTCGAAGCGGCGTACGACATCCTGTGCGCCGAGGGCTACATCGCCCGCGCGCAAGGATCCGGCACACGGGTGTG
Organism: Burkholderia sp.; assembly: GCA_031253835.1. GTDB lineage: Bacteria > Pseudomonadota > Gammaproteobacteria > Burkholderiales > Burkholderiaceae > Burkholderia. Next base: position 273,540 of record JAIRVP010000048.1, on the reverse strand, counting down.
CGCGGTGGTGCCCGACAGCTATCTGCGTGCGGCCGCGCAGCCTGATCCCGGCAACGCACGCGGCGCATCGGCAAGCGTGGAGGACGCGGCCGAGCCCGAACACGGCGTGCGCCCGGGCGTCCCGTTCGTCGCGCGGCTCGCGGATCCCGGCCTGATGCCGATGCAGCAATGGAAGAAGGCGCTCGGCGCGAGCCTGCTGGCCGCGACGGCGAACGACCTCGGCGCGACGCCCGCGCAAGGCGTCGACAGCCTGCGCGACGAAATCGCCGCGTACCTGCGCGAATATCGCGGCATCCCGTGCGACGCCGGCGACATCTTCATCACGACCGGCATCCGCCACTCGATCGACCTCGTCGCGTGCACGCTGCTCACGCCCGGCTCGACGGTGCTGATGGAAGACCCCGGCTACGTGTCGGCGTGGCAGATCTTCACGATCGCGGGCGCGACCGTGATCGACGTGCCGGTCGATCGCGAAGGCATCGACACGGTGTCGCTGGACCGGCATCCCGATGCACGCGCCGCCTACGTGACGCCTGCGCACCAGGCGCCGCTCGGCGTGACGATGTCGGTGTCGCGCCGGCTCGAGCTGCTCGACTGGGCGCAGCGCAGCCGCACGTGGATCATCGAGGACGACTACGACGGCGAATTCCGCTACCAGACCGCCCCGCTACCCGCACTGAAATCGCTCGACGCGTGCGATCGCGTGATCTACTGCGGCTCGTTCAACAAGACGCTGTTCTCGGGGCTGCGCATCGGCTTCATGGTCGTGCCGAACGCGCTGCGGCCGGCGCTGTCGGCCGTGTGGCATGCGACCGCGCGCGCGGTCGGCGTGGCGCCCCAGCTGGCGCTGGCCCGCTTCATCGCCAGCGGCGATTTCGCGAAGCACCTGCGCGCCGCCCGGCACGCGTACCGTGAGCGTCGCGACCTCGTGCTCGACCAGTTGGCGAAGCACGCCGGCGGGCGAGTCACGGTGTCCGGCGAGCACGCGGGCTTTCATTTCGTGCTGTGGCTGCCGCCGGGGAGCGACGACGCAGCGTACGTCTCGCAAGCCCGCGCGGCCGGCATCGCGTTGCAGCCGATCCGCGAATTCTGTCGAAGCGCCCAACGCGACGCGGGCGTCGTCGTCGGGTATGCCGCGCTGACCGCCGCGCACGCGCGGCATGGCGGCCGGATCCTCGGCCAGCTGCTGGCGGCCTCCGCGTAGCCCGCCGCCCCGATCGCGGCGGGCTTCCGCGCCCGCCCGGGCACCGCTTTCCTCCCCTTCGAACCGCGCCGCGCGCCGCGACACCCGCGGCCGCCGCCGCTTCGACCTCGGGAAATCCATGACACAAACGACGCGACTGTGAACCGAAATGAAAGCAGGCTGAAAGTGCCCCGCAATTAACATCCGCGTCACTCGAACAACACGATGCGTAACTGGAGGAAGACATGCCGTTTGCACCGAAGCACCTCGCCGCCGCGCTGGCGATCGTCCTGGGTACTGCCGCCGGCAGCGCCGTCGCACAGGTTCCGGCCGGGTATCCGGGTAACTACCAGGGCGTGATCGACGCCGCGAAGAAGGAAGGCAAGCTGATCGTCTACTCGACGACCGACACGGGCCTCGTGCGTCCGCTGATCAAGGACTTCGAAAGCCTGTACGGCGTGAAGGTCGAGTACAACGACATGAACAGCACCGAGCTGTACAACCGCTACATCAGCGAGAACGCGGCGAGCAGCACCAGCGCCGACGTGCTGTGGAGCTCGGCAATGGACCTGCAGGTCAAGCTGGTCAACGACGGCCTGATGGCGTCGTACGATTCGCCCGAAAGCCCGAACGTGCCGCAATGGGCGCAGTACCAGAAGCAGGCGTACGGCACGACGTTCGAGCCGCTCGCGATCGTCTACAACAAGCGCCTGATCCCCGAGAACGAAGTGCCGACGACGCGCGCCGACCTGATCAAGCTGCTCACCACGCAGGCCGACAAGTTCAAGGGCAAGGTCACGACCTACGACATCGAGAAATCGGGCGTCGGCTTCAACTACCTGACGCAGGACGCGCACGTCAACGAGAAGGTCACGTGGGAGCTCGTGAAGGCGATCGGCGCGACCGGCCCGAAGCTGCAGTCGAGCACGGGCGCGATGATGGAGCGCATCTCGTCGGGCGAGAACCTGATCGGCTACAACATCATCGGTTCGTATGCGTACGCGAAGGCGAAGAAGGACAAGTCGATCGGCTATGTATTCCCGAAGGACTACACGCAGGTCGTGAGCCGCCTCGCCACCGTGTCGAAGAAGGCGAAGAACCCGAACGCCGCGAAGCTGTGGGTCGACTACCTGCTGTCGAAGCGCGGCCAGACGCTGATCGCGAACCAGGCGAACCTGTACGCGATCCGCGCGGACGTGACGGGCGAAACGTCGGCCGCGAGCCTCACGAAGGAACTCGGCGATTCGCTGAAGCCGATCCAGATCGGCACCGGCCTGCTGGTCTATCTCGACCAGTCGAAGCGCCTCGCCTTCCTGAAGCAATGGCAGCAGTCAATCAAGCGCTGATCCGCTGACTGCCGGCCGCCCGCCGCGCATCGCGCGGGCGGCCCCTTCCCCTTACCGACTTCCTTGAGGCGGCCATCCGGATGGCCGCAGGGGCGAACTCATGCTTTCAACCAGCACCCGCGGCACGGCACCGGCCGTTCCGCCCGCCACCGGCCCGCGCGACGCGATTCCCGCGCTGCCGGTCAACAGCCTGCAGCCGCTCGCCGGCATGCTGCGCTGGATCGTCGTTGCCGTGCTGACCATCGCGGTCGCGCTGCCGCTCGGCTTCATCCTGTTCCAGAGCCTGCTGTCCGCGCCGTTCTTCGACGCGAACAAGGCGCTCGGCATCGAAGGCTTCCGCTTCATCTTCAGCGATCCCGACTTCTGGTCGGCCGTGAAGAACTCGTTCATCATCGCCGGCGGGATGCTGTTCATCTCGATCCCGCTCGGCGGCATCCTCGCGTTCCTGATGGTGCGCACCGACCTGCCCGGCCGCCGCTGGCTCGAACCGCTGCTGCTCACGCCGGTGTTCGTGTCGCCGATGGTGCTCGCGTTCGGCTACGTGGTCGCGGCCGGCCCGGTCGGTTTCTACTCGGTGTGGTTCAAGGAACTGTTCGGGGTGCAGAACGTCCCCTGGAACGTGTACTCGATCTTCGCGATCACGGTGATCGTCGGCCTCACGCACGTACCGCACGTGTACCTGTATTCGTCGGCCGCGCTGCGCAACCTCGGCTCGGACGTCGAGGAAGCCGCGCGCGTGACGGGCGCCCGCCCGTTCCGCGTCGCGCTCGACGTGAGCTTGCCGATGACGATGCCCGCGCTGCTGTTCGCCGGCGTGCTCGTGTTCTTCCTCGGCTTCGAGGTGTTCGGGCTGCCGCTCGTGCTCGGCGATCCGGAAGGCCACCTGGTGCTCGCGACCTACCTGTACAAGCTGACCAACAAGCTCGGCGTGCCGTCGTATCACCTGATGGCCGCGGTCGCCGTGTGCATCGTCGCGATCACGTTCCCGCTCGTGCTGCTGCAGCGCCGCCTGCTGAAGACCGCGAACCGCTTCGTCACCGTGAAGGGCAAGGCCGGCCGCGCGACGGTGCTGCCGCTCGGCGTGTGGCGCTGGGTGGCGCTCGCGATCGTCGCGCTGTGGCTGATGCTGACCGTGATCGTGCCGATCTCCGGCATCGTGCTGCGCGCGTTCGTGACCAACTGGGGCGAAGGCGTCGCGCTCGCCGAAGTGCTGACGCTGTCGAACTTCACCGAGCTGTTCGAGCAGGACAACCTGGTGCGCGCGATCGTCAACACGCTCGGCATCGGCGTGATCGGCGGCGCACTGGCGGTCGGCTTCTACTCGCTCGTCGCGTTCGCCGGCCACCGCCGCCCCGACTGGGCGACCAAGCTGCTCGACTACCTCGTGCTGCTGCCGCGCGCGGTGCCGGGCCTGCTCGCCGGTCTCGCGTTCCTGTGGATCTTCCTGTTCGTGCCGGGCCTGCGCGAGCTGAAGAACTCGATGTGGAGCATCTGGATCGCGTACACGGTCGTGTGGCTCGCGTACGGGATGCGGCTCATCCAGAGCGCGCTGCTGCAGGTCGGCCCCGAGCTCGAGGAAGCCGGCCGCAGCGTCGGCGCGACGCGCAGCCGCGTGTCGCTCGACGTGACGCTGCCGCTCGTGCGCTTCGGCCTGCTCGCCGCGTGGCTGCTGATCTTCATGATCTTCGAGCGCGAATACTCGACGGCCGTCTACCTGCTGTCGCCCGGCACCGAAGTGATCGGCGCGCTGCTCGTGTCGCTGTGGGCGACCGGCGCCGTCGACCAGGTTGCCGCGCTTTCTGTCATCAACATCGCGATGGTCGGCGCCGGTCTCGGCGTGGCCCTGCGCTTCGGAGTGAAACTTCATGGATAAGCTCATCGTCGACGACCTGCATCTCAGCTACGGCGCCAATCCGATCCTCAAGGGCGTGTCGTTCGAACTGAAGGCCGGCGAAGTCGTGTGCCTGCTCGGTGCGTCGGGCAGCGGCAAGACCACGCTGCTGCGTGCGGTGGCCGGCCTCGAACAGCCGTCCGACGGCCGCATCCAGCTCGACGACCGGGTGTTCTTCGACGGCGCGAAACGCGTCGACCTGCCCGTCGAGCAGCGCTCGCTCGGCCTCGTGTTCCAGTCGTACGCGCTGTGGCCGCACCGCACCGTCGCCGACAACGTCGGCTACGGGCTGAAGCTGCGCCGCGTCGCCCCGGCCGAACAGAAGCGCCGCGTGCAGACCGCGCTCGACCAGCTCGGCCTCGGCCATCTCGCGGAACGCTTTCCGCACCAGCTGTCGGGCGGCCAGCAGCAGCGCGTCGCGATCGCACGCGCGCTGGTCTACAACCCGCCGGTGATCCTGCTCGACGAGCCGCTGTCGAACCTCGACGCGAAGCTGCGCGAGGAAGCGCGTGCGTGGCTGCGCGAACTGATCGTGTCGCTCGGGTTGTCGGCCCTGTGCGTGACGCACGACCAGACCGAAGCGATGGCGATGTCCGACCGCATCCTGCTGCTGCGCAACGGCCGCATCGAACAGGAAGGCACGCCGGCCGAGCTGTACGGCGCGCCGCGCTCGCTGTACACGGCCGAGTTCATGGGCAGCAACAACCGGATCGACGCGCGCGTCGCCGCGATCGACGGCGAATGCGTGACGCTCGCCGGCGACGGCTGGGAGCTGCGCGCCCTCGCGCGCGACACGCTCGCGCCGGGCCAGGACGCACAGGCCGTGATCCGCCTCGAACGCGTACAGGTTACCGACGGCCCGGGCGCGAACCGGCTGCAGGCCGACCTCGTCACGTCGATGTATCTCGGCGACCGCTGGGAATACCTGTTCCATTGCGGCGACATGCGCCTGCGCGCGTTCGGCCATGTGCCGCGCGCGGCCGGCAAGCACTGGATCGAATTCCCGACCAACGACTGCTGGGCGTTCGCGAAAGCGGGCTGACCCGGTCGCGGCGGCGCACGTGCCGCCGCGCCTGTATTCCGCGCGCATCCCGCCGCAATGACACGCCTGTCCGGCGGACGCCTACCCGCGTCCGTCGCGGCCGGTTGCGCGCCGCATCCGTTTCACCCCACCCACAAGAACCCAGGAGACACCGTCAATGAAGTCACGCGCAGAACGTTCCCTTCGCGCCGCCGTCCTGACCGGATCGGCCGCCGTCGCCGGCCTCGCGGCAGGCGCCGCGCACGCGCAGTCGTCGGTCACGATGTACGGGATCATGGATGCCGGCATCGAATTCACGAACCACGCGGCGCCGGAAGGCGGCAACTCGGTCAAGCTCAAGTCGGGCAACAAGAACACGTCGCGCTGGGGCCTGCGCGGCGTCGAGGATCTCGGCGGCGGGCTGAAGGCCGTGTTCCGCCTCGAAAGCGGGATCGACCTCGCGAACGGCGCGTCCGACGACGGCCCCGACTCGATCTTCGCGCGCCGCGCGACGGTCGGCCTGAAAGGCAAATGGGGCGAACTGTCGCTCGGCCGCAACTTCACCGTCACCTACGACTACATGCTGCCGTTCGACCCGATGGGTTACGCGCAGAACTACTCGTGGGCGACGTCGTCGATGGCGACGGGCGGCCGCAAGGACGGCCTGTTCACGCGCTCGTCGAACGCGGTGCGCTACGACGGCGAATTCAGCGGCTTCAAGTTCGGCGCGCTGTACGGTTTCGGCAACGTGCCGGGCAGCATGAAGACCAGCTCGAAGTATGACTTCGCGGTCGGCTACGAGACCGGCCCGTTCGCGGCGGTGGTCACGTTCGACCGGCAGAACGGTGCGGCCGACAGCGTCACGCCGGCCGACACGGTCAACTATATCCAGGGCATTCACGCGGGCCTGAGCTACGACTTCGGCAACCTGAAGACGATGGCCGGCTATCGCAACTATCGGCGCACGTATCACACCACGGCCGCGAACCAGTTGAGCGACATGGTCTGGCTCGGCGGGTCGTACCAGTTCACGCCGACGTTCTCGCTGATCGCGGCCGTCTATCACCAGAACATCAAGGGCGGATCGGACGCCGATCCGACACTCGTGTCGGTGCGTGCGCAGTACGCGCTGTCGAAGCGCACCGTGCTGTACGCGGCCGGCGCGTTCGCGATCGCGCAGCACGGCGAGAAGGTCGGCGTGTCGCGCGATTTCGCGGGATACGGCACGACGCAGGTCGGTGTCACGGCGGGGATTCAGCAGCGGTTCTGACGCCGGCTCGATGGGCGGCAGCGGTTAGCCGCCCTTTCCTCGTGCCACGCGCGGCGGCCTGACGGCGAACAGCCGATCGCTGCCGCGCAGCTCGCCCCTCGCGCCGCCTCCGGTTGACAACGTTTCGACACGCCGCTCACTCGCCGCCCATCGTGAACACCGGGCGCACGAGACTGTTCGTATCGCCCCAGTGTTCGCCGACGCCGGACAGCGGCACCGTACGCGTGTCGATCGTCAGGCCCGCCGGCCCGGCCGCGTCGAACACACCGCGCACCGATGCCAGCAAGCGCGGCAGCGACACGCTGCCGATGCCGCTGCCCATCAGTTCGATCGCGGTCGCCCGCAGCACGGCCCCCGGCAACAGCACGTCCGCGCCGCCGATCGAGCCGATCTGCACGAAACGCAGCCGGTGGCCGTCGGGCGTCGCCTTCGCGGCGGCAACCAGCAGCGTCTGCGCGCTGGCACCCCATAGATAGTCGAGCACGACATCCACGCCTTCGCGGAAATGCGGTTCGAGCGCACGCGCCAGATGCGCATCGTCCTGCTGCAGCGTCACGGCGGCATCCGCGCCGGCACTCAGCAATGCCTGCAGCGCAGCCGCGTTGCGGCCCGTCGCGATCACCTTCGCGGCGCCGAGATGCTTCGCGATCCGCACGGCCAGCCGCCCCGACGCCCCCGTCGCACCGTTGACGAGCACCGTCTCGCCCGCGACGAGCCGCGCGCGTTCGGTCAGCGCCGCCCACGACGACATCCCCGGAATCGCGATCGCCGCGGCCGTGACGTCGTCGAGCGTGTCCGGCAGCGGCACGCACTGCGCATCGGGCGCGATCGTGCGCTCGGCCATCGCGCCGAACGGTGCAGGCGCGCCGAAGAAATAGACACGTTGCCCGTCATCGAGACGGCCGGCGCCGTCGACGCCGGCAACGAACGGATAGCGTCCGTCCGACGAGTAATGCTTGCCGGATGCACGCGCCTGCGCGATCCGGCTCAACGCGGACGCCGTCACGTCGATCAGGCTGTGGCCCGGCAGCGCGCGCGGCGCGTCAAATTCCATATGAACGGGACGCTCGCCGGCGCCCGTCACGACTGCTGCTTTCATGGCGACTCCTTGAATCGGGGATCTCGATCGACGGTTCCGGTGCACATCAGCGTGCGTCGAGCCACGCGCGCAGCGCGGGGTCGCGCACTTCGAGCACGTCGAACAGGCCGAGCGCACGCAGCGCGGGCAACGCATCGATCGCGTCGGCCTCTGCGCGCGCCCGGTCGGCGGGCGCGGCGTGCGGGTCGGTCAACACCCGCGCGTTGACCAGGAACGCGCCGACGGTCCCCTTGCGGATCGTCGTTCCGCCGGTTTCAATCTGGTCGGCATGGTCGGGAAGCATCTGTTCGGCTCGCATTGCGTCGTACTCCGGTTGTCATCGATGGACCCAGTGTAGGCGTGCGAAGCCGACCGATCTCCGGTATAACTGCCATTCGATACCGATATCCGGCCATGTCCGATCCACTCCTGCCCGCCCGATTCGTCACGTCCGACGACGGCCCGTTCGTGGTCGCCGCCGTGCTGTCGCAGCGCGATCCGCGCGTGACCGCGCCGCATTCGCATGCGCGCGGCCAGCTCGTCGGCGCGCTGAGCGGGCTGCTGACGATCGGCCTCGACGACCAGGACTGGGTCGTGCCGGCGATTCACGCGATCTGGATTCCGCCGCATTGCCGGCATTCGCTGCGCTCGTTCGGGCCGATTTCCGGCTGGTCGGCGTTCGTCGCCGAAGCGCGCTGCGCGGCACTGCCGGCGACGCCGCGCGCGATCCGCACGACACCGCTGCTGCGCGAAGCCGTGCAGCGTGCGGCAAGCTGGGGCGATGCGGAACTGGATGCCGCGCAGACGCGGATCGCCGACGTGATCCTCGATGAAATCGCGTCGTCGGAGGTCGAGGCGCTGGGGCTGGTGCGGCCGCAGGACCCGCGGCTGATGAAGATCACCGATGCGCTGGCCACGAATCTCGCGGACAACCGGCGGCTGGAGGAATGGGCCGAATGGGCCGGCATCAGTGCGCGCACGATGAGCCGCCGCTTCGTCGCGGAAACGGGGCTGACGTTCGCGCAGTGGCGTCAGCAGGCGCGGCTGCTGCGCGCGCTGGAGAGAATCGCCGACGGCGTGCCGGTGACGACGATCGCGCTCGATCTCGGATACGACAACGTCAGCGCGTTCATCGACATGTTCCGGCGTGCGCTGGGGACGACGCCGGGGAGGTATATGGCGCTTACGGGGCTTGAAACCAGGAATGGTGGAAGTCAGTCATAGCCCATTCGCAGCACCTGCGCCTGTCGACTCAACTCCATCATCGAATCCGCCGCATCTCGGTCGCATGCCGTCCAACAACGCAGCAGACCGATGACGCGAATATGTCGAAAGTCGCCGGTCGGCCGACAGACGGTCACCAGAGACGCCTCGCCCCGACGACCGGCCTCCGGCCAGAACTTCGGCCATTGGTTCACGCTCATTTACCTGCGCCCTGGTTCTGCGCCTTCTCAGCCTTTTCTTGCAGTTGCTTATCGTATGCCTTGGCCGCTTCGTCACGCTCGCGCAATGCCTGCATTTGTGCATTCGCCTTGACGTCGAGCACGCCCTGAACAACATACGGATCGGTACTGCCCGGCTTGTCCAGGGAACTGCCGTCGTCAACGCGAACGCGAATCCGGTCGTCCTTGAGGAACTGCACCACGAAGTTGTATTGCGTCGGTCCATAGGGCGGCACTCTCGCCACGGCTTCGAGCCATTGGTCACCGCTACGATCAAGAGTATCGTACGGGTGCAGATCACGCTCCCAACGCACATGCACTGTCATTCCGTCACGCCACTTCTCCGGGACATAGACGCAGCACATTTCGGAGCCACCACCGCCCGGTTCTCCGGTGTTGCTTACCGGTGCGATGTTGGGGCCTCCGCCGCTTCGACCTTCGGAATCCGTGATGGAGAAACTTGCAACCCCATACGATGCGTAATTCAATCCGCTTACCGACGCTGGATTCTCGACCACACCGGCTCCCGGCACCACCGGCGCGACAGCGCCTGCCTGCGGCGCCTCTTGATGGCAGCCTGCCAGCAGCATGCCGAATACGAGCGCCGCGAGAAACCGCACTGGCATGGCTGCCGATCGCGCCCCACGACACGCCCGAACGCCTCCCATTGTGCGTCGCCGTTCGACAGCCTCGACGGGCAAGAACAGGTCGGGTGTCGTGATATGGGGCATCGCGCCCTCCAGGCGGGGTTCAGGAATGTGCCAGCGTATTCGAAACAAGCGAAAATCGTAATAAACGAAATTCAATCGAATCCAGAATACGCCCAGCCACACCCTGCTGCATTCAATACGTCCCGTCCCCCTTCTTCGCCGCGTCGCCGCCATTCCCCTTGAACTGCGCGGCCAGCCGCTCCGCGCTTCTCGCGAGCAGCGTCGTGTCGACACCGACCGCGACGAACAGCGCACCCGCTTCCAGGTAGCGCCGTGCGGCCGTTTCATCGGCACTGAGAATGCCCGGCGCCTTGCCGGCCGCCTTGATCGTCCGGATCGCGCCGTCGATCGCGGCCTGCACGTCCGGGTGCGCCGGATTGCCGAGGTGCCCGAGATCGGCGGCCAGATCGGCCGGCCCGATGAACACGCCGTCGACGCCGTCGACGCGCGCAATCGCATCGATCGCGTCGAGCCCCGCACGCGTCTCGACCTGCACGAGCACGGCCATCTCGTCGTTCGCACGATGCAGGTAGTCGCCGACGCGGTTCCACCGCGACGCACGCGCCAGCGCACTGCCGACGCCGCGAATCCCGTGCGGCGGGTAACGCGTCGCGGCCACGGCCGCGCGCGCTTCGTCGGCGCTCTGCACCATCGGCACGAGCAGCGTCTGCGCGCCGAGATCGAGCACCTGCTTGACGATCACCGGATCGTTCCACGGCACGCGCACGACCGGATGCGACGGGTACGGCGCGATCGCTTGCAACTGCGCGAGGATCGTCGGCACCGTGTTCGGCGCATGCTCGCCGTCGATCAACAGCCAGTCGAAACCGGCGCCCGCGACGACTTCGGCGCTGTACGGATTCGCGAGCCCGAGCCACAGCCCGACCTGCGCGTCGCCGCGCGCGAGCGCGGCCTTGAACACATTCGACGGAATCTGCATCGTTCGCTCACCTCACTCGAAGTAGCACTGGATCGTCCCGAGCGGGCCGTAGTCGACGCTGAACGTGTCGCCCGATCGCGCCGCGCACGGCCGCGTGAACGAGCCGCCGAGCACGATCTGCCCGGGCTCCAGCGCGACGTCGAAGCGCGACAGCCGGTTCGCGAGCCACGCGACGCCGTTCGCCGGATGGTTCAGCACGCCGGCCGCGACGCCCGTTTCCTCGACCACGCCGTTGCGCGACATGATCGCCGCGACCCAGCGCAGGTCGACGTCCTGCGGCCGCACCGGCCGGCCGCCGATCACGACGCCCGCGTTCGCCGCGTTGTCGGCGATCGTGTCGAACACCTTGCGCGGCCGTTTCGTGTCGGGATCGATCGACTGGCTGCGCGCGTCGATGATCTCGAGCGCGGGCACGACGTAATCGACCGCGTCGTACACGTCGAAGATCGTGCAGTTCGGGCCGCTGAGCCGCTTGCCGAGCACGAACGCGAGCTCGACCTCGACGCGCGGCACGATGAAGCGGCCGGTCGGGATCGTGCCGCCGTCCGCGAAGAACATGTCGTCGAGCAGCGCGCCGTAGTCGGGCTCGTCGATCTGCGACGTGTTCTGCATCGCCTTCGACGTGAGGCCGATCTTGTGCCCCTTCAGCGTGCGGCCTTCCGCGAGCTTGAGGGTCACCCACGCGCGCTGGATCGCATACGCGTCGTCGATCGTGATGTCGGGATGGTCGAGCGAGATCTGGCGGATCTGCTTGCGCTCGCGCTCGGCGTCGTGCAGACGCTGCGCGAGCTGGTCGATGATGGCGGGTTCGAGCATGGTCGGATCGGGAATGGGGTTCAGCCGGCCCGCTTGTAGCGGGCGTGGATGTTGTTGTGCTTGTACGAGCCGCTTTCGCTGAACTCGGTCAGCTCCATCGACAGCGCGAGAGTGCGTTTCGCGTAAAGGTCGGCGAAATGGGCCTTGATCGCGTCGAACAGCGCATTGCACGCGGCTTTCTTCTGCGCGTCGGTGCGGCCCGAGCCGATCTTCAGCGTCACGTGGACGAATGCGTCGTCCTCCGTGCCGTCGGCGACGCAGTAGTCCTGCAGTTCGATCGCGCGCGAACGGATGCCGCCGGTCGGGAACACGCCGCCCTGCGCGATCAGCGTCGCGTTGATCGTGCGCAGCAGCGCGGGAATGCGCGCGTCGTCGCGGATGTTCGCGGTGTATTCGACGACGATGTGTGGCATGGCAAGTCTCCGGTCGGATTCGATTGCTTGGCAGTCCGCATCGCTCAGGCGAGCGGGAAGATCGCGTTGATCTGCCCGGTGCCCGAACTCGCGAAATAGTCGGTGACGATCTCGACAGGCTTGTCGTAGCGGTCCCAGCCGAGCAGCCCGAGCAGCATCGCGGTGTCGTGCATGCCGCCTTCGCCGTGGCAATGCGTGTTGTACTCCGGCAGCATCGCGCAGAAGGTCTTGAAGTCGCCCTGCTTCCACAGCTCGACCACGCGCAGGTCGACCTGCCGGAAGAATTCCCGGCTGATCTGGTGGATCGATTCCTCGGGGCTGCCGTTGTCGTTGAAGCGGTGCGACAGCGAACCGCTCGCGAGGAACGCGACGTTCGAATCGCTTTTCTCGATCGCTTCGAGCAGCGCCTCGCCGAAGCGGCGGCTTTCGTCGAGCTGGTGCCACATGCACCAGCCCGCGATCGACACGACCTTGAAATGCTGGTCGCCGTTCATGTAGCGCATCGGCACGAGCGTGCCGTATTCGAGTTCGAGGCTGTCGATCTCGTGCGCGCGCGTCGCGATGCCGCGCTCGGTGGCCGTCTCGGCGATCAGCCGGCCGAGCGCCGGGTTGCCCGGATACGCGTATTCCATGTCGCGGATGAAATGCGGCAGTTCGTTGCTCGTGTAGGTGCCCGAGAACCGCGCATTGCAGTTCACGTGATAGCCGGCATTGACGAGCCAGTGCACGTCCGACACGACGATCGTGTCGACGCCGAGCGCGCGGCAGCGCTCGCCGATCAGCTGGTGGCCACGGATCGCCGCCTCACGGCAGCCGTGATGCCTGCCGGGCAATTCCGACAGGTACATCGACGGCACGTGCGTGATTTTCGCGGCGAGGGACAGTTTGCCCATCGTTCAGTCTCCTGTCGGCTGGAGTTAGCGCTTTAGCGGTTACTCCAGCCCCATGCTTCGCGGTCGGCCGGAGTTAGCGCTTTAGCGGTTACTCCGGCCCCATGCTTCGCGGTCGGCCGGAGTTAGCGCTTTAGCGGTTACTTCAGCCCCATGCTATGCGGTCGGCCGGAGTCAGCGCTTTAGCGGTTACTCCAGCCCCATGCTTGGCCGGCGTGCCGGCCAAGGAATCATTCGGCGAATCGTCGCGTCGCGCGCCCGTCACACGCCCCAGCGCGGGATGTGATGCGAACCCATCGAGATGCACACGTTCTTGATCTCCGCGAACACCTCGAAACTGTACTCGCCGCCCTCGCGCCCGGTGCCCGATTCCTTCACGCCGCCGAACGGCTGGCGCAGGTCGCGCACGTTCTGGCTGTTCACGAACACCATCCCGGCCTCGATCCCGCGTGCCAGGCGATGCACCTTGCCGACGTCCTGCGTCCAGATGTACGACGCGAGGCCGTATGCCGTGTCGTTCGCGAGCCGCAGCCCTTCGTCTTCGTCCTCGAACGGGATGATGCAGGCGACCGGCCCGAAGATCTCTTCCTGCGCGATGCGCATCCGGTTGTCGACGTCGGCGAACACGGTCGGGCGCACGAAGTTGCCGTTGCGCAGATGGTCGGGCAGCCCGGCCGGCTTGTCCGCGCCGCCCGCGACCACGCGCGCGCCCTCCTGCTCGCCGATGCGGATATAGCCCGTCACTTTCTCCCAGTGCTGGCGCGTGATCATCGCGCCGAGATTCGTGGCCGGATCGGCCGGATCGCCGACCACCAGGTTGTTCGCGCGGCGCGCGAATTCCTGCACGAAGCGGTCGTAGATCGTGCGCTGCACGAAGATCCGCGAACCGGCGGTACAGCGCTCGCCGTTGATCGAGAAGATCGTGAACAGCGACGCGTCGAGCGCGCGATCGAAATCGGCATCGTCGAAGACCAGCACCGGCGACTTGCCGCCGAGCTCCATCGAATACTTCTTGAGACCGGCGCGCTCCATGATGCGCTTGCCGGTGACCGTGCCGCCGGTGAACGACACCGCACGCACGTCCGGGTGGCGCACGAGCGCGTCGCCGGCCGTCGCGCCGTAGCCCTGCACGACGTTCAGCACGCCGGGCGGAATCCCGGCTTCGAGCGCGAGCCGGCCAAGCTGGTCGGCCGTCAGCGGCGACAGCTCCGACATCTTCAGCACGGCCGTGTTGCCGAGCGCGAGGCACGGCGCCGTCTTCCACGTGGCCGTCATGAACGGCACGTTCCACGGCGACACCAGCGCGCACACGCCGACCGGCTGGTACAGCGTGTAGTTCAGCATCTGGTCGTCGACCGGATACGTGCGGCCGTTCATCTGCACGCACACTTCCGCGAAGAAGTTGAAGTTCTCGGACGCACGCGGAATCAGCTGCTTGCTCGTCTGCGCGATCGGCAGGCCGGTATCCTGCGTTTCCAGCGCCGCGAGCATCGGCACGTTCTTCTCGATCAGCTCGCCGAGCTTGCGCATCAGCTTCGCACGCTCCTTCGCGGGCGTGTTCGCCCATTTCGGGAATGCGTCCTTCGCCGCGCGCACGGCCGCGTCGACCTCGGTCTCGCCGCCCGACGCGACGTCGGTGATGACGTCGCCCGTCGCGGGGTTCAGCGTCGTGAAGGTCTCGCGGCTCTCGACTTCGCGGCCGCCGATCCAGTGCTTGATGGTCATGTGCTCTCCTTGGGCGACGGGCTCAGCCGGCGCGATAGTAGTCTGCTTCGCCGACGATCGTGTTCACGAGCCGGCCAATCCCTTCGATCTCGGTCACGACCTCGTCGCCCGGCTTCGTGTCCGCCAGCCCCTCGGGCGTGCCGGTCAGGATCAGGTCGCCCGGCGAGAGCGTCATAAAGCCGCTGATGTGCTCGATCAGCGCCGGCACGTCGAAGATCATGTCGCGCGTGCTGCCGCGCTGCGTCTCCTGGCCGTTGACCGTCGTGCGCAGCATCAGGTCGCCCGCGTCGCCGATTTCGTCGCGGCTGACGAACCACGGCCCGAGCGGCGTGCAGGTGTCGCGGTTCTTCACGCGCAGGTTCGGACGGTAGTAGTTCTCGAGATAGTCGCGGATCGCGTAGTCGTTCGCGACCGTATAGCCGGCCACGTAGTCGATCGCCTGCGCACGGCTCACGTTGCGCGCGGGCCGGCCGATCACGACGGCCAGCTCGCACTCGTAGTGCATGTGCGTCGCATCCGCCGGGCGCACGGTGCGCGACCGGTGGCCGATGAACGTGTTCGGCCCCTTCAGGAAGATCAGCGGCTCGCTCGGCGCCTTGAACGCGAGTTCCTTCGCGTGGTCGGCGTAGTTCAGGCCGAGCGCGAACGTCGTGCGCGGCGCGACGGGCGGCAGCCACGCCACCCCATCCTCGGCCACCACGCGCCCCGTATCGAGGCGGATCGTGCCGTCGCCGGCCGGTTCGGCCGCATGCAGTGCGCCGTTGTAGATCACGCGCGCCGTCTTCATCGTGCTTCCTCCGCAATCAGCGTATGCCGCAACGTGCCGATGCCGGCGGCCGAAATCTCGATCGTGCTGCCCGCACGGGCGCGCGGTGCGCCGCCCGCGACGCCGAGCAACAGCACGTCGCCCGCATCGAACGACATGAACGCCGTCACGTCGGCGATCAGCTCGCGCACCGGGCGGATCAGCGTCGCGGTCGATGCGGACATGGCCTCCTCGCCGTCGATCCGCACGGTCAGGCCGATCGCGTCGACGTCGCCCAGCGCGGCGGCCGGCACGATCGCCGGACCCAGCGGGCAGAAGCCGTCACGGCACTTGAAGCGCACGGCCGGACGGTAGTAATCGGGATGCGGCACCGACACGTCGCTCGCGAGCGTGAAGCCGTGCACGTAGTCGAGCGCCTGCGCGGCCGGCACGCGCGTCGCACGCCGGGCGAACACGACGGCCACCGCTGCGCCGATCTCCAGCGCCTCGACGCCGGCCGGCACGACGACGGCCGCGCCATCGGCCGCGTGCGTGTTGGCGGGCTTGATGTAAAGGATCGGCGCCTGCGGCGGGCGGCCGTAAGGCGGTGCGTTCACGGCATCGCCGAGCGCGTCGAGCGCCGCGCGCTCGTTGAGCAGCGCACCGTAGACGGTACCGATGGCGACCGGCAACGGCGGCGCCGCGGCGGTCGTGCAAGACAGCTCCATGCGTCATTCCCCTGCCGCGCGTCGCGGCGCATCGTCAATAGTTAATATCTTAAGTAAACAATCGGGCGCTGGCAACCTCGATTACCCTGAGATGCGAAATTCATCACCTTCGGCTGTTAAGATTGATGCGTCCCCGTCCTTTACCCACCCCGATGAACCGTACGCTCGACCATCGCAACCTGGCCATGCTGCTGCTCGAGGCCCGCGAAACGCTGATGGGTCTGTTTCGCCCCATTCTCAAGGAATTCGCGCTGACCGAACAGCAATGGCGGATCATCCGCGTGCTCGACGGCGAACCGGCGCATGCGCTCGAAGCAGGACAGATCGCCCGGCGCTGCTGCATCCTGAGCCCGAGCCTCACGGGCGTGCTGGAACGGATGGAGCGCGACGGCCTGATCACGCGCACGCGCGCGCAGGAAGACCAGCGCCGGCTGCTGGTCAGCCTGACGCCGCAAAGCAGGAAACTGGTGACGGAAATCGGTCCGCGCATCGACGAGCAATACCGGCAGCTCGAATCGCGCTTCGGCCAGGACGGCCTCGAAGACATCTACCGCGCACTCGACCGGCTGATCGAGCTCGGCGGCCACGCGTGATGGCGGCGCCCGCTCCCGCCATGCGCGGGAACGGGCGCCGGCCCGGTGCGGGCGGTCAGTGCAGCGCGCCGCGCATCAGCTCGGTCACGGCCACGCCGCGCGACGTGCGCATGCATTCCTCGACGTAATCGATGAACGGCAACGGCTCGAAATCGATTTCGTCGCGCACGCGGCGGTTGTCGAACACGCGATCGACCGTCGCGAATTCCCCGCAGCGCTGCAAGGCGCGGCCGATCACGCGTTCGAGTGCCGGATCGGGGCGCCCGAGCACGTCGCGCACCACCAGCGGCAGTTCGGCCGGCGCGCACGCCGCGTAGCGCGGCGCCCCCGTCATCCCCGCCGCCTCGTCCATCGCACGCACGATCTGTGCGACCTGCGGCGCCTCGTCGCCGGCCGACACGTGATAGACGTCGTGCGCGAGCGTCGGCTTCACGGCCAGCAGCATCGTCGCGCGCGCCACGTCGTCCACCGACACGATGTCGATGCGCGTCATCGGCCGCGCGGTGAAGCGGCGCGCCGCATGCGCGAGCCGGAACATCCAGAACGAATTCGGCGCGGGCCGCGTGCCGAGCACCGTGTGGCCGACCACATGCGACGGCCGCACGACGACGAGCGGCAGCCCCAGCGCGCGCAGGCGCTGTTCGGTTTCGGCCTTCGCGTGCAGGTAGTCGGCCGCGAGCACCGCGCCCGGCAGGCCTTCGTCGTCGTGCGCCGTGTCGTTCGCCGCGATGTCCGCCCCCTCTTCCTGCACGATCCCGCCGCGGCCCGCATGCGCATAGGCCGTGCCGACGTACACGAAGCGCTGCAGGCGCGGCGCGCGCGCGAAGCGTTCGGCGAAGTGCACCGCATCGGCGATGTCGGCCCGCAGGTGCGCGCCATCGGCCGGCGACGCATGGCCGGCGCAGTGAATCACATGCGTCGCGCCGGCGAGGCGCGGCGCATCGGCGCCGTGCCATACGTCGCCGAGCGCACCGACGATCACGTTCGCGTCGGTCAGGCGCGACGCCCAGTACGGCGCGAGCCCCGCGCGCAGCGCCGCTTCGCGCAGCCGCGCGACGGCGTGGCCGCGGTCCTGCGCGCGCACCACGCACACGATGCGGTCGAGCAGCCCGGCATTGACGAGCGCCGTCAGCACGGTACTGCCGATGAAGCCGGTGGCGCCGGTCAGCACCAGCCGTCCGACGTTCGCCGCCGCGACCGGTGCGCTGGCCGGCGACACGAGGCTCGTCCGCCAGTTGAGCGACAACGCGGTTTTCCAGATCAGCACGATAGTCTCCTTCGAAGAATCGGCCGGGCGGCGCGGCGCCCGCGGTTGCGGGCTGCGCACGGCTCACCGGCCGGGCCGGGGCTGACGCGCGCCCTGGCAGTCCCGATCGGGCGTGCGGCCTGCGATCGCGTCGATCGCATCTCTGGCACGAGGCGGCGGCAGCCGCCGCGGACGGGCGTCCGCGGCACGGGATCGGGACATTCCCAGTGTGGGGCCCGACCGAATGCAAGTCTGTCCCGAAAGTTTCGTGAAAGTGTGCCGATTTGTACGCGATTGTCGGAGTGTGTCGTGCCGGCCGCGCCGTCAACACGCTGAAACATCCGGTCGGGCAACGTCCGGGCGATGCGTTGGCGCGTCCGGCCGCGCCGTTTCCGCCGGCCGATCGCGCGCGACAGATCGACGCGCCCCGCTGCGATGTCATCCCATGTCTCGCGCGTCATCGATGCGCGCATCGGCCGGGCGACCGCCGGTGATGCCCGTCATGGCGCGAGCCTCCGGAATGACCACGAATCGTCAGACGTCGTTTCATCTGAAACCGCAATAGACTCAATACGGATTTATTGCGGATTAACACTTGCGTTTCACACCAGTCTATCTAGACTGATCAAGTCAAAACGGTCGAATGTGTCATTTTTTTAGGAGACGATCACAATGCGCCTCACCATTCGGATTAATGGCAGCGAATCGGCAACCCGGCACGCCTTCGCGGTTCTGTGGGTCGATACCGACGAGGGGCTGTGGTCGCGCGAGGCACATCAGGGCATCGATCTTCCGACCTGGGGCAAGGTCCGCGACGTCGAGGGCGCGATGGCGCTCTGCGCGGCCGACGGCGGGAGCGCCGTATGCCAGCTGAAGGGGCTGTCGTTCGATGCGACGCAGCGCGAACAGGGCCCTGCCGTACTCGCCGGCGATCACGCCGGTGCTTGGCGGCTGCAGGCGGTCGATCGTTGCACGACCCAGCCGGAATACCGGGAATTCATTTCCGTCGCCCGATAGCATTCATCGATGTAAATCGTCTGCGGTTTTCGGGTTTATTCCGGCATCAGCGATATTCATTTCGATATTCAGCATTAACGGCGCCCCTTTTCGGGGCGTTTTTCATTTTCGGGCATAAATAAATAATCGAGGTCCGGGCAATTGATCGCGCTGAGTCGACGGTCGCGATCGACCGGCACCGGAATCCGCCTGTCTGGATCGACGCACGATCGCGCCCCCCTCCTTGACTGCCGTGACGTCGGCCTCCCGCTTTCACCGCGCTCTAGCTGCCCCCGTTTCCACACCCGACAAATCGCCGTTTGACGATTTTTCACGGGGCCGGAACACACTTTCCCCACACGGTGTTTACTCATTTATTACAATCGCATTATCCAGACTGATTTGCCGCCACCCGGCGGCCCGAACCGGCCATTGCATGAGCGTGAAAAAGAAGACCCACCCCGCCGATCCATACGCGGCCGCGACCAAGAATCCGATGCTCGCGTCGCGCCTGCCGATGTGGCGCTCGAGGTTCATCGTGATCGTCGTGTTCCTCGCGTTCGCCGCGCTGATCGCGCGGGCCTTCTGGGTGCAGGTCGCGAACCAGGATTTCTACGTCGGCCAGGGCCAGAAGCGCTACCAGCGCACGATCGAGCTAGACGCGATGCGCGGGCGCATCGTCGACCGCAACGGCGCGATGCTCGCGGTCAGCCTGTCGACCTATGAAATCTGGGCGAACCCGAAACAGGTCGCCGAGACCGACTACCCGCAGATCTCGAAACTGCTCGACATGCCGCTCGTCGAGGTGAAGCGCCGTCTCGGCAACGAGAAGACCTTCGTGCTGCTCAAGCGCCAGGTCGACGCCGATACCGCGGGCCGCCTCGACAAGCTCGCGATCGACGGCATCACGCAGATCGCCGATTCGAAGCGCTTCTACCCCGAAGGTGAATCGGCCGCGCACGTGGTCGGCTTCACGAACGTCGAGGACAAAGGCCAGGAAGGCGTCGAGCTCGCGGCGAACGCGCGCCTGCAAGGCACGTCCGGGCAGCGCGAGGTGATCCGCGACCGGCTCGGCCGCATCGTGTCGGACACGCGCCCGCTCGTGCCCGCGCAGCACGGCGCGACGATCGAGCTGACGATCGACCGCCGGATCCAGCAGCTCGCGTACAGCCAGCTCAAGGCGGCCGTGGTCGAGAACAACGCGGAGGCCGGCAGCGTCGTCGTGCTCGACGCGCAGAACGGCGAGATCCTCGCGCTCGCGAACTACCCGACCTTCGACCCGAACGACCGCGCGCGCCTCACCGGCCAGCAATTGCGCAACCGCGCGGTGATCGACACGTTCGAGCCGGGCTCGACGATCAAGCCGCTCGTCGTCGCGCTGTCGATCGACGAACGCAAGGTCACGCCGAACACGATCATCAACACGTCGCCGGGCACCTACAAGATCGGCCCGGCCGTGATCCACGACACGTCGAACCACGGGGCGCTCACCGTCTCGCAGGCACTGCAGAAGTCGAGCAACGTCGCGCTCGCGAAGCTCGCGCTGAACCTGCCCGCCGAAACGATCTGGAACAAGTACCAGGAGTACGGGATCGGCCGCGCGCCGGAACTCACGTTCCCGGGTGTCGCGTCGGGCCGGCTGCGCGGCTACAAGCGCTGGCGGCCGATCGAGCAGGCGACGATGGCCTACGGCTACGGCCTGTCGATGTCGCTGCTGCAGATCGCGCAGACCTACACGGCCTATGCGGGCGACGGCACGCTGCACCCGGTGTCGCTGCTGAAGAACGGCACCGACCAGCAGACGATCGACGCGCATCGCGGCCACCGCGTGACGTCTCCGCAAACGGCCGCGGCAATCCGCTCGATGCTCGAGATGGCGGTCGGCGAAGGCGGCACGGGGCGCCGTGCACGCGTCGACGGCTACCGGATCGGCGGCAAGACCGGTACCGCGCGCAAGCAGGTCGGCGCGACCTATGCGAAGGGCAAGTACCGCGCGCTGTTCGCCGGGATGGCGCCGATGAGCAACCCGCGCCTGATCGTCGCCGTGATGATCGACGAGCCGCGCGGCAAGGGCTACTACGGCGGCACGGTGGCCGGCCCGGTGTTCGCGTCGGTCACGAGCGGCTCGCTGCAGCTGCTCGGCGTACCGCCCGATGCGCCGGTCGAGCCCGAGAAGAATCCGCCGGCGAAGACGGCTGCGCCGCAGAAGACGGTGGCGGCGCCGAAGGCGGCAGCCCCGGCCCGGACGGCCGTCACACAGAAACCGTCGGCACCGCTCAAGACGGCCGCGCAGTCCCGCACGGCCATGCCGACGAAGGCTGCAGTCGCAAGCTGAAGAAGCCTCGCGGGCGATGCCGCATGCGCATCGCCCTTCTCCGCTTTCATCCCACTTTCTAGGAACGCCCCGCATTATTTGAGCGTTCCGGCCGCGTCCTCCTACAATTTTTTGCGCGCCGCAGGCGGCCTTGCCTGCGCGCCCGACTACAACAACGGAGAGAGACGCATGCGATTCCACTGGAAAACGCTCGTGCTGGCCACCGCGAGCGTCACGCTGCTGGGCGGTGCCCCGGCCCGGGCCGCCGATGCCACCGACGTGAAAATCGGCTTCCTCGTCAAACAGCCGGACGATCCGTGGTTCCAGGACGAATGGCGCTTCGCCGAACAGGCCGCGAAGGAAAAGCATTTCACGCTGATCAAGATCGCGACGCCGAGCGGCGAAAAGGTGTCGACCGCGCTCGACAGCCTCGCCGCGCAGAAGGCGCAAGGCGTGATCATCTGCGCGCCCGACGTGAAACTCGGCCCCGGCATCGCGGCGAAGGCGAAGCGTGCGGGGATGAAGCTGATGTCGGTCGACGACCAGCTCGTCGACGGCCACGGCGCACCGCTCCCCGGCGTGCCGCACATGGGGATCTCCGCGTACAAGATCGGCCAGCAAGTGGGCCAGGCGATCGCGGACGAGACGAAGCGGCGCGGCTGGAATCCGGCCGAGGTCGGCATTATCCGGATCGCGTACGACCAGTTGCCGACCGCGCGCGAACGCACGACCGGCGCGGTCGACGCGCTGAAGGCCGCCGGCTTCCCGGCCGCGAACGTGATCGACGCGCCCGAGATGACGGCCGACACCGAAGGTGCGTTCAACGCGGCGAACATCGCGCTCACCAAGCATGCGAATTTCAAGCGCTGGGTCGCGTTCGGCTCGAACGACGACACGACGGTCGGCGCGGTGCGCGCCGCCGAGGGACGCGGCATCGGTGCGGACGCGATGGTCGCGGTCGGCATCAACGGCAGCCAGGTCGCGCTCAACGAGTTCGCGAAGCCGAAGCCGACCGGTTTCTACGGGTCGATCCTGCTGAATCCGCGCCAGCACGGCTACCAGACGAGCATCAACATGGTCGACTGGATCACGAAGAACCAGGCGCCGCCGCCGCTCGTGCTGACATCCGGCACGCTGATTACGCG
Organism: Burkholderia sp.; assembly: GCA_031253835.1. Lineage (GTDB taxonomy): Bacteria > Pseudomonadota > Gammaproteobacteria > Burkholderiales > Burkholderiaceae > Burkholderia. Next base: position 251,048 of record JAIRVP010000048.1, on the reverse strand, counting down.
CGACAACGAGAAACAGGCGCGCGCCGCGCTCGGCCTGTAAGCCCGCCCAAGGAGCCGACATGACACGTACTACCCTCGTGACGGGCGCCGCCGGCGGCATCGGCCAGGCACTGTGCCGCACCTTCCTGGCTGCCGGCGACCGCGTGCTCGCACTCGATCGCGACCGCGCGTCGCTCGACCGCTTCATCGATGCGCTCGGCGACGCACGCGCGACGGCCGTCGTCGACGACCTGACCGACGCCGAGCGGCTGCGCTCGATGCTCGAATCGCACCCGGAAGTCGACGTGCTCGTCGCGAACGCGGGCACGGCCGCCTCGACCACGCTGCGCGACACGACGCCTGCCAGCTGGCGCACCGATCTGGATGCGAACCTGACGGCCACCTACGTGAGCGTCGAAGCCGTGCTGCCCGGCATGCGCGCAAGCCGGCGCGGCGCGATCGCGATCATCGGTTCGGTGAACGGCGTGCACGCGCTCGGGCACCCTGCCTACAGCGCGGCCAAGGCCGGGCTGATCAGCTACACGAAATCGCTCGCGATCGAATACGGCCGCGACGGCGTGCGCGCGAACATCGTGCTGCCGGGTACGGTAAAGACGCCCGCGTGGGAAGCGCGCGTGCAGCGCAACCCGCAGGTGTTCGAGCAATTGAGGAAGTGGTATCCGCTCGACGATTTCGCGACGCCCGACGACGTCGCGCAGGCCGCGCTGTTCCTGTGCTCGCCGGCCGCGCGGATCATCACCGGCGTCGCACTGCCGGTGGACGGCGGCCTGCTGGCCGGCAATCGCGTGATGGCGCAGGAACTGACGCTCGAGACGTTCTACTGAAACTGAAGCCCGCAGGGCCGGCGGCCGCCCGGGCCGCCGCGCCCTGCCCGGCGTGCGGCGCGATGCCGCGCGCCGTCAATCAATGTGCGGCCGCGACCGGCTTCACCATCCGGCCGAGCACGTGCTCGGTCATCCCGCGCGCGAGTTCGGTCTCGCCCATGAACACGGTGCCGATCCCTTCGTGCGACAGCAGTGCCGCTTCGTCGCCGCTGTTCGTGCACAGCACGACCTCGAGCGACGGGTTGAGCGTGCGCGAGATCTCGACGATCTGCCGCACGTCGAACACGTCGGGCAGCGTGACGACCAGCATCCCGGCCCGCGCGATATGCGCCTGCACGAGCACGATCGGCTCGATCGCGTCGCCCGACACGGCCGCGATGCCGTCCGCGCGCAGCTTCTCGACGAGTTCGCGGTTCTGCTCGACGACGACGTACGCGATCCCGCGCTCGTCCAGTGCATGCGCGATCCGCGTGCCGACCTTGCCGTAGCCGACGATCACGACCTGCCCGGTCAGGTGCGTCTGCGGCGTCGACATCGGCAGCGCGGCGAGCGGATCGTCGCGCGCCTCGAGCTTGCGCGCGAACGCCGAATGCTTGCGGATCCAGGCGAGCGCCGGGTCGATCATCGCGAACAGCAGCGTATTCATCGCGATCGAGATCAGCGCGACCGCCAGAATCAGGCTCTGCCCCTCGGCCGACAGCAGCCCGAGCGCCCGGCCGAGCCCCGCGAGGATGAACGAGAATTCGCCGATCTGCGCGAGGCCCGCGCCGACCGTCAGCGCGGTGTTCAGCGGATAGCGGAACGCGATCACGAGCGCGACGGCCGCGAGCGTCTTGCCGACCAGCACGATCGCCGCGACCTCGATCACGTGCAGCGGCTCTTCAAGCAGCACCTTCGGGTCGAACAGCATGCCGACCGAGATGAAAAACAACACCGAGAACGCGTCGCGCAGCGGCAGCGTCTCGTCGGCCGCGCGCCGGCTGAATTCCGACTCGCGCATCATCATCCCGGCGAAGAACGCGCCGAGCGCGAACGACACGTCGAACAGCTTCGCCGCGCCGAACGCGATGCCGACCGCGGCCGCGATCATGCACAGCGTGAACAGCTCGCGCGAACCCGTGCGCGCGACGAGCCACAGAATGCGCGGGAACACGCGCTTGCCGACCACCAGCATCAGCGCGATGAACGCCGCGACCTTCAGCATCGTGACGCCGAGCGTGCCCCACACGCTGCCGCCGGCCGCCTGCGTATCGCCGGGCGGCGTGCCGCCGAGCAGCCCCGCGACGGGCGGCAGCAGCACCAGCACGAGCACCATCACGAGATCCTCGACGACCAGCCAGCCGACCGCGATGCGCCCGTTGACGGTCTCGACGAGCCCGCGACCTTCCAGCGCGCGCAGCAGCACGACGGTACTCGCGACCGACAGCGCAAGCCCGAACACGAGCGCCGCGCCGAGGCTCCAGCCCCACGTGAGTGCGAGCCCGCCGCCGAGCAGCGTCGCGACGGTAATCTGGACGACGGCGCCCGGCAGCGCGATCTTGCGCACCGCGAGCAGATCGCCGAGTGAAAAATGCAGGCCGACGCCGAACATCAGCAGCATCACGCCCACTTCCGCGAGCTGCTGCGCGAGCGACAGGTCGCCGACGAAACCGGGCGTGCCGGGGCCGATCACGATCCCGGCAAGCAGATAGCCGACGAGCGGCGGCATTTTCAGCAGCGACGCGAGGTAACCGAAGATCATCGCGAGACCGAAACCGGCCGCGAGCAACGCAATCAGGCTGACGTCATGAGGCATCCCCCCTCCCAAGTTCTTGTAACTATTTAGTAAGGTTCAAGAGTGGAAGGATAAGGGATGAGGCGGAAGAATGGCGCGCGGCCGCGAAAAGTCCCCGCGGCCGCGCGCCCTGGCGGGGTGCAACCCCGGTGAAACGACAGGCGCCGCACGTCACGGCCGGCGCCCTGGAACGGGTCGGACAGGCGGGGCCGGCGCCCCGCCGTCCGCGTCAGCGCGACGCTTGCGGGAACCGCGCGCCCGGCGGCGGTTCGGGTCGCGTCGACGGCACGCTCTTGCGCACCTTCGCGACCTGCGCGGCCGTCACCGGCGCACCCGTGTTGCCCCAGCTCGTGCGCACGAAGTTCGACACGTCCGCGACCTCCTGGTCCGACAGGCGCCAGCCGAACGGCGGCATCGTGAAGGTCGACGGCGCGGTGCGCGTCCCCTCCAGCGCGCTGCCTTCCAGCACGACGTGGATCAGCGAGGTCGGATCGTCGCCCTGCACCACCGGGTTGCCGGCGAGCGCCGGGAACACGCGCGTGTAGCCGTGGCCGTCGCTGCGGTGGCAGGCCATGCAGTTGTCGCGATAGACGGCCGCGCCCGGCCTGCTTGCATCGCCGGCCTGCAGCGCCTTCGCGGCAGCCGCGTCGTACACGTGCGGCTGCTCGCCCTGCACGCGCGGCGGCAGCGTCTTCAGGTAGCGTGCGATCGCGTTCAGGTCGTCGTCGGTCATGTGCTGCATGCTGTGGCCGACCACGTCCGTCATCCCGCCGAATGCGGCCGTGCGCAGCGTGCGGCCCGTCTTCAGGAACTGCACGATCTCGGTTTCGTTCCACGTGCCGAGGCCCGTGCGCGGCTCGCCGCGCAGGCTCGTCGGCACCCAGCCGTCGATCGCCGCGCCGCCGGCCAGGAAGTCCGGGCCGTCCGCGTCGGTCAGCCCGCGCTCCTGCATCGTCGGCGCGCGCGGCGTGTGGCACGCGCCGCAATGGCCGAGACCCTGCACGAGATACGCGCCGCGCGCGACCACCGGATCGGTGTACGGCGCCGCATCGAACGGCTTCGGCGTCGGCGCGAACATCTTGCGCCAGATCCCGAGCGGCCAGCGCATCGACAGCGGCCACACGATGTCGACCGCGCGGTTCTCGTGCTCGACGGGCGCGACGCCGTGCATGAAGTACGCGTACAGCGCCTTCATGTCGTCGTCGGTCAGGCGCGCATACGACGGGAACGGCATCGCCGGATACATCGTGTCGCCGTTCTTGCGCACGCCTTCGCGCACCGCGCGCGTGAAGTCCTCGTAGGTCCAGCCGCCGAGGCCCGTCTTCGGGTCCGGCGTGATGTTCGTCGAGTAGATGCCGCCGATCGGCGTGTCGAACTTCAACCCGCCCGCGAACGGCTTGCCGCCGCTCGCGGTGTGGCACGCGATGCAGTCGCCGGCGCGCGCGAGGTATTCGCCGCGCTTGATCAGGTTCGCGTCGGCGGACTGGGTCACCGGCGCGGCCGCCGGACCGGAAGCCGCGGCGGGCGCGGCCGGTTGCGCGAAGGCCGTCGTGCCGGCGAAGCCGAATACGGCCCAGCTCGCACCGGCCGCCAGTGCGCGCCGCAACGGGAACATGCGGCGCGTGGTGAGGGAGTTCATCGTCCTCTTCATACGGTCACCAGCGGGGCAGGATTTTTCAGGTATTGCTCGCGGATCGCGCGTGCCGACCAGTAGGCCAGCGCCGCGATGATCCCGGTCGGGTTGTAGCCGATGCCCTGCGGCAGCGCGGAGGCGCCCATCACGAACACGTTGTGCACGTCCCAGCACTGCAGGTAGCGGTTCAGCACGCTCGTCTTCGGGTCGGTGCCCATGATCGCGCCGCCGACGAGGTGGGTCGTCTGGTACGCGCGCGAATCGAAGTGCTTGCCGAACTCGCGCGTCGACACGCCGATCGCCTTCGGCCCCATCGCTTCCGCGATCTTCTTCATCTGCCCGGTCACGTATTGCGCCATCTTGATGTCGTTGTCCTTCCAGTCGAACGTCATCCGCAAGAGCGGCTGGCCGTACGAATCGCGATAGGTCGGATCGAGGTCGAGATAGACGTCGCGGTACGACATGTTGGTGCCGTGCGCGTCCATCGAGATCGTGTGCGCGTAGTTGTCCTTCACGGCCTTCTTCCACGCGGAGCCCCACTGCGGCGTACCGGGCGGCGTCGCGATGCCGCTGATCGGCTTCACGCCGGCCTGGTTCACCCACAGCGGCGAGCCGCCGACGAAGCCCAGCGGGCCGTGGTCGAAGTTGTCCGCATTGAAATCGTCCACCGCGACGCCGTTGCCGCCCGCGCCGATGAACGGATTCGTGTAGGTGTCCTTGTCGAAGAACGCCTTGATCGTCGACAGGTTCTGGTACGCGAAATTGCGGCCCACGACGCCTTCGCCCGAGACCGGGTCGTACGGCTTGCCGATGCCCGACAGCAGCAGCAGGTGCACGTTGTGGTACTGGAACGCGGCCACGATCACGAGATCGGCCGGCTGGTGCACTTCGCGCCCGGCCGGATCGACGTAGGTCACGCCGGTCGCGCGCCTCTTCGTGTCGTCGAGGTCGACGCGCAGCACGTGGCACTTCGAGCGCAGCTCGAAGTTCGGCGCCTGCTTCAGCGCGGGCAGGATGTTCAGGTTCGGCGACGCCTTCGAGTACATGTAGCACGCGTAGCCGCTGCAGTAGCCGCAGAAGTTGCACGGGCCCATCTGCACGCCGTACGGGTTCGTGTACGGGCCCGACGTGTTCGCCGACGGCAGCCGGTACGGATGCAGGCCGAGCGACTTGGCGGCATCGGAGAAGCGCTGCGCCGAATACGTGTTGAGCTGCGCCGGCAGCGGGAAGTTGTCGCTGCGGTTCGCTTCGAACACGTTGCCGTCGCCGACCACCTTGCCGCCGACCTTGTACGCCTGCCCCGACGTGCCGAACACCTTCTCGGCGAAGTCGAAGTACGGCTCGAGCTCGTCGTAGGTCACGCCGGTATCCTGGATCGTCATCCCTTCGGGGATGAACTTCTTGCCGTAGCGCTCTTCATAGTGGCTGCGCAGGCGCAACTCTTCCGGCGTGATCCGGAAATGCACGCCCGACCAGTGCAGCCCGGCGCCGCCGACGCCCTCGCCCGGCAGGAATGCAGCCAACTGCCGGTACGGCAGCGCGGTGTCCTGCAGGCCGTGGCGGATCGACACGGTCGTCTTCGACAGGTCGAGGAACAGCTTCTTGCGGATGTTGTAGGTCAGCTCGTCGATCGTGTTCGGATACGCGCCGTCCGGATAGGTGTCGCGATATTCGCCGCGCTCGAGTGCAACGACGTTCAGGCCCGCTTCGGTCAGTTCCTTCGCGAGAATCGCGCCGGTCCAGCCGAAGCCGACGATCACCGCATCGACATGCGGCTTTTTCTCTGCGGCCATCAGCTGCGCTCCCCGTTGATCGAGACGGGGCCGTACGGATAGGCCTTGCCGCCCTGGTTGACGAAATCCATGAAGTCCGCGCGCGCGCCCGGAAAGCCGATCATCTTCCACGCGGCCATGTCGTGATTGCCGCCGTGCACCGGGTCGCAGAAGTAGCCTTCGCGCGTGTTCTGCAGCAACTGGCCGAAGAACACGCCGGGCGGCACGTCGTCGATCTGCGCGCCGCCCTTCTCCAGTGCGCCGAGCACGGTGTCGCGCGTCGGCGCATCGAGATCCGCAAACGCCTTGCCGTGCGTCTTCTCGCAATAGCGGTTGACGGCCGCGATGCCGAGCCGGTAGATGTCGCGCGGCACGAGCTTCAACTGGTAGCCGAGCTCGGGCACGCCCTGCTGGAACGGCCCCTGCATGTACCACGTCGCGCCGTGCGCATACGGCGTCTCCATCTGGCGGTCGATGAATTCGGGCACACCCGATTCGAGCGCGCCGGGGCCTTCTGCGTCGGCCGGGATCAGCCGGTCGACGGCGGCCTGGACGAACGCCCACTCCTTCGCGTCGAAGAAGGTCGGCTTGTACGGGGCGCGCTCGGCGCTGGACGATGCGGCGGGTGCGTTGCCGGCCGTCGTCGCGGACGGCGACGACGAGCGCAGGTCGCAGCCGGCGACCGACGCGATCGGCACGAGCGCGACCGACGTGCGCAGGAAACGGCGGCGCGAGTTGGGTTTGTCAGGTGGCGTGGACATGGTCGGATGTGGATCGTTGGGGATCGGGGTCCGGACGCGCGCACTCCGCATGCGACGTGTCCGGCACGGCAGCCATGCCGCACGCGGCCGGCCGTCCTGTTCTTTCGTGTGTTGCGAACAACCTCGCTGCGGGCGCCGGCCGCGCGATGCACGGCGGCGCCTTCATGCAGCCGCGCGACGCGCCGGTTCCGGCGGCGCTGCACGGATCGACCTCTTAACAGGTCTTATCGTCAGACAAATACCCGTCTTTCGACCGGCATCTGCCTGCCACCGCCATGGCCCTTATTCAACTTAGACGCCGCGTTTGCCGACGGCAAGCGCGACGTGCACGACCCTCTTTCGGGCCCGGCGACGAGTGCGGCGAATTATATATGGAACCGGTTCCATTACGAGAGGGTTCGATGCAATTCAATGCATCGAAAATCGCAACAATTGAAAAATCCGGAAGCCGGAATGCGCAAGGATGGCGTGATTGCGGGTCGAGGCACGCGCGGCGCAGGCGATTGTTCTGCAGCGTGCATGACCGATGGCTGTGGCCTTCCAGCCACGCGCCGCAGACTATCGGCCTGCGAGTCGGCCCGAAAGGCCGGACCGGCGTCGGCGAACGGATCGCCGGCGCCGCCCGCCCGTCACGGGAATTCGTTCTTCGTCGAGAACGCTGTCTGCTTGATCGATGCCGTGCCGGCCCAATGCGTTACCAGGCTCGACACGACAGCACGCTGACCGGCGCGCCCCTCACCACGGCCAGAACATCGACGCGATGGACAGCGCCAGCGCCGCGCACAGCGGCGAGTAATACAGCGTGTCCATCCGTGCGAAACGCGACCCGCGAATCCGCTTGAAGAAGCCGACGTAGCGGAAATCGCCGACGGCGCGCACCGCGAAGATCAGTGCGAACGCAACGACCGCGAACGCGATCGTGCCGGGATACGCGTTGCGCCCCAGCCAGCCGGCACGCGCGGCGATCACGCATGCGCCGCCCAGCAGCGCCGCCGCGACGGCAAGCGTGCCGATGGCGGTCGGCCGCAGCAGCGGCACGCCATCCTGTTCCGGAATCGCCGCACGCTTGCCGCGCCGCCCGCCCAGCGCCCAGTAGACGTGTACGAGCGCGATCGCGCAAAGCGTCGGCACGCTGAAATACGCACCGGTCATGTCGTTAGTGTCCTTGTCTCGTTGTTCTGCCGGAAGGGTTCCGGCACGCGGCCCCGGCCCGCGCCACGCATGACGATACCGAAACCCGGCAACGCGTGCATTGCGACGTCCGGTCGCAACCCGCGGCAGCGCATGGTGCGATGCAGTGCGCGTGCCTGGCGCGCAGGCTGGCCGCTTGACTTCCCTTGGCGCGCTACTACCCTGTTATTCCAGTACTGCGGTCGGCACGCCGCTGCACGATCGCGCCGACCGCACGACAACGATAACGAAGGCCATGGAGGCGACTCATGCTGATCGGTGTGCCGAAGGAGATCAAGAACCACGAATATCGCGTCGGCCTCACGCCGGCCGGCGCGCACGAACTCACGCGGCACGGCCATCGCGTGCTCGTGCAGCGCGGCGCGGGCACCGCGATCGGCCTGCTCGACGACGACTACACGGCTGCCGGCGCGTCGCTCTGCGACGGCGCCGACGAGGTTTTCGCGCGCGCCGACATGATCATCAAGGTCAAGGAGCCGCAACCGGCCGAATGCGCGATGCTGCGGCGCGGCCAGATCCTCTACACGTACCTGCATCTCGCGCCCGATCCCGACCAGGCGGCCGCGCTCGTGAAATCCGGCGCTATCTGCATCGCATACGAAACCGTGACGGGCCCCGGCGGCGGCCTGCCGCTGCTCGCACCGATGAGCGAGGTGGCCGGACGCATGTCGATCCAGGTCGCGGCCACCCATCTCGAAAGCCCGCGCGGCGGGCGCGGCCTGCTGATGGCCGGCGTACCCGGCGTGCCGGCCGCGCACGTCGTCGTGCTCGGCGCGGGTGTGGTGGGCACCGGCGCGCTGCAGATGGCGGTCGGCCTCGGCGCGCGCGTCACCGTGCTCGACAACAACGTGAACCGGTTGCGCCAGCTCGACCTCGTGTTCGCCAACCGGATCTCGACCGTCTGCTCGAACGCGCATACGGTCGACGAAGCCGTGCGCGATGCCGACGTCGTGATCGGTGCGGTGCTCGTGCCCGGTGCCTCGGCGCCGCGGCTCGTCACGCGCGACATGATCGCGACGATGCGCACGGGGGCCGTCGTCGTCGACGTCGCGATCGACCAGGGCGGCTGCTTCGAGACCTCGCACGCGACGACGCATGCGGACCCGACCTTCGTCGTCGACGGCGTCGTGCACTACTGCGTCGCGAACATGCCCGGCGCGGTCGCGCGCACGTCGACCTTCGCGCTGAACAACGCGACGCTCGGGCATGCGCTCGCGCTCGCCGACAAGGGCTGGAAGCAGGCGATGACCGACGATCCGCATCTGCGCGCGGGGCTGAACGTCTGCGACGGGCACATCACGTACGAAGCCGTCGCGCTGGCGCTCGGCCTGCCTTATGTGCCGGCGGCCGGCGTGCTGGGATGACCGTGCCGGCATGACGTGAATGCGGGGCGGCACGCGCCGCCGACCGCGTTCACGCGCCCTTCGACCGGCTCCGCTTCGCCCCGCCGCCCTCACCCATCGTGCGTGCCAGCAGCGGCCGCAGTTGCGCGAGCGTGCGCGTGTTCAGCACGTCGGGCCGCGTCAGCCAGCCGCGCCGCGCCTGATCGATGCCGTACGCGAGGTTGTCGAGTTCGCCGGCGCTGCACGCATCCGAGCCGATCGCAACCGGTACGCCGGCTTGCGCGGCCTCGCGGCACCAGATGTCGGGCAGATCGAGCCGCCGCGGCTGCGCATCGAGCTCGACGAAGCAGCCGCGTGCCGCGGCCTGCGCGATCACGCGCGGCACGTCGAGTTCGCATGCATCGCGCTCGCCGAGCACGCGGCCGGTCGGGTGCGCGAGAATCGTGAAATGCGGATGGTCCATCGCGCGCAGCATGCGATCGGTCTGCGCGTCGCGCGACAGGTCGAAGCCGTCGCGTACCGCGCCGACCACGAGATCGAGCCGGCCGAGCATCGCGTCGGGCACGTCGAGGCTGCCGTCCTCGCGAATGCCGGCTTCCACGCCCTTGAGCAGCACGAAATCGTCGAACGACGCATTGACGCGATCGATCTCGTCGAGCTGCCGCGCGAGCCAGTCGAAGTCGTCGCGGCCGCGGCCCGCATGCGGTGCGCGGTCGGTCACGGCCAGGTAGGCGAAACCACGCGCACGGGCCGCATCGGCCATCGCGCGCAGGCTGTCGCGGCCGCCCGATGCGTCGGTATGCGCATGCAGGTCGCCGTGGAGATGCTTGCGCTCGACCAGGGCCGGCAGCGTGCCGGCGCGCGACGCATCGATCTCGCCGCGATCCTCGCGCAGCTCGGGCGGCACCTCGTGCAGCCCGATGGCGGCGTAGACCGATGCCTCCGTGTCGCCGGCAATCCGCTCGTCGCCGCGAAACACGCCGTATTCGTTGATCTTCAGCCCGCCGGCCTGGGCGATCCTGCGCAGCGCGATGTTGTGCGCCTTCGATCCCGTGAAGTAGACGAGCGCCGCGCCGAAGGCATCGGCATCGACCACACGCAGGTCGACCTGCAACCCGCTGGCGAGCACGACACTCGACTTCGTCTTGCCGTGCGCGAGCACGCGCGCCACGTCGCCATAGCCGACGAACGCATCGGCGACGGCGACCGGATCGCGTGCGGTGACGAGGATGTCGAGATCGCCGACGGTTTCGCGGCGGCGCCGGAAACTTCCGGCCGGCACGGCCTTGCCGACGCCCGCGACCGCGCGCAGGCGATCGAGCAGCGGCATCAGCGATTGCGCGGCATCGGGCAGCAGGAAGCGTTGCGGCTCGCGCTGCAGGCGATCGTCGATCGCTTCGAGCAGATGGGCCTCGGTTTTCGCGCCGAAGCCCGGCAGTTCGCGCACGTGCCCGTTCTTCGCTTCGGCGCGCAGCTGTTCGAGCGAATCGACGTGCAGCGCATCATGCAGCGCCTTCACGCGTTTCGCGCCGAGCCCCGGCACGTCGAGCAGCTCGACGATCGCGCCCGGCAGCGCATGGCGCAGCGTTTGCTGCAGCTCGCAGGTGCCCGTCGCGGCGATCTCGCGCAGCTTCGACGCGAGATCCGGCCCGATCGACGGAATCTTGCCGAGCTCGTCGCCGTTCGCGATCATCGTCGGGATATCGCGACCGTAGTCGGCGATCGTCCGTGCGGCATTGCGGTAAGCCCGCACGCGAAACGGATTGGCGCCCTGGATCTCGAGCATGTCGGCGATCTCGGCGAACACGGCCGCGCACGCGGCATTGTGGATCGGCATGATCGGCGTGGCTCCCTTCCACGTGGATGGCGCCGTGCGCTGGCGCGACGGCGTCTGCCCGCACGGCATCGCATGTCGACGCTGCCGGGCACCCGTCCTTCATCGTACGCCCGCGGCGGATCGCGTGCAGCGCCGTTGCGGCCGCGACGTCAGAGGGAGGCGCGCGGTGTCGTCGCGTAATGCCGCTCGTAGATCGACTGGCAATGCGTGCAGCGTTCGGCGGTCGGGCGCGCCAGCAGGCGCTCGTAGCCCACCGCGCCGTCGCAATCGATGCATTCGCCGTAGCTGCCGTCGCGCATCCGCTGCTGGGCGCGGCCGATCGCACGCAGTTCGGTCAGCTTCATGCCGATCAACGCATGATCGACGTCGACGAACAGATCCGCGTTCGCCTCGTCGCCCTCGTCCGGCGCCGCGCCGGCAAGGTCTGCATAGGATTCCGACGCGCGCTGGTCTTCGCTCGTGCGGATCTCCGCACGCAGCGTCTGCTCGCTCTCGTTCAGCCGCTGTTTCAGCGTCTGCCGTTGTTGTTGGTCGAGCGCCATGGCCGTCTCTCCTGTTCCGGGTTCCGCGCGAAAAAGTGCGGCGCGCGGTGTCGCGCCGGTGCACGGCGAAGAGGCGTCACCGCCTCCGCCGCGCGTCCGGATGTGCGCCCGGCAGCACGAAGTGCCGGACGCATTCGACGCAGGATAAACCCATTGAACACGCGTGTGTTGACCGGAATCAGCGTGCCGCCCGCGCGCTCGGAAATCGGGGACGGACGCGAAAACGCGGCTTCGCCGGATGCGTCCGACGCAGGCAGACGGCGCCGGCATCGGACGAGCCGGTGCGCCGGGCTGCGTCACCGCCCGTCATGGTTCGGCACGGACGATGTCGAGCAACGCGCGCGCCGAGCGCTGCCAGCTGTACTGCCGTGCATGCTCGCGGCCCATCGTGCGCAGCCGCGTGCGCAGCTCGGGATCGTCCATCACGCGAGCGATCGCGGCAGCGATATCCGGCGGCGAATAGGCGTCGCAAAACAGCGCCGCCCCGCTGCAGACTTCCGGCAGCGAACCCTCGTGCGACACGATGACGGGGCAACCGCACCGCATCGCCTCGAGCGGCGGCAGGCCGAATCCTTCGTACAACGATGGAAAAACGAAACATCCTGCGTGCTCGTACAGCGCCTTCAGTTCGCCGTCGGTCACGTAACCGGCCCACGTGACGTACGGATCGTCTTCGTGCAGGCCGGCTTCTCGGACACCGAAGATCTTCGCATTGGCGCCGCCCGCGATCACGAAGCGCAACGACGGATGCGACGCCCGCATCAACGCGATCGCGGCCAGCGCGCGCACGAGGTTCTTGCCCGGCGCGAGCGACCCGACGAACAGCACGTAGCTGTCCGTCTCGAGATTCAGGCGCGACAGCACGCCGGGATCGGCATCGATCCGGTCGATATGATCGACGGCACCGGGCACGACGGACACGCGTGCGGGCGGCACGCCCAGCCGCGCGGCCAGCCGGGCCCGCGAAAAATGCGACACCGTCACGATGTGGCGCGCGCGTCGCCTCAGGATCGAGAACGCAAAGCGGTACCACAAACGGAACGCGAGCGAATAGCCGGCCGGCAGATCGAAGATCGCGGCATCGTGAATCATCAGCAGCTGATCGCGCTTCGCCAGCGGGCCGATGTTGCACAGACTCAGCAGCGTCCGGCCGCGCGTCGCGCGCGGCAGCGTCCATTGCTCCCACAGCGTACCGCGCCGGGTTCCGGAGGCCTGCGGCCGCGCACCGGCCGGCATGGCTGCCGGATCGTGATCGGCCGGCACGACGAGCGAAGGTTCGTCGCCGGCCTTCGCGATGCGTGCGAGTTCGGCCGTCAGTTCATATGCCACGCGCTGAACGCCCGTCATGCGCTGCGCGGTGAATTTCCCGTTGATTGCGAGGCGGCGCAACCGCGCGGTGTGCGCGGCTGTGCCGACGCCCCGCTCCGCGCGCGCTTCCTGCAGTACCGGTGCGCTTCGCTCCCGAATCGACGTTGACATGATCGTGACTGTTCCGATGGCTGCGACGCGACGACGCGCCGCCGGACACTCCGCTAAGCGGAATGCTGCTGTGCCGTCAGTGTGTCCGCCGTCGTCTTTCCGGTCGGTACGTTCGACCGCACAACGCATGGCTTTCCGAACGATTCGCCATCCTCAGAAAGCGTTGCGCCCGATGAAGCCGCGCACGACCGTCAACAGGATGATCTTCATGTCGAACCAGAAGCTCCAGTTCTGCATGTAGAAGAGATCGAACTTCACGCGGGCCGCCATCGCCTCGACCTTGCGGGTCTCGCCGCGATAGCCGTTCACCTGTGCCCATCCGGTGATGCCCGGACGCACGCGATAGCGGTACATGTAGCAGTCGATCAGTTGCCGGTAGAGGTCGTCGTGCTCGATCGCGTGCGGGCGCGGCCCGACGACCGACATCTGCCCGAACAGCACGTTGAAGAACTGCGGCAGCTCGTCGAGCGACGTGCGCCGCAGGAAGGCGCCGACGCGCGTGATGCGCGCATCGTTGCGCGACGCCTGCCGCAAGACGCCCGGCTGCGCGCGATGCACGCGCATCGTCCGGAACTTCAGAATGTCGAACTCGCGGCCGTCGACGCCCTTGCGGCGCTGCCTGAACAGCACGGGCCCCGGCGACGACAGCTTGACCGCGACCGCCAGCATCGACAGCAGCGGCAGCAACGGAATCAGCACGCCGAACGCGAACAGCCGGTCGAACGCGAACTTCGCCCACAGCTCCGGCGCGGCGCTCGGCGTGGTCGCGAGATTGATCGCCGGCATGCCGAGCACGTCGGTCGCGGAGCGATCGACGACCGCCATCTGCCGCACGTCGGGCAACAGCCGCAGCTCGACGAATTCGTCGCGCAGCTCGCGCACGATGCGCTGGATCCGCCATTCGTGCGACATCGGCAGCGTGAGCCACACTTCGTCGATCTCGCCGCTGCGGATCATGTCGCGCAGCGCGTTCCAGTCGTCGATCACCGGCACGCCGCCGATGCCGCCCGCGGCGGCCGGTGCATCGTCATCGAACACGCACGCCGCCACGAAGGGGCCGTTCGGCGCGAGCTGCATCCGCTCGACCGCCACGCGCCCGTACGCCGTTGCGCCGACGACCGCGACACGGCGTTGCCGCGCACGCGGGTCGTGGCGCGTCAGCACGACCGCCAGCAGCGCGGCGCGGCCGAGCAACAACGCCGCATCGCCGGCCAGCACCGTGTGCACGATCCAGCGTGTCGTGACCGTACCGCCGCGATTCATGATCCACATCGTGGCGGCCACCGTCAGCACGCTCGCAGCGACGACCGCCACCAGCGTCTGCGTCAGCACGTGCGCCCCGCCCTGCACCGCCACGCCGCCGCGCACCGTGCGCAGGTAGCGCGGCAGCAGCGCCACCGTCAGCACGCACAGCAGCGCGATCGCGCCGCGCTGTGCATCGGACAGCTCGCGCCACGCCAGGCCGGACGCGGCCTGCGCCGCCAGCCCCCCCGCCAGCACGAGCACGACGTCGACCGCCGCGATCGCGGCACGCCGCATGGTATGCGTTCCACCGGACATCGACTGCATCGTTACGCACCATGCGCCGGGAATCCGCAACGCACCTCCGGCATGCGCGGGCGCACCGGCGCCGGCCTCGCATTTCCGCGCGCCCCGAGCAACCGGCGATAGTCGGCGCGAATCAGGTCGTAGCATTCGCACGCGTGATGCTCGAGACCGTCGCGGTCGAGCACCGTGATGCGGCCGCGGCGCTGCCGGATCAGCCCGGCTTCCTGAAGGTTGCCGGCCGCCTCCGTCACGCCTTCGCGCCGCACGCCGAGCATGTTCGCGATCGTCTGCTGCGTGACGGCCAGCTCGTCGCCGTCGATCCGGTCGTGCGCGAGCAGCAGCCAGCGGCTCAACTGCTCGCTGACCGAGTGATGCCGGTTGCACAGCGCGCTGCGCGAGATCTGCGCCATCGCCGCCTGGCAGTAGTTGAGCAGCAGCCGGTACGTCTCCGGCGATCGCTCGAATTCGGCACGCATCACGCAGCTCGGCACGCGATACGCCATCCCGCCGATGCGCACCTCGACCCGGCTCGACGCCGCGACGCCACCGACCAGCGTCCCGAGGCCGACCACGCCTTCACGGCCGACCACCGCCACCTCGACCATCGCACCGTCTTCCATCAGGTGCTGCACCGACATCATTGCCGTCGTCGGAAAATACAGATGGCGCATCGGCTCGCCGACCCGGTCGAGCATGCCGGCCTTGATCCGGACCAGTTCGAGATGTGGAGCGATGGTGCGGATGCTGTCCTCCGGGAGGGCATCGAGGATGGCGTTCGCCGTGTAGCTCGAGTGAAGATGAAGCATGTCTGTATCCCTTTTATTCTCCGCGCCGCCTGCAGCCGCAAGCACGGAACTCGTTATCGCGATGCGCGCCCGGACGTTGACAGCGGTTGCGGCCCGCAACCCTGATTCCGACCGGCCATCGGCTCGTTATCGCCGGATTGAGTCGACCGTCCCGTTTCGACACGCGAATCCGAATAAGCGATTTACGTGCCAATACCCGCCCATCCTTAATATATGAATCACACCGGATTTAGATCGCCGGAATATTCGATCCCGCGCCATAAAAAACGTCTCATTTCCGGACACTCTTCCCGCGGTGGACACGGCAAGTGATTTGACTGACCAATTCACACGGATGGAACCGGGACCAACGGATCGGGGCCGCGAGGCTTGTCGTTCATATACTTACAGCCGATTTTCAATTGTTTCCGTGATGTTCCGGATCGCGCTTTCCAGCGCTGCCACGCTTCACACGCTCGTTTGAAACTGTCTCAAATTTGAATCTGCACACCCATTCCCCGCTCTGTCATCCATCGCACATATCGCACACAACCCATTGATTCCAATGAACATTCAGGAGACCATCGTTTATTTGTCAAATAATGTCCAATGTGCGCCCAATGATTTTCGCGCACGATGCGCATCGCCATCCGATTGACTCCCGATCCACATAGAATGTCCGATCCGGACAGCATTCCGTTTCCGGGCGATTAATTCGACAAAAATGAATCATTAAATCCACATGACGTTTGCGCTCGACCAAAATCGTCAAACTTTGTGAAATGACGCAATGTGCAATTGATCGATTTCAATCGCGTGCTAGCCTTTTCGCTGCATCGTCATTCGATTTTCGATGAACACAAGTCCGCACGATCGTGCTAATTCCCGTTTCCCCGGGACCGCCGCGACGACGCGCGACCGCCACCCTACGAGGATGTGCCGTGACTCTCCAGGCCCACGACGCCGTCGCCTACGCGAACGGCATGATCGAGCTTTCCCACAGCTTCGATGCCAACCGGTTCCTAGCGGCCATCGACCGCGAAGAACTCGCCACGCTGGCGCCCCACCTTCAGCTCGTCCACCTGAAATCGGGGCAAGTGCTGTGCGAGCCCGGTGAAATGCTCACCGCGGTGTACCTGCCCGTCACGACGGCGATCTCGCTGCAGTACGTGTCGTCCGGCGGCATGACGCTGGAGGTGGCGGAGATCGGCAGCGAGAGCGTGGTCTGCGACGACGTGATCGGCGGCAGCGGCCGGATGCCCTGCCGTGCGGTGGCCTGCCGCGACGGCTTCGTCTACCGGCTCGACCGGCGCATCTTCGCCGCCGCGTTCGACGCGTCGCCGGTGATCCGCCATCTCGTGTTCGTCTGCGTGCGGCTGCTGATGGCGCAGGTGTCGCAGATCACGTTCTGCAGCCGCCATCACGTGCTGAAACATCAGTTATGCAGATGGTTCCTGCTCGCGTACGACCGCACGCGCAGCATCGAGATCCAGGTGACGCACAGCATGCTGGCGCAGATGCTCGGCGTGCGGCGCGAAACCGTCACGGATGCCGCGGGCGAGATCCAGAAGCTCGGCCTGATCCGGCAATACCGCAGCTCGATCGAGCTCGCCGATCTCGACGGCCTCGAAAAGATGTCGTGCGGCTGCCGCGCGATCGTCCGCGACGAAATGAAGCGCATTCTCTCCGCCGATTCGGGCGTGCCGGCCGCATCGCGCGCGTGATCGACCTGCCGGCCCGGCGCCGTGCTTCGGCACTGCGGGCACGCCGGGTCAGCGGTTTGTAGGGTGGCGAACAGAACGCCGTGCCTGCCAATGGTCTACTGATGCCGGACTGCCGGGGGGACGTCAGCGCACATCGCGCGTCTGCCCGAGCGGACGACACCACGCACGCCGGAGCAGCACGTGAAAAACGAAATCAGAACCATCCTCAAGCACGTCGCCCATCTCGAAGCCGCGATCGATTCGATCGGCGACGGGGACGACCTCTACGAAGCGGGCCTCTCCTCGCTCGACACGATCCAGCTGATGCTCGCGATCGAGAAGCAGTTCAACATCGAGATTCCCGACGAGATGCTGAACCGCAACCTGTTCCGCAGCATCGACGCACTCGCGGACACGATCGCCACACTGCAACGCACCGAGCATTCCGCATGAGCGCGCTGCTTCCCGAACTCGCGGCCGACAGCGAATCGCATCGGCTCGACGAGGCCGCGCACGCCGTCGCACAGATCGCCGCGCAGCATGCGGATGCGGTCGATCGCGACGCGCGCTGCCCCGTCGAGGCGATCGAGGCGATGCGCGCGCGCCGGCTGCTCGGCGCGATGGTGCCGAGCCATCTCGGCGGCGCGGGCGCGTCGCTGGAAGACATCGCGTCGGCCTGCTCGATCCTCGGCCACGCCTGCGCGTCGTCGGCGACGGTGTTCGCGATGCACCAGATCCAGGTCGCCTGCATCGTCGACCATGCCGCCGACCAGGGCTGGCACAAGCTGTTCCTGCAGCAGCTCGTGCGCCACCAGTGGCTGCTCGCGTCGGCCACGTCGGAAGACGGCGTCGGCGGCAACCTGCGCGCGAGCCAGTGCGCGCTCGAAACCGACGGCGGCGGGTTCCGGCTGCACAAGTCCGCACCGACGATCTCGTACGGCGACTACGCGGACGGCATCCTCGCAACCGCACGACGCGACGCCGATGCGCCGGCTTCCGAGCAGGTGCTCGTCACGCTGCTGCGCGACGGCTATACGCTCACGCGCCGCGGCGAATGGGACACGCTCGGGATGCGCGGTACCTGCAGCAACGGCTTCGTGCTCGAAGCGCAGGGCGCCACCGTCCAGTGCCTGCCGGTCCCGTTCGCGAAGATCGCCGAAGAAACGATGGTGCCGGTCTCGCACATCCTGTGGGCCGCGGTATGGATCGGCGTGGCCGGCGACGCGTTCCATCGCGCGCACCAGTTCTTCCGGGCACAGGCGCGCCAGACCGACGGCGCGCCGTCGCCCGCGGCACGACGCATCGCCGAATCGCTCGCGCTGATGCAGGCGATGCAGGCCCGTGTCGATGCCGTGCTGCGCCTTCATGCGAACGCGTCGACCCATTCGTGGTCGGCCGGCATGGCCCGGGCCGCCGAGATCAACACGCTGAAGACCTACGTGTCGACGACCGCGCTCGAAGTCGCGCACCAGGCGATGATGATTTGCGGGATGGCCGGCTACAAGCAAGGCACGCCGTTCAGCATCGGCCGCCACATTCGCGACCTGCTCGCGGCGCCGCTGATGATCAGCAACGACCGCATTGCCGCCAACACTGCGAGCCTGCTGCTCGCGCTGCGTCCCGCGACGCTGGAGAAACATACGTGAACGACCGCCTCGCCGTGCCCTCCGCCGCCTCCCTTCCCGCCGACGCGCCGCTCGACCGCGCGGGCGTCAACCCGCTGCGCGACGAACTGATCGATGCGGGCCTGCTGGTCTCGACCGGCATCCAGGGCCTGTTCGGCCGCAGCGAACGATTCGAACGTGTCGTCGAAGCGCTCGACGCGTTCGTCACGCGCGTCGGCGCCGACCAGCAGGCCGAAGTGCTGCGCTTCCCGCCGGCGATGAGCCGCCCCGAGTTCGAGCGCAGCGAATACATGAAGAGCTTCCCGCAGCTCGCCGGCAGCGTGCACGCGTTCTGCGGCGACGAACACCGGCACCAGCGCGTGCTGCAGTGCCTCGATCGCGGCGACGACTGGACCGAAAGCCAGAAGCCGACCTACGTCGTGATGACGCCGGCCGCGTGCTACCCGGTCTATCCGGTCGTCGCGCGCGCAGGCGCGCTGCCCGCCGACGGCCGGATCGTCGACGTGTTCTCGTACTGCTTCCGGCACGAGCCGTCGCTCGATCCGACGCGCATGCAGCTGTTCCGGATGCGCGAGTATGTGCGGATCGGCACGCCCGAACAGATCGTCGCGTTCCGCGAAACGTGGATCGAGCGCGGGACGCGGATGATCGAGGCGCTGCGCCTGCCGAATGCGATCGATCTCGCGAACGATCCGTTCTTCGGGCGCGGCGGCAAGATCGTCGCGAACAGCCAGCGCGAGCAGAACCTGAAGTTCGAGCTGCTGATCCCGATCGAGCACGACGGCCGCCAGACCGCGTGCCTGAGCTTCAACTACCACATGGACCATTTCGGCCTGCTGTGGAACATCCGCACCGCGACGGACGACGTCGCGCACACGGGCTGCGTCGGCTTCGGCCTCGAACGGCTCACGCTCGCGCTGTTCCGCCATCACGGCTTCGACATCGATGCCTGGCCGCAAGAAGTGCGCGACGTACTGTGGGGCACGCGATGAGGTTCGTTTCCCGCGACGGCGAAGACGCGTCGTTCGAGGATGTGCGCCACCGCGCACGCCACTACCGGCCGCACCCGCTGCACAGTCAGGAGATGGTCTGGAAGCAGACCAACTGCTACGTCGACATGTGGCTCGAGGTGCTCCGCTGGTGGGGCCTGAATCCGTACGCGGCGCTGCCGTTTACGATCGCGCTCGATTTCGAGGGCGACCAGTTCACGTTCTTCAAGTTTCCGCACGACGAACTGGAGCGGCTCTACGGGATCGTCGTGCAGGAACACTCGATCTACGAGCCGCTCGACCAGCACATCGAGACGCAGGTCGCGCGCGGCCACCTGATGATCGTCGAGGTCGACGCGTGGTTCCTGCCCGACACGCGCGGCAGCAGCTACCGCACGCAACACACGAAGACGACGATCGGCATCGACGCGATCGACCGCGTGAAGCACCAGATCGGCTATTTCCACAACAGCGGCTACTACGTGGCCGAGGACTTCGACTACAACGGGCTCGTCGGCGGCAGTTCGCCGATGACGCTGCCGCCGTACGTCGAATGCGCGAAACGGCGCTTTACGCCGCTCGACGAGCGCGCACTCTGCGACGCGTCGCTCGCCGCGCTGCAGCGTCACCTGCGGCGCCTGCCCGTCGTCAATCCGATCGCCGCCTTCCGGCGGCAGTTGCAGACCGACGCGCGCACCCTTGCCGATGCGCCGCTCGAGCACTTCCATGCGTACTCGTTCAATTCCGTGCGGCAGCTCGGCGCGAATTTCGAACTGTTCGGCCATTACGCGCGCTGGCTGCAGGCCAGCGGCTGCGTCGGGCCGTTCGCCGAGATCCGCGCCGCGTGCGATCGCATCGCGTCCGAAGCGATGGTGCTGGAGTTCCGGCTCGCGCGCGCCTGTGCGCGCGGCAAGGAAGAACGCGGCGATTCGACGCTCGAGTCGATCGAGGCCGCCTATGCCGACCTCGTCGCCTGCGCACGGCAGATCGGCTCGCCGCTGCGGCATGTCGCGCCCGTGCGCAGCGACGCGGCACCCGTGCCGGCCATGCGGTGACGCGCGCGCGTGCGCTGCCCGCGTGGTCGATGCTCGCAACGGCCGCGGGCGCCGTGCAGGAGCCGCGCGACCTGCCGGCCGACGACGGCGACTGGATCGCGGCACCCGTGCCCGGCACGGTTGCGCAGGCGCTCGCGCTGGCCGGCCGGCTCGATGATGCGCGGTCGCTCGACGAGCGCGACCACTGGTACCGGATCGAGCTGCGCGGGCACGGGCCGCGCGTGCTGCGCTTCCATGGCCTCGCGACGCTCGCGCAAGCCTGGCTCGACGACACGCCGCTCCTCCGCTCCGACAGCATGTTCGTCGCGCACGACGTGCCCGTATCGCTCGACGGTACGCACCGGCTGACGCTCTGTTTCCGTGCGCTCGCGCCGCACCTGCGCGACGCGCGCGCGCCGCGCCGCGCGCGCTGGCGCACGCGGCTGGCCGAGCCGGCCGCGCTGCGCACGGTCCGCACGTCGCTGTTCGGGCACATGCCGGGCTGGTTCCCGCCGTACGTCCCGGCCGGCCCGTGGCGGCCCGTCGACGTGCTCGATCCGGCCGACGGGCCCGTCCTGGCCGACGCGCGCCTGCAGGCGCGCGTCGAAGGCGATACGGGCTGGCTCGACGCGGAACTGACGTTCGCCGCGCCGCTGCCCCCGAACCTCGCCGCACGGCTGTCATGCGGCGAACATCATGCACCGCTCGAACGCACCGGTTCCGGCCGGCTGCGCGCGAGCGTCGCCATCCCCAACGTGCGCCGCTGGTGGCCGCATACGCACGGCGAGCCCGCACTCTACGAGATCACGCTGCAGATCGGCGACGAACGGCGGCCGCTCGGCTCGACCGGCTTCCGCACGATCGAGATCGACGACGGGGCCGACGGCAAGGGCTTCGGGTTGCGCATCAACGGTGTGCCGGTGTTCGCGCGCGGCGCGTGCTGGAGCAGCGCCGCCCCGCTCGCGCTGCATGCGGACGACGGGACCTACGGCCGCCTGCTCGGGCTCGCACGCGATGCCGGCTTCAACATGATCCGCGTCGGCGGCACGATGACCTACGAGGCCGACGCGTTCCACGCAGGGTGCGACCGGCTCGGACTGCTGGTCTGGCAGGACTTCATGTTCGCGAACTTCGACTACGCGCTCGACGATCCCGCGTTCGCGGACAACGTCGACCGCGAGGCCGATCAATTCCTCGCGCGCCGCGGCGCTTCGCCGTCGCTTGCGGTGCTGTGCGGCGGCAGCGAGATCGCGCAGCAGGCCGCGATGTCGGGGCTCGGGCCGAAGCAGCGCTTCCTCGAACTGACCGCCGAGCGGCTGGCCGGCCATGCGGCCGCGCGCCGCCCCGACGTCCCGTACGTGCCCGATTCGCCCGACGGCGGCGTGCTGCCGTTCACGCCGCGCGAACGCGTGTCGCACTACTACGGCGTCGGCGCATACCTGCGCCCGCTCGACGACGCGCGCCGCGCGGACGTGCGCTTCGCGAGCGAATGCCTCGCGTTCGCGAACGTGCCGTGCGATGCGACGCTCGCGGCGCTCGGCTGGCCCGGCGTGCACGAGCCGCGCTGGAAAGCGGCCGTGCCGCGCGACCCCGGCACGTCGTGGGATTTCGAGGATATCCGCGACCACTATCTGCAGACGCTGTACGACGTCGCGCCCGACCGGCTGCGGCGCGAGGATCCGGCCCGCTACTTCGAGCTGTCGCGCGCGGTGATCGCGGACCTGATGCGCGAAACGTTCTCCGAATGGCGGCGCAGCGGTTCGCGCTGCGCCGGCGCGCTCGTATGGCAGTTCCAGGACGTGATGCCCGGCGCCGGCTGGGGGGTGATCGACGCCGCGCACCGGCCGAAATCGGCGTGGTACGCGCTGCGCCAGGTGCTGCAACCGGTCCAGGTGCTGCTCGTCGATGAAGGCTTGAACGGGCTCGACGTGCACGTGGTCAACGAGCGCCCGGCGCCGTTGTCGGCGGCGATCGAGCTGGTCGCGCTGCGCGACGGCCGCACGCCGGTCGCGCGGGCCGGCTGCCCGGTGCGGATCGCCGCGCACGACGCGCTAAGGATCGGCTCGGCCGAGTTGCTCGGCCGCTTCTTCGACTGGACCTATGCGTACCGCTTCGGGCCCTGCGAACACGACACCGTCGTCGCGACGCTGCGCGCCGACGACGGCACGCTGTTGTCGCAGGCGTTCCATTTCCCGTCGCGCACGCATCCGGCCGTGCTGGCGCGCCGCGAACTCGGGATCGAGGCGTGCGTGTCGCGCACCGGCAACACGTGGCACGTCGATCTCGACACACGGCACGTCGCACGCCACGTGCAGATCGACGCACCGGGCTTCGTGCCGCGCGACGACTGGTTCCACCTCGCACCGGGCACGCCGGCGCGCGTCGCGCTCGTTCCGCTGCCTGCCGCCGGGAACGACCCGGCGACCGACGACAAGGTGCCGCCGGTGGTCGAGATCCGTGCAGTGAATGCCGCGCGCGTGGTGCGCGCCACGCAGGCCGTTTGACGCAGCGCTCGCGGCCGCTGCGGGCCGCGAGCCTGTTCCCCCCAGCCTCGATCCAACCGTTCAGTCGGACGAACCCGTGCCACGCGGCCGCTCGATGCCGTAAGCCTCCATCCAGCGATACAGCGTCGCGCGCGACACGCCGAGCTCGCGCGCGGACGCCGCGACGCGGCCGCGCGTGCGCAGCAACGCGGTTTCGATCGCCTCGCGCTCGATCGACTTGCGGATGTCGGCCACCGACGGCGACGCCGCATCGAGACAGTATTCGAGTTCGAGATCGCGCGCGGTAATCAGGCGCCCTTCCGTCATCACGACCGCACGCCGCACGCGGTTGATCAGTTCGCGGACAGTGCCCGGCCAGTCGTGCTTGTACAGTGCGGTGATCGCATCGGTCGAGAAACCGCGCACGCGATGGCGCGCGTCGCCGCGGAAACGTTCGAGCATGTGATGCGCGAGCAGTTCGATGTCCTTGCCGCGCGCGCGCAGCGGCGGCTGGTCGATGCGCATCACGCACAGGCGGTGGAACAGGTCGGCACGAAAGCGACCTTCCTCCATCGCGTCGCGCAGGTCGACGTGCGTGGCCGACACGATCCGGACATCGACCGGCACCGGATCGCTGCCGCCGAGGCGATGAATCGAACGTTCCTGCAGAAACCGCAGCAGGCTCGCCTGGCTCTCGTGCGGCAGGTCGCCGATTTCGTCGAGCAGCAGCGTGCCGCCGTTCGCGGCTTCGACATAGCCGATCTTGCGCGCGTTCGCGCCGGTAAACGCACCGCGCTCGTAACCGAACAACTCCGATTGCAGCAGATGCGGCGGAATCGCGCCGCAGTTGACCGCGACGAACGGGCCGTTGCGCCGCTCCGAATGGCGATGGATCGCGACGGCCGTCAGCTCCTTGCCGGTGCCCGTTTCGCCGAACACGAATACCGGTGCGTCGGTGCGCGCGAAACGCCGCACCGTATCGAACAGCCGCAGCATCGCGCTGCAGGTGCCGACGATGCCCTTCTCCTCCGATTCGAGCTGTTCGCGGTCGCGTGCGAACAGGCACTCCATGCCGTACGCGTGGCCGACCGTATCGGCGATCCGCTGATGCGACGCGGGCAACGTGACGTAATCGAAGCAATAGTCGCGCAACAGCGCGCGCACGTTCGGCGACGCGGTCTGGCCGACGTCGACGAGCGCGACCCACACGACGTCGCGCATCGACGCGCAGGTGGACGCGATGCTGCCGATCGCATCGGCGTGGCCGCCGCTGAGGTCGAGGATGCCGCAGGTGATTTCGCCGGACGTGTCGCGCAACTCGTTCGCATGCGCGACGACCGATACTTTCCAGTCGCGGCGCGACAGTTCCTTTCGCAGCATCACGGACGGCGACTGCGTCCAGTAGATCAGCGGACGCTGCCCGTTACCGCTCCCCGAGCCGGCGCTCTTATCGCGCGTTATTGGCATATTCATAACGAACCATCACTTTCTCCACTCCGCGACCCGTTCGCGTGCGCTGCGGCCGGCGGCGCATGGCCGCCTTTCCGCGCTGCGTTGCCGCAGCCTTGGCGAAGATCGAAACTGCACACGGCGAGAACCCCCGGAGGTCGAGCCGGATGTCATCCGGCCTCGTTGTCATCGAACTCGAACGGAACGCGCGGCTGCGGGAGCCACGACATTCCGGCTTTGAAGCGACCCGCCGTCAGGCGGGGCACGTCGGCAAACGGAACATCCGTCCGCATGTGCGTCGCGTCGTACACGACAGTCGCGCCCGATGCTGAACCGGACGGCGGCCAACCCGCTCGCGGATTGACCGCCGCATTTGATCCGTTCGTGAATTTACACCCCGTTTCGAGATGGTCTTGTTACCAAAAGATAATCCTGAATCAGCCGGTTACGCAGCCCGTCGCCCCGCGCGACACACCTTTGGCCACTGAGATTTGATTATCTATGAGCATTCCCGTCAATCAGTGGCAAATACTACTTTTCCGCCAGATAGGCTCCATCGATTGCGTGCGATTTTCACCGAAATCCGTGGAAAAGACCGGCACCGCACGCCACGCGCCGCATAATCGCGCGCGCCGCCGGCCGGCCGCACCGGCTCGAGCCGGCACGCGGGCCGCTCGACCGTTACACGCCGTAATCAACCGGCGCGGTCGCCGGTCAGGTTCGCAGCGCCGTCTCGGTATGCCGGGCCGGTCGATCGCGCATGCCGTCCTCGGTCGACGCGCCGTCGCCCGGCGAGAAACCGGCGGGACCGGCCATCTCCTCCTGCAACGCAGCATAGCCGTCCATCACGAAGCGCGTGAACTCGTCCCGAAAGCGCGCCGAGCCGAAGCTTTCGGCATTCGCGCGACACGCATGCGGATCGATCGACCCGCGCGGCAGCGCTTCGAAACGGGCAAGCGCGTCGAGCAGCGCGTCGACCGTCTGCGCGCGGTAGAACAGGCCCGTCGCGCCGGTGCCCGGCCACGCGCGCACCGATTCGCGCACGCCGCCCTTCCCGTACGCGATCACCGGCGTGCCGCAGGCCTGCGCCTCGACCGGCGAAATGCCGAAATCCTCCTCCGCCGCGAACACGAATGCGCGCGCACGCTGCAGGTGGTCGTGCAGCACGTCGAACGGCTGGTAGCCGAGCAGCGTGACGTTCGGCCCCGCGAGCGCACGGATCTTCGCCATTTCCGGCCCGTCGCCGATCACGACGAGGCGGCGTTCCGGCGTACGCGAGAACGCGTCGACGATCAGGTCGATCCGCTTGTACGGCACGAGCCGTGATGCGGTCAGGTAGAACGCATCCTTGTCCGCGCGCAGCGACAGATGGTCGACGTCGACCGGCGGATAGATCACCGTCGCGTCGCGCCGGTAGGTCTTGCGGATGCGGCGCGCGATGAAGTGCGAATTCGCGGCCACGCGATCGACGCCGTTCGCCGACCGCGCATCCCAGTTGCGGATGTAATGCAGCAGCGCCCGCGCGATCGCCGATTTCGGCCCGCGGGCGAGCCCGGCTTCGTTCAGGTACTGGTGCTGCAAGTCCCATGCATAGCGCACCGGCGAATGCACGTAGCTCGCGTGGAACTGGTCCGGGCCGCTCAGCACGCCCTTCGCAACCGCATACGAACTCGACAGCACGACGTCGTATGCCGACAGGTCGAACTGTTCGATCGCGAGCGGAAACAACGGCAGGTAGCTGCGGTAGCGCGTGCGCGCCAACGGCAGCTTCTGGATGAAGGACGTGCGCACCGCGCGGCCGCGCAGGCAGTCACGATCCTCGAGGAAATCGACGAGGCTGTAGACATCGGCCTGCGGAAAGCAGTCGATCATGTGCGCCAGCACGCGTTCGGCGCCGCCAGGCACGACCAGCCAGTCGTGAACGATCGCAATCTTCAAGTACCGCTCCCGATTCTTCGTTGACGTTCGATATGGACGCGCCGCGCAACGCGGCCGCCATGCCGTGGGAATTATCGGAAAGCGTCGGCACGACCGATGTGTGCTACCGCACATTGCGCGGTTGTCGGTGCGCCGGATCCGTCGTCCCGCGACAAACCGGAACGTGAGTGCGCTTTCGAACAGACCGGCGCGCGCGCCATCCGCATCATGGTCATCGCCGCACCGCACTGGACGAACGCGTTCGTGCGGCACGGCGTGCTGAAGGTTTCACACGAGGACCGCATCATGGAATGGCATTGTTGTGAATTCGAACATCTGAGCGCCGTCGATCTCTACGCAATCCTGCGCGCACGCAACGCCGTGCTGGTCGTCGAGGATGCGCATACCCATCTCGACATCGACGGCAAGGACGCGGGCGCATTGCATGTCTATGCAACCGTGCGCAACGGCGACACCGCGGAAGTCGCGGCCTACGCGCGCATCCTGCCCGGCGACGACATCGACCCGGACGTCGTGATCGACAAGGTACTGACGAGCGAAGCGTGCCGCGACGGCGATACGCTCGAACACCTGCTGGAACGTGCGCTGACCGCCGCGCTGGCCGCATGGCCGGACGCCGCGCTGCGCATGCATGTTCCCGCGCCGCGCCAGGCATTCTACAAACGCTTCGGATTCCGCAAGGCATACGGACCGTATCTCGAACAGGGCGCGCCGTTCGTCGGCATGATCCGGCCGGCCGATCGCGCCGCCGGCGCGCTGCGCCAACTGCTGTCCCGGGCCGTGTCGACGACCCGGCCACGAAACGAAGACGCACGCGCCGACGGACGCGCGCACAACCGGCTGCCCGCCGATACCGGAGCCAACCGATGACCCGCACCCTACGCCCGGTTCCCGAACCCGACCTGCCACGCATCCTGCCGGTCATTCTCGCCGGCGGTTCCGGCACGCGCCTCTGGCCGCTGTCGCGCGAACAGTTTCCGAAGCAGCTGATCGAGCTGACGTCGAACGAATCGCCGCTCTCGGCGACCGCGCGCCGCCTGAACGGCATCGCGAACGCTGCGCTGGGCGACACGCTGCTGCTGGTATGCGGCGAACAGCATCGCATTATGAGCGCCGCGCAAGTGGTCGACCGTGCGGCGCCCGCGCGCATCCTGCTCGAACCGGCCGCGCGCAACACGGCGCCGGCGCTCACGCTCGCCGCGCTCGACGCCAGCGCGCTCGACGATGATCCCGTGCTCGCGGTGATGCCGGCCGATCACGTGATCGCCGATGTCGGCGCGTTCCAGGACGCGATCGCACGCGCGGCACGTTACGCGCAGGAAGGCGCGATCGTCACGCTCGGCGTGCTGCCGCGCCGCGCGGAAACGGGTTACGGCTATATCCGGGTCGGCGAGCCGCGTACGAGCCGCCACGGCGGACAAGGCGGTTACTCGATCGGACGCTTCGTCGAGAAACCCGACGCGGCGCTCGCCGAGCGCTACCTGCAGTCGGGCGACTACTGGTGGAACAGCGGCATTTTCGTCACGCGTGCATCGGTCTGGCTCAAGGCGATTCGCGCGCTGGCGCCCGAGATCCACGCGGCCTGCGAGTCGGCTTGGCGCGCGGGCGTCGCCGAGGAGCCGTTCTTCCGGATCGATGCGGCGGCCTTCGATGCGTGCCCGTCCGACTCGATCGACTACGCGGTCATGGAACGCCTCGCCGACAGCAGCGAACTCGGCATCGAAGGCATCGTGGTGCCGCTGTCGGCCGGCTGGTCGGACGTCGGCACGTGGGACGCGATCTGGGAAATCATGCCGAAGGACGACCACGGCAACGTCGCGCGCGGTCCGATCGTGTTCGAGGACACGCAGGACAGCCTCGTGCGGTCGGAAGGCCGCCTCGTCGCGTGCGTCGGGATGAAGGATGTCGTCGTGATCGAAACGGCCGACGCGGTGCTCGTCGCGAACAAGCACGACGTGCAGCGCGTGAAGAACATCGTCGCGCGCCTGAAGAGCGACCGGCGACCGCAGGCGAGCGAGCACCGCAAGGTGCAGCGGCCGTGGGGACATTACGATTCGATCGATCTCGGCGAGCGGTTCCAGGTGAAGCGGATCGTCGTCGAACCGGGCAAGCGGCTGTCGCTGCAGATGCACTATCACCGCGCCGAGCACTGGATCGTCGTGCGCGGCACCGCGAAGGTGACGCGCGGCAACGAGACGTTCCTGCTCAGCGAGAACGAGTCGACGTACATCGCCGTCGGCGAAGTCCATCGTCTCGAGAATCCCGGCCGGATTCCGCTGGAGATCATCGAGGTACAGTCGGGCAACTATCTCGGCGAAGACGATATCGTGCGCTTCGACGACCAGTATGGGCGCGCGGTCGTCGACACGCTGCCGGAAAAGCCCGCGGTGCCGCTCGCTGCGCGGGAACCGCACGTGCAGGCGGTGGAAGGCGAAGTCGTGCGGTAATCGCGGGCCGCGCCCGCCGGCGCGTGCATCGAGTCGTCAATCGATGCCGCGCTGCGACGGGCGCACCTGCCTGAGCGCTTCGCGCACGTGCGGCAACGCCGACGTGTCCGCCCCGACCGCGTCGATCGACGCCGGCTGCGCAACCGGCGCCCTGCACTGCGCGGCCGTCGCACCACCCGAAGGACAGCCTCCGCCCCCGCCCACCTGCACCGGCATCCCGCCGATCGCGGACAACATGTTGTCCGCGATCCGGTACTGCGACACGTTTCCCCACACGCGAATGCCGGCGAACCGCGCGCGCGACACCCGGTTGCCGACCACGGTCACGCGCGTCACCGAGCCCGACCACGTACTGACGTCGATCGCGGCCTGCTGCGTCAGCGGGCGTGGGTCGGTACGTGCGGCCGCGGTCTGGATATCCGAAATCTCGTTGTTCTCGACCAGCACGCCGGACGCGCCGTAGGTCCGTGAACTGTCCTCCTGCGCAACCAGAATGCCCGCACTCACCTGCACGTTACGCACGACGTTGTTCGCGATCGTCACATCGGCACCGCCGACCACCGTGATGCCGCGCCCCCACGCGTTACCCTCGAGCGAGTTGCCGGCAATCAGCACGTTGCGACTGAGTACGCCGTCGCCCTGATAACTCACCACTGCGATCATGTCGTCGCCCGTGCCGCGCACGACGTTGCCCCGCACCAGCACGTTGCGCGCGCCATGCGTGATGTGGATGCCGTCCGCCAGCGTCGCCAGCACTTCGTTGCCGACGATCGCGACATCCGTTCCGCCAAACACGAAAATGCCGCCGCCACCGCCGTCGATCGCGTTGTCGAGCACCTGCACGTCGCGCCCGGTCACTTCGATCTTGGTCGACCTGGGCGTGCCCATCCGCGTCGAACCCGTTCCCGCCAGCCTGAATCCGGCAATCGTCGTGCCGGTGCCGCGCATCTCGATCGTCTGGTCGTCCGGCACGGTCGCGATCAGCGTCGCGCCGTAGCCCGACAGCACGACCTGCGCTTGCCGAACGACGAGCGAGCGGCCGACGATGTAGCGCCCCGGTGCGAACACGAGCCGCTGGCCCGGCTTAAGCGCATCCAGCGCGCGTTGCAGTGCGTCGGCCTGATCGGCGCCGTCGGGTGCCGGGACGACATGGGCATCCGGCACGGCTGCACGAATCGTCGTCTGCGCCGCCTGAGGTGCGTGAGCCGCCTTCGCAGCGTGCGCCGCGAAAGCGGGTCCGACGGTCATCCACACACCGAGCATCGCGCAGCAAAGACGGGAAAGGCATCGGCGCCCGGTCATGTGTGCCGCTTCCACACGTGTCATGCCGGTTGCGGACGCACGGTCGCGCCGCGCCCCGGCCATGCGGGAAATCCCGCGACGCGTGCGGTGCCCGTGCGCAGCGCAAGCAGGTAAGCCGCCATCGGCACCGCCACGCCGGCAAGCGTGCCGATCACGAGGTGCGTCGCGAGACTGCCGATGCCCGCACGCATCAGCACGATGCGCGCGGCGGCCATCACCAGGATGTGCATCAGGTAGATCGGCATCGACCCGTACCCGATCGCCGCAAGCCAGCCGGCACGCGAGGGCGACGATGCGTGGCGGTACGCCAATTGCAGCATCAGTGCGATGCCGGCGAACGCGGCAGGAATGGCCCAGAGGCTCGTTGCGCTTCCGATGCCATGCGCAAAAGCAACCGCCGCGACGAAGACCACCGCCGTCAGCATGCACGCCGCCGGATGGCTGTTGCGTTCGAGCCAGCCCGGCAGAGCGCGCGATGCGACGACGCCCGCCACGAAGAACGGCCAGTTCATCAGCGTGGTCGACACGATGCCCCACTGCGTCGCCGCGCCCAGCGCGAGCGCGAGCACCGCGCTTGCCACGAGCGCACCGCGGATGCGCGGCGGCATCGGCACCTGCGAGAGTGCCGGCACCCATCGTACAAGCAGCCATGCACCGATCATGCAAAGCATCAGCGCGTACAGGAACCAGAACTGCGCGAACGGCCGCCAGCCGATCGCCAGCAGGTCGCCGAACGTAAACGGATGATTGGTGCCGTGCGATGCCATCGCAATCTGCACGCCGCCTTGCAGCACCGACCACAGCAGGTACGGATAGACGATCGTGCGTACTTTCGACCCGATGAACCGCCGCGGCGCGCCACGCAACGAGCGGCAGACGTGCAGCCCGGACAGGAAGAAGAACAGCGGCATGTGGAACGTGTAGATCACGTAGTCGACCCACGCGAACACGGTATCGGGCACGCCCGCCGGCACGAGGCCCGACGAGACGGCGCCGCGCAATACATGCCCGTAGACGACAAGAATGATCCCCGCGCCGCGGGCGACGTCGAGGCTGGTTTCGCGTGCAGTCGTAGTCATGTGAGAGTCGATGCGGCGGCCCCGTCAGGGCCTGCGTGCATGGCGAGTGGTCGTGAGAGGCTCCACTCTATGCATGCCGGCGGCGGGAGAATGTGGGCTGGACGACAATTAGCCGATGTCGGGCGTGTGCCGGATCGCGGTGCCGCGCACGGCGGCGCACGACGTCCGTTCCGGTCGCTTCACGAACCATCTGAACACGACGATCAGCAGCACGACCGGCACGAAATCACGACCGCTGAACAGGTTCGGAATCCGCAGGATTTCCATCAGAGACACATAGAGCACCGCGTGCGCGCAACACCAGAAGCCGCTGCCGCTCCGCCATCCCGCGTAGCCGCGTCCGAACACCCATCCGGCAAACGCCGCGTTCAGCAACCCGAACCAGCCCCATTCGTAGAAGTGGACGAAGATGCCCGACGGGTTGTTGAACTCGGGATCCGCATAGCTGTTCAGGAACAGGTCGACACTGTCGCCCGAGTCGAGCCACGGCTGGAGCGTCGCGCCGATCACCGGAAAATGCAGCAGCCAGTCGAACGTGAACATCGGATGCCCGTTGCCCCACCCGAGCACGTTGAGGATCCCGGCACCATTGTTCAGGGACGTCGAGTAGTACAGGCCCAGGCGTTCGAGCGCGAAATCGAAGATGTTGTCGTAGATGTTGATGTAGTAGGTTTCCCACGACCGGTTGTATTCGTTCACGATGAACAGGCCGAGCAGCAGCGGGATCGCCGCATACGGCCCGAGCGCCAGCAGCCGCAGCCGCTTGCGGCCGAGCCGGAACCGCACGACCATCAGCGCAGACGGCAATGCGACCTCGATGATCGCGAGCCGCTCCGCGAAAATGAAGCTGCGCAACAGCGTGAGCACGACCAGCACTGCCAGGTACACCTTGTAGCGATTGAAGCCCTTCGCCGGTGTCCTGAATACGTAGAAATACAGCGCGACGAACGGCGCCGTCGCCTGCGTGAACGAACTCAGGCCCGTGACGCGCCCTTTCAGTTCGATCAGTTCGAACGTGTTCGCGGTGCCGGTGAGGAACGACAGCAGCACGGCCGGATGTGCGAGGACGCCGCTCATCATCACGAGATAGCCGAACAGCGCGAGCGCAAACACGAAATCGAGCACGCGCGGCGACAGCTCGGCCGGCCCGTCGTTCGGCGCCCGCCGGACCTGCGCATCGGTCGTCGCGAACCACGCGGCCGCCGTCAGCACCAGCAGGAACAGGCCACCCGCGAACGCGGCGTAACCGTCGAAATAGATGCGCGCGATCGACTTCTGGTCTCCGAGCAGGCTCATCGACAGCATCCCGTACAACGGCAGGATGAAGAACAGCACGAGCCGTGCCGGATCCTCCCACCAGTAACCCGCGTAACTGGCCGCGCGACCGGCGCGCGCCACCCGGCCGCGCCGCGCCGGCTGCCGCTGCCGGGTGCGCGAGCCGGCCGCCACTCGTTTGTTCATGATGTCCGTTCCATTGCTCCGCATGTGCGGACCTTGCTGGGCGGCGTCACGCGCTCGCCGCTCAGCGGGCCGGGCCGCGCGCGCCCATCACACCTGCATAGCCGGATGCGGCCTGATGGGTGTTCGCATCCGTGTAGCCGTAGTCGTACCGTCCCGACGCGCCCTTGAAGTCGTTCAGGATCACGCCGCGTACGTCGATTTGCGCGTGCTCGAGCCGTCGCGCGCTTTCGTCGAGTTCCGCCACCGTCGTCACGCCGCTACGCGCGACGAGGAACACGGTTCCGGCCAGGCGTCCGAGCACCAGCGCGTCGGCCACCGGCAGCAGCGGCGGACCGTCGATCACGACCATGTCGTAGCGCGACGCGACGCGCTCGATCAGTTCGGCGAATGCGGGCTGCAGCAGCCGTTCGCCCGGATCGGGCACGACGTTGCCCATCGGCATGAAATCGAGGCCGGGCGCCGCATCGCGCTTGATCGCCTGGTCGAACCCGTGCGTGCCGGCCACGACATCCGACAGGCCCGGCGCGCGGCTGAAGCGGAACTGCTCGTGCAGCGACCCCTTGCGCAGGTCCGCGTCGATCAGCAGCACACGCCGCTTCGCGGCCCCCACCAGCGACGCGAGATTCGCCGCGACGAACGACTTGCCGACGCCCGTCGTCGGCCCCGAGATCAGCACGACGCGATTCGGCGCGACGGGCATCGCCAGTTGCAGCGCCGTGCGGAAATTGCGCAGGCTTTCGAGCGCCGCGCCCTCCGGTGCCGACGGCCGTGCCGGCTTGCGCCCGCTGCGCCGCCGCGCGGCTTTCGACGGTGTCACGATCTGCTCGGACGACGGGCTGTGCGGCACCGCCGCGAACACCGGCAAGCCTGTCGACCATTCGATTTCCTCGGCGTCACCGACCGTGCCGGCCACCCGCTGCCGCACGATCACGACCGCGGCGCCCGCCAGCAGGCCGAGCAGCAGCGACGCGATCACGGCCATCCCGCGATGGGGCCCGGTGGGCGTCTCGGCGATCTTCGCCGTGTCGACGATACGCACGGTCCCGGTCTTGCTGGCCCGCGCGAGGATCATCTGCTGACGCGTATTAAGCAGGTTCGTGTAGAGGGCGGTATCGACGGCCACGTCGCGCTGCAGCTGCAGCACGCCCTGCTCGACGGTCGGCAGTTGCTGGATCTGCTTGCGCACCGTGTCGAGCGAGTGTTGCGCATCGGCGAGCTGCGCATCGACCGCCACGACGGCCGGATGCTTGGGCATGAACCGTGTCAGCAGTTCCTCGCGGCGCTGCTGCAGCGTCTGCACGCGTGTCTCGATGTCGACCGACTGCTGACGCAGCGCGAGCCCTTCGTCGCTCGTATTGACCGTGCCGTGCGATGCGCGGAACGCATTGAAGCGGCTTTCGGCCTTTTCGAGCTGCGCCTTCAGTTGCGGCAACTGCGCATCCATGAAGCGGATCAGCTTGTCCGCCGCTTCGGACTTGCGCTGCGTGTTCTGCGCCAGATACGCGTCGCCGACGGCATTCAGCACGCGGCTGTCGTGCACGGGATCGGGGCCGTCGAGCGTCACGCCGATCATGTTCGACTGCTTGCCGCGCTCCGAGATCAGCGCGTTCTTCTGCAGCCATGCGGTCGCCTCTTCTTCACCGTAGCGCGTCAGGTCGAAGCGTGCGCCGGGCTCGCCCGCCACGTCGCGCACGAACACGTCGAGCGGCCCCTGCGGTGTCTCGACGTGCAGCGGCTGGCCGATCCTGCCCTGCCAGACGGGCCCGGTCCTGCCGAGGAATCCCGTGCGCTGCAGCGTGTAGGTGCCGCCGTTTCCGACGACGAGCGCGAAGCGCTTGCCGACGAAACGCTTCGGCACGTCGAAGGTCGGGACGTCGATACGCTCGGTGCCGTACACGTAACCGCCCGGCAGCGGCGACGACAGCCCGTCGGCCGCGTTCACGAACCGCCAGCCGATGACCGGCAGGTAATGCGGCCGCGCATCGATGGCCAGGTTGGTATCGTCGACCGCGCGCGCCATCACCGCGCGCGATTTCAGCACCTCGATCTCGGTCGACGCATCGGTCTTCAGGTCGAACA
Organism: Burkholderia sp.; assembly: GCA_031253835.1. GTDB lineage: Bacteria > Pseudomonadota > Gammaproteobacteria > Burkholderiales > Burkholderiaceae > Burkholderia. The sequence continues at coordinate 215,970 of JAIRVP010000048.1, read as the reverse complement.
CCGACGACGGATCGCCCGGCGGCGAGTTCGTTTTCGACTCGGTCGGGCTCTGCTCGACCTGGAACAGGATGTCGGTCCGGTAGACCGGGCGCGCGCAGAGCGCATAGAGCGCCCCGGCCAGCGCGCCGGCCAGCGCCGTGCACAGGATCAGCCGCCGGCCGCCACGGAGCATGGCCCAGTAGCGGCGGTACGGATAGGACGGCCGCAGCGCGGGCCCGTCGTGCGGGTCAGGAAAAGTCTGGGCGTTCATACAGGATCGGTCCCGTAGACGCGACGCATCGCGATTGCGCGATCCGTCACGAGGTTCACGGCGAAATGGCCTTGGCCGTCAGCGCACCCTGCGCGGACGACGGAATCAGCAGGTTGACGACGCGGCTCCAGCGCACCAGCGACGACGCATCGACGAACACCACGTCGCGACGCTCGAGCGGGAACCGGTCGGCCAGCGCGAACGAGGCCGGCGAACGCCCGTCGAGGTGAAAGACCTGCGGCCGGTTGCCGGGCCCGCGCCGCACCACGAACACCTGCCGCGCATCCGCCGTGTACTGGCTGACGCCGCCCGTGTCGCCGAGCGCCTCGCCGAGGCTCATCCGGCCGTCGGTCAGCGTCAGCGTCGCCGGACGCGAGACCTCGCCGAGCACGAACACCTTGCTGTCGCTCGCGGCGCGCACTCGCACGAGATCGCCGTCTCGCAGCAGGATGTTCGTCGGGTTGATGCCCGCGGACAGCATCGCCGGCAGGCTCACCATCACGGTCTTGTTGCCGCGCGTCACCGACACCTGCGAGCGGTCGGCCGTCGCGGTGAAGCCGCCTGCGCGGTCGATCGCCTCGGGCAGCGTCATCGGCATGTCGTTGACGATCTGCAGCCCCGGCGTGCGCACTTCGCCGTCGAGATAGACGCGCTTGCTGCGGTATGCCTGGACGCGCACCGCGATCTGCGGCTTGCGCACGTATTCGCCGAGCCGCTTCGTCAGCACCGCGCGCGCCTGCGCCTCCGTCAGCCCCGCCACGTGCACGAGGCCCGCATACGCGTACTGCACGCTGCCGCTTGCGTCCACCGTGTAGCCGGTCGCGACCGAACTCGCGCCGACGCCATCGCCGCCGCCCGTCGTCTGGGTCGTCGGCAGGTTCAGTTCGGGGTGATCCCACACGACGATGTTCAGCACGTCGCCGGGGCCGATCACGTAGGGCTTCGGCGTGCCGAACAACTGGCGGATTTCGGCGTCCACATTCGCATGCTGTGCCGCATGCTGCTGCTCGACGAACGCCGGCGTGATCTCGATCAGGTCTTCGCTCGACACGTTCTGCACGCCGTCGAGGCCGCCCGCGCCCGATGCGTCGGCGCTCACGCGCGCATTCGCGTCGCGTTCGGCCGGCGGGTGATACGTCATGCCCGGTGAAAGCGCACACGCGCTCAGCGTGCACACGGTCGCCGCCAGCGCCACGCGCGACAGCCAGCGCGTGCGTGACTGCCGCCCTGCGGGTGTCGATTCCTTTTGCGTCGTCGTTGACATGGTGTCCTTCCGAAACTGTGCGGTAACCCGCCGAACGCGGCGGGCTCCGGCATTACGCTTGCCTGCGCGGCTCGCATTGCGACGCCGCGCTTCCCTCGTCACCGCACGTCATTCCGTACGATTCGTCATGAACTGCTCTTTGTCGCTTTCGTCGCTCGTCTGCATCCTGTCGGCCGGCTTCGCCTGCGCCGCCGATGCGCAATCGCTGCGCCCCGCCCCGGCCGATACGCCGGCCTTCACCTCGCCGGCGGCGATCGCGCCGGCCGTGCCGATCCCGCGGCAGCGTTCGGCCCAGACCGCGACGGTCGGCGCCGCGACGTCGGCTTCCGATTCCGCTGCACCGGGCCTTGCACTTCGCGGCATCCTCGCCGACGCAGAGCCGGAATCGCGTGCCCGCGGCGTGCTGCGCCGGCCGCTCGTCCCGAGCCGGCCGGGCCGCCCGAAAGCGGCCAGCGCATCCGGCGACGGCGCGTGGGATACCGGCACGCTGTACGCATCGCCGTACACGACGTCGCCTTACGCGCAGCCGAGTGACACCGACTGACGCCATCCGGTCATGCGCCGATACGGGATTGGACACCGGCGAGACGGGCGCGTCTGTGAGCAAGCCCACCGAACGCCGATCTTCATACGAACGGGGATCGCACCCCGTTAACCGCCCCGCCTCGCGCGGCGCGCATCAGGAACTTCTGACCGACACGTTCGCGTAGGGCCGCCCGGCCGCATCAGGTGCCGACGGATCGGCCGCGCGCACGACCGTCCAATCCGAGTCGCCGCTCAACACCCGCGCGCAGAGATCGATCACGGCGGCGGTTCCCGCGATGCCGTACAGCGCGTGGTCGACCTGCGGCATCAGGTGCAGGCGCACGTGGCGCGAGCGCCGAAACGCGTGCTCGACCGCGCCGAAGTGACGCCGGACGTCGTCGATGCCGGGATCGAGCGCGCCGTAGACGAGCATCGTCCGGACGTTGCGCTGCGCGAGTTCGCGCATCACGCCGCGCGGCGTGCCGGCGCGCGGCTTCCAGCCGATGCGCGCGGCCGCCGTTTTCACGGGCACGCTGATGCGTGCGATCCCGTTCGCGGCCACCGCACGCAGGATCGGGCGCACGTCGCGCCGTTCGAGGACGAGCCGCTTCCAGCGCCGCCAGTCGCGCACCGACAGCCAGTAGCCGCGCACCGAGTTGATCCGCTGCTTCTGCGCCGCGTCGAGCGTGAGCCCGGCCGGCCACACGAAGCGCGCGAGGTTGATCGCGATCACGCCGCCGAGCGATGCCGTTTTCACCGCCGCATGCAGCGCCGCGTAGGCGCCCGAACAGATGCCGGCCGCGATGACGTCCGGATGACCGATCGTGCGCAACCAGTCGGCGGCCGCCGCGACGTCGTCGATCGCCTGCGGCGAATACACGACGCCCGACTGGTCGTCCGGTGCATCGGGCCCGCTGTCGCCGACGCCATTCACGTCGATCCGCAACGTCGTCACGCCGGCGCGCGCCAGCGTGCGGGCCAGACGCACGCCGAAGCGCCCTTCGCCGCTGCGCGGATTCGTCGACGTGTTCGCGATCACGAGCGCCGGGCCGACCGGCGTGGCCGGCGGTGTGTCGGCCGGGCGGCACAGCACGCCGACCAGCCGGCCCGGGCCGACCGCGACGACCTGCTCCGTCATGTCGCCCATGTCCAGCGCGACGGCCGACTCGCCGCTCCATGCCTGCGCGGCGCGCGGCGGAACGTCGGCGGCTGCCGCGGCGGCATCCCGGCGCGGTGCGCGCGCGACGATCCAGTTCGCCAGCGTGTCGATCGCCGCGTGCGGCAGGTGCGAACGCGTGCCGTCGAGCATCGTCGTCGGCCATTCGCGAAACGGATCGCACGTCACGTCCACGCCGCGCGCGATGAGTGCGTCGCGCAACGCCGGCCCGTCACCCTGCTCCGGCTGGATCAGCAGCATCGCACCGGGCAGCACCGGCGCATCGCGCACGACGTCGCACAGATCGACGGCCTTCAGTGCATCGGCGAATTCGGCCGGGAAGCGATGCCCGAGCACGTTCATGCATGGTTCGTCGCGATGCGCGGCGCGGGTCGCGGGCGGCATCGTATCGAGCCACTGACGATGCACGAACGACAGCTCGCGCAGGTACGCACGGCCGCGCACGACCGGCGACAGCGCGACCATCGCATCGACGCGCGGCGACGTGCGCCGGCCTGCGGCGGCCAGCATCGCGAACAGCGCGCCCGCACGAATGCCGACGAGCGTCAGCGCCGTCACGCCGGCTTCGTCGCGCAACAGGTCGATCGCGCGATGAATGCTGTCGACGCTGGCGGCATGCCGTCCGGCATCCAGATCGTCGCCGGCCGAATCGCCGGCGCACGGGTAGTTGAACCGCAACACGGTTATGCCTTCGCGGGCGAGACGTTCCGCGACGGCCCGCATGAGCTTGTGCGTCCATGCGGCCTCATGGCCCAGCGATTCGCACAGGATCACGCCCTGTGCCGTCTGTCCTTCGTGCAGCCACCCGACGCAGCTGCCGAACGTTATCGGCTTCACTCGGTACTCCTCGGATCGGTATTTGTTATTCCGTGCCCATCCGCGCCGGCGGTTCCGCCGGAATGCGCGATGCCGCAACTCCGGCCGCGGGCCGGCGCTGGCAGGAATCGGCCGCAGCCATCCGCCGCGCCCCTGCGCGGCCCGCTCGCCGGATTCCATGCGTCTGATTAGATCATTGGGCATGACCGGCCTTCGGTGCGCCAGCTTACAAATGCATTCAACACTGACACGACGCAACGCCGTGGCCCCTTTCGCGATTCATTCCGTCATGCGAACGGAATCCGCGAACGGTAGGCTCGCGAACAATGCCCCGTTGCCCGGCCCGTATCATGGCCGCCATACGATGTGGCCGTGCCGGCATCGCCGGAACGGGTCGCGAATCTTCGCAGCCGGGTCAGCGCCGACCGGCCGCGCATCCGTACGGCAGCACGCAACCCGCCGCCCTGCGATACCCAACGGCGCCGACCGAGCGAATGTCAAACCTCAAGAAGAACTTCCTGCTGCTGCTGACGTTGCAGATTTCGATGTATGCGGTGCCGCTGCTGATCGCGCCGCTGCTGACGCACGCGCTGGGCCCGGAAGGCTACGGCCAGCTCGCGTTCTCGCTGGCGGTGATCGCGTATCTCACCAACTGCACGAGCTACAGCTTCGACCTGACCGCCACGCCGCGGATCGCGCTCGCACGCGACGACCGCGCCGAGCGCTCGCGCATCTTCTGGGCGACGCTGTATGCGCAGATCGGGATCGCGGCCATCTGCTTCGTCGTGCTGGTGTTGCTGACCCTCCTGATCGGGCGCTTCGGCGATGACCGCGACCTGCTGCTGATCGGCTTCGGCATGGTGGCCGGCGTCGCCTTCACGCCCGGCTGGTATTTCCAGGGGATGGAGAAGCTGCGCGCACTCAGCGTGATCCTGTTCGTCGGCCGGGTGCTGAGCCTGCCCGCGATGTTCGCGCTCGTACACAGCCCGGCGGACATCGATCGCGCGATGATCGTCAACGCCGCGGTGCCCGTGCTGTCGGCGATCGCGCTGGCCGTCTACCTGTACTTCCATCGCGAAATCGACTTCGTCCGCGTCGGTGTGGCCGACATCGCCGAATCGCTGAAAGGCGGCTGGCAGGTGTTTCTCGCATCGACGTCGATCGCGTTCTATGCATCGACCAACACCGTGCTGCTCGGCTTCGTGTCGGGCAACGTCGCGGCCGGCTACTTCGCCGCCGGCGACAAGCTGATCCGCGCGGCGCTCAGCCTGCTCCAGCCACTGAAGGCCGCCACCTATCCGCGCATCAGCTACCTGATGCGGCACGCGCGCAACGACGCGTTCTCGTTCCTGCGCAAGCTGTTCGTCGTGCAGGTCGTGATGGTGCTCGGCATCTCGCTCGTGATTTTCTTCGGAGCGCCGCTGGCCGTGCGCATCCTGTACGGCCCGTCGTACGAACCGACGGTTCACGTGCTGCGCTGGATGGCGTTCATTCCGTTCATGGCCGGCATGACCGACCTGTTCGGCGTGCAGACCATGCTGCCGCTCGGCATGAAGACGGCTTTCACGCGCATCCTGATGTCGTCCGGCATCCTGAACATCGTGCTGCTGCCCGTGCTCGCGAAGTACTTCGCGGAACTGGGCGCCGCGGCCGCCGTGCTGCTCGCGGAGGCCGCAGTCGCCGCCGCGCTCGCGGCCGTCGTCTATCGCGCCGGCATTCCGCTGCCCGGCAGCTCCATTGCGCGCCGCTAGCGTGCGGCCGTACGACGGCGCGGCGCCGGCTTCCCGCGCCGACACGCCCGAACCCAGTTCACACGGGAGCCGCTCATGGCCGACCTGACCATTGCAATCTGCAACTACAACCACGGCGCCTATCTGCGTGCCGCGATCGACTCCGCGCTCGCACAGACCGCCGACGATATCCCCGTCCTGGTGGTCGACGACGGCTCGACCGACGACTCGCGCGACATCATCCGCTCGTATGGAGAGCGCATCGCGGCGGTCTTCCAGGAGAATCGCGGCCAGGTCGCCGCTTACAATCGCGCACTGGAGCACGTCGCGACCCGCTACGTGCTGCTGCTCGACGCGGACGACCTGCTCTACCGCGACGCGGCCGCCCGCGTGCTGGCCGCTTTCGCCTCCGGCGACTGCGTAAAGGTGCATTTCCGGCTCGACGTGATCACGCGGGAAGGCACTGCGACGGGCGTCACGGTCCCGCAGTCGGGCGTGGCCACCGATTGCGGCCGCCTGCTGCGCGCGGGCTGGTTGTATCCGTCGCCGCCTGCTTCGGGCAACGCGTACCGAAGCGACGCGCTCAGGCGCATCTTCCCGGTGCCCGTCACACCCGACAACCTGCACGGCGCCGATTTCTATGCGATCTACGGGATCGCGCTGCTCGGTGCGGTCCACATGATCGACGCGACGCTGGGCGGCTATCGTGTCCACCAGCCGGCGGCCGCTGCCGCCGGCGACGCCAACCGCGACACCGCCGATCTCGCGTTCGCCAATGCCGAAGATGCAGCGACCGGTGCGTTGAAGGCCGCGCGCCGCTGGTCGACGCTGCGCACGATTGCCGGCACGCGGCTTCACGAGGCGCTGCCGGGCGAACCGTTCGACTTCTCGATCGAAAAGGCGCGCTTCGCGAGCACGCTGTACCGCGCGCCGCTCGCGCGCCGCTGGCGCTGGTTCCTGTCCGATTCGGGCCGCTACTGGCATACCGTGCTGCGCAATCCGTTCTGGCGGCCGTTCAAGAAGCTGGCCGTCACCGGGCTGTCGCTCGCGTGCCTGCTGCCGTCGTCGGCGCTCAGCGACCGCGCGATTCGCTACATCGCGAATCCGCTCGCGCGCGCCCGCCCGTCGACCGATCCGCGAACCGCGGCCCGCGCCGCCCGATAACGACGGACGTGCGTGATCCATTCGATGCGCACGCAACGAGCCGGGCCGCCTGCGTCACCGCATTTCCGTGCGAAAGCGCCTGCATCCAGGCACTTCTTACGCTGCTGCACAGCCGCAATCGGGAACGTTGACCGTCTTTCCACCCCGCCGCACGACCGAGTCGAAAAAAGATCGTACATATCGGTAGAAACACCGATGCTGTAGTCAAACTACATTCGTACGATTGGTCGCTGCAGAGAATCGCTACATCCGATTCGGCAGTGTCGGACGGTCCGCGTCGCCGTCCTCGATGTTCGATCGGGCCCAACCGGCCGTAGCGATTCCCCGCCTGGCCTGGCATGCCGACGCGCAACCACCCTGCATCGCCAGCCGAATGCGTCCGGTGCGAATCCACCGGACGTGCGCAGCTCCAGACATCATCCGAACAACCGGCAATACGATCATGGAGAGCAACATGCGGGACACACTCTGGCCGGCCGTCGTGCTGGCAGCGACCCTCTGCACCACCGCCTACGCCGGCAACGCCGATTTCAATTCGCAGGGCGACGCGACCGATGCATTCGCGTCGGCCGCCGCGCAACGACGCGCCGACCTGCTCGTGCGCAAGATGACGCTCGACGAAAAGCTTCAGTTCATTCATTCGCAATACGAAATGTCCAAGGTGCCGGGCGGCGGCGCCGGCTACATCCAGGGCGTGCCGCGGCTCGGCATTCCCGATCTCAACATGGCCGACTCGTCGACCGGCTCCGGCAGCACGTCGCAGGCCAGCACGACGTTTCCCGCGACGATCGCCGTCGCCGCGAGCTGGGACCGCCGGCTGTCGTACGACTACGGCAAGCAGGTCGCGATCCAGTTGCGCGCGCAAGGGTTCGGCATGGGGCTCGGCGGCGGCACCAATCTCGCGCGCGAGCCGCGCGGCGGCCGCCTGTTCGAGTATCTCGGCGAAGATCCGCTGCTCGCCGGCGACCTGCTCGCCGAACGCACGCTCGCCACGCAGCGCCAGAAAGTGATCGCGACGATCAAGCACTACGCCGGCAACGAGCAGGAGCACGGCCGGATGGGCGGCAACACGCAGATCGACGAACGGACGCTGCGCGAGCTTTACCTGCTGCCGTTCGAGATCGCCGCGAAGCGCGGGCGGCCCGGCAGCGTGATGTGCAGCTACAACCGTCTGAACGGCGCGTACGCGTGCGAAAACAATCACCTGCTGAACGACGTGCTGAAGAACGAATGGGGCTTCCAGGGCCAGGTGCAGTCCGACTGGGGCGCCGCGCACAGCACCGCCGCCGCGATCAACGCGGGGCTCGACGAGGAAGAAGACGTCGGGACGACCGTGTACCTGACGCCGGCGGCCGTCAAGCAGGCGATCGCGAACGGCTCGGTGTCGACCGCGCGCCTCGACGACATGGTGCGCCGCAAGCTCGCCGTGATGATCCGCGTCGGCGTGATGGAGGACCCGGCCAAGGGCGGCGGCACGATCGATTTCGCGGCCGCGAACCGGTTCGCGCAAGCGGCCTCCGAACAGTCGATCGTGCTGCTGAAGAACGACGGCAACCAGTTGCCGCTGGCCGCGTCGGCGCTGTCGCGTATCGCCGTGATCGGCGGCCATGCGGATGCGGCCGTGCTGTCCGGCGGCGGCTCGGGCAACACGCGCGATCCCGTGTCGGGTTCGTTCGCGGGCTGCGGCGGCCTGACGTTCGGGTCGTCGACCGGCTGCAGCTGGTGGCGCAATCCGTGGCTGAAGGTCGACGTGCCGATCGTCGCGGCGATCCGCGCGCTCGCGCCGGCCGCGCAGGTCACGTATGCGGGCAACAGCGACCAGCAGTCGCCGTTCCGCGCGTACACGCAGCAGGAGATCGACCAGGCCGCGGCGCTCGCGGGCCGCTCGGATGTCGCGATCGTCGTGGTCGCGCAGCCGGCCGGCGAGGATTTCGGCGATCTGCAGAGCCTGAGCCTCGCGAACCCGTCGAACCAGGATGCGCTCGTCGAAGCCGTCGCGCGTGCGAATCCGCACACGATCGTCGTCGTCCAGAGCGGCAATCCGGTGCTGATGCCGTGGAAGGACAACGTGTCGGCCATCGTCGAGGCGTGGTATCCGGGCGAAGCCGGCGGCAAGGCGATCGCGAACGTGCTGTTCGGCGCGGTCAATCCGTCCGGCAAGCTGCCCGTCACGTTCCCCGCGCGCGATCAGGATTCGCCGACCTGGGGGCAAAACGGCACGTTCGACAACGATCCCGTCTACGCGGAAAAGCTGAACATGGGCTATCGCTGGTATGACGCGCGCAACATCAAGCCGATGTTCGAGTTCGGCTACGGGCTGTCCTATACGCACTTCGCGTACTCGGGGCTGTCGGTGTCGAAGCAATGGGACGGCTCGCTGAGCGTCGCCTTCACCGTGCGCAACGACGGGCGCGTCGCCGGCGCGGAAATTCCGCAGGTCTATCTCGGCGTGCCGTACAAGGACGAACCGCCGAAGCGGCTGGTCGGCTGGGAAAAGATCCGGCTGAATCCGGGCGAGGCGCGGCATGTGCGCGTGACCGTGTCGCCGCGCATGCAGAGCGTGTGGGATACGTCGCGTAACGGCTGGCGCGTTGTATCGGGCGGGACGGTGTATGTCGGTGCGTCGTCGCGCGACATCCGGCTTCAGGGCAACTGATCGCCGATGAGCCGACGGGGAGCCGCGTGCCGCGTGCCCGGCTTCCCCGTGTGTGCCGATCATCCGAAAGGCGTTACCGGAGCAGCAGCGCCAGCGTCGTCGTGAGCACGGCCATCGCGACGATCGCCGCCGCCATGCCGGCCAGGTGCGCGGCAACCACCAGGCCGGCCGGCAATCGCGACGCGATGCCGGCCATCACGCACCGCCCGCTTCCAGCGTGTCGAGCAGCGGCCGCGCCAGATGCAGGACCTGGTACACCGTGCCGGCCCCGCCGTCGCCCGGTTCATGCTCGGTGACGAGCGCATGCGTCAGCCGCCAGCGCAGCGGGTCAAGACCGACAGTCGCCGCCACCACACCCTGCCGTGCCGCCACTTCGCGATTGCGTGCGATCTCCCGTGCAAGCGTCGCGTCGAGGTCGGCATCCGCCGGAATGTCGAGGGTTTCCAGACGTGCAAAGCGTCCCGTCGACGCAGGGCCCTTGCGCGCGTCGAGCGCAACCTGCGTGTCGATCGGCGCACGCCCGAAGCTGTCCGTCACGACCCGGTAGCGGCCATCGGTCACGAACCGGGCAAACGCCTGTTCGTTGCGCCACAGATAAAACGACGCATAGCCGTTTTCCGTCGCGCCGAAACGGCCTGTCTCGCGAAGCAGGAACCCCTTGAACAGCAACTCCGGCGTGTCGTCCCACAGCCCGCCGCGCGCGCGGACTCGGTTGCGGATGATGTCGAGGTCGTAGTCCGCCGGCAGGCGGTGCACGTAGTACGCGGTCAGCATGATCGACTCCTGGCGAAAGAAACGGCGGGTAACCACGACGGCTTGGAAACAGCGTAGAAGACCTTGAATCATTTGAAAATACGATGGCAGAATATTTCAATGATTCGCTTTCAAAATGGATGAGTGCGCGATGAAAACGCTCGACATCGAAGCCGTACAGGCGTTCGTGCTGACCGCCGACCTCAAGAGCTTCACACGGGCCGCCGAGGCGATGGACACGACGCAGTCGGCGGTGAGCCTGAAGATCAAGCGGCTCGAAGACGGGCTCGGCCGCCGCCTGCTGGAACGCACGCCGCGGCAGGTGCGCCTGTCGGCCGACGGCACCGCGTTCCTGGAACCCGCGCGCGAACTGGTGGCAGCACACCACGGCGCGGTCGGCGCCTTCGGCACCGGGCAGCGGCGGCTGGTGATCGGCGTCAGCCACCACGTCGTCGGCGCCGATCTCCCGATGCTGCTGCGGCGCATGAGCGACGCGGACCCGGCGCTCGTGCTCGAGATCCGCGTCGCGGCGTCACGCGACGTGCTCGACGCGTTCGACCGCGGCCAGCTGGACGCGGCCGTCGCGCTGCAGCACGACAGCCGTCGGCTCGACGGCGAAACCATCCTGTCGGAGTCGTTCGGCTGGATGGCGGCGCCGGATTTCGAGTACCATCCGCCGCAACCGCTGCGGCTGGCCACGCAAGCCGAGCCGTGCAGCGTGCGCCGCATGGCGGTCGGCGCGCTCGACGAAGCCGGTGTCGGATGGTCGGAAGTGTTTGTCGGCGGCGGTGTCGCGACGATCGGCGCGGCCGTATCGGCCGGGCTGGCCGTCGCGGCGCTCGGGCATCGCGTGGCGCCGGCCGGCACGGTCGACGTGGGCACGCGATACGGGCTGCCACCGTTGCCGGCGCGCGACGTGGTGCTTCATTCGAACCTGACCGATGCGCGGGCGCGGCAGGCATTGCGCACGCTGGGCGCGGCGCTGCGGGCGTCGGTCGGCGTGCGCTGACGCCAGGCGCGGTATGCTTCGACAGGCGCCGCGCATCCGCGGCAGCCGATACAGACAACATCCGGAATACGGGCAAGCGATTGCGTCGCGCATGCTTGCCCCTGACGATCGACGTGACTTACACCCTATCCGCTCCCCGTACGACCGAACTCGAGATCCGCAAAACAAGACTCGAAATATGTAATATTTTTACACAAAATCAATAATTTAATGGCACTCTTGCACGAGAGCCCACATGAAAAGAGAGGGTATGCAGAAGCGGGCGAAGTGCGTGCGCCAAGAAAGCGTTGATGTCCCGGGCGTGCTTCAGTTTATTCATTGTCTGAATTATTGTGAATTAGAACTATGAAGGTACTCACTCATGCCCGTGACTGCACCGCAATCGGTAGCGCTTTTTTAGATCGGTAAACGGCCCGTTCAGCAGTACTCCATCCCGCCTCCCCACCGCCTCCATAAAACTGCTCTGCAAGTCTTCCAGTGTGCACATGCGCAGCCAGTTGACATCGAACAAGCCGCGGGCAGAGTGAAAAAAAATCATGACCACGAGTACATTCGAATCGGTAACGCGTGCGATCGCCCGTCCATTCGTCAGATACACATTTCCGACCGATCTTCGTAGCGAGGGAGATCAGTTTCTCAAAGTCCGGCTCGCGTTTTCGCTCCGACATTACCCCCGCACCTCTTGCAGTTGATTGCACGGTATGTATGCTGCTGCATCGTCGGCACGGTGACACCGCCGCAGGCTCCGCAAGAACAGTTCGCCCGCGCTTGCCTGCATTCCTTCACGCTTCATCATTTGTCGGTTCCTTCCACGCATTGATCGTCCTCGCAAGCTCGCGTGACACCGTCGGCGCAAACGTACAAACCACGCCGTCGGATCACCGTGGCGATCGCTGAGTCATGATTGAAATGGCTGGCGCTCGTCTCGCATAGCCGATGTATCGAGAACAGCCGCGTTCATCCGCGGCATCGTCAATGTTCCGCGCCCAGTTCGATCTGGTTACCCGTCACGATGAGCTTCACCGGGTCCGTCTTCTTCCACTGGGACTTAGGTATCACCAATTGCCACGTGGCGCCGTCCTGATCTCGGAAAAATCCCACGACGCCCACCGCTTGGACTTCGTCCGTCATTGGCGCCGACAGTTTGACCGTTGCACCTGGCCCAAGTACGGCCTCGATGCTGCCAGCGAGATCGGCCTTCAGCAGCGCGCGGTCATCGTCAAGTAGTTGGCTGTAGGCCGCCTTTTCAAAGACCTTCATGTCCTTCAACTGATAAACACGCACTACGACGGGCAGTGACTGGCCCTGCTCGTTCGAATTCAGCGCAGCACGGCTTTCGATCACCAGGTTCATCTGTTTGACCTTGCTGATGAATACCGCGCGCGTTGCATCGACGGTCGTTTCCTTTGCCGACTGCCATATACCGCAGCCGGAGAGCAGTACCGCGGTCATTACCCATGCGCACACAAGCCTGACCCGTCGCAGCGTCCGATTCGTTTGCTGTATCACAACCAATCTCCCGTCTTGACTGCCCTTGGATAACGCCGAATCGGCCCACCCACACCTTCATGTAGCACGAGCCGCACCGCGTAATGGAAGCAGGCGTAGCGACCAACGAAGCGACTCATCACATCGCCGAACAGGGCGACATCGCCAGGACCGGCGAAGCTCGATGGCTCGATGCCGATATTCACGTTCATGACTCTGTCGACGCGTGCACCAGCGATTTCAGTGTCTTCGTCCAGCCATACATGGCGAATCGCCTCGATACGCCGCTGGTTGTCGTCCTGTGGCGACCAGTCGTACAGCGACAGTGCACCGCGCAGGACACTCTCATCCATCATGTTCAGTTCAGTCGAACCGGTCGCATTGAAGTGTGAAACGACTTTCCAGTCGTATTCGCTGCCACGCGGCGGGTAAAGTGGCATCGTCGGTGCCGTAAGATTGCGTACCCGCTCGACCCCCGCAAACGCTGATATCGGCTCGGTAATCGTCGATTCACGCAGCGCCATACGCGGTAAGCGGCCGTTATTTGCCAGTACCCGGACCGTTACGTACCCGTCCGGCAGGCTGCCCGGCTCGTCCCAGAGATGCCCGCCCAGCGTGACCCACATTTCGCGCTGTCCGGTTACGCCGTGACGAATCGATGAGTGGTAGTAGCGCTCGGGCGACTCGTAGCGCATCATCCCGCCGCGGTGCCGAAACTCCTTGAACGACTGGTATTCGTATTGCATCGCGTTGCGGGGATCCGCTGCCACGACCGACAGTGCATCGTAGGGCTCGATATGATCGCCGGCTGAGACGGGCGGACGTACCGGATAGTCACGGTCATGGGTGTTCGGCCGAATCGCCTGCGCATCCACTTCAAATAGGTTGATCACCGGCGTGCAGAACAGACGGATATTGTTCGCGTCGAACGTCACGTCGCCGGCCATGCGACCACTAATCTGAATCTCGAACTCGATGCGCGTCTCACCGGACGGCACGCTTGCCGTGTTGAAGCCGCAGAGGTCGACGAAGTGGAATTTTTCCGGGAACGCGAAATACTCAAGCAGTGTCTGCTCACGATCGAGCTCGGCGTCGCGTGCGTCACGATCGACTGGCCACAATCGGGTATCCGGTCCGAATCCGGCTGCCTCAAAACGCACGTCCGGTTGCGGCCGCAACTGTCCATCGAGCACACGCGGCATGCGCACCCCGATCGACTCCACCTGTCTTGTGAAGACGGCATACAGCGCCGACGCGGTCGGCCGGTCGCCATGGAGGTACAAGCGAATGCGCGACATGTCGTCCAGCAGGCGCTGCTCGCGATGCAGCAGATTGAACACAAGCCGGATCACCGTGTGACCGTCCTCGCGCATCCGCACCCCTGCGTCGCGGACCTCGATCGGCAGCAGGCGTACCGGCTGGGTAGTGCGATAGACACATACCGTAGCGTCGGAGCCGATCGGCGTGGAGCACACCCGCAGACCCGCCGGCAGAGTGTCCAGGACCCGTGCCTCGCCCGTGCGTGGCTCGCACTCGAGAATTGCCAGCGACGGAATCGTGCGGCCTGCATGCGGCCATAGGTGGTCGATCAGCGGATCGGTAATTTCCGGCAGCGCGTCATCAAGTTTCATTCGCAGCCGACTCGCGAGGAACGCGAAGCCCTCGTAGGCAGCTTCCACTCGCTCGTCCCGCGCGCCGGGAGAAGTCATCCCCAGCTGGCGCGCAGCCCTCGGCTGCGCTTCAGTGAACTCCCTGCCCGCTTCGCGCAGATAGCGCATTTCCGAATCGAAATACCGCAGAAACGGGTCGTCTTGCAGCGCTATCCGCTCGTCATCCGTGCGCCTCATTCCATAGTCCGCAGCGACTTCCTGCGAAGCTCCAGGCGCCCTTGGGGGAGCCAGCGGTCTGTTCCTACTTTCGGTCATGGCTGGAGTTCCGGCGGGAGGGGCGGCAGCAGCGCCGGCATGGCACCCACTTTCCCGACAATAAAAATCCGGTCAGGCATTCGGAAACCTCGCAGCTTCAGTAATTCAAGCGGCCCGGCGCCGATCTGCGTGCGCATCACGTATGACAATGGTTCTCCAGCCGCCGCGTTCCACGTCAACTGGTAGCGCGTGCTGTCGAGTTGCTTCATGTCGGCTTTGCTCAGGAGACGCAGGAATGCCCAGTCACCGGTCGAATCGAACGCCTGCCGAAGGCCAGCATTGAGCGTCTGCCACGTCAGTCCCGCATGCCCATTCAGGCCAGTACCAGGCCACGCAAGCGGCTTCCAGCTTTCCTTCTGGTTGAAGTAGACGATCTGCTTGCCGTCGACCAACAGTTCCGAACGCGTCACGTTGGGCGTGGGCAGTGCCATCATCTCGAAACGCTCACCCGCATCGCCCTGCACGTAGAGCTGCGCCCCCACGGTGGACAACTGTCGGATGCCGGCCAGGAACTTCGGATCGAACTGCAGCGCCTGCGGCGCCAGCTCGTTCAGCGTCCAGTGATCACCCTCGAGTTTCAACACGCCGGCAAGCTGCGTGGTAACGAAGCGTGCAATCAAACCCGTGTCGGGCCGCACATAGCGCCCGAGTTCGGCAAATGATGCGTCGGCGTTCGTGTCAAAAAACGGATACCTGCCGCTCATCGCCGCGTTGAACGGTGCCGCAACACTCGCCCGCCACGCCTCGTTCAGGCTCGCCGCGGCCGGCTGCAAGATCGTTTGCCAGGCGGCTTCAAGCGGTTGCGCGAACGCCGCATCGCCAAAGCCGGACCACGCTGTGCCGAGGGCTGCGGCTGTCAGTGCCGCGTCGTCGCGCGCCTGTGACAACTCTGAGAGCTTGCCCTGGAACACCGCCTGCGCAAGTGAACGTGCCATCGCTTGCGAGTCAGAACTGCTTGCGATTTGTTGCAGCTTCAGACGCATCGTCGTGACTGCGGTCAGGTACCGCGACAAGCTCACGCCGTTCAGCGCAATGTTCGCCGCCGCATTGCCTTTCCCGTTGCTGCCCGCAGCCGGTGCGGCACCTACGTCGCCCATAAGCGCGAACAGCGGGCCGAACGGTTTGTCGAGTGGGTTGATACTCAGCACCGTTACCTGATCGTCGCTGCCGATCAGGCTTTGTGCCTTACGCACCAGCGTGTCGGTCAGGGCCCGTGACGGCCTTCCTGCCTGTGCCTGGTATTGAACCGCCTTCATCAGTGCAATGAGAGGCGATGTTTGCGCATCGGCGAGTCGTGTCAGTTGCTCGATCGCGTCGCTAAGGTTTGTCGCTGGCTGCCAGCGCACGCTATTGAGCATCCCCTGCCAGGCGGCCGTGTACTCGACGAAATACCGTGCAGTCAGACGCAGCTTCAGTTCCTCGCTCGCACGCTTTTCGTCGATCATCGCCGTGGTCCGGACCGCCCCCTGCGACAGCGTGTTACCGATGGTCTGCGCCGGTTGCGCGCCGGTCAGCACCCAGTCACCGCTCACGCGTCGCTCGCTCGCGGCCTTTTCGATCGCCGCGCCAATCATCCCGTCCCACGCGGCACGCGTGTACATACCTGGCACGGTCTGCGAGGTCGCAAACAAACCATGAGCGTCCGCACCGGCAAGCAGCGTCTCGAGCGATGCGTCTGCGTACTTGCCTTTCGCCTCTTCGATGATGCCCTGATAGACCGTGTCGTCGGCCGACGCCAGTCCCATTTGGGTGACCAACATATTGCGGGTCGACGTCACGAGACCGTCGTTCAAAGCAATGCGCCATTCAGGGTGCGTTTTGAGGTGATCGGCATAAAAACCCGCAAGTCGCGGGCCCGTATCATCACGCTCGCCCACGGGCATCTCGACCGGGCGCGGCCACAGGGACACAAGCATGCGTTTGAGAAACACAGGTTCGGCACGAGAAGGATCGCCAAGCATCAAGTATGTCTTGAGCGTGTTGTAGGTGCTGCTGCGCGTGTCCTGCGACTCGAGGCTATCGGCACGCGCCTGTCCAGCGGTCCTGAACAGATCGCCAATCGTCTGTACGACGGGCGTCTGCAAGTTCCGGGTCGCAGCGATTCGATACGGCAGCCACAAACCTGCAAGCACCTCGTCGTTGCGCGAGAGGCCACCACGCAGATACCACGGCGCGCCATGCTGCCGGCGGTACTCGAGCTTTTCGATCAACTGCTGCAACGCGAGTTGCGCCCGCCACGCCACTGCGGTCTGCGGCCGGGTCTTGACCGCAGTATTGGCCGTAACTTGTGCTTCACGCGCGAGCTGCTGGTTGCCGACGAACGAAACAGTCATCCACACGCACCACGCGACTGCCGCGACAATCACCAACCACGCCAGCACGTTGGGCCAGTAGAAGCCGACTCGTCGGCCGGTACCGCGGCGGCGCGCGATGGTTTGCCACGCAGGCAGCAGCGCGGCCGGCTGGTTCCGAAACAGTCCCGGTTGTTGCGTGTCCGCCGACACTGCCGCTCCCGTCCCGGCCGCCGCAGTCGGCGCCACTGGGACGGGCGTCGGCACAGCGACGGAAGTCTCGAAGACAGGCGCGAACATTACACCGGTCAATTGGGACCGATGCCAGTGCGAGGCGAATAGCGCATTCCAGCCCGAGATGATGCTTTCGCGCTGCTCGTCAATGTAGTGGGAGATCTGGACCAGATAGGTGACCCGCGCGGGTGTGGCGCAGAGCTGCACGCCCGCGTCTGCCGTGTGCCGGCCGATCGTGGCGAGCTGCTCGCGCAAAGCCGAAGCCGGTTGTGAACCGCGGTGCGACGCCCCAGGAAACGCGCCGATCGCCTCAAACGTATCAGGGGAGCCGCCCTTACCCGGCACCGCATGCAGGAACGTCACGGGCGCAGCCCAGCCGAGATCCACCGCAAGCGAAGCCAATTCGCGCGGCAGTTCGGCCCCGCGTACATTTGCATCAGTGACATGGACGACACTGTCGACGGGACGTCGGCGGCGCAGTTGCCGGATTTGGCGATGCCATTCTCCGGCATCAATGCCGTCCGGTGTCGCGTGCACGAGGATCATGTTGCCGACAGGCATCGCGCCCGCACGCTTCAGGCCCGGCGCGACTTGGGCGATTAACGTGTCCGCACCGCTCACCATCAGCCACGGTGATCGGTATCGCCACCGCCAGCTCTGCGCCGCACGCAGTTCCTCGACCATGTGTTGCAAACGGGGATCGTATTTCAGTGGCTTCTGCGCCTTCGTCGTGTCGCCGACATTCCTTCGAAACAACTTTCCGGCAATGGCGTATGCGCTGATAAAAAACAAGCAGAGATGTATGGCGATGAAGACAATCAGAGCAATGATGATGACGATCACCACTTGCATACGGGGTTCTCCGGGCGCGAGATTGAGCAGGTCGCCCCGGCCCCATACGAGGCCAATCGCGAAAGCCGCGACGATCAGCGCCACCACCACCACGCCCCAGAGCGCGATACGTCCAGAGGGAGCAGCTTCCGCTGCGGGCGCCGAGTCAAGCGGTCGCAAGATCAGTTTCGGATCGGTCATGCTGAACGTGTCCAAACAACGATGATTCCTCCCCGTGTGTAACGGGAAGCACGTGAATAATGGCGGACTGCACACCATCGATGATCAACTGCGGCGCATCCTCAGCACCACATTCGGTAGCAGCTACGACGGAGAGCCACCCGCTGCCACTGCCAAAATCGCCCACGATGTAGGCGAGATCGCGTTGGGCGTCGCTGTTCGCAAGCGTCTCGAGGTTCGCGATACGCAGTCCCTGATTGCAACGCTTGACGGCACGCGTGACCCAGGCACGCGTCACTGAATCGAAATTCACCCTGCCCCAGATCACGGCATTCGCGAAACCGTACTCAATCTCGTCGGCCTTACCCTCGACGGGTCGATGCAAAGTAGCCAGCACAGGCACACCTTCGGGCAGGTGGTAGACGCCTGCATCGAGAAGCGTCGCGACGCATCCCTCCGTGCTGCCGGCCGGAGGCCGTCCGTCGTGCCATTCCGTTGCGATCACAAGCAGCGGGCATGCATCGCGAGCGTCGAGCCACGTGTCAGCCATCAGCAATCCGTGCGAAGTCAGTACCGACGCCACTGAAAGCGGAGGCAGACCGGCCAATTGCAACGCGTCACTCACCTCCTGCTCGCGTAAGGCTTCTTTGCCAGGCTCAGCTAGGACGCGCACTTTCGGCCAGTGAGCGGGTTCGTAGTGGCTGAGTGCGTGCAGGCTCGCAGCAAGCGGTTCGAGTGCGTCGGCAATCCTGCGTGTGAGCTGAGTAACAGGCCGCTCTCGAACGCACTCTGCTACGACACCGGCTTCGTTTTCCTCGCCCGGATCGACTGCATCAATTTCGTCGGACTCGCCAAATATTTCCAACGGGTCGTCAAAACGGCAATGCTCGACAACACCTGAGCCCGAACGTGGCTGTTGCTGCCGCGGCAGACGCACACCGGCAAGGATCGCCTGCGCAAGCGTCTGATCGTTCAAGGGCAAGCAATAGCCCACGCCCAGCACCCGGAGCGGACGCTGCCCAACACGGATGCGCTCCGCCAGCCATCGGTCGCGATGGATATTGCGGTGATATGCGCGATACCACGTGGCCTCATAGCGAGCGCGGTCTAGCGCGAAAAGCATGCCGAACAACCCATTCGGGATACCGACGACACAGAACCAGAACCATGGACCTCCCGCTCGCACGGCCTTCGGCCACATCAGCAGGACAATCGCCGCCCCGAATACCGCGCAAGCCAGCCAGATGCAAAACCACCACGGCCAGAAGCGTGGGCGACCTGGATAGGGGCTTGGGCGTCCGGCCCGAGAAAGGTCGACGGGCATTATTCGAAGTTGACGTTCGGCAGCGACGAGCTCAACCGGCAACCACATGCACAGCGATGACCGTCCAGCGCGAATAGCTTGCCGTCGCGATCAGGAAACTTGTCGGCGCCCTCGTCGATAAAGGTCGAGCCATGCAGATTGCAATTCGCCTCGTCGCCCTTGCGGGCAAGCGGCCTTCCCATGAATATCGCCCACGGTGAACCATCGGTAACTTCGCCACCGTTTTCGAGTTTGTCGCCTTTACGAATCGGAGATTTCATTTTTTGCTTTCTCTTTGCGGCTACTTTCCGACACTTATGGATTTAATGATTTCTTTTATCGAATTCACTTTATCCTCTGCTTTTTTGCTAAGCCTTCCACCAGGAGTGGGCGGCTGCTCAATAACGGCGGAAACAAAAATCGCAGGAGGCGAATTGGATTTTTTTGATGGAACCAATGCTGCCGCATAGCAGACTGCGGGACGTTTTTCTGCAGTTTCAGAAACGTCGCAGAGTGTATTTTCAGCTTCATATACGATAAAATCGCCAATTTTTTCCTTTCTTATTTCATAGATCGTACTATACCCCCCCTCCAAATATACAAAGGCATCATCAGGAATTGGAAAAATCCTACTTCTACCTTCCGCAGAAAGCTCCCCATATTTAACAAATCCATTGTCTTGAGAGATTTTGTCAGAAGTTTTATTGTATAGACATATGGTCGCCATAACTTTCAGCCTATTCACATCTACACACACGGACCCAGAACCATCTGGATTGGCTCGCTTTTTTTCGTAATACGGCAAACGAACCTCCATTCCACCGTTAAATTTAAGACTTTGCGCATACAAAGGCGACGCAAGCCAGGGAAAATTGATTAAAATAAAAAATATGACAGCATTTGTATTTTTCAAAGCACATCCATTATTATCTTTGAAATTCGCTGGGTGTGACCAATACGTTCATCCAGCCCATTTGGCTTCTTCGTCTTTTTATTTACCCCATTAATAGATCGAGATACAGAGAAAATCGCTTGATAGGAAATGTCAAGCTCTTTAATCGATGAATTAATCGTGACAAATTTATTGCTTGCGGCACCCGCCGTCCAATACCACCAACCTGCATCAATGCAGTTGAAGGGAACGATGCTAATTTGTTGGGGGGCGGCAATAATTGGTCGGCGGCGCGTTTTATCTTCCCACCAATTTTTGTCGAATGACGACGTATCTAGCCAGCCGCGGTACACCCAGTAGCTGCCATAGTTCACTCGCCCGGTAAGTTGTTTCATGCCGCGACCTCGGAATTTAATCCCGTCGCCAGCGTCGACATTTCCAAGATCTGTTCGCCCTTCAAGATAATCGAAATAGCGATCATCTTTGTTATTGTAACAACCACCTTCCTCAGATTGAAGACTCGCCGAAAAATGGGTGGTGGACGCCTCCACCATGCGAGCAAGCATGAATGACTCCACGGCCCCTTGACCAAGAAAATGTGACATCCTCGTTGGCGTGCTTATCAGATATTTTCGCATTCCGTGATTGAGGAATATTCGATATTGTTCTCTCCTGGCATTTGGATCTGGCGTTTCTTTACGTCTATAGAGCTTATCTGGATAGATGCACGAGAGTTCGGACGACGATAGCCAGCCGCACCGTCTGAAATGCCGAATAAACGCAAGAGGATGAAAAAACCACAGCTTCTGCCCTGCCGGTAGTCCAGTTTTGTTCCAAAACTGAACGTCCTTCAGATGCCTCATGAAATCGTTGTAACCCTTGTCGTTATCGTGATAGAACCCACCTTCGTCGAGAAGCCTTGCATAGCGCTCCTCGTTGTTTGTACTATCCCATTCGCTCGGCGCATTGCAGATAAGGCCACTTAACTGCTGCCGCACCCGGTCGTTGCCTTTGACATAGGCCGAGAGTACGCTCGCCTTGTGTGCTTCGGTCGTTTCCCCCGACTTCGCTGATACTTCGTGCGGGGCGGCATCATTCACTATTTTCTTCAGTGCATCGATATCACACATCCCGTCACTGCCGAACGGTGTATTGCCCTCGTTGATTTTCTGCCAACCCGTAAAAGACAGGAAGTCCGCATCCGAGAACTTGTGAATACTTGAATCATTCACATCTACGTAGCCGGCCTTATCTGCCGCCCAATTGACCTTTATCCACGTCACGCGTGCATCGGCATCCAATTTTGGGTGCTTGAACAAGATGCGACCAAAACGCAGTAGCTCGTAGCCGTCGCTTGGACATGACGAATAGAGTGCCGCAGCACGCGTGTACAGATCGTATTCGTAGCCCTTTTCCTCGGCGGGTTGCGGCGTGAGAAGCGTACGAGTGCCGTCTGGTGCAACGGTCCAGGAATTGGTGTATTTCGAACCGAGGCCGAAGTAAGTCTCGACTAGCAGCGGCAGGGAGGTGTTCTCGCCTTCTTGACCTGGCTTGAATTCGATTCCGTTCAACTTGCCGTGCGTGTCGGCCTTCTCAGGCAGACGATGAAACTTGGTGCCAGCGGGAATGACGAAATACGCGTGCCCCCACCAATCTGTTCCAGTAGGCTGGGTAGGTGCGCCGTTACCCAGTTGAGTGCGTCCGAAATATACGTCGAAATCCGCCGGCAACATGAAGATTTCGAAATGCAAATGCGGCATACCTTCATATTGGCCAAGCCACCCCAACACATCTTTGCGCCGGACCCTCTTACCATCCCCCGAAACCGCAGGCGTCACCTGGCCCCTATCCGTCGGGCCAGTCGGCTTGCGCAGGAATTCGGGTAGATCTGCGTCGCTCGCGCCAGCCTTTCCATATTCGTTCAGTGACAGCAGATGCATATACAGCGAATAGAACGTCAGCGTGCGCCCTTCACCGGTCTCAGTCGTATGCCTGAGCAACACAAATCCTGCATTGCTGATCAATGGGCGTTTCGGATCGGTCGTCGGCCCCTCGTCGATCCCACGCTGACAGACCCGATAAGCAACGACCTCGCCGTCTGCAATCGCATACACCTTGCCCTGCGTACTGGGCTGAAGATGTACGCCACAATGCCAGCGGCGATCAAAGGCGATTGGATAAATGCCATGTGCACATTCGAACTTGTCCACCTCGTCCATCATCGGATCAGGGTTCGTCCCGGTCGGGGCCACGAGGCCAGATGCGGGCAAAAAGGGGGGGCTGATAATCATGATCGTTACTGTGTGTGGCTGTATCTGGCGTTAGGCTGGTAGTCGCTCACCGGCAGTTGTGGCAAGTCGACAGAGGTATGGCCGGGCCCTTCGAACGTGAACGAGGCTGCCTTGATACGGAATTCACCCGGACAGTTGAAGACGACATTGCCGTTTTCGATAGTCATTGATGCACCGCCGCTGGCCACCATCGCCTTCGTCTTAGCGTTCACGAGTACATTCGCGTTGGCGCTCGACACGTGTAATTGATCGTCAGCAAAGAGGTCCATTGCAGCGCGCTGCGCCTGCAGCTCGATTTTTCCTTTCGAGAAAATCTTGATGCCGAGCTTATGCGCGCACAGCGAGATAAGATCGCCCGCCACCATGCGTAGTCGTCTGACAACGCTCACGTCCATGTCCTGGCCTGCGGTAACAATCACGTTCTCGCCCGCAGAGTGCTGCGTCGATTTCGGTGTCACGAACGCCATGCCGCCGGGAGCGCTCGCAAGCAGCCCCGCGTCGCGAAGTTGATTCAGGCTGTCGAGTAGTGCCGCTTGCGTTGCGCGGTCCGCTGGGTCGGCTTTGACTTGCGCCGTCGCAGCGGCAAGATCAGTTACGCGTTGCAATGCAACCTTGAGTTGCGCAACGGCGGCGGGCATATCGAGGTGCGGCGTCTCGGACCCGCCTGCCGCGTCTGCCGAAACGAATAGTCCCTTCGGCGCTCGCACCGTGCCCCAGTTCTTTGTGGTGAGCTCGAAGCCCTCACCGCGCTTGTTTTTCTCGCGGTCGACCAGGTAGCCCATGTTCAGCGACGACTGCCCGAACACCGTCGCCAGACGGATGCCCTCGTGATCCTTCAAATCCTCGAAGCGCAGCTTGTTGCCAAGCAGTGGCGAGCGGAACACCGCACGGCTATACCAGCCCTCCTTGCCATGCACCAGATCCCGCCGCGCATAGTCGTGGGTGGCGCCAGCGATCAGTAAGCGATCGCAATTCCCTTGGGTCGCAATGACGCGGACTTCCGTATTCGGTAGCAAGGGAACATGCAGACCGCCCTGATACGAGGCCGACGTGCGCAGCAAGCGCAACGACATGCTGTTGGTGCCGCGCTTGCCGGTGTGCCTCGTAAACAGCAACCTCACCCGGTAACCACCATACTCATCCATCCACGCGTACGGCTGGTCGTCGCCGGATTCCACGACGCCAATAAGTGCACCGGCCACCCAGCGCCAATGCCGTTCCGGCACGTAGTCGGGCCGGTAGGTCTGATGCGACGGGATCGCCTCGAACTGATTGGTCACCGACTCCTTGCGGCTGCCTGTCGTGACGAGCTTCGTGATCACGATGCCATGCGGCGCTTCGGGCGCGACGTCGTTTATCACGCGCACCACCATACCCGGCATCATGCCCATCACATTGCTCTTGCCCGCGATACGTGTCTGACGCGTGATCAGCTCGTCACGTCGCGCATCCGCTAGCGCCTGCCCTTCGTCGGTCGAATGGAAATGCTCGATGCTGCGGTTAACGCTGCCGTACACCGAGCGATCGCCCTTCTCCGCCACGGCCGACTCGACCAGCAACGGATCATCCGGCTGCCGGTAGTTGTGATCCCATTCACGTACGGTCTGCGGCACGAGCGAGCGCGTCACGCCCATTTCAAGAATCGCCTCATGCCAGCTTACAAGCCCCGAATTCGGTAGAAGCGGAACCTCGAGTGCCCGCATATACCCACGCGCCGTGTTACTGAACACCAGCGTGTCCCGCTGGGGTCCGTCTTCCTTCTTTGCGTGTTTGAAGTAATAGAAGACCCCCGCACGCCTGCAATGCCGGTCGATGAAATTTGCAACCGTCTCCTCGTACATGACGGTCTGGTCCAGCTTCGCATCAAGTCCATCCAGTTCGAACTCGACATCGTAGGACTGGAACAGTTCGCGATCGATGATCGTGTCGGTCAGCAGTTCGCGAAACGACCGGTCCAGGAACACCGCCGAATCATGTACCTGCTCGAGCAATGCGAGACGCGGCTTGAGATGCAACCGGTAAGTCGCCTCATCGCGCGATGTGTTGATCCGTGTCCACTGCGTCACGATGCCGTGCACCGTGCGCGCTGCATGCTGGAAAGGATTGATCAATTCGGACAATGACGGCACCGACGCATGTTCTTCAATCGTGAAGATGGCCGGATGCCCTACCACGGCCGCACCGTCGATGTGCTTGTCCTTCGACGTAACAGTGATTTCCGCAACAAACGGCGTGTTCATCTCTTCCGTAAGGACAAACGAAAACACCGAAACTGGCGACTGCAGCGTCGCTATCTCGAGATGAAGAGGCTGTGTGACGATCGCGCTCGGGTGCGTGAGCACGTCCTGGATAGTTTGCATGGTCACCGTAGGATCGAGTGGTTTCACACTGACAAAGTTGCCCGTCAAAAGGTTGGAGACGCAACCCCGTCAACTTCTCACAAGTACATCAAGTCTCGGAAGCAAATTCCATCAGACCACCTAAAATTTGACGATGCCTGACAGCAGCTATATTAGGAATCCGACATTTAATAAAATTGGAACATTGACTCACTGTATTGCTGGTAACAGAAAGATGTTTCATGGCGGTCTTCTCCGTGTCCTCGACGCATCGTCCTGCAACTCGATCGCCTCTTCGTTGAGCGTAAGCTTTAGCGGCTTTTCGGCATCGAGCCTCTTTCTGTCGATCACGCGCTTCCAGGTGCCAGAAGTACCAGCCGTGCGGTAGAACGCAACGACGGCAACGTACTTTGTGTCGCCCTGCATCGGCTGCGACAGGCTCACCGAAGCACCCGGATTCAACACCGACGCCATGCCCGCCAACACATCGTGAGCAAGCAACGTCCGGTCGCTTTTGAGCAATTCGGGAAAAGACGTATCGTCAAACGCTTTGCGGTCCTTGAGTTGATAAACACGCACGGTAACGGGCGCCACCCGTCCATGCTCATCAGGGTCCAACGCGTCAACGGCGGTTAGATCAACATTCAGCACCCTGATGTTGTCGGAGAACACCGAATTCCACGCACTCGACGACGTATCTGAAATAGCCTGCCACGCGCCACATGCAGTTAGCAGCAGGACGGACGTAGTGGCTGCGGTGACAAGACGGAAGGACACTGGACTCATCGATCACGCCTGCTGTAAGTTCACGTATGCATTCGCCGCGGGCGCGGGTGTTGCCTCGTAGATTCCCAGACCAATGCTGATCGTTCGCTCTTGAGCCGTTGGTAGCACGGTCGTCCATCCAAGGCGCGGCGCGACACTAATATCGGCCGCCCCGATAGTCGGCCTGGGCGCGAGCCTCGACGAGACTTCCATACGCAGATGCACGTCAACCTTCGTCCCGACGTAGAGATAGACAAGTGCCATCAGCTCTCGATGAAAGGGAGCACCAGGCAAAAGATCCTGGGCTTGTTGCGCGCTTGCGGGACACAGCGTCGCGCACACAGCGCGGCTGCGATATGCAATGCGCCTCCCCAGCACATAGCCGCCGCCAAGTCCGCGGCGCCCTGCTACATCGATGGCGTCTTCTGAAGCCGATGTCAGCGGCTGATGCCGGGCAACTTGTGCGGTAATTGACCAGAATTCGCTGATGCGGACTTCCGCACCAGGAGCAGCGAGCGCAATGACGCCGGTCAATCCCTCTGGCGTGCGGGTCTTCTGGACGAGCAAACCGACCAGCGCCAGCATCCGCGAGTCCGGCAGACTTGCACGCCGCGGCTTATCCCCCCAGCCAAAACCCGCGAGATTCAGCAAATTATGCGAATGACCGTCGCTCCCACCCGATCGGAAACTCTCCGGATAGCGATACTTCTTCCAGGTCCGATACAGCAGCGTGACAAAGCGGTGGTTGAATTGATCAAGAAAAGCCTCGACTGCCTCGTGCCCTTCCTCGCGCAACACGATGTCGTCGATCAGGTGCGACGGCATCGCGGCGTCAACGCCATACAATCCCATGAACGTCGTACGCACCGTTGGCGGCACGTCGCGACGCTCGTCGTCAAATTCGACAGACGCAATTTCGCCTGCGGGAAAACCGACACGCGGTCGCGGCCGGAAGCGCACGGGCTCTTGCTCCAGAGTATCCAGCCTGGCGAAGCCCAAGCGGTCTGGCATACGCTCCTCGAGCAGTCGGCACAGCTGCATGAAGTTCATCTGCGGCGCACGCGCAAGCAATGCTGCAACGAGCGGATCGAGATTCGACAGGTCGTGCAAGTTCATAGCGGCCCCCGCTCGGCCTTGCTTCGCGGCCATTCAGTGCGCGCCTGAGAGGGCAGACTCACGATCGCGAGCCTCGTGAACACATTCAATTCTGCGTAGAGTGCGAAAAAGTGGTGCAGCATTTCGCCAAACAGCATCAGATCCCCCTCCCCTGAGTAGGCCAGAGAATCGAGCGTTACTTCGATTCGTACGCCGCACTCGATCGAGCCGGCCCTCACCTCCTCGACCCTCTCCTGTCTCACTTTCAGGATTCCAGCAAGCCGTCGACAGTTCAGCTCCTCGTTTGCCCAGTCGTACAGCGCCAACGCGCTGCGCAGTACCTCCGCGTTCGTCAACGACAGGAAGTTTGGCGTGAGATGTGACAGGCCCCGCCATTCGAATCGGTCCCCGACGGGCGGGTGGAGTGGCGTGGACGGCGCGACGAGATTGCGCACTGCCGCAACATTCGCCGTATCCGCAACAAGTTCTACCAGACTCGTCTCACGAAGGCTCTTGCGTGGAAGCATCCCGTGGGTGCCGGTCACGCGAAGCGAGAGGCTTTCTTCTGGCAGGTCCGCCATCGTTTCCCACGCGTGACCACCGAGTGTCACCCACGCTTCGCGTACTCCCGATGCGCTCGACCGTAAACGTGTATGGAAATATCGCGCCGCGGCGTCATACCGGAGTGTGCATCCTTGGTGACGGAATAAGGCGAACGGTACATACTCCAGCCGCTCGGCTGTCTGATGGTCGAACGACTCGACTGCATCCACCGACCAGGTTTCGACATACACATTCTGGTGCGCCATCGGCACAACCCGATACTCCGTCTCGTGGTGATTTGTGACAATCGGCTCGGCGTCCAGGTCGAACAGATTGATCACCGGCGTACAAAAAAGCCGCACGTTAGCGGCATTGAAGCGCTGATCCCTCGGAAATGCTTGCGTTAAGAAAATCTCGAGCTCGAAACGAGATGAATCAGACGGAAGCTTCGTGACATCGAGTCCGCATAGATTGACGAACAAGAACTTTTCCCTGAATGCGAAGTACTCAAGCAGCAAGTGATGTCCGGAAAATGTTCCTTCAGTCCTTGGCCACAGTGCCTCATCACGGGAAAACCCAGCCGGCTCGATCGTGACGTCAGACAGCCGACTCGCTTCGCCATCACGCATCTCGGGATTCCGCCACCAGATCGAATCAACGTGGCGCGTGAGCGCGAGGTGCATCGCCGACGCGATCGGAAGATCCGCATTCAGATACAAGCTCAAACGCGAAAGATCGAGCCGACTGCGATTCGCCGAAGGACTCAGCTCGAACCCAAGCCGGATGACCGATCGGCCGTCTTCTCGTACCGCTGGTCCGGCGTGAGTCAGCGACAGCGGCTGCACCGAAACGGGCTGTGTGGTGCGATAAAGACACTGGACTGCCCTTGACGTTTGCTCCTCGTCGGCAGGTGACGGTGGAATGACGATGGGCGTTGAGCGCACCGGCAGACCTGCGGCGACCACCTCCGTTCCCTGAAGCGTTTCCGTCAACGGAATCAGTTCGACGATGGACAGCGACGGAACCGTCCGCAGATAGTGCGGCCACAACAAGCCAACAAGGGCTTCCGTCAACTCGGGCCGCTCGTCATCCAGCTTTTGCTGGAGTCGTCCAGACAAAAATGCGAAGCCTTCCCACAATCGCTCGACGTAGGGATCGCGCTCACCTGCTCGATCATGACCAAGAATACGCGCTCGATCTGGATGGGCCTTTGCGAACGCCCCACCCGACTCGCGCAAATATCGCATCTCGGCTTCGTAGTAGCGCAGGATACGATCGTCGTTTTCCATCGCGAGCCTTGTTACGAAAGGGTGAGTGCGCGAGCAGGGTCGAGCACGATGAGTTCGGACTGCAGTTCGCCGATGCGGCGTGCAAGCAGCGGCTTGTCTGCATCCTTGCGATTGGCCATGGCCTTCAGTACCCGGATTAATTGATGCTTGACCTCGAAGACAAGCGAAGGCTCCCAGCGAACGAGCGGCAGCGACCCCGCAGCCGTATCGAGTTCCGCAAGCAGAGCGAGTGCCGTGTCTGCACGCCCCGCGTGATCAGCAAGGCGAGCCATCACGAGCCGCTGCAGGTACCGATGCCGCTCCGTCCTGAGACCTGGCAACGCTTCCAGCCAGCCAAACGCAGCCTCAACGCTTTCACGTCCGGCCAGCTCCCGTGCCTGTACTTCGATTTCCGGCCAGTCGCCGGTAGAACCGTCTTCGATGTCGGCGGATACGGGGAGCGGAGCGACACCCTCGCCCGCATCCAGATCGCGTACCACTGCGTGCCGTGCAATCCATTCAAGTGTCGTATCGTCCGCGAACGAGGTGCCATCGTTGAACGCCAGGCGTTCGATGCCAGGCAACCGTTCGAGGAACAGCGCAAAATCCGCGCGTAGCAACTCACGCCAGGTGTTATAGGGCGTACCGACGTGATCAAGTGCCACATGCTGGAAATACTGCAGATCGAACCACAGGTGGTTCACGCCTTCCATGAATGCACCTTCGACACGCTCGAGCAGTTCATGCCACTGCTTCTGCAGCACGAGCCGCTTCATCTGCTGACGCAATTCTCCGCGCGGCGCCATCAAACGCGTGTGCAAAGCCGCATCCGCCGGCGGCACTTCGTGCAAGGTGTCCCAACGAACGCTCCGCACAAGCCGAACAGAAGGCAGATAGCCATTCTCTTGGTCGCGCAGCCATACCGACATCGTGCGCGCCTGGTCGAGTAAATCGCGGGTCGAGACAATCGTACCTGCCGAGGCAAAGGCGGTCGCAACCGCTTGCGGCGTTGCGGTATCCGGATCAACGCGGCGTTGCGACTCATCCTTGCGTTCGAAGCGAGAGATGAGTGGCTGCAGGTTCGGGCGGGAAGGCTCCGGCCATGTTGCAGTACGTGACACAAGCACGTCGAGTGCCGCAAGTGCTCGTTCAAGATCGGCCGGCGCAAATTCTCCACGGCTGTCGAGCAGCTCGATCGTGCGCGCGGTTGCCAGCATCTCCAGTGCGCCCTTCTTCGCCTCAGCGCGCGTGGGTAGTACCGCGTCCGCAAAACGGTCAACAAGGGCAGCGGCTAGCTCGAGTCCGTCAGCAAAACCAGTCGGCCCGTCCTGCCTCAGGCGCGCCCCGGCGTAATAACCGGCGAGACGCAGATCCTTGCCGGTTTCCTTGATGAGCTGCTCGCACGAACGGACAATCAGACTGTCGTCGATGCCGGACAGCTTGTTCGCCTCATCCTTGAGTTCGAAGAACGCGTCTTCGTAGCCAGGATCGCGGCCGATTGCATTATCGGGGCTAGGAGGTTGTAACCAGCCGTCCCACACTTCGAGACGTGAGCGGGTCAATTGCTCGGGGTCACGCGATGGGAATAATGCTTTTAGCAACCCGGACAACATCACGCGGTCTCCGGCATGGTTCTGGCATCAAGAAATGCCGTGTCGCGACGCATGGCCAATACCCGAACCTTCAAAAGGTGTGCGCGATCCGCCGGCGAAGTTATCGCGAGCTCAAGCAACCAGGCTGAGCCAGATTGCTCATGCACGTTCTGCACACAGACCAGTGAAGACCAGGCCATCGACATCCGGAGATTCCTCTACATGCGTAATATCAGGAATGCAGCGCCGGGATCTTTGCGGCCCCCGGCGAGCGATTCATCAAGGGCTAGCAGTTAGCCCTTTGCCTTCGGCATCTGCGACACCAGCGACAGACCGATGTCCATGCCTTCGACCTGGAAGTGCGGGATGATGAAGAGCTTGATGCGGAAGAAGCCCGGGTTGTCCTCGATGTCCTCGACCGTCACCTTCGCTTCACGCAGCGGGTGCGACGCCTGCAGCTCGTCGCCCGGATCTTTCATCTCGGTCACGAGCCCCTTGATCCAGTTGTTCAATTCGAGCTCAAGCAAACGCCGGTCCTTGGTCGTGCCGATGTTTTCGCGCTGGATCAGCTTCAGGTAGTGGGCGATACGCGACAGCAGGAAGATGTACGGCAGGCGCGCGTTGATACGGCTGTTGGCCGTCGCCTCCTTCGTCTCGTACAGCGCCGGCTTCTGAGTCGAACTGGCCGAGAAGAAGCATGCGAAGTCGTGATTCTTGTAGAACGACAGCGGAATGAAGCCGAGATTCGCGAACTCGAACTCGCGCGTTTCCGGGATCAGCACTTCGGTCGGAATCTTCGGCTGCACGCCCGTGCCGAGGTCGTACAAGTGCACTGGCAGGTCTTCGACCTTGCCACCTGCCTGCGGGCCGCGGATCTGCACGCACCAGCCGTTGCTCACGAAGCTGCGAACCATGTTGGCCGCAAACGCGAACGATGCGTTCACCCACAGATACTTGTCGTGGTCCGGCCCCTTCACTGCCTCTTCGTAGTTGAAGGCACGCACCGGCGTCGTGTCCTTGCCGTACGGCAGGCGGCCGAGCACGCGCGGCATCGTCAGGCCGACATAACGCGCATCGTCCGTATCGCGGAAGCTCTTCCACTTGATGTATTCGGCGCGATCGAAGTAGTTACCGATGTCCTGAATGGCAGCGACTTCTTCCATCGACTTCTTGCCGAAGAATGCCGCGCCCACGGCACCGATAAACGGCATGTGCGCGGCGGCCGCAACCTTCGAGATGTTGCGCAGCAGCGCGACGTCCATCGGCGAATGCGTGAACTCGAAGTCGCTGACCATCGCGCTGATCGGCTGGCCGCCCGGCGTGTCGTATTCTTCGATGTATGTGAGGCGATACAAACCGCTCTGAATCAGTTCCGGCGTATCCTCGAAATCGCGCTGCAGCGCATCCTTCGACACGTCGAGCACTTCGATTTTCGCGTTCTTGCGGAAGTCGGTGCGCGAGACCAGCATCTTCAGACCGCGCCAGCGACCTTCGAGCGCCTGGAACTCCGATGTATGTATGACCGCGTCGAGCTGGCGGCTGATCTGTCGGTCGAGCTGGCCGATATAGAAGTCGAGCAGCGACTTGTCCAGACGGTCGACCGGCTTGCTTTCCTTCGCAATGAGGTTGAGCAGCGCGTCCATGCCGCGCGCAACACGCTCATCGGCCGATGCTTCCGACAACGTGTCGTTATCGCGAAACGCTTCGAGCGGCCGCGCTTCGGCGACCGGCTTCAGGTTGATCTTGTCGCACAGCGCGGCGTAGACGCTGTCATTCTCGAGCACCACAGTTTCCGATGCGCCCTGACTTGCTTCATTCTGTTTCATGGTTCTCTCAGTCCCGTTTCGTATGGCTGCGTGGTTGCGGGAGGCGGTAACGGCCTTCTTGGGCCGGCCGCGCTCAGGCATGACCTTCCTGTTGCGTAGCTGCCGTCACGATCTGCGCCAGCTCGCCACGCAGCTTGTCGGTGAGGCGCTTATCCTTCAGAATCTTCTCGAACTCACGACGGAATGTGCCGTTGTCGAGCAGATTCGATTTAAGATCCCGCAACAGATTGCGCATCGCCAGCATTGCTTGCAGCTCGGGGATTTGGCGAGCGACCTGCTCCGGCTCGAAATCCTTCATCGAGCGGAACGAAAGATTCACCGGCAGCTCCGTGCCATCGCCGGCTAGGGTATTTTCCGCGGCGATCTTGAGGTCCGGCGCGTAGTCGGCCAAGACCGCATCGAAGTTATTCTTGTCGATATTCGTCTTCTTGCGCTCAGCCAGGGGCGCATGTTCACGGCCCGCACTGAAGTCACCCGCAACCAGCAGCTTCAATGGCAGCTCGACCTTCTTCTGAGCCCCACCCGTATGCAAATCCAAGGTAATTGAAACGCGACTTTTCGGAATCTCTCTCTGGAAGCTATCCATTTGCAATCCTTAATTGATAATGGCCAAGCATTGGGCAGGCGCACGAACCATTCGTGCACGATGATGCATCTCTTCGATGCAGCGCGCACGTGTGTAATGCAAGTCATGTGCAGCACGTCCCAATCGATGCCTCATCGTGTGGCCCCCGTTCGTACGGCGAAATCGCATGGCACTTATACACGGTAAACCCGGGAGTCGTCAAAGCTCGTCGGATCCACTTCATCGAGCTTAAATGTCACAAACCATCAAATCTCAAAATTCTTTTTCCACTTCGAAGCGATCATTTATCTTAAAAAGATGAAGATTCAAATCTCGGCAAGATCGTTTCCATCGGCCCACCACCTCCGCAAAACCCTTGCAGAACAACGGTCTACCAGATTTGCCAATTGCTGATTGGCCTTCCTTTCTGCAACACGCATAATTATCTATAAAACAAATTATCTAAAAACAATCATCCTCACAATTTGACGTTTCTTCACACGGCGCGCAGCAGTCATTAGTAAACCAAACTAGTAGGATTTGGCGTAATTGGTTGCATCTTTCTTGGAAATTCGTGTATAGGTTACGCCGTTGCACCGAATAGCAAACCGACGCGCCACACAAGAGACAAGAGACCATGCGAATTGAGAAGCCACTTTGGCACGAGGGTCTAATCCTGACGCAGCAGCATTTTCAGCAGCAGGACAGATGGACTGAATTTGCACTACGCCAGTACGCATCCGCGGCAATTGCTGAGCCGTGGGGTACGCTTGCCGTCGAGGTCGACGAAGAAGCGCTCGCAACGGGCCGCCTGAAACTCACCCGTCTGAAGCTGTGCTTTCCGGATGGCACCCCGATCGATACGACCATCGCCGATTCGCTGCCCTCGGCACGTGATTTGACGCAAGGCGTGCCGATGGACGTTCAAAGCGTCGTCGTACTCGCAGCGCTTGCACTACCGGACGCGAACGGCAGCAATTGCCGATTCGACGAGACCTCGCTCGCCCGTCCGCGGCGTTCGTACCGTGAATTCGTCAAGGTAACGGACCAGAATGGAACCACCGAGGCCGAAATCGCTGCCCAACGACATGCCGTGCGACTCCTGTTTGACTTCGAATCGCACGCCGACGACACGGTCTGCGCGATCGCGCGACTGACGCGCGGATCGAACGGCCAATTCCAGGTCGATCACAGGTTCGTGCCGCCTTGCCTGACACTCGGCGGTCACCCGCTGCACCTTGAGCGGATCAATCGTCTGGCGGACATCCTGCAAGCGAAGAGCCTCGCGCTAGGCGCACGCCGCAGCGAGCGTATCGAGCAAGTTGCCGAATATGGCGTGGCTGACGTACAACTCTTCTGGCTGCTGCACTGTATTCATGCCGCCTGGCCGCGATTACGCCTCTTTGTCACCCATCCCGGCCGGTCGCCCGAACACCTGTATGCAACGCTCGCGCAGCTGGCAAGTGCGCTGATGACGTTCTCAACCGGGGCGCAGCTCACCGACATTCCGGCGTACGACCATGCCCGCGCAGACGAGGTGTTCGCAAAACTCGAATCGATGATTCGCGATCTGCTCGACGCCATCATTCCGTCACGAGTCGTGTCGATCGGTCTCACCCGCAAAGGACCAACCACCTGGACCGGCCAGTTCCTCGACGAGCGAATCGTCGCAGACGCGGCGGACTGGTACCTGTCGGTCAACGCACCGATGCCCGCCTTCGAGCTTGTCGAACAGTTTCCGCGGCTTTGCAAGATCGGCGCACCTGACGACATCGAGCACATCATCAACTCGGCGCTGCTCGGCGTCCCGCTCAAGGTTGTTCAGCGCGTGCCGTCCGCCATCCCGGTACGCCTGGACAATCATTACTTCGTGCTCGACTCGACCAGTCCCTTGCATACGAAGATGCTTGCGGCGCGAGCCTGCCAGATCTACCTCTCCACGGCAGTGCCGGACGCCTCGCTCGAGCTCTACGCAGTGCTGCGCTCATGAAAACCCTGACTCCCAATCGAAACGAGACGTCCCTAGTGCCGCGCGCAGCAGGGGCAGGTAGCCAGTCCGGCGAGGGGATTCGTGACCTGCTGCGCGATACCGCCCTGCTGGTCACGACCCTGGCCTCCGGTGGACAGGTCCAGGACGCAGTTGCACTGCGCGGACGGTGCAAGCAGCTTGTCGAGCAGTTCGCGAACGCACTGGAGCGACGCGGTTTTCCGGACGACATTCGTCACGACGCGCTGGTCGCACAGTGCGGGCTGCTCGACGAGGCAGCGCTGCGGCACCTGCCGGTCGAATCCCGAACCGAATGGGAAAACAAACCGCTGCAGGTCGAACAATTCAACTTGCACGAGGCCGGTGAGCGGGTGTTCGAGCGACTTGACGCTCGCATGCGCGAACCGTCGCCACCAGTCGCCCTGCTCGAATGCTACTCGGCGATCATCGGAATGGGATTTGTTGGTCGGTATGCCCGTGAGGGCGAAGCCAAGCGGACGGCGTTGATCGCGTCACTGAATGCCAGGCTGGAAACACTGCGCCCGACCTCCGATCGTCCGTTCATCGCGGATCGGGCCGGGCGGCGCCTCTCTGACTGGTTTTACCGGCTGTCGCCGTGGGCAATTGCCGGGCTCGCCCTCGTTGCCGCGGCAATCGTTTGGGGCGTCTGGTCGACGGCGCTCGACGTGCAACTCGCGCATCTTGTGGCCGCAAAGGCTGTTCGCCCGTGAAATCTGACCTGCCCGTTCTCTCCGCAGCGGCGACGCGTGCGCCTGACCGTGGCCACGAAGGGCTCGGCTATCCGTCCCGGCTCATGGTCGCGCTCGCGGCCATGCTGGTGTTCGCGGTGATCTGGCTGGTACTTCCACTCAGTTCCGCTGTCTCGTGGACGCTCTCGATCATTGTCGGTGTCGTCGCACTCGCGATGATCGGGTGGTACGCCCGCAGACTTGCCCGCGCACGTGACCAGAGCGCGTACGTACTGGCCGCGTTGGGCACCGCGACGGCGGACATTCCGGTGAAGCTGCGGACACGCATGCCGCTCGTGATGGTAACTGGGGATGGTTTGCCCGCGCTATTCGATCGACCTGGAGAAATTCGGCACGCACATGTCGGTGACGGGGGCATTTGGCTGCGCGTCGACCGCCCGCAGGATTTGCCTCGGATGGCGGTGGCGGTTAAGCAATGGCGCGACGGACGGGATCCAGACGGGATCTTACTCTCGGTCGCGCCCGCTCTGCACGTGGACCCGGATGTACTTTCGCAAAACTTGCATATTGTACGGCAAGCAGTCGCCGACGCCGCGCGAATGTCGGGTACACGGCTTCCTGGGTATGTGGCGGTCTACCAGCGGCTCACTTCCGGCCACCTCGGCCTCTCGACGCCTGAGTGGTACGGCGTGTTCTCGGCCACGCACCTGGTAGGTGGCGACCGTTTCGAGCCGGTGATCCGCGCGGCTGAAAATGAGATTCCGCACGCAAACGACACTCGTGCCGCCGCAATGCGTTCCGCTGCACTGGCATCGATCATCGGCTGGACGCAGCGAGTGGTTTTCGGCGCGCTGACGGGCAGACAGCAGCCGGCAGCGCCGTGGACGTTGTTTGGTGCCGGTTGGATCGACTGCGGACCCACAAGCGATTCGAGCAAGCCATGGGAGCGCGACGTCGAAATGCAGACCCGCGTGATGCGGGCGAGCTCCGCCGTCTCGCCGGCACCGTGGCCGCTCCCGCAGCCGCTGATCGAATCGATGCCGCGGCGATACTGGATGCCCCCTCGTTTGGCGGCATTCGTTCATGCGCTCGCCCTGCTTGCCTGCGCGGCTGGTGCTGCATCGTGGGGCGCAGGCAAGAACAATGAGGCTCTGTTGAATCGTATCGGCGCCGATCTCGGACGTTACTCAACGATCCCGGCTGATCATGATGCCGCGAAGCGGGATGCGTTGCAGGCGCTTGTGGCTGATCGGGATCAGCTCGACCGCTATGCCCGCACGGGCATTCCGCTGCGCCTGTCATTCGGGATGTATCGGGGCGCGGGACTGATTCCGGCGCTGAACGACGCCATCGCAGCCTATGTGCCGCCACCGCCTCCGCCTGCCGTAGTTACCCTCGATAGCATGTCCCTATTCGACAGTGGAAAAGCACAACTGAAGCCCGGCTCAAACCGCGCGATGATCGGCGCGATCGAGATGATCAAGTCACACCCCGACAAACGCATTCTTATCGCCGGCTATACCGACAACACGGGGGACCCAGACAGCAATCTGACGCTGTCGACGGCGCGCGCTCAAGCGGTGCGGGATTGGTTGATCGACGCATCCGGCATTCCAGCGACCCAGTTTGCGATCCAAGGTTACGGCGTGACACGCCCGATCGCCAGTAACGATACGGCTGAAGGTCGCGCCCGCAACCGGCGCGTGGAAATTACGCTGGTCCCTGACTCGGGGAAGTAGCGATTCACGTTTAGCCCCCGAAGCACCCCGCTTCGGGGTTTCCAAGCTCGAGGGCTAGCTCCGGGCGAATTTAGTAGTGCAAACAGGAGTAAGGAAATGGCAATTCCGGCATATGCGTGGTTCAAGGACGATGGTGGCGCCGACATCAAGGGTTCGGTCACGGTTCAGGACCGCGAAGGCAGCGTCGAAGTCGTCGCATTCGACCACGGCGTGCATATCCCGACCGATGGCAACACGGGCAAGCTGACGGGCACGCGTGTCCACGCACCGATCACCTTCACGAAGGAAACCGACGCATCGACGCCGTACCTGTACAAGGCGGTGACAAGCGGGCAGACGCTGAAGTCGGTCGAGATCAAGTGGTACAAGATCGACGACGCGGGCAAAGAGAAGGAGTACTTCAACACCAAGCTCGACAACGTGAAGATCGTCGCAGTCCGTCCGAAGATGCTCGACATCAAGATCCCGGACTACGAGAAGCACAACCACCTCGAAGAGGTCGAGCTGCGCTACGAAACTATCACCTGGTCGTACAAGGACGGCAACATCGTTCACAAGGACACGTGGAACGAGCGGTCCTGATTGGTCTGATCGCGTGGTGAGACCGCTCTCCTCTCGCGGTTCCCTCGCCGGCCTGAGCGATTCAGGCTGGCTTTTTTCTACCTGGGAGCGGACGACCGAGTGTTCCGTTGTCCGCTCCTCTTCGTGACCGAACTTTCCCGATGAACTCGCGAGATACCACTCACCTGCTCCGCCGGCTCAATCCGCATTGCGCGAAAACGCTCGAGGCGGCAGCAAGTCTATGTCAGGGCCGGATGACGGACGAAATTACTGTCGAGCACTGGCTGTCGAAACTGATCGAGGCAGGTGATGGCGACGTCCCGGCGATTCTTCGGAACTACGGGATCGACATCGAGAAAGTCTGGGATGCCTTGATTGCCGCGATTGATCATCTGCCCCGCAACCTGCGCGGCAAGCCGGCGATCTCGCTGCAACTGGCAACAGTGCTACAGGATGCGTGGCTGCAGGTATCGTCCGAAAGCGACGAGGAATTCATCCGCTCGGGCAATCTGTTGCAGGCGATCGTCAACACGCCTCATGTGCTTCGTACACAGAATACCTGGCCCCTGCTGTCGGTGAGCAGCGCACAGATCGAACGACTCCTGCCACGTCTCGCACATCGATCCTGCGAAAGCCGCGTCGAGCCGGAAGCGGAAGCCGAGGCAAGCACTCGCGCGCCGATCTCCCCCGGCGACCACGTGCAGGGAGCGGTCGAGACCGCCGCCGCAGCGGCATCGTCGCCTCGCCAGTCCATCGAAGGTGAGGCCCTTGCTCGCTTCGCGATCGATTTGACCGACAAAGCCCGTCGTGGCGACATCGATCCTGTCTTCGGGCGTGACCGCGAGATCCAGCAGATGGTTGACGTGCTCGCGCGTCGACGCAAAAACAACCCGATTCTCGTCGGCGAGCCTGGCGTCGGCAAGACCGCGCTCGTGGAAGGGCTCGCGCTGCGTATCGCCGAGGAGAACGTGCCGAATGTGATCCGCGACGTGCGTATCCTGACGCTCGATCTCGGTCTGTTGCAGGCCGGTGCCGGCGTGAAAGGCGAATTTGAGCAACGCCTGAAGAACGTGATCGATGAGGTACAGGCATCGCCCGTACCCATTTTGCTGTTTATCGACGAAGCCCACACACTGATCGGCGCAGGCAACGCGGCCGGCGGCGCCGATGCCGCCAATCTACTCAAGCCTGCACTCGCGCGCGGCGAACTGCGAACGATCGCCGCGACCACATGGTCCGAGTACAAGCAGTTCTTCGAGCGCGACGCTGCGCTCGAACGGCGGTTCCAGGTCATCAAGGTCGACGAACCGGACGACGAAGCCGCGTGTCTGATGCTGCGTGGCCTGAAGGACCGTTACGCGAAATATCATAACGTGCACATCGGTGATGAAGCGCTCGTGGCAGCGGTCAAGCTTTCTCGTCGCTACATCCCTGCTCGGCAATTGCCGGACAAGGCAGTCGACCTGATCGATACCGCGGCCGCACGCGTGCGTATGGGTCTCGAATCTCCACCCGCGGAACTGCAACGGGCCCGTGCTGCGGTTTCCGCTCTCGAATTGGAGCAAGCAACCCTGGACGCGGATACCCAAGCTGGAATCAACAGTATCGAAGATCGGCGTGAAGCCATTGCTAGTGCGCTGACCGAGGCACGCAATGCGATGACGAGCTTGCAAACCCGCTATACGTGCGAACTCGAGCTGGTTCATCTGATTCACGAACATCGCGCGTCGAATAACGGTGCATCGGTCATGCCAGACCGGGCACAGTTCGACGAAGCGAAACAGATGCTTTCCACTCTGCAAGGCAAAGCCCCGTTGGTCTTCGTGGACGTCGACGCGGCCGCCATCGCGCGTGTCGTCGCAGAATGGACCGGCGTGCCGGTCGGTAGCCTCGTGGAAGACGAACTGCAAAGCTTACTGACACTCGAACAGCAACTGGCAACGCGCGTAGTCGCTCAAGATGACGCGCTGGGTGCTATCGCGGAGAGTTTGCGGACCGCCAAGGCGGGTCTCAGAAATGAAAATGCACCGCTCGGCGTCTTTCTGCTCGCTGGTCCATCGGGTGTCGGCAAGACCGAAACCGCGCTGGCCTTGGCCGATCTGTTGTTCGGAGGAGAAGCCGCACTCACGACAATCAACATGTCGGAGTATCAGGAAGCGCATACGGTGTCGCAGCTGAAGGGCTCGCCGCCGGGCTATGTCGGTTATGGTCGCGGTGGGATTCTGACCGAGGCCGTGCGGCAGCGGCCGTACAGCGTAGTGCTGCTCGATGAAGTCGAAAAGGCGCATCGAGACGTGCTCGACATGTTCTACCAGGTGTTTGACCGCGGCATGATGCGCGACGGCGAAGGACGCGAGATCGACTTCCGCAATTGCGTAATTCTGATGACGTCCAATCTAGGCAGCGCTCAGATCGACGAGGTCACAACCGACAATCCAGACATCGCACACGCGGCTTTGCTCGAGACCATCCATCCGCAACTTGTCGCGCACTTCCAGCCCGCCCTGCTGGCGCGCTTCCAGTCACTCGTGTATCGACCGTTCGACGTCACCGCGCTTGCATCGATTGTGCGACTCAAGCTGGTAAAGGTCGCAGAACGCCTGCGCCGACAACACGACGTCGAACTGAATTGCGACGACTCGTTGATTGGCGCGATGGCCGAGCTTTGCCTCGCCCGCGAATCCGGTGCCCGCAACGTCGATGCAATTCTCAACCAGCGAATCCTGCCGACCGTGTCCCGTGAACTGCTTAGCCGAATGGCGGTAGGTGCAGCCCCCGCGAAGATCGTGTTGTCGAGTTCCGCCGACGGTACCCTGACGATCGATTTCGTTGATCGGAACGTCGGTGCAGCCGATACGGCAGCGCCGGCATCTGCCTCGTCGTAACGAGAAACGAAGACCATGCAGACAGGCCCCTCCCTCTACGACTTACTGCTCGGCCAAATCGGCGGCGAGCCGCTTGACGCTTACGATGATCGAACGCTCGAGTGTATGAGCGTGCAACAGAATGTGCAGCGCATCCTCAACACCCGCGCCGGAGCGCTGAAACATCTTCCAGACTATGGCTTGCCAGACCTGACGAACATCTACAAGGCACTGCCTGCGTCGGCCCACGTGCTCAAGCAACAGATGGAAGCAACGCTCGTGAAATATGAGCCTCGCATCCGTTCTATCGACGTCGACATTCTCGAAAATGACGATCCGGGCGTGATGGTGTGCTTTGAAATGACGTGTCACCTGAAGAAGGCTGGTTTAGTGCGGTTCGGCACGTACTTTGAATCTCCCGGTCGCGTATGGCTAAACCGAATAACGTCCCCATCTTGATCGGCAGTTCAAATATTTGTCATGTATGGCAGGCCAATGCTTTGACATACATTAGCCCAACAGCCCGACTCCCGTATTCCGCTGGTGCACCGAACAGCTCTTCGGGAAACGTCATGCAGACGTCACCACCGCTGAGTTCCTCGCACAATGAGTGGATGCGGATGACACAGAATCCCACTTGATTCAACACAATGGACAAAGTCAGCACGCGTACGCTTCCGATTTCCGCCGGCGTCGGAGATCTGAAACGAATAACCCGAGAACGCCCACAAGCGTTGCCGAACAGGAAACTGGCCCGTGCGCGTTCGCGATCACTTGCATTCACAGTAGCGATCATTGCCTCGGCGCTCCTCACGTGGGTCTGCCTGGACCAGATACTGATTTACAAGACTGCGGCTCCCATTCATCGCTGAAGCGGCTATTACCGGACAACTTACTCCTCTATTTCCATTGGCTCGCGACCGGCTCCACTTCCGAGGTTACCCCGGTGCCATCGATGAACAATCTCTACTACGTACGGAAATTTCAACCTAAAAAGAACTGCGTCGCGAACGCGAAATTCTGAACACCCAGCTTGCAGACGCCAAAGCTCAAGAGCGGTCTGCCGTCATCGCTGACATCAAGCGTTTGGTCGCCGAATATCAAGTTTCTTCTCGCGATATTTTCGAGCCACATCGTCTTCAGAAACGCCCCAGGCCACCTGCTAAACTCCGGGACCCAGAAACGGGTGTCACATGGAGTGACCGGGGGCGTGAACCTGCATGGATCACGGGTCGCGACCACACGGCTTTTCTCATTAATTCCCACGCGAAGTAGTCGTTGGTTACCGCTTATCTTTCATCGTAAGCGACGACTATCAAAAATGAGCTGCTAGGCTATACATCGCAATGCGTGATCTAGAAATTTTGGGACACATATCACTGTCTTGAGCACAGCCAGATACGGCCGCGCCAGATGCAGCACCTGATACACGGTACCGGTATCGCCATCGTCCGGTTCGTGCTCCGACAGCAGGACGCGTCAGCCTCCAGCGCGACGGATCGACGCTGACTGCCCGACGACGCCCGGTCGCATCGCCACGTCACGGTTGTGCGCGGTCTCCTGCGCGAGCGTCAAATCGAGATCGGCATCCGCTTGGATATCGACACTGTTCAGCCGAGCGAAGCGGGCCGTCGACGCGCGCCCCTTGCACGCATCGAGCACCATCTGAATATCGATGGTTGGACGCCCGAAGCTGTCGGTCACGACCTGGAAACACCCGTCCGCCACGAATGCGCCGAATACGCAATCGTTGCGCCACAAATAAAGCGATGCGTAGCCGTTCTCCGTAGCGCCGTGGCGCCGTGGCGCCCGACTTCGCGCAGCTGGACACCCTTGAACAACTGGTCGGCGCGTCTTCCCACATCTTGCCGTGCGCGTCGACGCGGGTGCGAATGATGTCGAGGTCGTAGTCGGCGAGCAGGCGGTGCACGTAATAGGCGGCGAGCATGATCGACTCCGGGCGAATGGAATACGGTCGAATCGAGGTGGGCTTGAGAACAGCGTAGAAGACCCTGATTAATTTCAAAATACAATGACAGATCGTTTCAATGATTTAGATTGAAAATAGATAGAGGCGCACGGAAAGCGCCCGACATCGATGCGCACCGCCACGCCGAACGACGCATTGCTCGACGTTTCGCCGCCTGCCGGCCCGCACGCGGTATGCTTTCACCCGCGCCGCGGCCAGCCCGCCCTTCGTCAGTGGCCGGCCACAACAGAAAACGCTCAGAATACGGGCAAGCCCTTGCATGCGCCGCGCTTGCCGACCAGATCAACGTGACCTACACCCTATCCGCTCCCCGTACGACCGAACTCGAGATCCGCAAGAGCCGCTTCATCGGGTTCGCGATCCCCGTCGACGACCGCGACGCCGCGATGCAGGCGCTGCAGCGCCTGCGCGACGAGCACCCGACGGCCACTCATGTGTGCTGGGCGTTGCTGGCAGGCGGCCAGTCGGGCATGTCGGACGACGGCGAGCCGTCGGGCACGGCAGGCAGGCCCATTCTGGAAGTGCTGCGCCATCACGACCTCGACGGCGTGCTCGGCGCGGTCGTGCGTTACTACGGCGGAGTGAAGCTCGGCGCGGGCGGACTGGTACGTGCGTACACGGATGCGATCGCCTCGACGCTGCTCGATGCCGAGCGTGTCGAGCGCATTCGGTACACGCGGCTGGCGATCGAGATCGGCTACCCCGAGGAGGCGCGCGTGCGCCGCTGGATCGAACAGGCCGGGTACGAACTGGTGGACAGCACGTACGGGATGACGGTGAAGCTGGTGATCAAGCTGCCGGAAACCGCCGAGGCCGATGCGAGAGCCGAACTGTTCGATCTGACGCAGGGGCGCTCGGGCTTCCCGGCGCTTTGACGCGCGGGCAAGGCGTCGGCCTTCCCCGCTTTGTCTGACGAATTCCGGCGTCAGTAAGTATCCGGCACGATCATGTCGTCCGGCGTCGGCCGGCGGATGTAATCCTCGTGATGCTCGCGCGCCGGCAGGTCGATCGACGGGTGCGGCACCTCGTGATACGGCACCTGGGTCAGCAGGTGGTGGATGCAGTTCAGCCGCGCGCGCTTCTTGTCGACCGCCTGCACGACCCACCACGGCGCTTCCGGAATATGCGTGCGCTGCAGCATCTCTTCCTTCGCGGCCGTATAAGCCTCCCAGCGGCGGCGGCTTTCGAGGTCCATCGGGCTCAGCTTCCACTGCTTCAGCGGATCCTCGATCCG
Organism: Burkholderia sp.; assembly: GCA_031253835.1. Classification (GTDB taxonomy): domain Bacteria; phylum Pseudomonadota; class Gammaproteobacteria; order Burkholderiales; family Burkholderiaceae; genus Burkholderia. Next base: position 172,113 of record JAIRVP010000048.1, on the reverse strand, counting down.
GCTCTGGAAGCGCAGCTCCTGCTCGTGATCGGTGATCGAGAACCAGTACTTGACGATCTGGATCCCGCTGCGCACGAGCATCTTCTCGAACTCGGGCACCGACCGGAAGAACTCCTCGTACTCGTCGTCGGTACAGAAATTCATCACGCGCTCGACGCCCGCGCGGTTGTACCAGCTGCGGTCGAACAGCACGATCTCGCCGCCGGCCGGCAGATGCGCGACATAGCGCTGGAAGTACCACTGCGTGCGCTCGCGGTTGCTCGGTGCGGGCAGTGCCGCAACGCGGCATACCCGCGGGTTCAGGCGCTGCGTGATGCGCTTGATCGCGCCGCCCTTGCCGGCCGCGTCGCGCCCTTCGAAAATGACGACGAGCCGGTGCCCCGTGCTCACGACCCAGTCCTGCAGCTTCACGAGCTCGCCCTGCAGCCGGAACAGCTCGCGGAAATATTCCTTGCGCGCCTCGCGACGCTCTTGCGAAAACAGCAACTCGTCGGTGTCGTCGAAGCGCCGGTCGTCGAGCTCCATCTCGAGCTCTTCGTCGTACGCGTCGACGAGATCCTCCTCGAAACGGCGCTGGCGCGCTTCCATCGCATTCGTATCGGTGAGGTTGTCGGTCTCGGTGCGGGTATCGTTGTCGCCCATGGGGCCTCCTTCCATCATTGACGCAGGCAAACTCCGCCATTATCCCAGTGTCGCGCGTCAAATTCATGAAAATGGGCGGCCGGGCCCGTCAGAAGCGGAAGTTCAGCAGCACGCTGGCCAGCACCGGGTTCGCCGAAATGTCGAACGTGTTCGACGCGAGCGTCCGGTTCGGCTGGCTGATGTCGAGCGTGATCTTCGTGCGCAGCGGGACGTAGGTGACCATCCCGGTGATCCAGAGCTGGCGCGTGATCTGGTAGCTCGCGCCGACGCTGAACACCGGCTCCCACACGCTCTTCACCTTCGCCGACACGTTGGTCCGCCCCGACAGCAGCAGGTCGCCGCCGGCATCCCAGATCCGCTGGAACAACGCCGGATCGAGCAGCAGCGACTGCAGGCTGCCGATGTCCCCGCCCGCCGCGAGCAACCCGCCGAGCGACGCCAGCTTGCGCTGGAACACCGGGTTCAGGTTCGTGTTCGTGAAGCGCGTGTAGCTGATGCCGATGCCCGCGAACGGCCGGAAACGATCGTCGCGCTCGCCGAGGTAGTACTTGAACACGACGGACCCGAGCCACGCGCGCGTGGTCGCGAGCGGGTTGCTTTGCGTGTTCGCGAGGTCGATCAGCGGAAAGCGCCCGTGGACGCCCGCGAAAATGCGATCGAGCGGCAGCGCGATACTGCCGTGCCCGCGCAGCGTCAGCACCGGCGGAATGCCGCCACCGAGTTCGGCCGCCCAGTTCTCCGAGAAAAAGTGAGTGAACGTGAACGCCAGCGTGTTCGAGTTGCTCAGCGACAGGCTCGACCCCGCGTTCTGGAAGCTGTTCAGCCCGAGCGCGTCGGTGCGCGTCGTCACGGGCGTCGACCGGCCGGTCGTCGCGATGAAGTGCCAGCCGAGGCCGACCATGTTGCGGTCGTCGCCCATCAGCTGCTCGAGCAACGGCGGCGCCTGTGCGGCCGGCAGATCGGGCAGCCGCGACGGATCGACCGGACGCAGCTCGTACGGCATCCGGTCGGCGTGGACGACGCCGCCGGTCGATGCGTCATCCGCCGCTGCATCGTGTGGCGCGGCCGGATCGCATTCGCCGCGCGCACCGTTGTCGTCGAAGCCGATACCGTCCGTGCCGTCGTCGCGCGCTGCGGCGCACGCGCGCCCCGCTCCGCCGGTTCGCTGCCCGAGCGTGATCTTGCGTGCGGTCAACGGGATGGCGTCGGGTGGCGGCACGTCGACCGACGCACCATCGCGCCGGCCGCGCGCCGGCCCTGCATCGGTCGCCCACGCGCTCGCATCGAACCCGTCCGCATCGCCGCCCGGCCAGAAGCCGATCCCGTCGGCACCGGCCTGCCAGCGCGGCTCGGCATCGCCGTCGGGTTGCGGCGCGCCGTGCGCGGCGGCCGCGCACGCGAACAGCGTCGCGCCGAGCCAGCGCGACAGCGGACGCACGGTGCCCGGCCGCGCACGGCGGCGGGGTCTATCGCGATTCGTCATCGGCTCAGGCCGGCACGCCGAACAGGCGCTGGCGGATCCGGTACAACGGCTCGAACAGCCATTCCAGCAGGCTGCGCCGCTCCAGCACGACGTCGGCCTTCAGCGTCATTCCGGCCCGCAGCGACAGCGGCCGCCCTTCGAACGACGGCGTACGATCGGCAAGCTCGACCCAGGTCTTGAAGTAGGTCTGCGGCGCGGCCGCGTCGCTGGGCAGGTTCAGCTCCTTCGCCGAGAACGCGACGGGCGAGATCGACAGCACCTTGCCGCGATAGGTACCGAACTTCTCGACCGGATAGCTTGCGTACGCAACCTTCACTTCCTGGCCCTTCTTCACGAAGCCGGCCTTCGACGACGGAATGTAGACCTCGGCGATCAGCCCGTCGGCCTTCGCGGGCAGGATCTCGACGACGCGCGTGCCCGGCGGGTCGATCACGCCGCCCTGCACGACGTCGAGCCGCACGATCTGCCCGTCGGCCGGCGCATACAGCACCTGGTTCACGTTCTCGTCGATGTTGTATTCCTTCGCGTTCAGCTCCTCCTGCTTGATCTTCAGTTCGGCGTTCGCGCCGTCGTACTTGCTCTGCATCGTGTCGAGGTCGCCGCGCAGCTTCATCGCGTTCTTCGCGAGTTCGGCACGGCGCAGCAGCAGGTCCTGGTATGCCTGCCCGGCCTGCAGGTACTGCGTGTTGACCTGGTTGTACTGTTCGAGCGTCACGACCTGTTCGTCGAGCAGCTGCTTCACGCGGGCGCGTCGTTCGCCGTACTCGTCGACGATGCGCTTCTGGTCCTGGATCTGCCGGTCGATCAGCCCGCGGCTCTCGCCCTGCGCGGCGATCTGCTGGTTGACCTGCTGCACCGACGACCGGTATTCGAGCTGCGCCGCATCGATCTGCTGCTTCACCTCGACGCGCTGCCGGTCGAGCGCCGCGCGCATCCCCTGCACGTTGTTCGCCTGGCTGACGAAGCTCGTGTCGCGCGTCACCGCGAGCAGCCGCTGGCCGGCCTTCACGTGCTGGTCCTTGCCGACGTAGACGTCGCGCACGGCCCAGCCCGGCGGCGCACTGACGCCGATCAGCCCCGAGCGCGGCGTCAGCATCCCCGACACGCTCTCGGTATTCGCGTAGCTCAGTTCGACGAGCGCGGTCACGAACATCGCGAACATCGCCAGCGACAGGTAGCCGAAGAACCGCATCGACACCGGCACGTCGACGACGCCGTGGATCACGGTGCCGAAGGTCGTGCCGCGCGCGAGCTTGCGCGACGGCTTCTGTTCTCGGAGGGCGGAGTTCCAGGTCGGCATGGGGCAGGCTCGTCAGGAGCGACGCCGCGCGGCCGCATCGAGCAGCGGCGTCGGCATCAGGTAAGGCGTGAAGTGTTCCCAGAAATGCCATTGCTCGGGCTGGCGCACGAGCGCCTGCTCGAGGCGGTCGACGATGCGCTGGTGCGTCGCGCGCACCGGCGACGCGTCGTCGTCCGCGCCGAGCATCGGCGCGAGCGGGCTCGCCGCGAGTTCGGTGAAATGCACCGCGCAGCGATCGCGGAACGGCACGCCCGTCGCATACGCGACGAGCAGCGGAATCCCCTGCTCGACCGCGAGCTTCACGCCGCCGCCGGCCATCCGCACCCAGCGCCCGCCGAGCCGGCAGCGGTTGGTCTTGCCGAACTTGCCATGCAGGTCGGAGAACAGCAGGAACACGGGCGCTTCGCGCCGCAGGCTCGTGATCAGCCGCCTCAGGTGCACGCGCTCCTCGATGTCGATGAACTCGACTTCGCCGGCCCCGTATTCGGCGACGAGCCGCAGCGCATCGTCGAAGAATGCGCCGGGCGCATCGCGATGCAGGATCACCATCAGCTTGCGGTCATCGGGAATCATGAAGCGCAGCTTCGTGACGAACAGCATCAGGTTGCCGAAGTGCAGCCCCGCGAGCATCAGCGGGCCGCCGCGTGCGAGCGCCGCGCGCAGCTGCTCGTCGCCTTCGCACGCCATCCCGTCGATCATCGACTTCATCGATTCGAGGCTGTGCGTGCGCAGCTTGAGCCCGGCGAACTCGGCCTCGAACAGCTCGCGCACGATCGCGGCCGACACTTCCCGCACGCGCCGCGGATCGTCGTTCAGGTGCGCGCTCAGCATGGTTGCGACTGCACGTTCGATCGACTCGCGAATGCATGGAAAGCAGCGCAGGCACGCGCCCGAACACCAGCGCATCAGCCGCAGCCCGCGCGCGGGCGACGTGCGCAGCGCGACCGCACGCACCGCGCGGCGCACCAGGAACGCGTACGAGAACGGATTGAGCAGGAAGAGTCGTCCGAGCATCACCGCACCTCCTCGTTCGCGCGCCATGCGTCGGTCGCGTCGGTCAGGACGCCGTCGTGCATCCGGTAGATGCGGTCGACCATCGACAGGATCGACGCATCGTGCGTGACGAGCACGATCGTGCACGGCAGCGTCAGCACGTTGCGGCAGATCTCGTGCGTCGTCGCCTGGTCGAGGTTCGACGAAAACTCGTCGAGGATCAGCAGGCGCGGCTCGCAATACAGCGCCCGCGCGATCAGCAGCCGCTGCATCTGGCCGGCCGACAGGAATTTCTGCGTATCGCCGAGCGGCGTGTCGTAGCGATGGTCGAGCCGCTCGATCTCGTCGTGGATGCACGCGAGCTTCGCTGCGTCGAACATCGCGCCGATCCGCGGCGCGGGCGCGAAGTTCGTGATGTTGTCGCGGATCGTCCCGCGAAACAGCTGGTCGGACTGCGTGACGGCCGCGAGGTGCTTGCGGTACTGCCGCAGGTTCACTTCCGCGAGATCGACCCCGCCGACGAACACCGTGCCGGGCTCCGGCCGCACGAGCCCGCAGATCAGGTTCAGCAGCGTCGTCTTGCCGCTGCCGGTGCGGCCGACGATCGCGATCTTGCTGCCGGCCGGCACGTCGAGCGCGATGTCGCGCAGGATCGGGCGGTTGCCGCCCTTCGGCGTGTACGACAGCGCACGGATCGACAGCGCGCCGTCGAACCCGTCGACCGGCCGCACGACCGCGTCCGGCGCGGGCTCCTCGGTCTCGGTCTGCAGCACGTCGGCGACGCGGTCCATGTGAACCTGCAGCACCTTGCGGCGCACGTAGAGCTGGATCGAGTCGATGAACTTGTCCGCGAACAGGTTCTTGTACTGAATGAACGCGTAGATCACGCCGATCGTGCTCTGGCCGTGCATCACGAGCCACGCGCCGTACGTGACGATCACGAGCTGCTCGACGTGCACGATCCCCTTCGAGATCGCATCGAACAGCAGTTGCAGCCGCTCCTGCTGGCGCATCGCCTGCAGCTTCTGCGTGAACGCGTTGACCCACAGGCTGCTGCGCGCGGTCTCGGCCGACAGCAGCTTGATCGAGTGCGCGGAACGGATGTTCTCGATCAGCAGCGCATCGGCCTCGGCACCGCGCGTGAGGATCTGCGACATCGCGTCCTGCAGCTGCGGCTGGATCGCGAGCCGGCTCAGCGCGAACAGCACCATCCCGGCGAGGCTGATGCCGGCCAGCACGGGGCTGTAGTACAGCATCAGCACGAGCGTCAGCGTGCAGGTGACGATATTCAGCAGCCCGCCGACCAGCCCGTCGACGAGAAAGCGCCCGACCTCCGACACCGACGACACGCGCGAAATCGAATCGCCGGTGTTGTGGAACAGGAAATAGCCGATCGGCAGCCGCGCGAGATGGCCGACCATGTTCGCCGACAGCTGCTGCGACACGATGTTGCGCAGGTAGCTCTTGATGTTGCCGACGAGGTTCGCGTACAGCGTGTCGAACAGGAACACGATCGCGAACAGGATCGTCAGCAGGTACAGGATGTCGACGTCGGTCTTCTTCAGCGCCTCGTCGATCGTCAGCTGCACGTACGACGGGCCGAGCAGCAGCAGGAGCTGTGCGGCGACGCCGCCCGCGATGCCGATCGCGAGGCTCTTGCGGATGCCTGTCAGCCCTTCGAGGTAGTCGCGCAGCCGGATCCGGTCGGCCGGCCCCGCCCGCGTGAAGCCGATGTCCGGATTCAGTTCGAGCGCATAGCCGGTGATGTGCGTGAGCGCCTGCGCGAGCGGCAGCTTCGTCTCGCCGAGCGCGGGGTCGACGATGTGCACGCTGCCGTAGCCGACCTTCGTCAGCACGACATAGTGGTTCATCCCCCAGTGCAGGATGCACGGCGTCTTGAGCGCGTCGAGCTCGCCCGCGTCGAACTGCAGCCCGCGCGCGCGCAGGCCGAGATCGTTCGAGATCTCCATCAGGTCGAAGAACGACAGCCCGGAATCGATCCGGACCGGATAGCGGTTGCGCAGCGTGCGCAACGTCGTTTCGCGCCCGTGCCACGACGCGATCATCGCGAGGCAGGCCAGGCCGCACTCCGTCACCTCGTCCTGCAGGACCGGACGGACTTTACGCGTATTGAAGAGCATGGTCGGGCACCCGGGGCGCGACGACGCGCCGCCCGGGCTGCCGATGCAGGCCCGCGGCGGGTCGTGCGCGATACGCATGGGCGCAGCCGGCACGCAGCCGGCTGCGACGGAAGATCGGTGTTACCGGCCGCTCGGCGGGCCGCTCAGCGCGACGAGCCGAGCGACATCCGGAACTGTTCGACGGCGTGGGCCTGGTACTGGGTCATCAGGCCCTGCAGTGTGGTCCCGATCGACTGATTGACGAGATCGACCGTATAGGCGGCCGAATTGGAGTAAAGCGACGCGCCGCCGCGAATCTGGCGGGCCTGTTCTTCCGTGATGTCTCGCATTTGTTGTGGCCTTTATATTGTCGGAATGCCTGCAGCCGTCAGCCAATTGAAAACCAAATGGCCGTTTGCTTTATTACGGGGATAATCCGGCACTCCTGCCTCCTGATAATCGCCCGATCCCGAAATAATGCATTTCGGAGTCGCTTTATTGCCACTGCGGCGATCGATTCTTTTCCTTCTGTTTCGCGGCATTTCGCGCGGGGGGCGCCTCCCCGCGCACGGCGGTTACTTGCCGGTGTTATTGAACGTCTTCGGGTTCTGCAGGTAATTGCCGAGGCTCGGCAGGAACTGGCCGAGCGCGGTCACCACCGGCGCGGCGTCAACGGCGAGGCTACCCAGCGAGCTGATTGCGCCGCCGCCATGCACATTCCTGACCTGTTCCGTCGTCATGACCTTCATCATTCTCTCCTCGTAAAAAATAAAGATGATGCAAAGAACCTTCATTGAAAGACAAACGGCTTTTAATCCCTAGCGACTTGTTAATCTAATAATCACTGCGATTACGAGCCGAAATCAGGCTATCATGCGGTCGCATCGGAATTCAATGGAGGACACACTCTTACAGGTGTGTTTTCCGATGTGTGACGGGTAGCAGACATTCATGCTGTTTGAATTTCAATTTCAAAACGTTTAAATCCCGCCGCAATGCATTGCGGCACGGGCAGGAGACGGAGACGGCCATGTTTGAAACGAGGCGCGCGAAGCGCGGATCGGCGACACGGGATGCGGGTATTTCCCTATCAAGATTTTCGACTAGGTGGAATCCCCGACTTGCAACCATGACAGCGTTCGCTGTAACGATGACCGGCTTGTCGGCAAACGCCCGCGCGTTCTGCCTCGACACGGCCTACCAGTACGCGTCCGTGCACGATCCGCGCTACCTGCAGGCGCGCAGCGAATACGATGCGGCCCGCCAGAAATTCCCCGAAGCGCGCGCGCAGATGCTGCCGCAGGCCGCCGCGCAACTCGAATGGGGACGCTACGGCACGCACGCGAACCTGTTCGGCATCGACGTCAGCGGGTCGAGCAATGCCGCGTACGGCTCCGCGCAGGTCACGCAGGCGCTGTTCAACGTGCCCTACCTGTACGACATGCGGCGCGCGACCGAATACGAGGAATCGGCGAAGCAGAAGCTCGAGGTCGCGAGGCAGGACCTGATCCTGCGCGTCGCGAATGCGTGCTTCGACCTGCTCAGCGCGCGCGAGAAACTGCAGTCGGCCGACGACGAAGTGAGTGCGCTCACGCGGCTCGAAAGCGATACGCGGCGCATGGCGCAACTCGGAATGAAGACGATCGGCGACACGGCCGAGATCGAGGCGCGCCGCAGCCTTGCGGAATCCGACGAGGCGCTGGCACAGACCGACGTCGACGCGCGTCGCGCCCGCTACGAAACGCTGCTCGGCTCGACGATCGATTTCACGCGCTGGCCGCGGCTCGCGATGCGCGGATCGTCGCCGCGCATTCCGACCGGCGAATACGCGCCGCAGGACAACCCCGCTTACCGGCAGGCGTATCGCGACGTCCAGGTCGCGCGGCTCGCGGCGAAACGCGTCAGCGCCGAGCATTTGCCGACGGTCGACTTGTTCGCGTCGTACTCGCGCGGGCTCAACCCGAACCTGCGCGGGCTCACCGATCGCTCGGACTTCCACCAGAGCGCGATTGGCGTGCAGGTGACGATCCCGATCTTCTCCGGCGGCAGCGTGTACTACCGGCAGGTGGAAGCCGAGCACGTGACCGAGCAGTACCGCAACCGGCTGCGCGAGGTCGAGGAGCAACTGGGCACCGATCACCGCGAGGCGCTGTCCGCGCTCGAGTCGGTCGGCAAGCGCATCCGCGCGCTGCAGCAGTCGCTGCAGGCCGCGCGGCTCGCGTACGATTCGTCGATGAAGGCGCATCAGGTCGGCTACAGCACGACATACGAAACGCTGAACCTGCGGCGCGACATCTCGGGCATCCGGCAGAAACTGTTCGACAGCTATCTCGACGCGCTGAAGCTGCAGCTGAAGCTGAAAAGCGTGCTCGGCACGCTCGACGAACAGTCGCTGATCGCGGTGGACGGCTTCCTCGAAAGCAACGCGGCGAACGACCGGGGCTGAACGCGGTTCGGCACTGTCAAAAAGGTTGCACACACAACCTTCCAACGAGATATCGACGCGCCGGGTGATCGCTTCATCGCCCCCGCGCGTCGCCATTCCACGTCGTCGCCGCCTGCAAACTTGCGTCCGACCCTGCACGATCGCGACGCGCCATGTCCGGTCCCGGCCGGCCGCAGCCCCTTCACGACGTGCAGGGGTATACGCGATGTTGCGTCATAAAAAAACTTTGCATAGAGTGCTTCCCATCGATCCGGCGGACAAAGACGTCCCACGATCGTGCGCAGCGCGAGCCCGATAGCCCGCGCTTCGCCGGCCACGCATCCGGCCGCCTATCCGCATTCCCGTTATCCGACAGCGTTGTCGGATGAACGGACCGGCAAAGAAGCCCTTGCCTCGCTCGTCGAGGCAAGGGCTTTTTTTTGCCTTTCGAAAACGCACGTCTTCACCCGAACCAGGAGCACACCATGCGTCATGGCGATATTTCCAGCAGCAACGACGCCGTCGGCGTCGCCGTCGTCCAGTACAAGATGCCGCGCCTGCACACCCGCGCCGACGTGATCGCGAACGCCCGCGACATCGCGGAGCGCGTGGTCGGCATCAAGCGCGGCCTGCCCGGCATGGACCTCATCGTGTTTCCCGAGTACTCAACCCACGGGATCATGTACGACGCGAAGGAAATGTACGACACGGCGTCGACGATCCCCGGCGAGGAGACCGACATCTTCGCCGCGGCGTGCCGCAAGGCCAACGTGTGGGGCGTGTTCTCGCTGACCGGCGAGCGCCACGAGGAACACCCGAACAAGGCGCCGTACAACACGCTCGTGCTGATCAACAACCAGGGCGAGATCGTGCAGAAGTACCGCAAGATCATGCCGTGGGTGCCCGTCGAAGGCTGGTATCCGGGCGACTGCACGTATGTCGCCGACGGGCCGAAGGGCCTGAAGATCAGCCTGATCATCTGCGACGACGGCAACTACCCGGAGATCTGGCGCGACTGCGTGATGCGCGGCGCCGAGCTCGTCGTGCGCTGCCAGGGCTACATGTACCCGGCGAAGGACCAGCAGGTGCTCGTGTCGAAGGCGATGGCGTTCATGAACAACTGCTACGTCGCGGTCGCGAACGCGGCCGGGTTCGACGGCGTGTATTCGTATTTCGGCCACTCGGCGATCGTCGGCTTCGACGGCCGCACGCTCGGCGAATGCGGCGAGGAAGAAAACGGCGTGCAGTATGCGGAGCTGTCGGTGAGCCTGATCCGCGACGCGCGCCGCAACATGCAGTCGCAGAACCACCTGTACAAGCTGCTGCACCGCGGCTACACGGGCAAGATCGGCTCCGGCGAATCGCCGAACGGCGTCGCGCAATGCCCGTTCGAGTTCTACGCGAACTGGGTGAACGATCCGGACGGCACGCGCCAGGCCGTCGAACGCCTGACGCGCGCGACACCCGGCACGCCCGAATGCCCGATCGAAGGCATTCCGTCCGAAGCACCCGCGCACCGCTGAACCCGCGCGTTGCCCGGCCGTTCGCGCCGCGTGCGCGAACGGCGCCGTCTCACTCTGGAGCCTTCATCATGCTCGGTGTCGCTCTCTTCTTCATCGGTGCGGTGCTGGTCGTCAACGGCGTCGCGCTCACCGGCCGCATCGAACCGCGCGACGCAGCCGGCCTGAACCTGCTCGTCGGGCTGCTCGCGCTGCTGATCAACCTCGCCGGCCTCCTGCAGGCATCCGCGCCGCCGCAGTATTTCTCGAGCGCGGGCGGGCTGCTGTTCGCGTTCACGTACCTGTACCTCGCGGCCGTCCAGTGGCGCGGGCTGCAAGGCGCCGGCCTCGGCTGGTACTGCCTGTTCGTCGCGATCAGCGCGCTCGTCTATGCGGGCACGTCGAACGACGTGCGGTTCAGTGCGATGTGGCTGCTGTGGTCGAGCCTGTGGTTCCTGTTCTTCGTCGCGCTCGGGCTGAAGCGGACCGTGCGCTTCCTGCCCGGCTACACGATCGCGATCGGCGTCGGCACCTGCTGGCTGCCCGGCATGCTGATGATGACGGGGAGGTGGTAATGAGCGCTCGCGATACGCCGCTGGCCACCGATCCGCTCGCCGGGCACCGCATCGCCGACGCGCCGTTCTACCAGCCGGCCGGCGCCGAGGCCGACTGGTTCGAGACGGCCTGCCGCCATCACCTGCCCGTGCTGCTGAAAGGGCCGACCGGCTGCGGCAAGACGCGTTTCGTCGAATACATGGCGTGGCGCATGGGCCTGCCGCTGATCCAGGTCGCGTGCAACGACGACACGTCGGCGGCCGACCTGACGGGCCGCCACCTGCTCGACGCCGACGGCACGTACTGGGCCGACGGGCCGCTCACGCTCGCGGCACGCCATGGCGCGATCTGCTATCTCGACGAGATCGTCGAAGCGCGCCCCGACGCGACGGTCGTGATCCATCCGCTGACCGACTCGCGGCGCGTGCTGCCGCTCGACCGGCTCGGCGAGGTCGTTCACGCGCATCCGGATTTCCATCTGGTGATCTCGTACAACCCCGGCTATCACGGCGAACACCGGCGGTTGAAACCGTCGACGCGGCAGCGCTTCGTCGCGATCGACTTCGGCTACCCGGATGCCGCGCATGAAGCCGACGTCGTCGTGCGTGAAAGCGGCGCCGACCGCGACATCGCGCGCCGGCTGGTCGATCTCGCGCAGCGCACGCGTGCGCTCGCGCAGGCCGGCAACGGGCTTGACGAAGGGGCATCGACGCGCCTGCTCGTGCACGCGGCCCGGCTGATCGTCGCGGGCCTCGCGCCGCTCGACGCATGCCGGATCGCGATCAGCGACGCGGCGACCGACGACGCCGACACGCGCGCCGCGTTGCAGACGATGGCCGCCGCGCATTTCGCGACATGAGCGCGCTGCGCCTCGCCCGTTTCCTGCACGGGATGACCGCGCACGAGACCGACGTGCGGCTCGACGATGCGGCGCTGCGCGCGACGCTCGGTCATGCCGCGTTGAGCGTGCCGGGTACGTTACCGCCCGCAGCCCGCATTGCAGCGGCCGCGCATGCGCTCGCGCACTGGCTGCATTCGCCGTCGGGCGAACCGGCCGACACGCTGACGCCGATCGGCATCGCGGTGGCCGGCCTGATCGAGGATGCGCGTGCCGAAACGCTGCTCGCCCGTACCTGGCCGGGGCTGGCGACCTTCTGGGCCCCGGCGTTCGCGCCGATCGACCGCGACGGGCTCACGTTCGGCCACCTGTGCGCACGGCTCGCGAAAGCGCTGTTCGATCCGTCGTATCGCGACGGCAATCCGTGGGTCGACAAGGGCGCGCAGCTGTTCAACGCGAAGCGCGACGCGCTCGACGACTACCGCGCGTTCCGCACGATCGCGTCGCGGCTCGCGAACGATCTCGGCCAGATGCGTGTGCGCTTCGAGCCCGACGACGGCGCATGGCTGCCCTATCGAGACGACAACGCGTGGCTGTGGGCACAGCCGGCCGCCGCGTCCGAACGGGCCGGCAATGAAGGCGTCGAGACATCGGCCGCGACCGGCGGCCAAAGCGGCGAACCCGACGACGCGCCGCAACCGGCACCCGATGCGCCGCGCTATCCCGAATGGAATTGCCACACGCAGCGCGAGCGCCGCGACTGGACGACCGTCGTCGAACGCGCGCCCGTCACGTCGGCGCCGTCGCGATCGCTTGCCGAACTCGTCGAAGCCGACCGGCGCACGGCGAAGCGGATGCCGTCCGCACGCGCGACGGAGCCGATGCGTCGCGTCGGCCGCCAGCTCGACGGCGACGCGCTCGACGTCGACGCGGCGATCGCCGCGCGGATCGCGCGCCGCACCGGGCACGCGCCCGATCCGCGCGTGTTCCGCCGCCGCTTGCCGCACGATGCGCGCGGGCCCGTGCTGATCCTGCTCGACCTGTCGGCGTCGACGGCCGCGCAGGTCGCCGCGCTCGAGAAGCGCGCCGCATTCGTGCTCGGCGACCTGTTCGACCGGCAGCGACGGCGCTGGGCCGTGCACGGCTACACGTCGGACGGCCGCCATCGCGTGTACTACGCGCGTTTCAAGGATTTCGGCGAGACGTTCGACGCCGGCCGCCGCGCGGCGCTGCTCGCGGCCGACGCCGGGATGAGCACGCGCACCGGTGCGGCGCTGCGCCATGCGCTGATGTTGCTGCGACGCGAAGCAGCCTGCACGCGCGCCGCCGTGCTGATGATCGGCGACGGCGAAGCCGCCGACATCGACGTGTTCGACCCGCGCTACCTTGTCGAAGATGCACGTCATGCGGCACGCCTGGGCAGGCAACGCGGCGTCGCGATCGCCGGCCTGTCGTTCGGCGCGCCGCCCGGGTTGTCTACAATACTTGGCATCGGCCCGAGTTGCGTGCATGCAGCGAACGGCGACGCATTGCCCGCCGTCGTCGCGCACGCAGCCGGTTGGCTGACCGCGTGACGGCCCTACCCGCAAGCATCAGGATGGACGCATGAACAGTGTGAAGGTTGGCGTGTTGTTCTCGCAGAGCGGATGCACGTCGCACCTCGGCCAGAGCCAGTTGCGCGGCACGCTGCAGGCGATCGCCGAGATCAACGAAGCGGGCGGTGCGAACGGCTGCGAGATCGTGCCCGTCGTGCGCGACGCGTGCTCGGACCCGGCCGTCTACGCGCGGCTCGCCGACGAGCTGATCGCCACCGAGCGCGTGAACGTTTTGTTCGGCGGGTACATGTCGAGCAGTCGCAAGGCGCTGATTCCGATCGTCGAGAAGTGGGACAAGCTGCTGTTCTACCCGACGCTCTACGAAGGCTTCGAGTTCTCGCCGAACGTGATCTACACGGGCGCCGCGCCGAACCAGAACAGCGTGCAGCTCGCCGCGTTCATGACCGCGCAGTTCGGTGCACGCGTGTACCTGGTCGGGTCCGACTACATCTACCCGTACGAGTCGAACCGCATCATGATCGACCTCGTCACGCAGCATCCGGAAGGCCAGATCCTCGGCGAGGTGTACATGCCGCTCGTCGCGTCCGAGCAGGATTTCGCGGCAGTCGTCGAGGACATTCGCGCGAAGGCGCCCGACTTCGTGTTCAGCACGCTGGTCGGCGACAGCACGGCCGCGTTCTACCGCGCCTACGCGCAAGCCGGCCTCGATGCGCGCAAGATGCCGATCGCGAGCCTGACGACGTCCGAGATCGAGCTCGGCCAGATGGGCGCGGCCGCGGCCGGCCACTACACGTCGTCGCCCTATTTCCAGACCATCGATTCCGACGTGAACCGCCGCTGCATCGCGCAGCTCAAGGCGCGCTTCGGCGACGACGCGAGCGCGTCCGCGCCGTGGGAAGCCGCGTATTTCCAGGTCCACCTGTTCGCCAATGCACTCGCGCGCGCCGGCACCGACCAGCGCGACCGGCTCGTCGAACATCTCGCGGACGCGGAATTCGACGCGCCGCAGGGCCGCGTGAAGATCGACCGGCTCACGCAGCACACGTGCCTGTACCCGCGCATCGGCTGCGCGACGGCCGACGGCAATTTCACGATCGTGCGCGAAGCGACGCGCCGCGTGCATCCCGATCCGTACCTCGTCACGCATTCGCTTGGCGACCGCGTGCACACGCCCGACGAACTGAAGGCGTAACCGACGATGCGCGCCCGCACCCCGATCCGCTCGACGCCGCGCCTGCTCGCCGAACTGCGCTCGCTCCGCGTGATGGTGTATTACCCGGACGACGACAACGGCCTGCTGCTCGTCGAGCAGCTGTCGCGCATCGGCTGCCCGACCGAGCAGCGCTGGCCGCCGCCCGCGACGCTGCCGGAAAGCGTCGATCTCGTGATTCTCGCGGTGCGGCCCGACCTGCTGCACCTGTCGATCCCGTGGCTCGAGGACGACGCGCGGCCGCCGCTGATTGCCGTCACGACCTACGAAAGCCCGACCATTCTCGAACTGATGCTGCGCATCGATGCGCAGAGCGCCGTCACGACGCCCGTGCGCTCGTTCGGCCTGTTGAGCGCGATGGCGCTCGCGTGCCACCAGAGCCGCCGGCACGACGAATACCGGCGCCGCATCGCGCAGCTCGAACAGCGCGCGATGTCCGTGCGCACGCTGCAGGAAGCGAAGACGCTGCTGATGCAGCACAACGCGATCAGCGAGGAAGAGGCGTACCAGCAGATCCGCTCGCAGGCGATGGAGCGGCGCATCTCGATCAACCAGCTCGCCGAGCAGATCGTGCAGGCGCATGCGCTGCTGAAGCGGTGATGCCGGCCCGCCCGCCGCGCGTCAGCCGGGCGGCGGCAGCACGACGGTATCCTCCGGCCCGAGCACGCGGCCGTCCTGCGAGCGCAGCTCCAGCTTCCTGACCGGCAGCCCGGTCTTCCGGTCGACGAGCAGCACGTGCGCCTCGTCCGGTTCGAAGAAGAAATCCTCGCCCCACTGCCGCAGCGCGACCAGCAGCGGAAACAGCCCGCGCCCCTTCTCGGTCAGCACGTATTCGTGATGCGCGCCGCCGTCGGCGGCCGGCACGATGTCCATGATCCCGTGCGCGACCAGGTTGCGCAGGCGGGCGGACAGGATGTTCTTCGCGAGACCGAGGTTCTTCTGGAATTCGCCGAAGCGGCGCAGCCCGTCGAATGCGTCGCGGACGATCAGCAGCGACCACCAGTCGCCGATCGCGTCCAGCGGGCGGGCAACGCCGCAAAGGGAATCTTCGTGCGTGGTTCGTCGGTTCATCGGTGCATGCGGGTTGACCGGCGGTCGTTTCCGTTGAAATGAATGGTTGCAATATAAAACCCGATCCACAAAAGATCAATCGCGCGAACGCGACTGTTCACGATCAACGAACGACGCAGCGGTTTCAGCGCGGATTGCCATGCGATTCATTCCGATCGAACCGAAAATCGCACCATTATCTCTTTTCAACGCTTCGCCCGGCATCAGCGATGCCACCCGCCGGCAGCCAACCGGATCGATCCTCTGGTTGCAACTTGAAACTTCATGTTCTACGCTTCCATTTGGTTTCAACTTGAAACCAAACCACCCGACTACCGAAGGAGCGTTCGATGATCCGGTCCGATGCCACGTTCGACGACACCTTTCCCTTCGCCCCGCATTTCGACGACGCATCCGGCTTCCGGATGCACTACGTGGACGAAGGCCCGCGCGACGGCGAAACCGTCCTGTGCCTGCACGGCGAACCCACGTGGGGTTATCTGTTCCGCCATCTGGTGACGGCGCTGAGTCCGGCGCACCGCGTCGTCGTGCCCGATCACATGGGCTTCGGCAAAAGCGCGACGCCGCAGGACCGCAGCTACTGGCTGCAGGATCACATCGACAACCTCGAGCGCTTCGTGCTCGCGCGCGGCCTCGATCGCATCACGCTCGTGATGCATGATTTCGGCGGCCCGGTCGGCATGGGGCTCGCCGCACGTCATCCGGACCGGATCCGGCGCATCGTATCGGCGAACGCGCCGACGCCGTTCGGCCAGCCCGACCTCGTCGAGCGACTGACCGCGAACGGCCGCGATGCGCCGTGGTTCCAGTGGATCATGCGCGCCGCGGCCGACGACACGCTCGAAACCGTGCTCGGGCAGCTCGGCTTCAATATCCTGAGCACGCTGAAGCTGAACGGTTTCGAGAACCACGCAGTCGTCACCGACACGTGGATCGCCGCATACGGTGCGCCGTTCGCGCGACCGGCCGATTGTCTCGGCGCGATCGGATGGGCACGCGGGTTTGCGGCCGGCGCGCACCGGTTCGAGGCGCCCGATGCGGCTGCACAGCGCGCGATACGCGACACACCCGCGCTCGCGATCTGGGGAGACGCCGACCGAACGCTCGGCGCCGAACACTTCCTGCCGCTCTTTGCCGCGCTGTTTCCGTCCGCGCCCGTCGAGCGGCTGGCCGGTGTCGGGCACTACTGCTTCGAGGATGCGCCCGACACCATCGCGGCACGGATCGCCGGCTTCATCCGGACGACCGGCTGAAAAAATTCGGCAGCCGGATCGACACACCCGGCTGCCGAACGGCGTGCGCACCGCTTTCGCCGGCACACACGCATTGCTTCACGTCAGCGGATGATCCGCGTCACGCCGCGCCCGCGCGGATCGGCCATCGCTTCCGGCGTCTTGCCGTCGATCTTGATGACCTGGATGTCGCCGCTGAAATCCTGCCCCTTCAGCGTGTAGCCGCGCGCTTCGACCTGCTTCGCGAGTTCGCCTTCGATCGGGCGGTACGGCTCCCAGAAGATCGTGTTCGGCGGCAGCAGCTGGTGATGGAAGCGCATCGCGCCGACGGCTTCCTTCAACGGCATCTTGAAGTCGTAGATGTTGTTGATCACCTGGAAGATCGACGTGAAGATGCGCGAGCCGCCCGGCGTGCCGATCACGAGCGACACCTTGCCGTCCTTCGTCATGATCGTCGGCGACATCGACGACAGCGGGCGCTTCTTCGGTTCGATCGCGTTCGCGTCGCTGCCGACCACGCCGAACATGTTCGCGACGCCCGGCTTCGCGGAAAAGTCGTCCATCTCGTCGTTCAGCACGATGCCCGTGCCGTCCGCGATCACGCCCGAGCCGAAGTAGCCGTTGATCGTGTACGTGTTCGACACCGCGTTGCCCCACTTGTCGACCACCGAGAAGTGCGTCGTTTCGGCCTTCTCCGGCATCGTCGTGCCGAGGCCCGGCTGCACGCTCTTCGTATCGGCGATCTGGGTCGGGCTCACTTCGGCCGCGCGCTTCGCGATGTACGCATCGTCGGTCAGCTGCGCGATCGGCACCTTGTAGAAATCGGGATCGCCGAGATACTGCGCGCGATCGGCGAACACGCGCTTCTCGATTTCCGCGACGAGGTGGATGTATTGCGGCGAGTTGAGCTTCACGCCGTCGAAGTCCGGCTTGAGGTCGGCCTTCATCTTCAGCAACTGCACGAGGCCGATGCCGCCCGAGCTCGGAGGCGGCGCGGTGATCACGTCATAGCCGTTCCATTTCGCCTGCACCGGCTGGCGCCATACCGCGCGATACTGCGCGAGATCCTCGGTCGTGATGAGCCCGTTGCCGTCGCCCGTCTTCATCGACGCGGCGATCAGCTCGGCCGTCTTGCCCTTGTAGAATCCTTCCGCGCCGTCGTTCGCGATCCGCACGAGCACGTCGGCGAGGTCCGGCTGCTTGAAGTTCGCGCCGGCCTTCAGCCCGGAGAAGTACTTGTCGAAGTTGGTCTTGCCGCCGAACTCCTTCGACGCGTCGACGCCGCGCTGCGCGAGCTGCTCGTCGACGACGAAGCCGTCGCGCGCATAGTGGATCGCCGGCGCGAGCACCTGCTTCCACTTCAGCTTGCCGAAGCGCTTCTGCGCTTCCCACATGCCCGCAACCGTGCCCGGCACGCCGGCCGCACGCGGGCCGTACAGGCTCATGTCCTTGATGACGTTGCCGTCCTTGTCGAGGTACATGTCCTTCGTCGCGGCGAGCGGCGCGCGCTCGCGGTAGTCGATGAAGTACGGCTTGCCGTCCTTGTAGATCGTCATGAAGCCGCCGCCGCCGATGTTGCCGGCTTCCGGGTACGTGACGGCGAGCGTGAACGCGATCGCGACGGCCGCGTCGATCGCGTTGCCGCCTTCCTTGAAGATCCGCTCCGCGGCATCCGCGCTGTACTTGTCGGCCACTGCAACCGCCGAACTCGTCAGGATGGCCGGCTGCGGCCCTTTCGCATACGCGGGCGCGTTCGGCAGGAACCCGATGCCGGCCACCGTCGCGAGCGCGACAGCGGATGATTTGAAGCGATTCAACGTAGTCATTGCATGTCCCCCATGTGGATCTTCTTCAGGCAAGAAAAGCACCTGATCCGCTTATAGCCGCTGGCGCAGCGTCGGTCATATGACGATTTCGTAGTGAATCGGGCCATTCGGCAGGAAAATGCACCGCACACTACGAATCGCCTCAGATTGTGTGCGGTTGATCACGCAGCGCACCGACCGCGCATGCGCGGTCGCGTCGCAGCACCACGACGTGCGCGAATCGGTCGACATGACGTGCGGCACGCGTCATCACGCCACGCATAAAACCGAAAGTTGCGAACCGCGCGGCATGCCGCACAGCACGCGCAAAAAAATCTGCAAACGCCCCTCCCGCTACGCGGGTCGATCTGAGAAGATAGCGCCCCGCTTTCGCACGGCATCGCTGTTTCGTTCGCGTGCCGCTTCACGTTTCTTCGTCTCGCTCCCTATGGCATCACACAATGCGCATCATGCGTCCGGCTTCGCTGCCGGCGTCGTCGCCGCCGTCCTCGTCGCGCAAACCGGTGCAACCGGCCCGTGGCACATCGGCATGCTCGCCGCGTTCGTGGCGGGCGTCGCGGGCGGCACCGCGCCCGACTGGCTCGAAGTCGCGTGGTGGAGCCGCAAGCGCCGCCTGTGGATCACGCATCGCACCGTCACGCACTGGGGCATCGGCTGGATCGCGCTGCTCGCGCTCGGATGGCACGGGCTCATCCACCATCCGCATCCGCTGTGGGCCGCACCGCTGTTCGGCTTCGCGTGCGGCGGCGTGATGCACCTGCTGGCCGACTGGCCGAACCCGCTCGGCGTGCCGTGGATCTGGCGGCGCCATTCGCTCAACCTGTGGAACAGCGGGCATTGCGACCTGATCGTCGTGGCCGCCGCCTGGGGCGGCACGCTGTGGCTCGCGCAGTCGCTGTGGTCGCGCGCACCGCTGCTCGAACACTGGCTCGGCTGGCTGCATCGCGTTTAGTTGCAATTCGATGCAATTCGGCGCGACGAATTGCACGCAACTTTCGGTTCGCTGGAAGCGCGGTGCGGGCCCCCATCCGAACCTGAATCGTCGACGCACACGCCCGGCACGCACACGCGACGTCTGGCACACTGACGATTCGATTCATGCGCGGTTCGCCGCCGCACTCGCGCCCCATTTCAACGCTCCGATGGACGTCACCGCTACCCGCCCTGCCGCCCGTGCGCTCGACGTGTTCCACCCGGCCGTCGCCGCGTGGTTCCAGCGCACGTTCGCCGCGCCGACCGGCGCGCAGGCGCTCGCGTGGCCGCACATCAAGGCCGGCCGGTCGACGCTCGTCGCCGCGCCGACCGGCTCCGGCAAGACGCTCACCGCGTTCCTGTGCGCGCTCGACGATCTGGTGCGCGATGCGCTGGCGCACGACGGCACGCTGCCCGACGCGACGCTGGTCGTCTACGTGTCGCCGCTGAAGGCGCTGTCGAACGACATCCACGTGAACCTCGACGCGCCGCTCGCCGGCATCGCCGAATCGCTCGCGCAACTCGGCCTGCCGGTGCCGGCGATCCGCACCGCGGTGCGCACCGGCGACACCACACAAGCCGAGCGCGCCGCGCTGCGCAAGCGCGCGCCGCACATCCTCGTCACGACGCCCGAGTCGCTGTACGTGCTGCTGTCGTCCACG
Organism: Burkholderia sp.; assembly: GCA_031253835.1. Lineage (GTDB taxonomy): Bacteria > Pseudomonadota > Gammaproteobacteria > Burkholderiales > Burkholderiaceae > Burkholderia. The sequence continues at coordinate 151,729 of JAIRVP010000048.1, read as the reverse complement.
TCGGGGCGGCAGATGCTGTCGAACGTACGCTCGGTCATCGTCGACGAAATCCATGCGCTCGCGTCGTCCAAGCGCGGCAGCCATCTCGCGCTGTCGCTCGAACGCCTCGACGCGCTGGCCGGCCATGCCTTGCCGCGCATCGGGCTGTCGGCCACGCAAAAGCCGATCGACGCGGTCGCGCGCTTCCTGGTCGGCGGGCCGGCCGGCGCGCCGCGCGACTGCACGATCGTCGACACCGGCCACACGCGCGAGCGCGACCTTGCGCTCGAACTGCCGAACGTGCCGCTCGAACCGGTGATGGCAACCGACGTGTGGGAACAGGTGTACGACCGCATCGCGGGGCTCGCGGCCGCGCATCGCACGACGCTGGTGTTCGTCAATACGCGGCGCACCGCCGAGCGCATGGCGCGCCATCTCGCCGACCGGCTCGGCAAGGAAGCGATCGCCGCGCATCATGGCAGCCTCGCGAAGGAACACCGCTTCGACGCCGAGCAGCGCCTGAAGCGCGGCGAGCTGAAGCTGCTCGTCGCCACGGCGTCGCTCGAACTCGGCATCGACATCGGCGACGTCGATCTCGTCTGCCAGGTCGGTTCGCCGCGCGGGATCGCGCCGTTCCTGCAGCGCGTCGGCCGTTCGGGCCACCATGTCGGCGGCGTACCGAAGGGCCGGCTGTTTCCGCTGTCGCGCGACGAGCTCGTCGAGTGCGCGGCACTGCTCGATTGCGTACAGCGCGGCGAGCTCGACGCATTGCGGATTCCCGAAGCGCCGCTCGACGTGCTCGCACAGCAGATCGTCGCCGAAGTCGCGTGCGCGGAATGGCAGGAAGACGCGCTGTACACGAGCTTCACGCGCGCGGCGCCGTACGCGCGGCTGACACGCGAACGCTTCGACGAAGTGATGAAGATGCTTGCCGAAGGCTTCACGAGCCGGCGCGGCGTGCGCGGCGCGTACCTGCATCGCGACGTGGTCGGCGGCACCGTGCGCGGGCGCCGCAACGCGATGATGACCGCGACCACCTCGGGCGGCACGATCCCAGACATGGCCGACTACGCGGTGCTGCTCGAACCGCAGGGCATCCAGGTCGGCACCGTCAACGAGGATTTCGCGATCGAGAGCCTGGCCGGCGACGTGTTCCAGCTCGGCAACCAGTCGTACCGGATCATTCGCGTCGAAACGGGCCGCGTGCGCGTCGAGGATGCGCAAGGCCAGTCGCCGAACATTCCGTTCTGGCTCGGCGAGGCGCCGGGGCGCAGCGACGAACTGTCGGCGGCGGTCGGCCGGCTGCGCGCGCGGCTCGACGGGCTGTTCGCCGACGGCGACCGGCAGGCCGACGCAGGTGCCGGTGCCGGTGGGCGCAAACGCGCGGGCGGCAACGCAGCGAGCACAACGGAGGCCAACGCGAAGAACGAAGCCGGCACCGCGCTCGCCCCCGCCGGAAGCCGCCTCGCGCCCGCATTGCGCTGGCTCGTCGACGATCTCCGCCTGTCCCCGGACGCCGCGCGCCAGATCGCCGACTACCTCGCCCGCACGCGCGCCGCGCTCGGCGCACTGCCGACACAGGACACGCTCGTGATGGAGCGTTTCTTCGACGAATCGGGCGGCACGCAGCTCGTGATCCATTCGCCGTTCGGCAGCCGCATCAACCGCGCATGGGGGCTCGCGCTGCGCAAGCGCTTCTGCCGCAGCTTCAACTTCGAGCTGCAGGCCGCCGCGACCGACGACGCGATCATCCTGTCGCTGTCGCTCGCGCACAGCTTCGCGCTCGACGAAGTGTGGCGCTACCTGCGCTCGGCCAGCGCCGAGCACGTGCTGGTCCAGGCGCTGCTCGACGCACCGATGTTCGGCGTGCGCTGGCGCTGGAACGCGACGACCGCGCTCGCGCTGCCGCGCTTCACCGGCGGCCGGCGCACCGCGCCGCAACTGCAGCGGATGAAGAGCGAGGATCTGCTCGCGACCGTGTTCCCCGATCAGGTCGCGTGCCTCGAGAACATCGTCGGCGAACGCGAGATCCCGCATCATCCGCTCGTCGACCAGACGCTCGACGACTGCCTGCACGACGCGATGGACACCGACGGCTGGCTCGCGCTGCTGCGCCGGATCGAAAGCGGCGCGATCGAGCTCGTCGCGCGCGACCTGCCCGCGCCGTCGCCGCTCGCGGCCGAGATCCTGAACGCGAAGCCCTACGCGTTCCTCGACGATGCACCGCTCGAAGAGCGCCGCACGCAGGCCGTGCAGTCGCGCCGCTGGAGCGATCCCGAATCGGCCGACGATCTCGGCGCACTCGACGCCGACGCGATCGACGCCGTGCGCGACGAAGCATGGCCGCTCGTACGCGACGCCGACGAAATGCACGATGCGCTGCTCACGCTCGCCTGCATCGCCGACAGCGAGGCACGCGCCCACGCAGGCTGGCCCGAGCAGCTCGCGGCGCTCGCGGAACGGCGCCGCGCGACGCAGCTCGTCGCGCCGGGCGGTGCCGCGCTGTGGGTACCGGTCGAACGGCTCGTCTGCCTGCGCGCGCTGCATCCGGACGCACGCCCGACGCCGGCGCTCAAGGTGCCGGCCGCGTGCGCGCAGCCGTGGGAAGCCGATACCGCGCTCGTCGACGTGATCCGCGCACGGCTCACCGGCTTCGGGCCGCTCACGCTCGACGCGATCGCGACGCCGCTCGGCCTGCCGCCTGCGTCGATCGCGACGGCACTCGCCGCACTGGAGCGCGAAGGCTACGTGATGCGCGGCCGCTTCACGCCCGACGCGACGGCCGACGAATGGTGCGAACGGCACCTGCTCGCGCGCATTCATCGCTATACGGTGAAGCGGCTGCGTCGCGAGATCGAACCGGTCGAACGCGCCGATTTCATGCGCTTCCTGTTCCACTGGCAGCACCTGACACCCGACACGCGCGGCACCGGCCGCGACGCACTCGCGGCCGTGGTCGAACAGCTCGAAGGCTACGAAGCCGCGGCGAGCACATGGGAAGACGCGCTGCTGCCCGCGCGGCTCACCGACTACATGGCCGGCGGCCTCGACGAACTGTGCCGCTCGGGCAAGCTGGTCTGGACACGCATCGGCGCACCCGCACGGGCGGCCGGCACGCCCGTGAAAACGACGCCGATCGTGCTGCTGCCGCGCCGCCATCTGTCCGCGTGGCAGGCGCTGCGCGATCCCGATGCGCAACCGGCGCTGTCCGCGCGCGCCACGCAGGTACGCGATGCGCTCGCCGCGCACGGCGCGATGTTCTTCGACGCCCTCCTCGACGACCTGCACATGCTGCCCGTCGAACTCGAGCAGGCGCTCGGCGAACTCGTATCGGCCGGCCTCGTGAACGCGGACAGTTACGCCGGCCTGCGTGCGCTGCTGAAACCGGCCGTCAAGCGCAGCGCGACCTATGCGCCGCGCACGCGACGCGGCGGCGCATTGATCGGCGGGATGGACGACGCGGGCCGCTGGGCGCTCGTGCAGCGTCACGCGCCGCCGGACGATGCGGCCGCGCCGAAACGCGGCCCGGCCACGACCGATCCCGACGCGCTCGAACACATCGCATGGACGCTGCTGCGCCGCTACGGCGTCGTGTTCTGGCGGCTGCTCGAACGCGAAGCCGACTGGCTGCCGAGCTGGCGTGAGCTCGTGCGCGTGCTGCAACGGCTCGAAGCGCGCGGCGAGATTCGCGGCGGACGCTTCGTTGCCGGGCTCGCGGGCGAGCAGTTCGCGCTGCCGGAGGCCATCCCGATCCTGCGCGAACTCAGGCGGCAGCCGGGCGACGGACAGTACGTGTGCGTGACGGGCGCCGACCCGTTGAACCTCGCCGGCACGTTGATGCCCGGCGACAAGGTGCCGGCGCTCGCCGGCAATCGCGTGCTGTTCCGCGACGGCGTGCCCGTCGCGTCACTGGTCTCGGGCGCGTTCCACTACGCGCCCGAACTGTCGCCCGCCGCGTGCGAGGATGCACGCCTGCGGCTCGCGCGTTACTGCTGACACCGGCTGCCACGCGCGGCGCACGGACTACTGATCGCCGGGCCGCGCTGCCGCGACCGTTCGGGTAGCATCGAGCGATTGACCGCGCGGGCTCCCGCGCGTCACCCAGACACAACAAGACTTCCGGAGACTGCCGCTCATGCCGTCGCATGCCGATTCGCCCGCCACTCTTCACGCGGGTTCCTTGACCATTTTCCAGGGCGCCGCGCTGTATATCGGCGCGGTGCTCGGCACGGGCGTGATCGCGTTGCCCGCGCTCGCCGCCGAAGTCGCGGGCCCGGCCTCGCTGCTTGCGTGGGCTGCACTCGTCGTGCTGTCGGGGCCGCTTGCTGCCACGTTCGCCGCACTCGGCGCACGCTATCCCGACTCCGGCGGCGTCTCGACTTACGCACGGCGCGCATTCGGACCGAAGGCCGCGGCCATCGTCGGCTGGTGCTTCTACTTTGCGGTGCCGGCCGGTGCGCCGGCCGCCGCCATGTTCGGCGGCGCCTACGTCGCGGCCGTCACGGGCGGCGGGCACACGACGGTCATCGTCACGGCCGCCGCGCTGATCGCGACCGTGTCGGCCGCGAACGCATTCGGCGTCACGGTGTCGGGCCGCATGCAGCTCGTGTTGTCGGCGCTGCTCGTCACGCTGCTGCTCGCCGCGGTGCTCACGTCCGCGCCGCATGCACGCGCCGAGAACCTGCATCCGTTCGCCCCGCATGGCTGGCTCGCGGTCGGCCAGGCCGCCGCGCTGCTCGTGTGGAGCTTTGCCGGCTGGGAAGCGATCACGCATCTCGCGGCGGAATTCCGTCGGCCTGCGCACGACATGCCGCGCTCGGCCGGCATTGCGGTCGTGGTCGTCGGGTTCCTGTATCTGTCGGTCGCCGCCGCGAGCGTGATGGTGCTCGGGCCGCCCGCGGGCGCATCGGGTGCCCCGCTCGCCGAACTGATCGCGGGCGGCATCGGCGGCCACGCGCAGGTGCTGGCCGCCGCGGCCGCGCTGCTGCTTACGCTCGGCACGATGAATGCGTATTTCGCGGGTGCCGCCAAGCTCGGCGCAGCGCTCGGCCGTGACGGCGCGCTGCCTGCGTGGCTCGCGCAGGGCAGCCAGGTCGGCGGCGTACCGCGCCGCAGCCTCGGCGTGATCGCGTTGCTCGCAGCCGTCGCGCTGGCCGCGACGACGCTCTCGGACGTCGGCCCGAAGCCGCTCGTGCTCGTCACGTCCGGATGTTTCGTGATGGTGTACGGGCTCGGCGCGGCAGCCGCGTTGAAGCTGTTGCCGCGCGGCGGGATCGCTTACCGCTGCGCGTGGGTTTCGCTCGTCGCGGTTGCCGGGTTGTTCCTGACGACCGGATGGTATTTCCTGTGCCCGCTGCTGCTCGCGGGCGGCGCACTGCTTTATCTGCAGGTGACCGCGTCACGCCAATGACCCGGCGTGTGCGAGCACGCCGACGCACGCCTGCTCGCGGCAACGCGCATGCGCAGCGCCGGCCCGAACGCCGGGCATGATGGCTTCACGCCGGTCAGGCCGGCACCAGTGCGAAGCTGAGCCGCTTGCCGAGTGCGGCGGCTGCACTCGCGAGCGTCGCCAGCGTGAGGCTCGTGTCGGTTTCGTCGAGCAAGCGGTTGAGCGCGGCGCGGCTGGTTTTCATCCGCGCGGCCATCGCGGTTTTCGTGATGTGCTGCGCCTTCATTTCCTCGCCGATCTGCCACGCGATCACGCGCTTGATCGCGGTGGCGGTGGCCGCCTCGAGATTGCCTTCCGCTTCGAGGAAGGCATCGAAATCGCTGCCGATATGCGGGTTGTTCGTGGTCGTCATGTCGTACTCCAGTGCATGGCGTTGCCGACTGCCCGGCCGTCAAGGACGGGTCATGCCGGCGCGACCGGGGAATTCAGATGGCGTGCGTCAGCGCTTTCAGGCGCGCGACGGTGACGGCGAGATCGTCCTGCGGCGTGGCCCGCGACTGCTTGAAGAAACCGTGCAGCAAGACCATCGTGCCGCCGGAAACCGTGAACAACACGCGGGCACTCCGCCCCGGCAGCATCACGCGGATCTCCCACAGATCCTGCGCCATCTTCCGGACCAGCGGCATGCCGAGCGGCCAGCCGAGCTGGACGGTCTTGATCTCTTCGCCGATCGCCCTTCGCTCCGCCTGCCCGAGCGCGTCGAGCCAATCGCGCACCGGCTCGTTGCCACGGGCCGTGCGGAAGAACCGCACGGCGAGCGTGACCTGAATCTGCTGTCTCGCCATCGTCTTGCCACCAATCGTACCAAAAACGGTACGATATGCCAAGCACCATGAGAATCGCTACTGGCCGGATGGCCAATCAAGCAACGGGAAAATGGATCGCGTCACGCGGGCCGCGCGACCCGACGGATCAACGGTCGCCGTGCGCCGGTTTGCGTGCGGTGCGTGGCGCCCGGTGCGGGCGCGTGTCGCCGAACCGCGACCGCGCGATGCCGCGCACGGCGTCGATCAGCGTCCGTGCGACCGGCGACGGCTGCGCATCGGTGCGCAGCACGAGCCCGACCGGTTCGTCGGTGCCCGCGGACGGCAGCGGCAGGCGCGCGAGCGCACCGGCCGACAGGTCGTATTCGGCTGCATAGAGCGGCACGAACCAGACCGCGTCGTTCTCGAGCGCCAGCGCGCGTGCGACGGAGACCGACAGCACCTCGATGAACGAATCCAGCGGCGGCACGCCGCATGCGCCGAGCAGTTGCTCGGCCGACTGGCGGATCAGCGTGCCGAACGGCGGCAGCACGACCGGATAGCGCGCGAGCTCGGCAGCCGGCGCCGCGCTCGCCATCAGCGGATGCCCGGCGCGCACGACCGCGACGAGCGGCTCGCTGTACAACTGCTCGAATGCGAGACCGATCATCCGCTCCGGCTCCGACAGCCGCCCGATTGCGCACTCGATCGCACCGGATTTCAGGCGCTCGAGCAGATCGGCGTTCGCCGCCGTCGCGATCCGCACGACGACGCGCGGCCAGCGCTCGGCCAGCGCCTTCATCAACGCAGGCGCGAGCGACGCCGCCACCGTCGGCAGCATGCCGATTTCCAGCGTCGCGGCCGCGGCCCCGCCTTCGCGCGCGAGCAGCCCGACGCCCTGCCGCAGCGCCAGCACGCACGCATTCGCATGCGGCATGAACAGCTGCGCCTCACGCGTCGGCTGCGCGCCCTGCCGGCCGCGCTCGAACAGCTTCACGCCGAGGATCGACTCCAGTTCGGCAATCGTCTTCGACACGGCCGGCTGCGTGATCGACAGGCTTTCGGCCGCCTTCTGCACGCCGCCCAGCTGGGCGACCGCGAGAAAACACTGTAGGTGCCGAAACTTGACGCGGCCGTCGGCGATACGGTTATTCATAACGAGCGGTTATGCAGATGACGTTGAAATGCCATTTTGCATAACTTTCCGGAAAGACCCAAGCATTCGGCACGGCGTCACGCATGACGCCGAAGCGCGTGGAAACCGGTCGGCTCCCAGATCCGTTTCGCGATCAGCAGCCCCGTGCCGCGCTTCTGCCCGAGCGGCGCGGACGACGATTCCGCGTGCAGCGCCGCCACCTTGCTGCCGAGCCGCCGCAGTTCCTGCCCGAGTTCCGCGGCGGCCGCGTCGGTCAGCATCCCTTGCGAAAACGTCATCGTCTCGCCCGGGCCGTCGAAGCGGCTGCCGAGAAAGTCGTCGAGCACGTGCGCATGGAAATAACGACGGATCGGCCCGCCCGGCAGCCAGTCGAAATCGCGCGCGACGCGCACGCGAATCCGGTCGCCCGGCAGCAGCGCGACGACATTCATCCGGTCGAGCATCAGCAGGTATTTCACGCACTCGGCCTGCGTCACGCAATAGGCCGACACGATGTCCTGCACGGTCCAGTAGTTGACCGCGCAGACGGCCACGAGCAACAGCTTCTCGTCCGACACGAGCAGCGCTTCCTGCTGCTCGGTCAGCACGCGCAATCGCGGCGCGGATGCCGACGCCTCCTGCACGAGCTCGGCGAGCGTATAGCCGAGCAGCTGCGCGATCTCCGCGACGCGCTCCAGCGTGAAGCGGCCGCTCGCGAACAACCGCTTCACGCTCGTCTCGGACACGTCGAGCGCACGCGCGACGTCGCGGTAGGTCATGCCTTGCGCCTTCAGCTGGCGCTTCAGCGTGTCGATGAGTTGGGCGGTCTCGGTCATATCGGTATCGAAAAATGATGCTCAAGGTCGGATATTAGGCTACCCAAGCATCCATGCAAGCACTTTTAGATACTTGTCTGCATAATCCGCTCCGTCCTGTCACGCAACGACGGAGCCGAAATGACCACCCGAACCGAAACCGCCGCCTACGAACCGCACCACACCGCCCCGCGCGATGCCCGCGACACGGATCGCGCGATGTCGCTCGCGACCGTCCGCACGCTGGCCGCCGGCGCGCACGTCGGCGATCTCGTGTTCATCCGTGTGCCGGCCGGTGCGCCGCGTGACGCGGCCGGCACGACGGGCCCGGCCGGCGCGTGGGCCAACCGCTTCGGCATCGTCGTCGATACGTCGGGCGACGAACCGGTAATCGCCGAGTCCGCCGCGCTGGCATGGACGAAGCTCACGCCGCTGTCGCGCTTCGTCGCCCGTACCGACGGCGGGCGCATCGCACTGGCGCGACGCGGTGCGGCACCGACCGCCGACGCGCAGCGTCACGTGCATGCGATGGCCGAACAACGGATCGACGCACTGCTCGGCAACCGCTTCAGCCCGCGGGTGCGGCGCGGGTTCTGCGAACGGTACGTGAGCGACGTGCTCGGCATCGACCGGGCGGCAACGCCGGCCGCCTTGCTGCGCAGCGACGCGCTGACACTCGAATTCGACGGGATCGTGTTCGATCCCGGCCATCCCTGACGACGGGCGCGCTCAGGGAGACCGCATAACAACAAGAACACAAGACAAAAAATAGCGACGGGCTGGCTGGAGGGCCGTGCACGGGGTCGTCACCGACGACGCGAAGCCCGATCGCTTTCATCCGCCGGACAGGTCTCCTGTCCGGCGGATTTTTCATGGGCGTGCCGAACATAACGAACGGTTATGCGATTCGCGAAAAAAGGTCATTTTGCATAACTTTCCGGATTGGCTAAAGTCGTGCCATCCACTTTGCGAAAAACCTATCAGGAGACGCCCGATGGATTCCCCCACGATCCTCACGCCGCGCGACTGGCCGTCGCATCCGGCCTATGTCCACCCCGAGTACCGTTCGTCGGTGAAGCGCGGCCCGACCCGCCCGCTGATCCCGCTGAAGGAGAAGCTGCGCGACCAGTACGCGCCCGTCTACGGCGCCGAAGATCTCGGCACGCTCGACCACGACCTGACGAAGAACGCCGTAAAGAACGGCGAGCCGCTCGGCGAGCGCATGGTCGTCACCGGCCGCGTGCTCGACGAAGGCGGCAAGCCCGTGCGCAACACGCTCGTCGAGGTGTGGCAGGCCAACGCGGCCGGCCGCTACGTGCACAAGGTCGACCAGCACGACGCGCCGCTCGACCCGAACTTCCTCGGCGCGGGCCGCTGCCTGACCGACGACGAAGGCCGCTACCGCTTCCTGACGATCAAGCCCGGCGCCTATCCGTGGGGCAACCATCCGAACGCGTGGCGCCCGAATCACATCCACTTCTCGCTGTTCGGCGATTACTTCGGCTCGCGCCTCGTCACGCAGATGTACTTCCCCGGCGATCCGCTGCTCGCGTACGACCCGATCTTCCAGGGCACGCCCGAGGCCGCGCGCGATCGCCTGGTCTCGCGCTTCTCGATGGACATCACCGAAGAAGGCTATGCGCTCGGCTACGAATTCGACATCGTGCTGCGCGGCCGCGACGCTACCCCGATGGAGCGCTGAACCATGACGACGCTGAAGCAAACCCCTTCGCAGACGGTCGGCCCGTACTTCGCGTACGGCCTGTGCCCGCAGCAATACGACTACGACCTGAAAAGCCTGTTCACGCCGACGATCGCCGCGGCGCACGCCGAAGGCGAGCACGTACTGCTGGTCGGCCAGGTGTTCGACGGCGACGGCAACGTGGTCGGCGACGCGGTGCTCGAATTCACGCAGGTGGACGGCGCGGGCCGCTACCCCGCGTCGCGCGACGACATCGTTCAATCCGGCTTCACGGGCTTCGCGCGGGTCGGCACGGGCACCGACGCACAGCAGCGCTTCGTCGTCGAGACGGTGAAGCCCGGCCGCCTCGCCGCCGGCGAGGCACCGCACATCAACGTGACCGTGATGATGCGCGGGATCCTCACCCATGCGTTCACGCGCGTGTACTTCGATGACGAAGCCGCGGCGAACGCAACCGACCCCGTGCTGAACGCGGTGCCGGCCGAGCGCCGCGCGACGCTCGTCGCGAAACGCGATGCGCAGCCGGGCCGTCCGGTCGTCTACCGCTTCGACATCCGCATGCAGGGGCCGGACGAAACCGTGTTCTTCGACGTTTGACGCATGCGCCGGCGCACGCCGGCTTCGCACGCAACCGCACGCCGCGCGGCGCGATACCGACAGGCATCGCACCACGCGGCGTTTTTCGTGAGCCGTCGCGATCATTCGATGATGCGTCGCATCGTGGCGCGCTGCGGCTGCGGATGCCGGTTGCCCGAGGCTTCCCGCCCCGATATCGAACGCCCGATTGAAACGCATGCTGCAACCGCACATGAATCGTCAGGCCAACGGGATATCGCTTGCGCGTTATGCGGCGTATTCTTCGTTATCCGCAACGAGCCGAAAGAATTGAATCGGACGAAGCAACAATGACGCAAGTCATGCGCGATACCGCCCAACCGGCTGTTCGCGCATTTTTTCTGACCGAGTGCCTTTAAACGCGTCCGACCGAATTTGGCGGACGCGTATTTTTTGCAGCTGCGTTTTTCCGGCTGCGGCCGCCTAGCGCCGGATCTCCAGATACCGGCTCGGCGTGTCGCCCAGGATGCGGCGAAACGCCGACGTGAACGCGCTGGCGCTCGCGTACCCGAGATCGAGCGCGACGCGCGTCACCGGCTGACCGTCGGTCAGGCGGGCAATCGCCGCGAGCATGCACACCTGCTGGCGCCATGCGGCGAAACTCACGCCCGTCTGCGCGCGGAACTGCCGCGTGAACGTGCGCCGGCTCACGCCCGCGTCGGCCGCGACCTGGTCGAGGTCGGCCGCGATCGACGGCGACGCGAACAGGTGGCGGCACACCTTCGCCAGCCGCGCATCGGCCGGCAGCGGCGCATGCAGCGACAGGCGCGGCATCGTCGCGATTTCCGCGACCAGCAGATCCATCAGCTTGCCTGCGCGCCCGCCGACGTCGTACATCGCCGGCAGGTCGATCGCATCGTCGATCAGTTGCCGCAGCAGCGGCGACACGCCATACACGCCGCACTGCCCGGGCAGGCCGGCCGCCTGCGCGGCATCGCCGGACACGAACGTATTGAGCATCGTCACCGGGCCGGTCATCGTCATCTCGTGCCGCACGCCGGCCGGCACCCAGCACGCGCGCTGCGGCGGCACCAGCCAGCGCCCGTGCGGCGTCGACACGCTTATCGTGCCGCGCGACGCGAACGCGAATTGTCCGCGCCCGTGCGCGTGCTCCGGAAACGCCGTGCCCGCCGCATAGTCGTTGGCGGTCACGACCACGTTCCGCGGAATGTGTTCGTAGGGATCTAGCAGCGTATTTCTCACGGCCCGAATTCCATCATCAATGACTCGATATCGAAGGCGGGTCGCCTTCGATCGATCTACGATCCGCTCCACCGTTGCGCGGCCTCGCGGCCGCAAGACCCGTCGGCCCGGTCGGCCGGATGGCAACTTCATCGGAGCGGACATGCCGAATACGTTTCATCGCGTGGGGGACGGCCCCCACCCTGTTCTTGTACTGCCCGGCTGGTTCGGCGACGCCCGCGCGTTCGAACCCGTCGAAGCGTGGCTGTCGCATGCGCACTTCACCTATGTATTCATGGACTACCGCGGTTACGGCCGCATGCGCGACGCAGCCGGCGACTACACGATCGACGAAATCGCCGCCGACACGCTCGCGCTCGCCGACGCGCTCGATTTCGCGACTTTCAGCCTCGTCGGCCACTCGATGGGTGCGATGGCGGCCGAGAAAGTCACCGTCATGGCGCCCGGGCGCGTGCGCGCGCTGGTGCAGATCACGCCCGTGCCGTGCGGCGGCCTGCCGTTCGACGCGGAGAAACGCGCGCTATTCGAGCGCGCCGCCGACCATCCCGCCGATCGCCGGACCATCATCGACCGCAGCACCGGCGGCCGGTTGCCCGCCGCCTGGGTCGAGTGGAAAGCCGCGTATTCGGCCGCCAGTTCGTCGGCGCAGGCTTTCGGCGCGTACTTCCGCGCGTGGGTCGATACGGATTTCAGCGACGAGATCGCCGGCACGCATCCGGTCAAAGTGCTGATCGGCGAACACGATCCGGCGTTCGACGCGGCGCTGATGGCCCGCACCTACCTGCGGCGCTACCCGCTCGCCACCGTCGACGTGCTGCGCAATGCCGGCCACTATCCGATGAACGAGACGCCGCTCGCGCTGGTCGCGGCGATGGAAGCGTTCCTGCTCGCCGCGACGGCCGGCCCCGTCGTCATCGACTGACCGGCCGCGCGCAAGCAGCGTCGCGGCGGCGCGCCTCACCGCAGCATGAACGACATCGCCGACAGGCTGTTCAGCGTGCGCACCACGTGCTCGACCGACGGCCCGTCGAAGCGCAGCGTCACCGCATCGACACGCTCGAGCGACGGCAGCACGCAGAACAGGTCGGCCAGCGCAGCCGTCTGCACGCGCAGCGTGCAGGCAGCCGGCACGGGCCGATGCGGGCCGGCACGCACGCCGGCCGACAGCGCCTGCGCAACCGTATCGCGCGCGGCGGTCGCGATCCGCGCACACGACGCGGCTGGCGTGAGCGTGTCGCCGCTCGATGCGCCGCCGGCCGTCTTGACCGTCTCGAAACGCGCATCCGGAAACAGCGGCTGCGTTTCCCCGGCGAACACGTCGTCGCCGGTGGCGAGCGCGACGTGCGCGCCATATTCACGCGCCAGCGCGCCGTACAGGCCGGCTTCGCCGAGCTCGACGCCGTTCAGCCACACCTGCGTGAACGCAAAGTTGTTGATCGTGTGCGCGAGCACGCCGCGCGTCTGCGATTTCGCGTGATAGCCGATCATGAACACGAGATCGGGCTGCTGTTCGACGCCCGCCATCATCCCGAGCATGCGCGGCTTGCCGAGCACGACACGCGCACGCGCATCGAGCCCGTCGGGCAGCAGGTTGCGAAAGCCGCCGTGCGAATCGTTGACCCAGACGGCCTGCGCGCCGCCCGCGAACGCGCCTTCGATCGCCGCGTTCGCCTCGGCGGTCATCCAGCGGCGTGCCCGTTCGTACTCCGGATTACCGGCGCGCGTCTGCTCGGTGGCGAATACGCCGGCGACACCCTCGATGTCGGTCGAGATCAGGATCTTCATGACTAGGTCGAATGCCCTTCGTTATTTTCGTTGAACAACCGGTCGAGATCGGGCACCGCGTCGCGCAACGATTGCCGCACGTGGCCGTCGCGCCCGGCGACCGTCACGGCCTGCAGCAACGCGTCGGCGATCGCGTGCTCGACGCTTTCGGCCGCGGCCATGAACAGCGGATCGAGCGCCGCATCGGCCACGAGGGCCGGCAGCGCGATCGTCGATGCGTCGTGCGCGATCGTGTACGCGGTCGAGAATGCAAGCGCGATGTCGCCGCTGCCGTGTCCGTAGACGGAGCCCGTGCGGGCCAGCCCCGCGCCCGCGCGGCGCGCGAGCCGCGACAGTTGCCGCGCGTCGAGCGGCGCATCGGTGGCGAGCAACAGGATGATCGAACCCTGCTCCGGCGGCGCCGCATGCGCGGCCTCGGCCGCGCGCCGTTGCGCGACGATGCGCCCGAGCGGCACGCCGCCGAGCGTCAGCATCGGCAGCCGGCCGAAATTCGCGAGCACGAGCGCGCCGACCGTATAGGGCCGGCCGGCCGCGACGGCAACGCGCGACGCGGAACCGATCCCGCCCTTCAGGTCGAAGCACGACATCCCGCGCCCGGCGCCCACCGCGCCGCGTGCGACGTCGCGCGACGCCGTGCGGCACGCGTCGTCGTAATGCGCGGCCGTAACCGCGAACGCCTGGATATCGTTCAGATAGCCGTCGTTGCACTCGAATACCAGCGGGTTGACGGTCGCCCAGTCGCGGCCGGTCTGCGGATTCGCCGCGATCGCCGCGCGGATCTGCGCCTGCGCGACCGCGCCGACGCCGAACGTATTGGTCAGCGCGATCGGCGTATCGAGCGTGCCGAGCTCGTCGACCTGCACGAGCCCGACGCTCTTGCCGAAGCCGTTGATTACGGCAGCGCCCGCCGGCACCTTGCTGCGGTACACGTCGCCTGCGTGCGGCTTCACGACGGTCACGCCCGTCTGCACGCTGCCGGCATCGAGCGTGACATGGCCGACCGTCACGCCCGGCACGTCGGCGATCGTGCCGCGCGGGCCGGCCGGCAGGGTCGCACTCCACATCGGCGCAACAGGCATCAGCGGCGCTCCAGCTTCGGATCGAGCGCGTCGCGCAGCCCGTCGCCGAGCAGGTTGAACGCGAGCACGGTCAGGAAGATCGCGAGGCTCGGGAAGATCGCGATGTGCGGCGCCGTCACCATGTCCGCGCGCGCCTCGTTGAGCATCGCGCCCCACTCCGGCGTCGGCGGCTGTGCGCCGAGCCCGAGGAACGACAGGCTCGCGGCCGTGATGATCGACGTGCCGATCCGCATCGTGAAGTAGACGACGACCGACGATACGGTGCCCGGCAGGATGTGCCGCATGATGATCGTCCAGTCCGACGCGCCGATGCTGCGCGCGGCCTCGACGTAGGTCATGTGCTTGAGCATCAGCGTGTTGCCGCGCACGAGCCGCGCGAACGCCGGGATGCTGAAGATCGCGACCGCGCAGATCACGTTGATCATCCCGTTGCCGAGGATCGCGACCACGCCGATCGCGAGCAGGATGCCCGGGAACGCGAACAGCACGTCGGCGATGCGCATCGTGATGCGGTCCCACCAGCCTTCGTAGTAGCCGGCGAGCAGCCCGAAGAACGTGCCGATCACCGCGCCGAGCGCGACCGAGAAGAAACCGGCCGCGAGCGAGATGCGCGTGCCGACGACGATCCGGCTGAAGATGTCGCGGCCGAGCGAATCGACGCCGAACCAGTGCACGGCCGACGGCCCCGCGTTCAACGCGTCGTAGTCGAAATAGTTCTCCGGATCGAACGGCACGATGTGCGGGCCGACGAAGGCCAGCACGACGAGCGCCAGCACGAAGCCGCCCGCGACGAGCGCGACGGTCTGCTTGCGGAACTTGCGCCAGAATTCGCGCCACGGCGTGCGGATCGCGGTCGATGCGGCCGGCGCCGCGGTCGGTACAGTCGCGTTCATGCTCGCCTCACTTGAACCGGATGGTCGGGTTGATGACCGCGTACAGCACGTCGACGGTCAGGTTGATCAGGATGAATTCGAGCGAGAACAGCAGCACGATGGCCTGGATCACGGGGTAGTCGCGCATCGTCACCGCATCGACGAGCAGGCGCCCGAGCCCCGGCCAGTTGAACACGACCTCGACGACGATCGAGCCGCCGAGCAGGAAGCCGAACTGCAGCCCCATCATCGTGACGACCGGGATCATCGCGTTGCGCAGGCAGTGCTTGAGCACGACCATCGGCTCGTGCACGCCCTTCGCCCGCGCGGTGCGCACGAAGTCCTCGTTCAGCACCTCGACGAACGATGCGCGCGTGAAGCGCGCCATCACGGCCGCGACCGCCGCGCCGAGCGTCAGCGACGGCAGCACGTAGCTCTTCCACGAGCCGTCCGGCACAACCGGCAGCCAGCCGAGCTTCACCGAAAAGACTTCCATCAGCAGCATGCCGAGCGCGAACGCGGGAAACGAGATGCCCGACACCGCGATCGTCATGCCGAGACGGTCGGGCCAGCGATTGCGCCATACCGCCGACGCGATCCCGATCGCCATGCCGAACAGCGTCGCCCACACCATGCTGACGAGCGTCAGCAGCAGCGTCGGCATGAAGCGCTCGCCGATTTCGGTCGACACCGGCCGCTTGCTGCGCGTCGACATGCCGAAATCGCCGTGCGCGATCTTCGTGAAGAAGTTCACGAACTGCGCGGGCAGCGGCCGGTCGAGCCCGAGATCGGCACGCACGAGCGCGACCGTCGCATCGTCGGCCTCGGGGCCGGCCGCGAGCCGCGCCGGGTCGCCCGGCAGCAGGTGCACGAACAGGAACACCAGCACCGCGACGATCGCGAGCGTGGGCAGCAGGCCGAACAGGCGTTTGACGAGAAAATTCAGCATGGGGCACCGATCGAATCAGCGTGCCGGCGGCCTGCGCCGCCGGCATCGCGAGGCGGGCACGCCGCCGTCATTTCACCGAGATTTCGTCGAAGTTGAACGAGCCGTCCGGCATCACGTACATGCCGTGCAACCGCTTGTTGCGCGCATAGACGATCTTCTCCTGGACCAGGAAAATCCACGGTGCATCGGTCCACACCTGCTTCTGCGCGTCGGCGTAAAGCGAGGCCTTCTTCGCACGGTCGGTCGTCTCGAGCGCCTTCGCGAGATCGTCGTCGACGGCAGCGCTCTTGTAGTACGCGGTGTTGTAGAGCTTCGGCGGCACCGATGCCGACGCGAGCAGCGGCGTCAGTGCCCAGTTCGCTTCGCCCGTCGATGCCGACCAGCCGCTGTAGTACATCCGCACCGGCGCCGTTGCCGGATCCTGGGCGCTCTCGACCTTCGCGACGCGTTCGCCGGCCTCGAGTGCCTGCACCTTCACCTTCACGCCGACCTGCGCGAGCTGCTGCTGGACGAACTGGATCAGCTTCTGCGCCGTCGAATGGTTGTACGCGGACCAGAGCGTCGATTCGAATCCGTTCGGATAGCCGGCTTCCTTCAGCAGCGCACGCGCCTTCGCCGGGTCGTACGGCCAGGGCCCGAGCTTCGTCGCGTATTCGACGCCCATCGGCGCGACCCCGGTCTGGGGTGTCGCGTAACCGGCGAACACGACCTTCGCGAGCGCATCCTTGTTGACCGCGTAGTTCAGCGCTTCACGCACCTTCGGGTTGTCGAACGGCTTCTGCTGCGTGTTCAGCGAAATGTAGCGCTGGATGATCGACGGCGACTCGATCAGTTCGATCTTCGGGTTGCTCTTGAGGTCGTTGGCCTGCTCGAACGGAATCGTGAACGCGAAATCCGCCTCGCCCGTCTTGATCAGCGCCGCGCGCGTGTTGTTGTCGACCACCGGCTTCCAGTCGATGGTGTCGACCTTCGGATAGCCCTTCTTCCAGTAGCCGGCAAATTTCTTCACCTTCATGTCGTCGGTCTGCTTCCATTCGACGAATTCGAACGGCCCGGTGCCGACCGGATGCAGCGACACGTCATGCCCCCACTTCTTCAGCGCGGCCGGCGAGATCATCACCGCCGACGGGTGCGCGAGCGTATTGATGAACGCCGAGAACGGCTCGCGCAACGTGAACCGCACCGTGGTCGGATCGACCACTTCCGTCTTCTCGATCACGCGGAACAGGCCGTAACGCTTCAGCTTGTTCGCCGGATCGGTCACGCGGTCGAAGTTCGCCTTCACCGCAGCCGCGTTGAAGTCGGTGCCGTCGTGGAATTTCACGCCCTCGCGCAACTTGACCGTGTACACCTTCGCGTCCGGCGATGCCGTGTAGCTGGTCGCCAGGACGTTGACGAGCTTCATGTTCCTGTCGAAACCGAACAGCCCCTCGTAGAACGACTTGACGACGGCCTGCGACACCGTATCGTTCGCGTCGTACGGGTCCATCGTCGTGAACGTCGAGTACACGGCGACCACGACGTTCTGCTGCGCGAATGCGGGCACTGCGACCGACAGCGCGAGCGCGCCTGCCCCCGCCGCGAACAGCGCGCGCGGACGGAACATCGGGAACGAATGCGGCTTGTTCATTTTGTCTGGCTCCTCAGGATGATTCGGTAACGCGTGGTGGAGATCGCGGTGCGACAGCATCCGCTCGGGAAAATAACGCCGTTGCCTGGCGCGTGCGCAGCTGCGGTCCATATGCGCTCCGTCACGCACTCAATACGCGCCGCCGACGCGATGCGTCGCGACGTAATGATCGGGGCCGACCGCGACAAGCGGCGCGACCACCGGCTCGTCGCCGATCGTGCGGATCGGGCTCGGGATTTCGTCCGCCGCGAGCTGGCGCGGCGCATGCCGCCGCGCGGGGTCGGCCACCGGCACCGCGCTCATCAGCTTCTTCGTGTACGGATGCTGCGGCGCCTCGAACACCGCGCGGCGCGGGCCGATCTCGACGATCTGGCCGAGATACATCACCGCGACGCGATGGCTGATGCGCTCGACCACCGCCATGTCGTGCGAGATGAACAGGTACGCGACGCCGAGCTCGCGCTGCAGGTCGAGCATCAGGTTGACGATCTGCGCCTGCACCGACACGTCGAGCGCCGACACCGACTCGTCGGCGATCACGACCTTCGGGTTCAGTGCGAGCGCACGCGCGATCGCGATCCGCTGGCGCTGGCCGCCCGAGAATTCGTGCGGATAGCGGCGTGCGGCCTCGGGCGGCAGGCCGACCTTGTCGAGCAGCCAGTCGACGCGCGCCTGCGCGTCGCTGCCGCTCGCGACGCCGTGCACGAGCAGCGGCTCCATGATCGAGAAGCCGACGGTCAGGCGCGGGTTCAGCGACGCGAACGGATCCTGGAAAATGAACTGGATGTTCCGGCGCAGCGCCTGCAGGTCATGCCCCTTCATCGCGCTGATGTCGCGGCCGTCGAATTCGATCGAGCCGCTCTGCGATTCGACGAGGCGCAGCAGCGAACGGCCGGTGGTCGACTTGCCGCAGCCCGATTCCCCGACGAGCGCCAGCGTCTCGCCCGCGCGCAGCTCGAAACTCACGCGCTCGACCGCATGCACGTACTGCGACACGCGGCCGAATACACCGCTTTTCACCGGAAAGCGCGTGACGAGATCGCTCACGCGCAGGATCGGCGCCGCGGCGTGATCGACGGGCGGCTGTACATCGTCGTTCGCGGCAGGCGCGGCGGCCGGCGCCGCGGCCGGCGCATTCGCGTCGTCCACCTTCAGCAGCGGGAATTTCTCGGGCGTGTCGGTGCCCTGCATCGAGCCGAGCCGCGGCACGGCCGCAAGCAGCGCCCGTGTGTAGCGATGCGCGGGCGCCGCGAAGATGCGGTCCGACTCGCCCTCCTCGACCTTCTCGCCGCGATACATCACGAGCACGCGGTCGGCCACTTCGGCCACCACGCCCATGTCGTGCGTGATGAAGACCACGCCCATGTTCATCTCGTTCTGCAGCCCGCGCACGAGTTGCAGGATCTGCGCCTGGATCGTCACGTCGAGCGCGGTCGTCGGCTCGTCGGCGATCAGCAGCGCGGGCCGGCACGACAGCGCCATCGCGATCATCACGCGCTGCCGCATCCCGCCCGACAACTGGTGCGGATAGCGCGCGAACACCCGGCGCGCTTCAGGAATACGGACGAGATCGAGCAGGCGCAGCGCTTCCGCGCGCGCCTCGGCCGCGCCCTTCGACTGGTGCAGCGCGATCGCTTCGCTGATCTGGTCGCCGACCGTGAACACCGGGTTCAGCGACGTCATCGGCTCCTGGAAGATCATCGCGATGTCCGCGCCGCGGATGCCGCGCATCGTCGCGGCGCTCGCCTGCGCGAGATCGACGAGCGCGCCGCCGCGACGCCGGAACGCAATCCGCCCGCCCGTGATCGCACCGCCGCCATGCTCGACGAGCCGCATCAGCGCGAGCGACGTGACCGACTTGCCGGACCCCGATTCACCGACGATCGCGAGCGTCTCGCCGCGGTCGACGTGAAACGACACGTTGCGCACCGCGTCGAACGTCGCGCCTTCGCGGCGGAACGTGACCGACAGGTCGTCGACGGCCACCACGCGCTGTTCGGGCAGCACGAGGCCGGATGCAGTTCGGCTCGAAGTCATGCGGGGTTCTCCTCGTGCGATCCGGATTCAGGCCGCGTCGTCGCGGTAGATGCCGATGACCGGCGCTTCGCCGACGCGCGCGTAGCCGCGGTACATCCCTTCGGTGTTGAACGGCATCGCGACGTTGCCGTGCGCATCGACCGCGACGAGCCCGCCGCGGCCGGCGAGGCGCGGCAGCTTGTTCATCACGACATCGTGCGCGGCGTCGGCGAGCGACGCGCCGCGATACGCGATCTGCGCGGCGACGTCATGCGCGGTCGCGAGGCGGATGAACATCTCGCCGGTGCCCGTCGACGAGACGGCGCAGGTCGCGTCGTCCGCATAGCAGCCCGCGCCGATGATCGGCGAATCGCCCACCCGCCCCGGCTGCTTGTTCGTGATGCCGCCCGTCGACGTCGCCGCCGCGATGTGGCCGTGCAGGTCGCATGCGACCGCGCCGACCGTGCCGAGCTTGCGGTCCGGATCGAGCGGCTCGGCCGGTTGCGACTTGCCGAACGCGAACGTCGCCGCATCGTGGTCGAGCATCGCGCCGGCCGCCGCGCGCGCCTTGAGCCACTGCGCGTGACGTGCTTCGGTGTCGAAGTAGCCGGGTTCCGCGAGTTCGAGCCCCTGCGCGGCCGCGAACGCATCGGCGCCCGCGCCGGCGAACAGCACGTGTTCGCTCGCCTCCATCACGCGTCGCGCGGCGAGCACGGGATTGCGCACGCGCGTCGCGCAGCAGATCGCGCCGGCGCCGAGCATCGCGCCGTCCATGATCGCCGCGTCGAGTTCGTGCTTGCCTTCGGCCGTGTAGACCGCGCCGCGCCCGGCGTTGAACAGCGGACAGTCCTCGAGCATCCGCACCGCGACGGTCACGGCATCGAGCGCGCTGCCGCCGTCGGCCAGCACCTGCTGCGCGGCCTCCAGGATCGCGGTCAGTTCCGCACGGTACCGCCGTTCGGTGTCGGTATCCATCGCCTCGCGTAGGATCGTGCCTGCGCCGCCGTGAATCGCAACGATCGCGGGTGAAGTCATGATTTTTTCGGACGTGAGGAAGAGGGGTGGGTGGCCGGCAACGCCGCCTGCGGCTGCACGAGCCACGGCAGCAGGAATTCGGTCATCTCGGCCGCGGACTTCGCGGACCGGTGCGTACGCAGCGCGACCGCATCGATCAGCGCCTCGATCATCGTGAGCACGGCGGCTTCCGACGTGGCCGCGAAACGTCGTTCGGCCTTGACGTAAAGGTTCAGCGACGCGATCGGCGCCAGCGGCGATTGCGGGCCGTCGGAAATGCCGAGCACGCGCGCGCCGCGCGCCGCCGCCCGGCGGGCCAGCTCGACCGTGTCCTTCACGTAGCGCGGAAACGCGAGCGCGATCACGAGATCGCGCGAATCGGCCGTATACAGGCGCCGCGCCGCATGCGAAGGCCCGCCGAGCAGCGCGAGCGACTGCACGCTGTCGTGGCACACGGACAACCCGTGCTCCATCAGCCCGGTGAGGAACGCGCTCGATCCGGCGCCGAGGATCAGCACGCGCCGCGCGCCGACGATCGCCTCGACCGCGGCCTCGACGTCGGCCGCATCCAGTTGCGCGCGCGTGTTCTCGATGTTGGCGGCCGCCTGGTCGAAGACCGCGTCGATCCAGGCGGCGCCGCGTACGCCGGGCTCCAGCTCCTGAGCGGAACGCAGCCGTTCGACCGGCCCGAGCGTCGCCTCGAAGCCGCGCACGAGCGCCGCGCGCATCGCCGGATAGCCGTCGAAACCGAGCGCCTTCGCGAAGCGGTTCGCGGTCGCGATCGACGCATTCACGGCCTGCGCGAGTTCGTCGATCCGCATCGTCGCCGCGCGAAACGGATTCGCGAGCACGAATTCGCCCATGCGCCGGTGGATCGGCGTCATCAACGGCATCGCCGACGCGATCCGCTCGGCGATCGCGGGTTCGTCGTGACTGGCGTCGTATGGAACGAGAGGCGTCATGCGAAGGGTCGTTGCAAGGATGATGAAAATCAATTTACACAATCTCCTGACTGGAAAGAAATAAATTTTCATCAGGGTTGTCACGCCCTCTCGCGCGCCCGATCACTACTCAACGATCGCTCCGGCCCGCCGCACGGGCCGTTGGCACGCGGCCACCGTCGCTCGCCACCGATCGCCCCGTCACACGCCCATCGGGAAAACCCCGAACACGTTCGTTCGAATGCAGATTCACGTTGACCGGATTCGAATTCGAACATAGGATGTTCGAAAATGATCAGTCGTCAGATAACATAGCGATTCAATGACGACGAAATGTTCGCTCGAACACCGTAATTTCGATATAAACCGGGAAAACCGGCGCATATCAAGATCGGACATCGTACAAATAAAACGAAACACGTTATCCGGACGGATAACCCTCATGGATCGGGCAGGCGCCGCACGCCTGCCCTGCCTGACAGGAGACAGCAGTGAAGACAGTCAAGGCGTTGCGCTGGTGGATCATCGTGCTCGTGTGTCTCGGCACGATCCTCAACTACCTCGCTCGAAACTCCCTCGCGGTGCTCGCGCCCGAGCTCAAGCAGGTGTTCGCGATCTCGACGCAGCAGTATTCGTACATCGTCGGCGCGTTCCAGATCGGCTACACGATCATGCAGCCGGTGTGCGGGTTCATCGTCGACCTGATCGGGCTGCGGCTCGGGTTCGCGCTGTTCGCGATGCTCTGGTCGGTGGTCGGCGTCGCGCACGGCTTCGCGTCGGGCTGGCTGTCGCTCGGCATCCTGCGCGGCTTTCTCGGGCTGTTCGAGGCCGCCGCGATTCCGTCGGGGATGAAGGCCGTCGCCGAATGGTTTCCCGATCGCGAGAAGTCCGTCGCGGTCGGCTACTTCAACGCGGGCACGTCGCTCGGCGCCGCGATCGCGCCGCCGCTCGTCGTGTTCCTGTCGATGCGGTTCGGCTGGCAGGCCGCGTTCATGGCCACCGGCGCGCTCGGCTTCGTGTGGGCCGCGCTCTGGTACACGCAATACCGGTCGCCGGCCGATCATCCGCGCATCACGCCGCAGGAGCGCGCGCTGATCCGCGACGGCCAGGCCACGATGCCGCCCGTATCGAAGCGCCGCATTCGCGACGTCGTCACCGCGCGGCGCTTCTGGGCCATCGCGCTGCCGCGTTTCTTCGCGGAACCCGCGTGGCAGACCTTCAGCTTCTGGATTCCGCTGTACCTCGCGACCGAGCGCCACATGGCGCTCGCGCAGATCGCGATCTTCGCGTGGATGCCGTTTCTCGCGGCCGACCTCGGCGGCATCGCGGGCGGCTACCTGTCGCCGTATCTCGCGAAACGCTACAAGCTGCCGCTGGTGTGGTCGCGCGTCGCCGGCGTCGCGCTCGGCGCGGTGCTGATGCTCGGGCCCGCGATGATCGGTCTCGTGTCGTCGCCGTACACGGCCATCGCGCTGTTCTGCGTCGGCGGCTTCGCGCACCAGATGATCTCCGCGCTCGTCAATACGCTGTCGGCCGACGTGTTCGATCCCGAGGAAGTCGGCACGGCCAGCGGCTTCGCCGGGATGGCCGCGTGGATCGGCGGCCTCGGTTTCTCGCTGCTGGTCGGCGCGCTCGCCGACAAGATCGGCTATGCGCCGCTGTTCGCGTGCCTCGGCCTGTTCGACATCATCGGCGTCACGCTGCTCGCGGTGCTGATCCGCGGGCAGTCGAAGCAGGAACGCCTGCTCGCACGGCACGCCTGACCCTTGCCCTCACCAGGAATCGCATTCATGACTTCGCTCCTTCATCCGCCCGTGTTCCGCGTCGCCGGCAAGCACGCGAACCGCGTGCTGCTCGCGTCCGATGCGGGCGCCACCGTCGAGATCTTCGTGCTCGAGGACGATATCGTGCGCGTACGCGTGCTGCCCGACGCGACGGCGCGCAACCCGCGCACGTGGACGATCGCGCCGGGCCTCGACGACGTGCCGCTCGACGGCCGCGACCGCCTCGACCTCGACGGCTTCGCGCTGCCCGCCTTCACCCTCGTCGAAGACGGCGACGGCCTGCACCTCGAAACCGCGCAGATCCGGCTCACGGTGCGCTGGCAAGGCGGCCAGTGCACGTGGTCGATGCGCGGCGCGGACGGTACGTGGCGCGTCGCGCTCGCCGACCGCGCGACGCAGGCGTACAACTTCGGCTGGTGGGACGACCGCGCGTATCACTACGTCGCCCGCGAGCGCGGCGACAAGGTGTTCGGCCTCGGCGAACGCGCGGGCGAACTCGACCGCACCGGCGCGCGCTTCGAGATGCGCAACATCGACGCGATGGGCTACAGCGCCAGGCACACGGACCCGCTGTACAAGCACATCCCGTTTTACATCACGTGGTCGCCCGACGCCTGCCAGGGCTTCGGGCTGTTCTACGACACGCTGTCGGACTGCGCGTTCGACATGGGCCGCGAGCTCGACAACTATCACGGCCCGTACCGCTATTTCGTCGCCGAGCACGGCGATCTCGACTACTACTTCATCGCGTCGCCCGGCACGCCGCTCGCGGCCGCGCGGCGCTTCACGTGGCTCACCGGGCGCCCCGCGCGCACGCCGAAATGGGGGCTCGGCTACTCGGGCTCGACGATGAGCTATACCGACGCGCCGGACGCCCAGCAGCAGATGAACCGGTTCGTCGAGCAGTGCGACACGCACGACATCCTGTGCGATTCGTTCCACCTGTCGTCGGGCTATACGTCGATCGGCGCGAAGCGCTACGTGTTCAACTGGAACCGCGACAAATTCCCGGACGCGAAGGGCTTCGCGCAGCACTACCGCGACCACGGCATCCGCCTGTGCGCGAACATCAAGCCGTGCCTGCTGCGCGACCATCCTGCGTTCGACGACGCCGCGCAGCGCGGGCTGCTGATCCGCTCGGCATCCGGCGAACCCGCGTGGGTGCAGTTCTGGGACGAGGTCGGCGCCTATATCGACTTTACACAGCCGGACGCTTATCGCTGGTGGCGCGAGCAGGTCACGTCGGCGCTGCTCGACTACGGCATCGAGTCGACCTGGAACGACAACAACGAATACGAGATCTGGTCGCCCGACGCGACCGCGCACGGCTTCGGCCAGCCGTTCCCGGCGCGCGAGGCGAAGGTGCTGCAGACGATGCTGATGATGCGTGCATCGCGCGAAGCGCAGCGCGCGCACGCGCCGGCGCAGCGGCCGTTCCTCGTGTCGCGCTCCGGCGGCGCCGGCATGCAGCGCTACGTGCAGACCTGGTCCGGCGACAACTACACGTCGTGGGAAACGCTGCGCTACAACCTGAAGATGGGCCTCGGGCTCGCGCTGTCGGGCGTGTCGAACATCGGCCACGACATCGGCGGTTTCTCCGGCCCCGCGCCGTCGCCCGAGCTGCTGCTGCGCTGGGTGCAGTTCGGCATCTTCATGCCGCGCTTCAGCATCCATTCGTGGAACGACGACGGCACCGTCAACGAGCCGTGGATGTATCCGGAGATCACCGCGCAGGTCGCGTCGCTGATCAAGCAGCGCTACCGGCTGCTGCCTTACCTCTATCACCTGCTGTGGCTGTCGACGACGCGCTACGAGCCCGTGCTGCGGCCGACCCTCGCCGATTTCCCCGGCGACGCGCGCTGCTACGACGCATGCGACGACATGATGCTCGGCGACGCGCTGCTCGTCGCGCCGGTCGTCGATCCCGGCCAGACGGAGCGCACGGTCTACCTGCCGTCGGGCGCGCGCTGGATGTGCTGCGCGAGCGCGCAGGCGTTCGACGGCGGCGCCAGCGTGACGCTGCCCGCGCCGCTCGACGCGCCGGTGATGCTGCTGCGCGAAGGCCGCGTGCTGCCGCTGAACGTCGCGGAACAGCATTTCGGCGCACGCGCCGACACGCGCGGCTTCCTCGTCGCGCCGCGCATCGAGGACGGCGTCGCGTACGGCGAATGCGTCGAGGACGACGGCGAAACGGAAGCCTGGCGCGACGGCGAATACGGACTGTGGCGAATCGAAACCGGCCGCGAGGCGTCGGGCGTGCTCGGCGTGTCGGTTCGCTGGGACGGCCGCCCGGGCCGCCCGGCCGAGCGCGTCGAGCTCCTGCTGCCTGCTTCGCTGCAAGGCCCCGTCGCCGTGCGCGGCGCGCGCGTCGAGCAGGACGCGCCTGACGGCGCATGGCGCCGCATCGTCGTCGCGTTCGACCACTGAAGCAAGTCCGATCAGGCGGGCCGTTCGCGCGGCCCGCCGCCCGCCACAGAGGAGGCGCCCCAGCCTCCCGCCCCGTTGAAAAGATGAAGAGATCTGGAGATCGACAATGAAAGCACCCGTCAACCGCTATGCAATCCTGATTTTATCGGCCGCCTCGCTCGGCACGACCGCCGCCCACGCGCAGAGCAGCGTGACGCTGTACGGCGTCGTCGACGATTCGATCGCGTACGTGAACAACCAGCAGGGCCACTCGAACATCTACATGCGCGACGGCAACCTGTATGCGTCGAAGTTCGGGCTGCGCGGCGACGAGGATCTCGGTGGCGGCACGCACGCGATTTTCGACCTGCAGTCCGGCTTCAACCTGAACACGGGCGCGCAGGCCGCCGCCGGCACGATCTTCAACCGCCAGGCGTTCGTCGGCCTGCGCAACGATCACTACGGCACGCTGACGGCCGGCCGCCAGTACACGCCCTACTTCCTGTTCGTCGGACCGTACGCGTCGAGCAGCTGGCTGACCGGCGCGACGGGCGCGCATCCGGGCGACATCGACGGCCTCGACACGACGATCCGCGTGAACAACTCGGTCACCTATACGTCGCCGACCTTCGCGGGGCTGACCGCGAGCGCGATGTACGCATTCGGCGGCATCGCCGGCGCGACCGGCAAGGGCAACACGTTCAGCGCCGCGCTGCGCTACGCGAACGGACCAATCGGGATCGCGGCCGGCTACCTGCGGATCAACAGCTCGGGCTCGCCCGCCGGCTTCCTGAACCCGGCCACCGCATCGTCGGGCAGCTTCGCGGTATCCGTGCTGAACCAGGGCTACCTGACCGCGAAGGCCGTCGAGCAGGTCGCGGCGGCCGGCAACTACACGCTCGGCGACCTGACGCTGGGCGTCAACTACTCGAACGTGAAATACCTGCCCGGCAACGGCTCGGCGTTCACCGATACGGCCGTGTTCAATACCTACGGCGCGCTCGCCGCGTACCGCTTCACGCCGGCGTTCTCGGTGGCCGGCGCGTTCGCGTACACGCTCGCGTCGAAGGCGAACGGCGTCGCGAACGCGGCACGCTACCAGCAGTACTCGCTGAAGGAGTCGTACAGCCTGTCGAAGCGGACGACGCTCTATGCGCTGCAGGCGTACACGCATTCGAGCGGCCGGACGCTCGGCGCGCAAGGCGCCGGCCACATCGTCGACGCGGCACCGATCGTCGGCGATTCGCAGCAGCTCACGCCGTCGACCACGCACGGCCAGTTCGTCGGCATGGCCGGCATCGCCGTCACGTTCTGAACCTGCCCGGCGGCGCCTTCAGCGCGCTGCCGCCGCCCCGGACGATGCGCATCCCGCGTGCGCCGTCCGGGCGCCCGATGGACGTTCGCCACGGCGTTTTTCGCGTCCCGCCAACCCGCCCGGCGAACCGCGCGGGTTTTCTCGATCGCCCCGATACCTTACAATTCGTCAGGTTTCTCTCTTCTGCATGCCCCTTCTTGCAGTCCTGACACCGCGGTACACTCGACGCACGCCGTACCAGGGTCCGACGCGCGACGTGCGCGCCGGGCGGCGTCGCGCCTCGTTGCACCCACAACTGGATGCCCGCCATGCCAGATTCCCGTCCCTCGCCCCGCACGACGTTCAAGCCGCAGGTCGTCCTGCCCGCGCTCGCCGTGATCGGCGCGCTGCTCGTCGTGTGCGCGCTGCGCCCCAGCGAAGCCGGCGCGCTGTTCTCCGCCGGCCAGCAGTGGGTCATCGCACGCTTCGACTGGTTCTACGTGCTCGCCGTCACCGGCTTCCTCGTGTTTCTCGTGCTGATCGCCGCCAGCGACTTCGGCAACATCCGCCTCGGCCCCGACGACGCCGAACCGGAATTCAGCTTCGTGTCGTGGACGGCCATGCTGTTCGCGGCCGGCATGGGCATCGGCCTCATGTACTTCGGCGTCGGCGAGCCGATGCAGCATTTCCTGAAGCCGCCGACCGTCGACCCCGGCACACCCGCCGCCGCGCGGGAAGCGATGCTGATGACGTTCTTCCACTGGGGCTTCCATGCGTGGGCGATCTACGGGCTGATGGGGCTCGTGCTCGCGTACTTCGGCTTTCGCTACAACCTGCCGCTGACGCTGCGCTCGGGGCTGTATCCGGTGCTGCGCGAGCGCATCAACGGCTGGATCGGCCACACCGTCGACGCGTTCGCGCTGGTCGGCACGGTCGCCGGCATCGCGACGACGCTCGGCTACGGCGTGATGCAGCTGAGCGCGGGCCTGCATACGGTCGGCGGCTGGGACACCGGCAGCAACGTGTTCCGCATCGGGCTCGTCGCGGTCGTCGTGATACTCGCGGGCGTATCGGCCGCGACCGGCCTCGACAAGGGCGTGCGCCGGCTGTCCGAGCTGAACCTGCTGCTCGCGTTCCTGCTGCTCGCCTTCGTGGTCGTCGCGGGCCCGACGGCGTTCCTGCTGCGCGCGCTCGGCGACAACATCGGCCAGTACCTGTCGAGCCTCGTCGACCTGTCGTTCCGCACGTACGCATACGCACCGCCGCGCGAGGAAGGCTGGTTCGGCGGCTGGACGATCCTTTACTGGGCGTGGTGGGTGTCGTGGTCGCCGTTCGTCGGCATGTTCATCGCGCGCATCTCGCGCGGCCGCACGATTCGCCAGTTCGTGATCGGCGTGCTGCTCGTGCCGACCGCGTTCAACCTCGTGTGGATGACCGTGTTCGGCAACAGCGCGATCTGGCTCGATACGCACGGCGCGGCCGGCGCGCTCGCGCAAACGGCCACCAACGTCGATGCGCTGCTGTTCCGCTTCTTCGATTTCCTGCCGTTCCCGCAACTGCTGTCGATCGCCGCGATCGTGCTGATCGCCGTGTTCTTCGTCACGTCGGCCGATTCGGGCGCGTTCGTGATCGACCAGATCGCGACGCGCGGCAACGCGCACTCGCCCGTGTGGCAGCGGCTGTTCTGGGCCGCGCTGCTCGGCGTGACGGCCGCGGTGCTGCTCGTCGCGGGCGGGCTCGGCGCATTGCAGGCGATGACGCTGATCGCCGCGCTGCCGGTCGCGATCATCATGCTCGCGCTGTGCTACGGGCTATGGCGCGGGCTCGCGGCCGACCGCGCGCACTATTCGCAGGACGTCGCGCCCGCGACGAGCTTCTGGACCGGCCAGCACTGGCGCCACCGGCTGACGCACATCCTGCGGCAGACGACCGAGGCCGAAGCGCGCCAGTTCGTCGCCGAGACCGTCGAGCCCGCGCTGCGCAAGGTCGCCGACGAACTGCGCGCGAGCGGCGTCGATGCGCTCGTGCAGCGCGACAGCGACGATGCGGTGCGGCTCACCGTGCCGACCGCCGAGCATCGCGACTTCGTGTACGGCGTGCGCGTGACGGCGAAATCCGCGGCTGCGTTCCTCGTGCGCGAGGCGGCCGAGCCCGATGCGGCGCGCGAGCACGTGTACGGGATCGTCACGTTCTTCGAGGACGGCCGGCTCGGCTACGACGTCGAATACCTGCGCGGCGACGAGGTGATCGCCGACGTGCTGCGCCAGTACGAACGCTACGTGTCGCTCGCCGCCGACACACGGACGCATCTGCTGAGCCGCGCGCCGGGACATGCAACGGAGGCCGAATGAGCACGTACGCGGCACGCGTTGTTGCGTCGTACCGAGCCGCCACGCCTGACGGAGCGTCACGATGAACGCACTCCTGCAAAGCCGCTCCGCCGACCTCGTCGCGCTCGGCACGCTCGCGCTGCTGTATCTCGGCGGCGCCGGCATCGCACTGTGGCGAATCCGGGCCGCGGCACCGCGCGGCAAGATCTACTGGATCGTCTGCATGGCGCTGCTGTCGGGCGGCGCCATCGCCATGGGCGGCAACCTGTCGCCCGTGCCGGACACCGGTGACATGCCGCCCGGCTTCGCGCTCGGCGTCGAGGCCGTGCTGCTCGGCCTCGCGCTGGTGGCGGGCGGTTGCGCGTGGCTGATGCTGCGCGCGAGGAAACACTGACACGCAGGCATCGCGCGGCGCGGTTTCGTCAGGCGTGAACGCCACCGCGCAAGCGGACCGCGCCGGCGCCGATACGCGCTGCTCCGTTCTATCGCCCCCCGTCACGCGGACGGCGCACGCGCCGTCACGAGCCAGCACGCCGCATCGAAGCGCACCTCCGCGCCATGCACGTATGGCTCGAACGCAGCACGCATCGTGTCGACCACGCGCCGCCGCGTCGCGTCATCCGTCTCCAGCAACGCCAGCCCGACGGGGCCCAGTCGCGCGATGTAGTCGTCGAGCGCGGGCTCGGGCAGCACGCACGGCCTGTCGACCGGCTCGATCGCAATGTCGGTCCAGCCGCTGTCCGACAACACCGATGCGATCCGCTGCCGGTCGCCGAACGCGAACTGGCCCGGCGCGCCGGGCTGCCGGGCAGGCAAGTCCGGCAGCAATGGCGCGGCGGCCCGTTCGGCCGTCGTCATGAACGGGTTGTCGGCCGCGCTGCGCCACGCGACGAATTGCATCCGCGCGTCCGGCCACGCCGCGTGCCGCAGGTTCGCGAACGCCCGGACCGGGTCGTCGAAAAACATCACGCCGAGGCGCGACACGATCAGGTCGACGCTCGCGGGCTCGAACGCATGCGTCTGCACGTCCGCGCGCACGAAGCGGGCCGGCACGCCGCTGCGTTCGGCGCGCGCCTGCGCGGCGTCGATCATCCGTGCCGAGATGTCGATACCCGTGCAGCGCGCGTTCGCGCCGAGCCGCCGCGCGATCGCGAGCGTGACCGCGCCCGTGCCGCAGCCGACGTCGAGCACGCTGCGCGCGGATGACGCGGCCGCCGCCTCCGCGAGCAGCGTCTCGAACGGTTCGAACATCCGGTCCATCGGCGCCTGCGCATCGACCCATGCGCGCCCCGACGGGCCATTCCACAGCGCGGACTGCGCTTCGTTGGGCCCGGTCGTTTCCATCGTCGATCCCCTTCTGGTTCATGGATGATGAACCGGACTGTGCTGCTTCAAGCCGGCTTGAAGTCAAGCCCCCGGCTGCGATGCTGCCTCCAGGCGAGTCCCTCGCCACGCCCCGTTTTTTCACATTTCTTACATTCACGCTGCGTATCGTTGACGACTTTCCTACGGTGCCTCCCATGCGACGATTCCTCACGCGCGCGCTGCTCGTGCGCTGCGCCCCCATTGTTGCCCTCGCCGCGCTGTCCGCGTGCTCGAATCACATCGATACGCCGGACGATCCGGCCAGCGCATCGGTCAACGTCCAGGCCGCATGGGTCGAGATCGGCGATGCGAACCAGGCGATCGCACGCGTCATCACGAACTACACGCCCGCGTCGGCCAGCGACCCGCTGTGCCCGCAGCTGACCGTCGACGGCAAGCTGTCGCGCATGACGCTGCGCGCGGGCGCCGCCACGCTGGCCCAGCGCCCGACCGCCAGCGATCCGGCCGACTCGAAACCGTCGAGCTTCCCGGTCTCCGTCTGCGAGACGACGCTGCCGACCGGCGCGCAGGCGGCGAGCGTCGCGGGCCGCACGCTGCCGCTGCCGAAAGCGCAGCCGCAGCGCATCGCGATCATCGCCGACACGGGCTGCCGGATGAAAAAGGCCGACAACGCGTGGCAGGCGTGCAACGACGCGACGGTCTGGCCGCTCGACACGATCGCGGCGAGCGTCGCGAAGCTGTCGCCCGATCTCGTGCTGCACGTCGGCGACTACCACTATCGCGAGAACGCGTGCCCGCCGGACATCGCCGGCTGCAAGGACAGCCCGTGGGGCTACGGCTGGGATACGTGGCAGGCCGACCTGTTCCGCCCGGCCGCGCCGCTGCTCGCGAAGGCGCCGTGGGTCGTCGTGCGCGGCAACCACGAGGAATGCGCGCGCGCAGGCCAGGGCTGGTTCCGCTTCCTCGACCCGCGTCCGTATTCGGCGGCCCGCTCGTGCGACGATCCGGCCAACGACAACAACGCGAACTATTCGGAACCCTATGCGGTGTCGCTCGGCGGCGGCTCGCAGGTGATCGTGTTCGATACCGCGAAGGTCGGCCGCACGCCGCTCAAGACGACGGACGCGCAATTCGGCATCTACCAGAAGCAGTTCCAGACGGTTGCCTCGCTCGCGTCGAAGGCCGGCATGACGACGACGATCTTCACGAACCATCATCCGATCCTCGCGTTCGCACCGATCGCCGGCAGCACGCCCGCGCCCG
The DNA here is from genome assembly GCA_031253835.1 of Burkholderia sp. Classification (GTDB taxonomy): domain Bacteria; phylum Pseudomonadota; class Gammaproteobacteria; order Burkholderiales; family Burkholderiaceae; genus Burkholderia. The sequence continues at coordinate 119,399 of JAIRVP010000048.1, read as the reverse complement.
GCAACCTCGCGCTGCAGTCGGTGATGTCGAGCCTCAACGCGCAGGCGTACTACCCGCCGGGCGTGCACGTCGCGCTGCACGGCCACGTGCACGACTTCCAGGCGATCAACTTCTCGTCCGGGCATCCGGCGACGATCGTGTCCGGCAACGGCGGCGACAACCTCGACGTCGCGCTGCCCGACCCGTTCCCGGCCGGCCTGACGCCCGCACCGGGCGCCGTGATCGAGCGGCTGTCGCACAACAACAGCTTCGGCTTCCTTATCATGGAGCGCCGCGCGGCGCCGGCAACGGGCTGGGTGTTCCATGCGTATTCGGCGGCCGGCAAGCTGCTGGCGTCGTGCGACCAGTCGGGCACGACGCTCGCCTGCGACAAGACGGGGTTCATCGCGCCGTGAGTGAAGGAGTTCGATGCGACGGCCGCACGGTGCGCGGCCGGCAAACGCTGTATACGCTTGCGGTCACCCTGCTCGCCGGCCTGGCGCTCGGGGCCCACGCCGCGCCGGCCGACACGGTACTGCTCCCCGGCGCGCCGCCGTCGCGCGTCGTCGACACGGTCGGCAACGGCACCCCGCAGGTGACGGGCAAGATCGATGCGGCCACCGCACGCTTCGCGCCCGACCCGACGCTCGTCGCACTCGGCCGCCGGATCTTCTTCGACCCGCGGCTGTCCGAGCCGCGCGGCATGTCGTGCGCGGGCTGCCACGACCCGGGCCGCGCGTTCGCGCCGACGCTGTCGGCCGCGTCGCTCGCCGGGCCCGGCGTGCCGGAAGGCAGCCGGCCCGGGCATTTCAGCCAGCGCAACGCGCCGTCGCTGCTCTATGTGCGCTACGTGCCGCGCCGCCACTTCTACCAGGACGACGATGCGCCCGCGCCGTCGCCGTTCGGCGGCCTGTTCAGCGACGGTCGCGCGGATACGCTCGCCGAGCAGATTCGCGGGCCGCTGTTCGATCCGAACGAGATGAACAACCGGTCGCCGGCCGCGCTGCTGCGCAAGGTCAACGCGACCGAACTCGCGCCCGATCTCGCCGCGCGCTTCGGCGCGCCGGTGCGGCGCGATCCCGAGCAACTGGTGCGCGCGCTGGGTTCGGCTGTCGAAGCCTATCTGCAGAGCGACGACATGGCGCCGTTCACGTCGCGCTTCGACGCGTTCCTGCGCACGCGCAAGCCGCTGGCGCCGGCCGAGATGCGCGGCCTCGCGCTGTTCCGGAATCCGGACAAGGGCAATTGCATGACCTGCCATACGCTGTCGGATACGTCGACCCGCCCGGAGCGCTCGCTGTTCACCGATTTCGGCTACGACGCGATCGCGGTGCCGCGCAACCGCGCGCTGCCGGCGAACCGCGATCCGCGCCATTTCGACAACGGGCTGTGCGACACCGCACGCCGGCTGCGCTGGCCCGAGCCGACGCAATGGTGCGGCTACCTGCGCACGCCGGGGCTGCGCAACGTCGCGGTCAAGCAGACGTTCATGCACAACGGCGTGTTCACGACGCTGCGCGACGCGGTTGCGTTCTACAACACGCGCTCGACCGATCCCGGCTTCTGGTATCACGGCGCCAACACGTTCGACGACGTGCCGGCCGCCTACCGCGGCAACATCAACGTCAACTCGACGCCGATGAACCGCCGGCCCGGTACGCCGCCCGCGCTGACCGACGCGGAAATCGACGACATCGTCGCCTTCCTCGGCACGCTGACCGACGCGCGCTATACGGGGGTCGCATCACCCGCGGCGCCCGTTGGCCCCGCTGCCCGGATCACGCGCACCGCCGCACCGGCGCGCTGACCCTGGCCGGACGGCCAATCGCATACGCACACGCTTGCGGCCGCCGCAAACACTGGTTATATTTACAGTACTGTATTTATGAACAGTGAGGTGCGCGATGGAACATCTGGTCCGTATCGTCAACGAAGCCGATCGCCAAGTGCTGGCATGGCTTCGCGCCCAGGTCGGCGATGCCCGCGTCGAGCGCGCGGCTCGCCAGCTCGGGCATACGCGCAAGCCCTTCCCGTCCGCCGTCTGCCGGTACCTGGGCATGAGCGCGCCGGCCACGCTGCGCCAGGCCGACCGGCCGCGCGCCGCACGCGATTTCTCGGTCGGCGATCGCTACCTGTCGCTGATCCGCCAGCACCTCGCCACGCACTCGGCCAGCCGATGAAATGGCGGCGGCTTGGCGCTGCGGCGCCCCGGCAAGCCGGCGCGCTCGCGTATTCGCCCGTCCGGCCGGCTGCCGCCGCCCTTACGCTGCCGCCATGGTTTCCCGTACGAGGCGCCCGAGCGTTTCGAACGCCGCTTCGTGCGCCGCATCGAACACGCGCGTGCAGGCCAGCCGGATATAACCGTCGAAGCGGTCGGAATTCGAGAAGATCGAACCGGGCGCGATCCTGATCCCCTGCGCCAGCGCCGCATCGAACAGCGCTTCGGAGCGCACGCCGTCCGGCAATGCGATCCACGGCAGCATCCCGCCCGACGGCTGGTTCATCCGCGTGCTGGCCGGGAAATGCCGCGCGATCGCGTCGATCGTCACGTCGCGCTGCACGCGCAATTGCTCACGAAACCGGCGCAGGTGGCGATCGAACGCGCCCGGCTCCAGCCATCCTTATCCGGAGATACCGCCACGGCCGCCGCAACCTTCCCGGCATGCGGCGGCCACCGCCTCAATGCGCGGTCCGGCGACGCTCGATCCATTCGAAAATCGCCATCCCGGCCAGCATCGCGACGACGAACGCGATTCCCTTGACCGACCCGAAGCCGATCGACACGATCGCGGGCCCCGGACAGAACCCCGCAATCCCCCAGCCGATACCGAACACCGCACTGCCTGCGACCAGGCGCACGGTGATCGCCCGCCACGCCGGCAACTGGATCGGCAGGCCGAGCCATGACCGTGTCCGGCGCTTTGCCCACGCGAACGCGAACACCGCCACACCTGTCGCGCCCGCCATCACGAACGCGAGCGATGGATCCCAGCGGCCGGCCAGGTCGAGAAAGCCGAGCACCTTCTGCGGATTGGCCATGCCCGACACGATGAGGCCGATGCCGAACAGCAGCCCGGCCAGAAACGCGAATGCTGCCTGCATGTCAGCCTCCCAGCACGTGCAGCCGCACGAAGACGGTCACGAAGCCCGCGACCATGAAGGTCGCCGTCGCGACCACCGAGCGCAGCGCGCCGCGCGACATCCCGCACACGCCGTGGCCGCTCGTGCAGCCGCCCGCGTACCGCGTGCCGACGCCGACCAGCAGGCCGGCCGCGACCAGTTCGAACCAGCTCGCGTCGACCTGCGGTGCCAGACCGGCTCCGGCGACGCGCATCAGGACCGGCGCGACGATCATCCCGCCGACGAACGCGATGCGCCAGTCGCGCTCGCCCGCGCCCGCCGTCAGCAACCCGCCGACGATGCCGCTGATGCCGGCAATCCGGCCGTTGAACGCGACGAGCCATGCAGCCGCAAGCCCGATCAGCACGCCGCCGGCGAGCGACAGCCACGGCGTGAAATGAAGCGCATCAAGCTGCATCGCGCGTCCCCTTCGCGGCCGTACCGCAGAACTGCTCGTACAGCACGCCCATCACCGCGATCACGGCCGGGCTGTCGAGCGAATAGTGGATGTTCTTGCCGTCGCGGCGCGTACGGACCAGCGCGTTGTCCCGCAGCACGCCGAGCTGCTGTGACAGCGTCGGCTGGCGGATATCCAGCCGCGACTCGAGATCGCTGACGCAGCGCTCGCCCTGCGACAGTTCGCACAGCAGCATCAAGCGGTCGGGATTCGACAGGACCTTGAGGAGCGCGCAGGCCGATTCGGCGGCGGCGCGCATCTGATCGGGCTCGGGCAGCCCGGCGGGAAGAGCGTCGTTCATCGGGGCAGAGATTCAGTTAAAGAATCAATATTATATTAATTTATATAATATTGTGTCCCACCGCTTGCCCACTGGCGACCCGACCTTGCCGCCCGCCTTCGCTCAGGCCTGCTCGCCCGCCACCCCGTCGACGCCCGCCGCCCGCGCCGCATCGGCACGCGCCATGCCGAGCACCAGCACCGCGATCGCCGCAATCACGCACGGTGCCGCCACGACGGCAAACGCGGTCGACAGCGGCACGCCCCTCGCCAGCATCGCGCCACCCGCCATCGATCCGACGACCGAACCGCCACGGCCGATCCCGTTCGCCCAGCTCACGCCGGTGGTCCGGCACGCGGTCGGATAGAACGCGGCCGACAGCGCATTCGCGCCGACCTGCGAGCCCGACACGCAGAAACCGGCCGCGAACACGGCCAGCGCGGCGCCCCATGGCGTCGCGGCCAACACGCCGATCGCCGCGACGAAGATGCCGGCCGCCGCATAGCTGCAGGCCAGCACGCGATGCGGATCGAAGCGGTCCATCAGCCCGCCGAGGACGATCGCGCCGAGCGTGCCGCCGACCTGGAACATCGCGGTCACGCGCGCGGCCGTCTGCAGCGTGGCGCCGGTCGTGCGCAGCAGCGTCGGCAGCCAGCTCGACAGCAGGTAGATCACGAGCAGGCTCATGAAGAACGTCAGCCACAGCAGCAGCGTGCCGCGCAGCAGGTCCGGATCGAACAGCCGGCCAAGCGGCGACCCGGCCGGCTTGCCGCCCGGCGTGACGAACGACGCGTGCGCGAGGTGCGGATCCGGCGCGATGCGGCCGAGCATCGCCGCGATTCGCGCCGACGGGGCGTTCCGGTTGACGAGATAGCGCACCGATTCCGGCAGCCGCCACGCAAGCACCGGCAGGAGCAGCAGCGGCACGGCGCCGCCGACCACGAGCACCGAGCGCCAGCCGTGATGCTCGATCAGCGACGCCGCGGCGAGCCCGCCGAGTGCGGAGCCGATCGTGAAACCGCAGAACATCGTCGTCACGAGCAGCGAACGGCGGCGCGCCGGGCAATACTCGGACGTCAGCGTGATCGCATTCGGCATCGCGCCGCCGAGCCCGAGCCCGGTCAAGAAGCGCCACACGATCAGCTCGGTCAGGCCGCCCGCGCTCGCCGACGCAGCGCTCGCGATACCGAAGCACGCGACGCATGCGAGCAGCAGCCGCTTGCGGCCGAACCGGTCGCCGAACGGCCCGAACACGAGCGCGCCGGCCATCAGCCCGGCCAGCCCCGCACCGAACACGGGTGCCAGCTGCGCGGGCGACAGGCCCCATTCCGCGCGGATGACGGGGGCGATGAAACCGATCGAGGCGGTATCGAACCCGTCGATCGCGACGATCAGAAAGCACAGGACGACGATCGCGGCCTGAAACGGCGCCACGCGATGCCGGTCGATCCATTCGCTGACGTCGATGGACAGCGTATCGGCCATGATGGTGTCTCCTCCAGGAAGGCGGTCGCGCGTCGAATGTCGTTGGAATGCGCGCCGCCGGATTCGGGCTGAACGGTTGCGTTATGCAGCCGTCTTCAGGCAATCCTCCGCGCGCCAGCCGTGCAGCCAGTCGAGCGCGTCGTAGAACTGCGCCTGCGTGCGGCCGACCCAGAGCCCGTTGCGCACCTGCCGCTCGACGCCTTTCGCGTGATAGATCCGCCCCATTTCCCGAGCCGAATACAGCACGCGGGCCGTACGCGGAATCCGCACACGCTCGTACAGTGCGAAGGCGGCCCCGAAATCGCCGTCGGCCTGCGCCACGGCCGCGCCGAGCGTCACCGCGTCCTCGAGCGCCTGGCATGCGCCCTGCGCGATGTATTGCGTCATCGGATGCGCGGCGTCGCCGAGCACCGTCGCGCGGCCCGCGCTCCAGCGCTCGACCGGATCGCGGTCGGCGGTCGCCCAGCGCTTCCACGACGTCGGCCGGTCGAGCATCTGCTTCGGCAGCGGATGGATGCCGTCGAAGTACGACAGCACTTCGTCCTTGCTGCCCTCGCGCACGCCCCACGTTTCCTGCTCGCGGCTGTGGAACGTGACGACGAGGTTGTACTGCCGCCCGCCGCGCAGCGGATAGTGAACGAGATGGCAATGCGGGCCGGCCCACACGACGGGCGCATTGATCTGCAGATCCTTCGGCATGTTGTCGACGTCGACCACCGCGCGATACACGACGTGGCCCGTCAAGCGATGCGCATCGCCGATCAGTGCATGACGTATCGCGGACTTCACGCCGTCGCAGCCGATCACCGCGTCCGCGCGATAGCGTTCGCCATGCTGGTCGATCACGGTCACGCCGTTGCCGTCCTGCTCGAAGCCGCACACCTGCGTGCTGGTCCGGAATTCGATCAGCGGGTGATCCTTGACGGCCTCGTAGATCGACAGATGGATGTCCGCGCGATGGATCACCGCATACGGATTGCCGAAGCGCTCACGATACGCGGCGCCCGTATCGATGCGCGCGACCTCGCGTGCATCGATCGCGTCCATCAGTTGCAACCAGTCGGTGAACACCGCGCGGCCGCGTGCGGTCTCGCCGACGCCCAGCGCGTCGAGCGCGTTGAATGCGTTCGCCGCGAGCTGGATTCCCGCGCCGATCTCGCCGATCTGCTCCGCCTGCTCGAGCAGCTTCACGCGAATGCCCTGGCGCGCGAGCGCCAGCGCCGCCGCCAGGCCACCGATACCGCCGCCGATCACGAGTACGCGCCGGCCGTTGTTGTATGTCTCGCCCATCTCTGTCTCCTGCTTCGTGTTACGCGACGTAATCCGGTTGCCGCTGCGGTTGCGCGGCTTCGAATGCCGGCTCGTGCCGCGCGTGTTCGACCACCGCGAGGCTGCGCGGAAACGCGCTCAGGTCGCAATCCATCCGCAATGCGTTCGCGACCTGCGGCACGAGGCACACGTCGGCGAGCGTCGGCGTGTCGCCGAAGCACCACGGGCCCGCGTCCGCGCGGGCAAGCAGCCGCTCGACGCCGGCCATCCCTTCCGCGATCCAGTAGCGGTACCACGCGGTCTTCTGCTGCGGCGTGACCTTCAGCTCGCTGTCGAGATAGCGCAGCACGCGCAGGTTGTTGACCGGATGGATGTCGCACGCGATCAGCGCGGCCAGTTCCAGCACGCGCGCGCGGCGGCGCGGTTCGAGCGGAATCAGCCGCGGCTCCGGCTGGACCTGGTCGAGGTAATCGAGGATCGCGAGCGACTGGCCGAGACGGAAATCGCCGTCGGCCAGCGCCGGCACCGCCGCCGACGGGTTCACCTGCGCGACGTAAGCGGCATCGCGATGCTCGCCGGTACGGATGTTGACGGGCAGCGTGTCGTACGGCAGTCCTTTCAGCGCGAGCGCGATGCGCACCCGGTAGGACGTCGAACTGTTGAAGAAGCTATGCAGTTGCACGATGTGACCTTTCGGGGAAAGCGCGTCAGACCACGCGCACGGTCAGTTCGCCGAGACGCTCGACGCCGACCTTCATCACGTCGCCCGCGACCACCGCGCCGACACCCTCCGGCGTACCCGTGAAGATCACGTCGCCCGGTTCGAGGCGGAAGAACTTCGACAGGTCGGCCACCGTCTCCGCAACCGACCAGATCAGGTGCGACACGTCGCTCTTCTGCTTCGTCGCGTCATTGACGGTCAGCCACAGGCCGCCCTGCTCGAAATGACCGACGTCGCTCGCCGGATGCACGGGACCGATCGGCGCCGAGCGGTCGAATGCCTTGCCGATCTCCCACGGCCGGCCCATTTCGCGCATCTTCATCTGCAGGTCGCGGCGCGTCATGTCGAGGCCGACCGCATAGCCCCACACGTGTTCGAGCGCGCGTTCGAGCGGGATGTCCGAACCGCCCTTGCCGATCACCGCGACGAGTTCGGCTTCGTAGTGATAGTTCTGCGTCTGCGCCGGATACGCGAGATCGCGCGTTTCGCCGTACGCGACCGGCACGATCGAATCGGCCGGCTTGCAGAAGAAGAACGGCGGCTCGCGATCGGGATCGAAGCCCATTTCGCGCGCATGGGCCGCGTAGTTGCGGCCGACGCAATAGACGCGGCGGACGGCGAATCGGGCATCGCTGCCGGCAACGGGCAGCGCCACGGGCGCTTCGGGCGGGAAAACGAAAGTCATGAACGGCTCCAGCGTAGGCATGAATGAAGAGGCGCGCCGCCGCCGCGGCGCACGGAAAACGGATCGTTGAACGCGCCGGTATCAGTCGCGCGCTTCGCGCAGCAGGTTCAGCGCGGACAGCACGGGCCGGTCGGAATAGCTGAACAGCACGCTGTCGGCCGATGCCGACAGCCGCACGGGCGCCCACGACGGCGCGACGAAGATGTCGTGCGGCTCGAACGCGAAGGCGTTGCCGCCGATATGCGCGGTGCCGCTGCCTTCGACGACGCAGTAGATCGTCGCGTCGGTGCTGCGGTACGCGCGGCCGTCGAAGCCGGCCGGCAGGAACTGCATGAAGGTGGCGATGGTCGGCATCGGCCAGCCGCCCGTCGCGGGGTTCACGTAGCGCAGCTTCACGCCGTCCCACGCATCGAGCTCGCCGTTCCGGTACAGCGCGTGGAGCGCCTCGCGGGTGCGGGCATACGGATAGCTGAACACCGGCGACGTCGGATCGCTCACGCGATGCCGCACCGGCACCATGTTGTGGCCGAAGCGCGCGAGGCTGTCGCCTTCCGGGCGATTCACGGGCTGCACGGCTTCCGGGTAGTTCTCCGCGAAACCGGCGTCGAGGCTCGCGACGAGCGGAATGTCGAGCCCGTCGAGCCACACGACCGGCTCGCCGCCCTCGTCCGCCGACGGATTGCCGTGGTCGTGCCACGCCCACGACGGCGTGATGATGAAGTCGCCCGGATGCATCGTCGTGCGCTCGCCGTTCACGGCCGTCCACGCGCCGCGCCCTTCGACGATGAAGCGCAGCGCCGACTGCGTATGCCGGTGGCTCGGCGCGATCTCGCCCGGCAGGATCAGCTGCAGCCCCGCATACAGGCTCGGCGTCATACTCGACTTGCCGGGCAGCCCAGGGTTCTCCAGCACCAGCACGCGGCGCACGGCTTCTTCCGCGCTGATCACGCTGCCGGCCTGCATCACGAGGTCGCGCACCTGCGCGTACTTCCAGATCGCGGCGTGCGCGGCCGGCTGCGGGGATTTCGGCACGAGGTTGTGCAGCGATTCCCACAACGGCGCGAGGCGCTGCTCGGCGATCCGTGCGTAGTAGGCGGCGCGCGACGCGTCCGGATGGGTCGTCATGATGTCTCCTTGGCGGCGGCCGATCGGCATCGGCGCCGGGTCTGTCTGGTCGGGGACCGTGCTGCAGTCCGTTAGCAGATTTATATTCGACGCAGCTATACCCGGTAAAATGGTCAAATCATCTAATCCATATAGTTTTGGATATACCTTCTCGAGACGAGGCATGCGATGGACTGGACCCACCGGCTGCGATTGCGGCATCTGCAGGTACTGCTGAGCCTGGCCGGCACCGGCAACCTGAGCCAGTCGGCGGTCGCGCTCGCGACCACGCAACCCGCGCTGTCGAAATGGCTGAAGGAGCTGGAAGAAGATGTCGGACTGCCGCTGTTCGAGCGGCATGCGCGCGGCCTGCGGCCGACGCCTTACGGCGAAGCGCTGATCGAACACGCGCGCCGCGTCGAAGCGCAGCTCGACATCGCGCGCGACGACATGGCTGCGCTACGCGAAGGCGGCAGCGGCCTCGTGACGATCGGCACGTCGGGCGTCGCGGCGGCCGATACGGTGCCGCTCGCGGTGTCGCAACTGCTGAAGCGGATGCCGCGCGCGCAGGTGCGGCTCACCGAAAGCACGATGAACCTGCTGATGCCGCAGCTTGCACGCAGCGAACTCGATATCGTCGTCGGCCGCTCGGGCTCGACCTCCGTCGACCCGCTGCTGCATGCCGAAGCGCTGTATGTCGATCCGGTCGTGTTCGTCGCGCGGCCCGACCACGCGCTCGCCGGCGCGGCGTCGGTCGGCTGGGACGACGTGCTCGCCTATCCGTGGATCGTGTGGCCGTCGGGCACGCCCGTACACAACGCACTGGAAGCCGCACTGAATGCCGCCGGCCGCGTGCAGCCGCCGCACTGCGTCGAATCGAATTCGTCGATCCTGAACCTCACGCTGCTGAACAACACCGACCTGCTCGGCGTCGCGTCGCAACGTGCCGCGCGGCGCTTCGCGCAACTGAACGCGATCCGCATCCTGCCGATGGAGCTCGAGGGCCAGGGCGCGGTGTCGATCTACTGGCACCCCGACAGCGCGAACCGCGCGGCCGTAGCCGCGACGATCGAGTGCCTGCGCGCCTGTGCGGCGCCGCAAGTCGGCGGATGGGAGAAAGTGAAGGTGGAATGAATGGCGCGGCCCGGCGCGAACCGGACCGCTTGGACGCGACGCGTCACGCGCCGTCGCAGGATGCCGTGCCGTCGAGCATCAGCGTGCCGACCCGCGCGGGTACCAGCGGCGTGCGCGGCGCCGGCGGCGTCCAGCCGAACAGCGCCTGCGCGGCCGCACCGCATACGCGGCCCTGGCATGCGCCCATCCCGCAACGCGATTGCAGCTTGGCAGCCGTCCAGCCGGGCGCCTGCGCGACTGCGTCGAAACGCACATCCTCGCAACGGCACAGCAGCGTCTCGGGCCGCGCGAGCCGGCGGATCGGCTCGCGGATCGCAAAGCGCTCGCGCACGGCATCCGCAAAAACCTGCCAGTGTGCGCGCCGTGCGACGAGCACGGCCAGTTGCGCCGTCTGCCCGGTCGCCGCCAGCCCGGCGATTTCGCCTTCGACCATCGCGAGTTCGCTGCCGCCGACGCCCGTGCATTCGCCGGCTGCGAAATACCCGTCGCGGCTCGTGCGCTGGTGCGCGTCGACCGCCACCGCGCCGTTCTCGATCCGGCAGCCGAGATGGCTCGGCAGCACGGTGTTCGGCACGAGCCCGAAGCCGCACGCGAGCCGGTCGCAATCGACGTCGAACTCGCGATCGCCCTGACGGAGCCGGACACGTTCGAGCCGCGTGTCGCCGAACGCTTCGACGACGTACGCATCGGGCCGATAAGCAGCCGTGACGAGCTTCGCGGCCTGCGCGAGCTTCGACGGCCAGCGCCACAGCCCCGCACCGAAGCCGGCCACGTCGCCCCATGCGGCCTGTTCGAGCACGTGCGACACGCGCGCGCCGGCCTGGCGGGCCGTCGCCGCGCTCGCCAGAAGCAGCGGCCCGCTGCCCGCGATCACCGTGCGCTGCCCGCGCACGTCGAGGCCGTACTTGATCAGCGCCTGCAAGCCGCCCGCGCCGGTGACACCCGGCAGCGTCCAGCCCGGAAACGGCAGCAGCAGTTCGCGTGCGCCGCAGCACAGAATCAGCGTGCGGAAATCGAGCAACAGCCCGCGCTCGTCGTCCTCGAGCAGCAGCGTGCCCGGCTGCGTTTCGGCGACGATGCGCGTCGCCGCGAGATGCGTGACGTTCGGCTGCCGCAGCACGGCGAGGCGTTCGGCGGCGACCGGCACCGGCGTGGCCGCCGCACCTTGCCGCCAGATCTGCCCGCCCGCACGCGGATTGTCGTCGACTATCGCGACCGTCGCGCCGCCTTGCGCGGCGGCCCGTGCGGCCGACAGCCCGGCCGGGCCCGCGCCGACGATCGCGACATCGACGCTCAGTCGTTCCTGTTTCATCGCGTACGCTCCACCTGCATCCCGTCGCGACACAGCGTCTGGCACGCCAGCCGGCGCCGGCCGTCGATCGTCATCCGGCATTCCTGACAGATGCCCATCCCGCAAAACGGCGCACGCGCCGCGCCCGTGCACGACATGCGTGTCGTGTCGTCGCCGCTCGCGGCGACAGCGGCCGCGACGGTCGCGCCGTCGGCCACCGTCAGCGCGCGGCCGTCCAGGTGAATGATCATGTCAGCGCTCCGGCTACGGGGGACGCGGTCAGGAAGCGCCCCGGCAAATAGGGTTCGATATCGATCGGCGGCCGCTCGCCGGCCATCAGCGCGGCGACGAGCCGCGCGCTGCCCGGCGCGGTCGTCACGCCGAGCCCTTCGTGCCCGACCGCGAGCCACACGCCCGGCCGCGCCGGGTGCTCGCCGAGCAGCGGCAGGCCGTCGGGGCTCGCCGAGCGGAACCCGGTCCACGAACGGATGCCGTTCAGGTCGGCCAGGTCCGGCAGGTAGCCGGCCGCGCGGCGCAGCATCCGCGCGAGCACGGGCGGCTCGACACGCGCATCCTCGGTGTCGAACTGGCGCGACGAGCCGATCAGCAACTGGCCGGTCGGCCGCGGCTGCACGTTGAACGCGACCGACGTGCCGTCGCTCGCATGCGCGCTTGCCGCATAGCCGAGCTCGACGAGCTGGTGCGACACGCGGCCTGGATAGCGGTCGGTAATCAGCAGATGGCCCTTTTTCGGGCGCAGCGGCAATTCGGGCAGCAGCGTGCGCGCCGCGACGCCGTTCGCGACGACCACGCGTTCCGCGCGCAGCGTGTCGCCGCTCGCCAGCGTCACGCTCGGGCCATCGACCGCGACGGCCCGGTCGCGACGCAACGTGATGCGCGGTGCGCGCTGCAGCAGCCAGTTCGCGGTGACGGGCGCATAGAGAATCGCGTCGCCGGGAATCTTCAGCGCGCCGCCGAGCCCCGCGCGCAGCATCGGCTCCAATTGCGCGAGCGCCGCCGCGTCGATCAGTTCGCCCGCCACGCCGTGCGCGGCCAGCGTCGCCTGCTTCGCGCGCGCCAGATCCATCTCGTGCGCGTCGGCCGCGAGCCACAGCGTGCCGCAGTTGCGGTACGCGCAGCCTTCGGGCATCTCGCCGCTCAACGCGCGCCACAATTCGATCGAGTAATGGCTCAGCGCGAGCTCGGCCGCGTTGTCGTCCATCGCGACGAGGTGGCCCATGCCCGCGCCGGTCGCGCCGCCGCTCGCGTCGTCGACGACCATCACGCGCAGCCCGCGCTGCGCGAGTTCGTGCGCGCACGCCGCGCCGACGATGCCGGCGCCGATCACGACAACGTCGGTCTTCGTGTCGCTCACGACCCGATGCCCCAGCCGAACGGATCGTCTTCCTCGATCAGCAGCGTCGCTTCCGCGCTCAGGTGCGCGCTGCCGCGAATCGTCGGCACGATGCCGACGTCGGCCTGCTCGTAGCTCGCATGGAACACGCTGCCGATCACGCTCGCCTGCCGCCATACGGCGCCCGGTGCGAGCTTGCCGTCGGCCGCGAGGCACGCGAGCTTCGCGCTGGTGCCGGTGCCGCACGGCGAACGGTCGTACGCGAGGCCCGGGCACAGCACGAAGCTGCGGCTGTCGTGCTCGGGATCGTCGGCGAACAGCTCGATGTGGTCGATCTCGCCGCCGTTCGCGCCGGCGATGCCCGCGCGTTCGAGCCCTTCGCGCACGGCCGACGCATACGCGGTGAGCGCCGCGACGTTGTCGCCGGTCACGCGCTGCCCGTGGTCGCTGACCAGGAAGAACCAGTTGCCGCCCCACGCGATGTCGCCCTTCACGGGGCCATACCCCGGCACGTCGACGGCGACACCTTGCGCATGACGATACGCGGGCACGTTGCGCACGCTGACCGACAGGTCGTCGTGCAATGTCGCCTCGACGGTGCCGACGGGCGTTTCGATCCGGTGCATGCCGGGTGCGATGCGGCCCATGTGATGCAGCGTGCGCACGACGCCGATCGTGCCGTGCCCGCACATCCCGAGATAGCCGCTATTGTTGAAGAAGATCACGCCGGCCACAGCGTCGGGCGATACGGGTTCGCACAGCAGCGCGCCGACCAGCACGTCGCTGCCGCGCGGCTCGAGGATGCACGCGGTGCGGTAACGGTCGTGGTCGCGCGCAAGCACGTCGCGTCGCTCGGCCATCGTGCCGCTGCCGAGCGACGGGAAGCCGGACACGACGAGCCGAGTGGGTTCGCCGCCCGTGTGCGAATCGATGATCTGGATGCGCTTCATCATGAGCCGTCCGAAGTGGGGAAAGGAGCATAGCTTCCTCCGTCGCGCGTCGGTCCGCTTGTGGCTTTTCGATGAGGACGACGACGAAATCGGCATAGTGCGACGCGCCCTTCGCGCCCCTGCCGGCCGCTGTGCCGATTTCGTCATTTTGCTCCGCGATACGACTCAAGCGTGATGGGCATTTGCGCGGCGATACTGGTTGCCACACCGACACACCTGTCGGCCGACCGATACGAACGTAGGAGATTTCAGTGAGCCGAAACGCCATTCAGTGGACCGGGGTTTTCCCGGCCGTCAGCACCCAGTTCAAGCCGGACTTTTCCCTCGACATCGACGCCACGCACCGCGTGGTCAAGAACCTGGTGAACGACGGCGTCTCGGGCCTCGTGGTCTGCGGCACGGTCGGCGAAAACACGTCGCTGTCGACGAGCGAGAAGCTCCAGGTGATCGAGGCTGCGCGCGACGCGGCCGGCGGCAAGATTCCGGTGATCGCCGGCATCGCCGAATTCACGACCGAGTTCGCACGCAACACGGTGCGCGAAGCGCAGCGCGTCGGCGTCGACGGCGTGATGGTGATGCCCGCGCTCGTGTACTCGGCGAAGCCGCACGAAACCGCCGCGCACTTCCGCGCGGTCGCGACGAGCACCGACCTGCCGGTGATGGTCTACAACAACCCGCCGATCTACAAGAACGACGTGACGCCCGACGTGCTGATCGCGCTGCAGGATTGCGAGAACATCGTCTGCTTCAAGGATTCGTCGGGCGATACGCGCCGCTTCATCGACCTGCGCAATGCGGTCGGCGATCGCTTCGTGCTGTTCGCGGGCCTCGACGACGTCGTGGTCGAGAGCATCGCGGTCGGCGCCGAAGGCTGGGTGTCGGGCATGTCGAACGCGTTCCCGAAGGAAGGCGAGACGCTGTTCCGCCTCGCGAAGCAGAAGCGTTTCGACGAAGCGCTCGCGCTGTACCGCTGGTTCATGCCGCTGCTGCACCTCGACGCGCGCCCCGACCTCGTGCAGTGCATCAAGCTGTGCGAAGAGCTCGTCGGCCGCGGCAGCGCGATCACGCGTCCGCCGCGCCTCGCGCTGCAGGGCGACACGCTCGCGGAAGTGAAGGCGATCGTCGCGAAGGCGCTCGAAACGCGCCCGGCACTGCCCGACGTCGGTCTCTGATCGACTCCCCTGCGGCGGCGCGCAGGCTTTCCCCGCTGCACGCCGCCGTCTCCGGTCCGGCATTGGCCCGCGGGCCCGTTTGCATCGGCGCCAGCCCGCGCCGCACGTGAACGGGCCGCGTCCCGCCCCGGTCGTTCGAACCGGGCGACGCCGGCCGGCAGGCGTGCGCGCTGCTCCGTGCGAGCGCGCGCTGCTCACGCCTGTACCGCCATTCCCCCAGGAGACAAGCCCATGCCAGGCCAAGGCAACGCTCATCCGTCTGTCCCGCTTTCCCGTTCCGCGCACCCCGACGCGGGGCACGGCAAGTTCAAGAAACAGCTGTCGCTGACCGATCTCACGTTCATCGGTCTCGGCGCCATTTTCGGTTCGGGGTGGCTGTTCGCCGCGAGTCACGTGTCGACGATCGCGGGCCCGGCCGGCATCTTCTCGTGGCTGCTCGGCGGCTTCGCGGTGCTGCTGCTCGGCATCGTCTACTGCGAACTCGGCGCCGCGCTGCCGCGCGCCGGCGGCGTCGTGCGCTATCCGGTGTTCTCGCACGGCCCGCTGCTCGGCTACCTGATGGGCTTCATTACGCTGATCGCCTTTTCGAGCCTGATCGCGATCGAAGTCGTCGCCGCGCGCCAGTATGCGGCCGCGTGGTTTCCGGGCCTGACGGCCGAAGGATCGAGCGACCCGACGACGCTCGGCTGGCTCGTGCAGGCCGCGCTGCTCTGCTTCTTCTTTTACCTGAACTATTCGAGCGTGAAGACGTTCGCGAAGGCGAACAACATCATCAGCATCTTCAAGTTCATCGTGCCGCTGGCGGTGATCGCGGTGCTGTTCACGTTCTTCAAGCCCGCGAACCTCACCGTGCAAGGCTTCGCGCCGTTCGGCATGCCGGGCATCGAGATGGCCGTGTCCGCGGGCGGCATCATCTTCGCGTACCTCGGGCTCACGCCGATCGTGTCGGTCGCGAGCGAGGTGCGCAATCCGCAGCGCACGATCCCGATCGCGCTGATCCTGTCGATCCTGCTGTCGACGCTGATCTACGTGCTGCTGCAGCTCGCGTTCATCGGCAGCATTCCGACGGCGATGCTCGCCGGCGGCTGGCACGACGTGAGCAAGGCGTTCTCGCTGCCGTACCGCGACATCGCGCTCGCGCTCGGCGTCGGCTGGCTCGCGGTGATGGTCGTCGCCGACGCGATGATCTCGCCGAGCGGCTGCGGCAACATCTACATGAACGCGACGCCGCGCGTCGTCTACGGCTGGGCGAAGACGGGCACGTTCTTCAAGGTGTTCACGCGCGTCGACGAAGCGTCGGGCATCCCGCGCGCGGGCCTGTGGCTCACGTTCGGCCTCGCGATCTTCTGGACGCTGCCGTTCCCGTCGTGGGAGGCGCTGATCAACATCGTGTCGGCCGCGCTCGTGCTGAGCTATGCGGTCGCGCCGGTGTCGGTCGCCGCGCTGCGCCGCACCGCGCCCGACCTGCCGCGGCCGTTCCGTGCGAGCGCATTCGGCCTCACCGGGCCCGCGTCGTTCGTGATCGCCGCGCTGATCGTCTACTGGTCGGGCTGGAGCACGGTGTCCTGGCTGCTCGGCCTGCAGATCGTGATGTTCGTCATCTATCTCGCGTGCCGCCGCTGGGTGCCGACCGCGCACCTGAGCCTCGCCGAGCAGGTGCGCTCGTCCGCGTGGCTGATCGCGTTCTATGCCGCGATGATCGTGCTGTCGTATCTCGGCGGCTTCGGCGGCACGGGCCGGCTCGCGCATCCGTACGACACGGTCGTCGTCGCGGCCGTCGCGCTCGTCATCTACTACTGGGGCGCCAGCACCGGCGTGCGCGCCGACAAGCTGCAACTCGACGACGACGAGGACTGACGCACCCGCGCCCGCTCCCATGATCCCTGCGGCCGGGCGCACCACGCCCGGCCCCTGCTTTTTTCCGAGGAAAACCATGCAACTCACAGGTCAATTGCTGATCGGCCAGTCCGCCGTCACCGGACAGAACGGCACCCTCCACGCGATCGCCGCCGCCACCGGCGAACCGCTCGAACCCGCTTTCGGCGGCGCGAGCCTGCACGACCTGGAGACGGCCTGCGCGCTCGCCGACGACGCGTTCGACATCTATCGCGAAACGTCGCTCGAAGCGCGCGCCGCGTTTCTCGACGCGATCGGCCGCCACATCATGGCGCTCGGCGACGACCTGATCGAGCGCTGCGTCATCGAAACGGGGCTGCCGCGCGCACGCATCGAAGGCGAGCGCGGCCGCACGGTCGGCCAGCTCGCGCTGTTCGCGTCGCTCGTGCGCGACGGCGGGTTTCTCGACGCGCGGATCGATCCGGCGCGCCCCGAACGCAAGCCGCTGCCGCGCGTCGACCTGCGGCTGCGCAACATCGCGGTCGGGCCCGTCGCCGTGTTCGGTGCGTCGAACTTCCCGCTCGCGTTCTCGGTCGCCGGCGGCGATACGGCGTCGGCGCTCGCGGCCGGCTGCCCTGTGATCGTCAAGGCGCATTCCGCGCATCCGGGCACGTCGGAACGCGTCGGCCGCGCGATCCAGCAGGCCGCACGCGAATGCGGGATGCCGGCCGGCGTGTTCTCGCTGCTGTTCGACGCATCGCGCGAAATCGGCCAGGCGCTCGTCGCCGATCCGCGCATCAAGGCCGTCGGCTTCACCGGGTCGCGTCGCGGCGGCGTCGCGCTGATGCACATCGCGGCCGCGCGCCCCGAGCCGATTCCCGTCTATGCGGAAATGAGCTCGATCAATCCCGTGCTGCTGTTTCCCGCCGCGCTCGATGCGCGCCACGACACGATCGCGCCGCAATTCGTCGCATCGCTCACGCTCGGCGCCGGCCAGTTCTGCACGAACCCGGGCCTGGTGCTCGCCGTCGACGGCCCCGCGCTGCGCGCGTTCGAAGCCGCGTCGGCCGAGGCCGTGCGCGCGGCGGCCGCGCAGACGATGCTGACGCCGCCCATCCACGCGAGCTATGCGCAAGGCGTCGCGGCGCTGCGCGATCACGATGCGGTCGAACTGCTGGCGGAAGGCGCGGCAGGCGGCCGCCACCAGGCCCGCGCGGCGCTGTTCGCGACCTCGGCCGACGCGTTCATCGCGCGCCCGGAACTGCGCGACGAAGTATTCGGCCCCGCGTCGCTGATCGTTCGCTGCCCGGATGCCGACACGCTGCATCGCGTGCTGAAGTCGCTCGAAGGCCAGCTGACGATCGCCGCGCATCTCGCCGACGGCGACGCGGCGCTGTTCGCCGCGCTGCGCCCGACGCTCGAACGCAAGGCCGGCCGCATTCTCGTCAACGGCTTCGGCACGGGGGTCGAGGTCGGCCATGCGATGGTGCACGGCGGCCCGTTCCCGGCGACGTCCGACACGCGCACGACGTCCGTCGGCGCACGCGCGATCGAGCGCTTCCTGCGCCCCGTGTCGTACCAGGACCTGCCCGACGCGCTGCTGCCGGACGCGATCCGCAACGGCAATCCGCTGCACGTGCCGCAGCGCATCGACGGCGTGCCCGCGCCGCGCGAGGTGAATCATGGCTGAGCCGACCGCCGAAGTCGTCCTGTCGCTCGATGAGGTCCACGCGCTCGCGCTGCGCGTGCTGACGCACCACGGGATGTCCGACGCGCATGCGCGGGCCATCGCCAGCGTGATCGCGCAGGGCCAGCGCGACGAGTGCCATTCGCACGGCGTGTACCGGCTGCTCGTCTGCGTGCGTTCGCTGAAGAAGGGCAAGGTCGATCCGCAAGCGGTGCCGACGCTGCGCAAGCTGTCGTCGTCGATCGTTTCCGTCGATGCGCATCGCGGCTTCTCGCTGCTGAGCTTCGAAACCGGGCTGCCCGTGCTCGTCGAGATGGCGAAGCAGCATGGCATCGCCGCGATGACGATCAACCACTGCTACCACTTCTCCGCGCTGTGGCCCGAAGTCGAGGCGATCGCGGCCGAAGGGCTGGTCGGCATCGCGATGAACCCGAGCCATAGCTGGGTCGCGCCGGAAGGCGGCCGCGAACCCGTGTTCGGCACGAACCCGATCGCGTTCGCATGGCCGCGCCCGGGCGGCGAGCCGTTCGTGTTCGATTTCGCGACGAGCGCGATCGCGCGCGGCGACATCGAGCTGCACGCGAAGCAGGGCAAGGCGATTCCGTCGCACTGGGCGATCGATGCCGACGGCCAGCCGACCACCGACCCGAAGGCCGCGCTGCAGGGCGCGATGCGCACGTTCGGCGGCCACAAGGGTTCGGCGCTCGCGGCGATGGTCGAACTGCTCGGCGGCGCGCTGATCGGCGACATGACGAGCCGCGAATCGATGGACTTCGACGAAGGCGCCGGCGCGACGCCGTGCCACGGCGAACTCGTGATCGCGTTCGACCCGAAGGTGTTCCTCGGCGACGATCTCGACGCGGGCCTCGCGCGCGGCGAACGGATGTTCGAGTCGATCGTCGCGCAGGGTGCGCGGCTGCCGTCGCAACGGCGCTTCGACGCCCGCGCGCGCAGCATCGCGAACGGCGTGCGGGTTCCGCAGGCGCTGTACGACGAGATCCTGACGCTGCTCGACTGACGCCCGGGCGCGGGGGCGGCGCGCCTTCGTCATCGACGAGAAGGCGCGCCGCTGTCGCCCCGTCCGTCACGCGGTCCATCCCCGTCGCCGACCCCGTGGGTGCCATGCCCGCGGCGGCTGTGGGATAATCGACCGGTTTGCCCTGGGCGCAGCTCAAGAGGTTGTTCGCACGGGCGCGAGAGAGGCCTTTATTCCCCGTGCCTCCACCCTTTTCCGCGATCTTTCTTCAGCCATCACCATGCCCACTTACCGTTCCAAAACCTCCACCGCCGGCCGCAACATGGCAGGTGCGCGCTCGCTGTGGCGCGCCACCGGCATGAAAGACGACGATTTCTCGAAGCCGATCATCGCGGTCGTCAACTCGTTCACGCAGTTCGTGCCCGGGCACGTGCACCTGAAGGATCTCGGCCAGCTCGTCGCGCGCGAGATCGAAGCCGCCGGCGGCGTCGCGAAGGAATTCAACACGATCGCGGTCGACGACGGCATCGCGATGGGCCACGACGGCATGCTGTATTCGCTGCCGAGCCGCGACATCATCGCCGACTCGGTCGAGTACATGGTGAACGCGCACTGCGCGGACGCGATGGTGTGCATCTCGAACTGCGACAAGATCACGCCGGGGATGCTGATGGCCGCGATGCGCCTCAACATTCCGGTGATCTTCGTGTCGGGCGGCCCGATGGAAGCCGGCAAGACGCGCCTCGCGAACCCCGTCACCAAGACCGTCGAACTGAAGAAGCTCGACCTCGTCGACGCAATGGTGATCGCGGTCGACCCGTCGTATTCGGACGCCGAAGTCGCCGAAGTCGAACGCTCGGCCTGCCCGACCTGCGGTTCGTGCTCGGGCATGTTCACCGCGAACTCGATGAACTGCCTGACCGAAGCGCTCGGCCTGTCGCTGCCCGGCAACGGCACGGTGGTCGCCACGCACGCCGATCGCGAACAGCTGTTCAAGCGCGCCGGCCGCCGCATCGTCGAACTGACGCGCCAGCACTACGAGCAGGACGACGAACGCGTGCTGCCGCGCTCGGTCGGCTTCGCCGCGTTCGAGAACGCGATGACGCTCGACATCGCGATGGGCGGCTCGACCAACACGATCCTGCACCTGCTGGCGATCGCGCAGGAAGCCGGCATCGACTTCACGATGAAGGACATCGATCGCCTGTCGCGCTCGGTGCCGCAGCTGTGCAAGGTCGCGCCGAACACGAACAAGTACCACATCGAAGACGTGCACCGCGCAGGCGGCATCATGGCGATCCTCGGCGAGCTCGATCGCGCCGGCAAGCTGCACACCGACGTGCCGACCGTGCACGCCCCGACGCTGAAGGATGCACTGGACCAGTGGGACATCGTCCGCACGCAGGACGACGCGGTCCGCACGTTCTACCTGGCCGGCCCGGCCGGCGTCCCGACGCAGGTTGCGTTCAGCCAGGACACGCGCTGGCCGAGCCTCGACCTCGACCGCGCCGAAGGCTGCATCCGCTCGTACGAGCATGCGTTTTCGAAGGAAGGCGGCCTCGCGGTGCTGACAGGCAACATCGCGCTCGACGGCTGCGTGGTGAAGACGGCCGGCGTCGACGAAAGCATCCTCGTGTTCGAGGGCGCGGCGCACGTGACCGAATCGCAGGACGAAGCGGTTGAAAACATCCTGAACGACAAGGTCAAGGCCGGCGACGTGGTGATCGTGCGCTACGAAGGCCCGAAGGGCGGCCCCGGCATGCAGGAAATGCTCTACCCGACCAGCTACATCAAGTCGAAGGGGCTCGGCAAGGCCTGCGCGCTGCTGACGGACGGCCGCTTCTCGGGCGGCACGTCGGGCCTGTCGATCGGTCACTGCTCGCCGGAAGCGGCAGCGGGCGGCGCGATCGGCCTCGTGCGCGACGGCGACCGGATCCGCATCGATATCCCGAACCGCACGATCGACGTGCTGGTATCGGACGAGGAACTGGCGCGCCGCCGCGAAGAGCAGAACGCGAAGGGCTGGAAGCCGGCGCAGTCGCGTCCGCGCAAGGTGTCGGCCGCGCTGAAGGCGTACGCGAAGCTGGTCATGTCGGCCGACAAGGGCGCCGTGCGCGACCTGTCGCTGCTGGACGACTGACGGGACGGGCGACGGACCACTGCCGGCGGTCGGTTGCAGACCACGCACCGACCGCTCGCCCGATTCAAAAGCCGCTCTCCGGAGCGGCTTTTTTTCGTCCGGCGCCC
This sequence comes from Burkholderia sp., assembly GCA_031253835.1. Classification (GTDB taxonomy): domain Bacteria; phylum Pseudomonadota; class Gammaproteobacteria; order Burkholderiales; family Burkholderiaceae; genus Burkholderia. The sequence continues at coordinate 97,652 of JAIRVP010000048.1, read as the reverse complement.
GGAGAAGCCAGGGCGCCGGCGACATCAGTGACGGAAATCTTCGGGGCCACCGCCACCGCCTCCACCGCCGCCGTGGTTACCGCCACCATTTCCGCCGCCTTGCGGCCGCGCGTAACCGCCGCCACCGCCCCCGCCTCCCTGGCGCACCGGCGGCGGCATCGGACGCGCGTCGCCGCCCGGCGCGGGCGGCGGGCGCAACACGGCCGGCGGCGGGCCGGCCGGACGCGCGTTGCCTCCACCACCCTGCATCGGTGAAGGCGCCGGTGCCGGCGGCGGCGGTGTGCGGATCGCGCCATTCCAGCCGCCGCGCGCAGCCGACGGCCGCGCGTCATGCACGGGCGGCGGGCCGCCCGGTGCAACCTGCATCGGCCCGCCCGGTTGCGGACGGCCTTGCCCCGGCGGCCTGCCTCCGGGGCCGAGCCGCGCTTCCGGACGATTCGCCCAGCGATCGCGGTCGTGGTACCACGGGCGGTGCCGGTAGTAACGATCCCAGTACGCGGCGATCGCGAATCCCGTCACCGGGACCCCGATGATCGCGCCGTATTCGAGCAACGGCACGTAGTTGCCCTGGTACGGATACTCGAGCAACTGCGCATCGATCCAGCCGCGCACGCCCGGCAGCGCGACGTCGCACCACGAGTAGTCGCTCAGGCAGCCGAATACGTCGAGCGCGGTATCGGGCGGGATCTGCGCGACCACCGGATAATCGGGCGCCGGCCCGGCAAACAGCTCGGCCGGCGAGTTCGTGTAAGCGCTGCTCTGCGCATCGGCAATGCCCGGCGCGGCTGCAAGGCCGGCCAGGACGACGCACAGAGTCCGGACAAACGTGTTCCTCATGATGCTCTCCCGCGCGGTACCGCCGCGCGCCGGTCAATCTCGATCAGTGCCGATGGCCGCCGCCCCAGTGGCCGCCACCCCAATGCCCGCCGCCCCACGGACGATGCCAGTACCCGCCGCGCCCGCCCCAGTATCCGCCGCCCCAGCGGCCCCAGAAGCCGATCGTGACGGGCGGCCCGTACCAGCCCGGGTAATACGCGGGGTAGGCATACGGATACGGCGGCGGCACATAGGCCGGTGCGACATACACCGGCGCCGGCGCATCGACGTAGTCCGGTGCGACAGGCACCGCGGAAGGGGCCGGACCGGGCGTGGCCGGTGCCACCGGAACTTCACGTTGCGTCACCGTGGCGGGCACCGGTGCGTAATAAGGTGCATAACCGTATGGGCTCGTGTAGTAGCAGCCGCCGAGCGTCAGCGCGGCCACCGCGATGACGGCGGGCCTCGCGGCGGAAATCGGGTTCATCTCGTGCTCCGGCAGAATCCGCGCGCCGCCGCCGGGCGCGCGCCTGACTCTAGCTTACGTCCCCTGCAGATTTCCGCGCGTATGATCGGTTACTTTTTGTTTCCTGCCTCGACGGTGCGGGCGGGCATGCGGTGTGCTGGCGCGTCTGCGGCGCCCACGTTGAAGTTGGCGCAAATGCCCTCAACTTGAACGATGTCAGGCTGACCGGCGCGGACGAGGGTTCGCGAGCCACCGGCGGCCGCCCACCGGCGGACTTCGGCCCGCCCAGACAGGAACGCGGCTCGCGCCGCCATCGACATGACTACGCCACGCCCCACTCCCCGGGCGGACACACCGCTCGATCCGATCATCCAGTTGCTGGCGCTTGCCGGTGAGCAGGGTTATCTGACACACGCCGACCTCGTCGACGCGCTGCCGCCCGAAAGCGACAGCCCCGATGCGCTCGACGTCGTGCGCGCCGCGCTCGCCGACATCGGCATCGCCGTGCTCGACGAGCCGGCCGTGCCTGCACCGTTCGCCGGCGCGGCGCCGGTCGACGTCGATCGCGACGCGCTCGACGAAGGCCGCGCCGTGCTCGGCGACCTCGCACGCGGCACGAGCGCGTCGACCGATCCGCTCGCGCTCTACACGCGGCGCATGCAGGCCGTGCCGCTGCTCACGCGCGAAGGCGAAATCGTACTCGCCCGCGAAATCGAGACGGGCCGCCATCAGGTGCTGCATGCGATTGCCGGCTATCCGGCGGCCGTCGACGCGCTGCTGGCGCGTCACGGCGCAACGGGTGCGGCCGGCGCAACCGGCACGGCCGATGAAGACGACAGCGACACGCCCGCTCCTGCCCGCTACGACGTGCTGCAGGCGGCGGTGTCGACGTTGCGCGACGCGTTGCATGCGCATGGCGTCCGTTCGGACGCCTACCGCGACGCGCGCAACGCCGTGGCGGCCCTGCTCGGTTCGCTTGCATGGGTTGCACCGGCCGTCGACGACGCCAGCCGTGTCGTGCGTACGCTCGCAACCGCACCGCATGACGCGGCGACGGGCGAAGCCGCCCGCTTCGACGCGGTCGCGCGGCGAGCGCTCGCGGCTGCGCTGAGCGACGGCCAGCAGAAGGTGCGCGACGCGACGCGCGCGATGCTCGAGGCGAACCTGCGGCTCGTGCTGTCGATCGCGCGCAAGTACATGAACCGCGGCGTCGACCTGTCCGATCTCGTGCAGGACGGCTGCCTCGGCCTGATGCGCGCGATCGAGAAGTTCGAATACCGTCGCGGGTTCAAGTTCTCGACCTATGCGACCTGGTGGATCCGCCAGGCGATCACGCGTGCGGTCGCCGATCGTTCGCGCACGATCCGCGTGCCCGTGCACGTCGGCGACCAGTACCAGCGCGTGCAGCGGCATGCGCTGCGCTTTCGCCAGCGCACGGGCCGCCGGGCGACGCCGGCCGAGCTCGCGGCCGAAACCGGCCTCGCCGAAGACAAGCTGCGCGCAGTGCTGGCGTTGCCGGCCGAGCCCGTCTCGCTCGACACGCCGCTGCCCGACGCGGACACCGGGCTCGTGGAGCTGATCGAGGATCAGACCTCGGCCAGCCCGTTCGAGCAGCTGGCCGACACGCGCATGCGCGATTGCGTGCGGTCGCTGCTCCGGTCGGTCACGCCGGCCGAGGCCGACGTGCTGCGCCGGCGGTTCGGCCTCGGCGGCACCGAGCCCGATACCTACGACGCGATCGCGCACGACGCGGGCATGTCGCGCGAACGCGTGCGGCAGATCGAGAAACGGGCGCTCGCCGCGCTGCGCACGGCTGCCGAGGCCGAGAACGCGCAGTCGTTCCTCGACGCGTAAGCGCACCCGCGACGCACGGTCGTGCCGCCAACCGGCACGACCGTGCGCTTCGCGCATGTGCTACGTTTGCCATTGACGTGCATCAAGTTTTCTTCGTCGCGTGTCGCGACAATGGTGAAAAGCCGACCGGCGCATCGTTCGCCGCGTCCATTCCGTTTGAGCTTCCCCAGGTCCCTCGCCATGCAGACGACCGCCAGCCAAACGTTCGAGGAAAACCGGCACATCGCGACCTGCCTGCGCGAGGCGGCGCAACGGCTGGCCGACCAGGGCGCGAATCCGTACCGGGTCGCCGCCTACCGCGCGTCGGCCGGAACGGTCGATGCGCTCGACCGTGATATCCGCACCGTGTTCGAATCCGGCGGCATCGACGCGCTCGGCGCGCTGCCCGAGATCGGCACGGGCGTCGCGCAGGCGATCGCCGAATTGCTGGTGACGGGCCGCTGGCGCCAGCTCGACCGGCTGTGCGGCGACGCCCAGCGCACGTCCGCGTTCGAAGCCGTGCCGGGCATCGGCCACGCGCTCGCGCTGCGCATTCACGACCTGCTGCACATCGATACGCTCGAGGAGCTCGAACGCGCGGCCCGCAACGGCCAGCTCGAGACGATCTCGGGCGTCGGCCCGCGGCGCGCGGCCGGCATCCGCACCGCGCTCGACGACGTGCTGAGCCGCCGCCGGCGCTGGCAGGGTCACATGCAACACGCCGGGCCCGGCATGGAGCCGCCCGTCGAGCTGCTGCTGTACATCGACCGCCAGTACCGCAACAAAGCGGCCGCCGGCGTGCTGCCGACACTCGCGCACCGCCGCCTGAACGCGGACGGCTATGTGCCGCCGCCCGTGATGCACATGACCAAGGGCGGCTGGCATTTCACCGCGCTGAGCCTGCATGCCGCGATGCGCACGCCGGAGGCCGGCCGCCCGACCGACTGGGTCTCGCTCTATTTCTACGACGCCGTGCAGTGCGAGCACCAGCGCACCGTCTTCACCGAAACGTACGGCTCGCTCGTCGGCAAGCGCATCGTGCGCGGGCGCGAGATGGAATGCCGCGTGTACTACGCGGGATGAGTCAGTCGTCGGAGGATTCGCTGACGTCGAAGGCAGCGTCGAGCACGGCGGCAATCTCGCGGCACGCGCGGGTGAGCGTGCGTGAACGGCGACGGGCGTGTTCGAGGCCGAGATCGAACATCGTCGAATTCCACACGTAGTCGTTCGCCTTGCCCCGCTCCGGCACGTCGAAAGTCAGCAACACCATGTAGCCGCCCGCCCAGCGAACCGGCATCACCCGGTCGAGCCGGAACTTCGTGATCGCGCCGTGGCGGAACCGGAAACAGTCGTCGCCGACGCGGAATCCCGACCACGCACCGTCGTTCGATACGAACACCGTCAACGTGTCGTCCGTCGGCGGGGCCGACGAGCCGTCCGGCGCCGCCAGTTCGGCCGCCGACACCATCGCCGCGTCCGGGCCCGTCTCGACCTCCACGAACGCTTCGATCTTCTCCTTCATTCGATCGTAGAAACGGCGCGCGACGGCCGGTCGCGTATCGTCGGCAACCAGCACCAGTTGCTTGAATCGCGCATGCTCGCCGTGTTGAAGCGATACGCCGGGTTCGTTGTCCGGCTCGTCGTCGGGTTCATCATCGTCAGGCTCGGCCTGCGTGCCGTCGATCGGCGCGGCCGGTGCAGGCTGGCTACCGCCCCCGCGCCGCCGCTCCACCCAGCCCATCACCCGCGTCAGCAGTACGGTCTGTGCCGCCAGCACGGCAGCCATCGTCGCGCACCCCGCGAGAAACCCGTAATGCGGCCCGACCTTCGATGCCGCATACGCGGCCGGAAGTACATAAAGCACCAGCAATGGCGCAAGCAATAACGACACGCGTCAATCCCGTGGTTTCTGTTTCTGTTTTCGTTTTCGACGCCCGGCCGTGCATCGCGCGGGCGCGCGGCCTACGCGCCGTCCGTCTTCGTGCGACGCGCCGGATGACGATGCGCGGCGATCCGCAGCAGCTTCTGGAACGACGGGCATTCGAGATGGTTCGCCGCCGGGCACACGGCCGCGTGCCGCAGCGCATCGCGCACGGCGCCGAGACGGCGGATCGTGCGGTCGAGCGCGTCGGCCTTGCCGTCGAGCTTCGCGCGATCGATCGCGGGCTGGCCGTCCGCGCCGACCATCGCGAGGATGTCGTCGAGCGAGAATCCGGCCTCGCGGCCGAGCGCGATCAGCGCCAGGCGCTCCAGCACCGATTCGTCGTATTGCCGCCGCAACCCGTGCCGGCCGTTCGCGACGATCAGCCCTTTTTCCTCGTAGTAGCGCAGCGTCGACGCCGGCAATCCCGAGCGCCGCGCCACGTCCGCAATGTCCAGACGGCTCATGCTTGACCTCAAGTGAACTTGAAGTTGCAAGATAGCCGCTCGACTCCGTAATGACAAGCGCGAACCGCCATGAGACCGATAAAACCACCCTGTATTCCGCTGCGCCGCCCCTCCGCCACCGTCTGCTGCGGAGGCGCGCGATGAACCCGCCCGGCATCCTGCTCGACCTGCTGCCGATCGGTGCGGGCGCCACGCTCGTGATGGATCTGTGGACACTGTTCCGGCGGCGTGCATTCGGCATTCCGTCGCTCGACTACGCGCTGGTCGGGCGCTGGCTCGGCCACATGCTGCACGGCCGGTTCCGGCACGTGTCGATCGCCGCGGCGCCGCCCGTGCCGGGCGAGCGTCCCCTCGGCTGGATCGCGCACTACGCGATCGGCATCGCGTTTGCGGCGCTGCCCGTCATGATCGCGGGCACCGCATGGATCGCCACGCCGACACCGATTCCCGCGCTCGTCGCCGGCGTCGCCAGCGTGGTCGCCCCGTTCTTCGTGATGCAGCCGGCGTTCGGCTTCGGCATCGCCGCGTCGCGCACGCCGCATCCGGGCGTCGCGCGCCGGCGCAGTCTCGTCACGCATCTGTCGTATGGCGTGGGGCTCTATCTCGCGGCGTTCACGCTTGCGGCGCTGGGCCGTTGACGGAAATCAGCCGTCGTCGCTTCGTTGCACCGTTTCCTCGTAATGGTCGAGCGCGTCGAGCAGTTTGCCCGGCCGGCTCATCTCGGCCCGCAGCTTCGCGGCTTTCGCGATATCGGCCTGCGCCGTGAGCTTCGCGCCCTGATCGAGATACGCCTGCGCGCGCGTGTCGCCGGCTGCGACCGCGAGACCGAAAAGCGCATTCGCGGCGATCGGGTCGTGCTCGACGCCGCTGCCCACGTAGTACAGCATGCCCAGCCGGAACAGCGCGTTCCCGACGCCCGCCGCCGCCGCGAGCCGGTACCAGCTCGCCGCTTCGGCATCGTCCTCGTGCACGCCCTGTCCGTTTTCATACATCAGGCCGAGATTGTTCTGCGCGTTCGCGTTGCCCTGTTCCGCGGCGAGCCGATACCACTTGAACGCCTCGGTGTCGCTCTGCTTCACGCCGTGCCCGGTGTCGTACAGGTAGCCGAGGCTGTTCTGCGCCTGCGGATCGCCCTGGTCCGCCGCGCGCCGGTACCATTTGGCGGCTTCCGCGACATCCTGCGGCACGCCGGTGCCGGCGTCGTACATCATCGCCAGGTACAGCTGCCCTCTGGCGAACCCCTGGTCGGCCGCGAGCCGGTAAAGCCGCACCGCTTCCGTACGATCCTGCGGCACGCCTTCGCCGTCCTCGTACGCGCGGCCAAGATTGCACCATGCGTTCGCATTGCCCTGCGCGGCCGCGCGCCGGTACCAGCTCACGGCCTCCGAACGGCTTTGCGTCACGCCGACGCCGGTTTCGTAAAGCGTGCCGAGATTGTTCTGCGAGGAGGCATCGCCGTGATCGGCGGCGCGCCGGTACCACTTCGCGGCCTCGACGGGATTCCGCTCGACGCCGTCGCCGTGCTCGTACATGAGCCCCACGCTGAATTCGCCGTCCACATCGCCGCGCTGCGCCTTGGCCATCGATGCGTCGAACGTCTCGGGCGCGTCGTCGTGCGCGAGCCAGACGACGCCGATCCCGAGGATCAGTATCAATGCAAGCGCGATGAGGATCGCAATGCGGCCCTTCCGGCCGATTCGTCGTGCCTGGGTCATCTCTCGGTGTTCTCTTTTTTATGGTTGCCAACGGTGCGCCCGGTCGGACGCCCGCGTCACTCGCCGCCGCAGTCGATCAGGTTGTGGCGCACGCGGCCGAGCAGCCGCACCAGCGTATCGCGCTCGTCGGGCGTGAAGCCGCGCAGCCCGTCGTCGGCGACGGTATCGCCCACTTCCAGCATCTGCGGAAAGATCTCGCGCGCCTTGTCGGTCAGGCGGATCACGAATGCGCGGCGGTCGTCGTCGTTCGAGACGCGTTCGATCCAGCCATAGCTTTCCATCCGGTCGAGCAGGCGCGTCAGCGAGATCGGCGTGATCTCGAGCCATTCGGCCAGCCGCGCCTGGTTCATCTCGCCCTTCCACGTCAGGTACGCGAGCACGCGGCTTTGCGCCCGCGTCAGCCCGATGCGCTTCGCGCGCCGGTCGAACAGGCGTCCGTTCAGGCGGGCCACGTCGGCGATCAGGTAGCCGATCCGGTTCTCGTAGGTCTTGTCCATCCGCCGATTATAGGGTCAAGCCGCGAGCGGGCCGCGGCTCGCGCCCCGGCGATAAGCGGCTATATAATGAGCGTGCTTATAATTTGAGCCATACCGGATCGCCGCCCACGGCGACCGCCCCACGGAGACAGCCGCTTGAACCCCGCCGCCGACGCCCCCGCCTCGCCCGCCCTGAACCGGCCGATGCTGACCCTGTCGATCATGCTCGCCACGCTGATCCAGACCCTCGACAGCACGATCGCGAACGTCGCGCTGCCGCACATGCAGGGCACGCTGTCCGCATCGCAGGACGAAATCACGTGGGTGCTGACCTCCTATATCGTCGCCGCGGCGATCGCGACGCCGCTCACCGGCTGGCTGTCCGACCGGCTGAGCGTCAAGCGGCTGCTGATCGTGTCGATCGCGGGCTTCACGGTGGCGTCCGCGCTGTGCGGGCTGTCCGAGACGCTCGTGCAGATTGTCGGCGCGCGGCTGCTGCAGGGCGTATTCGGCGCCGCGCTGGTGCCGCTGTCGCAGTCGATCCTGCTCGACATCAACCCGCGCGAGAAACAGGGCCAGGCGATGGCGATCTGGGGGATGGGCGTGATGGTCGGCCCGATCCTCGGCCCGACGCTCGGCGGCTGGCTCACCGACAGCTACAACTGGCGCTGGGTGTTCTTCATCAACGTGCCGATCGGCGCGTTCGCGCTCGCGGGCGTGATGACCTTCCTGCCCGCGCGCGCGCCGCGCCCGCACGTGAAATTCGACGCATTCGGCTTCGCGACGCTCGCGCTCGCGATCGGCGCGTTCCAGGCGATGCTCGACCGCGGCGAACAGCTCGACTGGTTCGGCTCGTACGAAATCCGCATCGAGGCGCTCGTCGCGGCGCTCAGCTTCGCGTTCTTCCTCGTGCATACGGCGACCGTCGGCAAGGCGTCGTTCTTCAAGTCGGAACTGCTGCGCGACCCGAACTTCGCGACGGGCACTTTGTTCATCTTCGTGGTCGGCGCGGTGCTGTACGCGACGCGCGCGCTGCTGCCGCCGATGCTGCAGAACCTGATGGGCTACCCGGTCGCGACGACGGGCCTCGTCACCGCGCCGAGCGGCGCCGGCACGATGATCGCGATGCTGTTCGTCGGCAGGCTGTTGAAATACGTGGATGCGCGGATGCTGCTGCTCGCGGGGCTGGCGATTTCCGCGCTCGCGCTGTGGCAGATGATGCAGTACACGGTCGTGCTGTCCGAATCGGACATCGTGTGGCCGGGCGTGGTCCAGGGCTTCGGGCTGGGGCTCGTGTTCGTGCCATTGAGCGCGCTGTCGTTCTCGACGCTGCCGCCGGATTTGCGCGCGGACGGCACGGCTACCTACAGCCTGATGCGCAACATCGGCAGCAGTATCGGCATCTCGATCGTGCAGACGCTGATGACGCGCAACACGCAGGTCGCGCATGCCGACCTCGCGACCCACATCACGCCGTTCAACCCGGCCGTGCAGGCGATGGCCGGCAGCCGCCTCGACCTCGCGCTGCTCGACCGCACGATCAACCAGCAGGCGACGATGATCGCGTACCTGAACGACTTCAAGCTGATGTTCGTCGCGACGCTGCTGATGATCCCGCTGTTGCTGCTGATCCGCCCGCCGCAGAAAGCGGCGAGCGTCGACGTCGCGCACGCGGCGATGGACTGACGGGCGCACGCGCGGCGCGCGCCCGATCCGCGTGTTGCCGCGTCAGGCCTTCATCGTCCCGGTACGCACATAGCGCTCGTGCCACGACAGCGCCTCGGCGAGCAGGTGCGGCGTGTGCTTGCCGAAGCTGTCGCGCGACGCGCGCTCGAAGTAGTCCTCGAGCATCGGCCGGTAGTCGGGATGCGCGCAGGTCGCGATGACCTTGCGCGCGCGCTGCTTCGGCGACAGGCCGCGCAGGTCGGCCAGCCCCTGCTCGGTGACGACCACCGCGACGTCGTGCTCGGTATGGTCGACATGGCTCGCCATCGGCACGATCCGCGAGATCGCGCCGCCCTTCGCCGTACTTGCCGACATGAAGCACGACAGATAGCCGTTGCGCGCGAAGTCGCCCGAGCCGCCAATGCCGTTCTGGATCTTCGTGCCCATCACGTGCGTGGAGTTCACGTTGCCGTAGATGTCGGCCTCGATCATCCCGTTCATCGCGATGCAGCCGAGGCGGCGCACGAGCTCCGGATGGTTGCTGATCTCCTGCGGGCGCAGCACGATCTTCTCGCGGAACGTCGCGATTTCGTCGGCGAAGCGCTGCACGGCGGCCGGACTCAGCGACAGCGCGGTGGCCGACGCGAAGCTCAGCGTGCCGTCGTCGAGCAGGTCGAGCATGCCGTCCTGGATCACCTCGGTGTAGGCCGTCAGGTTCGAGAAGCCGGCCGAGCTGAGTTCCGCGAGCACCGCGTTCGTGATGTTGCCGACGCCGGACTGCAGCGGCAGCAGGTTTTCCGGCAGGCGGCCGCGCTTCACTTCGTGGCGCAGGAAGTCGATCAGCTGCAGCGCGATCTGCTTCGACGTCGCGTCCGGCGCGGAGAACGCATTGCTGCGATCGGGCGCGTCGGTCTCGACGATCGCGACGATCTTGTCGGCCGGACAGCGCAGGTACGGCTCGCCGATCCGGTCGTCGCTCTTCGTCAGCGGAATCGGCTTGCGGTGCGGCGGCAGCGCGGTGCCGTAGTAGATGTCGTGCATCCCGTCGAGGCCGAGCGGCTGGCGCGCATTCACTTCGAGGATCACGTGCTTCGCGCGTTCCAGCCAGGTCTTGTTGTTGCCGATCGACGCGGACGGGATCAGCAATCCGTCCTCGCGGATGCCCGCGACTTCGACGATCGCGACGTCGAGATCGCCATAGAGCCCGAACCACGCGTACTGCGCGACGTGGCTCAGGTGGACGTCCTGGTAATCGACTTCGCCGCTGTTGATCTTGTCGCGCAGCGTCGGGTCGGACTGGTACGGCAGCCGCATCGAGATACCGTTGGTGCGGGCGAGCGCGCCGTCGAGTTCCGGTGCGGTCGACGCGCCGGTCAGCACGTTGATCCGAAAATCCTCGCCGCGCGCGTGCGCCGCGTCGATATGGGTGGCAAGCGCGGCCGGCACGGCCTTCGGATAGCCCGAACCGGTGAAGCCGCTCATGGCGACGGTCATGCCGGGGCGAATCAGCGCGGCGGCTTCGTCGGCGGTGCGGACGAGCGAACGCAGGGCGGGAGCGTGGATGCGTGATGAAGACATGGCTGGTTTCTGACGCTTTGATCGGTCGTTGACGTCGCGGGGGGTGTCTCCTGAGCGACATGAAGCCCTTGGGGCCGCGCGGGGCGGCCGGCACCACAGGCACGGTCGGAGTATCGCAGAGGCCATCGCCGCGAAATGTCCGCTGGATGCAAAAGATCCTTGCCGAATATGCCGGGTATCGAACGACCGTTCTGTGACAGGCGATCCGCGCGCCCCGATGCACACGAAAGGTGCACGAAAGCATCGGAACGAATGACCGGACACCGATCGCCAACCTTCGCGAATCAATCGGCGGATTTCCATTGCAATTTGCCGCCCGATGTTTGCCAATCATCGATGAAGCTGCGGCGCGGCCAATTGTCGCCCGATGGGGCTTTGCCGGACCTGACGCACATCAACGTCGCATGCGCTGCGCGCCGCCCGTCGGCTCGCGCAAAAATCTTCGCCGCATCGGCCTGCGAGGCCCGTCCGTCCTTGACAGCCGCGTGACGCGAACCACACTGGAAGACGGGTCCGGCCGCGTCGATTGCCGTCCCGATCGCCCGCCTTTTCGCACGTCCGGTTTCGACCGGCCGATACGCGCAAGACGCGGTAACACTCCCGCATGTCAGGACATTGATTGAATAAAAAGCAACAAATTACAATTCCGTATATATTTCGCCGATGGACCAAAGAAAAACCGCCACACGCGCCGAGCCCCCCCTGCCACGCACCTGGGATGCGCGGCTCGCGCGCTCGCTTGTCCGACCGCTCGTCGATACGCCGGTCACCCCGAATCACCTCACCACCGTTCGTCTGCTGATCGGCCTCGCCGGCGCCTGGTGCCTTGCGCACGGCGGCTTCGGCTGGTGCAATGCAGGCGCGTTCCTGATCGTGCTGTCGAACTTCGTCGACCACACCGACGGCGAACTCGCGCGCATCAGCGGCAAGTCCAGCAAGATCGGTCATTTTTACGACCTCGCGGCCGATGCGCTCGTGACGGTCGCGCTGTTCGTCAGCATGGGCCTCGGCATCGTCGCCCAGGGCGGCCAGATGGCCGCGTCGCCGGTGCTGCTCGGCGCGGTCGCCGGTGCGGCGGTCGCGCTGATCTTCTTCCTGCGCATGCGGATCGAATCGATCGCCGGCAAGGCCGGCACCAAGCAGGCGTTCGCCGGCGGCTTCGAGACCGAAGACGTGCTGTACCTGCTGCCGATCGTGACGCTCGTCGACGGCGTCGAGCCGTTCCTGCTCGCGGCCTCGATCGGCGCGCCGCTGTTCGCCGCCTGGGTCGTGATCGACTGGTGGCGCATCGTCCGGCGCGGCAATGTTTCGCAGAACCCTACCGAAATCCAGGCTTCCAAATGACTCCTAGCACGCGCGACGACTCCGTGCTGAGCCCGGCACGCCCCGCGCCCGTGCGCGCGGCCGCCGACCCCGATCGCACCGTGGCCGACCGCGTCGGCCAGCTCGACCTCGACCGCCTGCGCGGCGACTACACGCGCCAGGGCTCGTTCCTGTACCTCGACGCCTTCCTGCCGGCCGGCGCGCACGCGAAGCTCGCGGACGCCGCCCGCGCGATGCAGGCCGGCCTGAACCGCAATTACCTGCCCGGCCACAAGCAGGGCGGCAGCGTGAGCCGCCATACGATCGATGAGCAGGCGCCGTACATCGCCGAGCTGTATCGCTCGAAGGCGCTCATCTCCTTCCTCGAAAAGGTCACGGGCGACAAACTGATGCTGTCGCCGGACGACGATCCGCACGCCTACGCGCTGTATTACTACACGAAGCCCGGCGACCACATCGGCTGGCATTACGACACGTCGTACTACGACGGCCGCCGCTATACGCTGCTGATCGGCGTGATCGACGAATCGTCGTGCCGGCTCGACTACGAGCTGCACACGCGCAATCCGGACGTCGCCGACGAACCGGGCTCGGTGCAGATCGCCGACGGCGGCATCGTGCTGTTCGACGGCGACAAGCTGCGCCACCGCATCACGCCGCTCGGCCAGAACGAGATGCGCGTGTCGCTCACGTTCGAATACGTGACGAACCCCGGCATGCGGCCGTGGAAGCGCTTCATCTCGAACATGAAGGACGCGATCGCGTATTTCGGTTTCCGCCAGGTGTTCAAGCAACTGGCCACGCGGCGCACGACCGGGTCATGACGCGCGCGGGCCTCATCCTGCTGTCCCTCGGGACGGCACTCTTCATCGCTCTCCTTGCCTGGCAGGGCGTCGGCGCGGTCGCGTCCACGTTCCTCGCGGCCGGCTGGGGCCTCGCGCTCGTCGCGGCGTTCCACGTCGTGCCGCTCGTGATCGATGCCATCGCGATCTCCGTGATGTTCCGCCGCGGCCAGCCCGGCGCCGAACTCGGCAACGCGCTGCGCGCGCGCTGGGTCGGCGAATCGGTGAACAGCCTGCTGCCCGCCGGGCAGATCGGCGGCCCCGTGCTGATGGTGCGCCACCTCGCGCAGCGCGGCACGCGGATGGCCGACGCGGCCGCCGCCGTGACCGTCAGCACGACGATGCAGGCGCTTGCGCAAATGGCATTCGCGCTGATCGGCATCGCCGCCTTCAGCCTGTATGCGACGCACGAATCGGTCGCGCACCTGCGCACGCCCGCGCTGATCGCGACCGGCGTGCTCGGCGCGCTCGCGTTGCTGTTCTACGCGGCGCAGCGGCGCGGGCTGTTCGGCCGCGGCCTGCGCCTCGCGTCGAAGCTGCTCGGCCCGCGCGACTGGTCGTCGCTCGCGACGCGCGCCGATGCGATCGACGACGCGGTCGGCGCGCTGTACCGCGATCGCGCGAAGGTCGCGAAAACATTCGCGTTGAGCCTCGTCGGCTGGATCGTCGGCACCGCGGAAGTGTGGCTCGCGCTGCACTTCCTCGGCCACCCGGTGAGCTGGCTCGACGCGCTGCTGCTGGAAAGCGTCGGCCAGGCGATCCGTGGCGCGGCCTTCGCAATCCCGGGCTCGCTCGGTGCGCAGGAAGGCGGCTACCTGCTGCTCGCCCCGCTGGTCGGACTGCCGCCCGACGCGGCGCTCGCGCTGTCGCTCGCGAAGCGCGCGCGCGAACTCGCGCTCGGCCTGCCCGGCCTGCTCTATCTGCATTTCAGTGAAAGAAACTGGCAGCGGCGCCGTGCGCCGCAGCCGCTCGCCGACTGATCGTTCAGATCGCCGGCTTTTTGGTTGGAGAACCCATGCGAGCCATCATTCTTGCGGCAGGCCTCGGCTTGCGCCTGCAACAACCGCCCGAAGCGCAGTTCCCGAAGTGCCTGCTGCGCTTTGACGACGTTTCGCTGCTCGAGCGCCATCTGCGCGTACTCGACGCCGCGGGCGTCGACGAGATCGTGCTCGGGCTCGGCTTTCAGCACGAGAAGGTCGAGCAGGAACTGAAGCGCCTCGGCCGCCAGGCCGAGATCGTGATCAACGACCGCTACGACCTCGGCAGCGTGCTGACCGTGCATACCGTCGCCGATGCGATGACGCGCGGCGGCGACGTGCTGCTGATGGACGCGGACGTGCTGTACGACGAGAACATCCTGCACGCGCTGGTGGCCGATGCCGACAAGGCGGTCGACCGCCTGCTGATCGACCGCGACTTCGAGGCCGGCGACGAGCCCGTCAAGCTGTGCCTGAAGAACGGCGTGCCGGTCGAACTGCGCAAGCAGCTCGCGGTCGACCTCGAATACGACACGATCGGCGAATCGGTCGGCTTCTTCCGCTTCACCGAAGGCACCGCGCGCCGCCTCGCGACGATCGTCGCGGGCTACGTCGACAGCGGCCGCGCGAACATGCCGCACGAGGAAGCCGTGCGCGACCTGCTGCTCGAAGGCGGTCATTCGTTCGACGTGGCCGACGTCACCGGCTCGCCGTGGATCGAGATCGACTTCCCGAACGACGTCGCCCGCGCCACGCAGGAAATCCTCCCCCTGATTCAACGCACTACCGCAGGAGCCGCACGATGAACGCACGCGAACCCAACTTCACCGAATCGCGCAGCGCACGCCTGCGCCGCATGCTCGTCAGCAGCGACCTCGAATTCCTGATGGAAGCGCACAACGGCCTGTCCGCGCGAATCGTCCGCGAAGCCGGCTTCAAGGGCATCTGGGCATCGGGCCTCGCGATCTCCGCGCAGTTCGGCGTGCGCGACAACAACGAAGCGAGCTGGACGCAGGTCGTCGACGTGCTCGAATTCATGGCCGACGCGAGCGACCTGCCGATCCTGCTCGACGGCGACACCGGCTACGGCAACTTCAACAACGTGCGCCGCCTCGTGAAGAAGCTCGAACAGCGCGGCATCGCCGGCGTCTGCATCGAGGACAAGCAGTTTCCGAAGACGAACAGCTTCATCGGCGGCGAGCGCCAGCCGCTCGCGGAAATCGACGAGTTCTGCGGCAAGATCAAGGCCGGCAAGGATTCGCAGACCGATCCCGACTTCTCGATCGTCGCGCGCGTCGAAGCGCTGATCGCCGGCTGGGGGATGGACGAGGCGCTGCGCCGCGCGAACGCGTATGCGGAAGCCGGCGCCGACGCGATCCTGATTCACAGCAAGCTGTCGCGCCCGGACGAGATCCTGCAGTTCGCGCGTGAATGGAGCGGCAAGGCGCCGCTCGTGATCGTGCCGACCAAGTACTACAGCACGCCGACCGACGTGTTCCGCCAGGCCGGCATCAGCACCGTGATCTGGGCGAACCACCTGATCCGCGCGTCGGCATCCGCGATGCAGGCGACCGCGCGCGAGATCCACGAGAGCGAAACGCTGATCAACGTCGAAGACCGCGTGGCATCGGTCAACGAGATCTTCCGCCTGCAGGACGCCGACGAGTACTCGGCGGCCGAGCGCATCTACCTGTCGTCGTCGTCGCGCGCGTCGAACGCGGCGATCGTGCTCGCCGCGAGCCGCGGCAAGGGCCTGGAAGCCGTGACCGAGGACAAGCCGAAGGTCATGCTGCCGGTCGCCGGCAAGCCGCTGCTGCGCTGGCTCGTCGACGGTTTCAAGACGCATGGCGTGAACGACATCACCGTGGTCGGCGGCTATCGCGCCGACGCGATCGACACGTCGGGCATCAAGCTCGTCGTCAACGAGCGCCATGCGCAGACGGGCGAACTCGCGTCGCTCGCGTGCGCGGCCGAACGCCTGACCGGCGACACCGTGATCTCGTACGGCGACCTGCTGTTCCGCAGCTACATCGTGCGCGACCTCGCGGAAAGCGAAGCCGAATTCAGCGTGGTGGTCGATTCGTCGCTCACGGAGCCGACGAACCAGAGCGTGCGCGATTTCGCACTCTGCTCGGCGGCCGACGATCGAGGCCTGTTCGGCCAGAAGACGTATCTCCAGCGCGTCTCGAGCGACGTCGCCGCAAGCACGCCGCACGGTCGCTGGATCGGCCTGCTGAACGTGCGCGGCGCAGGCGTCGATCGCCTGAAGACGATGCTCGCGACGCTGCAGGCACGCCCCGATTTCGACACGCTCGACATCCCGTCGCTGCTCAACGAGCTGATCGCCGCCGGCGAGAAGATCGAGGTGCAGTACGTGCATGGCCACTGGCGCGGCGTCAACGATCTCGAAGACTTCCGCCGCGCGGGCGACTTCGCGCACGGCCAGACGCCGCTGTCCGAACCGGGCGCCCGCAACGGGGGCGCGCAATGATCGAAGCGGCCCAGTTCGTCGAGGCCGCGCGCGAACGCGGCTTCGACTGGTACGCGGGCGTGCCCTGCTCGTACCTGACGCCGTTCATCAATTACGTGCTGCAGGACCCGACGCTGAACTACGTGTCGGCCGCGAACGAAGGCGACGCGGTCGCGCTGATCGCGGGCGCGACGCTCGGCGGCAAGCGCGGGATCGCGATGATGCAGAACTCGGGGCTCGGCAACGCGGTGAGCCCGCTCACGTCGCTGACCTGGACGTTCCGCCTGCCGCAGCTGCTGATCGTCACGTGGCGCGGCCAGCCGGGCGTCGCCGACGAGCCGCAGCATGCGCTGATGGGCCCGATCACGCCCGCGATGCTCGACACGATGGAGATCCCGTGGGAGACGTTCCCGACCGACCCCGAACAGGTCGGCCCGGCACTCGACCGCGCGATCGCGCACATGGACGCGACGGGCCGCCCGTACGCGCTCGTGATGCAGAAAGGCAGTGTCGCGCCGTATGAACTGAAGGCGAACCCGGCTGCGAAGCCGCGTGCGCACGTCGCCGCGCAAGCGTCGTCGCGCGCCGCGTCGGCCGACGCGTGGCCGACCCGTCACGACGCATTGAAGCGCGTGATCGCGCACACACCGGTCGACTCGACCGTCGTGCTCGCGTCGACCGGTTTCTGCGGCCGCGAACTCTACGCGCTCGACGATCGCCCGAACCAGCTGTACATGGTCGGCTCGATGGGCTGCGTGACGCCGCTCGCGCTCGGCCTCGCGCTCGCGCGCCCCGACCTGCGCGTGGTGGCCGTCGACGGCGACGGCGCCGCGCTGATGCGGATGGGCGTGTTCGCGACGCTCGGCACCTACGGCCCGGCCAATCTCACGCACGTGCTGCTCGACAACGGCGCGCACGAATCGACGGGCGGCCAGGCGACGGTGTCGCAGCATGTGTCGTTCGCGGGCGTCGCTGCCGCGTGCGGTTACGCGTCGGCGGTCGAGGGCGATACGCTCGACGTGCTCGATGCAACGC
Organism: Burkholderia sp.; assembly: GCA_031253835.1. GTDB lineage: Bacteria > Pseudomonadota > Gammaproteobacteria > Burkholderiales > Burkholderiaceae > Burkholderia. The sequence continues at coordinate 80,068 of JAIRVP010000048.1, read as the reverse complement.
TGGCCGCGCAGGGTGACGGCGCGCAGTTCGTGCGCATCGCGATTCGCACGGGCGTGCCCGACGGCCTGCCCCGCCCGACCGTCACGCCGGTCGAGGTCAAGACCCGTCTGATGCGGCACATCGGCGCCGCGCAGACCGAAGCCCACGTTGAAGGAGCCCTTTGATGCTGCTGCTGAACCCCGGCCCGGTCACGCTCACCGAACGCGTGCGCCGCAGCCTGCTGCAACCCGATCTGTGCCATCGCGAAAGCGAATTCTTCGATCTGCAGGATGAGGCGCGTGCGCGCCTCGTCGCCGCGTACGAGCTCGATCCGGCCGAATGGACGGCCGTGCTGATGACGGGCTCGGGCACGGCTGCCGTCGAGAGCATGATCGCGGCGCTGGTGCCGCAGGACGGCAAGCTGCTCGTGATCGAGAACGGCGTGTACGGCGAGCGGATCACGCAGATCGCGACGCAGTACGGCATCGCGCACGACGTGCTGAAGCATGAGTGGATGCAGGCGCCTGATCTCGCGCAGATTGCCGCGCGTCTTGATGCGGGTGGTTATACGCACGTCGCGGTGATTCATCACGAAACGACCACGGGCCGGCTGAACGACCTCGGCGCGATTGCAGAAGTCTGCCGTTCGCGTGGCGTGAAAATGCTCGTCGACGGCGTCAGCAGCTTTGGCGCGGAAGCGATCGATTTTGCCGGCGGCGACATCGATGCGGTTGCCGCGACCGCGAACAAGTGCCTGCACGGCGTGCCGGGCGCGGCGTTCGTGATCGTGCGACGCAGCGCGCTTGCGAAGGCTGCGAGCCGTACGTACTACCTCGATCTCGGTCGTCTCGCGAAGCTGCAGGATCAGCGGAATACGCCATTCACGCCGTCCGTGCATGCGTATTACGCGCTCGTCGAGGCGCTGCGCGAGTTCGACGAGGCTGGCGGCTGGCGTGCGCGGCATGCGCATTACAAGGCACTCGCCGATCAGGCGCAGGCCGGGCTGGCTGCGCGCGGGATGCCGCTCGTGCTGCCGGAAGGTACTTCGTCGGTCGTGCTGCGCGCGTACCGGCTGCCGCAAGGCGTCACGTACGAGACGCTGCACGACGGGTTGAAGGCGCGCGGCTTCGTGATCTATGCGGGGCAAGGCGGGTTGTCGAAGGAACTGTTCCGGATTTCGACGATGGGCGCGATTCAAGCGGCTGATGTCGAGCGGTTGCTGGAAGGGTTTACGGCGCTGACGCGGTAAATGCTCCCGCACCTTCGTCGATGAAAGGCCCGCAAGGGCCTTTTTTTATTCTTCACAAATTGGGGGACATGGGACACGCTGTCGGCAGACGGCCAATTTGAGACGTTCGACAGTTCCGGATAGATCGTTGAGAATCCGCGAATGTGCTTCGGCCAGCGGCCGTCGATTGCACCTCCATTAGCCGGCGCCTTTTGTTTCCTGTGCTTACTCAGCCATGACTATCGCTTTGGAATCCCCCGATCAGCCGGACGTGATCGCCCTCATCGCCGACCTGGATGCCTACCAGGATTCGCTGTATCCGCCTGAGAGCAGGCACGCCCTGGACCTCGCATCGTTGAAGAAACCGAATGTCCTGTTTGCCGTCGCGCGGGACGCCGAGGGTCAGGCGATCGGTTGCGGAGCGATAGTTGTCGGTCCGAAATTTGGCGAAGTCAAACGAATGTACGTCAGCCCTCGCGGTCGAGGGCAAGGCATCGCCAGGCAACTCATTGCCCTGCTCGAGTCACAGGCCATGGGCCTTGGCTGCAGGTTGCTCAAACTTGAAACGGGCCCATACCAGCATGAGGCGCTGGCTTTGTATGCTTCAGTGGGCTATGAGCGCCGGGGGCCGTTTGGAGACTACACGGACGATCCGTTGAGTGTGTTCATGCAGAAATACATTGCGGCCTGAACGTTTGTGCTGAATGTCCGCTCACGAGAGCGGTCGCAGTGTGGCTCAGGGTCGATAGGCGCCACTCACGATAATCCCTAAAGAAACATCTCCGATCGAGACAATGAAAATCCTGCGCTTCGCCCCACTGCTGGCGCTCGCCGCCGCCCCCATCGCTCACGCCGCCGGCAGCCAGCCTTGCGGCGACGATACCGTCACGGCCATTGCCCGCTGGGCCGGCATCGCCAGCGCACGCATCGCCACACGCGACGCCGACCGGCTCGTCGTCGCGGCGGCGTGCAAGGTCATGCCGAACGCGCCGGAAACGACGATCGCGGCCGTCGCGTTCGATTCGCTGCCGAAGAGCAAGAACCCGGACGAAAGCAGCAAGCTGCAGGTCGTCGCGCTCGTCGAAGGCGGCAAGGTCGTGGCGGCCGAGCGGTCGGTGGTCGAAGAGGATGCGGCGACGGAAATCGACGGGAGCAGCTATCGGATCGACACGGCGCCCTACCGGCTGTCGCCCGATGTACGCGCGTTCGGCGTCGTGTTCACGAGCAGCGCGCGCGGGCCAAGCTGCCCCGATGCCGGCACCAGCGACGAGCTGACGCTGTGGATACGCGAAGGAAATCGCCTGCGTGCGGTCTTCGGCACCAACCTCGCTGGCTGGGTCAACACCGACGTCAAACATGCGGTCTGCAGCCCCGGCGGGAACGCCGACGCGATCGTGTCGGCAACGATGACGATCGGCGTCGAGAAGACCGCGAGCCACGGGTTTGCCGACCTGTCGCTCACCGCGCGGATCGATCCGCCGCAGCGCAAGGACAAGCGCCCGGTCCGCACGATCGTCCGCTACGACGGCAAGACGTACGGAGTCGATATGTACCGGAACTTCTGGTATCCGCCCTCGGTGATGAAATAAGACGACGCGTCAGCGCGCATCCGACAGGTCGTTGTACGCATCCATCACGCGCCCGGAAAACGCCAGCGCCGCACCGGCGTTCATCGCGACAGCGACGCCCAGCGCTTCGGTCAACTCCGCTTTCGATACGCCCAGTTCAATCGCCTTCTTGACGTGATTGGCGATGCAGCTGTCGCATCGCGTCGTGACGGCCACGGCCAGCGCAATCAGTTCGCGGGTTTTCGCATCCAGGTTGCCGGTTTCGGCACCGGCCTGATGCAGCATCCGGTAGCCATCGACCGTCAAAGGACTCAGTTCCTTGATGTCCTTCATGCTTTGCCCGATCTTCGGCAAAAACTGCCGCCAGCTTTTCAGCATGAAACGTGTCTCCGCAAGTGGATCGATCCATTCGGTCGCCGGTATCGCCATGCAACGGAAGCCACCCGGCATATCAGAAAAAATTGCATCCGGATGATAGCCGAACCACACGGCGATGATGATCCGATCGGGCGGTTCCTCGCACGCCCCTATTTGGCGACCGCATTCGTTTCGATGCACTCCGGCGCCCCCGGCCCGAGCAACGCCTCATCCCGCACGCGCCGCGCCTCGCGCGCCGAATAGCGATCCTTCAGCCGCAGGAACGGCTTTTCGACGAGGAAGTAGCTGGCCGTCGCGGCCAGCAGCGCCCACACGATGCCGAGCGGAAACGCGTGCGCAACCGGCAGGTCCGGGTTCGCGAACGGCTGCTGCCACAGATACAGGCTGAACGAGATCGTGCCGACGAACACGACCGGCCGCGCGCGCAGCCAGCGCGCGCACCAGAACTCGCCGCGGAAATTCAGCACGACGATCACGATCGCGATCAGCGCGGCTTCGAGCGTCACGCCGTACGTCGCGTTCCAGAAGCCGCCGAGCCGGTGTTCGGCGAGCGGCATGCCGAGCAGCACGACGAAGACGATCGCCGTCACGATGCGCGCCTCGCCTCGCCACGAGCCGATCCACGCTTCGAGCCGTTCGCGGTTGAGCGACGCATAGCAGCCGATCAGGATCGGATCGACGCCGGTGTGGAGCATCATCCCGAGCTGCCCGCGCAGCGCCGGCGCCACGAAATACGTGACGGCGCGCACCAGCGGCACGATCAGGATCAGCGCGGCCAGCCAGCGCGTGCCGGCGCGGCGCATGCCGAACACGAACAGCAGCGGCCAGAACCAGTAGAACTGTTCCTCGAGCGCGAGCGACCAGAAATGACCGAGATACCACGCGCCGTCCGGATGCAGCGTGTTGTCGCCGGTCAGCCCGAACCACGCCGAGTAATTCCACAGGTGCAACGCCGCGTACAGCCACTGCCGGCGGTCGACGTCGAACCAGCCGGCGAGCGCGACGATCGCAACGGCCGTGAGATAGACATAGCAGGCCGGCCAGATCCGCAGCGCGCGGCGCACGTAGAACGACGTCAGCGCGATGCCGCCGGTGCGCGCAAACTCGGCGCGCAGCACGTTGGTAATCAGGAAGCCGCTCAGGACGAAGAAGATCAGCACGCCGAGCCGGCCGTCGGCGATCAGCCGCAACGGCGCGTACCAGCCCGTGTAGCCGCCCGGCAGTACATGTTCGGCGTGTCCGACCACTACCATCGCGACCGCGACGGCGCGCAACCCGGTCAACTGCGTGACGCGATGGTTCATCGGCTGGTTCCCGTTGGCACGGTAAAGGAGCAAGTGATGGCCGGCGCGCCGACAGGCACGCCGATATGCCGCCGGGATTTTGTATGAAAAATATCGGAATGAAATTGCTTCAAAAATACCCGGGCCCCGTCCCGATTCGCGCAGCGGCACGGCCTGGCACGCGGGTGCGGACGAGATACGGAGGACGGACGGCCGCTTGCCGCAACGCAACAACCGGCCGCCGCGACACCGGCATCACCGGCCGCCGTTCTTCTCCAGCAGCCGGACGTTCTGCTGCGCGACCTGGAGATCCTGCAGCCGGTCCACCAGCTCCGTGCACCCCGCCTTGTCCATCTGGAACGGCGTGCCGCAGATCGGGCAGCGGACCTCGCTGCTGCCGAGAAAATCCGCCAGCGACAGCTTCACGCGCCCGCGCTCGCAAACCGGGCAGGTGAAACCCGGCGCCTCGTTCAGCATCTTCTCGCTCGTCTTCATGATTCCCTCCGGGAGTCGTCGCCACCATCGCCGGTGGCCTTGGCGCCGGCGCCGCCGACCTGGGTATTCATGCCCAGCAGCGCCAGCAGGTTGCCGATGCCGGCGGGGATGCCGGCCTGGCCGACCTCGACTTTAGCGCCGATGTTGGCCTCGAGAAACGGCGACACGTCCTCGCGCGTCTGGCCGCCGGCCTCGGGCCGGCCACGCGCCAGCATCGCGCTCCAGCGGTACCGGCGCGGCGCGTCGTCGTCCGCGTCGCCCGGCAGCAGCGGGATCGCACACGGCGCCTTCACACGCTCGGCGAGCAGCAGGCGCACGCCGAAATCGAAGGTCGCCGTCTTCACTTCGAGCAGCGGCAGCGGAATCAGCGACAACACCGGAACCTGCACGCGGCGCCATTCCGTCTTGTCCTTGCCGACCACCTGCTCGTAGAAAAACGTGATCATCCGCAATTCGCCGAAGTCGTCGTCATCCGGCTTTCCCGGCTCGCAGGCAGCGGACGACCTCCGCACGAAGCCGAACTCCTGGACATACCGGACGAACTGGCGGGCGGCCATGAAGTCGGCCTCGATCACGGCTTCGATCGGCGCCGCGAACAGGTACTGCAGATCGACGACGGGGCTGATGGAGTCGGTCATGGCATCACTCCGTGACAACCAGTTCGTCGCGCTCGCGGCCGCCTTCGCCAACGAGCACCCACTTGTAATTGCGCAGTCTTGCGCGCAGCGTCAGCGTTTGCACGAATTCGGCCGGAATGCCCTGCATTGCGGCCGCGTCCAGCGTCACCGCCAGCGACGGCACGCGTGCGGTCTCCGTCTGGATCCCGCGCTGCCGCTCGGCCGCCGCTTCGATCAGGCTGAGCAGCGCCGCCCCGCACGCGTCGACCGCCGCCTCGAACGACATGCGCTCCGCGTCCGGGCGAGCGTCCGCGTCGAACACCGCCGCGAGGCTGTCGCCGAGCGACGCATCGAGTACGTCGACCAGACCGGCGCGCAGCGTTGCAAGTGACGGCGTCGTACCGCGCAGCGCCTGTGTCAGCGCGTCGCCGAGCAGCGCGTGGAGATTGCCGCCCAGCTCGCGCGCGACGCGGGACGAATGCAGTGCGTCGATCCGTTCGCGCGCCGGATCGGCCCCCGCGCCGGCTGCCCCGCTCGCCCCGCGCACGCGGCCGAGCACGCCGGCAAGATCGTGCAGCAGCAGCGCTCCGGCGTCCGTCGCCAGATCGGCGACGGCGACCTGCGACGGCAGCGCGTCTGCCGGCAGCGTGTCCGCGGCGAGCCGCGGCGCCATGGCCTCGTCGTCGCTGCCCGGTGTCACCGCGAAGCGCAGCGTCACGTCCGCTTCGTCGAGCAGGCCGTTCGGCACCGGAAAATACTTGAGCAGCGGATCCTCGCGATACTTCACCGCGAGGGTCTTCGAATACAGGTTCGCCTCGTGCTGCGCGCCCGCGAGGCTGTCGAGGAACGCGGCGGCGATATCCCGCAGATTGGTCATCGGTGTTCTCCTCTACCCCGCGCCGGCAGGCCGGCGCGGGCGGGTTGTCACATCGGCGGGATCAGGGCTTGGCCTGGAGCGTGATGCTCGTCGACACGCCGGTGCCGTCGATCGTCGCGTTGACGGTCACGACCGACTTGCTGTTGTCGTCGAGCGCCTTGCAGTCGATCTCGACCTTGCCGCCGGCATCCGTCTTCGGCGAATCGGTCTTCACGCTCTTGCCGTTCGCTTCGACGTCGAACGCGGCACCGCTGGCATCGAACACGAACGTCAGCTCGACGTTCGCGGCCGGCGTGCCGTCCGGCTTGAGTGCGGTCAGTTCGTCCTTGCCGGAGGCGTCCTTGGCAATCGAGAGTGTCGCCTGCGCGCTCTTGAGCGACGGCGCCGTCGGCGGCGGCAACCGGTGCAGCACGCGCACCGGCACGACGACCGTCTTCGCGTCGGCCTTGCCGCCGTCCGGCGCGGGGATCGACGCGGACACCGTCAGGTCGGTCGCCTGTGCGGCGACGTCGCCTTCGGCCCAGAACAAGACGGACAGCGATCCGTCGTTGCCGGTCTTGAATGCCGCGATCTTGCCGGTTGCATCGAACGGGACGACCGAACCGAACGGCGCACGGCTCATCCGGAACTTGTCCGCGAGCGCGGGTTCGATCTGGAACACGACGTCCGTGTTCGCGGCGAACAGCCCGCTCGAGTTCAGCAGATGCACCTGCAGCATCTGCTGCTGAGACGGGTCGCCGGACATCACGGTCGACAGCGCGGGGCTGACCTGCATGTCGCCGTCGCGGCTCGCGCCGGTCGCGGCACTCGACAGGATGTTGAGCACCGTCGCGAGCCCGGCCGGCACGCCGGCCTGCGACGCATGCACGAACACGTCCTGCGTGTACTCGACCGAATAGCGCGAATCCTGCGTCGCCTTCGAATCCTTCTTGCTCGAGTAGCTCGCCTTCATCTGCGCCGACAGGCTGAACGGCCCCCAGCCGATCTTGCCCTGCGCCGACAGCTCGCCCGCGATCGCTTCGGACTTCGATTCTTCCGACGTCGACGACGCCGCGGCGTTGATGTTCGCCTTGAACTGGATCGTCACTTCGTCGACCAGGATCAGCGGTACCGGCACGATCGTCAGCAGCGGCACGATCAGCTTCACCATCTGGCCGTCCTTCTGGTACAGGAAGGTGACGTTGACGGCCTGCTTCACGCCGTCCTTGTCGGTCGTGAGGCCGACCTTGTCGATGAACTCGTAGGTGGATTTCGCGGCCATCGCCTGTGCGGTGATCGCGGCCTGCAACGGGCCGCCGATCAGGGCGCTGTAGTCGATGCCGTTCAAGAGACTCCGGGCGGACTCGGCCGCCGAATTGTCAACTGGCATGATTGATCTCCTGTGATTTCGATCGCGCACGCGCCGCCGTGCAACGGGGCTGGCGCGTGCGGCACGTCACGCGCCGGCCGTTCCCGAATGGGTGACGGCCGGAATGCGGCTTACGCGTGCGGCGGGGGCGGCGGCGGACGCAGACGGAAACGCATCCGGTCCGGGGTCAGCTCCGCGCTCACGGTGTAGTTGCGCCAGATGGCAAAACCGGTCAGCAGCGCAAACGTGCTGACCGTCGCGACCACCACGCCGCCGTAAATCGCGGGCCGCGACACGGGACGGGGCGGCCACGTGAATCGCGCCGGGTCCGCTTCACCGATATCTTCGGCAGCCCGCGATTCGAGCAACTTCGTCCACTCTTTGACTTCCCGCGGGTCGGTGACATCGACCGCGAACTCCCCAGTGGATTGATTGACGAGTTGCGCCACTTGAACCTGCGTGGCGCGATCGTCCCTCCAGACAATCGTATTCTGGCCTTCCATTTTTCACTCCTATTCATCGTGAAAACCGGGTGAATTCGCCCTCGGAAATCGCGCATTCGCCCACTGTCGGGCGAATGCAATGCGATATCCGCCCGGCGTTCAAATTGCGCCGAATGCGAATGCCGCTCAATACCTCCGATTACGTATCGAAAATCCGGATCGCCGGAATCACAATTCGCGTCCGATTTTCACCAGCCGGGCAAGGTCGTGAATGGACAGTTTGTGCATGATGTTTTCACGATGCTTGCTGATCGTGCGCGGACTGACATCGAGCATCCTTGCAATTTCCTTGCTCGCGAGACCGGCACCGATCAGTCGCAGCACATCCCGCTCACGCGGCCCGAGCGCGGCGATCTTCGCAAGGAGAGAGGTCGGCGGCGACCGGCGATGCACGTTCGACCGCATACGCGACCAGTTGCGCGGTGCCCGTCAGCCCGAGCTTGCGCACGATGTTCGCGCGATGCTTGCGTACCGTCATCGGCGCGGTCCCCAGTGCCGCGGCAATCTCCGTACAGCGCATCCCTTGCGCGATCAACGACACGATCTCGCGCTCCTTCCCCGTCAGAGAATCGCTATCCATTCACAATCCCCGGAATTATTTTGATTTCTCATTTGTCCGCGACGCATGGCCAGCGTCATGAATGCGTTTCATGCGTGGCACGCACATGAAACGTGAAGCCATATTGAATCGGAATGCGTGAATAAAGCGATGCGGTTTTTTACGGAATTTTTCAATGGCGGCCGACAAATGCAGCGCTCGCCCGGCTGGCCCACGCTCGCATCCGCCATTTCGGCGAGTTGGGCATAATGGCGTGTCGCTTTCGGCACCGATTGCCCGGCGCCCGTCGACCTTTCAATCAGGAAACGTCATGTACCCACCGATCGAACCCTACGCCCACGGCCACCTCGACACCGGCGACGGCCATCGCATTTACTGGGAGCGCTGCGGCAACCCGGCCGGCAAGCCCGCCGTGTTCCTGCACGGCGGCCCCGGCGCCGGCTTCAGCCCCGACCATCGCCGCCTGTTCGATCCCGAGCGCTACGACATCCTGCTGTTCGACCAGCGCGGCTGCGGACGCTCGACGCCGCATGCAAGCCTCGAGAACAACACGACATGGCATCTGGTCGCCGATATCGAACGCCTGCGCGAGATGGTCGGCGCCGAGCAATGGCTCGTGTTCGGCGGTTCGTGGGGTAGCGCGCTGTCGATCGCGTACGCGGAAACGCACCCCGAACGCGTGAGCGCATTGATCGTGCGCGGCATCTTCACGATGCGCCGCGCGGAACTGCTGTGGTACTACCAGGAAGGCGCGTCGTGGCTGTTCCCCGACCTGTGGGAAGACTTCGTCGCGCCGATTCCGGAAGCCGAGCGCGGCGACCTGATGGCCGCCTACCATCGCCGGCTGACCGGCAACGACGAAGCCGCGAAGCTCGAGGCCGCTCGCGCATGGAGCCTCTGGGAAGGCCGCACGATCACGCTGCTGCCCGATCCCGCGCTCGCTGCCCACTTCGCGGACGGCCACTACGCGCTCGCGTTCGCGCGGATCGAAAACCACTACTTCGTGAACCGGGGCTTCGTCGAGGAAGGCCAGCTGCTGCGCGACGCGCATCGCCTTGCCGGCATCCCGGGCGTGATCGTGCAGGGCCGCTATGACGCCGCGACGCCCGCGCGCACCGCGTGGGAGCTGTCGAAGGCGTGGCCGGAGGCGACGTTCGAGATCGTGCCCGGCGCCGGGCACGCTTACAACGAGCCGGGGATCCTGGAAGCGCTGATCGCGGCGACGGACCGGTTCGCGGACTGACCGCGCGGCATCAGGACGTCGTGTCCCGGCGCGCCGCGCCCGCATCGGCCGACGCGTCGGGAATCGCCCCCTGCTCCCACGCATCGGGCTTCGGCGGCTTCGTCACGCGAATCAGCACGAGCGCGACGCAGAACGTGACGACCACGTAGACCATGATCGGCTGCCACGGAATCGCAACTTCCGTGCGCTGATATTCCTGCGGCATATAGCGAACCAGCGGCGTCGCGATCGACACATAGCCGGCCAGCATGCCCGTCATCGCGAGCGCAGCCGTCATCAGCGACACGCCGCAACGCCACATGCGCCGCCCGCGCGGCGCGAAGGCGGTGCCCAGAACCAGCGCGACGACAGCCGCCTTCAGCAGCGTCTTCGGCCGGATATTCGGAATGAGGGAGCCAAAGGTGCCTGCGGGCGCAGCCGCGTACGATATCGCCCAGTAATACAGCGTGGACGCCGCAGCCAGCAGGCAGAATGACGCGATGCACCGCGCCGTCAGGCGTGACGTGACGTGCGGCGGGCTCAGGTAGTCGCTGCTGAGCCGGTTGTACATCAGCGCGAAGCCGATCACGGCGAACGGCAGTCCGACGAGTACCGGGACCCACGTCGACAGCATGAGCCACACGACACTCGATACGCCCCAGTTCACCAGACCGAGCGTACGCCCCCAGCGGCGACGCAATGCAAGCGCGACATGACTGACCAGTCCGGCCATCGCCGTGGCGACCAACGCGACCTGCAGCGCCCGGAACTGCCACGACCACGACGAAATCGCATGCAGCGACCGTTCGTGCAGAACGAACAGCACGAACGGGACGAACTGGAGCAACGACGTAATGTTTTGCAGGATGCCGTGATACGCGATCACGCGAATCGTCGTATAGCGGCGAGTATCAGGAATGGCAGCGTCAGTCGTGGACATCGGGCATGCGTGAATGAGCCGGTCGGACCCGCAGCATACTCCCTGATCCGGCCCCTCGCGCCGCGCCTATCGCGTCACAGTGCGGTTTCGACGATCGTCCTGCCGCTGATCGCGCGCTCGACGAGCTGTTCGTCACCGACCTTGCGGATCGCGTCGTCGAGCAACCCTTCCGGTTCTTCGGTCGCCACCTTCAGCAGGCCCGACAGCCCGCGCGCGTCGAGCACCACCAGCGTCTCCATCGAATCCGCGCGGCTCACGAGCACGCGGCGCAGCGCCGGCCCCGCGCCGAAGCTCGCGCACAGTGCGATCGTTTCGCTGCCGAGCGTGTAGTCGAAGTGCTTGATCATGGTCTGCCGCCGTTGCAAGGGAATGGCGCCGCGCGACGGCGCGGCGCCGTGACGTCGACGCACCCGCGCGTGCCGCCGGCGCGCCGGACCAGGGTCCGGACCGTTCGCCGGCATCACCATGCTAGGCGTGCAGTATTAACGAAGACTTAAACGGGACATCGCCCGTACGGGCGGCACGCGTTACGGCGCCTCGAGCGGCTCGACCGTCACGCCGACCTTCAGCTCCTGGTCCGCACCGCCGCCGCGGATCACGCCGCGCAACGGCGTCACATCGGCATAGTCGCGACCGATCGACAGCATCACGTAATCGTCGCCCGGCGCGCGATCGTTGGTCGGATCGAGCTGCAGCCAGCCGTTGTCCTCGGGCCAGGCCGGGTCGTACACCTCGACCCACGCGTGCGACGCATCGGCACCGATCAGCCGCGGCTGCCCGGGCGGCGGCTGCGTGAGCAGGTAGCCGCTCACGTAACGCGCGGCCAGCCCGAGCGAGCGCAACGCGCCGATCATCACGTGCGCGAAATCCTGGCAGACGCCCTTGCGCAACCGCAGCGCATCGAGCGCCGACGTCGTGATGTCGGTGCTGTTCGGCGTGTACGCGAAATCGGCATGCACGCGCCGCATCAGGTCCCACGCAGCCTGCACGAGCGGCCGCTGCGGCGTGAAGCTCGCGGCCGCATACGCGGCAAGCTCGGGATCGCACGCGACGTGCGGCGACGCGAACACGAATTCGCTCGCGGCGTCGTAAGGCTGCCCCGCGCGGAATCGCAAGCGGTCGCGCACGGCTTCCCACGTGGTCGCGCGCTTTGGATCGGGATTCGCGATCGCGGGCGGCGGCGCGCCGCGCGCGCCGAGCGACCACACGGGCGGCGTCACGCGCACCGTGCTGCGGCTGCGCACGAGCAGCGCGTCGTGCGGCTGGTTCAGTGCGAACGACGCACGTGCATTGCCGAACGCGTCGATCTCGGTGCCGACCGATTCCGGTGCGGGATCGATGTCGAGCGAGAACGACAGCACCTGCTGGCGCGGTGTCACGAGTGGCTGCAGGCGCGCCTGGTGCTGCGCGGATTCGACGCGCGCCGCGTAACGGTATTCGGTGTCGTGCGTGACGCGCAGCAACCGGCCGGAGGTGGCGACGGCCGGTGCAGCCGGTGCGGCCGGTGCCGCTGCCTGCCGTGCATTGCCGGCGCCAGTCGGCGCCTTTACCGCGCCTTTCATCGTCACCATAGTGTCCTGCCCGCCTCGCGCACGTGGCTGAAGTAGCGCTCGCCGATCCGGTTCGACAGCTCCCAGACGGCCTTCACGGTCGTGTCGAGTGCCGCGAGCAGCTTGTCGTGGCGGCCGCCGTCCGCGGTTTCGCACAGCTCGTGCAGCGACCACGCGGGCACGTCCGGAATCGTCTCGGCCAGCTCGGACAGCGCATAGCCTTCGCTGCGCTCGACTTTCGTCAGCCGGCCGCGCAGCGCCTGCACGACCCAGCCGAGCGAGCGCGGGTTGTCGGTATCGAGCACGACGAGCGACAGCAGCGGCGCGACATCGAAGCCGCGCTGGAACCGCGAGCGGAACGTGATCGTGCTGTCGAACAGCTCCAGCACGAGTTCGAAACCGTCCTGCCGGTGCACGGCCCCTTCGTCGAACGCGAACTTCAGCACGCTGCACAGGAAATCCAGCCGGTCGATCTGCCGGCCGATCGACAGCAAGCGCCAGCCGTCGTCGCGCGTCATGTTGTCGGTCTGCGCGCCGGTGATCGCGCCGAGCAGCAGGCCGAGGCGCTCCAGCAGTTGCAGCGCCTCGTTGCCGATCTGCTCCTCCGCTTCCGGCTGGCCCGCGCTGTCCGCGAACAGTTGCGTCGCGTCGTCGATCAGCCGCCACTGATCGCTCGACAGCCGTTCGCGAATCGCGGCAGCCGCACCGCGCATCCCGAACAGGCACGACGCGATGCCCGACGTGCGATCCGCGCCGCGCGTCAGCGATGTGGCAAGCGCGTGCTGGAACGCGCGCGGCGCATCGACGGCATTCGGCGCGTCGGCCGCGATCAATCCCGTGTCGCGGCACAGCGTGTCGATCAGTTCCAGATGCGCGGGGCTGTCGACGTCGTCCTCGCCGCGCAGCCGTTCGAGCGCGGCGCGCGCCAGCCGCATCAGGTTGGTCGCGCGCTCGGTATAGCGGCCGAGCCAGAACAGGTTCTCGGCCGCACGGCTCGCGATCGCGCGCGGCCGTTCGACGAGGTCGTCGGGGCCGAGGTGCGTCTGCAGCAGCGTCGTCGAGTCGACGATGCCTTCGGTCATCACCCACGTATCGACGGTGCTGCCGCCGCGCGGCATCGGCGCGTTGAACAGCGTGTCGCGCGTGCCGACCCGCGACAGCCCGCCGGGCAGGAGCCGCCAGCGCTGCGCGCCGTCGGCGAGCGCGAAGACGCGCATCAGCACCGGCTTCGGCACGATGCGGGCACTGCCGTTGCCGTCGGGCGCGTCGGGCCGCGGCCAGGTCGGCGCCTGCGACAGCGGCAGGTCGGCCTGCACCGTGTAGTGTTCGGGCCGCGCGAGGATCCGTGCGCGCCATTCGGCCAGCTGCGCCTGCGTGAGCCGCGCGCCGATCACCGGCTCGAACGCGCCGCCGGACTGCACGTCGGGTGGATAGGATGCCTTGACGATGCCGCGCGCGAGTTGCGGCAGCGCGTCGTCGCACGCGGCCGCCTCGCCGCACCACCACGAATGCACCGCTGGCAGCGTCAGCGTTTCGCCGAGCAGCCCTTCGGCCAGGCGCGGCATGAAGCCGAGCATCGCCGGCGATTCGAGGAAGCCCGAGCCCGGCGCGTTCGCGAGCAGCACGTTGCCCGCGCGCACGGCCTGCAGCAGCCCCGGCACGCCGAGCATCGAATCGGGCCGCAGTTCGAGCGGATCGAGCCACGCGTCGTCGACGCGGCGCAGGATGCCGTGCACCGGCTCGAGCCCGCGCAACGTCTTCAGGAAGACGCGGTTGTCGCGCGCGGTCAGGTCGCCGCCTTCGACAAGCGTGAGGCCGAGGTAGCGCGCGAGATACGCGTGCTCGAAATACGTCGCGCTGTGCGGCCCCGGCGTCAGCAGCACGATCCGCGAATTCTTGCGGGCCGGGCTGAGCGACTGCATGCTCTGCAGCAGCGCACGGTACGCGGATGCGAGCCGCTGGACGCGCAATCCGCGAAACCCGCGCGGAAAGAGCCGCGACACGATCAGGCGGTTTTCGAGCAGGTAGCCGAGCCCGGCCGCGCCCTGCGTGTGCTGCGCGACGATCCGCCACTGCCCGTCGGGGCCGCGCGCGAGATCGAACGCGACGACGTGCAGCCATGTGTCGCCCGGCACGCGTGCGCCGCGCATCGCGCGCAGGTAGCCGGGATGGCCGGTGACGAGCGCCGGCGGCAGCAGCCCGCGCTGCAGGATCGTCTGCGGCCCGTACAGGTCGGCCAGCGTCGCGTTGAGCAGCCGCACGCGCTGCAGCACGCCGCGCTCGATCGCGACCCAGTCCTCGGGCGTGACGATCAGCGGCAGCAGGTCGAGCGACCACGGGCCGGCCGCGCCGTCGCCGGCGCGCTGCTCGTGCAGCTGGTAGAACAGGCCGTTCTCGCGCATGCGCCGGTGCAGCGCGTCGGCGCGGCGATCGAGGTCGGCCACGCCGTCGCTGCCGATCGATGTGAAGAAACTGCGCCATGCGGGCGCGAGCGCAGGCGCGTTCAGGCCGGCCGCGCTGCCGCGCAGTTCGTCGTAACGGCCGGCGGCCGCCGGCGCCGCGAGCGCGGCGGCCAGTTCGGCGGCATCCGGCTGCGCGCCGGAATCGAAAAGCGTGGGCATCGCGTCGGGGGCGGCGAGATGATCGGTGTCAATGGGCGGCACGATGTCGTTCCGTCGTCAGGGTACAACCGCGCACGCGCGCCGCCGCACCGGCGGCAAGCTGCAGCGGCGCGCGGCCGCAATCTGCCCGCATCCTAGCATTCCGGCGCGGCCGCCGGGAGGTCGCGCGCCGCGCATCGTCGTCCGCCCCGTCATCGATGGATCACGGCCGCCGCAAGTCGAGCGTGAACGGGAATTCGCGGCTCGGCGCGGCCGCCGCGACCGCCATCCGCCCCGGCGTATGCCCCATCTCGACGAAGCGTGCGAGCCGGCGGCTCTCGGCTTCGTACGCATTGACCGGGAAGGTCGCGTAGTTGCGCCCGCCCGGATGCGCGACGTGATAGCGGCAGCCGCCGAGCGAGCGCTGCAGCCACGTATCGACGATGTCGAACGTGAGCGGCGCATGCACGCCGATGGTCGGATGCAGCGCGGACGGCGGCGACCACGCCTTGTAGCGCACGCCCGCGACGTATTCGCCGACGGTGCCGGTCGGCTGCAGCGGCAGCGCGCGGCCGTTGACGGTCACGACGTGCCGGTTGTCGTTCAAGCCCGTCACGCGCACTTCGAGCCGTTCGACCGACGAATCGACGTAGCGCACCGTGCCGCCGGGCGCACCCTCCTCGCCCATCACGTGCCACGGCTCCAGCGCGCCGCGCAGCGACAGCTGCATGCCGTTCACCGCGATCTGGCCGAACAGCGGGAAGCGGAATTCGAAGTGCGGCGCGAACCACGCCGGTTCGAACGCGAAACCGGCATCGCGCAGTTCGGCCAGCACATCGTCGAAATCCATCTGAAGAAACGCGGGCAGCATGAAGCGGTCGTGCAGCGCGGTGCCCCAACGCGTGAGCGGCGTCGTGTACGGCGCGGCCCAGAAGCGCGCGACCAGCGCGCGCAGCAGCAGTTGCTGCACGATGCTCATCCGCGCATGCGGCGGCATCTCGAACGCGCGCAGTTCGAGCAGGCCGAGCCGGCCGGTCGACGAATCGGGCGAATACAGCTTGTCGATGCAGAACTCGCTGCGGTGCGTGTTGCCCGTCACGTCGATCAGCAGGTTGCGCAGCACGCGGTCGACGAGCCACGGCGGCATGTCCTGCCCGAACAGCAGCTTGTTGCGCTGGATCTCGGCGAACGCGATGTCGAGTTCGTAGAGCTGGTCGTTGCGCGCCTCGTCGACGCGCGGCGCCTGGCTCGTGGGCCCGATGAACAGCCCGGAGAACAGGTAGGACAGCGACGGATGGTTGTGCCAGTACGCGATCAGGCTCGCGAGCAGGTCCGGGCGGCGCAGGAACGGGCTGTCGGCCGGCGTCGCGCCGCCGAGCACGAAGTGGTTGCCGCCGCCGGTGCCGACGTGGCGGCCGTCGACCATGAACTTCTCGCTGCATAGCCGCGACTGCCACGCGGCGTCATACAGGAATTCGGTATGGTCGACGAGCTCGTCGAAGCTCGCGGCCGGATGGATGTTCACCTCGATCACGCCGGGATCGGGCGTTACCTGCAGCAGCTTCAGCCGTGCATCGCGCGGCGGCGGATAACCTTCGAGCACGAGCTTCACGCCGAGCGCGTGCGCGGTCAGCTCGATCGCGCCGAGCAGGTCGAGATAATCCTCGAGCGCGGCGAGCGGCGGCATGAACAGGTACAGGATGCCGTTGCGCACTTCGACGCACAGCGCGGTGCGCGTGATCCACGCGGCCGATTCGAAGCGCTCGGGCCGCCGCTGCGGATCGTGCGCGGCGGCTCGCCCGCCCGCGGCCGTGCCGTCGTTGCGCCACTGCATGACCGTCTGCGCGGACGCTTCGCGATGCACGCCGGACAGGTAGCGCGGCGCGTCGGCCGGGCCCGCGTAGCGCGCGCGGATCGCGGCGGCGTCCGGCAGCGCGGTGCGCGGCGCGAACGGATCGCGTTCGACCAGGTACGGATGGTCGGCGCTCGCGGCCCACGGCAGCGAATCCAGCGGCAATCGATAGCCCATCGGCGAATCGCCCGGCACGAGATACATCCGCTCGTCGCGGAAGAACCACGGGCCCGTCTGCCAGCGCGGCCCGTCGAGGCCCGGTTCAGCATCCGTGCGCTTGACCGGCAGCACGTAGCCGACGACGCTGTCGAGCTGCTGGTCGAACACCTTGCGCAGCCGCGCGCGCTCGAGCTCGTCGTCGAGCCGCGAGTCGAACGGATCGACGTTGACGGGCAGCCGGCGCTCGCGCCACAGGTAGTACCAGACATCCTCGTAGCCGGGCCGGATGAATTCGTCGGTCAGGTTCAGCCGCGCGGCGAGCGCATCGATGAAACGCTTCGCGTCGTCGGTCGCATAGGCGGACGGCTCGCGCTCGTCGGCGAACAGCGACGGATCGTGCCACACGGGCTGGCCGTCCGCGCGCCAGAAGATCGACAGCGCCCAGCGCGGCAGCTGCTCGCCCGGATACCACTTGCCCTGCCCGAAGTGCAGGAAGCCGCCGTCGCCGTACTCGGCGCGCAGCCGCTGCACGAGTTCGGTCGCGTAGCCGCGCTTGGTCGGGCCGAGCGCATCGGTGTTCCACTCGGCGCCGTCGCGATCGTCGATCGACACGAAGGTCGGCTCGCCGCCCTGCGTGAGCCGCACGTCGCCGGCCGCCAGCGCGCCGTCGACCTGCGTGCCGAGCGCCAGCACGGCGTCCCATTGCGATTCCGTATACGGCTTCGTCACGCGCGGCGATTCGTACACGCGCGTCACGCTCATCTCGTGCTCGAACGACACCTCGCACTCGTCGATCAGCCCCTCGACCGGCGCGGCGCTCGTCGGCTGCGGCGTGCATGCGAGCGGAAGATGCCCTTCGCCGGCGAGCAGGCCCGACGTCGGGTCGAAGCCGATCCAGCCGGCGCCCGGCAAGTAGACCTCGCACCACGCGTGCAGGTCGGTGAAGTCGACCGACGTGCCGCTCGGGCCGTCGAGCGACTTCACGTCGGGCGTGAGCTGGATCAGGTAGCCCGACACGAAACGCGCGGCGATGCCGAGATGACGGCACAGCTGCACGAGCAGCCACGCGCTGTCGCGGCACGAGCCGGACGCGAGCTCGAGCGTCTGCTCGGGCGTCTGCACGCCGGGCTCCATCCGCACGAGATAGCCGATGTCGTGCTGAAGCCGCTGGTTCAGCGCGACGAGGAAGTTCACGGTGCCGGCCGGCGTGAGATCGACGCCGTCGAGATACGTGCGGAACAGTTTCGACGCGCTCGTCTGCGGATCGCACGCGAGATACGGCGCGAGCTCGGTCTTCAGCGCGTCGTCATAGCTGAACGGGTATTGCTCGGCGCTCGCTTCGAGGAAGAAGTCGAACGGGTTGTACACCGACATCTCGGCGACGAGATCGATCGTGATTTCGAAGTGCTCGGTGCGCTCCGGAAACACGAGCCGCGCGAGATAGTTCGAGAACGGGTCCTGCTGCCAGTTGATGAAGTGCTGCGCGGGCACGACCGTCATCGAATACGCGAGGATCGGCGTCCGGCAATGCGGCGCGGGCCGCAGCCGCACGACCTGCGGGCCGAGGTTGACGAGCCGGTCGTAGCGATAGCGGGTGGTGTGATGCAGCGCGACGTGGATGGACATGGGAGCTCGGTTCGGGTTGGGCCGGCCGCGCACGCCGCGTCGCGCTCGACGCGCCGGCCCGGCATGGCGGATTCGGCGAAAAGCGTGCGTCGGGTCAGACGAGCTCGGGCGTCTGCACGACGCTGATCTCGACGCCGACGGCCGTCGCGCCGAGCCCCGTCACCGGCTGCGCGTCGCGATAGTCGAGGCCGACCGCGATGCGCACGTAGCGCTCGTCCGGGCAGCGATTCATGAACGGATCGAACCCGACCCAGCCGAGCCCTTCCACATACGCCTCGGCCCACGCATGGCCGGCCGGCTGCTGCATCAGCGCGGCGGCCTGCGGCTGCGCGCCGAGCGCCGGTTGCGGCATCCCTTGCGATTGCGCGGCGTGCGACGCGCCGAGCGCCTGCTGCATGCCCTCGCCGCTCTGCAGCGCGAGCGCTTCCTCCTCCTCGACGTCGCCCGTATTCTGCTTCGCATCGGCGATGCGCTGCATCGCGCTGTCGGCGAGCACGTAGCCCGAGATGTAGCGCGCGGGAATCTTCAGCGCGCGCGCGGCCGCGATGAACGCGTGCGCATGGTCGCGGCTCGTGCCCTCGCCGCTTTGCAGCGCGGTTTCCGCGTCGACGGGCGCGTCGGCCGCCAGGTTCGGCGCATACGCGATGCGGCCGTGCACTTCGGTCATCAGCCAGTGCAATGCGTCGAGGCCGAGCGGCTCGATCGGCAGCGCTTCCGTGAGCGCGCGCACGGTGTCGCCCGCCTTCGTGAGCGCGGTCTCGCGCTCGAAGATCCAAGGCGGCGCATAGCCTTCAGGATTCCCGACAATGCCCGCGCGATCCTGCGTCTCGACGACGCCGGCCGCGATGACGACGATCTCGGCTTTCGCGCCGCGGTCGTGACGCACGAGGTCGATCCGGTTGCCGAGCCCGTCGGCGTACGACAGCGACGGCTCGACGCCGTCGATCGTGACCTGCCACGCGCGCACCGTCTGCCCGGGGCCCGATTGCGGGCGCAGCCGCAGCCGTTGCAGCGCATGGGTGGCTTGATCGTCGAACTGATAACGCGAGATGTGTCGGATGGCGAGTCGCATGGCAAGTTCTCAGTCGAAGTTGTAAGCCTGGGCGATTTCGAGCCCGAGGCTGTTGTTGCGGCCGATGAAGTCGGTCAGGAATTCGTGCAGGCCGCTCTTGAAGATCCGCTCGACCGAGGTATCGGACAGCATCTGCAGGATCTTCGTGGCCGTGTCGTGACACGGGTGTGTCACGCCGTAATCCTTCGCGAGCAGGTTCAGGCTCGACACGACGCGCCCGTAGCAATAGCGCAGCGAACGCGGCATGCGGCCGTTCAGGATCAGGTAGTCGGCGATGTTCATCGGCTTGTACTGCACGTCGTACACCCAGCGGTACGAGCGGTGCGCGGCGACGCAGCGCAGGATCGTCTCCCACTGGTAGTTGTCGAGGATCGTGCCGACATGCGACACCGACGGCAGCAGCAGGTGGTATTTCACGTCGATGATCCGCGCGGTGTTGTCCGCGCGCTCGATGAACGCGCCGATCTGCGCGAAATCGAAGATCTCGTTGCGCAGCATCGTGCTGTAGAAGCTGCCGAGGATCAGCGCGGTTTCGCGCTTCACCTGGTCGAGCACGGCCGGCAGCTCGCTCTCCGGCACCGGCTGCGCCAGCGCGCGGCGCAGCGACAGCCATGCGCCGTTCACGCTCTCCCATGCCTCGCGCGTCAGCGCCGTGCGCACCATCCGCGCGTTCGAGCGCGCGGCCTCGATGCACGCCAGCACGCTCGACGGGTTGTCGCGGTCACGCAGCAGGTAGTCGGTCACGGTATCGGCCGCATACGCGTCGTACTTCTGCCGGTAGCCGTCGTCCGTGCCCGAGCTGACGAGCACCGACGACCATTCGGCCGGCGCGTCGGACGTGCGCGTGAGCGCCATCCGCAGCCCGGCATCGACGATGCGCGCGATGTTCTCCGCGCGCTCGATATAGCGGTACATCCAGTAGAGACCGCTTGCAGTACGTCCCAGAAGCATCTCGTGTCCACTCCGTCTTCGTTCGGTTGGCGCGCCGGTTGCGGCGCGCGCGGTCGCGTCCGGCTCAGTCGGCCAGCACCCAGGTGTCCTTGGTGCCGCCGCCCTGGCTCGAGTTGACGACGAGCGATCCTTCTTTCAGCGCGACGCGCGTGAGCCCGCCCGGCGTGATGCGGATCCGGTCCGACACCAGCACGAACGGCCGCAGATCGACGTGGCGCGGCGCAAGGCCGGCATCGGTCAGGATCGGCGTCGTGGACAGCGCGAGCGTCGGTTGCGCGATGTAGTTCGCGGGGCGCGCGCGCAGCTTCGCGGAAAACGCCTCGAGCTCGGCCTTCGACGCGCACGGCCCGACCAGCATCCCGTAGCCGCCCGAGCCGTGCACTTCCTTCACGACCAGTTCGTCGAGATGCTCGAGCACGTATTTCAGGCTGTCGGTCTCGCCGCAGCGCCAGGTCGGCACGTTCTCCAGCAGCGCCTTGCGGCCCGTGTAGAACTCGACGATCTCCGGCATGTACGAGTAGATCGCCTTGTCGTCGGCGATGCCCGTGCCGGGCGCATTCGCGATCGTGATGTTGCCGGCGCGATACACGTCCATGATCCCGGCGACGCCGAGCACCGAATCGGAGCGGAACGTGAGCGGATCGAGGAACGCGTCGTCGACGCGGCGGTACAGCACGTCGATCGGGCGGAACCCTTCGGTCGTGCGCATCGCGACGCGGCCGTCGATCACCTGCAGGTCGCTGCCCTCGACAAGGTGCACGCCCATCTGGTCGGCGAGGAACGAATGTTCGTAGTACGCGGAATTGTGGATGCCGGGCGTGAGCACGGCGACGGTCGGGTTGTCGGCATTGCCGCCCGGCGGGCACACGGCCGCGAGCGACTGGCGCAGCATCTGCGGATAGGTTTCGACCGGGCGCACCTTCACCTGCTGGAACAGCTCCGGGAAGAGCTGCATCATCGTCTCGCGGTTTTCCAGCATGTACGACACGCCGGACGGCGTGCGCGCGTTGTCCTCCAGCACGTAGAACGCGTTCTCGCCGGTGCGCACGATGTCGACGCCGATGATGTGCGTGTAAACGTTTCCGGGCGGCCGGAAGTCGATCATCTCCGGGATGAACGCTTCGTTGTGCGCGATCAGGTGCTTCGGCACGATGCCCGCGCGCACGATTTCCTGCCGGTGGTAGATGTCGTCGAGGAAGGCGTTGAGCGCCATCACGCGCTGCTCGATCCCGAGCGACAGCCGGCTCCACTCGGCGCCCGAGATGATGCGCGGGACGATGTCGAACGGAATCAGCCGCTCGGCGGCCTCCGCGTCGCCGTAGACGGCGAACGTGATGCCCGTCTTGCGGAACACGCCTTCCGCGTCGTGGGCTTTCTGGGCGAGGCTCGCGGGATTCTGCGTGTCGAGCCATTGCTTCAGGCGCGCGTAGGGCGCCCTTACCATGTCGCCGGATTGCAGCATTTCATCGAATGGCTTCATCGATCTTTTCTCCATCGATCGTTTTCCCCGGCATTGCGCATGCCGGACCGGCGTAACGAATGCGTCGCAAGGAACGTGCCTTGCGCAATCTCCTCGATATCCCCCCGTTTTTGCGCCGCGCCAGGCACGCCCGCGCGGCATTGCGCACCATAACGGTGCAGCACCCGACGCGACGTGCGCCCGCATGCGCCGCGAGCGCGCACGGCCATGCTGCGCCGCGTCTTTCAAACATAGTTCCCCCGCGTGTCACGACTGTGCAATCTGCACTGCACAAAAAATCGGCCCGCCCGGCGCGCGGGACCCTCTGAACGAAGGGACGGAAAGGCGGGCCGGCACACGCACCGCGCGTGCCGGGCCCTGGGGGAAGTACCGTCTGCGGCGGGCCGGCAGTTCGACGCTGTGAACTGTCCGGTTAGCCGGGTCCGGCACCTCAACGCTATGCAGCCGTAATCCCGCCGACAACGCCCATGCATATTTCGACTGACACCGATCGAAAAAAAACATCGGGCGGACCCGTGCGAGGCGCGGTACGCTAGAAAATTGGTGCAGCACACGGTGCCGCCGCCCTCAGGCGCCCGACTATAAAAAGCGACGATCGAAATGGAAGCAAAGTGGCTGGAAGATTTCCTGAGCCTTGCGGATACCAAGAGCTTCTCCCGGGCCGCACGTAACCGGCACCTCACGCAGTCGGCATTCAGCAGACGAATTGCCGCGCTCGAAACCTGGATGGACGCGAAGCTGGTCGACCGGAGCATCAACCCGATCACGCTGACGCCGGCCGGCCAGATGTTCCGCGGGCTCGCCGCGGACATCCTGCGCAGCATGTATGCGGCGCGCAATCTCGTGAACGGCTACGACCAGTTCGCGGCCAGCGACCAGGTCGTGCGTTTCGCCGTCGCGCATACGCTCGTGTTCACGCTGTTTCCCGAATGGCTCAAGCAGCTCAACGGCGAGGTCGGCCACGTCACGGCACGCGTGAACGCGGTGAACGTGCCGGAAGGCGTGCAGCAGCTCGTCGAAGGCGAATGCGACCTGCTGCTCGGCTATCACCATCCGCAACTGCCGATCGTGCTCGACCCGAACCACTTCCCGTTCGTCAACCTCGGCGTCGAGCGGATCCTGCCCGTGTCGACGCCCGATGCGCACGGCAAGCCCGTGTTCCAGCTGCCGGGCACGCCCGACGCCCCGCTGCCGCTGCTCGCGTATTCGTCGGGCGCGTTCCTCGGCAACATCGTCGAGATGCTGCTGCTGAATGCGACCGAGCCGTATGTGCTGCACCGCTGCTTCGAGACGCACATGTCCGAGGCGTTGAAAGGCATGGTCGTGGCCGGTCACGGGATCGGCTGGCTGCCGGAGAGCTGCGTCGCGAAGGAGCTCGCGGACGGCACGCTCGTGTGCGCGGGCACCGGGGACTGGATCACCGAACTCGAAATCCGCCTGTACCGGTCGGCCCGCAAGCGCGGGCTCGCGGCCGAGCAGCTGTGGACCTACATCATGAACCGGCCGCGCGCGGCGGTCGAAGGCGCGGTCGGCGCCGAACAGGCCGCCGCGCCGGCGATGCGCACCGCGCGGCGAATCGCCGGCGGCAGCCGCTGACCGGTGCATGCGCGCCGTGCGGGTTCACGGCGCGAATGCCCTTTCTCCAGATCAAGACAGCAATCGGCAATCCCGCCGAAGTCGGTGAAATCCCGGTGCAAATCCCGCAATCGACATCAGACGAAACGCAAACGTTTGCGTTTCAACTTCGCATTTTTACTGTCGCGGCATTACATCCGAATATTCAGCCCGATTTTCCGGGCAGAAATACCCTGTTACAGAACAAATTAAAAGTTTCTATTTACCTGTAACAGTCCAAAATAACAAAAACGTCGCACCCTCTTTTCATGATGCGCGACCTGTATCCGGACCTTCATTGATTCGCCGCGCACACAGCCGCAAATATTCCTTTTATCAGTCGTTACTTTTCGGCATGAAAGTCGATACCTCCGACGTGATTCAATGCGTGCTCGATCATCGCTACCGACAAGCAATAATCATATTCGGCAATATCGACTTTCTTCAGCGCCAAGCGAGTCTGACAAATCCGTCGTTATCCTATTTAAATAGGATCTTTTAACCTCGTCCCATTCGGGCCACACGCGGTTGTTGGTTCAAAAACCATCGTGTATCAATAGCGTGTCGCAAAAAGAACGCTGGCAATTCTGACTCGGAATAAATGCCTGTCATTGATTCCGGACAGGAGGTTGCAATGTCTTCCTCGCTTCGACAGCAAGCTCGCCCTTTCCTGGGCGTCTTCATCTCCGCGCTCTGCATGAATGCGATGGCCCAGGCCCCCGCGTCCGATCCCGGCGCGGGCCGCTACGTGATTTCGTATATCTGCGGCGACGCACGGATCGACGGAACGGCACCGCTCCCCCCCGACGGCCGGCCCTACAACCTGGGCGTGTCGTTTGCTTCCGCCCGTACCGGGCAGCCGCTGGCCAACGTGCAGGTCCGCCTGCGACGACATGGCCGCGTGCTCGTCGAATTCAACGCATCCGGGTCGCGCTGCCTGTTCAGCGTGCCGGATGCGAGCTATCGCGTCGAAGGGACCTATCAAGGCGCCACGCAGTTCGCGATCGTCGAAACGGGCGCGCTCACCACGCAGTTGCGATGGTGACCGCCGACTGAACCCGCCCCGATCGCGTCATTCACCGCAGCGTATCGAATCGAGGAGCATTGAATGACTCGTGCAGAACGACCGGACGACTCACCCGCCCGCCCGCCGAAGCCCTCATGGGGCCCCGGAAAGAACGCGGCACTCAGCATCGTCGCGTTCGCCGCGATCTTCGGCCTCTTCGCGTATGCCGAGCGGGACTCGGTGGTCGGCCACGCGAGCGTCGCGCACGACCTCTCCCGTGTAATCACGACCACCGTCGGGAAATACCGCAAGGCGATCGTGGCCGCGACTTCCCGCGCGACCGGCGCGTCCGGCACGACGGTCGCCGCCGCGCCCGCATCGACGATTGCACAACAGGTCACGCCGCCCGCACCGCCGGTGCCGATCCCGGAGCCGTCCGCGTCGACGGCACGCGAGGTGTCGACCGTGCCGCCCGTCTCGGTCGCGGTCGAACCGGAAGCCGCGCGGCGGACCACGCCGCGCGCCGTTGCGAAACACCGGCAACCGTCCCATGCGGCGCCCATGGCACTGGCAGCCAATCCCCATGCCGCGCCGGCCGCCGGCCGTGCCATCGCACGGCACGGCGCGGTGCATCGCGCGCCGCGAACCGACACGCTGGCGGGCACGAGAAAGCGCCTGGACGTCGCGCAGAAGCCGCGCTCGTACGGCGCCGACACCGCGCGCATGCAGACGGCAAGCGTCACGCACGCGGAACTGGAAGGTGCGCGTGCGCTGGCAAAGGCGCGCTCGTGTGCGCAGATCGACGAGTGGAACTGTGTGGAGCAAAACGCGAGCCGTGCGCTCGCGATCGACCCGAAGAACAGCGAATCGCGTGCGCTGCTTGGGCAAGCGATCCGCAATCGCCTGTGAGCCGGCTCCGCGTGGCCGGGCCTCGCCGCCCGGCCACGCGGCCCGCGGCGGCGTGCATCGTCGGGCGTGCAACCGATGTGATCGTTTCAGAGTGAGGACACACCGTGGACAACAATCGGAAACAACAATGCACCACCGTCGCTCCGTCCAACCGGCGGATCCTCCTGCATGCGCCGCTGGTGTTGCTGCTCGTCGCGTCCGGCGCCTGCTTCTCCACCGAAAGCGACGCGGAACCGGGCGGCGCGAGAGAAATCGCCGGGGTCGCACCGGATGCGCTGCCGCCCGGCACGCGGCCAACGGTGACGTCGGTACAGATCGCCGAGGGTTCGGGCACGCTGCCGCCGCATGCGCCGACACCGATCGCACAGGCATCGGATGCGTCGATGCAGATCGCGCAGGCAACGAACCCGGCAATGCCGACCACGGTCGTGGTGGACCCGGACGCACCGCCGCCGGTCGCGCAGACCTCGAACGCACCGATGCAGCTTGCGCAGGCATTCGATACCGCTCAGCCGAATCCGCCGGCCTCACACGCGCCCACGTCGAACGCACCGATGCAGCTTGCGCAGGCATCCGACACCGCGCAGCCGAATCCGCCCGCGCCGGTCGCACCCACGTCGGGCGCCCCGCCGCAGCTCGCACCGCCCGCGACCACCGCGCCGCCGACGACACCGGCACTGACCGCGCAGGCATCCGGCACCCCGATGCCGAACTCGCCCGCCCCCGTCACGCAGACACCCGGCTCGCAACCACCGTCGCCCCAGGCGCCGAATTCACCGACACCCGGCGCCCCGCTCCCCGGCGAACCGATCCAGCGCTCGCAAGGGCCCGACGTCGAAACACCGAATCCGCAGGCGCCGAATCTCCGTACCGCCGATGTCGCGACGGTGCGCAACGACGTGTTCGGCCTCGCGGCGAGCGGCGGCGCGATCAAGGCGCTCGACGAAGCGAAGGCCCGGCCCGATGCGTTCTCCGCGGTCGACATCGCGCAGCTGGAAGAGCTGTCGATTCGCCAGCAAGCGCGCGGCGGACGCGACAAGTCGCGCTCGATGACGAGTCCGGACCGCTTCGACGGAATCGACACCGCGCTGCGCGCGGCCGACGACCTCGACAAGCGGATGCCGGCCACGCCGGAGTACACGCCGGTCAGGACGGCGCTCGCGGGCGACCGCACGGTCGCCTATGCGGCACGCGGCGACATGAAAACAGCCGTCACGACGTTCGAGACGATTCCATCCAACGCGGAAATCTCGATCGACGCGCTGGCGGCCGTCGGCGACGCGTACCTGTACCTGAGCGAACCGGCCAAGGCAAACGCCGTGTACCAGCGCGCGCTGCAGCAGGCCACCGCGTCGCCGACCGACCGTGCGACCCGCGGCTTCCAGTACGGCGCCCGCACGCGGCCGATCGAACTGCGCGAAGGGCTGTTCTGGTCGTACGTCGACCAGGGGCGCGCGGCGGACGCGAAGCAGGCGCTCGACGAGATGGGCAAGTCGCTGCCGCCCGCCAAGCAGGTGACCAGCGTCGGCCCGGAAGAAGGCGACTACCTGCGCTACTACCGGCTGCGCGCGCAATACCTGATCTACACCGGCCGTGTCGACGAAGGGATCGCCGCGCTCGAACAGCTCGAGAAGCAGGTGCCGTTCAACGCGGAGATCCGCGCCGCGCACGCCGACGCGGTATCCGGCCAGTCGCATCCGCGCCAGGCGATCGCGATGTATCGCGCGTCGCTGACCGATCACCCGGACAGCGTCGAGATGCTCGCGGGCCTCGGCCGCGCGTCGCTCACGGCAGACGACTACGCGTCCGCGAAGACCGTCGACCAGACCCTCGGCAACACGTTCCCGGACAGCGGCGCCGTGCGCGGCTTCAAGCGCGACTACAACGCATACCGCAGCCCCGTGTTCACAACCGACCTGAGCTTCGAGCACGGCAACAGCGCGCTGGCGGACAACAGCTTCTCGTCCGACAGCTATGTGTATTCGCAACCGTTCGGCGACAACTGGCGGGTCTTCTCGCATACGTTCTTCGGCTATGCGCAAACCGACGGCGGCAACGTCAGCCGCACGCGCACCGGCGTCGGCGGCGACTACCGGCACGGCCCGCTCACCGTACAGGGCGAGGTCACGCGCTCGTTCGGCACGGACGGCCGGACCGGCGGCCGCGGGTCGATCGCGTACGCGCTGAACGACTACTGGACGGTCAGCGCCGGGCTCGACACCAACGACAACTCGCTGCCGTGGAAGGCCTATGCCGCTCACATCTGGGGACGCTCCGCGAACGTCTCGGTCGTGTATCGCCAGAACGACCGCCGCGAGGTCAAGCTGAGCTACGGCGTGAGCCGCTACAGCGATTCGAACCTGCACCAGGAGATCGCGGCGAGCGCCACGCAGCGCGTGTACACGTCCGCCAACCAGCTCGTCAACGTGTCGCTGGAGCTCGGTACCGACAGCAACACGCGACAGAACGCGCCCTACTTCAGCCCGGGCCGCGACTATGCAGCCGCGGCGACCGTCATGCACCAGCTGACGTTGTGGAAGAAGGGCGACATGTCGCTGCAGCAGCGCCTGTCGGCGTCCGGCGGCGTGTACAACGAGCGCGGCTTCGGCACCAGCCCGCTGTGGAGCGCGCGCCTCGAACACGCGTGGACGTTCAAGCACGACATCACGCTGACCTACGGCGTCGAAGTCAGCAGCCATGCGTACGACGGCCAGCGCGAACGCTCCGAAACCGGCTTCCTGTCGGTCAACCTGCCGTTCTAGCAAGGAGATCGCGCCATGCAAACCAGACGGACCTTCATGTGCGGATGCCTCGGCACGTTCGCCGCCTGTTCGTTGTTCCCGGGCGTGACGAACGCCAAGATGATCGACCTGCTGCCGCCGTCCGATCCGGCCGACGGCAAGACGTTCCGCGTGATCTGCATGCACGACGTGCGCGACAACCTGATGGCGTCGTTTTCGTCACCGTCCGCGATGGTCGATCCGTTCGCGGTCGATACCGGCACGCTGACCGCGATCTTCTCGTGGCTGCAGACCAACAACTACCACACCATCACGGTCAAGCAGATCGAGGAGTCGCGGCACGGCGGCAAGCCGCTGCCGCCGCGTGCGGTGCTGCTCACGTTCGACGACGGCTACCGCAGCCACTACACGAAAGTGCTGCCGCTGCTCGAGCGCTTCAAGTATCCGGCCGTGATGGGCATCGTCACCGCGTGGATCGATGCGCCGCTGGATGCGCCGATCCGCATCAGCGACAAGATCCAGGTGCCGCGCGACTACTTCATGTCGTGGGACGAGGTGAAGCAGGTCGGCCAGTCTCATCTCGTCGAGCTCGGCTGCCACACCCACAACCTCCATCATGGCGCCGTCGCGAATCCGCAAGGCAACGAGTTGCCGGCGACCACGTCGCACCTCTACCTGCAGGACCAGAAACGCTATGAAACCGACGCCGAATTCGAGGCGCGCGTGCACGACGACCTGCAGACGTGCGTGCGGCAGATCCGCGAACACACCGGCATCGTCGCACGCTCGATGGTGTGGCCGTACGGTGCCGAAAACCAGCCCGTGCGCCAGATCTCGACGTCGCTCGGGATGGACATCCAGTTCAGCCTCGACGCCGGCCCGAATACGCCGGAAGTGCCGCTGGACCGCCTGAGACGGATCCTGATGATGTACGACATCGATATCGGCGGGTTCGAGCGCTCGATGCGCGAGCCGGCGACCAACCGCGGCGACGTCGACGTGCCGGAGCGCATCGTGCAGGTCGATCTCGACCAGGTCTACGATCCCGATCCCGCGCGGCAGGAAGCGAATCTCGGCAAGCTGATCGAGCGCATCTACCGGATGCAGCCGAAATCGGTGTACCTGCAGGCGTTTGCGGACCCGAAGGGCACCGGCGTGGCCGAATCGGTGTATTTCCCGAACCGGCACCTGCCGATGCGCGCCGACCTGTTCTCGCGTGCCGCATGGCAGCTCAATACGCGCTCCAACGTGCAGGTGTACGCCTGGATGCCGGTGCTCGCGTTCCGGCCGCCGGACAGGCAGCGCGGGCTCGAGGCCGTCAGCGCATACGGCGGCGCGCCGGCCCGCGAGAACGGCACGCGCGTGTTCCGGCTGAGCCCGTTCGATCCGGATGCGCGGCTGATGATCCAGCAGATCTACGAGGACCTCAGCAAGCACGCGTCGTTCAGCGGCATCCTGTTCAGCGACGACGCCGTGCTCGACGACTACGAGGATGCGGGCCGGCATGCGCTGCGCACCTATTCGCAATGGGGGCTGCCGGCCGACGTCGGCAAGATCCGCGAGAACCCCGACCTGATGAAGCGCTGGACGCGCCAGAAGTCGCGCTACCTGATCGACCTGACCCGGCAGCTCGAGCAGATCGTGCTGGCCCACCAGAACGTCGGCGACGTACTGACCGCGCGCAACCTCTTCGCGCTGCCGGTGCTCAAGCCCGAGTCGGAAGCGTGGTATGCGCAGAACTACGACGATTTCCTCTCGACCTACGACTACGTCGCGCTGATGGCGATGCCGTACATGGAGCAGGCGAAGGACCCCGAAGGCTGGCTGGACCAGCTCGTGCGGGCCGTGCGTGCGAAGCAGCGCGGGCTGCAGCGCACCGTGTTCGAACTGCAGTCGTACGACTGGCACGCGCACAAGGACGTGCCGGCCAGCACGCTGCTCGCGCAGATGCGGCGGCTGCGCAGCGAGGGCGCCGTGAATTTCGGCTATTACCCGGACAACTTCCTGAACGGCCAGCCGGAGCTCGACGCGATGCGCGACGTGATGTCGCTGAAGTCGCGCCTCGACCCGACCTCGATCAACGCGCTGATGCAGATGCAGCAATCGAAGGGGGCGAAGACGCCATGACCACCCACAGCATCATCCAGCGCCTGCAGGATTTCGTCTTCTACTACCCGTTCTTCATGTCGTATCTGTGGATGATCGGCGGCGTCGTGCACTACTTCCTGCTGGAAGAAGGCCGCGAGCTGTCGACCCGGACGATCGCGTCGAGCGGCATCCCGAAGATCTCGATCATCGTGCCCTGCTTCAACGAAGCCGCGAACGCGCGCAGCGTGATCGGCCACCTGAACGGGATGCAGTATCCGAACTACGACATCATCGCGGTCAACGACGGCAGCCAGGACCGCACCGGCGAGATCCTCAACGCGCTCGCCGTCGAGATCCCGCGGCTGCTCGTGATCCATCATGCACGCAACGAAGGCAAGGCGGTCGGGCTCACGACCGCGGCCGCGGTGTCCAACGCGGAGTACCTGCTGTGCATCGACGGCGACGCGCTGCTCGCGCACGACGCGATCGGCTGGATGCTCGAGCACTTCCTGACCGACCCGGGTGTCGGCGCCGTGACCGGCAACCCGCGCATCCGCACGCGCACGTCGCTGCTCGGCCGCATGCAGGTCGGCGAATTCTCGTCGATCGTCGGGCTGATCAAGCGCACGCAGCAGGTGTACGGCCGCATCTTCACGGTGTCGGGCGTCATCACGATGTTCCGCAAGACCGCGCTCGCCGACGTCGGCTACTGGAGCGCGGACATGCTGACCGAGGACATCGACATCAGCTGGAAGCTGCAGTGCCGCGACTGGCGCGTCGTGTACGAGCCGCATGCGCTGAGCTGGATCCTGATGCCCGAGACGCTGAAGGGGCTCTACCGGCAGCGCCTGCGCTGGTCGAAAGGCGGCATCCAGGTGCTGATGAAATATGCGGGCACGCTCATGCGGCCCACGCAGATGATGATGTGGCCGCTGTTCGTCGAATACCTGATCGGCATCGCGTGGGCCTATTCGATGTCGTTCATCCTGCTGCTCGCGCTGGTGGACATCGTCTATCCGCTGCCGCTGAGCTGGCACGTATCGGTCGTGCCGCACTGGCACGGGATGCTGCTGGTTGCGACCTGCATCCTGCAGCTGATCATCGGCAGCATGATCGATCGTCAGTATGACGAAAAACTCCTGATGTATTTCCTGGACACCATCTGGTACCCCGTTGCTTTCTGGCTGATCAGCATGATCACCACCGTCGTCGCCCTGCCGGCCGTCGTGCTGCGGGGCCGCGGCAAGCGGGCCGTATGGGTCAGCCCTGACCGAGGCATTCAACATGAAGAACGCGCCGATTATTGACCTCTCCCTGCGCACGCCGCGCGAAATGATCGCCGAACGCGGCCGCATCGTCGGCGCCGTGCTGGTCGTCTGGTTCCGCCTCGTGCGGCCGGCGCTGGTCGGCGCCGTGTGGGCCTCGATCTGCATCTATACGTATCGCTACCTGCTGCCGTTCAACCAGGCCGAGATGCCGATCGAGCAGATGGTGTTCTACGCGACCGCCATCGCGACCATCGCGGGCACGATCGTCACGTGGCTGATCGCAGGGCGCGTCGTGCATCCGCTCGCGTACCGGCTGCGCGTGTCGAAGATGCTGCGGCGCTCGGCCAGCGCGAAGGTGCGCGCGGTGCCGACCACCGCGCTGGCCGGCGCCCGCCGGCGCGGCGCGCGGCGCACCACGCGCATTCTCGTCGCGTCGCACGACGCGAACGGTGCGATTTCCGGCATCGAATGGGTAGCCCACGCGGGGCCGCAGCCCCGCGAGTAAGTCAGCGGAGACGCGCCGCCGCGCACGGGACGCCATCCGTGCGGCGCGGCGCCGCTCCTGACGCCGCGCTGCCAGGCATCGCCGGCAGGCCGGCAACTTCTTCTGGACGAGGTGAATCATGTGCGGAATCGTCGGAGCAAGCGGCCTGAACAATCAGGTGCCGCAACTGGTCAATGCGTTGAGCCGGCTCGAGTACCGCGGCTACGATTCGTGCGGCATCGCCGTGCAGGACGACGGCCGCCTGCGCAGCGAACGCACGTTGCGGCGCGTGACGGACCTGCAGGCCCGCGTGCTGACGCTCGGCCTGGAAGCGCAGACCTGCATCGCGCATACGCGCTGGGCGACGCACGGCGCGCCGTCGGAAATGAACGCGCATCCGATCATGTCCGGAGACACGATCGCGGTCGTCCACAACGGGATCATCGAGAACCACGACGCGCTGCGCGTCGAGCTGCGGGAGCGCGGCTACACGTTTCGCGGCCAGACCGACACCGAGGTGATCGCGCACCTGATCCACAGCCTCTATCGCGACGACCTGTTCGACGCGGTCGTGCGCGCCGTCAAGCGGCTGCACGGCGCGTATGCGATCGCGGTGCTGTGCGCGCGCGAGCCGCAGCGGCTCGTCGCCGCGCGTGCCGGCTCGCCGCTCGTGATCGGCATCGGCGCCGAGCAGAACACCCTCGCGTCGGACTGCGCGGCGCTCGGCGACCTCACCGACCGCTTCATCTACCTGGAAGACGGCGACGTCGCGCTGATCACGCCGGACCGCATCGCCGTGGTCGACTCGGGCGGCCACGAAGCCCAGCGCCCGCTATGCGAGGTGAAGGCGCGCGAAGGCGACACCGCGCTCGGCCCGTACCAGCATTTCATGCAGAAGGAGATCTTCGAGCAGCCGAAGGCGATCGACAGCACGCTCGACGGCATCGACACGATTTCGCCGGCGCTGTTCGACGCGACCGACGGCACGCGCGCGCGGCTGTCGAGAGTCAGGAGCGTGCTGCTGCTCGGCTGCGGCACCAGCTACTACGCGGGCCTGACCGCGAAATACTGGCTGGAGAGCATCGCCGGCATTCCCGCGCAGGTGGAGATCGCCAGCGAATTCCGCTACCGCGACACGGTGGCCGATCCGCGCACGCTCGTCGTCGGCATCTCGCAGTCGGGCGAAACGGCCGACACGATCGGCGCGATCGAGCAGGCGCGCGCGATGGGCCAGGAACTGTCGATGGCGATCTGCAACGTCGCGACCAGCACGATCGCGCGCAACGCGCCGCTGCGGTTCCTCACGCGGGCCGGTGTCGAGCTCGGCGTCGCGTCGACCAAGGCATTCACGACGCAGCTCGTCGCGCTGTTCGTGCTGACGCTCACGCTCGCGCAACTGCGCGGCCGGCTCGATGCGGCGCATGTCGCGATGCACCTGAAGCAGTTGCGCGCGCTGTCCGGCCGCATCCGCCACGCGCTTGCACTGGAAACGCAGATCATGGGCTGGGCCGCGAAGTTCGCGCGCACCGAGAACGCGCTGTTCCTCGGGCGCGGCATCCACTTCCCGATCGCGATGGAAGGCGCGCTGAAGCTCAAGGAAGTGTCGTACATCCACGCGGAAGGCTATGCGGCCGGCGAGCTGAAGCACGGCCCGCTCGCGCTCGTCACGAGCGCGATGCCGGTGGTCACGATCGCGCCGGACGACCGCCTGTTCCAGAAGCTGAAGTCCAACATGGCCGAGGTGCGCGCGCGCGGCGGCCGGCTCTACGTGCTGGCCGGCAGCCAGCTCGAAATCGACGCCGACCGCGACACGCACCTGATCCGCGTGCGCGAATCGGGCGACCTGCTGTCGCCGATCGTCAACGTGATCCCGCTGCAACTGCTCGCGTATCACGTCGGCTGCGCACGCGGCGCCGACGTCGACAAGCCGCGCAACCTCGCGAAATCGGTGACGGTCGAATGACGTGTCGAACGCGCCCGGCGCGAACGGCCGCGCGGCGTGTCGCCGCCGTGCTTTGCGGCGCGTGCTGCATCGGCGCGGTGCCGCTGCCCGCCCTCGCCGTCGCGCCGGCCGTGCACACCGTCACCGTGCCGGCGTCAGCGACGCCTCAGGACACCGGCGACCCGCGGCGCTTCATGCACGGCATCGGCGTGGCCGACGCCGGCAACGGCAAGCGCTGGGTGTTCTTCAGCAGCTCCGGCATCGTGCCGCGCGGCGCGTTGCGCAACGGCAACTGGCCGCATGACGTGTACGTCGGCGAATGGCTGCCGGGCAAGCCGCGCCTGCTGCATGTCCACACGTTCATCAGCCGCCCCGAAGCGCAGGAACCGGTATCGATCGCGCAGAACGCGCGCGGCGACATCTTCGTCACGTTCGAGGACGGCTGGAACGCGCCGCAGGAAGTCAGCCAGCGCTACGGCGTCTACCGCCGCGACCTGAAGCCGATCAAGCCCTACCCGAACGACGTCGAGTCGGGCGGGCACTCCGGGCACGTCGCGACGGTCGGCGAACATTTCGTCGTGTTCTATTCGGCCGACTGGGTCGACGGCGGCGGCGTCGACAACCTCGGCACCGGCAACGGCGTCTACCTGAAGACCTACGACGCGGCCGGACGCGTGCTGAACCACGTCGCGGTCGCGCCGCACCGCCGCGAGTGGTGGCCCGTGATCGCGGGCGCGCCGCGCACCGCGCTGCTCGTCTGGCAGAAATTCATCGAAGGCAGCACCGACGCGACGCTCGAATACGCGACCTTCGACCCCGTCACGGCGAAGCTGGACCTGCTCGGGACGCTGAACGACCGGATCCGGTACTACGTGTACTCGTCGGCCTATGTGCCGGAGATCGACCGCTTCCTCGTCGTCACGACGACCGCGGACGATCACGGCGTCGCGATGCTGATCGCGCCGGACGGCCGCCGCACGGCGACGCGCGACTGCCTGCCCGCATCGGTGCGCGAATCCGGCATCGGAGTCTCCGGCACGCATGCGTACGTCCCGACCCGCGACGGGCGGCTGCTGACGCTGGCGCTCGGAGCGGCGGACATATCGGTGAGCGGCGTGCAGCGTTCGCCGATTCCGTGGGGCTCGACCGGTATCGCCGGGTTCCCGGCGCGCGGCACGGCGATGCATTTCGTGTCGCTGACGCCGTCAGGCACGCGCGAAGCCGATTTCGACGCGGAGCGCGATACGCCGATGCCGAAGGGTGACGTGCCGTGTTCGAGTCATTGACGGCGCACGGCCCGCCCGGTTGAACCGGCTCAGCCGGCGATCCCGCTACCCTGGCCGAACCGTGCCACGCAATGCCATACCCACTTGGCCGTCTGATAGTCGAGCACGCCGTCGCGCGCGCGGCCGAGCACGGCCGGCGTCACGACACGGTCGACGGCAATCTGCGCGATGGCATCGGCCGCCGCTTGCCCGCGGAACTGCTCGCACTCGGCAAGCCGATCCAGCGACAGCCGGAAACCGCCATGCCACTCGACCGGGCAGCCCGACCGCCCCGCCGCCGCCTCGACCGGCGTATCGCGATAGCTCGGATCGAGCACGATCGCGTCGACGTCGTCGCCGAGACTGACCACGCCGTGGACCTGCGCCTCGATGTAGTTGTCGAGCAGCGCATCGAGCCCGTCGCGGTTTTCAGTCGCGAGCGCGATCAGCGCCGTGCCGTCCTGGATCGCGAAATGCGCGGGCTGGTAATGGCTATCCGGATAGCAGAAGGTCGTCCGCCGATGCACGTCGTGGCGCAGACGCAAATGACACGATCCGAAGCGCCTCGACCCGCCGACGGGATCGCGCCGATGATTCAGCGCGCCGTACTTCGGGCGCAGTGCGGGATCGGCGTCATCGTACGCCTGCCCGAACATCCTGCTTTCCCACAGCCAGCGATCGCCGCCGGGATACGCGGTCAGGCCGCCATTGCTCGTCGCCGTTTCGAACTGGGACCGATACGTGCCGTCGCGGACGATCCGCTCGAGCGTGCCGATGCCGGCAGCCAGCGTGTCGGGATGGAAATTGAGCGTCACGGGGAAGGCAGGGCCGCGCGGCGCCGGCGGCGGCCAGGATCGTCGGATATGGGCGAGCGCCCGGTCTGCGGCTGTGTCCATGCGTGTTGTCCGGTAGCGTCGAACGTTGCCGACGGCGTCGTGGCGTTCCCGGTCCGGCGCCGGGTCATGGATGGCCGCATCGGGCATGTGTCGAAACACGATACTACCGTGCACGTGTTCCAGTCGCCCCTCCGCCGCCGGATTCGCCAGCGCCGCGCGGAGCGGATAGACTGTCGCCCGATTCCTGCCATCGGCCGCGGCGCCCGCCTCCTGCCGCCGCCGGAACGCCCTTTCCCGGAGAACGAATGCTGAAGCGCCAGTGGTTTTCGCTCGTGCTGCTGACGGTGTGCCTGCTCGGACAACGTGCGTCGGCGCAGTCCACGCTCGAACTCGACACCGACGGCACGGCCCGCGCCCTCACCCGGCAGACGCTGCTCGCACGCCCCCATGCGACGGACATCCGTGTACCGCGCGACATCGCGTACGGCCGGCCGATGACGTTCCGCGCGGTGCCGTTCGCCGCGCTGCTCGGCGACACGCCGCTGCCGGCCGACGGCGTGCTCGAAACGCGCGCGGCCGACGGCTTCGCCGCGCAACTGCCGCTGGATCTCGTGCGCCGCCGCGCGCCGGCCCGCGCCGTCCCGTGGCTCGCGATCGAGGATCCGGCCCATCCGTGGCCGAAGCTGCCCGGCAAGCAGGTCAGCGCCGGGCCGTTCTACCTCGTGTGGCTCGGGCCGGACGCGGCGTCGGTACGTGGCGAACAGTGGCCGTACCAGATCGTGCGTGTCACGATCGAGTCGTCGCCGCTTGCGCGCTGGCCGTCGCTCGCCGTCGATGCCGCCCTGCCCGCCGACGATCCGGCCCGCGCGGGCCAGCGGCTGTTCGTCACGCAGTGCCTCGCGTGCCATCGCATCGATGGTGCAGGCAGCAGCCATGCCGGCCCCGACCTGAACACGCCGATGAATCCGGTCGACTACTTCCAGCCGGCCGCGCTGCGCCGCTATATCCGCAACCCGGCGTCGGTACGCGACTGGCCGGGCCGCAGCATGCCGGCGTTTCCGCCCGACCAGCTGAGCGACCGCGAACTCGACCAGATCGTCGCGTATCTCGCGTATATGGCCAAGCACAAGGCCGGCAAGTAACGGGCAGCCGGCCCCCCGCGCGATGACGATCCTGCGCGGCCGGCGTGGCGGCTTCACGGGATGGCCGTCGTCCCTGCCGTGCACCGCCTGGGCTTCGGGCGCGTATTGGTGCAGGTTTGCGTACGGCACGCGGAAGCACGCGGCGCCGCGCCAGACGGTGGCAGGCACGACCCGGCGAACACCTTCCGCCGGGTCGCGCGCATCACGCTCAGGCGTCCTGCGCGCTCTGCAACACCGCGCGCAACAGCACGTCGGCGCCCGCCGCCGCCCATTCGGGCGTAATCGCTTCGGCCTCGTTGTGGCTCAGCCCGTCGACGCACGGCACGAAGATCATCCCCGTCGGGGCGACACGCGCGACATAGCACGCGTCATGACCCGCGCCGGACACGATATCCATGTGCGACAGCCCGAGCGCCTCGGCCGCGTCGCGCACCGTGTCGACGCAGCGCGGCGCGAACGGGATCGGCGCATACGTGAAGATCTGCTCGATCTGCGCGTCGAGGCCGGTTTCGTCGGCCACGCGTGCCAGCTCCGCACGCAGCACCGCATCCAGTTCGTCGAGCACCGCATCGTCGGGGTGACGGAACTCCACCGTGAAGAAGCAGCCGCCCGGCACCGTGTTGCGCGAGTTCGGCCGCGCCTCGATCATCCCGACCGTCGCGCGCGCGTACGGCGCGTAACGGCGGCCGAGCACCTCGATGAACGAGATCATCCGCGCGGCGCCGACCAGCGCATCGCGACGGACCTCCATCGGCGTCGTGCCCGCGTGCGCGTCGACGCCGGTCAGCGTCACCTCGTACCAGCGCTGCCCCTGCCCGGCCGTCACGACGCCGATCGTCTTGCCGGCCCGTTCGAGAATCGGGCCCTGCTCGATATGCAGCTCGTACGCCGCGTGCACCGGATAGCCGCCGACGGGCTCCGCGCCCGCGTAGCCGATCCGTTCGAGTTCCTCGCCGATCGTCCTGCCCGCGCCGTCGGTGCGCGACAGCCCGTATTCGAGCGTATAGACGCCCGAGAACACGCCGGCCGACACCATCGCCGGCGCGAAGCGCGAGCCTTCCTCGTTGGTCCAGATTACGACGTCGACCGGACGCTCGGTCTCGATGCCCGCGTCGTTCAGCGCGCGTATGACCTCGAGCCCGCCGAGCACGCCGTAGATGCCGTCGTAGCGCCCGCCGGTCGGCTGCGAATCGGCGTGCGAGCCCGTCATCACCGGCGCGGCATCGGGGTTGCGGCCCGCGCGGCGCGCGAACACGTTGCCCATCCGGTCGACCCGCACCGTGCAGCCGGCGTCGCGTGCCCACTGCACGAACAGGTCGCGCGATTCGCGATCGAGATCGGTCAGCGCGAGGCGGCAGACGCCGCCCTTCGGTGTCGCGCCGATCTGCGCCATCCGCTCGAGCGACGCCCACAGGCGGCCACCGTCGATGCGCGGCGCACTCACGGTGTCGTCACGCATCGCCGTTCTCCGGCGCGGATTGCAACGCGTAGCGGAAGTCGCAGCGCTTGCCGCCCTGCATGATCGTGCTCGTGCGCGTGAGCGCGACGTCCGGCGCATAGCCCTGGATGAAATAGCTGTCGCGCGCGCAGCTCAGCAGGTGCCCGATCTCGCCGAGGCCCATCGCGTGATACATCTCCGCGTAGCTGCAGCGATGCACGTCGTAGTCGTAGTGCGCGTCGTCCGCGCGCCGCACCTCGACGTCGAGCGCATCGTCCTTCTCCCACAGCACCTGCAGCGCGATGAACGACTTCACGCTCGCGCCGTCCGGCTCCTGCGCGGCGAACGTGCGGCCCGCGTCGACGGCCGCGCCGCGCACGGCTTCCGCGATCACGGCCTGCGCGCGCTCGGTGCCGAACTCGCGCTTCATGATCTCGTAGATCGGCTTGATGATTTCCGCTTCGATGCGGCGCCGCGCGAGGATCCCGAGGCGCGTGTCCTCGGGTACGGCGGCGGATGTCGGGTTCGCTTCGGTCATGGGGATCGTCGTGGTTGTCTTGTCGTTCACTTGGCTGCGGTGCGCGCGCCGCCGAGCACGTCGACGACGGTCCACTTGCCGCCGCGCACCTGGTAGATCGTGAAGGCCGGGTCCTTCAGGTTGCCTTCGGCATCGAACGCGACGCGCCCCGTCACGCCCGGCCGGTCGATCGCGCGCACCGCCGCGACGAGCTTCGCCGGCTGCGTCGTGCCGGCCTTCTGCGCGGCCGCGATCAGCGTGGCCGCCGCGTCGTACGCGAACGGCGCATGCAGTTCGATCGGCGCACGGAAGCGTGCCTGGTATTGCGTGTCGAACGCCTTGCCGCCCGGCATCCGGTCGAGCGGCAGGCCCGGTTCGAGCGCGGTCACGCCGTCGCCGTCCTTGCCCGCAAGCGACAGGAAGGTCTGGCTCACGAAGCCGCCCGCGCCGAGCAGCGGCGCATTGACGCCGAGCTGGCGCATCCGGCGCGAGATCGGCGCGGCCTGCGCGTCGAGCCCGCCGAAGAACACGAGGTCCGCGCGCTTGCCCTTGATCGCGGTCAGCACGCCGCTGAAGTCGGTCGTCTTGTCGTTCACGTACTGGCGATCGACGATCGTGCCGCCGTTCGCCTGCACGCCCTTGATGAACTGGTCGGCCAGCCCCGCGCCGAACGACGTGCGATCGTCGATCACCGCGATGCGCTTCGCCTTCAGCGTCTTCACCGCGTACGCACCGGTGAAATTGCCGCCCGCATCGTCGTGGCCCATGATGCGGAACGCCGTCGCGTAGCCCTGCTGCGTGTATTGATGGCCGGTGGACGCCGGCGCGATCTGCGGGATGCCCGCATCGCGGTACACGCGCGACGCCGGCACGCTGCAGCCGGTGTTCCAGTGACCGACGACGCCGATCACGTGCTGGTCGACGAGCTGCTGCGCGACCGCGACGGCCGTGCGCGGATCGGACTGGTCGTCGGCCGCGACGAGCTTGTAGACGACCGGCTTGCCGCCGATGGTCGGATGCTTCGCGTTCGCGTCGTCGATCGCGAGTTGCGCGCCGTTCTGCAGATCCTTGCCGATCCGCGCGGACGGGCCGGTCAGCGGCGCGGCGAGGCCGATCAGGACCGTCTGCGGCGCGGATTGCGCGAACGCGGGAACGGAGGCGACCAGGGCGGCCGCCGAGAATGCGAGGCTGGCGTGGAGGAATGCGATTTTCATGTGCGGGGATCGGTGAATCGGATCAAAACATGAAAAATATTAAATATTCAGCACCCAAACCCCAAATACCCAATTGTTGGATGCTTATGCCGTTCTCGATACATTAACGCATAACCCTGTAAATAAAGGATATTTCCATGTTGTCGCTTACCCTGATTTTTCGATAAAATTCGATACATGAAAAATATCGAACAATTGCCGCACGATCCGCCGTTGCGCGCGGTGCGTGCGTTCGAAGCGTTTGCACGCCTCGGGTCGGTCACCGCGGCGGCAGGCGAGCTCGACATCACGCCGTCGGCGGTCAGCCATCAGCTGCAACTGCTCGAAGCGTTCATCCAGACGCCGCTGACGGTGCGCGAGGGCCGGCTGCTCGCACTCACCGACGAAGGACGCGACTACTACCGCTCGATCAGCGCCGCGTTCTCGGTGCTGCGCAGCGCGACGCGCTTCGTGCGCGACCGCTCGTCGCTGCGGCAGATCACCGTCAGCCTGATTCCGCTGCTCGGCATCGGCTGGTTCATTCCGCGGCTGCACGCGTTCCTCGCCGACAACACGGACGTCGACGTCACCGTGCTGTACGCGCATCACCGCAACTACCGAAGCGATGCGTCGGACCTGTCGATCCGCTTCGGCACCGGCGACTGGCCCGGCTACCGCTGCGAGCGGCTGCTGCCGGGCGCGATGGTGCCGATGTGCAGCCCGTCGTTCCTGAAGCGCCACGGGCCGTTCCGCACGCCGGCCGATCTCGCGCGTGCGCCGCTCGTGCACGACGAGGACCGCAGCACGTGGGTCAACTGGCTGCAGGGCGCCGGCGTGCGGCACGTGTCGCACGCGGTGGGGCCGATGTTCGAGGACGGACAGCTCACGCTGAGCGCCGCGCGCGCGGATCTCGGCGCGGCGCTGCTGCGCGCGCCGCTGGTCGAGCGCGAGCTGGCGAACGGCGAGCTCGTGAAGCTGTTCGATCACGCACTCGACGACGGGCGCGACTACTACCTGTGCACGCGCGAGGACGCGGACATGCCGGACGGCGCGCGGCGGCTCGCGGCGTGGTTGAGGAAGATGGCGGGGATCTGAGCGGGGTGCCGCACCGGCTCGCTTGCTACCGCCTTGCGGATAGTTGATCGGGTATATATGATATGCATATCATATATCGGAGGCTGTCATGAGCCGAATTCTGGTCGATCTGTCGGACGGCCAACTCGACGAGTTGGCCGTCATCGTCGAGACTCAACACCGTCCCCGCGCCGCCATCATCCGCGACGCGATCGATGCCTACATTGCCCTGCACAAGCACCGGCTCGCCGACGACGTCTTCGGTCTCTGGAAAGATCGCAAGGTCGACGGGCTCGCCTATCAGGAAGAACTGCGCTCGGAATGGTAAAAGCGCTCTTCGACACCAACATCCTGATCGACTATCTGGGCGGCGTGGAATCCGCTCGCGCGGAGCTGGGCCGCTACGAGTATCGGGCAATCAGCACGATCTCTTGGATGGAGGTCCTGGTCGGCACGTCCGCACAGAACGAGGCACCCATCCGCGCATGGCTCTCGTCGTTCGATGTCATCGCACTCGACAGCGCGGTTGCGAATCGCGCCGTGACAATCCGCAAGGAACGGCGCATACGCCTGCCCGACGCAATCGTCTGGGCATCGGCACAGGTGAACGGGCTGCTGCTCGTGTCGCGCAACACGAAAGATTTCCCCGCTAGCGAACCCGGCGTTCGCATGCCCTACAAGCTCTGAGCAGATGTATGCGGCGGAACTCGCCCCTCCCCGCATTCGATAGCTAACCATTCAACGCTTCACAAGCCCCCCCCAAAGCCCCACACAATCAAGGGCCGGAAGCAGATAGAAAATCCTGATGCCCCGGATTGAAACAAGCAATTTCCCAAACTCAGGGTGAACCCGGATACTGGCAACACTCCACTCACCACTGAAGACAAGGAATTCTCCAGATGCCGATCATCAACACCCAAATCAAGCCGTTCAAGGCAACCGCTTACCACAACGGCGATTTCGTGCCCGTCTCGGAAGAGAACTTCAAGGGCAAGTGGTCCGTCGTCGTGTTCTACCCGGCCGACTTCACGTTCGTCTGCCCGACCGAGCTGGGCGACCTCGCGGACCGTTACGCGGAATTCCAGAAGCTGGGTGTCGAAATCTACGGCGTGTCGACCGACACGCACTTCACGCACAAGGCATGGCACGACACGTCGGACACGATCGGCAAGATCAAGTACCCGATGATCGGCGACCCGACGCTCACGCTGTCGCGCAACTTCGACGTGCTGATCGAGGAAGAAGGGATGGCCCTGCGCGGCACGTTCGTGATCAACCCGGAAGGCGAGATCAAGCTGTGCGAAATCCACGACAACGGCATCGGCCGCGACGCAGGCGAACTGCTGCGCAAGGTGCAGGCTGCGCAATACATCGCCGCCCACCCGGGTGAAGTGTGCCCGGCCAAGTGGACGCCGGGTGCGGAAACGCTGACCCCGTCGCTCGACCTGATCGGCAAGATCTGACGATCGCGCCGCGCGCCTCGCACGAGGCGCGCGATGGCGGGCCGCCGCAGCGCGCGGCCCGCGCCCTCCTCCGGCACGACGTGCCCGACCAGCATAATCAATACGGAATCCGAAACGCCATGCTCGACGCCAATCTCAAGAACCAACTCAAAGCGTACCTCGAAAAAATCACGCGCCCGATCGAACTCGTCGCCTCGCTCGACGACAGCGCGAAATCGCAGGAACTGCTGGCGCTGCTGAACGAGATTGCGTCGCTGACGGATCGCGTGTCCGTGACCGAACGCCGCGACGACGCCGAGCGCAAGCCGTCGTTCTCGATCGGCGAGCCCGGCAAGCCGGCCGGCATCCGCTTCGCCGGCATCCCGATGGGCCATGAATTCACGTCGCTCGTGCTCGCGCTGCTGCAGACGGGCGGCCACCCGATCAAGCTCGACGACGACGTGATCGAGCAGATCCGCGCGCTCGACGGCGATTACGCATTCGAAACGTTTTTCTCGCTGTCGTGCCAGAACTGCCCGGAAGTCGTGCAGGCACTGAACGTGATGTCGCTGATCAACCCGCGCATCCGTCACGTCGCGATCGACGGCGCGCTGTTCCAGGATGAAGTCGAGTCGCGCCAGATCATGGCCGTGCCGACGATGTTCCTGAACGGCGCCTCGTTCGGCCAGGGCCGCAGCAGCGTGAAGGAAATCCTCGCGAAGCTCGACACGGGCGCCGGCGAACGCGCCGCGAAGTCGCTCGAAAACAAGCCGGTGTTCGACACGCTGATCGTCGGCGGCGGCCCGGCAGGCGCGGCAGCCGCGATCT
Organism: Burkholderia sp.; assembly: GCA_031253835.1. Lineage (GTDB taxonomy): Bacteria > Pseudomonadota > Gammaproteobacteria > Burkholderiales > Burkholderiaceae > Burkholderia. Next base: position 35,994 of record JAIRVP010000048.1, on the reverse strand, counting down.
ACTCGGCGCGCAAGGGCATCGCGACGGGCGTCGTGGCCGAACGTTTCGGCGGCCAGGTGCTCGACACGATGGCGATCGAGAACTTCGTGTCGGTGCAGGAAACCGAAGGGCCGAAGTTCGCGACGGCACTCGAGCAGCACGTGAAGCAGTACGACGTCGACATCATGGACGTGCAGCGCGCCGACGCGCTGATTCCGGGCGACGTGCACCAGATCCGCCTCGCGAACGGCGCGGTGCTGAAGGCGAAGACGATCGTGCTCGCGACCGGCGCGCGCTGGCGCGAAATCAACGTGCCGGGCGAGCGCGAATACCGCAACCGCGGTGTCGCGTACTGCCCGCACTGCGACGGCCCGCTGTTCAAGGGCAAGCGCGTCGCGGTGGTCGGCGGCGGCAACTCGGGTGTCGAGGCCGCGATCGACCTGGCCGGCATCGTGAAGGCCGTCACGCTGATCGAATACGGCGCGCAACTGCGTGCGGACGAAGTGCTGCAGCGCAAGCTGCGCAGCCTGCCGAACGTGACGATCGTCACGCAGGCGCAGACGACCGAGCTGACCGGCGACGGCAGCAAGCTGAACGGGCTCGTCTACAAGGATCTGCGCTCGGGCGACACGCAGCGCATCGAACTCGAAGGCGTGTTCGTCCAGATCGGCCTCGTGCCGAACACCGAATGGCTGAAAGGCACGGTCGAACTGTCGAAGCACGGCGAGATCGTCGTCGATGCGCGCGGCGCGACGTCGGTGCCGGGCGTGTTCGCGGCCGGCGACGTGACGACGGTGCCGTTCAAGCAGATCGTGATCGCCGTGGGTGAAGGCGCGAAGGCATCGCTCGGTGCGTTCGACCACCTGATCCGCCAGGACGTGGCGCCGGTGGCCGCTGCGCAGCCGCAAGCCGAAGAAGCGGTCGCCGCATAACGCCCGCCGGCATACCGGATTGTCTCTCTTGGCCCCGCATGCCTTGGTCGGCGTGCGGGGTCCTTTTTTTATGAATCCGTGACGGGCCAGGCACGAAGATTGAAGCGGTCTCCCCCTCTACACGGCCGACATCAACCTGACGATTTCGCGCCGGAGAAAGTTCGCTGCCGGACCGAGCCGCCGCCCCGCCCGCGTGACCACGTAGCGATCGAAAGCGCGCGCGACAGGATGATCGATCGGCACCGCGACGACCTGCCCTGCTGCGATCCTCTCCTGGGCCGCGGTGCGGGTCATGAACGCAACACCGAGATTCTGCGCCGCAATCGCGACTGCCGTCGAAAACCGGTCGCAGCGAAACGCTGGAACGTACGTGCGTCCGATATCGGCCAGGATCGCATCGACGTGGGCCTGCAACCCGAACTCTGCAGGCATGAAGACAATGCGCTCGTTGACGAGCGCTTCCATCTTCACCGATTTGCGCGAAGCCATCGGATGGTTCACCGAGAAGATCGCGCAAATGGGCTCGCTCCGGAACAGGCGCGCGTTCAATGTCGGATCCGTCGTCGCGCCGATCGACACACAGATGTCGACCTGGTCCTCCCGCGTCATCGACAGGAGCTGCGGAAGCGAGCCGGTGCGCAACTCCACGGTGATATCCGGATATTTCTCCAGGAACGGCTTGAGGACAATCGAGACCAGGCTCGCTACCGCCCCTTCGCCGACGGCGATCGTGACCTGCCCCCGCTTGAGGCCGCGATATTCGTCGAGTTGCATGCGAAACCGGCGGGCATTGCGCTCGCAGTCGCGAAAATAATCGACCGCCATCCGCCCCGCCTCCGTCAACGCCATTTCGCGGCCGCGACGCGTCACCAGTGACAGCCGAAGCTCACGCTCGGCAACGGCAACCTGCCGACTGATCGTCGACACGTTCACATCCAGACCCAGCGCTGCCTGGCGCATTCCGCCGTACGTGGCGATCGCGGCCAGATATTGCAGCGTGCGCTCGGAAAGACTCCATTCGACCGTATCCAATGCAGGCTCCCGTGTTGCATTCAATGCAACATTTTCGCTGCGATCCGCGCAACTTTCCAGATCGATCTTCACTGATACTGCGCCCCGGAGCCGGTCAAGGAATGCCGACAGCCGGCGCCGAACCAGAAAGGCCGAGTGGCTTGGCACTCGAGCACAACAACGGAGGAGCAACATGAACGACGTCAGCCGGTCAGTCGACGGCGCGTGGCAACCGCGCCCGCCAACCCGCCCGCGCAGCGGCAAGGAGCCGATCAGCCCCTATGTGCTGCTGTTCGTCATGCTGGTGGCCGCCACCATCGCGACCTGGATCGTGCCGTCCGGCGAGTTTGCCCGGACGGTCAGCAACGGCATCGGCTTCGTCGTGCCGAACAGCCTGAAACCGGTTGCCGGGCACGGCGTGATGCCGGGCGAGATGTTTGTCGCGCTGGCAAAGGGGATGATCTCGTCCGCGCCCATCATCTTCCTGATCCTGTTCACCGGTGGCGCACTGGCCGTACTCGAGTCGACCGGCGCCGTCCGCAGTGCACTCGCGCTGGTCAAGCCAGGAGCGCGCGCACATTGGTGCGTCGCCATCATTTGCTGCATCTTTTCGCTGCTCGGCACGCTCGGCGTGGTGACGAACTCGGTCGTCGCGTTCGTCCCGCTCGGGCTGCTGCTCGCAGAGTCGATGCAACTGCCGAAAGAAACCGGCGCCGGCATGATCTACCTGGGCACCTATGCCGGCTTCAACACGGGCATCCTCAATCCGGTCACGACCGGACTGTCGCAACGCCTTGCCGGGCTGCCGATGTTTTCCGGCATGACGTTCCGGGTATGCGTGTATGTCGCGTTCGTGGCGGCCACGATCATTTTCCTCGTCGCCCGAATCCACGCCTGTCGAACGAATGACGCAGCGGCTTCCGGTCCGGCGATACCCGAGGCCCGCACCCTGCCGCCCTCGTCCGCGCGACGGTTCGACGCCCGGCAACTCGCTGTCATCGGCATCGTGGTCGTGTGCCTGGCGATCTTCGTCTACGGTTCGTCGACGCGCAACTGGGCCGAGATCGAAATGGTCGCGATGTTTCTCGTCATGGCCATCGCTGCCGGGATCGTGAGCGGCATGCGCCCGGGCTCGATCGCGGACACGTTCCTTCACGGCTGCGGCGGGCTCGTCAAGGGCGCACTCGTGGTCGGCATGGCACGGGCCATCTCGATCGTGCTCGCCGACGGCCGGATCATGGATCCGATCGTCAACGCGCTTGCCGGCATGCTTGCACCCCTCGACGCCACGATGGCCGCGATCTGCATGTTCCTGAGCGCCGCGTTGATCCATGTCGGAATCTCGTCAGGGTCCGGCGAATCCGCGGTGCTCATCCCGATCTTCGCGCCGCTTGGCGACACGCTGCACCTGACCCGACAGGTCACGGTCCATGCCGTGCTGCTCGGCGAAGGCATCGTCAATTGCTTCAACCCGACTTCCGGTGTCCTGATGGCCGTACTCGCAACGTCCGGCATCTCCTACGTCAAGTGGGTGCGTTTCGTCATGCCGCTGCTGATTGTCTGGTTCGGCATCTGCATCGTCGCCGTTGCAACCGGCGTCGCCATACATTGGGGCCCCTTCTAGTCGGCCGCATTTTTCCTGGATCGCACATGCTATTACCTGACCTCAGTTCCATTCCCGATCTGCAGCCGCTTGGCGATGACCTGCGCACGCTCCGCTATACGCTGCATTGCTGCCCTGAACTGGCATTCGAGGAAGTGCAGACCGCCGAAATCGTGGCAACACGCCTGAAGGAATATGGCTACACGGTCTCGACGGGCATTGCCGGTACCGGCGTAGTCGGCACGCTGCGGCTGGGTTCCGGCACACGCCGCATCGGCATCCGCGCCGACATGGATGCGTTGCCGATCGACGAACGCAATACCTTCGGTCACAAGAGCCGTCATCCGGGACGCATGCATGCGTGCGGTCATGACGGCCATACCGCGATGTTGCTCGGCGCGGCCCGGCATCTTGCCCAACGCAGGCGATTCGACGGCACCGTCCATCTGATCTTCCAGCCCGCCGAGGAGCGCGGCTTCGACAGCGGGGCCCGGCGCATGGTCGAGCAAGGCCTTTTCACGCGTTTTCCGTGCGACGCGGTGTTCGCCATGCACAATCATCCGGGCGCGCCGGCCGGTACGTTCATGTTTCGCACCGGCGCTTTCATGGCCGCGGGAGACCGTGTCTTCGTGAAGATCATCGGCAAGGGCGGGCACGCCGCCCGCCCGCACCTGGCCAACGACCCGATCGTCGCGGCAGGCAGCATCGTGATGGCCTTGCAGACCATCGTGTCGCGCAATGTCGATCCGACGCAGTCCGCAGTCGTGACGATCGGCAAGATCGCGGGCGGATCGGCGCCGAACGTGATCCCGGGCGAAGTCGAGTTGAGCCTCAGCGTCCGGTCGTTCGATGCGAATGTCCGGCGGATGCTGAAAGAGAGAATCACCGCGCTCGTGCACGCGCAGGCCGACAGTTACGGCCTCGGCGCCGTCGTCGATTACGTGGAAGGCTACCCGGTGGTGATGAACAGCGCGGCCGAAACCGAGCTTGCGATCAACGTCGCGAAAGAACTGGTGGGCGACGCGCGAGTGACCGAACAGATGGCGCCGTTGATGGGCAGCGAAGATTTTGCGTACCTGTTGCAGGCGTGCCCCGGCACCTTCCTGCGGATCGGCAACGGCCCGACCGACGGCGGGAATACGCTGCACAGCGCGACCTACGACTTCAACGATGAAAACCTGGTCGTCGGTTCCGCGTTCTGGTCCAGACTGGTCGAACGCTATCTACCTATCGCGTGAGCGATCGATGGCAGCCGTGCCGGACCGCTCGCACGGCGCCCATCGTCCCGCTTCGTTTCAACGCGCGCAGCCGACATCATTTCGTGCCGGCAGCCACACCGCTGGTCGGCGACTTGACATTGCTCGACTCCCGGACCAGTTGCTCTGTCATTGCGGCCGCCACCGGATTCGCGCCCGACGACGAACTCCCCTGCCGGTACGAACCGGCGCTTGCCGACATCGACGACACCGGCGGCGCTGGCAACGACGGATCGAGCTTCGCCGATTCCCGGACAAGCGCGGCCGTCTCCGGCGTTTCGGATTTCGTCGCGGCCGGTGCTGCGGCCGCATGGCGTTCGAGGCCGTCACGCTTGCGCGGTGCGCGCTGGGTAACCTGCGCGGGTGCGGCCGGCTGTGCCGGTTTGGCGGCCGGCGGCGGCGCGGGCGGGGTCGAATCCTGCGCATCGACCGTCACGACATTCACCTTCGGCGGCGGCGCACTCGGCTTCGTCACCGGCTGTGCCTTGTCGCTGACGACCGGTACGGCGGGGGCAGAAGGCGGCGCGGCGCTGACGCGCGCGGGTGCAGCCGGCGCAGGCGCCGGTGCGGGTGGAGGTGGCGGAACAGCCGCCTGCTGCTGCGGCGCCGCGGCGGGTGCCGGCGGCGCAATGGTGCCCTGCACTGCGTGATCGTTGCTCGCGGGGGCGACAGCAACCGGCGCGGCCGAATCGCCGATACCGGCGTCTTCGATCGCACGGTGGTCCGCGCGCAGGAGCATCACGTAGGCAGTGCCGGCTGCGGCTACCAGGAGCCCACCGGCGATCATCAAGGTCTTGCGGGTACTCGTCATACTTGCTCACCGATCATATCGACGTGAACAAGCCATCATACGCGGCCATCGGCCATTGATCCCGCATGAATACATTTGGTTGCATTGATGCCGGCGACACGCCGGCAACACGTTCGTCAGACGTATTGCCGGCCCTGCTCCGGCCCGATCAATGCGCGGCCGTTACTCCGGAAACGGCAAGTCGGCCTGCCCGTCCGCACGCATGCCGAACGTGTTCAGCGTCATCGCGACGAGCGCGTAATAGCCGAGCAACGCAACGAGATTCACGACGGTTTCGTGGCCGAAGCGCGCCTGCGCACGTGCGAACGTCGCGTCGCTGACGCGCTTCGTATCGTACAGCTCGCTCGCGAACGCATGGATCAGCGCATCGTCGTCCGACTCGAATACGGGCGCGACGCCGAGCCGGATCGCGTCGGCCGTCGCGGCCGGCACGCCCGCGTCGAGCGCGATCGGATGATGAATGTGCCACTCGGCCTGCGAGCGCCAGCGTGCGGCCGTCACGAGAATCGCGAGCTCCGACAGCCGCAGCGGCAGGCCCGTGCGATAGCGGCAGAACGCGCCGAGCTTCTGCGCGTGCCGGGCCAGTTCGGGGCTCGCGATCCAGCCGAGGAACGGCCCGTTCAGGTTGCCGCGCGGGCCGCTGAGGATGTCGGCCAGCACGGCCTTCTGCTCATCGGTGGCCGAGACGGGATCGAACGGAGGCAGTCTGTTTGTCATGGCGATGTCCGGACAAGGTTCGATGAATGCCGTCACGCGCCGGCCGACGCGAGCGCCGCGCCGATCGCGCCGGACAGCCGCTCGACGATCGTATCGATCTGCTGCGCGGTGCTGATGAACGGCGGCGCAATCAGGATGTGATCGCCGTGGACGCCATCGATCGTGCCGCCCATCGGATACACCATCAGCCCGCGCTGCATCGCTTCGCGCTTGACCGCCGCATGCAGCTTCAGCGCGGGATCGAACGTCGACTTGGTGTCGCGATCGCGCACGAGCTCGACGCCGACGAACAACCCGCGGCCACGCACGTCGCCGACATGCGGATGCGCGCCATAGTGCTCGCGCAACGATGCGCGCAGTTGCTCGCCGCGCGCCTTCACGTTGTCGAGCAGCTTCTCTTCGGCGATCACGCGCTGGACTTCGAGCGCGGCCGCACAGGCCGTTGCATGGCCGAGGTATGTGTGGCCGTGCTGGAAGAAGCCCGAACCGTCGACGATCGTCCGGTAGATGCGGTCGCTGACGAGCGTCGCGCCGATCGGCTGGTAGCCCGCGCCGAGCCCTTTCGCGATCGTCAGCAGGTCGGGCGCGACGCCGTCTTCTTCACATGCGTACAGATAACCCGTGCGCCCCATCCCCGACATGATCTCGTCGAGGATCAGCAGCACGCCGTACTTGTCGCACACCGCGCGAATCTTCTTCAGGTACGTGCGGACCGGCGGCACCGCGCCGGCCGTGGCGCCGACCACCGTTTCCGCGACGAATGCCGCAACGTTTTCCGCGCCGAGTTCGACGATCTTCCGTTCGAGCTCGTCCGCCAGGCGCTGCGCATACGCTTCGTCGGTTTCACCCGATTGCTGGTCGCGATATGCATAGCACGGGCTCACGTGGTGCGCTTCGATCAGCAGCGGCAGGAACGGCTCGCGCCGCCATGCGTTGCCGCCGATCGCGAGCGCGCCGAGCGTGTTGCCGTGATAGCTCTGCCGCCGCGCGATGAAATGCCGGCGCTGCGGCTCGCCCTTCTCGACGAAATACTGGCGCGCGAGCTTCAGCGCGGCCTCGATCGCCTCGGAGCCGCCCGACACGAAATACACGTGCTCGAGGCCGGCCGGTGCGGCGTCGACGAGCCGGTCGGCGAGCTCCTCGGCCACGTCGGTCGTGAAGAACGACGTATGCGCGTAGGCCAGTTGCTGCGCCTGCCGCTTGATCGCGTCGATCACGCGCGGGTTGCTGTGGCCGAGACACGACACGGCCGCGCCGCCGCAGGCGTCGATATAGCGTTTGCCGTTGGAATCGATGATCTCGATGCCGTCGCCTGCGACGGCAACGGGCAAGGTGGCGCGCGGAGCGCGATGGAAAACGGTCGTCATGCGTTGCCTCATGGATCAGGATGCGTCGTGTGCGCGTCCGGACGGCACGATGTGCGTCGCGAAACGCCGCGTGCCGTGTTGGTGAATGGTGAAGTCGATCGATGCCGCGCCGATCGCGAACACGGCAGTGGCCAGCGTGTTCTCGTCGTCGGGGTCGGCCGGATCGTCGCGGTAGATCGGCAGCCCTTCGGGCGCGCGATCGCCGAGCACGCGCAGCAGCGCGGCTGCGTCGATCGTATCGATGCCGGGCGCCAGCGCGTCGACGCGGCGCTGGCGGTCGGCCGACGACTGCGTGACGATCTGCGCCTCCGCATCGCAACCGGGATGCACGAGATGGTTCGCGTGGCCCGCGAGCCGCGCGACGTCGATCACCGAACAGCGCGCGACGCTCGCCTCGATGCTCAGCAAGCGCTCATCGCCGGTCGCCCCGAGCGTGTGATGAAAGCCGCTCGCTCGCGCATGCACGCGCAACACGTCGGCCGCCGCGTCGAGCGACGTCGCGTCGAGCACCGCACGCGCGAGGATCATGCGCGGCACGCCCGGCGCCGGCGTGCGGATCCGCAGGTTGTTGATCGCCTGCGCGATGCCCGCGCGGTTCGCGGCAAACGTATGACCCGGCAGCGAGCCGGGGTAATAGAAGCTGATGAACCCCGGCTTGCCCGCCGGCTGCACGTCGACGAGCAGGCAGCGCTCGCGCAGGAACGGATCGCCGTCCTCGTTGTGCGCGATCCAGCGCGTGCCGTCGGCATCGCGCGCGGCAAGCGTCGTGCAGCCGTCCGGCGCGTTGTGGATCAGTTCGCCGCGGCAATTCCACAGGAAGATGTCCTCGGCCGGCCAGCCGATGCCCGCCGCGATCCCGTCCAGCTCCGCGACGAGATCGGAGTACGCGGCCAGCGCGGCCTGCCGCAGCGCATCGACGAACGGATGGCCGCGCCAGCGGCGCACGGCCTGCCATGCGCTGCTCTGCTGCATGTACGTGTCGAATACGGGGCGGGCAAGCTCGCCGAGGCGCACGCCGATGTCGAACGGCGCACCGGCGATGACGGGAGAAAGGGAAAGCGGCATGTCGGGCGAAAGGGTCGAATTCCGGTGGCGTGTAGCGTGCGCCCGGCCGGCACGCCCCGTCAAATGATGCCGGGACGCCCGCCGCCGGTGACTCGCATCACGCGATGATGAATTAGACAATCACACAACATATGTTGTCAATAGCCAACCGCCGACAACACCGGTTACGCCGTCACCCCGCTCGCCTGGTGCGACACGAGCCGCGCATACGCGCCCTGCCGCGCCAGCAGGTCCACGTGGCTTCCCGCTTCGATCACGCTGCCCTGCTCGATCACGAGGATCAGGTCGGCATTGCGCACGGTCGACAGCCGGTGCGCGATGATGATCGACGTGCGCTGCGTCATCAGGTCCTCCAGCGCCGCGCGGATCTGCTGCTCGCTGATCGTGTCCAGATGGGACGTCGCCTCGTCGAGGATCAGCACCGGCGCATCCTTCAGGAACGCGCGCGCGATCGCCACGCGCTGGCGCTGGCCGCCCGACAGCTGCACGCCGCGCTCGCCGACGCGCGTCGCGAGCCCGTCCGGCAGCCGCGCGACGAAGTCGCCAAGCGCCGCATGGTCGATCGCCCGCTGCACGTCCGCATCGGACGCGTCGTTCGCGGCGAGCCGGATGTTCGCTTCGAGCGTGTCGTTGAACAGGTAGGTATCCTGCGCAACCAGCGCGATGTGCTGCCGCAGGTCGTCGAGCCGCAGGTCGCGCAGGTCGACGCCGCCGAGCGTCACGCGGCCCTGCTGCGGATCCCAGAAGCGCAGCAGCAGGCTCGCGACGGTCGACTTGCCGGCGCCCGACGGGCCGACCAGCGCGACCGTGCTGCCGGGCGGCACGTCGAAGCTCACGCGATCGATCGCGGGGACGCTGCGGCCCGGATACGTGAACGACGCGGCCTCGAAACGCACGGCCGGATTGCCGGGCATCGCGTGCGTGCCGTCCGTCACGGTCACGGGCTCCTTCTCCAGCGCGCGCAAGCGGCGTGTCGACGCGATCGTGTCGGCAAGCTGGCGCGCGACCTGGCCGATTTCCGCGACCGGCATGAACGCGGCCACGGCAACCAGCACCAGCAGCGGCAACGACGCGTGCGGAAACCAGCCGCGTGCGCACAGCAGCGCACCGAGCGCCGCGACGGCCAGCCCGCCGAGCCCGCTCGCGACTTCCAGCGCGGCGCTTTGCGTCGACAGGTCGTCAAGCAGCTTCGCGCGCTGCCGGCGGTACGCATCGACCTCGGCCAGGAACGCTTCCCGCCGGCGCGCGATCGCCTGGAACGCGGTCAGCTCCGCGAGCCCCTGGATCGTCTCGGTCAGGTGCGCGCCGAGCTGGCCGAGCGCTTCGCGCGCGCCGGTGCCGAGCCGGTCGACGTCGCGGCGCGCGAGTACCGGCGCGAGCCCGGCCCACAGCAGGAACGGCAGCAGCACGAGCGCGAGCGGCCACGCAATCGACGCGAGCAGCACCAGCACGCCGGCCGGCACCAGCACCGCGACGAACGCGGGCGCCAGCGTGTGCGCGTAGAAATATTCGACGGTCTCGACGTCCTGCGTCGCGAGCGACACGAGATCGCCGGAACGGCGGCGCAGCAGCCCGGCCGGCGCGAGGCGTTCGAGCGTCGCGAACAGCGCGATGCGCATTTCCGCGAGCAATCGGTACGCCATGTCGTGCGCGAGCCACGATTCGAGCCAGTGCAGCACGGCCGCCACCGGCGCGATCACGAGCAGCGCGGTGACGAGCGTGGAGCTCGCATGGCCGGACGACACCGCACCGACCACCATCGCGCCGATCACGCCGACGCCGATGAACGCGAGCACGCGGCCGATCCCGAACAGCACGGTCAGCACCACCTTGCCCTTCCACGGCTGCACGAAGCGCAGCAGCGTCTGCAGCGTCTCCGGCCAGCCGATCGTCGCCGCGTCGTCGTTCAGCGGCCGCACCTGCGGCCCCGACGACGCGCGTGCGGTCGCGCCGGCCGTCACGGCCGTGCCAACGGTTTCGGCGACCGCCTCCAGTTGCGGCCCCATCAGCCGGCGATACGGGCCGTCGCGCGCGATCAGCGCCGCGTGCGTGCCTTCGTCGGCCACCTGCCCCTGGTCGAGCACCAGGATGCGGTCGGCGCCGATCACGCTGGACAACCGGTGCGCGAGCACGAGCGTCGTGCGGCCGCGCGTGAGCCGGTCCAGCGCCTGCTGGATCAGCGCTTCGTTTTCCGCATCGACCGACGACAGCGCCTCGTCGAGCAGCAGGATCGGCGCATCGCGCAGCAGCGCGCGGGCGATCGCAATGCGCTGGCGCTGACCGCCCGACAGCATGAGCCCGCGTTCGCCGATGCGCGTCGCGTAGCCGTCGGGCAGCGCCGAGATGAAATCGTGCGCGTTGGCGGCGCGCGCGGCCGCGATCATGTCCGCGTCGCTCGCATCGGGGCGGCCGAGCCGCAGGTTGTCGGCCACACTGCCGTCGAACAGCGTCGCATCCTGCGCGACGACGGCAATCATTTCGCGAACCTGGTCGGCGTCGAGCGTGCGCACGTCGTGGCCGCCGATGCGGATCGCGCCGCCTTGCGCGTCGTGCTGGCGCAGCAACAGGCGCACGATCGTCGACTTGCCTGCACCGCTCGGCCCGACGATCGCGACCGTTTCGCCTTCGCGAACCGTGAAGCGCAGCGCCGCATGCGCATCCGCGCGGCGCCCCGGATACGCGAAACTCACATCGTCGAACGCAATCTCCGGCCGCAGGCCCGTCACGCGCGGTGCGGCGGCGGCCGGTGCCTGGCTGCCCGCGTCGAGCAGTGCGTGGATCGCAGTCGCCGCCGACTGGCCGATCATCCCCTGGTGCAGCACCGCGCGCAGGTCGCGCAACGGCCGGAAGATTTCGCTGCCGGCCATCAGCACGATCAGCAATGCTTCGAGGCTCATGTCGCCGTGCCGCACGCGCCACGCGCCCACCGCGATTGCCGCGGCCGCGCCGAGGCCCGTGCCGAGATCGGTGAAGAGCCGCGTCAGCAGGCCGAGCGCGAGTACCCAGAAGGTGCTGTCGGACAACGCACGCGCCTTCGCGGCGAGCTTCGCACCGAACGCGGTGCTCTGCCCGAACGCCTTGAGCGTCGGCAGGCCCTGCACCGCGTCGAGAAACTCCTCGCCGAACGCCTTGAAAGCAGCCGAGCGCGCGAGCGCCGCACGCTTGTCGGCGCGATGCACGAGCTGCGGCAGCGCGAGCGTCACGAGCGCCGCGACCAGCAGGATCGCGGCCGTCGGCACGTCCCACCATGCGAGCACCGCAAAGATCATGACCGGCGCGCACGCGGCGATCACGAGCTGCGGCAGGTAGACACCGAAGAAGGTTTGCAGCTGCTCGACGCCGTCGACGACGGCCAGCATCACGCCGCCCGTGCGTTCGCCGCTGAACCACGCGGGGCCGAGCGCGGCGATCCGGTCGAACAGCCGCGCGCGCAGCGTGGCCTGCACGCGGCCGGCCGTATGCTGTGCGAGCACCGTGCGGCGATGGTCGAGCCACGCGCGCAGCAGCACGCAGGCCGCCGTTGCAACGACGGCTTCGCCGATGCTGCGGACCGGCGCGCCGGAAAAAACCAGCGCCAGCACGCGGCCGAGAAATACGAAACGCAGGATGCCGACACCCATCGCGACGAGCCCGAGCGCGACTGCCGCGGCCACCCGCCAGCGCAGTCCCGCCATCATTGCCCATAGTCGTCGGTCGAAATACATGAAGCCCTCCGGTCGGTGTTTCGTTGAGTTTTTTTCTTGACCGGATCGAGGCTACCCGCGCCGCCCGCGCGCGGCAAAAGATGATTTTTCAACGGGTGTTGAGTCAACTACAATACCCGGCATGTCGCACCTTCCTCCCCTCAGCGCACTGCGTGCTTTCGAGGCGGCCGTCCGCCTCGGCGGGTTCGCGCGCGCGGCGGTCGAGTTGAACGTGTCGACCAGCGCGGTCAGCCACCAGATCCGCTCGCTCGAGGAATCGCTGGGTGCCAGGCTGCTCGAACGCAGCACGGGGCTTGGCGGCATCAGCCTCACACCGGCCGGGGCGCGCCTGCTGCCGGCCGTCAGCGATGCGCTGTCGCGCCTGACCGACGCCTGTGCCGAGATTCGCGGCACCGCGCAACGGCTGACCGTGTCCGCCAACGCGCCGTTTTCGTCGATGTGGCTCGCGCGCCGTCTTGCGGAATTCTCTTCACTTCATCCCGACACGCCGCTGCATGCCGTCGTGCTCGACGACGAGCCGGATTTCGCGCGCAGCGGCGTCGACCTCGCGATCGTGCACGTGCCCGCACACCGGCAGCGGGCCGACGACGACGTACTGATGCGCGAAACCGTGTTTCCGGTCTGCAGCCCCGAACTGTTTCCGTATGCGTCGGGGCACGTGTGCCGCTCGCGGCTGCTGCAGGAAATGCACGAGGACAGCCCCGAGATCGACTGGCGCAACTGGGCATCGGAATTCGGTTTGCCGGGCGACTTCGAGACGAAGATCGTCCGTTACAGCAGCTTCAGCCAGGTGATCGGCGCGGCGGTCGGCGGCGCGGGCATCGCGCTCGGCCGCGTGCCGCTGATCGAGCCCGAACTGCGCAGCGGGCGCCTGGTGCCGCTGGTGCCGGGCCTCGCGCGCGATGCGTCGTGGCGTTTCGTGCTGCGCCGCCATCCGTCGACGCGGCACCGGCTGCTCGATCCGTTGATCGCGTTCCTGCGCAGCGAAGCGGACGCGCCGCCGTTCGTCGCCAAGAGGGTTGCGCCCGCATCCAACGACAGTCACGCACGCGGCGCGGGCGGCGCCTGACGTGCGATGGGCCGGCCTGCGAAGCCGGTCTCGCCTTCGCCGAACCGCCGCTTACGGCGTGGCGAAGAACAGCGCGACGACGCACGCCATCCCGCCGAACCACACGAGCGAACGCAGCGACGCCCAGTTCAGCAGGTACATCAGCGTATAGACGATACGGATCGCGACGAATGCCATCGCAAGCTGGTCGACACGATGCACGTTCGCGCCGTTGTGCCAAGCCACCACCAGCCCGGCCGTGAACAACGCAAGCGCTTCCCACGCATTCTGATGCGCGGCCTGTGCGCGTGCGCGCCAGCCTTCGAGCTTCGCGAGGTAATCGCGAGGCGCGCGGTTGTCGTAGCCCTTGCGGGCCTTGGCCAGGAACGTCATCGGGAACGGCAACAGCGCCACGATGAACAGGCACAGCTGGGACGTCGTCATCTCAGTCTCCTCCGTTATGATTACATTGTTCAATGACAAGATCGCCGAGAGCTTAGCATCGCGCCGCGCGGTTCGCGCACCGGTTTTCTAGACGGGAGACTCGGCCGCACGGGCCACGGGCGGCCGCGACCAGCCTGCTTGAGCGCCAAAATTTCCACCAAATCGTCGACAAATACGTTAATTAAAACTGGTCGAACACCAATAAGATAGCGCTCAACACTGGCCTGATGCACTATCGCACCAGACCGCCGTTTCAATCCGCGCCGCCGCGCGCCGAACGACATCCGACCCGAGCCACCCCATGCCCCGTCCCATCGTCGCCCATATCCGCCCTGACGCCATCCGCCACAACCTCGACTTCATCCGCCGCACCGCCGCGCAATCGCGCGTGTGGGCCGTGATCAAGGCCAATGCCTACGGCCACGGCATCGAGCGGATCTACCCGGGCCTCGCGGCCGCCGACGGCATCGCGCTGCTCGATCTCGACGAAGCCGTGCGCGTGCGCGAGCTCGGCTGGGACAAGCCCGTGCTGCTGCTCGAAGGGATCTTCGAGCCGGCCGACGTCGAACTGGCCGATCGCCACCGGCTGACGGTGAGCGTGCACTGCGACGAACAGCTCGACCTGCTGATCGCCGCGAAGCCGCGGCAGCCGATCGACATCCAGCTCAAGATGAATTCCGGGATGAACCGGCTCGGCTATCGGCCCGCCGTGTTCCGCGCCGCGTGGGAACGCGCGGCGGGCGCACCGTCGATCGGCAAGATCACGCTGATGATGCATTTCGCGAACGCGGACGATGGCGAAATCGACTGGCAGCTCGACCAGTTCGACGCGACCACGGCCGGGATTCCGGGCGAGCGCTCGGTATCGAATTCGGCGGCCGTGCTGTGGCATCCGCGCGCGCACCGCGACTGGGTGCGGCCCGGCACGATCCTGTACGGTGCGTCGCCGACCGGCGCGTCACGCCATATCGCCGACACGCCGCTGATGGCCGCGATGACGCTGACGAGCAAGCTCATCGGCGTGCAGACGCTGTCGCCGGAAGAAACCGTCGGCTACGGCCGCCGCTTCACGGCCGACCAGCCGATGCGGATCGGCGTCGTCGCATGCGGCTATGCCGACGGCTATCCGCGCCACGCGTCGACCGGCACGCCGATCGCGGTGGACGGCGTGATGACGCGCGTCGTCGGCCGCGTGTCGATGGACATGCTCACCGTCGACCTGACGCCGTGCCCGAATGCAGGCATCGGCTCGAGCGTCGAGCTGTGGGGCGATCGGGTGAAGGTCGACGACGTCGCGGAAGCCAGCGGCACGATCGGCTACGAGCTGATGTGCGCGCTCGCGCCCCGCGTGCCGGTCGTGATCGTGCCGCCTGGTGCGTCGACCGCGGAGCCGGCGTTGCGCACGGGAAGCTACGGGCGCTGACCGGCGTCGATGCACGTGCCGCGTTGATTGCGGGCCGCCTCGGGCGGCCCGTTTGCTGTCCGGCGAACCGCCGCGGGACTCAATGAAAACGCGTTACGAACGCCACGTCGGCTTGCGCTTCTCGAGGAACGCGTCGATCCCCTCGCCCGCATCCTCTTCCATCATGTTGCGCGCCATCACGTCGCCCGCATACGCATAGGCTTCGTCGAGCGGCAACTCGCGCTGGCGATAGAACATCTGCTTGCCGACCCGCACCGCGGCCGGGCTCTTCGCGACGATTTCCGCGACCTTGCGCGCGACGGCTGCGTCGAGTGCGTCCTCGGGCACGGCCTCGTTGACGAGCCCCCACGCGGCCGCCGTCGCCGCATCGACGAAGCGCCCGGTCACGAGCATGTCGAACGCGCGCTTCGCGGTGACGTTGCGGCTCAACGCGACGGCCGGCGTCGAGCAGAACAGCCCGACGTTGATGCCCGATACCGCGAAGCGCGCGGTATCGGCCGCGATCGCAAGGTCGCAGGCAGCGACGAGCTGGCAGCCGGCCGCCGTCGCGATGCCGTGCACACGTGCGATCACCGGCACCGGCAATGCGCGCATCGCGAGCATCACGCGGCTGCACTGCGCGAACAGCGTCCGGTAGTAGTCGAGCTCGGGCCGGCTGCGCATCTGCCGCAGGTCGTGGCCCGCGCAGAACGCCTTGCCCTCGGCGGCCAGCACGACGCAGCGCACGTGCGGATCGGCCGCCAGTGCGTCGAACGCGTCGTGCAGGCTCGTGAGCATGGCCTCGGACAATGCGTTGAACTGCTGCGGCCGGTTCAGCCGCAGCGTGACGACGCCGTCGTGCGCAGCGCGCAACAGGATCGGCTCGGCAGTCTCTTGATCGGGTTCCATGGTGTTTCGCTCGACGAAGTGCGGCAGGGTTCAGTGCGGCGCGAACGAACGGCCATGGCATGCGTTCGTTCGCAGCATCGTGACGAAATGGTCCTCCACAATCCGTGTCGCGTCCAGTCACGCGCCTTTCGTCATGCCGGCCGTCCGTGCGGCAAAGGCGGCGATTGCATACGCGACGCAACCGACCGCCGCGACCGCCCACAGCGCGTCGGTCAGATCCGGCAACAGGATCGTCGCGGCGCCTGCGATGGCCACGCCGAACAGGCTTCCGGCCTGCCTCGCCGCGTTGAGGAACCCCGATGCCACGCCCGCCGCATCGGCAGGCACCTGCTCGAGCACGGTCGCGATCATCGGCGCGACCGACAACGCGGTCCCGGTGCCGAATGCGATCATGGCCGCCCAGACCACCGGCCACGGCGCACGCAGCGTGAGCGCGACGGCGATCGCCGGAATGGCCAGCGCCGCCATCCCGAGGCCGCTTGCCATCAGCGCGACCGGACGAATCCGGCCATGCAGCTTTCCCGACAACACATTGCCCAGCGACAAGCTCAGCGCGAACGGCAACAGCGTCATCCCCGTCTGCCGTGCAGTCATGCCGAAGCGCCCGTGCAGGTACAGGCTCAGCACGAACAGCAGCCCGAAATAGCCGACGTAGACGAGGCTGCCCATCAGGTTCATCGCGACGAAGACGCGATCGCGGAACCACGCCAGCGGCACCATCGGATGGCGCGCACGCCGCTCGACGACGACCAGCACGGCTGCCGCGAGCGCGGCGGCCAGCAGCGCGCCGCGGACTTCCGCCGCACCGGGCCCGCGCGTCGGCAATTCGATCACCGCGAAACACAGCGCGCCAAGTGCCGCCGCACCGATACCCTGGCCAGCCCAGTCGAACGGATGTGCATGCCGCACGGTCGACGCCCGGACGAGCATGGCCGCGCCGGCAAAAGCGACCGCGCCGGTCGGTACATTGATCAGGAACGCGCTGCGCCAGCCGAAATCGTCGACGAGGATGCCGCCCAGCACCGGCCCCACGGCGACCGCGACCGACGCAATGCCGGCCCAGACCGCAATCGCCCGCGCCCGCTCGGCCGGCACGTCGAACGTGCTGCGCACGACCGCGAGCGACGCGGGCAAGAACAGCGCGGCGCCCATGCCCTGCACGAAGCGCGCGGCCACGAGGATCGCCACGGACGACGCGACGCCGCACGCGGCCGATGCGCCGACGAACAACGCCAGCCCCGCGAGATACACATGCTTTGCACCGAACCGGTCGGACAGCGCGCCGCCCGCGAGGATCAGCGCGGCGAAGCTGAGCGTGTACGCGTCGACGATCCACGCGAGTTCCGCGACCGTCGCGCCGAGGCTCGTGCGCAGCGCGGGCAGCGCCACGTTGACAATGGTCGAATCGAGGACGGCCATGAACATGCCGATCGCGACGAGCGCCAGCGTCAGGCGCTGCTCGCGCGCCGTCGGGCCGGATGTGGCCGTCATCGATACGGGGACGGATACAGGATTGCAATCGGACATGACACCTCCAGGCAGATCCCGGGAGTCTAGGAACGGCGTGCGATGCAGAAAAGTGATAATTTCGCATTTGCCTGATGCAGATCTGCATCACCCCTTCCCGTCCGTCGCCGCCCGCCCGATGACACAATCGATCCGCATGAACTGGGACAACGCCCGTTTCTTCCTCGCGCTGGCACGCACCGGTACGCTGCGCGGCGCCGCAGCGCAACTGAATGTCGACCAGGCGACGGTGGGACGCCGGATCGCCGCGCTCGAGGACGAGCTCTCGGCGCGCCTGTTTCTCCGCACGCCGACCCTCTACGTGCTGACGACCGCCGGCGAAGCGCTGCTCGAACCGGCCGAAACGATGGAACGGGCGTCGCTCACGATCGAGCGCCGCGTGATGGGGCTCGACGAGCAGCTGGCCGGATCCGTGCGCATCGCCACGACCGACTCGCTCGGCAAGCGTTTCGTGGTGCCCGCGCTCGCCCGCCTGCGGCGCAAGCATGCCGGCATCGACGTCGTATGCGTGACGTCGGCGGAAATCGCCAACCTCACGCGCCGCGAAGCGGACCTCGCGATCCGCACGTTGCGGCCGGAATCGCCGGACCTGATCGTCAGGCGGCTCGGGCATCTCGAAACGGGCATCTATGCATCGCGCCGCTACCTGGCCGAGCGCGGCGAGCCGGTCGCGGGCAGCGCGTTCGACGGGCACGATCTGGTGATGTACCAGCAGCCGGTGGTGCCGACGATGTGGGATGCGCTGTGCGGCGAACCGACTTCGCGCGGCCGCGTGATGTTCCAGACATCGTCGACGATGATGCTGGTGGAAGCCGCGCTGGCGGGGCTCGGCGTTGCGGAGCTGCCGTGCTTTCGCGCCGATGCCGAGCCGGAGCTGGTGCGCCTGATGGCGCGGCGCTGCAATCATTTCGACGTGTGGCTCGTCGCCCACGCCGATCTCTACAAGACCGCGCGCGTGCAGGCCGTGATCGAGGCCGTGGTCGACGAATTCGCGACCGCCGGGCCTTCTGCCGGATAGCGGGCCGGTGCGTCAGCGCGCGGCCGGGTTGCGCCTGCTGCGCCACATGCGCACGCCCGACCAAAGGTGCCCGACACCCGCGCCGAAAAACACGGTGCCCATCACGCCGAAGATCAGCACGTCGCCCCAGATCGCACCGAAGGTATTCAGCCGCGCGGTCATCGTGGGCGCATCCGGCGCGTAGCGGACCTCGACCGTCGCGCCGTCCTGCTCGCTGACTTCGCCGCCCTGCGGGTACTCGACATGCTCGCCCGCGAGCGTCGTGAACGCGATCTCCGGATGATGCGGGCCGGCATTCAGCTTGACGACGCGGCCCGGCACGACGACCGACGTCCGCAGGAATTCGCGCGTCGACTGCGCATACAACGCGACGCCGGTCAGCAGGCCCGCGCCGACCACGGTGAAAACGATACCTTTCACGAACAGCATCTCCATGCGCTGCGCAGCCGTGCGGCCGGATCCGGGCACCATCTCGCTCACCTCAGGGACGCGACTGATGGAACGACACGTCGATCCTCGACGGTGTCTTGCAGCGGTACATCACGCCACGCCCCGTTTCGTCGGTCATGCCTTCGTACGGGCCGTTGCAGCCCGTGACCGTGTACTGCGCGAACGGGATGCGCTTGCCGTCCGTCGGCCGGACCAGCACCGGGATGCGCCCGGTCGGGCCGTCGCCGATCATGCGCACGATCACCATGCGCGCCGCATCGATCGGCGCGGCGGAACGCATGTAGAGCGTGCGCCCCTGCGCGTCGGTCGCGCCTTCGACTTCGAGTTCCCGGTTGTCCAGGGCCGCGCTCGTGTAAAGCGCGAACGCATAGCGCGTGTTCGGCAGCGCCTGTTTCGTCGCGGGATCGTGCAGCACGAAATGGCACCCGTAGACGCCCCGTCCCGCCGCCGCCTGCCCGTCGACCTGCACGGGGTTGCACGTGTAGGACGAACCGTCGCCGACGTCGGCCTGCTGCGCATTCTGCTGCCCGGTGCCTGCGCATCCGCCGGCGAGCGCTGCCACCAGCGTCACGCATGCGCCGCCTGCCCGGTCGATCTTGATTTTCACTGGAAGGTGCCCCGTTCCTGATTGTTGTGGATGCCGCGCGTGCTGCGCATGACAGGCAGGCACGCCGCCCTCGGCATCCGGCAGGATACGGACATCACCGTGCGCTGTAAATTGCGCGCGCTGTCGGCGACACCGCGCCGCTATCCGCCGCTCGCGACGCGCGCGATCGTCTGCCGCAGCCAGACGTGTGCCGCGTCGCCATGCCGGCGTTCGTGCCAGTGCTGCGCGAACTCGAACGAATCGATCGGGAACGGCGGGTCGAACACGCGCAGGCGCGCATCGTCGCGCACGCGATCGAGGTTGCGGCGTGCGACGGTCAGCACGAGATCGGTGCCGGCGACCAGGTCGTTCGCGACACCCCAGAACGGCAGGATCACCGCGATATGCCGCTCGTGCCGCAGCCGCGCGAGCGCACGATCGACCTCGTTGTCCATCCCGTCGCGCATCGCGACCAGCGCATGCGGCCGCGCGAGCCACGCGTCGAGCGCGAGTTCGCCGCGGCGCGGCAAGCTGCGCGCGTCGGCCACGCATGCGAACGACTCGACGAACAGCGGCTGCGCATGCAGGTCGCGCTGCAATGCAGGCAGCACGCCGAGCGCGAGATCGACCTCGCCGTCCATCAGCTGCATGCGCATCGCCTCGCGCGTGGCCTGCGACACGATCAGTTCGATGCCCGGCGCGTCGGCGCGCAGCGTCTTCACGAGCGCCGGCAGCACGATCCGCGCGCCGTAGTCGGACATCGCGATCCGAAAGACGCGCGTGGCCGCGGACGGATCGAACGCCGGCGGCTCGATCAATGCACCGAGCCGGCCGAGGACGTCGTTCAGCGGCTCGACCAGTTCGTTCGCGCGCGCGGTCAGCTCGAGCCGGCCCGCGCGCCGCACGAGCAGCGGATCGCCGAAGATCTCGCGCAGCCGTGCGAGCGCATGGCTCACGGCCGGCTGGCTCCGGTGCAGCCGGAGCGCCGCGCGCGAGATGTGACGTTCGCTCAGCAACACATGCAGCGTGACGAGCAGGTTCAGGTCGATACGGGCGAGATTATTCATGCGGCGAATATGAAGCATCCGAAAGACGAATTTCCATTCGCCATCTTAATGGATGACAATCTTTTCGACATCCTTTCAAGACCGGCCAAGATGACGACTTCGCTTTCCTACGCCACCCTTCCGCTCGCCGTCGCGGCGTTCGTCGCCGGCGCGCTCGTGCCGCTGCAGGGCGGCAGCAATGCCGCGCTCGGGCGCGCGCTCGGCCACCCGCTGTGGGCAAGCGTCGCGTCGCTGACGGTCAGCCTGCTCGCGGTGCTGCCGGTGCTGCTGGCGACGCGTGCGAACGCGCCGCTGATCGGCGACGCGCTGCAGCGCCCGATATGGATGTGGCTCGGCGGTCTTGCCGGCGTGATCTACATCACGCTCGCGCTGATCCTGACGCCGCGGCTCGGCGCGACGACCTTCATCGTCTGCGTCGTCGCCGGGCAGATGCTCGCGTCGCTGCTGATCGACCACTACGGGCTGATGGGGCTCGCGCAGCGGCTCGCGACGCCCGGCCGCATCGCGGGCGTCGCGCTGATCTTCGCGGGGATGATCGTCGTGCAGTGGCAGACGCCCGCGCCGGTTGCGCCGGGCAACGCGACGGCCACGCAACCCGAGCCGCAGCCTTGATGGCGAAGGTGGCCGGCCGGCTGCGGCCCGACGTGTGTCAGCCCGCGAGCTTCTTCAGCGCGTCGAGCACCGCATCGCCCTTGAACGGCTTCACGATCCAGCCCTTCACGCCGGCCGCCTTGCCGCGCTCCTTCATCGCCGGGCTGCTTTCGGTCGTCAGCATCACGACGTTGACCGCCGTGTTCGCCAGTTCGCCGCGGATCTTCTCGACCATCGTCAGGCCGTCCATGTTCGGCATGTTCACATCGCTGATCACGAGGCGCACGCCGGGCGTCGCCTTGAGCTTCGCGAGCCCGTCCTTGCCGTCGACGGCCGTCGCGACGTCCAGCCCGTGATTGCGCAGGAAACCCGCGACTTCGTCGCGTACCGTGCCCGAATCGTCGACCACCAGAATCTTTGCCATGTCGTATTCCTCCTTCGTTGTTGCTGACTTCAAAACAGTTCGAGTTCACCCGATTCGACCATCGGCCCGACGTCCGGCACCGATTCGCGGAAATCCTCCGGCGACCAGCTGAGGCTGAACACGAAACGCTGGTCGAGACGGACGGAACGGCCCGATGCCGGATCGGTCATCCGGTACTTGAAACAGAGCTGCGGACAGTCGCCGCCGAACGAGATGAACTTCTGCTTGTGATTGACGACGAGCGGCACCTGCACCGGATGGCGCGCCAGCGCCTCGGCGTCGCCGAGATAGCGGTTCTTGAACGCGCCCCACACGAGGTTCGTCAGTTCGCCGAGCAGGCTGTTCACGTCGCGGAAATCCGGCGCGCGGCCGTCGCCGCGCGTGCCGCCGATCATGTCGAGCAGCGGCTGCTCGCTCGTCTGCAGCAGCATGTAGCCGCGGCACCACGCACTCTCGAGCGCGATCAGGCTGAACACTTCGCCGAAGATGATCTGGTCGCGGACGATGCACGGCGTCTCGTGCTCGATCGTCATGCCCGGAAACAGGCTGTCGATGCGCGCCTCGGTGATCTCCGAGATGCCGCGCACGAGCGCGTTCGGGTAGTCGCGGCCGAACAGGTATTCGTCGATCGCGCGCTTGAGCGGCGTCGTGTCGCTCGCGACGTAGGCCGCACACGCGACGCGCGCGAGCGCATCGGGCAGCCCGTCGCGCGACGCGAGCGATTCGCGGCGCAGGATGATCGGCAATTCGGGGCGCAGCGCGTCGATCTGCGTCGCGATGATCGCGCTCTCGGCCGGCGAGCCGCCGTAATCCTCGGCCAGCAGGATCGCGCCGAGGTCGATGTTCGAGCGCAGCACCTTCAGCAGCCGGCTGCGCCGCACGGTCAGGCCGATCAGGTTGTGCTCGTCGCAGAAGCGCTTGATCGCATCGGCGTGCGCGCGGCTGTCGTCGAGGACGAGCACCTTGCTGACGGGTTGGTCTTCGGTCATCTCATGGATTCCTGATGGTCGGTCAGAACAGTTCGAGCTCGCCGCCGGTATCCACGGCCGCCGTTTCCGGCAGATGGAAATCGACCGGCGCATTCGCGCACACGCACAGCGTCGCGCCGACCCGCACGTCGCCGTCGAGCGTCAGGTCGTACGCGGCCACGTGGCCGGGCGCGAGCGCGGGCAGGTAGTCGATGCTCGCGCCGCTCAGCAGGTACGGCGTCGACATCCCGAGATCGGGGAACGGCACGGTCAGCGCCTGGTTGATCGCGCCGCAGCACAGGTTCGCGACTTCCATGAACGCTTCGGGCAGCGGCCGCTGGCTGCTCGTGCCCGCGCTCGCGCCGGCGAAACGGCGGCGCGTCGCGTCGTCGTCGCTGAAGCGCAGCGCGAGCAGCAGGCGGAAATGCAGCGCCGAGATCGTCAGCACCACGACGTGCTCGGGCACCGTCGGCTTCGAACGCGATCGCGCATGCGCGGAATCGTGCCCGCCGTGTTCGTGAACAGCGGACGGCCTGATGTCGCATGCGCCGCCGGACGCGAGCCGCGTGCGCGCCGCATCGAAAAAGATCCGCTCGAAGCCGGCCTTCGCCTGCGCGCTGATCACGCCGCCTCTCCTTCGATGCGCGCGTGCAACTGCCCGGCCAGCGTCTCGACGGTCGCGAGCGCGGCCGTGATCATCTTGCCGCCGGCCTGGATATCCTGGAACGTCGCGGCCGTCACGAGATCGTTGCGGTTCAGGCTGTCGCGATAGCTGTTCGACAGTTGCTGCGAGCGCGCGGCCAGCCCGCGCACCTCGCTCGCGACGATCGAGAAGCCGCGCCCGGCCGACCCCGCACGCGCGGCCTCGATCGACGCGTTCAGCGACACAATCGATACGTGCGCGACGATCGCCGACAGCTCCTGGTTCTTCGTGCGCATGTCGTGGTTCTGCGTGGTCAGCGAGATCATCTGCTCGTGCCAGCGCTCGAACGTGCCGGCGAGCCCGCGCAGGCGCGCCGCTTCGTCGGCGATCTTCATCGCATGCTGCGCGAGCGCCGCACGGTCGGCAGACAGCGCCTGCAGCGCGTCACGCTGCGTGCCGGTCGCGGATGCCTCGCTCGCCAGCGCCGCCTCGAGCTGCGCCTCGCGTTGCGCCCATGCATCGGCCGCCTCCGCATGCGCGGACACCGCCGCTTCCGCGCGCGCGTCGGCTGCGTCGAGCGCACCGCGCAACGTGTCCGCGTCGTGCGCCATTGCCGCGACGAGCCGCCCGCGCGTCACGCGAAACACGACCGCCGCCGCCACCGCGACGACCATACCGCCCGCCAGTGCGGCGGCCACCTGAATCATCCACGCCTGCACGATCACTTCGTCACTCCGCCGCGCCGATATCCGCGATGCGCGCACGCGGCTCGTGCGCGGCACCGTCCGCCGCGAAGCGCGCCGGCAGCGACACGATCGTCTCGAACGCGCGATACGGCGCGCCGGCGCGATCGTCGGTGAAGCGCAGCGCGATATTGCCGCCGTCGCGTTTCAGGAAGTTGCGCACCGCGTCCATGCCGACGCCGCGCCCCGACACTTCGGTGACCGTTTGCGCGGTCGAGAAGCCCGGCCGGAAGATCAGCTCGGCGACATCCTCGTCGGACAGCGCCGCGTCGTTGCCCGCATCGATCCAGCCGCGCTCGCGCGCGATGCCGCGGATCCGGTCGAGCGCGAGGCCGCGGCCGTCGTCGCCGAGCACGAACCACAGCTCGCCGCCGCCCACGCCGACCGCGATGTCGATCGTGCCGGACGCCGTCTTGCCGGCCGCACGCCGCTCTTCCGACGATTCGATGCCGTGGTCGATCGAATTGCGCAGCAGGTGCATGAACACGTTCTTCAGCGTCGCGACGATCTCGCTGCGCACGCGATGGCCGTGGCTGTCGATATGCACGACGGGCGCCGGCTTGCCGAGTTCGGCCGCGAGCGACGGCAGCGATTCGATCACGCCGCCGAGCGCGTCGCCGATGCCCTGCGTGCCGAGCTGGCTCAGCATGCGGCGCACGGCATCGCGCGCCGCGTGCCAGTCGGAACCGTTCGCCGGATCGGCGCCGTCGAGCACGCGCAGGCTTTCGCTGATATGCGCGCGTTCGACCATCAGGAAATCGGCGCCGCCCTGCGCCGGATCACCGCTGCGGCCGAGCGTGACCGCGTTGATCGTCGCGTAGTGTTCGACGGCGTCGCGCACGCGCGCCAGGTCGTCCATCAGCGCGTCGCGGTTCCACTCGGGGCCGCCGTCCGCGCGGCGCAGCGATTCGTACGCCTGCTCCGCTTCGTGGACGATGTTGGTCAGGTGCTGCAGGCTGTACGTGCGCGCATTGCCCTTGATCGTGTGCATGTTGCGGAACAGCGCGGCGACGATCGAGTGATCGGCGCGCTCGTGCTGGCGGATCATCCGCTCGTTCTCGCTGAGGAAGCCCTTCGCGCTGTGCACGAAGTCGTGGAACTTGTCCTGGCTGATCGACAAGATCTCGCCGATCATCTCGAGGCGGCGCTGCTGCTCGCCGGCCTGCGCGGTCAGCTCGCGGATCTCGGTCACGTCGCGCACGCACAGCATCAGGCGCGCGACCGTGTCGGTCTCGTCGGTGATCGCCGACCAGCTCAGGTCGAGCCACTTCTCGCGGCCGTCCGGCATCCGCTTCGCGACTTCGTTGACGAGCAGGTGCGCGTTGAATTCGAAGTTCATGCTGTCTTCGCCGAGGCACGCATGCACGGCCGCATCGACCTGCGAACGCGCGTCGGCGCCGATCGCCGAATCGTCGAACACGAGCGCCATCAGGTCGCGGCCGGCGATGTCGCTCGTCTCGAAGATGGTTTCGAGGTACGCCGAATATTCCGCATGCACGACGCCGCCCTCGACGACGGTCAGGATCCCCTGCTGCATGTTCTGCAGCATCGCCTGGATGTCGGCCGTCTTCTGCTTGAGCTGCGCGGCGTTCTCCTGGATCTTCTCGATCATCCCGTTGAACGCGACGATCGAATGGCCGATTTCGTCCATCCGGCCCACCGGCACGCGGCGCGTGAAATCCTGGCTAGTCGCGATCTCGCTCATCGCCGTCTGCATCCCGATCAGCGGGCGCGTGATCTGGCGATACAGCACGAAGCCGAGCGCGGTCAGCAGCACGATCACCGTGCCGGCGACCCCCGCGATCGCGGTCGCCGTCGTCGCGAGCATCCCGTTCAGCGCGCTGATCGCGTCGTCCTTCTGGCGGTTCTTCTCGACGCGCAGCGTGTCGACGATGCTTTCGAGTTCGTCGCGATACTGCGCGACGTTCGCGAACAGGTAGGCCTGCGCCATCTCGGCCTTGCCGTCCGCCTTCATCTTCACGGTGTCGTCGATCGCCGCGAAATAGTTCGCGACGCTGTCCTTCGCCTGCGTGACGAGGCCTTCCTGCGCACGGCCGACCGCCGACTTCGCCTGCACGTCGAGTGCGGTGCGCAGCGCGGCCTGCTTCGCCTTCAGCTCGTCGCGCGCCTGTGCGGCGGTGTTCGCGTCGGGCGCGTAGACGAGCGTCATCGTCGCGATCTGGATGTTCTTCACATCGGCGACGAGATCGGCCGACGCGAGCGCGCTCGGCACGATGCCCTGGGTAACCTGACGTACCTCGGACGCGCTCTTGCGTGTCTGGTACACGGCATAGATGCCGATCGCGGACAGCGCGAAGAACGTCAGGACGACTAGCAGCGTAATGCGATGACGGATGGTCATGAGTACAGCTCCCCGCAGCGATCCGGCTTCGATCGCCCTTTGGTCTATTGAAAGAATGTGAGCGGCGAATTATCGGGGATGGTGTATGACTGTCCGATGACCGAAAATCAATCGGTCATTGAGGAAATTGAAATGAATAATTGCGGTGGAAAAACCCTAAAGTTTTTCGCAGATTGGCCGTTAACTTCCGGCTGCCAGCGCCATCAAGGACACGGAGTTTGCCGAACCGGCGGAGTAGCGGATATTCGTTGTTTTATTCATGATCCGAAAAATCAATTGCATTGAATGCCGGTAAAACGTTTGCGCATTATCGCGCGAGTCGATTCGTTTCCGCCCCCTTTACACGAAAAATACCGGATTCGACGCGCGGGCCGTCGCCGGCCCGCATCGCGGCTTACGGATCGAGCGCCCCGCCCGACCAGCCGGCCGACCGGCGCGACCCCGTCAGCTTCAGCGCGACGTCGCCCTGCGCGACCAGCCGCTCGCGGTTGCGCGTGACGATGCGGCCGGCCTGCGGTGCGACCAGCACGTGCTCGCTGCCGGGCACACCCGGATGCGCGACGATCCGCGCGACACGCTCTCCGGCCTCGACCGTCGCACCCAGTTCGCGTTCGTAGACGAGCACGCCCGACGCGGGCGCGAGCACGGTCTCCATGTGCGCGATCGGCACGGCTTCGCCGTGCCAGTCGGGCGCGCCGGGCGACTCCGTGATCACGCCGCGGCCGCGCAGGAACGCGAGCACGCCGTCGGCGTCGCGTTCGGCAAGCGCGTCCGACACGTCGGATTGCCCGCGCAGCTCGACGGTCGCGACGAGCCGGTCGCGCAGCCCGCCGTCGCGCAGCCAGTGCGCGGCGACGGCCCCTTCGAATGCGCCGTCTTCGTCCTCGTCCCACAGGATCGCGACATCGACGCCGAGCGCCGCCGCGAGATCGCGGCCGGCCGGCCACAGATCGCGATGCAGGTACAGGTACGGCAGCGCCTCGGAATCGGTATGGAAATCGAGCACGATGTCGGCGTCGCACGCGGCGGCGAGCAGCGTGCGCTGCCACGCGGCAAACGTCGTCGCCGGCCTGCGCGTCGCGGCCGATTCATGGAAATGCCGGTTGAAATTGCGGTGCGTCGTTTCGTGGAAGCGGCCGAGCAGCCGCCCCTGCCGGAACTGCGACAGCCCGAGCGGGTTGGCCTGCGGCACGACCGTCACGGTGCCGCGCAGCACGCCGCGATCGTGCGCGGCGCACAGTTGCGGCAGCAGCCGGTGCAGCACGAGCATGCCGGCGATCTCGTCCGCATGCACGCCGGCCTGCAGGTGCACGCGCGGCCCGTCGCCGGCCGACAGCCGCCACGCGCGGATCGCGAGCGGCTGCCCGCCGTCGCCCGGCACCGGCCATGTCAGCGTTTCGATCATTGTGTTGCCTCCGTCAGGTTCGAGGTGTCATTCGCGTCGAGTCACGATGATGCACGCGAACCGGCCCCGAGACTCGCCACGAACGCCGCGATGCGCTCGCACGCGTCGGCCAGTTGCGCGTCGTCGACGACGAAGCCGAAGCGCACGAATCCCGCCGCGGTGTCGCCGAACGCGCTCGCGTCGAGCAGCGCGACCTGCTGCGCGCGGAACAGCCCCCACGTGAACGCATGCGCATCGAGCCCGGTGCCGCGCACGTCGACCATCATGAACATCCCGGCTTCCGGCAGCAGGCAGCGCAGCCCCGGCACGTCGCGCAGGCGCGCGTAGGCAAGGTCGCGGCGGCGCCGGTAGAGTTCGCGCATGTCGGCGACGATCGCGGCCCGGTTGTCGAGCGCGGTGACGGCCGCCTGCTGGATGAACCCCGGCAGCCCGTACAGCATGCACAGCGCGAGCCGCTCCGCATGCTCGATCAACTCCGTCGGGCCGATCGCCCAGCCGACGCGCCAGCCCGGCATCGCGTGCGATTTCGACAGGCTGCCGATCGTCACCGTGCGTTCGGCCATCCCCGGCAGCGACGCGATGCTGACCATGTCGCGCTCGAACGTCAGCGCCGCATACACCTCGTCGGACACGACCCACAGATCGCGCTCGCAGGCGAGCCGCGCGATCCGCTCGAGGTCGGCGCGCGGCATCACGACGCCGGTCGGGTTGCACGGCGTCGCGAAGAAGATCGCCTTCGTGCGCGGCGTCACGGCCGCTTCGAGCGCATCGAAGTCGAGATGAAAACCGCGCGACGCGTCGACGGGCACCGGCACGAGCGTCGCGCCCGATGCGCGCACGCTCGCCTCGTACGTGAGGTACATCGGCTCCGGCACCAGCACTTCGTCGCCGGCCTCGCACAGGCACAGCGCCATCGCGAACAACGCGTTCTGCGCGCCGGCCGTCACGATCACGTGTTCCGGACCGACCGCCTGCCCCGACCCGCTCGTGTGCTCGCGCGCGATCGCCGCACGCAGTTCGGCTCGCCCGCGCACTTCGCTGTAGTGGGTATCACCGCCGCGCAGCGCGGCAACCGCGCGCTCGACGATGACCTCCGGCGTCGAAAAATCGGGATCGCCGACGCTCAGGATGATCGCCGGCTCGCCGGCAGCGACGGCCTGCTGCGCCGCGTAATGGATGTCCCACGCGCTCGTGCGCTTGCCCTGCAGCCGGTCGACCAGCTTCGAATAGTTCATGCATCCTCCATCGTGCGGCGCCCGGGTGGCCGCCGCACCGTCAGTGGGTTCGTTCAGCGCGGCATGCGCACGGGCACGCGCCGCTCGAGCCGGCCGAACGCGCGCTCGATCACGAACGCGAGCGCGACATAGATCACCGCGATCGCCAGCAGCGGCTCGTAGGTCCGCAGCGTCTGCGCGCGGATGTAGTTCGCGGCGCCGAGCACGTCCATCACCGCGACCGTCGACGCGAGCGCCGTCGATTTCAGCAGCATCACGGTCTCGCCCGCCAGCGTCGGCAACAGGATCTGGACCGCACGCGGCAGCCACACGCGCCGCGCGATCATCGACGGGCGCATCCCCATCGCGCGGGCGGCCTCGATCTCGCCCTTCGGCACGCCGCGCAAGCCCGCGCGCAGCACCTCGCCGACATACGCGCCGACGCTGATCACGAGCGCGAACGCGACATACCAGAAGCCGTCGCGCAGGAACGGCCACAGCACGCTGTCGCGCAGCGCGGGCCAGCCCGCGAACAGCGAGCCGACGCCGTAGTAGATCAGGTAGATCTGCACGAGCAGCGGCGTGCCGCGGATCACTTCGGTGAACGCCTTGCTGACGCGCGCGACGACCGGATTCGGCGACAGCCGCGCGAACGCGACGACGATCGCGAGCCCGAAGCCGAACACGGCCGAGATGACGAGCAGCTTGACGGTGGTCAGCACGCCGAGCAACAGCAGCGACCCGTAGGAGGACAGTACGCTCAGATCCATGACGTTGATCCGGTTCGATGGGAAAGTGCGCGGGCCGGGACGGCGCGGCTCACGATGCCGGCATCCAGCGGCCGAAGCGGCGCTCGATCTCGCGGAACAGCATGCCGGACAGCGACGTGATGACGAAATACACGGCGGCCACCATCAGGTAGTAGTGCATGTATTCGCGCGTCGAGCCGGCCGCCTGCTTCGCGGTGTAGAGCAGCTCGCTGTAGCCGACCACGCTGATCAGCGCGCTGTCCTTCACGAGGATCAGCCACAGGTTCGCGAAACCGGCCAGCGCGTACGGCGCCATCGCGGGCAGCGTCACGCGCCGGAACACGAGCCCCGGCGGCGCGCCGAACGCGCGGCCGGCCTCGATCTGTCCGTACGGGATTGCAAGGATCGCGCCACGGATGATCTCCGCCGCATACGCACCCTGCACGATGCCCAGCACGATCACCGCCGCCGCGAAGCCGTTCACCGCGACAGGCCCGACGCCGATCGCCGTCATCAGCAGGTTGATCGCGTCGGTGCCCGCGTAGTAGAGCAGCAGGATCAGCAGCAGTTCGGGCACAGCGCGGCACAGCGTCGTGTAACCCTGTGCGATCCGCACGAGCACACGGATGCCGGACAGCTTCGCGGCCGCGCCCAGCAACCCGAGCACGATGCCGACGAAGAACGCGCCGAACGAAATCTCGAGCGTCACGCCCGCGCCCTGCAGCAGCGCGACGCCCCAGCCGTCCGGGTCCATGCCCAGGTAGCTCACCCATCCCCAACCGTCCATGCCGCCTCCTCGTCCGTGCGTGCCTGCGCCGATATGCCCGTATCCGTGCGATTCCGTACGATCAGTGCGGCCAGAGGTCGATCGGGAAATACTTCTTCGCGATCTGCGCGTACTTGCCCGATGCATGCAGCTGCTCGAGTGCCGCGTCCATCTGCTGCTTCAGCGGCGCATCGGCCTTGCGCATGCCCGCGCCGACGCCGTAGCCGAAGACCGCCGGATCCATCTTCACGCTGCCGGGGCCCTTCAGCTCGAACGCCGCGCCGTCCTTCGACTTCAGGAAATCGAGGATGCCGAGCTGGTCGAGGTACATCGTGTCGATCCGGCCCGCGACGAGATCCGCGTTGCAGTCGTCCTGCGTGTTGTACAGGCGCACCGTCGCCCCCTTGCCGTAGGCCATCTTGATGAACTCGGCGTTCGCGGTGGATCCCTGCACGCCGATCACCTTGCCCTTCAGGCCGTCGGGCGTCAGCGTGAGCTTCGTGTTCTTCGCGCCGACGAAGGTACCGGGCGTCTCGTAGTACGGCCGCGAGAACGCGATCACCTTCTGGCGTTCCGGCGTGATCGACATCGAGTTGAAGATCACGTCGATCTTGTCGCTGAGCAACGCCGGGATGATGCCGTCCCACGACACTTCCTTGATCTCGCACTTCGCCTTCATCTGGTCGCACAGCGCGCGGATCAGGTCGGCCTCGAAGCCGCTCCACTGGCCCGTCGGGCTCTTCATCAGGAACGGCGGATACGGCTCGGCGGCGACGCCGAAGCGCAGCACGCCTGACGACGCATGCGCGGAACCGAGCGGCGCGAGCGCCGCGACGACGAGACTGAACAGGCACAGCAGACTGCGGACGACGCGTTTCATGGTCGGACTCCTTGCGGGAAAGATAGGGATCGGTGCGGCCGGCCCGCGCTCGCGGGCCGCGCCCGTCGCTCAGTGGTGTTGCCGGTGCGCGTTGACGAACTGGCGGCAGCGTTCGCTTTGCGGCGCGCCGAAGATCTCGGCCGGCGTGCCGCTCTCCTCGACGCGCCCCTGGTGCAGGAACAGCACCTTGTTCGACACGTCGCGCGCAAATGCCATCTCGTGCGTGACGAGAATCATCGTGCGGCCTTCACACGCGAGATCGCGGATCACCTTCAGCACTTCGCCGACGCGTTCGGGATCGAGCGCGGAGGTCGGCTCGTCGAACAGCATGACTTTCGGCCGCATGGCCAGCGCACGCGCAATCGCGACGCGCTGCTGCTGGCCGCCGGACAGGAAGGCGGGATAGACGTTGCGCTTGTCGGCGAGGCCGACGCGCTCGAGCAGCTGCTCGGCACGTGCGATCGCTTCGGCGCGCGATTCGCGCAGCACGTGCACGGGCATCTCGATCACGTTCTCGAGCACCGTACGGTGCGCCCACAGATTGAAGCTCTGGAATACCATGCCGAGCCGCGTGCGGATCCGCTCGACCTGGCGCGGATCGGTCGGCACGGTGCGCCCCTTGCGGTCGACTTTCAGCCCGATCTCCTCGCCGTCGACGACGATGCGCCCGCGGGTCGGCGTCTCGAGCAGGTTGATGCAGCGGAGCAGCGTGCTCTTGCCCGATCCGCTCGCGCCGATCAGCGAGATCACCTCGCCTTCGCGCGCGCTCAGCGACACGCCCTTCAACACCTCCAGCTCGCCGAACCGCTTGTGCAGGTCTTCCACCTGCACGCGTTCCTCGACGACCGGTTTCACGCTTTCGACCCGCGCCAACATGCTGTCTCCTGTGTCGATTCCTCACGCCCGTCCCGTGCGGGATCGCAGCGTCTTGTTGAATGGCCGACCAACCTCATGCGGAGTCGAGTATAGGCTCTGTTGAACAGTGGTTCAACAGTTTTAAAAAAATCCGGAGCAAGGGTTTTCGCGGGTTTCACGACGCTTTTACCGGTGCAATTGAACAAGCGTCCGGCACTCCCCTATAATCGGTGCCATGACGATTCCGTAAGGTCACCACGTGAAAAAGACTCCTGGCACGGCACCGGTTCCGACGCGCAGCCGCGGCATCCGAGAAACACCCGCGGTGCGTCAGCAATCGATCATCGACGCGACGATGCGCTGCATCGCGCGCTACAGCTATTCCGAGACGACGATCGACCGCATCTGTGCGGAAGCGAAGGTCTCGCGCGGGCTGATCAACCATCACTTCCAGTCGAAAGACGAGCTGATGGCGCAGACCTACAAGCGGCTCGCGACCGACCTGCTCGACGTGTCGCGCGCGGCAGCCGCGAACGCGACGGGCCCCGAGGAAAAGCTCGATGCGATCATCAAGGTGTGTTTCGCGGCGCCGGTCTTCGCGCCGAAGAACGTGAAGGTCTGGCTCGGCTTCTGGAGCGTCGCGCACAGCGACCCGGTGATCCGCAAGGCGCACAAGGAGCTGTACAGCGGCTACCGCCAGGCGTTGAAGAAGCTGTTCGACCAGATCGCGGAAGTGCGCGGCGGCACCGTCGACAGCGATCTCGCCGCACTGACGCTGACGGCCGTGATCGACGGCTTCTGGCTGGAACTCGCGCGCGACCCGACGTCGTTCACCGCGGCTGACGCGCTGACGAGCTGCCTGCGCGTCGTCGATACGTTCCTCCCGCCGCCGAAGACGGCCCGCAAGCGCGCCTGACGCGCGCATGCGCCGCCGCGCAACCGGCGGCGAACACGACGGCCTCGCCATGCGAGGCCGTTGGCGTTTTCAGACGGCGCGAATCTCGATCAGGTACGGCGCATCGTGCGCGGCCGCTTCGCCCAGCGCGCCGGCCAGCGATGCGCCTTCCTCGACCCGCTGCGCGCCCCACCCGTACGCCCGCGCGATCGCAACGAAATCCGGCGTGTGCAGGTCCACGCCGACCGGCTCCACGCCGCCGTCGACCATCGCGCGCTTGATCTCCCCGTACCCGCCGTTGTTCAGCAGCACGACGATCACGCGCGCGCGATGCTGCACCGCGGTGCCGAGCTCCGCGAGCGTGTACTGGAACCCGCCGTCGCCGGCCATGCAGACGACCGGCCGCGACGCGTCGCCGAGGCTCGCCCCCACGGCGGCCGGCAGCCCGTAGCCCAGCGAACCGAATCCCACCGATGCGTTGAACCAGCTGCGCGGGCGCGGCGCCGCGAAGCCGACGTTGCCCGCATAGACGATGCGCGTCGAATCGCCGACGATCGCCGCCTCGGGCAACGCGTCGCGCACGCTGTCGAGCAATGCGAGATCGCGCCGCATCTCGTCGTTCAGTTCCTGACGTGCAGCCGCGCGGCACGTCGCCGCGCGCTCGATGCCGTCGCCGTCTTCACGGGCACGCGTATCGGCCGGCCACACGCGCCGCAGCGCGCGCACCGTTTCGCCGACGTCGCCGAGCAGCGGCAGCGCGGGCACCGCGTTGCGGCACAGCTGCTGCGGATCGAGGTCGATCCGCACGAGCGGCGCGGGCATCGCGAAGCCGCGCGTAGCATACAGGTCGTAGTCGGTCGGCCCCAGTTCGGTGCCGAGCGCGACGATCAGGTCGCTGTCGCGCATCAGCGCGCGGACCGCGTCGCTCGACGCCGACCACGCGATGCCGAGCGGATGCGCGGGCGGCAGCACGCCGCGCCCGTTGATCGTCATCACGACCGGCGCGTCGAGCGCTTCCGCGAGCCAGCGCACGTCGTCGGCCGTGTCGAGCGCGCCGCCGCCCGCGAGGATCAGCGGCGCACGCGCGGCGGCCGCCTTCGCGCGGAACGCGTCGATGCCCTCGGCCGACGCGGGACCGGGCGCGATGCGCGGCGGCGCGGCCGGCACGGGCGGCAGCGCATCGGCGGGGGCCGCGAGCACGTCGAGCGGGATCTGGAGGTGGACGGGGCGCGGGCGGCCGCCGGAAAACACCGCGAAGGCGCGCGCGATCGCCTGCGGCAACGCGTCGGCGCGCGGCACCGTGTAGCTGAACGCGGCCACGTTCTCCGCGAACGCATGCTGGTCTGGCAGTTCGTGCAGGTGGCCGTTGCCCGAGCCGATGTCGCCGGACGCGTTGACGCTCGAGATGACCAGCATCGGGATCGAATCCGCATACGCCTGCGCCATCGACGTCGCGATGTTCGTCATGCCGGGCCCGGTAATGACGAAACACACGCCGGGCTTGCCGGTCGCGCGCGCATAGCCGTCCGCCATGAAGCCGAGGCCCTGCTCGTGGCGCGCGCTCACGTGACGCAGCGCGCTGCCGGCCAGGCCGCGGTACAGCTCGATCGTGTGCACGCCGGGAATGCCGAACACCGTGTCGACGCCATACGCCGCGAGCAGGTCGACGAGGTACATGCCTACTGTTTTCATGTCGTTTCCATTCTTCAGAACAGGTTTGAGGATCGACCGCCGGCCGATGACGTCAGTGCGCGAGGCCCGGCAGCAGTTCGCGGACGCCCTGCGCGAGCATCTGGAACGCGATCGCGGTCAGCACGATGCCGGACAGCCGCTCGACCAGCGTCCTGCCGATCTCGCCGAGGCGCCGGCACCACGACGCCGAGCACGCATACGTGAGCCCGATCACGCCGGCATGCAGCACGCAGGCGGCGCTCAAGGCCAGCAGGTCGGTCGGCGTATGGAAGCGCGTCGCGGTCGTGATCACGAGCGACATCACCGCACTGCCGATCGACAGCGGGAAGATCAGCGGCACCGCGATGTAGTTGCGCCATTGCGCGTACTCGAGCCGCGTGTCGCCGCCGCTGCGCTCGTCGTTCGCGGTCCCGCGCATCATCGGGATCGACCACAGGCACAGCACGAGGCCGCCGGTCAACGTCAACGCGCCGAGCGTCAGGCCGAGCATGCGCAGCAGGAACTGCCCGCCCCACACCGCACCGACCATCAGCGTCGCGATCCACGCGAACAGCCGGAACGCGATCTGCCGCTGCGTCGCGTCCGGGAAATGCCCGGTGACCGCCGCATACATCGGGATCGCGACGGGCGGACAGAACAGCGTCAGCAGGCCCGTCAGGAACAGCAGCACGTCGCTCGACGTCAGGGTCATCGTTCGCACTCGGATGCGGTCGGGGGGATGAGAGGCGCAAAGGCATGCTCGGCCGTCGTTCGCCGTCAGCCGAGCGCGGCGCGAAGGTCGGGGACCGTCGAGAACAGGTCGCCGACGAGGCCGTAGTCGGCCACGCTGAAGATCGGCGCTTCCGGATCCTTGTTGATCGCGACGATCACCTTCGAATCCTTCATGCCGGCCAGATGCTGGATCGCACCCG
>JAIRVP010000001.1 GCA_031253835.1 Burkholderia sp. | reverse complement strand
AGACCGCGTCGACGCTGGACCCGGTGCTGCACGACCGCCTGCTCAACGGCATGGAGCAGCTGGAACGCAACGCCCGCGACCTCCAGGAAGCGGTCATGTCGATCCGGATGATGCCGATGGACTACGTCTTCAGCCGCTTCCCCCGCCTGGTGCGCGACATCGCCGGCAAGATGGGCAAGCAGATCGAACTGCAGACCTACGGCCGCGCCACCGAACTCGACAAGAGCCTGATCGAACGCATCATCGATCCGCTCACGCACCTCGTGCGCAACAGCCTCGACCACGGGATCGAAACCGTGGACAAGCGCGTCGCCGCCGGCAAGGACGCGGTCGGCCAGCTCGTGCTGTCGGCCGCGCATCACGGCGGCAACATCGTGATCGAGGTGAGCGACGACGGCGCGGGCCTGAACCGCGAGCGGATCCTCGCGAAGGCCGCGAAGCAGGGCATGCAGGTGTCCGACAACATCAGCGACGACGAAGTCTGGCAGCTGATCTTCGCGCCGGGCTTCTCGACCGCCGAGACGGTGACCGACGTGTCGGGCCGCGGCGTCGGGATGGACGTCGTGAAGCGCAACATCCAGTCGATGGGCGGCCACGTCGAGATCACGTCGCTGGCCGGCCGCGGCACGACCACGCGGATCGTGCTGCCGCTCACGCTGGCGATCCTCGACGGGATGTCGGTGAAGGTCGGCAACGAGATCTTCATCCTGCCGCTGAACTTCGTGATGGAGTCGCTGCAGCCGTCGAACGACGACATCTACACGGTCGGCAACGGCGAGCGCGTGGTGCGCGTGCGCGGTGAATACCTGCCGCTGGTCGCGCTGCACGAGGTGTTCTCGGTCGAGGACGCGCGCACCGACCCGACGCAGGGGATCGTCACGATCATGGAAACCGAGGGCCGCCGCTTTGCGATGCTGATCGACGAGCTGGTCGGCCAGCAGCAGGTGGTCGTGAAGAACCTCGAAACCAACTACCGCAAGGTGCATGGCATCTCGGCGGCGACCATCCTCGGCGACGGCAGCGTCGCGCTGATCGTCGACGTCGCGGCGCTGAACCGCGAAACCCGTGCGATGCACGGCGCCCGTGCCGGCGCCGAGCTCGCGATGTTCTGACTCTCGCCATCAACCGATTGGGGGCAAACGTGTCTGCTGAAGTCCAAATGATCAATCCGGCCGCGGCGAACGCGGCAAACAGCCGCCGCGACGCGGAGCAGGGCGACGCGACGGGCCAGGAATTCCTCGTGTTCACGCTCGGCGACGAGGAATACGGGATCGACATCCTGAAAGTGCAGGAAATCCGCGGCTACGACAGCGTCACGCGCATCGCGAACGCGCCGGAGTTCATCAAGGGCGTGATCAACCTGCGCGGGATCATCGTGCCGATCGTCGACATGCGGATCAAGTTCCATCTCGGCCGTGTCGAGTACGACCACCAGACCGTCGTGATCATCCTGAACGTCGCGCATCGCGTGGTCGGGATGGTGGTCGACGGCGTGTCGGACGTGCTGACGCTGCAGACCGACCAGATCATGCCGGCGCCGGAATTCGGCGCGACGCTGACGACCGAGTACCTGACGGGCCTCGGCACGGTCGACGGCCGGATGCTGATCCTGATGGACATCGAGAAGCTGATGTCGAGCCGTGAAATGGCGCTGATCGAGACGCTCGGCGGGTAAGCGCGCCGCGCGCGCAGCAATTTCGGGAGAATCTGCAATGTTGCATAACTGGTCGATCCGCACGACGCTCACGGCGGTCGGACTCATCCTCGTGTGCCTGGCCGCCGCGGTCGGCGGGCTCGGCCTCTACGCGCTGAATCATGCGAGCCGCTCGCTCGACGAGATCGCGCACGTCGACCTGCCGGCGATCCACACGCTCGACGACACGTCGTCGTACCTGCTGCGCGCGCGCGTGTCGCTCGACCGTTTCCGCTCGCTGACGGAAGCCGGCAACACGGCCGAAGCGGCCAAGGTGCTCGACCGCGCGCAGGTGCTGTTCGACAAGTCGAACCAGAACTGGCAGGCGTTCCAGTCGACGCCGAAGCTTGGCGTCGAGCAGGCGCTCGTCGACGAACTCACCGCGCGCTACACGACGATCGTGAAGGAAGGCGTCGAGCCGGAGTTCACGGCCGCGCGCGCCGGCGACATGGCCGGGTACCACGCGATCGCCGACACCAAGATCAGCCCGATGTTCGTCGCGTACGACCAGGCCGCGTCGGCCGTGGTCGCGTCGCTGCAGAAGCGCGCGGAAGAACGCCAGGCCGCGACGCAGTCGCAGATCTCGCTGATGGTCGCGCTGATCGCGGCCGGCATCGCGATCGCGTTCGTCATCGTGATCGCGATCCGCTTCGTGCTGCGCGGGCTGATCGTGAAGCCGCTCGAGGACGCGATCGCGCACTTCGAGCGCATCGCCGGCGGCGACCTCACGCACCCGGTGAACGTGTTCAGCACGAACGAGATCGGCCGCCTGTTCGGCGGCATCAAGCGGATGCAGGACGCCGTCACGACGATGGTGCAGGCCGTGCATCGCGGCACCGAGTCGATCGACGTCGGCGCGCGCGAGATCGCGACCGGCAACATCGACCTGTCGCAGCGCACCGAGGAGCAGGCCGCGTCGCTGCAGGAAACCGCATCGAGCATGGAGCAGCTGACGGGCACCGTACGGCAGAACGCGGAGAACGCGCGGCAGGCGAGCCAGCTCGCGGTGAACGCGTCGGACATCGCGACGCAGGGCGGCGACGTGGTCGGCCAGGTCGTGTCGACGATGCAGGACATCGCGGCGAGCTCGGGCAAGGTCGTCGACATCATCGGCACGATCGAGGGCATCGCGTTCCAGACCAACATCCTCGCGCTGAACGCGGCGGTCGAAGCCGCACGTGCGGGCGAGCAGGGTCGCGGCTTCGCGGTCGTCGCGGGCGAGGTGCGCTCGCTCGCGCAGCGCAGCGCGAGCGCCGCGAAGGAAATCAAGCAGCTGATCGGCGATTCGGCCGGGAAGGTCGAAAGCGGGTCGGCGCTCGTGTCGCGCGCGGGCTCGACGATGGACGAGATCGTGCAGGCCGTGCGCCGCGTGACCGACATCATGGGCGAGATCAGCGCCGCGTCCGACGAGCAGTCGACGGGCATCGAGCAGGTCCACCGCGCGGTCGGCCAGATGGATTCGGTCACGCAGCAGAACGCGGCGCTCGTCGAGCAGGCCGCGGCCGCGGCCGCGTCGCTCGAGGAGCAGACGCGCCAGATGAAGGCGATCGTGTCGGGCTGGCGCGTCGCGGGCGGCATCGTGCTCGCGCCGGCGTACAGTGCCGCGCGGCCGGTCGCGCATGAACCGGCGGCCGTGCCGGCACTGCCGTCGGAGCCGCGTTACGACGCGGCGCCGGTCGCCGCGCTGCCGGCCCCGCAGGCGGCTGCGCAACCGGCCCGCCGTGCCGCGCCGGCATCGCGTGCGGCGGCGTCGGGCGCCAGCCACGAACCGAAGCGCGCGGCCGACACCGCTGCGCGCACGCAGAAGGAGGCCCCGGCTTCCCGCGGCACCGCCGCAGGCGGCTACGGCCCGCGCCTCGCGAAGTCGGCCGCACCGGCGGACAAGCCGGCCGCGAAGCCCGCGCTCGTGCGCCCGGCGCTGAACGGCGAGAAGCCGGCGCTGGCCGCAGCCGGCACGTCCGACGACGACTGGGAGACCTTCTAAACCATGCCGCACGCGCGCGCGCCGTTTCGACCCGATGCACCGGATGCGTCGCCCCGCGCGGGCGAGCCGGGGCGCGACTTCGCGTTCACGGGCGCGGATTTCGCACGCATCCGCGCGCTGATCCACCAACGCGCGGGGATCTCGCTGTCCGAGCACAAGCGCGACATGGCGTACAGCCGTCTCGCGCGGCGGCTGCGGGCACGCAGCCTCGACACGTTCCGCGACTACCTCGACCTGCTCGAGCAGGAAGACGATCCGCTCGAGTGGGAAGCGTTCACCAACGCGCTGACGACCAACCTGACCGCGTTCTTCCGCGAGTCGCACCATTTCCCGATCCTGTCGGATTTCGTGAAAGGGCGGCCGGCGCCGGTGTCGGTCTGGTGTTCGGCGGCGTCGACCGGCGAGGAGCCGTATTCGATCGCGATCACGCTGATCGAGGCGCTCGGCGATTCGGCGGCGCGCGGCGCGTCGATCCTCGCGACCGATCTCGACACGCAGGTGCTCGCGAAGGCGGAAGCCGGCATCTATACGTACGACCAGGTCAAGCACCTGTCGCCCGAGCGGCTGAAGCGCTTCTTCCTGAAGGGCACGGGCCCGCAGGCCGGCCGCGTGAAGGTGCGCCCCGAGCTGCGCGCGATGATCCGCTTCGAGCAGCTGAACCTGACCGATGCCGACTACGGGATCGGGAAGCCGTTCGACGCGATCTTCTGCCGCAACGTGATGATCTATTTCGACAAGCCGACGCAGGGGCAGGTGCTGTCGCGCTTCGAGCCGCTCGTGAAGCCGGGCGGGCTGCTGTTCGCCGGCCATTCGGAAAACTTCACGTATGTGTCGCAGGCGTTCCGGCTGCGCGGGCAGACGGTGTACGAACTGACACGCGACGCCGCGCAGGGTGCGCGGCCGCGTGGCGCGCAGGCGCCTGCGGCGGCCCCGATGCCGTCGCCGGTGCGGGCGCGGGCCGCGGGCGCCGTGCCTGCCTATGGAGATCGCGGATGAGCGCACTGCCGATCGCGACCAATCGCTACTTCGACAACCACTTCGGCCTGCCCGGCGTGAAGCTGTTGCCGAACGAGTTCTACACGACGTCCGAGGACATGGTGCTGATGACCGTGCTCGGCTCGTGCGTCGCCGCGTGCCTGCACGACCCGTATGCGCGGATCGGCGGGATGAACCACTTCATGCTGCCGGACGACGGCGCCGACCCGGGCGCGGCCGCGTCGGAATCGATGCGCTACGGCGCGTATGCGATGGAAGTGCTGATCAACGAACTGATCAAGGCCGGCGGGCGCCGCGAACGGATCGAGGCGAAGGGGTGCGGCGGCGCGGCCGTGCTGGCCGGGATGACGACGATCAACATCGGCGATCGCAACGCGGATTTCGTGCGCCGCTATCTCGCGCTCGAGCGCATCCGCATCACCGCGGAAGACCTGCAGGGCGTCCACCCGCGCAAGGTCGCGTTCATGCCGAACAGCGGGCGCGCGATGGTGAAGAAGCTGCGGCTGCAGGTGCCGGGCGTCACCGAGCGCGAAGCCGCGCTCGCGCGCGAGGCCGATCGCGCCCGCGCCGCACGGCCGCGTCCGCAGGTCGAGCTGTTCGCGGCGAAGCGGCCGGCGGCGCCGCAGCCGGCGCGTCCGCGCATCGAGCTGTTCGGCGCGCGCGGCGCGGCGCCGGCCGGCTCCGGCGGCGTGCGGGCGGCGAACCCGTACGCCGGGAGCCCGCATGCGGCGAACCTATCAAGAAAGCAGGAGGCATGACCGCAGTGCAGAAGATCAAAGTATTGTGCGTCGACGATTCGGCGCTGATCCGCAGCCTGATGACCGAGATCATCAACAGCCAGCCCGACATGACGGTGTGCGCGACCGCGCCCGATCCGCTCGTCGCGCGCGAGCTCATCAAGCAGCACAACCCCGACGTGCTCACGCTCGACGTCGAAATGCCGCGCATGGATGGGCTCGACTTCCTCGAGAAGCTGATGCGCCTGCGGCCGATGCCGGTCGTGATGGTGTCGTCGCTGACCGAGCGCGGCTCGGAAATCACGCTGCGCGCGCTCGAACTCGGCGCGGTGGATTTCGTCACGAAGCCGCGCGTCGGGATTCGCGACGGGATGCTCGACTACGCGGAAAAGCTGGCCGACAAGATCCGCGCGGCGTCGCGCGCGCGCGTGCGCCAGGCGCCGCAGCCGCAGGCCGTCGCACGCGCGGCGGACAGCCACGCGGCCGCGCCGATGATCAACAACCCGCTCGTCAGTACCGAGAAGCTGATCATCATCGGCGCGTCGACGGGCGGCACCGAGGCGATCCGCGAAGTGCTGACGCCGCTGCCGCCGGATGCGCCGGCCGTGCTGATCGCGCAGCACATGCCGCCGGGCTTCACGAAGTCGTTCGCGCAGCGGCTGAACGGCCTGTGCCGGATCGCGGTGAAGGAAGCCGAGCACGGCGAACGCGTGCTGCCGGGCCATGCGTACATCGCGCCGGGCCACGCGCACCTGTTGCTCGCGAGAAGCGGCGCGAACTATATTGCGCAACTGTCGGACGAGCCGCCGGTGAACCGGCACCGCCCGTCGGTCGACGTGCTGTTCCGCTCGGCGGCGACGCACGCGGGCAAGAACGCGATCGGCGTGATCCTCACCGGGATGGGCCGCGACGGCGCGGCCGGCCTGCTGGAAATGAAACGCGCGGGCGCTCACACGTTCGCGCAGGACGAAGCAAGCTGCATCGTGTTCGGGATGCCGCGCGAGGCGATCGCGCTCGGCGGCGCGGACGAGATCGCGCCGCTCGCCGACATGAGCCGCCGCGTGATGGCGCGCCTGGCGACGATGGGCGACCGCGTGCAGCGCGTTTGAATGGAATGTCACGGGGCGCGTGCCACGATACGCGTCCCGACGGAAACGAATCTGGAAAGGAACGACGATGGACAAGAGCATGAAAATCCTGGTGGTGGACGATTTCCCGACGATGCGCCGGATCGTCCGCAACCTGCTCAAGGAACTGGGCTATTCGAACGTCGATGAGGCCGAGGACGGCCTGGCCGGCCTCGCGCGGCTGCGCGGCGGCGGCTACGACTTCGTGATCTCGGACTGGAACATGCCGAACCTCGACGGCCTCGCGATGCTGAAGGAAATCCGCGCGGACGCGACGCTCACGCACCTGCCGGTGCTGATGGTCACGGCCGAGTCGAAGAAGGAGAACATCATCGCGGCCGCGCAGGCCGGCGCGAGCGGCTACGTCGTGAAACCGTTCACGGCCGCGACGCTCGACGAGAAGCTGAACAAGATCATCGACAAGATGGCGAAGGCCGGGAGCTGACGTGAACGAGCCGATCCATGCGGCGCTCGCCGGCGCGGGGTTCAGTGCCGACAGCCACCCAGAAGGCGCCGATTTCGCGAGCGACCGCATCCTCGCGCGCATCGGCCATGTCACGCGCACGCTGCGCGATTCGATGCGCGAGCTCGGGCTCGACAAGCATGTCGAGCGCGCGGCGGAAGCCGTGCCCGATGCGCGCGACCGGCTGCGCTACGTCGCGACGATGACCGAGCAGGCTGCCGTGCGCGTGCTGAATGCGATCGAGGTCGCGAAGCCGGTGCAGGAGCGCATCCAGAACGAGGCCGAGGCGCTCGACGCGCGCTGGGCGCAGTGGTATGCGGCGCCGATCGAGCACGCGGAAGTGCGCGAGCTGATGGACGATACGCGCACGTTCCTGCGCGCGCTGCCCGAGTCGACGTCGGCGACCAGCGCGCAGCTGCTCGAGATCATGCTCGCGCAGGATTTCCAGGATCTCACCGGGCAGG
This sequence comes from Burkholderia sp., assembly GCA_031253835.1. Taxonomy (GTDB): domain Bacteria; phylum Pseudomonadota; class Gammaproteobacteria; order Burkholderiales; family Burkholderiaceae; genus Burkholderia. Next base: position 72,804 of record JAIRVP010000001.1, on the reverse strand, counting down.
TCATCAAGAAGATCATGGACATGGTCTACCTGATCGAGCAGCAGCTCCTCACCGTGCTCGTCGAGAACATCGCGCCCGAGCGGCGCGAACAGTTCGCGGCCACCGCGGCCGCGCTCGCGGCCGAGCAGATGAGCCCGACCGGCAGCCCCGAGTCGCTGCTGAACGGCCCGCAGATCGCGCCGGAAGGCAAATCCGACGTGGTCCAGGACCAGGGGCAGGTCGACGACCTGCTCGCGAGCCTGGGCTTCTGACCCTGCCGGCACGCATCGGCACGCCCCGTCCCGCGGGGGTTCCGATGCGCGCAATGCCCGTTCCCGCCTCGTTTCCCCGGGCGCGCCGCGCCCCTGCGGCGCGGCGTGATCCTGCGTCAAATTGACACTTCGCCACACGCAGCAGGCATACTACGCGTCAGCAGCAACGTAGCGTCATTCGTACGATTCAAAGGTTGGCAGGCGGCGCGGGCCCGACGGCGGCGCCGCCGGCAACGAAGCCAGTCCCTTGGGGGGGAACGTGAAGCTGAAGCGCTTGGGCTGGACCGTCGCGCATGCGACGGCTGCAATGGGTGTGCTGTGGGCCGTCCACGCACACGCCGAACTGGGCGGCGCACCGATGTCGCCGCCCGCGGACGATCAGGGCGCCACCGTGCGCGCGCTGCAGCGCGCGATGCGTTCGGCGGACGGCGTGCAGGCGAGCACGGCCGGCTATACCGTCCGCGAGATCACGCTCGGATCGGGCACCGTCATCCACGAATACACGTCGGCCGCCGGCAGCGTGTTCGGCCTCGCGTGGAGCGGGCCGACGATGCCGGATCTCGCGTCGCTGCTCGGCAGCTATTTCCCGCAGTACACCGCAGGCGTCCAGGCCGCGCACAAGGCGCGCGGCTGGCGTGCACCCGTGGCCGTCGACACGAGCGGCCTCGTGATCCGGACGGGCGGCCACATGGGCGCGTTCTCGGGTCAGGCGTGGCTGCCGGCGGCACTGCCTGCCGGCCTGGCCGGCACCGACATCCAGTGACAGCGGGAGAGCGATCTTGAGAATTCCTCGTACATTCAAGCGCTGGCTCGGCGTGCTGGGCCTCGCAGCGGCGACCGCCGTGCTCGTGACGGCCTGCGGCGGCGGCGACGGCGGCAGCGGCAACAGCAACAACTCGGGCAACAACGGCAACAGCGGATCGGACGGCAATAGCGGGAACACGGCCGTCATCACGGTCGGCACCGGCGTCGCGAACGTGATCAACATCCCGACCGTCAGCGTGAAGGTCTGCGCGCCGGGCACGTCGAACTGCCAGATCGTCAGCAACGTGCTGGTCGATACCGCGTCCTACGGGCTGCGGCTCGTCGGCAGCGCCGTGTCGGGCGTGCTGGGCAACCTGCCGCAGGTGACGAGCGGCGGCGCGCCGGTCGCCGAGTGCGGCAAGTTCGTGTCGAGCTATACGTGGGGTTCGGTGCGCACGGTCGACCTGTCGATCGGCAGCGAGCAGGCGACCTCGCTGCCCGTGCAGATCATCGGCGACCTCGGGACGACGAACGTGCCGAGCTCGTGCACGAACGGCGGCGCGTCGGCCAACTCGGCGGGCGCGCTCGGCGCGAACGGGATCCTCGGCATCGGGCCGGCACCGTACGACTGCGGCACCACGTGCGCGACGTCGACGTCGTCGAGCAACAACTACTACGCGTGCCCGAACGGCGACAACGCGAGCTGCGCGGTGGCGCTCGTGCCGCTGGCGCAGCAGGTGGCCAACCCGGTTCATCGTTTCGCGAACAGCGACGGCGTGAGCGTGCAGATGCCGGCCATCTCGAGCAACGGGCAGTCGAGCGCGACCGGGACGCTGACGTTCGGCCTGCCGAACCTGAGCGGGAAGACGGTGATGACGTCGACCACGACGGGCGATGTCAGCGCGACGTTCCAGGGGCGCAACGTGACGGCGTTCTTCGATACGGGCTCGAACGCGTATTTCTTCAACGATTCGGCGCAGACGGTCTGCTCGCGGAATACGGAGTTCTACTGCCCGGCGGCAACGACCGCCTATTCGGCGACGCTGAGCGGCCAGAACGGCGCATCGGGCACCGTGACGATGCCGGTCGCGAACGCCGATGCGCTGTTCTCGAACTCGTCGACGTTCGCGTTCAACGACATCGCGGGCCCGTTCGGCTCGTCCAGCTGGCTCGACATCGGCCTGCCGCACTTCTACGGCAAGACGATCTACTTCGGGATGGACAAGACCGCGAGCGGCGGCGCGCAGCCGTTCGTCGCGTTCTGACGACGCGGCGCGGCCGCGGGCAGGAACCAGGGGGGGCGAGCGATCGCCCCCTTTTTTATCCGGCCGCCGTGCGTGTACGACGGACCGGATTCCTGCCATGCACGGGCGCAGCGCCTACGATGTAAGACCGGCACCCGTGCCGGCACGACATCGAGGAGACAACGCCATGAACCCGCGTATCCAGCGCATCACGCCGTTCCTGTGGTTCGACCGCGACGCCGAGGCGGCGGCCGGCTTCTACGTGTCGGTGTTCGACCACGCGCGCATCGTGCACGTCGCGCGCTACGGCAAGGCCGGCGCGCACGCGTCCGGCAGCGCGGAGGGCGCGGTGATGACCGTCGCGTTCGAGCTCGACGGGCAGGCGTTCGTCGCGCTGAACGGCGGCCCCGTGTTCCAGATCACGCCGGCCGTGTCGTTCGTCGTCAATTGCCGCGACCAGGACGAGATCGATCATTACTGGGCGCGCCTGGCCGAAGGCGGCGACGAGCGCGCGCAGCAGTGCGGCTGGCTGCGCGATCGCTTCGGCGTGTCGTGGCAGGTCGTGCCGGTGCAGCTGACCGAACTGATGACCGGTGACGCGGCGCGCGCCGAACGCGTGATGGCGCAGGTGATGACGATGAAGAAGCTCGATCTCGCCGCACTGCAGCGGGCGGCGGCCGGTTAATCGAATGCCGCGCCCGTGCACTGATTATCGATCGTGCCGGATTTCATTCGGTTGTAATCAAGCGCTGGATTATCGGGGGCTGTCGTTTCTGTCAGGTCTTCAAGATTATTAAAATGACGCGACATGCAAACCCAAGGCGCCGCTTTATGCGGTCGCAGCCTTTTCGGCGTTGCGTCGGCGTGCGCGAGAACGGTCTGGCGCGCCGGCCCGCAAGCGAAAAGAATTGGAAGCCGGCGAAATTCAAACATATAATTCCGGCGTTGTTTCCGGGGTGCCAATATAAAACAGGAGGGTAATAAGATGGGTTTTTCCGAAGCCGTTCGTACCGTACTCAATAAATACGCGACATTCGAAGGCCGTGCGCGTCGCGCCGAATACTGGTATTTCACGCTGCTGAGCGTCATTCTGTCGATCGCGGCCCAGATCATCGGCGCGGGCGGCCGTGACGGGGGCCTGATCACGCTGTTGCTGCTCGGCATCATCTGCCTGGCTTCGCTGGCGCTGCTCATTCCGGGCATCGCGGTCAGCGTTCGCCGCCTGCACGATACCGGCCGCTCGGGCTGGTTCCTGCTGATCGCGCTGATTCCGATCGTCGGCGGCATCCTGCTGCTCGTGTGGATGTGCTCGCGCGGCACCGCAGGCCCGAACCGCTTCGGCGCCGATCCGATCCCGGCGGTCTGACCGACGCCTGCCCCGGCGCGCGACCGTCGCGCCGGGGCCTGAATGCCCCGCCTTTCCCGCCCGTCGTTTCACCGTTTCCCCGCTTTCCGCCGTCGGCATCCTGCCCGCGGCCGGCCTCTCGCCATCGCGCCCGTCGGCACGTTTTTCCGCGTTGCCGCGCGTCGCTCCGCCGCCGCGCCAGCCGCGTTCGCGCCGGCTCGCCCGATTCCCCGAAATACCCCCCTTTCCCGGCTTTGCTCGACCGATCGGCGTTTGACGCCTGCATGAATAATCGGTGTCACTGGAAAGCGGCATTCCGCCGTACCCGACTGGAGGCCCCGTGGCAGACGAGAGCGATCTCGACAAGACCGAAGCCGCCACTCCCAGGCGCCTCGAGAAGGCGCGCGAGGAGGGGCAGGTCGCGCGTTCGCGCGAACTGGCTTCGTTCGCGCTGCTCGCGGCCGGGTTCTACGGTGCATGGCTGCTCGCGGGCCCGTCGGGCGCGCATCTGCAGACGATGCTGCGCGGCGCGTTCACGTTCGATCGCGCGACCGCATTCGACACGAACCGGATGCTGTCGGCGGCCGGCAGCGCGAGCGTCGAGGGCCTCACCGCGCTGCTGCCGATCCTCGCGCTCACCGGTCTCGCCGCGCTGCTCGCGCCGATGGCGCTCGGCGGCTGGCTGATCTCGCAGAAGACGTTCGAGCTGAAGTTCGACCGCCTGAACCCGATCTCGGGCCTCGGCCGGATCTTCTCGATCCAGGGGCCGATCCAGCTCGGGATGTCGGTCGCGAAGACGATCGTCGTCGGCGGGATCGGCGGCGTCGCGATCTGGCGCAGCAAGGACGAACTGCTCGGCCTCGCGACGCAGCCGCTCGGCGTCGCGCTCCCCGACGCGCTGCACCTGGTCGCCGTGTGCTGCGGCACGACGGTCGCCGGGATGCTGGTGGTCGCCGCGCTCGATGTGCCTTACCAAATCTGGCAGTACAACAAGAAGTTGCGCATGACGAAGGAAGAAGTGAAGCGCGAGCATCGCGAGAACGAAGGCGATCCGCACGTGAAGGGGCGGATCCGCCAGCAGCAGCGCGCGATCGCGCGCCGCCGGATGATGGCGGCCGTGCCGAAGGCCGACGTGGTCGTCACGAACCCGACGCACTTCGCCGTCGCGCTGCAATACACGGACGGCGAGATGCGTGCGCCGAAGGTCGTCGCGAAGGGCGTGAACCTCGTCGCCGCGCGCATCCGCGAACTCGCGGCCGAGCACAACGTGCCGCTGCTCGAAGCGCCGCCGCTCGCGCGTGCGCTGTATCACAACGTCGAGCTCGAGCGCGAGATCCCCGGCTCGCTGTACTCGGCCGTCGCCGAAGTGCTCGCGTGGGTCTACCAGCTCAAGCGCTTCCGCTCGGAAGGCGGCGCGTTCCCGGCGGTGCCGGTCGATCTCGACGTGCCGGCCGACCTCGACAAGGGCACGGCGGTGGCCGCCGACGACGAACGCGAAGAAGCCGAGGACGCGCTGGGCAAGCAAGGTAAGCAAGGTAAGCAAGGAGCCTCCGCATGAGCACCCCGACCGGCCTGCTCGCGAAGCGCCCGAACCTGCTGGCAGGCACGAACCTGCGCTCGCTCGCGGGCCCGATCCTCATCTGCATGATCCTGGGGATGATGATCCTGCCGCTGCCCCCGCTGCTGCTGGATCTGCTGTTCACGTTCAACATCGCGCTGTCGGTGATGGTGCTGCTCGTCAGCATGTACACGATTAAGCCGCTCGACTTCGCGGCATTCCCGAGCGTGCTGCTGTTCTCGACGCTGCTGCGCCTGTCGCTGAACGTCGCGTCGACGCGCGTCGTGCTGCTCGAAGGCCACACCGGGCCGGACGCGGCCGGCCAGGTGATCGAGGCGTTCGGCCACTTCCTCGTCGGCGGCAACTTCGCGGTCGGCATCGTCGTGTTCGTGATCCTGATGATCATCAACTTCATGGTGATCACGAAGGGCGCGGGGCGGATCGCCGAAGTGTCCGCGCGCTTCACGCTCGACGCGATGCCCGGCAAGCAGATGGCGATCGACGCCGACCTGAACGCGGGCCTCATCAACGAGGAGCAGGCCCGCAAGCGCCGCCTGGCCGTGTCGCAGGAAGCCGAGTTCTACGGGTCGATGGACGGCGCGTCGAAGTTCGTGCGCGGCGATGCGATCGCCGGCCTGATCATCATGGCGATCAACGTGATCGGCGGGCTGATCGTCGGGATGGTCCAGCACGACATGAGCTTCGCGGCGGCCGGCACGAACTACACGCTGCTGACGATCGGCGACGGCCTCGTCGCGCAGATCCCGTCGCTCGTGATCTCGACCGCGGCCGGCGTGATCGTGTCGCGCGTCGCGACCGACGAGGACATCGGCACGCAGATCACCGGCCAGCTGTTCACGAACCCGCGCGTGTTGACGATCACCGGCGTGATCATCGTGATCATGGGGCTGATCCCCGGCATGCCGCACTTCGCGTTCCTCGGGCTCGGCGGCGGCGCGATCTGGCTGGCCCGCACGCAGACCAAGCGCGCGGCGGCCCGCAAGGCGGCCGGCGACGTGACCGACATCGCGCCGCCCGCGGTGCTGCCGTCCGACAGCCACGAGGCGACCTGGGACGACGTGCAGCTGATCGACCCGCTCGGCCTCGAAGTCGGCTACCGGCTGATCCCGCTCGTCGACAAGGGCAGCGACGGCGAGCTGCTCAAGCGCATCAAGAGCATCCGCAAGAAATTCGCGCAGGAAATCGGCTTCCTGCCGCCGGTGATCCATATCCGCGACAACCTCGAACTGCGGCCGAACGCATACCGGATCGCGCTGAAGGGCGTCGAGATCGGCGTCGGCGAAGTGTTCCCGGGCCAGTGGCTCGCGATCAACCCGGGCCAGGTGACGGCCGCGCTGCCGGGCGCCGTCACGCAGGATCCCGCGTTCGGGCTGCCGGCCGTGTGGATCGACGTCGCGATGCGCGAACAGGCGCAGGTGTACGGCTACACGGTGGTCGACGCGAGCACGGTCGTTGCGACGCACCTGAACCATCTCGTCGTCCAGCACGCGGCCGAACTGCTCGGCCGCCAGGAAGTGCAGGCGCTCATCGAGCGCACCGGCAAGGACGCGCCGTCGCTCGTCGAGGACCTCGTGCCGAAGACGATCTCGCTGACGACGCTGCAGAAAGTGCTGCAGAACCTGCTCGAGGAAGGCGTGCCGATCCGCGACATGCGCACGATCCTCGAGGCCGTGTCCGAACACGCGGGCCGCGGCGACGCGTACGAGATCACCGCCGCGGTGCGGCTCTCGCTCGGCCGCGCGATCACGCAGCAGTGGTATCCGGGTTCCGGCGAGATGCAGGTGATGGGCCTCGACGCGAATCTCGAGCGCGTGCTGTCGCAGGCGCTCGCCACCGGTGCGAACCCGGGCCTCGAGCCCGGCCTCGCGCACAACCTTCTGACCGGCACGCAGCAAGCGATGCTGCGTCAACAGAATCTCGGGCTGCCGCCCGTGCTGCTCGTGCAGCACGCGCTGCGCGCGATGCTCGCGCGTTTCCTGCGCCGCAGCCTGCCGCAATTGAAAGTGCTGTCGTATGCCGAAGTGCCGGACACACGCACGATCAAAGTCGTTAACGTCATCGGGGGTTCCGCTTGAACATTCGCAAATTCACCGGCGCAACGAGCCGCGACGCACTTCGTCTCGTGCGCGAGGCGCTCGGCGCCGACGCGGTCGTGCTGTCGAACCGCACGCTCGATGACGGCAGCGTCGAAATCGTTGCACTCGCCGATTCGGACCTGGCCGCGGTGACGCCGCCGGCCGCGCGCCCGCGCCTCGCCACGCCACGCCTGCCGGAATCCGTGCCGGCCGCCGCGGTGCCCGGCATCGTGTCGCGCCCGGGCGTTGCGCCGCGGCCGTCCGTCAATCCCTACGCTGCCGGCGAAGGCGGGCTGCCGGACGTGTTCTCGTCCGTGTTCGGCGCGAGCGCCGACGCGGAAGAGGCGGACGCGCATGCGTCGGCGCTCGACGCGGATGCGCCGGTTGCGGCGTCGCCGTCGATTGCCGCACCGGCTGTCGACACGCCGGCCGCCGGCACGTCCGAACCCGCGCCGTGGCTGGTCGAGCATGCGAAGCGCCTGACGCAGCAGCGCGACGCGCTGGTCGCACGCGCGCAGGCGCCGGCCGCGCCGCCCGCGAGCGCGCCCGCGCCGCAGGCCGCCGCGCGCGCGACGCCGCCCGACTGGGCGCGCGACATCGTGCGCGACGCCGAGCGCCGGATGCCGGCCGCCGCCACCCGCGCGCCCGACACGAGCGCCGCGCACGCGGCGAAGACGGCCGAGCGCACGCGCCTGTCCGCCGACGCGGCCGCCGCGGTGGCCGATGCGGTGAAGTCGCGCATCGAGCGGATCGTCAACGACACGGTGATGCAGGAGCTCGGCGAACTGCGCGGGATGATGGAAGAGCAGTTCGACAGCCTGAAGTGGCACGACCGCCAGCGTCGCAGCGCCGTGCACGGCGCGCTGACGAAGCACCTGTTCGCGGCCGGTTTCTCCGCGCAGCTCGTGCGGATGCTGGTCGACAACCTGCCGTCCGGCGACGGCGCGCAGACCTTCGAACAGGCGGCCGAATGGGCGCAGTCGGTGCTCGCGTCGAACCTGCCGGTGCTCGACAGCGAGGATGCGCTGATGGAGCGCGGCGGCGTGTTTGCGCTGATGGGGCCGACGGGCGTCGGCAAGACGACCACCACCGCGAAGCTGGCCGCGCGCTGCGTGATGCGCTTCGGCGCGAGCAAGGTCGCGCTGCTGACCACCGACAGCTACCGGATCGGCGGCCACGAGCAGCTGCGCATCTTCGGCAAGATCCTCGGTGTGCCGGTGCACGCGGTGAAGGATGCCGGCGATCTCGCGCTCGCGCTGTCCGAGCTGCGCAACAAGCACATCGTGCTGATCGACACGATCGGCATGAGCCAGCGCGACCGCGCGGTGTCCGACCAGATCGCGATGCTGCACGGCGCGAACGCGCCGGTGCAGCGCCTGCTGCTGCTGAACGCGACGAGCCACGGCGACACGCTCAACGAAGTCGTGCAGGCGTACCGCAGCGCGGGCGAGCATCCGGATCTCGCCGGCTGCATCCTCACGAAGCTCGACGAGGCGACCCACCTCGGCGGCGTGCTCGACACGGTGATCCGCTACAAGCTGCCGGTCCACTACGTGTCGACCGGCCAGAAGGTGCCGGAGAACCTGTACGTCGCCTCGACCAAATTCCTGCTGAAGAGCGCGTTCTGTGTGCCGCGCGACGGTTCCCCCTTCGTGCCGCAAGACGAGGACATGCCGACGCTGCTTTCCGCACTGACCGCACGTTCCACCGCCGAGCTGCACGAGGTGCGATTTGGATAAACGGATCATCGACCAGGCCGAAGGGCTGCGGCGCCTGCTGGCCGGGCGCGCGTCGCGCATCGTCGCGGTGACGGGCGGGCCGGCGGGTGTCGGCTGCACGTCCACCATCGTGAACCTGGCGACGGCACTCGCGTCGCTCGGCAAGGACGTGCTCGTCGTCGACGAACGCGCCGACGTGCATTCGGCCAGCGCGACGCTGGCGGGCGCGTGGCTGCGTGACGGCGAACGCACGCGGGTAGCCGCCGGCTTCGGCCTGTGCGCGGCCGCGCGGCTCGCGCGCGCCGGCTACAGCGATGCGCAGCTGAGCGATTTCATCGACGGCCCGGCCGACATCGTGCTGGTCGACACGCAACTCGGCGCCGACGGCGCGTTCTCGGCGCTCGCACGCGAAGCGCACGACGTGCTGGTCGTCACGCGGGTTGCCGCGCAGGCGATCACCGAGGCGTACGCGTGCATGAAGCGGCTGCATTTCGCGCACGCGTTCGCGCAGTTCCGCGTGCTGACCAATCACGTCGGCAGCCATGCGGATGCGAAGACGGCGTTCGACAACCTCGCGGGCGTCGCGAGCCGCTACCTGACCGTGTCGATCGCCGACGCGGGCTGCGTGAGCGCCGATCCGCTCGTCGAGCATGCGCGAGAACTGATGCATGCGGTGGTCGACGCGTTCCCGTCGTCGGCCGCCGCGCGCGATTACCGGCAGATTGCCGCCGACCTGCTGTACTGGCCGATGCGCCCGCGTTCGGGCGCGGGGCGCGCGGTCCACGCGGGCGGCAAGCCGTCGTATGAGGCGGGCGCGGCACACGCCGCGTGAGCGCCACCGGAAGGAGAGAGCCATGATGTACAACGCTCAAGGAAGGATGTCCCAGGCCGACGTGCTTGCGCAGTACGCGCCGCTCGTGCGCCGCCTCGGGCTGCAGCTCGTCGCGAAGATGCCGGCGAGCGTCGACCTCGACGACCTGATCCAGGCCGGCATGATCGGCCTGATGGACGCGGCCGGCCGCTACAAGGAAGACCAGGGCGCGCAGTTCGAGACCTACGCGACGCAGCGCATCCGCGGCGCGATGCTCGACGAGCTGCGCAGCAACGACTGGCTGCCGCGCAGCCTGCGCAAGACGTCGCGCGAGGTCGAGCACGCGGTGCACCAGGTCGAGCAGCATCTCGGCCGCTCGGCGAGCGAGACCGAGATCGCCGAGCACCTGAAAATGCCGCTCGACGAGTACCAGGGGATGCTGCAGGACCTGCACGGCAGTCAGCTCATCTACTACGAGGATTTCGACCGCGCGGCCGACGACGAGCCGTTTCTCGACCGCTATCGCGTCGATCACGCCGATCCGCTGTCGTCGCTGCTCGACGAGCACCTGCGCGAGGCGCTCGTCGAGGCGATCGAGCGGCTGCCGGAGCGCGAGAAGCTGCTGATGTCGCTGTACTACGAACGGGGTCTGAATCTGCGCGAGATCGGCGCGGTGCTCGAAGTGAGCGAGTCGCGCGTGTGCCAGCTGCACAGCCAGGCCGTCGCACGCCTGCGTGCGCGGCTGCGCGAACAGGCCTGGGTCGGCGCGGAGTCCTGACCCTTTCAGCGCGGCCACGCGCGCCGACGCCGCGCGCTTGTGCCGTGCTTGCGCATTCTGCGCGCCGATTTGCTACAATCCCCTCCGTTTTCCGAGGAGCGTTGCGACGGGCCGTCTGTGTCCGCCAGGCTCGGAAGGCTTCACCAAGCAGCCGTGCGGCACGCGTTTCGCGACCGTCGGCCCCGCTTCCTGAACGGCGCTCACGTCACCAATCTAGAAACTTTTTAGAAAGGAGGGCGTGATGAACGCCATTATCGATTCCAAGGCTTCCCACGATTACGTCGTCGCCGACATGGCGCTGGCCGGCTGGGGCCGCAAGGAACTCAACATCGCCGAGACCGAAATGCCGGGCCTCGTGCAGATCCGTGACGAATACAAGGCACAGCAGCCGCTGAAGGGCGCGCGCATCGCCGGTTCGCTGCACATGACGATCCAGACGGGCGTGCTGATCGAGACGCTGAAGGCGCTCGGCGCGGACGTCCGCTGGGCATCGTGCAACATCTTCTCGACGCAGGATCACGCCGCGGCCGCGATCGTCGAAGCCGGCACGCCGGTGTTCGCGTTCAAGGGCGAGTCGCTCGACGAATACTGGGAGTTCTCGCACCGCATCTTCGAATGGCCGAACGGCGAATTCGCGAACATGATCCTGGACGACGGCGGCGACGCCACGCTGCTGCTGATCCTCGGCTCGAAGGCCGAGCAGGACCGTTCGGTGATCGCGAAGCCGACCAACGAGGAAGAAGTCGCGCTGTACAAGTCGATCGCGAAGCACCTCGACATCGACGCGACCTGGTACTCGAAGCGCCTTGCGCACATCAAGGGCGTGACCGAAGAAACCACGACCGGCGTGCACCGCCTGTACCAGATGGAAAAGGACGGCCGCCTGCCGTTCCCGGCGTTCAACGTGAACGATTCGGTCACGAAGTCGAAGTTCGACAACCTGTACGGCTGCCGTGAATCGCTGGTCGACGGCATCAAGCGCGCGACCGACGTGATGATCGCGGGCAAGGTCGCGGTCGTCGCGGGCTACGGCGACGTGGGCAAGGGTTGCGCGCAATCGCTGCGCGGCCTGGGCGCGACCGTGTGGGTCACCGAAATCGATCCGATCTGCGCGCTGCAGGCGGCGATGGAAGGCTACCGCGTCGTGACGATGGAATACGCGGCCGACAAGGCCGACATCTTCGTGACGGCGACCGGCAACTTCCACGTGATCGGCCATGACCACATGAAGGCGATGCGCCACAACGCGATTGTCTGCAACATCGGTCACTTCGACTCGGAAATCGACGTCGCGTCGACGCGCCAGTACCAGTGGGAAAACATCAAGCCGCAGGTCGACCACATCATTTTCCCGGACGGCAAGCGCGTGATCCTGCTGGCCGAAGGCCGCCTCGTGAACCTCGGCTGCGCGACCGGCCACCCGTCGTTCGTGATGTCGAACTCGTTCGCGAACCAGACGCTCGCGCAGATCGAGCTGTTCGTGCGCGGCAACGAGTACGAGAACAAGGTGTACGTGCTGCCGAAGCATCTCGATGAAAAGGTTGCGCGCCTGCACCTCGCGCGCATCGGCGCGAACCTGTCCGTGCTGTCGGACGAGCAGGCTTCGTACATCGGTGTGCAGAAGGACGGCCCGTTCAAGCCGAACCACTACCGCTACTGATGCGTCGCGGCCGCCGCCGCGCCGTGCGCGCCCCGCTGCGGGGCACACGGGGCGGCGGCGGCCCGGCGCCGGATCGCCGGCTTGCCGCGCAGCGCCTTCGGGCACGCGCGGCGGCCGGTGGCGGCCACTGATCGTACCGATCGACTACCGAACCGGAGCACTCCATGAGCGTCATCCTCACCTGGGTCATCAACGCGCTCGCGCTGCTGATCATCACGTATCTCGTGCCGTCGATCCACATCAAGAGCTTCGGCACTGCGTTGATCATCGCGGTCGTGCTGGGCCTGATCAACACGGTGATCCGTCCGGTGCTGATCCTGCTGACGCTGCCCGTGACGATCGTCACGCTCGGGGTGTTCATCCTCGTCGTGAACGCGCTGTGCTTCTGGTTTGCGTCGTCGCTGCTGAAGGGCTTCGAGGTGTCGGGATTCTGGTCCGCGTTCTTCGGTTCGATCCTGTACAGCATCGTGTCGTGGCTGCTGTCCGCCCTGATCTTCGGCCAGCGCGACATCGGCTGAGGGCTGAACCCACCGAATCATGAAACCGATCGAACTCTCGTTTGAATTCTTCCCGCCGAAGACGGCGGACGGCGTCGAAAAGCTGCGCGCGACGCGTGCGCAGCTGCTGCCGCTGAAGCCGAAATTCGTCTCCGTGACGTTCGGCGCCGGCGGCTCGACGCAGCAGGGCACGCTCGATACCGTGCTCGACATGCAGAAGGACGGCCTCGAGGCCGCGCCGCACCTGTCGTGCATCGGCTCGTCGCGCGACAGCCTGCGCGCGATCCTCGACCAGTACCGCTCGCACGGCATCCGGCACATCGTCGCGCTGCGCGGCGACCTGCCGTCGGGGATGGGCGAGGTCGGCGAGCTGCGCTATGCGTCCGAGCTCGTCAGCTTCATCCGCGCCGAGCATGGCGACTGGTTCCACATCGAAGTCGCCGGCTACCCGGAGTACCACCCGCAATCGCGCTCGCCGAAGGCCGATCTCGAGAATTTCGCGCGCAAGGTGAAAGCCGGCGCGAATTCCGCGATCACGCAGTACTTCTTCAACGCCGACGCGTATTTCCGCTTCGTCGACGATGCGCGCAAGCTGGGCGTGGACGTGCCGATCGTGCCGGGCATCATGCCGATCACGAACTTCTCGCAGCTGATGCGCTTCTCCGAGATGTGCGGCGCCGAAGTGCCGCGCTGGGTCGCGCGCCGGCTCGAAAGCTTCGGCGACGACCGCGAGTCGATCCGCGCGTTCGGCGCGGACGTCGTCACGGGCCTGTGCCAGCGCCTGATCGATGCGGGTGTGCCGGGCCTGCACTTCTATACGCTGAACGCGGCGACCGCCACGCGGACGATCTGCGAACGGCTCGCCGTGTAACGCCGTCACGCGGTTGCATGTGCAAAAGCCCCGCCGGGTTCGCCGGCGGGGCTTTTTTTATCGCGACGGCCGATGCGTGACGTGTGGCGGAGGCGCGTGTGCGTGTCAGCGCTGCGCCTGCATCAGCGGCGGGCGGCGGTCGAACCACGGCCGCGCCTGTTCGAGCTGCCGTGCGAGCTTGAGCAGCAACGCTTCGTCGGCATGACGCGCGGCGAACTGCACGCCGATCGGCAGCCCGCGCGCATTCCAGTAAAGCGGCACCGACATCGCCGGCTGGCCGGTCAGGTTGAACAGCTCGGTGCAGCCGGCCCACGCGAACGCCTTTTCCGACGACTTCGCAAGCATTTCCTTCAGCAGCGGCTTCACCGGCAGCGCGGCGAGCAGCTTCATCTGCGCCGATTCGAACGGCGTCGGCTGCAGCTCGCCGATCTTCACCGGCGGCGCCGCGAGCGACGCGCACAGGATCGCGTCGTAGCGCGATACCAGGCCGGAAACCTGCACGGTCAGCTGACGCTGCCATTCGAGCACGTCCGGCAGGCGCGTGCGTGCGAGGCGCCGGCCGACCACGGCCATCGCCCACGTCGCGGCCTCGAATTCGCCGCGCCGCGGCGTGCGGCCGGTCAGCGTGCGCGCGCCGAGCACCATCTCTTCGGCGATCGTCGCCCACAGCGTGAGGAAGGTTTCGGCCGCGCGCGCGTAGTCGACGTGCAGCGTCGCCGGTTCGACATGGTGGCCGAGCGATTCGAGCAGCGCGGCCGCATCGTCGAGCGCGGCGCGCGTGTCGTCGGCGAGTGCCGGCGCGAGCATCGGATCGACGACGAGGCCGATCCGCAGCGGGCCGGGCGGCGTGTCGAGCGCACCGAGGAAGGTGCCGGGCGCACCGGTCGGCAGCGTCTGGCCGGTCGTCACGTCGAGCAGCAGCGCGCTGTCGCGCACGCTGCGCGATACCGCATGCTGGACGACCAGCTCGCCGTTCGACGGCAGGTCGACGAGCACCGGGTTGCGGCTCGGCTTCAGGCCGAACAGCCCGCAGCACGACGCGGGAATGCGGATCGAGCCGCCGCCGTCGGACGCATGCGCGAGCGGCACGATGCCGGCCGCGACGGCCGCAGCGGCGCCGCCGCTCGAGCCGCCGGGCGTGTGGTCGAGATTCCACGGGTTGCGGCACGCGCCGAACAGCTCGGGTTCGGTGTACGGCATCTGGCCGATTTCCGACGTGTTGGTCTTGCCGAACAGGTTCAGGCCCGCCGCGCGGCTGCGCGCGATCACCGGCGAATCGTCGGCCGGCACGAAATACCGGTAGTGCCGGCTGCCCATCGACAGCGGCAGCCCGGCGACGGCCGCGCCGAGATCCTTGACGAGATACGGCACGCCCGCGAACGGCGCGTCGGCGCCGGGTTCGGGCGCGGCGGTCGCGCGCTGGCGCGCGGCTTCGTAGTCCTGCAGCACGATCGCGTTGATCGCGCCGTTGACCGCTTCGGCCTGGCCGATCGCGGCGTCGAGTAGTTCGCGCGGGCTGGCCTTGCGGTCGCGCACGAGCGCCGCGAGGCCGATCGCGTCATGCGCGAGATAGTCCGAGTGCATCGCAGTCACCCCCGTTGTGACGCGTGGCGATGATGGGAGCATAACGCGGGCCCGGCGTTTCGGGCCCGCGGCCGGGCGTTTTTACAGGTGCTCGGCGAGGAACGTCAGCGTGCGGCCGTGCGCGAGCGCCGCTGCACGCTGGTTGTACGACGCGCGGTCCGTGCAGTTGAAGCCGTGCTCGGCGCCCGGGTACACGTGGAAGGACGCATGGCCGTGGCCGGCGAACGCGGCCTTCACCTGGTCGACGGCCGTCAGCGGAATCCCGTGGTCGTTTTCCGCGTAGTGGAACAGGATCGGCTGCGTGACCTTGCCGGCGAGGTCGAGTGCATTCTGGATGCCGCCGCCGTAATAGGACACCGCCGCATCGAGCTTGCCGGTCGCGGCGGCGCGGTACGCGAGCTGGCCGCCGAAGCAGTAGCCGATCGCGGCGACCTTGCCGGCCACCTCGGGGCGCGCGCGCAACGTGTCGGCCGCCGCGCCGATGTCGGCCACCGCGAGGCCCACGTCGGTCTTCTTCATCAGTTCGATGCCCTTGTCGCGATCGGCGCCTTCGTAGGTCAGCTCGACGCGCGGCTGCGTGCGCCAGAACACGTCCGGCGCGAGCGCCACGAAGCCGTCGGACGCGTACTGGTCGGCGACCGCGCGGATGTGCGAGTTCACGCCGAAGATCTCCTGGATGATGATGACGGCAGGGCCCTTGCCGCGCTTGGGCAGCGCGAGATAGCCGCCGAAGCTGTCGTTACCGGTCGGGATGTCGATCCATTGGGCAGTCACGTTCTGAACTCCTGGCGAACGGGATGCGCGAGGCGCACCCCGGGGTGAAAGAGGGCGGCCTAGTGTGCCACCAATCGCCGGGTGATGCAGGGCGCGCGCCCGCTTCTCGCGCAGTGATCGTTTCGATCTCGATTATTCATTTTTCGGCGCTGCGCGGCTTCGATAGAGTCGATGT
Organism: Burkholderia sp.; assembly: GCA_031253835.1. GTDB lineage: Bacteria > Pseudomonadota > Gammaproteobacteria > Burkholderiales > Burkholderiaceae > Burkholderia. Next base: position 56,698 of record JAIRVP010000001.1, on the reverse strand, counting down.
GCCGGCCTTTACAAAGCGCTTTCGCGCATCGTCATCGAAGGATTCGCCATGTCTGCCCGTCAGTTTTCCACACCGTTTTCCGAACGCTTCGGCCTGCGCCTGCCGCTCGTGCAGGCGCCGATGGTCGGCGCGACCACGACCGCGATGGTCGCCGCCGCGTCGAACGCCGGCGCGCTCGGCAGCCTCGGCGCCGCCGCCTTCGCGCCCGAGCGCCTCGCGACCGAAGTCGACGCCATTCGCGCGGCGACCGATCGCCCGTTCGCGGTCAACCTGTTCGTGCTGCCGGACGCCGCGCCCGATGCGGCGACCGTCGCGCGTGCGCTGGTCGCGATCGACCCGCTGAACGCGACGCTCGGCTTGCCGCCGGGCACCGCACCGGCCCGCTACGCGCCCGACTTCCGCGCGCAGCTCGATGCGCTGGTCGCATTGCGCGTGCCGGTCGCGAGCTTCACGTTCGGCGTGCTCGATGCGGCCGACGTCGCGCGGCTGAAGGCGGCCGGCACCTATGTAATAGGCACCGCGACGCACGTGGCCGAAGGGCTCGCGTGGCAGGCGGCCGGCGCCGACGCGCTGTCCGCGCAGGGCGCCGAGGCGGGCGGCCATCGCGGCACGTTCATCGGCTCCGCCGACGATGCGCTGATCGGCACGCTCGCGCTCGTGCCGCAGCTGGTCGACGCGACGGGCCTGCCCGTGCTCGCCGCGGGCGGCATCATGGACGGCCGCGGGATCGCGGCCGCGCTCGCGCTCGGCGCGCAGGGCGTGCAGCTCGGCACCGCGTTCCTCACCTGCACGGAAAGCGCGATCGCGGCGGACTGGAAGGCGCGCCTGCTCGCGAGCACCGATACGTCGACGCAGGTCACGCGCGCGATCACCGGCCGCCATGCGCGCGGGTTGCGCAACACGCTGATGGCGCGGCTCGGCGAACACGTGGCCGACGTCGCGCCGTACCCGGTGCAGAACGCGCTGACGCAGCCGCTGCGCCAGGCCGCCGCGCGCGCGAACGACGGCGACTACCTGTCGCTGTGGGCCGGGCAGGGCGCGCCGCTCGCGCGGCGGCGCGGCGCGGTGCTGACGACGTCGCAGCTCGTCGCGGCGCTCGATGCCGAATGGCGCGCATCGGCCGCCTGAATCGTTCATATCGGACGACGAAACGCGTGTGTTGTCACGCGCGTTTCATTCAATGATCGCGGGCACAAAATACCGAATCGAAATGCCCCGGGATTCTTTTGAATCGACCTTTCAACAAGCTGCCTGAAATTAGCGGAAACCCTTATCCGGCGGGGCTTGCGGCGATATTCGAGTCTTCATTCCAAAGTGCGCATATCAGTAGTGTTACCACTACCCCAAAAAAGTCCCACAAATTAATTTGATCACCTACACTTGCGCGCAAGTACGGACGGGTGGCTGCTAAAAGCGGCTGTTTTCACGTGCTTGAGGCCAAGTGCATGAACGATGCAACCGGCGAATCGTCCAGTGATTGCAAACACAGGGATGGCAGCGGGGCACCGGGCGATGGCGTTTTATGGGACCGAAACTGGAGACTTACATGAATATCAAGATGCAAAAGCTGTTGCCGATCACCGCCGCGGCGATGCTGTGCGTTGCAGCTGCAAGCAACGCGGCCGCCGATCAAGTCGTCAAGATCGGCCACGTCGCGCCCTTGACGGGCGGCATTGCACACCTGGGCAAGGACAACGAAAACGGCGCACGTCTCGCAGTCGAAGAGATCAATGCGAAGGGTCTCACGGTCGGCGGCCAGAAAATCACGCTGCAACTCGACCCGCAGGATGACGCGGCCGACCCGCGGCAGGCCACGCAGGTTGCGCAGAAGCTCGTCGACGACAAGGTCGTCGCCGTGGTCGGCCACCTGAACTCGGGCACGTCGATCCCGGCCTCGAAGATCTACAGCGATGCGGGCATCGTGCAGATCTCGCCGTCGGCGACCAACCCGGCCTACACGCAGCAAGGCTTCAAGACCACGTACCGCGTGGTCGCGACCGATGCGCAGCAGGGCCCGGCACTGGCGAACTACGCGCACTCGAAGGGCATCAAGAGCGTGGCCGTGGTCGACGATTCGACCGCATACGGCCAGGGTCTCGCGAACGAGTTCGAGAAGAAGGCGAAGGCGCTCGGCCTGAAGGTGATGTCGCATGACGCGACGAACGACAAGGCGGTCGACTTCCGCGCGATTCTGACCAAGATCAAGGGCGAGAATCCGGACGCGATCATGTACGGCGGCATGGACGCCACCGGCGGCCCGTTCGCGAAACAGGCGAAGCAGCTCGGCCTGCGCGCGAAGATCTTCGCGGGCGACGGCGTGTGCACGGAAAAGCTGGCCGACCTGGCCGGCGATGCGACCGACAACGTCGTGTGCTCGGAAGCCGGTGCGTCGCTCGAGAAGATGCCGGGCGGCGGCGCGTTCAAGGCGAAGTACGAAAAGCGTTTCGGCCAGCCGATCCAGATCTACGCACCGTTCACGTATGACGCCGTGTACATCATCGCTGACGCGATGAAGCGCGCGAACTCGACGGATCCGGCGAAGATCCTCGCGGCGATGCCGGCGACGAACTACACGGGCGTGATCGGCACGACGACCTTCGACTCGAAGGGCGACCTGCAGCACGGCGTGATCTCGCTGTACAACTACAAGGGCGGCAAGAAGTCGCTGCTCGACGAAGTGAAGATGTAACGCGACAAGCGGTCAACAGAAGGGGTGAAAACGCGCATGCGGCAACGCATGCGCGTTTTCTTTTTGGCCGTCCGGGCCGGCGTGCGCCGTGCCGTCAGATCTTCAGGTGTGCGAGCACCTTCGGCGCGATGATCGCGACGAGCGCCGCGCACAGCGCGACGACCGACAGGCCGATCGTCAGGTTCGCGGCCTGCGCGACCGCACCGATCACGACCGGACCGAACAGCAGTCCGAAATACGCGAGCCCGGCCACGTGCGCGAGCCCTTCGGCCGCGTGGATGCCCTTCACGCGCGCGGCGGCCGCGAACAGCACGGGCATCATGTTCGCGAGGCCGAGGCCCATCAGCGTGAAGCCGGTCAGCACCGCGGCCGGATTCGGCAGCAGCAGCGCGCCGATCATCCCCGCGCACGCGAGCGACGCGCTCGCGAATATGAGCTGCGGCGCGCCGAAGCGGGCGCGCACGGCGTCGCCCGCGAAGCGCGCGATGGCCATCCCGCCCGAGAACGCCGCATACGCGGCGCTCGCGAGCGCGGGGCTCGCCGCGACGACGTCGCGCATGTAGACCGTCGCCCAGTCGTACATCGCGCCCTCGGCGATCAGGGCGATCAGCGCGATGCCGCCGAGCATCCACAACGCGGGCGAGCGCCAGCGGTTGCCGCCGCCGTGCGCGTGTTCGTGGTGCGGCACGTGCGGCAGCACGGCCGGGCTGGCGGCCACCAGCACCGCGGCGCTCACGGCCGCCGCGAGCGCGAGATGCGCGGCCGGCGCCATGCCGGCCGACAGCAGCGCGCCGCCGGCGGCCGCGCCCGACATCCCGCCGATGCTGAACATCCCGTGCAGCGACGACATGATCGGCTTGCCGAGCGCGATCTCGACCGCGCTGGCCTCGGCGTTCATCGCGACGTCGAGCGTGGCCATCGAGAAGCCGAACAGCGCGAGCACCGCGAGCAGCATCCAGTAGTCGGGCACGACGAGGATCAGCGCCGCGCAGGCGGACATCACGAGCCCGCCCGTGACGCACGCGGTGCGCGAGCCGACGCGGGTGATCCAGCGCGCGATGGTCAGCATCGCGGCGATCGAGCCGCCGGCGACCGCGAACAGCGCGATCGACAGCAGGCCGGGGCTCAGCGCGAACTTGTCGCGCACGGTCGGCACGTGCACGCCCCATGACGCGTACATCATGCCGGCGACGAAGAACAGCGCCATCGACGCCGTGCGCGCGCGCTGGCGGGCCGGCAGCGGCAGCACGCGATGCGCGTCGGGCGGCGCGGCGAACGGGGACGACGATTCGGGAGAAGAGGATTCGGACACGGGAAGGCTCGCAAAAAATGCACGGACGCGCGCGGCGTCCGTCGGAATCGTCCGATTCTATCGAACCGCTTACGATCCTGCGCGGCGCTGTCCGGTCGGCCGGCGATAGGCTGACCGGGCCGCATTGGCCGTTTGGCCGACGCGCGGCGCGCCGCATCGGCGGGTAACATCGAAGCGCATGCGGCATGAACGACGCGCCGCCCTTCGACCGCAGGAGTCCTCTTGAACATCGATCCCGCCCTCGCGCTGCACCTGCTGCACCGTTGCGCGCTCGGCACGCTCGCCACCCACACGCGCGAACCGCAGGGTTTCCCGTACCCGACGGTCGTCCCGTTTGCACCCGATGCAAGCCATCGGCCCGTGATCCTCGTCAGCGGCCTGGCCGAGCACACGCGCAATCTCGCCGCCGATCCGCGGGCGGGCTTCCTGGTCGTCGACGCGCCGGATGGCGACGTGCTGAACGCCGAGCGCGCGACGCTGCTCGGCCGGTTCGTGCCGCTCGGCGACGATCCGCATGTCGCCGCGCGCTACCTGCGCTACGAGCCGGCCGCCGCGCGCTATCTCGCGCTCGGCGATTTCGCGTTCTGGGCGCTCGATATCGAGCGGCTGCGCTATATCGGCGGTTTCGGGCGGATGGGCTGGGTCGACGGCACGCAGCTCGACGCACGGCCGCCGCTCGCGCTCGACGACGAGCAGGCGCTGTGGCACGCCTACGATGCCGGCGCCGCGCGCCGCGACGGGCTCGACCTGCTCGGCGTCGATCGCCACGGTGCCGACTGGCGATACGAAGGCCGCCGCGTGCGCACGCCATTCGAAGAGCCGTCTGCCGATATTGGCGCACTGCGCGACCGGCTGATTGCATGCGCCCGAGATGTGACGTGACGTCGCGGGTCAGTGATTTGTCCGTTTAGCAAACCGCGTCATGTGGTTTTCGCAAAGCTGTCGTCCGATGAAAGCTTCGATTTTCCCGAATACAGGGTAATTGCGTATGTTGATAGCCCGAATAGGCAATCACTAATGTCCTAATCTCTGTACAGGGACGTAAAAATTTGAGAAAAGGCCGCGGCCGGTCAAAATGACATGCGCGAATTACAATTGGTCTCGGGATTTTCGTGAATCTCGCTTCTATCAAATCTTTTTTGTGCTAATCTCTGCCTTCGAAAATCCGAGGCACATATATTTCATGAATGGTGAGCTGGCTGCAGACCGGCGCCATTGGTCAGATAGAAAGGGAAACTATGTCTTCTTACAAGGACCTGCTGGCCCAGCGGGAGAAGCTGGAGAAGCAAATCGAAGAAGCGAAGTCGCGTGAATACGCTGAAGTGCTGAATGACGTGAAGCAGAAAATTGCCGACTACGGCTTTTCGCTCGCCGAACTCGGTCTCAGCCGCGCGAAGGCTGGCAAGGTTGGCCGTCCGCGCGCAGGCGTGGCCGCGAAGTACCGCGATCCGGAAACGGGCGCGACGTGGTCGGGCCGTGGCAAGCCGCCGCGCTGGATTGCCGGCAAGAACCGCGAACAGTTCGCGATTTAAACGTTTGTTTAAGTCGCCTGCGCTTCAAAAGAGCCGCGTATCCGTTCAGGAGCGCGGCTTTTTTTGTTTCCGGGCGCCGCCGGCGCGCAAGCATTGTCATGAAAGTGTAATAATGCCGCGTGAATGAAAATGCGACACGTTCGTATAAGCGATTGATTTAAATAAGAAATTTGTGGGCATTGGGCGGCTTCGCGGGGCGCGTTTGATAGAATTGCGTATCGCACACCGATATCTCATATTTCATGTCCACGTTTTCCGGCGACGCGCAGAGCGCAGATAAGCACGCGGTTGCGCGCAAGAGCACGCTCGTCAGTATTGTGCTGAATGTCGTGCTTGCGACATTTCAGATCGTCGTCGGTACGATTGCGCATTCGCAGGCATTGATTGCTGACGGTGTGCATTCGATATCCGATTTGATCTCGGATTTTGTCGTGCTGGTTGCGAATCGCCATAGTGGTGCATCGCCGGATGCCGACCACAATTACGGCCATAGCCGCTACGAGACGGTCGCGTCATTGTTTCTCGGCGCGATCCTGATTGCGGTCGGGATCGGCATGCTCTGGCGCGCCGGCGACCGCCTCGTTAATCTCGAAAACATCCCCGCTGTCCATTTTTCCGCGCTGATCGTTGCGCTGACGGTGCTCGTGTCGAAAGAGGCGCTGTTTCGCTACATGCTGCGCGAGGCGCGGCGCGTGCGTTCGGCGATGCTCGTCGCGAATGCGTGGCACGCGCGTTCGGATGCCGCGTCGTCGCTGGTCGTCGCGATCGGCATCGTCGGCAGCCTGGCCGGCGTGAAGCTGCTCGACCCGATCGCGGCCGCGATCGTCGGCTTCATGGTCGCGCGGATGGGCTGGACGTTCGGCTATGACGCGTTGCAGGACTTGTCCGACCGCGCGCTCGATACGGCCGACACGGCCGAGATCCGCGCGCTGCTCGCGGCGACGCCCGGCGTGCGCGACGTGCACGACCTGCGCACGCGCAAGATGGGCGATGCCGCGCTCGTCGACGCGCACATCCTCGTGGATCCGAAGATCTCCGTCTCCGAAGGGCACTACATCGCCGAGACCGCGCGTGCGCGCGTGCTGTCCGATCCGCGCGTGCTCGACGCGCTGATCCACGTCGACCCGGAGAACGACGCGGCGCGCCGCCCGGCGCTCGCGCTGCCGCCGCGCGGCGAGATCGCGGCACGGCTCGAGGCCGCGCTCGCGCAGCGCGGGCTGCACGCGACGGCGATCAACCTGCATTACCTGAGTACGGGGCTCGAGGTCGACGTGACGCTCGCCAGCGATCCGCACGAAGCGGATGCGGCGCTGGCCGGCCGGATCGACGTCGGCGCGCTGGAGCGCGAGTTCGGCGCGCGTCGGATCGGTTTCACGCGCGCGATGCCCGCGCAGCCGTGACCGGCGGCCGGTAGCCGCGAACGCTGCGCACCGGCCGGGCCGGCCCGCGCGTTACAGCGGCAGTTGCGTGTCGAACTTGATTTCGCGCAGCACGACGCTCGTGCGCACCTGCGACACGGCGGGGATCTTGAAGATGCGTTCGTGCAGGAACACGTCGTACGCCTTGATGTCCGGCGCGACGATCTTGAGGATGTAATCGGCTTCGCCGGTCGTGCTGTAGCACTCGGTGACTTCCGGGCAGGTCGCGATCTCGCGTTCGAACTGCTCGACGCCGCCTTCGTTGTGGCGCGTCAGGTGCACGTGCGCGAGCGCGCAGACGTGCAGGCCGAGTTTCTCGCGATCGAGCAGCGCCGTGTAGCGCTGGATCACGCCTGACTGTTCCATGTCCTTGATGCGGCGCCAGCACGGCGTGCTCGACAGGCCGACCTGGTCGGAAATTTCCTGAACGGAACGGCGCGCGTCGAGCTGCAACAGGCGAAGGATTTTTTGCGAAAAGGAATCGAGCGTCACCTGCGCCTCCATGCGGCAGCAACAACATGCTGAATGTTAGAGGGCCGGGAAAGGAAAGGCAATCTGGCGTGGCGCTGGTGAGCGAGATTCGCTAATTTGCTCGCGGATCCGTGGGATTTTGTCCCGCCCCCGCGCGCTCCGACCGATCGGTGTCCGACACGGCGAGGCCTGCGAGCGCGGCCTGCTGCCGGCGCAGGTCGGCGAGCATGTTGCAGAACAGCGCGCCTTGCTCGATCGCGTCGTCGAGCGCGACGTGCGTATGCGGATGGTCGTCGAACCAGTGCTTCGGAAAGCGCGGCTTGATCGCCTTGCGGTACGGCAGGCCCGTCATCGCGAACGCGAGCGTCTTGATGTCGAGCGCGGACCACGAGAACGGGCAGCGTCCCGCGAAGCGCATCATGTACCAGAACATGAACGTGAAATCGAAGCCGGCCGGCATCGCGACGAACACGGGCTTGCCGGGCAGCGCCTCGACCCAGTCGACGTATGCGACCAGCGCCGCCTCGGGCGCCTGCAGGTCGTGCCGGCACGCGGCCCATGCTTCGGGCTCGGTCTTCCACCACGCTTCCTGCACCGGGTGCGCCTGCGCGCCGGGCAGCGTCTCGAGGTTGGCCGAGAACGTCGCGATCAGCTGCTTGTCCTCGGTGTAGGCGGCCGACGCGAAGCTCAGCATCGAATGCGGGCCGGGGATCGGGCCGTCGGCCTCGACGTCGGTGCTGACGTAGATTTCCGGGATGGCGGTCTGGTTCATCCGAATACCTTGTCGGACACGAACGGGTTCGTGCGGCGCTCGTCGCCGAACGTCGACACCGGGCCGTGGCCCGGCACGAACGTCACGTCGTCGCCGAGCGGCCACAGCTTTTCCTTGATCGAACGGACGAGGTCCTCGTGATTGCCGCGCGGGAAATCGGTGCGGCCGATCGAGCCGGCGAACAGCACGTCGCCGACGATCGCGACACGATGCTCGCGGCTGAAGAACACGACGTGGCCGGGCGTGTGGCCGGGGCAGTGATAGACCTCGAGCGTCTCGTCGCCGAACTGCACGGTGTCGCCGTCGTTCAGCCAGTGGTCGGGCTCGAAGGTGTCGGCGGCCGGAAAGCCGAAGCGTTCGCTCTGCATCGGCAGCTTCTCGATCCAGAAGCGTTCTTCTTCCTGCGGCCCCTCGATCGGCACGCCGTAGTGCGTCGCGAGCGTCTTCGCGCCCGCGCAGTGATCGATGTGCCCGTGCGTGAGCAGCACTTTCTCGATCTGCACGTTCTGCCGCGCGACTTCCTGCTGGATCCGGTCGAGGTCGCCACCCGGATCGACGACGGCGGCACGGCCCGTTTTCTCGCAGACGAGCAGCGAGCAGTTCTGCTGGAACGGCGTGACCGGAATGAGCGTGACTTTCATGGAGGCACCGGCGGCTAAAAGGAGCGATTGTACCGGTCGCGCGCGCCGCCTGCCGCGCGTGCGACGCGTGCTGTGACGCGCGGACGAGGGCATTCCCGGAGCATGTCGATTGTTACAGCCATAGTGAGAATCAATGGTCCGCCGGGGGTGCTTTTCGGGACAAGGTTTTGATTTATGTATAATGCGCTCCATTGCGCGTGAATTTCACGCCATTCGCTGGTGTTTCGGCCCCGTTAAAAGAGGCGTTCGATTCACCGTCAAGCATCAGCCGCCGGGGAGTCCGGCGGTGTATCCAGCACCGAATATTCGGTGCTCACGTCTTGTCCGGCCGGGTGCTGCGCGCCCGCCTGCGGCCCTGCTGCCGCGCCGCCGGATGAGGCCTGTGCCGCCGTTCCTGTGCGTTGGTCGTATCGACGCGCGCGAACGTGAAGCCATGTTCGATGGCGGCATGTGGGGTCTGGTCAGGCTGTTGGGGACAGGTTGCGCCAGACGTGAAAACTAATCAGGACGGTTGCGGCATAGACGAAAGCCGCGCCCATGCTAGCCGCCTGCTCGCATCCGAGCGGGGCGTGCACGCATTTGCCGTCCGGGCCGCGTGCCTGCGTAGTGACGCAGCGTCGTGAAGGAGCGGCCCGAACCAGAAGGCGACACGTCGATGAATTTTCGATTTCCGAGTCGATTCGGAACCATTGCATTGTTTTTTGCGCTGACGGGCTGTGCGGTGCCACCCAGCCAGACCACCGGCAACGTGAACCAGAAGAAAGCGGTCGACAAGACGGCCGCTGCCGCGAAGGCGGACGACGACAAGCAGCAACTCAATTTCGATTCCGCGCTGGCATCGATGCCGGCGACGGACAGCAAGGACGCGAAGAAATCGTCGCTGGCCAACGCCGAGCCGATCGAAGGCAAGGATGTGTCCGACTTCCGCCAGGCGGGCCGCGCTTCGTGGTACGGGCGGGATTTCCACGGCCGCCGCACCGCGAACGGCGAGCGCTTCAACATGAACGCGTTTACCGCCGCGCACCGCACGCTGCCGCTGTCGTCGTACATCAAGGTGACGAATGCGTCGACCGGCAAGTGGGTCGTCGTGAAGGTCAACGATCGCGGGCCGTACAAGCGCGGCCGCGTGCTCGACCTGTCGTATGCCGCCGCCAAGGTGCTCGGCCTCGTGCACGCCGGCACCGGCCGTGTGCAGATCGAAGGGCTGTCGCCGCAGGAAGCGCGCGAGGCACGCGACGAAATGTTCGCGTCGATCTCGGCGAAGTAACGCGGCGGATCGTCCGCTCACGCGTCAGGTATCAAGTATCAAGTACAAAGGGCTGCCTTCCGGCAGCCCTTTGTCGTTTCGGCGCGGCGTCGTCCCGCGTCAGCCTTCCTTCAGCGCGAGCGCGCGCGCATACAGCGTGTTGCGCGATGCGCCCGTCAGCGCGGCCGCGAGCTTGGCCGCGCTCTTCACCGGCACTTCTTCCAGCAGCAGCCTGAGCAGCGCGTCGTGCGCGGTGTCGTCGGCTTCGCCGCTCGCCGCCGGCGCGCCTTCGACGACCAGCACGAACTCGCCGCGCTGCCGGTTCGCATCGCCAGCCAGCCAGGTCTGTCCTTCGGCCAGGGTGCCCTGGAACAGCTGCTCGTGTAGCTTGGTGAGTTCGCGCGCGATCAGCAGCCGGCGCGCGGGGCCGAACGCGTCGGCGAGCGCGGCGACGGTTTCGGCGATCCGGTGCGGCGCTTCGTAGAACACCAGTGCATACGGGTGCGACACCAGCGCCTGCAGCGCGGTTGCGCGCTGCTTGGCCTTCGGCGGCAGGAAGCCCGCGAACGTGAACGCGCCGGCCCAGTCGCCGGCCACGCTCAGCGCGGTCACGGCCGCGCTCGCGCCCGGCAGCGGGATCACCGCGAAGCCGGCCGCGCGCACCGCGTCGACGAGCCGCGCGCCGGGGTCCGAGATGCCGGGCGTGCCGGCGTCCGATACGTAGGCCACGCGTTCGCCGCCGCGCAGCAGATCGATCACGCGCTGCGCGGCTTCGCGTTCGTTGTGCTCGTGCACGGCCAGCAGCGGTTTCGAGATCCCGTAGCGGGCGAGCAGCTGGCCGGTGTTGCGGGTGTCTTCGGCCGCGATGCGGTCGGCGAGGCCGAGCACGTGCAGCGCACGCAGCGTGATGTCGGCCGTATTGCCGATCGGCGTGGCGACCACGTAAAGCGCGGCGTCCGGGTAGTGCTGCGTATGCGCGAGTTCGAGGAGGGCAGTCATGGCAGGCAATGCACGCAATCGCGGCGCAAGCGGAACAAGGTCGGCATTGTGCCACGCGGCGCCGGCCGGCCCGGGCGACGGGCACGGTTTGCCGCGCGCGGGCGACAACTTTTCCGGCGCGGCGCGATCCAAACCGGTCGGCGCGGCGTTCGAGCAGCGCGCGCGGCAGTTTCTCGAGCGGCGCGGCCTCGGGTTCGTCGCGGCGAACGTGACGATGCGCGGCGGCGAGCTCGATCTCGTGATGCGCGAGCCCGACGGCATGCTCGTGTTCGTCGAGGTGCGCGCGCGGCGCAGCGTCCGGCACGGCGGCGCGGCCGCGAGCGTCGGCTGGCGCAAGCGGCGGCGTCTCGTCGCGGCGGCGCTGCAGTTCTGGGCGCGGCACGGTGCCGGTGCCGCGTGCCGGTTCGACGTCGTCGCGTTCGAGGCCGGCCGGCTCGTGTGGCTGCGCGACGCATTTCGTACCGACGATGCGTAGCCGCGACGTGTGACGAGATGTAAAGAGTTCTTGCCGGACCCCCGGAGAGCGTGCCGGAGTACGGTAAACTCGCCGCACCCACGATGTCGCGCGATATGTGCCACGCGCCCAGTTCACCAGGAATCGATGTCAGTCGAACGTATTCAGCAACAATTCCACGACAGCGCCGCGCTTCACGCCGAAGCGGCCGACGCGCTGGCGTTGCCGATCGCAGCCGCGGTCGATGCGATGTTCGCCGCGCTGGCGAACGGCAACAAGATCGTCGCGTGCGGCGACGGCCCGTCGGCCGCCGCCGCGCAGTATCTCGCCGCGTCGCTCGTCGGCGGCTTCGAGCGCGAGCGTCCGGGCCTGCCCGCGATCGCGCTGGCCACCGATGCGTCGCAGGCGGGCCTGATGGGGGCGATGGCCGCCGAGCAACTGTTCGCGCAGCAGGTGCGCGTGCTTGGCCAGACGGGCGACATCCTGCTGGTGCTCGATTCGGGTGGCGCGTCGCCGCGCGTGCTGGCCGCGATCGACGAGGCGCACGAGCGCGAGATGACCGTCGTCGCCCTGACGGGCGGCAACGGCCATGCAGTCGCGGCCGCGCTGTCCGATACCGATATTCCGATCAGCGTGCACGCCGTTCGCGCGGCACGCATCCATGAAGTCCATCTGCTGACCATCCACTGCCTGTGCGACGGCATCGACGCGATGCTGCTGGGTGAGGATTGAACGAAGGAGAGCCGTCGATGAATCAAAGCCGCGTCAAACAGACGCTCGTCAGAACCACGCTGCTCGCCGCACTGACGGCGGGCCTCGCCGTGTCGTTGCAGGGTTGTGTGCTTGGAGTCGTGGGCGCAGCGGCCGGCGGCGGTGCGCTGATCGCGACCGATCGCCGGACGCTCGGCGCGCAGACGGAAGACCGCGAGATCCAGGTCAAGTCGCTCTCGCAGATCAACAGCGGGCTGCCGGACCAGTCGCACGTGAACGTGACGGTGTTCAACCGCCGCGTGTTGCTGACGGGTGAGGTGCCGAACGATGCGTCGAAGCAGCGCGCCGAGGAAATCGTGCGCGGCATCAACAACGTGAACGGCATCGTCAACGAGCTGTCGGCCGAGCCGGCGTCGTCGCTGTCGTCGCGCGCGAACGACTCGTACCTCGAAGGGCGCGTGAAGTCCGAACTGATCGCGACGAAGGGCATCTCGGCGAACTACTACAAGGTCGTCAGCGAACGCGGCAACCTTTACCTGATGGGCCTCGTGACGGTGGACGAAGGCAATCGCGGCGCGGAAGCCGCGAGCCAGGTGCCGGGCGTCGAGAAGGTCGTGAAGGTGTTCCAGTACGTGAAGCCGCAGGACGCGCAGGCGCTGCAGGATGCATCGCCCGCGAGCGGGGCATCCGGCGCGCAGGCTGCCGCCGCGCCGGCGGACAGCGCGACGGTCGGCGCCGTGCCCGACGCGTCGGTGCAGTCCGCGCCGCTGCAGTCGCCGGCCCCGATCTCGAATTCGTCGAGCGTGCACCCGGGCAACCCGAAGGCGCCCGCGCAATGACGAGCATGCAGATGAAGCAGATGAAACGCTGGATGGTGCAGGGCGCCGCGGCTGCGGCGCTCGTGGCCGGCACGCTGGGCGCGGCGCACGCAGACGTCGGCGACGGCCTGAAGGTCGCGCGCAGCAACGCCTGCATGGGCTGTCACGCGGTCGACCGCAAGCTCGTCGGCCCGTCGTTCAAGGATATCGCCGCGCGCTACAAGTCCGATCCGCAGGCCGTCGCGAAGTTGTCGAAGAAGGTGAAGGACGGCGGCTCCGGTGTCTGGGGTGCGATTCCGATGCCCGCGCACCCGCGCATGAGCGACGCCGACGTCCGTTCGGTGGTCGAATGGGTGCTGGCCGGCGCGCCGTCAAAGTAACGCTTCAGGGGGCACGTAACCCCTATTGCCAAGCGCAGAAATGCGTGTGTATGATGATTGACTGTTGGGGCGGTAGCTCAGCTGGGAGAGCGTCGCGTTCGCAATGCGAAGGTCGGGAGTTCGATCCTCCTCCGCTCCACCAATAGAATCAAGGGCTTAGCCGATGGCTAGGCCCTTTTTCTTTGGTAGATTCGATTTATTGCGCCAATTTTGCGCCACTTGGGCTGTCGAAGCCTTGGACGCAACACTTAAGGAGCAGTGAATGGCATCTATCACCCGTCGAGGCGATCTTCAGTGGCAGGCCCGCGTTCGCCGCAACGGCTAGCTCAGCAACTCGTAGGCGGCCTTGAGCGTCGGCACCGACAACGCGGCAAATGCCACCATGATGGCCACCAGAATCGCGAGTCTTTTCCGCAGCAGCACGCCGATCCCGATTCCCGACAGATAAAACACCAGCGTCAGCACGATCGTGAGCCAGAGCCATGCGTAGCCTGCGCCGCCCTCGAAGTGCGAAATGTCGCGCGTCTTCACGAGCGCGGCGTAGCCCGCGACGGTGATGCTCGCAGGCAGGCACAGCAGCGAATAGGGGACGAGGACGATGACCTGTCGCAGGTTCGGATCGGAAGACGTCATGGCGAGCGGTTGTTGTTCTGTCGGACGAAGGCGTGCCGAACCGGTTGCCGTACGGCCAGGTTCGGACAGCCGCAGGATGCGGGCGTTTCCCGCATTTGGCAACCGCCTGCTCCTGTGCGCACGAAGGGCACTCGGCCGAGCTAGTGTTGGCCGCAACGCGATTCCCGCTCTTGCCGGTCGATGAAAATTCGCCTGAAAATCAATTAATCTGATGGTTGCGCAATCTGAGGGTTGCGCGGGGCATGACCGAAATCGCGTGCTTCGGACGCGCTTGGTCGAAGCGTCCGACCTCTCAAAAATGACAACGCAGTGGGTGGTGCGCATGGTGACAAAAACTCGGGACGATTTCAGCCCGGCAGTCGTAGCAGCGTTGCGTGGAAGGGTGAACGGCCGTTGTTCCAATCCGGACTGCCGGTGTTTCACTACGGGGCCTAATAGTCACGACTCCAAGGCCACTTTAATCGGTGTGGCCGCACATATCACCGCGGCCTCCCCAGGAGGCCCGCGCTACGATCACACGCTGTCATCTGCGCAACGAACATCGGGGGCGAACGGTATTTGGCTCTGCCGAAACTGTGAAAGAAAAGTCGATGTTGATCCTGACAAGTACTCAGTCGCCCGGTTACTTGAGTGGAAGCGGAACGCGGAGGAGGAGTCTGAGAAGCGTCTGGGCATTCCGCGACCGAGCGCGCAGGCGCAGCAAGAAGACGAGGACTATAACTGCCTCCACTGCAATACTAGATTCCGACTCAATCAGACAGTTTGTGTTGGGTGTCGCGGCCAAATTGTCTGGGGCGCTACTGTTGATGAGCGGAAAATCTGCCTAACTGCGGGAATGGCGGCGGTAGGATTCCCGTTGCTTTGGCTTTATCACTTTTTCGGCGTGCCGTTGTTCACTTTCAATGGCGGACCCCGAGATGGTCTGCCTCTGGTGATCGGATTGATTTTGGCATTCGCCGGCGGGGCGCTGACTATGCGCTGGTTCGAACGATATCGCCGGGCACGAGCGCCGAGGGTTTTCGTGACAAGGCTGGTTTAACCATGAGCTCATGGTTGTTGGGCAAAGCAGTCGCTGGGGAAAGCTGGTTAACCTGATCGAAGCTCCCGCTTCGAGGGCGACACCTGATGTTGAGGTGCCGCTGTCCGATCGATGTATCTCCCTCACCCCCGCCCGACACTCGGCCGCTTCGGATCGTACGTCCACCCCGGCACGAGATAGCGCATCGCGACCGCGTCATCACGCGCGGTACCGCCTACCGCGTTGTACAGCGCATGCGCGGCCTCGACCTGCGCCATGTCGATCTCGATTCCGAGCCCCGGCCGCTGCGGCACGGCCACCTTGCCGCCGACGATCGCGAGCGGTTCGCGCGTGAGCCGCGCGTCGCCTTCCTGCCAGATCCAGTGCGTGTCGATCGCGGTGATCGTGCCGGGCGCGGCCGCCGCCGCGTGCGTGAACATCGCGAGCGACACGTCGAAGTGGTTGTTCGAATGCGAACCCCACGTGAGCCCCCAGTCGCGACACAGCTGCGCGAGCCGCACCGAGCCCTGCATCGTCCAGAAGTGCGGGTCGGCGAGCGGGATGTCGACCGCCTGCAGCCGCACCGCGTGATCCATCTGCCGCCAGTCGGTCGCGATCATGTTGGTCGCGGTCGGGATCCCCGTCGCGCGGCGGAATTCGGCCATCACCTCGCGGCCCGAATAGCCGCCTTCCGGCCCGCACGGATCTTCCGCATACGCGAGCAGGTGGCCTTGCCCGCGGCACAGCGCGACGGCCTCGTCGAGCGACCATGCGCCGTTCGGGTCGAGCGTCGTGCGCGAATCGGGGAAGCGTGCCTTGATCGCGGCGATCGCTTCCATCTCGTCGGCGCCGGCCATCACGCCGCCCTTCAGCTTGAAATCGGCGAAGCCGTAGCGCTCGACTGCGGCTTCGGCCTGCCGCGCGATCTCGGCCGGCGTGAGCGCCGCCTCGTTGCGCAACCGGAACCACGGGGCGCGCGCCTGCGTCTCGTCGCGATACGGCAGGTCGGTGCGACGCCGGTCGCCGATGTAGAACAGGTACGCGAGCATCGGTACCGCGTCGCGCTGCTGGCCTTCGCCGAGCAGCGCCGCGACCGGCACGTCGAGATGCTGGCCGAGCAGGTCGAGCAGCGCAGCCTCGATCGCCGTGATCACGTTGTCGAGCCGCAGGTTGATCTCGTGCGGCTGGCGCAGCACCGCGGCCTCGCCGGCCGACGTCACTTCGTGCCGGATCGTGCGTCCCGCGCCGGCACCCGCGCCGGACAGCGCCGCGCGCACCGCGTTGAGCGTCGCCTGGTAGCGTCCGATCGGCTGGCCGACCACGAGATCCGTCATGCGCTCGAGCGCGTGGCGGATGCCTTCGCCGCCCGGTACTTCGCCGACACCCGTATGCCCGCTGCTGTCGTCGAGAATCACGAGGTTGCGCGTGAAGTACGGCGCGTGCGCGCCGCACAGGTTGAGCAGCATGCTGTCGCGGCCGGCGACGGGGATCACCTGCATGCGCGTGACGCGCGGCGTGCCGGCACGGCTGGGTTCGGACATCGGTTCGCTCCTGGTTCCGGTGGCGCGCGGGCAGCCGGACGCGCCGGCGCGGCCCGCGCCGTTCATTGAAGCTCGACGCGGCGGATCTCGCCGACGACGAACAGGTAGCAGATCACGGCGACGAGCGCGTGCGCGACGACGTAGACGAGCGCGCCATTGAACGAGCCGCTGCGGTCGACGATATAGCCGATCGCGATCGGCGTTGTGATGCTGGAAAGGTTGCCGCACGTGTTGAGCAGCGCGCCGCTCAGCCCCGCGATCTGGCGCGGCGCGGTGTCGGCGTTGACGGCCCAGCCGAGCGCGCCGAGCCCCTTGCCGAAGAACGACAGCGCCATGAACAGCACGACGAGCACGTGCGAATCGGTGTAGTTGCAGACGATCATCGACATCGACAGCAGCATGCCGAACACGATCGGCACCTTGCGCGCGACCGACAGCGACCGGCCCTGCTTGAGCAGCGCGTCGGACACGACGCCGCCGAGAATCCCGCCGAGGAACCCGCACACGGCCGGGATCGACGCGACGAGCCCCGCGTTGAGGATCGACATCCCGCGCGCCTGCACGAGATAGACGGGAAACCACGTGATGAAGAAATAGGTGAGCGCGTTGATGCAGTACTGCGCGACGTACACGCCGATCAGCATCCGGTTCCTCAGCAGCGCCTTCACGTGATGCATCGACGGGCCGCCGTCGCGCCCGCCCGTCGCCTGGTCGATGTTGACGAGCGCGCCGCCTTCGGCGAGGTAGTCGAGTTCCGCGCGGTTGATGTTCGGATGGTCCTTCGGGTCGTACATCGTGCGGTTCCACACGAGGACGAACGCGAAGCCGAGCACGCCCATCACCGCGAACACCGACTGCCAGCCGAACGCGTGCACGAGCCAGCCCATCAGCGGCGCGAACACGACGGTCGCCGCGTACTGCGCGGCGTTGAAGATCGCCGACGCGGTGCCGCGCTCGGCGGCCGGGAACCACGCGGACACGATCCGGCTGTTGGCCGGGAACGACGGCGCCTCGGCCGCACCGACCAGGAAGCGCAGCCCGAACAGCAGCGCGAACGCAGCCGCACCGCCGAAGAAGCCGATCGAGCCCTGCAGCAGCGTGAACAGCGACCAGAAGAAGATGCTGAACGCGTAGACGATGCGCGACCCGTAACGGTCGAGCAGCCAGCCGCCCGGCAGTTGCGCGATCACGTACGACCACCCGAACGCGGAGAAGATGAAGCCGATCTGCACATGGCTCAGGTGCAGCGCGCGGGCGAGGCTCGGGCCCGCGATCGCGATCGCCGCGCGATCCGCGTAGTTGATCGTCGTGACCGCGAACAGGACGGTCAGCACGAGCCAGCGCACGCGCGTGCGCCGGGCCGTTGCCGACGCGGACGCCGGCAGCGCGTGAAGCGGATTCATGACTTGTCTCCTCCGAAGGGCGGAAGGTGCCGTCGTGCGGCAGGCGCGTCGATGCGCGCGTTATGTGTGCGAGTGCCGCCGGCCGGAAGCCGGGCACCGGACGCCGACGGGAGCTGGGCGTCCAGGCCATTCTGTCATGTCGAAATTTGCGCTTTCATGCCAATTGCTGACTTGATCGATTCAGCATTTGAATCGATCGGTCCCGCGATCGGTCAGGCGCGCGCGTCATCCACGCCGGTGCCGTGATGGCGCGCCACGTGCTGCGCGAGAAACTCGACGGCGGCGCGCACGCCGGGCAACTGGCCGCGCCGGTGCGGCATCAGCAGCGTCGTCGTGACGGTGCCCGCGCGCCAGCCGGGCAGCACGCGCACGAGCGCGCCGGACGCGAGCGCGGCGCCGGCGATCCAGTCGGGCAGGCAGGCGATGCCGAGGCCGGCCGTCGCCGCCTGCAGCAGCAACGTCGATTCGTCGGCCTGCAGGCGGATGCGCGGCGTGACGTCGACGGTATCACCGCCGCGCTGCAGCCGCCACGACTGCTGGCCCGGGTGGAGGCCGTCGTGCCGCGCGAGATCGGCGGGCGCGTCCGGGATGCCGGCACGCGCGAGATAGGCCGGCGACGCCGCGGCGATGATCGACGACGCCGCGAGCGGCCGCTGCACGAGCGCCGAATCGGGCAGCGGCGCGAAATGGCTGCGCACCGCGATGTCGAAGCCTTCCTGCGCGATGTCGACGAGACGGTCGCTCGCGTGAACCTGCAGCAGCAGCTTCGGATGCGCAATCGCCAGCGCCGGCAGGCAGGGCGCGAGGATGTGCTGCGCGACCGGCACCGAGCTCGTGATCCGCACGACGCCGGCCGGCTCGGCGGCCTGCCGCAGCACCGCGTCGCGCGCGCTGTCGGCCTCGATCACGGCCGCGCGTGCGTGCTCGAAGAATTCGGTGCCGACCGGCGTGAGCCGGAAGCTGCGCGACGTGCGATGCACGAGCCGCGCGCCGAGCGTGCGTTCGAGCTCGGCCACGCGCTTGCTGACCGTCGATTTCGGCAGGCCGAGCCGGCGCGCGGCGGCCGACATGCTGCCCGCATCGACCGCCTGCACGAACAGATAGAGATCGTTCAGGTTCACTTCCAGCGTCCACGGGAGGAAACGACGGGTTTCAATTCTAGCGGCTACTGCGTCATCGTTCGCCATGGGAGCATGACTGCTCGTTCAACTTCCGCGGAATCTCCCGATGTCCCCGATCCTTCTTTACGGCATTCCCGCCGGCTGCTCGTTCGGCTCGATCGTCGCGCTCGAATGGGCCGGCCGCCCGTACCGGCTGTCGCGCATCGCGATGCCGGGCGTCGCGACGAGCGACGCGTACCTCGCGCTGAATCCGGTCGCCGAGACGCCGGCATTCGTCACCGCGAACGGCGACGTGCTGACCGAAAGCCACGCGATCCTCGGCCACATCGGCGCACAGGCGCTCGACAGCGGCCTCGCGTTCCGCCAGGGCACGACGGATTTCGACCGGCTGAACCGGATGCTCGCGTGGCTGAACACGACGTTCTTCAACGCGTTCGGCGCGCTCTGGTACGTGTACGAACACGACACCGACGGCGCCGAGAAAGCGGCGTTGCAGGCGTACGGCCGCGGCAAGGTGCTGAAGGCGCACCGGCAGCTCGAGGCGCTGCTCGAGCGCGGCGAAGGCCCGTGGCTGCTGGGCGTGCGACGCACGCTGGCCGACGCGTACTTCGCCGGGATCGCGCGCTGGGCCGACTATCACGCGGTATTCGAGCGCGACGCGTTCCCGCGCATCGCCGCGCTGCGCGCGCGGCTCGCAGACGATGCGGGCGTGCAGTTCGCGCACGCGATCGAGGAAAACCTGCCGCTGCCGGCGTCGCGGGCGTTCGAAGGGCAGGTGTCGCTCCACGACGCGCTGGCAAGCGCACGCGGCATCGCGGTTCCGGCCCGGGCGATCTGACCGGTGCCGTGGTCGCCCGGATGGGGGGAATGCGCGGCCGCCAATTTTTACCCGGATAATATTGACATCCAATTAATACCCGGATAAAAATAACGTCATTCCGATTCCTGCCTGCGGGCGACCACGATGACCACTTCCACGCTTCTTCCTTCGTACACGGCCTTCGACGGCCACCGGCGGCTCGCGTCGGGCCCGCTCGCGACGGTCGCGCTCGCGGTCCGGCAGGCTGAAGGCGCGGCGATGGCCGGCACGATCCTGATCTTCGACGACGCGACGGGTCGCTCGATCGACCTCGACCTGCGCGGCACCGCGGACGACATCCGGGCGCGCTACGCGCTGCCATCCGGCGACGCGTCCGGCGCTGCCGGCGAGCCGGCCGGCGCCAGCGAACAGCGCGGCCGCGGCCGGCCGAAGCTCGGCGTCGTGTCGCGTGAAGTCACGCTGCTGCCGCGTCACTGGGAATGGCTCGGCGCGCAGCCGGGCGGCGCGTCGGTGGCGCTGCGCAAGCTCGTCGAGGACGCGCGGCGCACGCAGGCGGCGGCCAACCGGCACCGCGATGCGCAAACCCGCGCGTACCACTTCATGTCGGCGATGGCGGGCGACCTGCCCGGTTTCGAGGAAGCCGCGCGAGCGCTGTATGCGAACGATCCGGCGCGGCTGGCCGAACTGGTTGCCGGCTGGCCGGACGACGTGCGCGACCATGCGCTCGCGCTGGCGCGCGGCGACCTGCCGCCGTCCGCCGAAGACTGTTGACGGAGCACCGACGCAATGACCGTATTCGACCTGAACCGCGGCGCGATCGCGCCGGTCGCCGACGAAGTCGACATCGTCGACCTGCGCGTGACGGGCGCCATCCCGCGCGAACTCGACGGCACGTTGCTGCGCAACGGCCCGAATCCGCCGGGCGGCCGCTTCGAAGGCAACGACATGCTGTCGTGGTGGCCGGAAGCCGCGATGCTGCACGCGATCGCGTTCGACGACGGCCGCGCGACCGGCTACCGGAACCGCTGGGCGCGCACGCAGCGCTGGGCCGCCGTGCATGCGCCCGGGCAGGCGCCGCATCTGCCCGACACCAATCCGAACGTGAACGTGCTGCAGCATGCGGGCGAATTGCTTGCGCTGTCGGAGGGCGGCGCGCCGCTCGCGATCACGGCCGCGCTCGATTCGCTGGGCGTGGCGGCGCGGCACGCGGGCTTCGGCGGCGGGATGACCGCGCATCCTAAGGTCGACCCGGTGACGGGCGAACTGATTGCGTTCCGCGCGGACTGGCGCGCGCCGTGGCTGCGCTACGGCGTGATCGACGCACAGGGCGTGAAGCGTGTCGACGTCGAGATCGACCTGAGCGCACCGTCGATGATGCACGACCTCGCGATCACGGAAACCTGCAGCCTGCTGCTCGACCTGAACGTCGGCTATGACTTCTCGCTGCTGAAGCTGGGCCACCGGATGCCGCTGCGCTGGCACGACGACCGGCCCGCCCGGATCGGCGTGATCCCGCGCCACGGCGGCGCCGTGCGCTGGTTCGGCGTCGAGCCGTGCTTCGTCATGCACGTCGTGAACGCGTACGACTGCGACGCGTCGTGCATCGTGCTCGACGCGGTGCGCTATCCATCGTTCCTGCGGCTGGATCCACGCACGGGCCGCTTCGCCGACAACCCGCTCGGCGAGCTGTGGCGCTACGTGATCGACACGGCGAACGGGCTGATCGACGAAGGGCCGCTCGCCGACGGCGGCATCGAATTGCCGCGCATCAACGAAAGCCGGACGGCGCGCCGCTATCGCTACCTGTATGCGGTCGAGCAGCCGAACAACGCGGAAATGCGCGGCGTGATGCGCTTCGACCACGTGCGCGGCACGACGACGCATTACGCGGTACCGCCCGGCGACCAGAACGGCGAGCCGGTGTTCGTGCCGCGCCCGGGCGGCACCGACGAGGACGACGGCTGGCTGCTGGTGATGGTCTACCGCGCGGCGACCGATACGAGCGACGTCGTGATCCTCGATGCGCGCGCGATCGACGCGGGGCCGGTCGCGACCGTGCACCTGCCGCGCCGCGTGCCGGCCGGGTTCCACGGCGCATGGGTGCCGCGCACGAACGGATGAACGGCGGCGCGCGTCACTGCGCGCGCAGCGCGTCGACGATCTTCAGCCGCGCGGCGCGCATCGCCGGCAGGAACCCGCCGACGAGCCCCATCACGAGCGAGAACAGCAGCGTCTTCACGACGATCGCGGGCGTCAGCACGAAGCGGAACGACAGGTCCGAGAAGGTCTGGAAGTTGGTCGTCGAGAACGACGCGAACTGCATCAGCGACGCGCATGCAAGCCCCGCGACGCCGCCGACGAAGCCGAGCAGCAGCGCTTCCAGCAGGAACGCGGCGAGCACGTTCCTGCGCTTGAAGCCGAGCGCGCGCAGCGTGCCGATCTCGGCCACGCGGTTCGCGACCGACGCATACATCGTGATCATCGCGCCGATCATCGCGGCGATCGAGAAGATCGTCGACAGCGTGATGCCGAGGATGTTGATGAACGTCGACAGCGACTTCGACTGGTCGCCGTAGAACGTCTGCTCGCGCTTCGCCTCGTCGGTCAGCCGCGGGTCGACGTCGATGTCGGCCTTGAAGCGCGCGAAGCCGTCGGCGCTCGGGATGCGCAGCACCATCGACGAATAGCTGGTGCGCCGGAACGACTGCATCAACTGGTCGACGTCACCCCAGATTTCCGAATCGAAGCCGCTGCCGCCCGCGTCGAAGATGCCGACGATGGTCCAGTCGCGCTGCGCGAAATGCAGGCTGTCGCCGAGCTGCGTGCCGCTGAAGCCTTTCGCGATCGCGCTGCCGACGATGATCTCCGACGAGCCCGGCGCGAACATCCGGCCGGCCGCGAGCGTCACGTGCGGGCGCAGCGCGAGCCCGGCCGGCGACACGCCGCGGATCACGACGTTCGACGGCTTGCCGGTCGACGTCTTCACGAGCGAGATCAGCACGACGGCTTCCTTCGACACGAGCGGCCGGCCGTCGGGGCCGAGCGCGACGGCCGGGTGCATCTCGAGCGCGTTGGCCTGCTGGTGGTCGATCGAACTCTGGATCTCGGTTTCGGCACCCTTGCGGATCACCACCGCGTTGTCGGGTTCGCCGGTCGACACGAGCGTCTGCGTGAGCCCCGCGTCGAGCATCTGCACGGTCGCGAACACGAAGATCACGAGCGCCATCCCGCCCGCGGTGAGCGCGGTGGTGAGCCGCCGGGTCCACAGGTTGCGCGCGATGTAGGTGAGCGGGATTGCCATGCGCGTCGTTACCCGATCGCCCGCAGGCCTTCGACGACACGCACACGCGCGGCCTGCCACGCCGGCACGATCGCGGCCGCGAGGCCGACTGCCACCGAGCACGCGGCCTGCAGCGCGACCGTCTCGGCCGACACCTTGAACACCGGGAAGATGCCGCCGGCCGCCTGCTTGAACAGGCTCGCGGCGGGCGGCGTCGCGAGGATCCCGAGCCCGCCGCCGGCCACCGCGATCACGACCGATTCGCCGAACACGATCAGCGCGAGAAAGCCGGGGCCGAAGCCGAGCGCCTTCAGCGTCGCGTACTCGGCCGTGCGTTCGCGCGCGCTCATCGCCATCGCGTTGGCCATCACGGCCATGATGATCAGGATCACGACGTACGACACGACGCGGATCGCCGCGATGATCTGGTTCGACATCGCGACGAAGCCGAGCTGGAACGCCTGCTCGGTCTCGGTCAGCGTCTCGGCGAGCGAGTTCTTGAATACCGCGTCGACGTTGCGCGCGATCGATGCGCCGTCGTCGGGGTTCGCGACGCCGAGCACGAACACGCCGACCTGGTCGGCCTGCTTCGGCGTGCGCTGGCGCACCGTTTCGTTCAGGTAGTCCCAGTGGAACACGAGCTGGCGCGTGATCGTCGAATCGTCGCGGCCGTCGAGGATCCCGCGCACGACGAAATCCCACGTGCCCGGATAGATCGTGCCCTTCAACGGGATCACGTCGCCGATCTTGAAGCCGAACTGCGTGGCGAGCTGGCGGCCGACGAGGCAGCCGCGGCGGTCGCGGTCGTAGTCGGCGCGCTGCTGCGCGGGGATGATGTATTCCGGATACAGGTCGAGATAGTTGTCCGACACCGCGAAGCTCGCGAAGAAGTTCTTCGGGTCGCGATAGATGCCGCCGAACCAGTTCGAGCGGACCACGGCCGTCACGCCGTCGACGCCGCGGATCCGGTTCTCGTAGCTGACGGGCAGCGGAAACACGAGCGAGATCGCGTTGCGCGTGACGAGCCGCCCGCTCGACGCGGCGGCCGCGCCCGCGTACCACGCGTCGATCACGGTGTGCAGCAGCCCGAACGCCAGCACCGCGATCGTCAGCCCGAGCACGGTCAGCAGCGTGCGCAGCCGGTGGCGCAGTGCGTTGCGCGCGATCAGCTTCAGCACGTACATGGCGCGCGCTCCCGCCGCCGGTCAGCCGGCGTGCCCATCGATCAGCTCCCCTTTTTCCAGATGCACGAGCGACTGCGCGGCGCCGGCCGCGTGCGCGTCGTGCGTCACCATGATGATCGTCTTGCCGAGCTCGGCATTCATCCGCTGCAGCATCGCGAGCACGTCGGTAGCCGATGCGCGGTCGAGGTCGCCGGTCGGCTCGTCGGCGACGATCAGCACGGGATCGGCGATCAGCGCGCGCGCGATCGCGACGCGCTGCTGCTGGCCGCCCGACAGCTCGGACGGGTAGTGGCTGGTGCGGTCGCCGAGGTTCACCATGTCGAGCACGAGTTCGACGCGCTCGCGCCGCTCGCGGCGCGACAGGTGCGTGAGCATCAGCGGCAGCTCGACGTTCTCGAACGCGGTGAGCACGGGCATCAGGTTGTAGAACTGGAAGATGAAGCCGACGTTTGCCGCGCGCCATTCGGCCAGCTGCGCTTCCGCGAGCTGCGAGATGTCGAGGCCGCCCACGCGCAGCTCGCCGCTGTCGGGCCGGTCGATGCCGGCCACGAGATTCAGCAGCGTGCTCTTGCCGGAGCCCGACGGCCCCATCAGCGCGACGAAGTCGCCCTCGCCGATATCGAGCGTGATGTCGGTCAGCACGGGCACGATCTGGTTGCCGCGCCGGTACGACTTCGCGACGTGGCTGATCTCGACGAGGGGCGGCGGTGCGTCGTTCACGCGCGCGCTACTTCTTCGCGACGGTCACTTTCGCGCCGTCTTTCAGCTTCACGCCCGGCGCGAGCACGACCGTGTCGCCGGGCTTCACGCCGCGGACCGCGACGAGTTCGCCGATCCGCAGGCCGCGCGTCACGACCGCCGCATGCACGGTGTCGTCCCTCACGACGAACACGACCGGCCGGCCGTCGCGCTCGACCACCGCGCTCGCCTGCACGGCCGTCACGGGCTGCCGGTCCTGCGGCGTCACGGGTTTCGACAGGAATGCGATCTTCGCGCTCATGTCGGGCAGCACGCGCTCGTCGCGGTCGACGAAGCGCACCTTCACGAGCACGGTGGCCTTCGAGCGGTCGACGGTCGGCACGATGCGCGACACGCGGCCCGCGAAGCGCATGTCGGGCAGCGCGTCGAGCTGGATCTCGCACGGCTGCTCGGCGCGGATCTTCGCGATGTTCGACTCGGCGACGTCGGCCTCGACTTCGAGCGTGTCCATGTCGGCGATCGTCACGACGGCGCCCTTGCTGTCCGATGCGGACGAGAACGGCGTGATGTTGTCGCCGACGTTCGCGTGCTTCGCGAGCACGATGCCGTCGAACGGCGCGCGGATCACCGTCTGGTCGACCGCGACCTGTGCGGCCTGCGCGTTCGCTTCGGCGGACGCGATCGCGGCCTGGTCGCTGCTGACCGACGCGCGCGCCTTGTTCACGCGGGCCGTGTCGGTGTCGAGCTGCGCGGCCGGCACCGCGCCGCGCGGCGCGAGCGCCGAGGTGCGGCGCAGCGCGATCTCGGCATCCTTCAGTTCGGCCTGCTCGACGCCGAGGTTCGCGCGGGCGACCTTCACCTGCGCGAGCGCCTGCGCCAGCGATGCCGCGACGTCGCGGCTTTCGAGGCGCGCGATGATGTCGTCCTTCTTCACGCGCGTGCCTTCGAGCACGCCGAGCCATTCGACGCGCCCCTGGCCCTTCGACGCGACCGCGGCCTTGCGCTGCGGCACGACGTAGCCGGTCGCATTGAGCTGCGTGTCGTTCTGGTACGGGTAGGCGGATGTGACGGACGTGGTTTCGACGGCCGGACGGCCGGTGAGCGCGATACCGGCGACGATCGCGATCACGACGATCGCGGCGGCGGCCACATAGCGGACCCACCGGCGCCGGCGGGGCGCCGGCGCGATCGGACGCCGGTCGATTTTCAGTTTGTCCAGATTGTGATCGGGCAATTTGAGCGCCTCGAGACGGCGGCGGTCTGGCGACCGGCCGCGATCCGGTTTCCGGGGACAGCAACGGATGGACGCCAGTATAAGCGTCGCCCCGATGGCGCGCGAGCGGGTTTGCCGCGCCGCGCCGGCCGCCGCCGGACGGGCTGCCGGCACCGGAACACGCGTCCGCCCCCGGGGAAACCCGAGGGACGCAAGCAACGTGTCAACTTGTCGCGAACACAGTGCGTTATGGAACCAGTGCGTCAGGTTTTGTCGCGACGGAACGGCGAAAGCCGGCCTCGCGGCCTGGGGCTCCGATGCGAATGCCTCGCATCTTGACTGACCGGTACGTTTGATTTTTTCTCCGCTAAAGGAAGAACAATGAAGAAGACGCTCGCTTCGATCATCGCCGCAGCATTCGCACTCGCATCGGTTTCGGCATTCGCACAGGCGTCCGCGCCGGCAGCCGACACGTCGGCCGCCGCACCGGCACCGGCCAAGAAGGATCACAGCAAGCCGAAGCACCAGCTGAAGCAACACGGTTCGGCCAAGGGCAAGGCGAAGGCCGCCGCCGCTTCGGCAGCCGGCACGAACGACGCAGGCGCAGCAAACTAAGCGCTTCGCCCGGGGCCGGCGCCGCCGGCCGCCTGTCGCGAGACCCCGCATGTTTCGGCATGCGGGGTTTTGTTTTTTCAGGCGCCGGTTTTGCCGAAAGGCGGTGGTGGCGGCTGCGGCGTGCGCATCGCGTCGACCACCGCGCGCATGCGCCGCCAGTGCGAACCTTCCCAGAACACGCGCCGGCACACGTCGCACGCGGCGAAGCGCCGGTGCCGCTGCCGGACGCCGTCCGGCACATGCGGCGCGGCGGCGGCTGCGTCGAGCGGATGCAGCGGCGCATTGCAGCGCAGGCACAGCCGGAACGGCCGCATGTGCGGCGCGAGATCGAGCCGCGCGAACAGTTCGCGCAACTGGTCGGCCGGCTGCACCGCGTGCAGGTAGCAGCCGCGCACGACCGCGCGCCGCTTGAGCAGCTCGCGGTCGCGCGTCAGCACGATCCGGCTCTCCCGCTCGGCCAGCGCCGCGAGTTCGTCGTCGCGGTAGTGGTTGTCGTAGCAGGTGTCGAAACCGGCGAGGCGCAGCAATTGCGCGAGCGCGCCGAGATGCGCATCGGCGACGAAGCGCCACGGCGCCGGTTGCGGCGCGGTGGCGCCGTTCGCCGCCGGCTGCGCGCGTTCCGGAAACGCTTCGACGCGGTCGCCGTCGCCGAGTGGCCGGTCGAGCGCGGCCGGCAGATCGTTCACGCAGAGCCGGCCGATTTCGGTATGCGGGACGCCGAGCGCCTCGATCGCATGCTTCACCGTCGCATCGCGCGCACACGCGTGCCCGAACGCGCGGTCGCGCTGCGCGCGCGGGAGAAAGGCGTTCAGTTCGCCGTGGAAGCGGAAGGTCGCGGTCGCCATCCGTCCAGTATCGCACCGCGCCCGGCCGGCGGCAGGCGCTGCAGACGGCCGGCATCTGTGTTTAACTCGCGGCTTCACGGAGCGAAGGAGCGGGCAATGGATCTCGGGTTTATCGGGCTGGGCGAAATGGGGCAGGCGATCGCGACGAACCTGCTGAAGGCGGGCCACACGGTGCGCGTCTGGAACCGGTCGCGCGAGCGTGCCGAGCCGCTCGCGGCGTTCGGCGCGCAGATCGTCGACACGCCGGCCGACGCGTTTCGCGGCGACGCGGTGTTCTCGATGCTCGGCGACGATGCCGCCGCGCGCGCGGTGTTCGACGACGCGCTGCTCGCGCAGGCGCCGCGGGGCCTGATCCACGTGAACATGGCGACGGTGTCGGTCGCGCTCGCCGAATCGCTCGCACACGCGCATGCGTCGCGCGGCATCGACTATGTCGCCGCGCCGGTGATGGGGCGGCCCGACGTGGCGGCCGCCGCGCGCCTGACGATCATGGCCGGCGGCCCGGCCGAGGCGATCGACCGCGTGCAGCCGCTGTTCGACGCGATCGGCCAGAAGACCTGGCGGTTCGGCTCGCTGCCGCAGCATGCGAACGTCGCGAAGATCGCCGCGAACTTCACGCTCGCGTCGGCGATCGAGACGCTCGGCGAGGCGTCCGCGCTGCTGGGCGCGCACGGCGTCGCGATGCGCGACTTCCTCGACGTGATCACCAGCAGCGTGTTTCCGGGCCCCGTCTACGAAGGCTACGGCGCGATGATCGCCGAGCGGCGCTACGAGCCCGCGCGCTTCAGGGCGCGGCTCGGGCTGAAGGATGTCCGGCTCGCGCTGGAGGCCGGCGACGCGACGTCGGTGCCGCTGCCGGTGGCGAGCGTCGTGCGCGACAGCCTGCTCGACGCGCTCGCGCACGGCGGCGGCGACCAGGATTTCGCGGTGCTCGGCGAGGTCGCGCTGCGCCGCGCCGGCCGCTGACGCGCGACAGAAGCGCCATGCGCACGGCATAATCGACATTTCGTGTTCCCGACATTCAGGCAGAGGCAGTCATGAACTTGCATACGTGGTGGCTTTTCGTGGCGACGGTGTTCGTCGTATCGGCGATTCCGGGTCCGAACATGCTGCTCGTGATGACGCACGGCGCGCGGCACGGGCTGCGGCGCTCGTCGTCGACGATGGCCGGCTGCCTGACCGCGATGGTGCTGATGCTGTCGGTGTCGGCGGCGGGTCTCGGCGCGGTGCTCGAGGCGTGGCCGGCGATGTTCAACACGCTGCGCTTCGCGGGCGCGGCCTATCTGGTCTACCTCGGCGTGAAGGCGTGGCGCTCGGGCGCCGACGAGGTCCCGGCGGGCGACGCCGAGCCGGCGGCCCGCCAGGCGGCCGTCGCGTCGCGCTGGGCGCTGTACCGCAACGGTTTCCTGGTGTCGGGCAGCAATCCGAAGGCGATCCTGTTCGCGGCCGCGCTGCTGCCGCAGTTCATCAACGCGGCCGAGCCGACACTGCCGCAGTTCGGCATCCTCGTCGTCACGTTCGCGGTGATCGAGGTGAGCTGGTATCTCGTCTACGCGTCGTTCGGCACGCGCATCGGCGCGACGCTGAAGAGCCAGAGCGTCGCGAAGGTGTTCAACCGGCTGACGGGCGGGCTGTTCGTCGGGTTCGGCGCGATGATGGCGCTGGTCCGTCACTGATTTCGGCCTGACCGGATTCCGGCGCACCGAACGCCCCGTCCCTCGCAAGAGGGCGGGGCGTTCGGCTTTTCGGGGCCGCTTCACGGCCGGCTTCAGGTCCGTTTACGCACGCGGACGAGTCAACGCCGCCGCGCCGGCCGCGCGTCCGGCCGCGAGTCCGAGCACGGTGGCCGCGCCGGCGAACGCGAAGCCGACGCCGCACACCGCGCGCCATCCGCCCCATGCCCACGCGCTGCCCGCGAGCGCCGCGCCGAGCGCGCCGCCGACGAAGAACAGACCGACGAACAGCCCGTTCAGGCGGCCGCGCGCGGCCGGGTTCAGCAGGTTGATCTCGCGGCGGCCGATCGTCTGGTCGACGATGACGCCCGCATCCAGCAGCGCCGCGCCGGCGGCCAGCAGCGCGAGCGCGACGCCGCGATGCGCATGCGCGTCGAAGCCGAACCAGCCGGCCCCGGCGATGCCGAGCACGACGAGCGCCGCGAGCATCGTGCCGTGCGCGAGCCGCTGCGCGGTCGGGCCGTGGCCACGGTCGCCGGCGCGGCCGGCCAGCGGCGTGACGATCGCGCCGCTGGCACCGGCGAACGCGAACAGCGCGATCCCGTGCAGATCGAGCGCGAACGGCGGCTGCGCGAGCCGCAGCCCGACGGCCGTCCAGAACGCGCTGAACGCGGCCATCGCGAGCGCGGCCGACAGCGCATGCCGGCGCAGCACCGGTTCGTCGGCGAGCAGGCGCCCCATCGACGCGAGCAGCGCGCGGTAGCCGGCCGTGACCGGCGGCGTGCGCGACGGCAGGCGCAGCGCGAGCACGACGGCGATCGCCGCATTCGCGGCCGCGGCCAGCAGGTAGAACGCGCGCCAGCCGGCCGAGCCCGCGATCAGGCTCGCGAGCGGCCGCGACAACAGGATGCCGAGCATCAGCCCGCTCATCACGTTGCCGACTGCGCGGCCGCGCTGCGCTTCGGGCGCCATCGACGCGGCCATCGGCACGAGCATCTGGATCACGCTCGACGTGGCGCCGGCCGCGAGCGTCGCCAGCAGGAATACGGTGCCGGACCGCGTGAACGCGGGCAGCGCGAGCGCGGCCGCACACGCGGCGAGCGTCGCGACGATCAGGCGGCGGTTTTCGAGCAGGTCGACCAGCGGCACGAGCAGCACGAGCCCGGCCGCATAGCCGAGCTGCGGCAGCATCGCGACGAGGCCGGCGAGGCCGGGCGGCAGGTGCAGGTCCGCGCTGATCGGGCCCGTCAGCGGCTGCGCGGCGAACAGGTCCATCACGATCACGCCGACCGTCGCGGCGAAGAACAGCGTCATCCCGGCGCTCAACGCGGGCGGCGCGGCGACGGACGGGGGAGCGGCGGCGGGGCAGCGGTTGGCAGGGCAGTTCATCGGAGGCCTGGAAAGGGGGGCGAAGGAATCCCCATCGTAGGTGCCCGATGTTTATGCGACAATTGAAATATGTCTAACATGATTATGCGAGTTTGTTTTGAATACGCGTGATCTCCTGGCGTTCGTCGCGGTGGTCGACAGCGGGTCGATGGTCGCCGCGGCCGCAAAGCTCCACCTGACGCAGCCGGGCCTGACGCGGCGCGTGCAGAACCTCGAAACGCTGCTCGGCGTGCCGCTGCTCGAACGGCAAAGCAAGCCGCTGAAGCCGACCGCCGCTGGCCGCGACGTCTACGCGCTCGCGCGCAACGTGCTGGGCGCGGTCGACGAGCTGATGGCGGCCGGGGCGCCGGACAGCGAGCCGTCCGGTGAGCTGCGCATCGGTGTTCCGCCGTTCCTGTCCGAGCTGGCGCTCGAGCGGCCGATCGACCGGCTGCGCGACGCGTTCCCGCGCCTCACGCTGCGCGTGACGGCCGGCTGGTCGCCGGCGCTGATGCAGGGCATCGAGCGCGGCACGCTCGACGTCGCGGCCGTGATGGTGCCGGCCAGTGCGGTGCTGCCCGACGCGTTCACCGCGACGCTGCTTGCCACGCAGCCGACCGTGCTCGTGGCCGCGCGCGACTTCCCGCTGCCGGACGGTCCGCTGTCGCTCGACACGCTGTCGGGTTTTCCGTGGGTGCTGAGCCAGGACGGCTGCGGGATGCGTTCGGCGCTGAGCCGCGCGCTCGGCGCGGCCGGGCTGCCGTTCGACGTCGCGGTCGAGGCGTTCGGCTCCGAGCTGCAGCTGTCGCTGGTCGCGCGCGGCGCAGGCATCGGCATCGCCGCGCCGAATGCGCTGGCGCGCAGCGCGCATCGCGATGCGTTGAGGGTGGTGGAAACGGCGGGGCTGGAAACGCGGATCAACGTGTGGATCGTGCACGGCACGCTGCCGGGCCGGCTGGTGCGGCCTGTCGCGCTGTTGCGCGACGCGCTGGGCGAGGTGCTCGACCGGGAGAACGGGAAGGGGTCAGATACAGCAATGGCGAACTAGAGGCAGCATTCGAGGGAAAATCCTTATTTTCTCTACGGAAATGTTGCATTGCGGAAACCGATTCGCTATAGTTGCACCTGTCTCCTCCATGTCTCCTCTGATATGGATTCAGCCCGCCTCTTAGGCGGGCTTTTTTTTGCCTGCGATTTTGTCGTGGCCTTCCATTCGCCGGCACGTGCCGGCGTCAGAACTTGTACGTCATCCCGACGTAGCTGATGATCGGGTCCGCCTTCAGGTCCGATTTCGACTCGGCCAGCACCGAACCGTCGGCTGCCTTGATCGTCACCGTCGACGTCGTCTTCAGCGGGATGTACGTCACCGACGCGACCAGCCCGAAATGCTCCGTCATGTTGTACTGCAGGCCCGCGTTGAACACCGGCTGCCATGACGACGACGCTTTCGCTTCCACCGATGTCGTACCCGGCTTGCCCGCGCCCGCCGCGAGGATCGCGCCGAGGTTGTCCTGCGTCTGCTTGATGAAGTTCGTGTTGAGCTGCAGGTCGCTGAACCAGTTGTACGACACGCCGAGGCCGAGGAACGGCCGGAACTTCGCGGTGGCCTGCCCGAAGTAGTACTGCAGGATCACCGCCGGGCTCCACTGCCGCACGCTCTTCACGATCGGGTTGACCGACCCGAGCCCGATGTTCTGCGTGCCGAGCGCGCCGGCGGGTCCCGGCGGCTTGATCGTGCCCTGGCCCGACACCTTGAACACCGGCGGCACGCCGGCCACCGACGTGACCGCGATGTGGTCGGTCAGGAAGTGGCTGACCGTCAGGCCGACGGTGTCGGCGCCGCTCGTGCGCAGCCCGGTGCCCGGCGACGTGAACGACGGCGGCAACCGCAGCGGCGTGTTGATCGGCGTCGGCGCGACGTTGGTCGTCATCGGCGTGCTGCTCTGCTGCGGCATCACGTGGAACCAGCCGAGCGTGACGACGTTGCTGCCGGCGCTCTGTGCGTGCGCCGCGAGCGGCGCCAGCACGGCGGCGCCGGCCGCCGCGCGGAGAAGGGTTTTCTTCATCACGGCTTCCGCCTCCGCTTACTGGACGAATGCGCCGATCGTGAAATACGGCGTCGATCCCGCGTTATCGAGGAAACCGAACACGCCACCCGTGAAGATGAACTTGCCGGTCGGCGACGTGCTGCCCGAACCCGTGTGAATCGTCGTGACGGTACCCGGCACCTTCTGCGTGTAGTCGAGGTCGAGCGCGGTCGCGAGCGATGCCTGCGACGGCTGGAACGGATCGAGCAGCGTGGCCTGGTTGTTGATCAGCGCGGTGGTCCGGTAGTCGAACTGGCTGTCGACGCCCACGTACTCGCCGTTCTGCGAACCGGCCGCGATGGCCGTCTGCGGCGAGAGGATCGAGATGCTCGATTCGTCGTCGGCGGTGAGGCCCGGCACGCCGTTGCTGTCGGGCGTCGGGTTCGGGTTCGCGACCCCCGTGCGCACGAGGATCGGCACAAGCTGGTTGCGCAGCTTGCCGACGATCATGAAGCCCTTGCCCTGCGGCGTGGCCGACAGCGTCGGCTTCAGCTGGCTCGCGTAGTTGTTCGACTGGAACGCGCCGCTGCCGTCCGCGGACTGCGCGAAGTTCGTGCCCTGCTGCGCGCATGCACCGCCGGCGAACTGGCCGGTCGAGTCGCACTTGGTCCACGAGCCGTCCGCGTTGATCGTCACCTTCGCGTCGATCGATGCGGGCGCGAAGTTCTGCGACGGCACTTCGCCGAAGCCGATATGGCTGTACGTGCCCGCGACCTTCGTGATGTCGGTTTCGATCGACGAGAAGCCGATGAACGGGTAGTACGGGAATTTCGTGTCGGGCACCGCGGCCTGGCCGAGCACGCCGTTGAACTGGATTTCCTTGCCGGGGATCGTGCCGCCCGCGACGCCTTCGCCGACGAAGATCCGCGCCGGCCGCGACGGATCGAGGCTCGCGCCGTTCAGGCGGAACGCGCACTGGTTCAGCTTGTTGGTCGGCAGCAGCGTTTCCTGCGTGAGCGTGCCGCTGTCGACGGTGCCCGCGCGGGTCGGCGTGACGGTGCCGGTCGTGCGCGGCACGGCCGATTCCACGTACGTTACCTGCCAGGTCATCTTGGTCGTGTCGAGCTGGACCTTCGCGAGTTCGCCGCTGCCCGCGCCGCCCGTGAACACGGTGCTGTAGTCGAGCGTGGCGGGACAGAGCCGGTCTTCGACGAGCGGGGGCGGGTTGTCGCTGCCGCCGCCGCAGGCGGAAAGAAGGGGGGCGGCAAGGGCCGCCGCCAGAATGAGGTTGCGCTTCATGTTGCTCCTCCAGATTTGTCTTGTGCGGCGGCCAGCTCCCTGTCGGCCGCTTCTGTTGGTTGTGCTCGTCCTGCCTGCGCCGTGCCGCGCGCGTCGTGCGTTACGCGACGGCGGGCCAGCCGCCGCCGCGTCCCCGTTCGCTACTTGCTGATCTGCGCACCCACGCCGAAGTACGGTGTCGACGAAGTCGTCGCGTTCGCCGACGTCGACGTGACGCCGCCGTTCACCGTGCCCTGGACCAGGGCCGCGTACAGCCCGCCCGTCGCGATCACCACGCCCGATGCGGACGGGTAGGTCGCCCCGCTCGGCGGCGTCGTCTTCGCGTTCAGCAGGCCCGGCGTCGCCTGGCCGTAGTCGAGCGTGAAGCCGTCTTCCTCGGCCTGCGTGGTCGGGTTGATGAACGATGCGTTGCTGCCGCGGATCAGCGCAGCCGTGTACTTGAAGTTCGAGTCCGCGCCCGCGTAGCCGCCGTCGATCGCGCCCGACGTGATCGCCGTTGCCGCGCCGAGCACCGCGATGCCCGATTCGTCGTCGACCTGCGCATCGGCGTGCAGCGGCGGCGTGCCGAGGTTCACGTTGCCCGTTCGCACGATCACCGGGACGGTCGCGCCGTTGAGCTGGCCGATCACCATGTGGGCGGTCGCCGACTTGCCGGTCGCGCCGACGAGCGGCAGTCGCGTCTGCGGCAGCGTCTGCGGCGCCTTCGTGCTGTTGAGGTAGCCGCCGGTCGCGTTTGCCGTCCACGGATTGCCGGTCGTCAGGCAGCCGCCCGAGGCCGTTGACGTGCACGCGCCGTTCGCATCGAACGTCTCGTTCGAGTTGACGCCCATCGTCGCGTAGTTGCCCGACGGCACGAGGTGATAGAGCAGCGCGTTGTACGTGCCCGGCAGCTTCGTGAGGTCGGTCGTCGTGTTCGCGAAACCGAGGAACGGATAGAAATCGAAGTGGCGGTTCGGCACCTGGCCGACGTTCTGCACGATGCCCGGGATGATCGTCAGCCCGTCGTACTGGACCGTCGCACCCGGAATGCCGCCACCCGCGACGCCCATGCCGACCAGCAGCATCGGCGGGTTCGCCTGGTTGAAGTCGGCGGCGGTCGAATAGGTCGAGCCGTTCGCCGCGGGGCCCGTGCCCGGCGTGAGCACGAACGCGCAGCGCGTCTGCTCGGCGGTCGGCAGCGTGCCGGTCGGCGGGTGCATGACCTTGCCGGTGATCGTCGTGCCGGCGCGGCTCGGCGTGACCGTGCCGGTCGCGAGCGGAATCGGCGATTCGAGCCACTTGAGCGTGTACGTCATCGCGACCGCGTCGATGTTGACGCTGACGATCTCGCCGCTACCTGCGCCGCCGAGATACGTGCTCTTCACGATGTCGGCGTTGGCCGGGCACAGCGAGCCGTTGACGGGCTGCGACGGCGGCGGCCCTTGCGTGCCGCAGCTCGATCCGGAACATTGGGGCGCGTTGATCGGCGCAGGTGCGCCACCGTCCCCCCCACCACATGCAACCAGGAAAGGGGCAATGGCAAAGGCCGTTGCCACCCCCTTCGATAAGGCGTGCGACATGCCGCTGTCTCCAATCGTTTAATTGTGCGAGCTAATGTCGCCGCCTTGATTTTTGCTGTCAATTGATGAACCCGTCTAAAAAAGGCGATTGAAACGGGTAGCGGTATTTGAATCCTTGTCCGATACGGCATTCGGTAAGAATTTAAACGGTCGAGAGGCCGCCGAAAGCTGCCGGAGTGGGGGAAGTACGACGCTGGGCAGGCTGTCGAAGGGCCTTCCCGCGTATAACGGCAGCGTTTAAAGCGGCGGTATCCGGTTTATCCCTATTCGGGATTCACTGGAGAAAGAAGGGGGGAGTTAATTCGCTGGTAATCGCGCAATGGAAAGCTTGTAAATATTTGTAAATGCGCGATCCGGATTTTTTATTTATTGCCTGATACGGGTAAATAAAAAGCCGGCCAGTGGCCGGCTTTGCATTGCGTGCGATGCTGAATCAGCGTTTGAGACCGGCGTCCTCGGCCGCGCCGATGCTCAGGTTCATGCACTGGATCGCGGCGCCCGACGCACCCTTGCCGAGGTTGTCGAGGCGCGCGACCGTGACGAAGCGCTCGGCGTTGCCGAACACGAACAGGTCGACACGGTTCGTATCGTTGTTCGCCTGCACGTCGAAGAAGCCGCCGTCGAGGTTCGCGTCCGCGTCGAACGGTGCGACGCGCACGAACGCTTCGTCCGCGTAGTACTCGGCGAACACGCGCTGCACGTCCTGCGGCGTCGCGCGCTTCGCGAGCTGCTCGGGCGTGAAGTAGGTCGTCACCGCGAGACCCTTCAGGAACGGGCCGACGATCGGCGTGAAGATCGGCGCGTTCGCGAGGCCCGTGTGCGCGGCCATTTCCGGCAGGTGCTTGTGCGCGAGGCCGAGCGCGTACGGACGCGGGCTCGCGAGCTTGCCGCCCGGCGCCGCATTCTCGTAGTCGGCGATCATCGACTTGCCGCCGCCGCTGTAGCCGGTGATCGAGTAGCTGTGCGCGGCGAACGTCGGCGCGACGATGCCGGCATCGACGAGCGGACGCATCGCGAGCACGAATGCCGATGCGTGGCAGCCGGGCACCGCGATGCGCTTCGACGTGCGAATCTTCTCGCGCTGCGCGCGGGTCAGTTCCGGCAGGCCGTACGCCCAGTCGTCGCTGGTGCGGAACGCGGTGCTCGCGTCGATCAGTATCGTGTTCGGGTTCTCGACGAGCGAGGCCGATTCACGCGACGCGACGTCCGGCAGGCACAGGAACGTGACGTCCGACGCGTTGATCAGGCGGCGGCGCTCGTCGACGTCCTTGCGCTTCGCTTCATCGATACGCAGGATCTCGATGTCGTTGCGTGCCGACAGGTATTCGAAGATCTTGAGGCCGGTCGTGCCTTCCTGGCCGTCGACAAAAACTTTGGTGCTCATTTCGCTCTCACTGAATGAAACGCGGGCCCGCGCCCGGAAACCGCCATTTTAAGACGTCATCCGGCGGGTCTGCGCCGCGCGGGGCGAAAAAAGACGGCCGGCGGGCCGTCTTGTGTCCCTTTGACGCCCGCCGCGGCGAGCGCGCGGGCGGCGGGGCATGCTCAGCGGGCGCCGGCGTCCCAGCGCGCGGTTGCTTCGGCCACGCGCCGACCGAACGCCTTGCCGGTCTCGAGGTCGCCCGGCAGCGGGCCTTCGTCGGGCGTCGCATCGGCCGGCGATTGCGCGAGCAGGCCCGTGGAGCCGCCGAGATAGTTGATGTCGTTGCGCGTGGCCGCCTTCGAGTTGGCCGGCATCAG
Source organism: Burkholderia sp. (assembly GCA_031253835.1). Taxonomy (GTDB): domain Bacteria; phylum Pseudomonadota; class Gammaproteobacteria; order Burkholderiales; family Burkholderiaceae; genus Burkholderia. The sequence goes on along the minus strand of JAIRVP010000001.1, from coordinate 19,217 downwards.
GCTCGTGCCGACCCACACCATCCCATGCTGCATCGCCAGCGTGACGAAATATTGAATCGTCGAGAACTTGTCGCCGTTCATCGTCGCGGAGTTCGTGAAGCCCGCGGCGATCTTGTCCTTCCACTTCTGCGTGAACCACGCTTTCGACGTGGCATCGGCGAATTGCTTGAACTGCGCCGACGGGCCGCCCATGTAGGTCGGCGCGCCGAAGACGATCGCGTCGGCCGCGTCGAGCGCGGCCCAGCCCGCGTCGTCGAGGTCGCCGACGGCGATCAGGCGCACGTTCGCGCCGGCGTCCTGCGCGCCGGCATGCACGGCCTCGGCCAGTTTCTGCGTGTGACCGTAGCCGCTGTGATAGACGATGACGATGTTCGACATGAAGCGTTCTCCGGAAAGGGACGGGAACGGCGGACCGCAGGCTCGCCGCGTCACGCGTCGCCGGCGGGCGGCGCGACGGATGCGCGGCGTGGCGCCGCGTCCGGTGACAACGAGTCTAGCAAGCCGAAATGACGGGAAAACGCGCGCAGGCGGCGCACCGACATTCCCGGCGGCCGGCAATCGCGGCCCGCGCTACTGCCCGTAGTTGACCGTGAGTTGCGCGGTGCCGATCGCCAGCGTGCCGATCTCGTGCTCGAACATCGGCGCGGGGCGGCCCTGCGACACGCGCAGGTCGGTGCCTTTCAGCGCGTAGACGGTGATCACGTAGCGGTGCGGCTTGCCGGGCGGCGGGCACGGGCCGCCGTAGCCGTCGATCCCGAAGTCGTTGCGCGCCTCGCTCGCGCCGACGCGGCGCAGGAAGCCGGACGCGCTCGCGTCGGCGGGCAGGCTCGTGACGGTGGCCGGGATGCCCGCGACGGCCCAGTGCCACCAGCCGTGGCCGGGCGCGTCGGGATCGAAGATCGTGACCGCGTAGCTGCGCGTGCCGGGCGGCGGGTTGTGCCAGGTGAGCTGCGGCGAGCGGTTCGCGCCCTTGCAGTCGCCGCGGTCGAACACGTTCGCGGCGTGTACGCGCCCGCCGGGCGTCAGGTCGTCGCTCGTCACGGTGAACGGGCTTTCCGCATGCGCGGGCAGCGCCGCGAACACGGCGGCGCAGACGAGGACGAAGAGGATGGACGGAGACGGGCAACCTGATGGCGCAGGCGGAGTGATCCGGCGATCCACACGCATATGGCGCTTCTCCCGTCACGTGGGCCGGGCCGATGCTCCCGGCGTAGTTGGCGTTGTGCGTTGCCCGCGCAGCTGATGGCGGCGATGGTTGAAGTCTAGCATTAGGGTTCGATGAGCGACGCACACCGGAACCCGCGATTGCGTTCGGTCATCGTGCGGATCGACCACGGCCCGACGGACGAAAAAAAACCGCCCGCGATCAAGCGGGCGGCTTTTCAGCCAGGACGCCGGCATGCGTGCCGGCGCGGCGTCATTCCTTCGGGGCCGTCGCGCCGCCGTGCGCAGCCGACCACTCGGCCGGCGCGTGCAGGAATTTCTCGACCTCGTCGAGCGTCTTCGTTTCGAAGTAGCCCGATGCCTTCGCGACGCGCAGCACGTCCCACCACGTCGCCAGTGCATGCAGGTCGACGTCGATGTCCTTCAGGACCGACACGCTTTCCTTGAAGATGTCGTAGTGGAACAGCACGAAGCAGTGGTTCACCGTCGCGCCCGCGGTGCGCAGCGCGTTGACGAAGTTGATCTTGCTGCGGCTGTCGGTCGTCAGGTCTTCCACCAGCAGCACGCGCGAGCCTTCTTCCAGATGGCCTTCGATCTGCGCGTTGCGGCCGAAACCCTTCGGCTTCTTGCGCACGTACTGCATCGGCACCATCATCCGGTCCGCGATCCAGGCCGCGAACGGGATGCCGGCCGTCTCGCCGCCCGCCACCGCGTCGATCTGCTCGAAGCCGATGTCGCGCGTGATCGTCGTTTCCGCCATTTCCATCAGCGCCCGGCGCACGCGCGGGTACGAGATCAGCTTGCGGCAGTCGATATAGACGGGGCTTGCCCAGCCGGACGTGAAGATGAACGGTTTTTCGGCGTTGAAGTGCACCGCCTGCACTTCGAGCAGGATTTTGGCGGTCGTATCCGAGATCGACTGACGATCGTAGCCTGTCATGGGCATTCCTTGGGTGATGAGCGAGGATCGGGCGCGGGCCCGGTGGCGCAGCAAGGGGAACCTGCCCAGGGGGCCGGGGCGCGATCGGAGGGCCAATCGCATCGCTGCGCGCGTAGCCCGCTATTTTACCCGATTCAGGCCGGTTTTCGGCGGAATTCGCGCAGGTTCGCGCCGCCGCTCACCACCGGCGAAACAAACGGGGCGCGACCAGCCCGACGCTGATGCCAGGGATGCGGCGCTGCACCAACGGACGTCATTTAGGGGGTGTACACTAGGCGACCCTTAGAAATCGTTCAGTACTTTGTACTTTCCTCTTGCCACCCGCCAAGGTTCGATGGCGTGCCGACCCGGCGCGTCGCGTGCCGTCTCGCAGTCGACCATCCCCTCGATTCAAGCAGACGCGGCTGAAGGTGCTGTGTACTGAGCCGTCAATATTTCGCATGTCTCTCGCAGGTCAATCATGGACGAACAACTGAAGCAGGCCGCTCTCGCTTATCACCAGAACCCGAAACCCGGCAAGATTTCGGTCACCCCGACCAAGCCGCTGTCGAACCAGCTCGATCTGTCGCTCGCGTATTCGCCGGGCGTCGCCGCTGCGTGCATGGCGATCTTCGACGAGCCGCTCGACGCGCAGAAGTACACGTCGCGCGGCAACCTCGTCGGCGTCGTGACGAACGGCACCGCGGTGCTCGGCCTCGGCAACATCGGCCCGCTCGCGTCGAAGCCGGTGATGGAAGGCAAGGGCTGCCTGTTCAAGAAATTCGCGGGCATCGACGTGTTCGACATCGAACTGTCGGAAACCGACCCGGACAAGCTCGTCGAGGCGATCGCGATGCTCGAGCCGACGCTCGGCGGCATCAACCTCGAGGACATCAAGGCGCCGGAATGCTTCTACATCGAGCAGAAGCTGCGCGAGCGCATGAAGATCCCCGTCTTCCACGATGACCAGCACGGCACCGCGATCATCGCGTCGGCCGCGATCCTGAACGGCCTGAAGGTCGTCGGCAAGAAGCTGTCCGAAGTGAAGCTCGTGTGCTCGGGCGCCGGCGCCGCGGCCATCGCGTGTCTGGACCTGCTGGTGAACCTCGGCCTGACGAAGTCGAACATCCTCGTCGCCGATTCGAAGGGCGTGATCTACGAAGGGCGCGGCAACCTCGACCCGTCGAAGCAGCGCTATGCGGCGACCACCGACGCGCGCACGCTCGCCGACGCGATCGTCGGCGCGGACGTGTTCCTCGGCTGCTCGAGCGCGGGCGTGCTGAAGCAGGACATGGTCAAGACGATGGGCGACAAGCCGCTGATCCTGGCGCTCGCGAACCCGGAACCGGAAATCCGCCCGGAAGACGCGAAGGCCGTGCGCCCGGACGCGATCGTCGCGACCGGCCGTTCGGACTACCCGAACCAGGTCAACAACGTGCTGTGCTTCCCGTTCATCTTCCGCGGCGCGCTCGACGTCGGCGCGACGACGATCACGGAAGAAATGAAGCTCGCGTGCGTGCGCGCGATCGCCGAGCTGGCCGAGGAAACCGACCAGAGCGAGGAAGTCGCGAAGGCGTATGAAGGCCACTCGCTCGAATTCGGGCCGGATTACCTGATTCCGAAGCCGTTCGACCCGCGCCTGATCATCAAGATCGCGCCGGCCGTCGCGCAAGCCGCGATGGATTCGGGCGTCGCCACGCGTCCGATCCAGGACATGGATGCATACCGCGAGCAGCTCGGCGCGACCGTCTACCGCACCGGCATGGTGATGCGCCCGGTGTTCGCGACCGCGAAGCAGAAGCAGGCCCGCATCGTGTTCGCCGAGGGCGAGGACGAGCGCGTGCTGCGCGCCGCGCAGTTCGTGCTGCAGGAAAAGATCGCGAAGCCGATCATCGTCGGCCGTCCGTCGGTCGTCGACATGCGGCTGCAGAAGATCGGCTCGAAGCTGAAGGCCGGCGTCGATTTCGAAATCGTCGATCCGGAAGACGACGCGCGCTACCACCGCTACTGGCAGGCGTATCAGGAGATCGGTGCGCGCGACGGCGTGACGCCGGAAGTCGCGAAGGCCGCGATGCGCAAGTTCAACACGCTGATCGGCGCGATGCTCGTGCACCTGGGCGATGCGGACGGGATGATCTGCGGGATGATCGACACGTTCCACAGCCACCTGAAGTTCATCGAGCAGGTGCTGGGCCGCGCGAAGGGCGCCGAGCATTTCGCCGCGATGAACCTGCTGATGCTGCCGGGCCGCAACCTGTTCGTGTGCGACACGTACGTGAACGAACTGCCGAGCGCCGAACAGCTCGCCGACATGACGATCCAGGCCGCGGCCGAGATCGAGCGCTTCGGCATCGCGCCGAAGGCCGCGCTGCTGTCGAACTCGAACTTCGGCAGCGCGCCGTCGGCGTCGTCGCGCCGGATGGCCGAGGCCCGCACGCTGATCGCCGAACGTGCACCGAACCTGGAAGTCGACGGTGAAATGCACGGCGACGCGGCGCTGTCGGAAGTGATCCGCAAGCAGGCGTTCCCGGGCACGACGCTGTCGGGCGAAGCGAACCTGCTGATCATGCCGAACGTCGAAGCGGCGAACATCGCGTACAACCTGCTGAAGATGGTCGGCGGCGAAGGCGTGACGGTCGGCCCGTTCCTGCTCGGCGCAGCGAAGCCGGTCCACATCCTGACGCCGGCTGCGACCGTGCGCCGGATCATCAACATGACGGCGGTTGCCGCCGCGAACGTGAACACGAAGTAAGTCCACGCCCGCGTGTGCCGCGCTCAACGCGCGGCGCAATGAAAAACGCCACGGAACCCGCGTTCCGTGGCGTTTTTTTTGCGTGAACCGAGACTGGCGGCGCGGGCGGCGCGTCCTGACCGCGAACGCCTCGCCCGCCGCGTACCGTTACGCGACCTGCTGGTGCGACTGGCCGCCGGCCGGCGAACGCCACTTCGCGAGCAGCGTGTTCCACTTCTGGCGTACCGCGCGCAGGTTGTTCTCCTTCACGTGGCCGTAGCCGCGAATGCCGTCCGGCAGCGCCGCGAGCTCGAGCGCGAGCGGGCGGTTGGCCGCGTTCAGCTTGGCCATCACCTCGCCGATCAGCGCTTCGTACTCGCCGATCAGCGCACGCTCGGTGCGGCGCTCCTCGGTGCGGCCGAACGGGTCGAGCCCCGTGCCGCGCAGGAACTTCGCCTTTGCGAGCAGCCGGAACGCCGACATCATCCACGGGCCGTACGCCTTCTTCACGAGATGGCCGTGGGCGTCCGTCTTCGCGAACAGCGGCGGCGCGAGGTGGAATTTCAGCTTCCAGTCGCCTTCGAACTGCGCGGTCAGGCGCGCGAGGAACGCAGGGTCGGACTGCAGCCGCGCGACCTCGTACTCGTCCTTGTACGCCATCAGCTTGAACAGGTTGCGCGCGACCGCTTCGGTCAGCTGCTCCTGCACCGTGTCGCCGTCGGCCAGCGCGCGCTCGGCGGCGCGCACCTGGTCGACGAACGCCGCATAGCGCGATGCATACGCGGCGTTCTGGTACGCAGTGAGGAATTCCACGCGCTTCGCGATCAACGCGTCGACCGCCTTCTTCGTATGCAGCGCGATTACCGTGGCGCCTTGCGCGGGGCGTGCGTCGCCGGCCGCGGCCTGCTTCACGCTGGCCAGGTCGTGCGCGGCACGGCGGCCCCAGTCGAACGCCGCGCGGTTCTTCTCGACCGACACCGCATTCAGCTCGATCGCGCGTTCGAGCGACGCGAGCGTGAGCGGCAGCCAGCCTTTCTGCCACGCGTAGCCGAGCACGAACGGGTTCGTGTAGATCGCGTCGCCGAGCAGCGCGACCGCGAAGCGGTTCGCGTCGATGAAGTCGACGGCTTCGCCTGCCGCCGCGCGGATGTCGTTCTCCGCGGACAGGCCCGGGAACGCCCAGTTCGGGTTCTTGATGAACTCGGCGGTCGGCGTCTGTGCACTGTTGACGACCACGCGCGTCGTGTCGTGCCGCATCCGCGACGTGCACTCGTCGCCGGCCGTGACGATCGCATCGCAGCCGATCACGAGATCGGCTTCGCCCATCGCGATCCGCGTTGCGTGGATGTCGGTCGGCGCGTGCGAGATCTGCACGTGGCTCATCACGGCGCCGCCTTTCTGCGCGAGGCCGGTGACGTCGAGCACGGTCACGCCCTTGTTCTCCAGGTGCGCGGCCATCCCGAGCAGCGCGCCGATCGTGACGACGCCCGTACCGCCGACGCCCGTGACGAGCACGCCGTACGCGCGGTCGATGTCGGGCAGCGTCGGTTCCGGGATCGGCGGCAGCGCGTTGCCGTCGACCGATACGGCCTTCGGCTTCTTCAGCTGGCCGCCCTCGACCGTGACGAAGCTCGGGCAGAAGCCCTTCACGCACGAGAAGTCCTTGTTGCAGCTCGACTGGTTGATCTGGCGCTTCGTGCCGAATTCGGTTTCCAGCGGCTCGACCGACAGGCAGTTCGACTGCACCGAGCAGTCGCCGCAGCCTTCGCACACCGCGTCGTTGATCACGACGCGCTTCGCAGGATCCGGATACGTGCCGCGCTTGCGGCGGCGGCGCTTCTCGGTCGCGCAGGTCTGGTCGTAGATCAGGATCGTCGTGCCTTCGATCTCGCGCAGCTCGCGCTGCACGTCGTCGAGCTGGTCGCGGTGATGGATCGTCACGCCCGGCGCGAGCAGCGCCTTCTGGCTGTCGTACTTCTCCGGCTCGTCGGTGACGATCACGATCTTCTTCGCGCCTTCGGACGCGAGCTGGTGCGTGATCTGCGGCACCGTCAGCACGCCGTCGACCGGCTGGCCGCCCGTCATCGCGACGGCGTCGTTGTAGAGGATCTTGTAGGTGATGTTCGCCTTCGACGAGATCGCCGCGCGCACGGCCAGCAGGCCCGAGTGGAAGTAGGTGCCGTCGCCGAGGTTCGCGAACACGTGCTTCTCGTCCGTGAACGGCGCCTGGCCGATCCACGGCACGCCTTCGCCGCCCATCTGGCTGAAGGTGCTCGTGCTGCGGTCCATCCACACGGTCATGTAGTGGCAGCCGATGCCGGCGATCGCGCGCGAGCCTTCCGGCACGTTGGTCGACGTGTTGTGCGGGCAGCCCGAGCAGAACCACGGCTTGCGTTCGGTCTGCACGTGCGGCTTCGCGAGCGCCATTTCCTTCGCGTTGATCACCGCGAGCCGCGCGGCGATGCGCGCACGCACGTCGGACGGCAGCTCGAACTTCTCGAGGCGCGTCGCGATCGCCTTCGCGATGATCGCGGGCGACAGTTCATAGTGCGCGGGCAGCAGCCAGTTGCCCATCGGCACCGACCATTCGCCGCCGGCGCCGTCCTTCTCGTCGAACTTGCCGAACACGCGCGGCCGCTGGCCGTCCGGCCAGTTGTACAGCTCTTCCTTGATCGCGTATTCGAGGATCTGGCGCTTTTCCTCGACGACGAGGATTTCATCGAGGCCGCGTGCGAACGCCTGCGCGCCCTGCGCTTCGAGCGGCCACACGCAGCCGACCTTGTAGAGCCGGATGCCGATCCGCGCGCAGGTGTCGTCGTCGAGGCCGAGGTCGGTCAGCGCCTGGCGCACGTCGAGGTACGCCTTGCCGCCCGTCATGATCCCGAAGCGCGCGCTCGGCGAATCGATCTCGATCCGGTCGAGCTTGTTCGCACGCACGTAGGCGAGCGCCGCGTACCACTTGTAGTCGAGCAGCCGCGCTTCCTGCACGAGCGGCGGGTCGGGCCAGCGGATGTTCAGCCCGCCGTCCGGCACGATGAAGTCGGTTGGCAGCACGATCTCGGTGCGATGCGGGTCGATGTCGACCGACGCCGACGATTCGACGACGTCCGTCACGCACTTGAGCGCGACCCACAGGCCCGAATAGCGGCTCATCGCCCACCCGTGCAGGCCGAAGTCGAGATATTCCTGCACGTTGGACGGGAACAGCACGGGCAGCCCGCAGGCCTTGAAGATGTGCTCGGACTGGTGCGCGAGCGTCGACGATTTCGCCGCGTGGTCGTCGCCGGCGAGCACCAGCACGCCGCCGTGCCGCGACGAGCCGGCCGAGTTCGCGTGCTTGAAGACGTCGCCGGTGCGGTCGACGCCCGGGCCCTTGCCGTACCACATGCCGAACACGCCGTCGTGCTTCGCGCCGGGATACAGGTTCACCTGCTGCGAGCCCCACACGGCGGTGGCGGCGAGATCTTCGTTGAGGCCGGGCTGGAAGACGATCTGGTGGGCGGCCAGGTGCTGCTTGGCTTTCCAGAGCGACAGATCGAGGCCGCCGAGCGGCGAGCCGCGGTAACCGGAAATGAAGCCGGCCGTATTGAGACCGGCGGCGCGGTCGCGTTCCTGCTGGAGCATCGGCAGGCGCACGAGGGCCTGGATGCCGCTCATGTACGCGCGACCGCGTTCCAGCGTGTATTTGTCATCTAGCGTGACGGACTTCAGCGCGGCTTCTAGCGACGCGCGTTGGCCTGCGTCTAGCGGGGCATTCATTAACTGTCTCCTCCACCCAGTTTGGGATCACCAAAACTCGACTGCTTCGGGCATCTTGTGGACGCGTCGGCAGTGGCCGGCATATTCGCCGGTTTTAAGCGATGGTAGCACTGGGGCAAACCCGCCGGCCATCGGTTGGAATCCGGGTGAAATTGCGGCGGCGCACCAGGAAAAAGGGCGTGATGATGCGTTACATCATGTAAAAGCATGTAAAGCCGCGTTCTTCTGCGGGCAAATGCCGTTAATCTTGTCGGCCTGCCGGAGGTGCCCGGTCGCGTGGGTTCGTTTCGACGCAATCGGGGAGGCGCCGGCAGTTTTACAGGAGGTGCAATGAACACACGTCATATCCAGAGTTTCCTGATCGTGTCCGCCGCGTTTTTCGCGATGACCGGCCCGGTGCACGCGCAAGGCGCGAGCGCCCTGGCGGCAGCCGGCGCGCAGATGCGTCAGATCGTGCCGGCCCAGGACGCCGTCGCGCAGCCGTCGGCCGAGCGCGCCGTCGTGTCGAAGGCGAACGCGCGTTGATCCGGTCGCGCGGCCAGCAGGCCGCGCCGGAATGAAAAAAGGGCGGGAATCCTCGGATTCCCGCCCTTTTTCTTTGTGCCGCCGGGTCGCGCGGCCGGCCCGGTTGCACCGGGCTGCCGCCGGCCGGATGCGTCAGGCCTTGTCCTGCACGACGCCGCGGCGGATCTGGTCGAGTTCGATCGATTCGAACAGCGCCTTGAAGTTGCCTTCCCCGAAGCCCTGGTTGCCCTTGCGCTGGATGATCTCGAAGAAGATCGGCCCGATCTGGTTCTCGGTGAAGATCTGCAGCAGCAGGTCGTCTTGCGCGCCGTCGATCAGGATCTTGCGCTTCTTCAGTTCGTCCAGCGATTCGCCGTGGTTCGGCACACGGCGGTCGACCAGTTCGTAATACGTGTCGATCGTGTCGAGCAGCTTCACTTCCTTGCTGCGCAGGCCGTCGACCGCCTGGTAGATGTCGCTCGAGCCGAGCGCGATGTGCTGGATCCCTTCGCCGTGATACGCGTCGAGGTATTCCTGGATCTGGCCGGCCGTTTCCGAGCCTTCCTCGTTGATCGGGATGCGGATCTTGCCGCACGGCGACGTCATCGCCTTCGACTTCACGCCCGTCACCTTGCCTTCGATGTCGAAGTAACGCACTTCGCGGAAGTTGAACAGGCGCTCGTAGAACTCGGCCCATTCCTGCATGCGGCCGCGGTGCACGTTGTGCGTCAGGTGGTCGATGTACGTGAGGCCGTGGCCGACCGGGTTCGGGTTCGCGCCGGCGATCGGCTCGAAGTCGACGTCATAGATGCTGATGTCGCCGATCGCGCCCGGCTGCGCGCCGTTCTTGCCGCGCCAGCGGTCGACGAAGTAGATCAGCGAATCGCCGATGCCCTTGATCGCCGGGATGTTCAGCTCCATCGGGCCCGTCTTGTTGTCGAAGCCCCAGGCGCCGAGGTCGAGCGCATGCCGGTACGCCTTCGCGGCGTCCTGCACGCGGAACGCGATTGCGCAGATCGACGGGCCGTGCAGGCGCGCGAAGCGTTGCGCGAACGAATCGGGTTCGGCGTTGATGATGAAGTTGATGTCGCCCTGGCGGTACACCGTCACGTCCTTGTGGCGGTGGCGCGCGATCGCGGTGAAACCCATCCGTTCGAACAGTTGTCCGAGCGCTTTCGGGTCCGGTGCCGTGTATTCGATGAATTCGAAGCCGTCGGTGCCGACGGGGTTGTCCCAGTTGGGGATCTGCATGTCGTGTCTCCTGTGCGGGGCGATCGGCCGGGGCGACGTATGCCTGCCTGACCTGGTTCGATGTCGAAGGCTGCACACACCTGAGCGTGCGCAGCGAATCGGTACATGCGACAGAGTGTAGCGGGCGGCCGCGAGCGGAAACTTGCGAACTTAATCGCCGCCCCCTACGATGGCGCAATTTCCAGTCTTGAAATATTCATTGGGGGGCAGAAGATGGCGCAAGCCGAATTGGATGCCATCGACCGGCGGATTCTCGCGATTCTTCAGGAGAACGGGCGCCTGTCGAACCAGGAGATCGCCGAGCGCGTGAACCTGTCGCCGAGCCCGTGCCTGCGGCGGATCCGGCGGCTCGAGGAGATCGGCGTGATCACCGGCTATGTCGCGCTGCTGAATCCGCAGAAGCTCGGGCTCGACCTGCTCGCGTACGTGAGCGTGCGGCTCGAGAAGCGCGGCGGCCTGGCGCCGGTGCGGGTCGACGAGACGTCGGCGCGCGCAGGCGCGACCCATGCGGAGCTGTTCCGTGCGGCCGTGCAGACCTGGCCGGAAGTGGTCGCGTGCCACGCGATGACGGGCGATATGGATTACCTGCTGCGCGTGCAGGTCGAGGACATGGCGCATTTCTCCCGCTTCGTGCAGGAGCACTTGCTGCATCACCCGTCGGTGATCGACGTGAAGACGAGCTTCTCGCTCGAGTGCTTCAAGGAGACGACGGCGTTGCCGATTCGCTCGGTGCGCTAGCGAGGAGGGGAAGGCGGGTGGCCGGACGCGCCACGGGCGCGGCCCGGCTGGCCGACGTTACGCCGTCAGTGCGGCGGGCATCAGCGATTCGATGAACTTCGTCGTGCGGCGCGCCTGGCGCTTCATCGCGTAGTCGAACACGGCGGCCTGTTCCTGCAGCATCTCGGCGATGATCGTCGAGTGGTCGGCCGGCGGCAGCGACAGGTATGCATCGGCTTCGCCGTACGCGTACTCGATCCGCATCCCGGACTTCTTCGCGATGTGCATCATCGTCGCGTTGCGCGACAGGCAATGCATGTACAGCATCGTCACGCGCGTGTTGCGGCTGCGGATCGCCGCGCGCTCGAACAGCTTCGAGCCGACGCCGCGGCCGCGTGCGCTTTCGAGCACCGACACGCCGAATTCGGCCGTGCGCTTGTCGCCCTCGACCGGCAGATAGGCCAGGTGGCCGACGCCGATCAGTTCGAGGTCGTGGTCGAACACGCCGAACACGGTATCGCGACCGAAGTCGATCGTGCGGACGTAGTTCTCGATCACGTGGTCAGGCACCATCTGGCCGAAGCGCAGCAGGCGGTCCTCTTCGTCGAGCGAGAGAAAGTGGGTGAGCATCTGCTCACGGTCTTTGGAAGCCAGTTCCCTGACGAGAACCGGCGCACTACCGGCGTTGCCGACGACATCGGCAGTGCCGTTGAATTGCGTGTTCATCGTGGGTTCCTCAATGTGTGACCGTACAGCGGGTTGTGCAATGCAACAGCATTTTACCCGACTGGGACCCTTCGGATTGGGGAAAACCCGTATCTTGCGTCGAGGGTGAATTCTAAATCCGCTTAGTTCACAAGCTATCTATTTGATTTTTAACGAATTTAAAATTCATCATATGAAATGCGCGGCGGGCGGTCGCAGTGTGCCCATCGCGCAACGCATGCTGCTGCGCGGCAATCAGGCTGCCGTCGACAGCCCGCGCTCGATCAGGTCGATCACCTGCTCGGCGAAGTCGCGATAGCCGAGGCGGCCGCCCGGCTTCAGCCAGGTGAACGTCCAGTTGATCATCCCGAACACCATCATCGTCACCGATGTCTGGTTTTCCTTCGAGATGCGGTCCGGGTACGCACGGGCGAGTTGCCGCGTGAACGCCGCGACGATGTCGCGCTGGCGGTCGAGCACGATTTCGCGCTGCGCGTCCTCGAGATACTTCACGTCGTTGAGCAGCGCGACGTGCCGGCTGTGCGACGTCTCGTACTCGGCGAGGAACGCGCGCACGAGCTCGGCGAACGCGTCGCGCTCGCCGAGGCCGCGCCGCTGGCTCGCGCCTTCCACCTCGGCGATGATCAGCATCAACCGCTTGGTGTAGCGGTCGAGCAGGTCGAACAGGATCGCTTCCTTGCTCTCGTAATAGTGATAGAGGCGTGCCTTCGACGTGCCGCTCGCGGTCGCGAGATCGGACATCGACGTGCTCGGGTAGCTCGTCTGCGCGAATTTCTCGGCGGCCAGATCGAGGATCTGTTCGCGCTGGGATTCGTGGTCGGGCGCTCGGGTACGGGCCATGGTCGGATGCGGAAGATTAGCGGTGCGCGAGCGCCGCGCGGGCCGCGCGCACCTGCGTGGAAGAGAGGGCGTCGGGCGCATCGTCCTGCAGCTCGAGCCGGCCGGCTGCCGCGAGTTCGCGGCAGCGCCACCAGGCGATCGAATCGCTGACGAACAGCCCGCCGCGGTCGGCGGCGGCCATGATGCTGCCGACGAGGCGTCGCGCGGGCCGCCAGTCGGCTTCCGCGCGCGAGACGATCAGCGCGTCGAGATCGGCGTAGTGGCCGCTCTTGATCGTGTTGCTGACCCAATAGCGCAGTTCGGCGTTCAGGTGTTTCGCCTCCTGCCATTCGAGCGCGAGGCGGCCGATGCGCAGCACCGAGATCGGCGCGGCCACCGGCCGCTTGCGCGCCAGTTCCGCGGGCGAGAACATCCCGGTCGAGATGGCCTGGTCGGTGCGTGACAGCGATGCGCGCTGCGCGGCGTCGAAATCGGCGGCCGACAGCCGCACCTCGTTCAGGCGCTGCGGTACGTTGCGCAGGTGGTACGCGACGCGGCGCAGCAGCAGCTTGTCGCCGACGCTCGGCGCGTGCCACACGACCACCTGGCCCGTCTCCATCGCGAGCTGGTCGAGACGAGCGAATTCGTCCTCGATTTCCGCGTTCCAGTCGGGGATCTGGTCGCCGAGCACGTGGTGCCAGAAGGCGGCGCGCGTGTCGGGCGTCTCGTCGGCGCCCTTGAGCGGTCCAACGCCGAGATCGTCGAGCAATCCGACGACGCGCTCGTCGCGCCCGGCTTGCGCGAGTGCCTCGCGCAGCGACGCGGCGGCGGTGCCGCCCTGAATCACATGAATGGTACTCATCGGCCTGTCGTCAACAAAAGAAAACCGCCGGCCGGGCGGACGTTGCGATGTCCAGCCGGCCGGCGGCCCCTAGTGTAAGCGAGATGTGTGACGGCGAGAAACCGTCCGGCACCGCGACGCAACGCCGCTCAACGCTCGTCGTAGCTCACGACGACCTTGTCGCTGATCGGGTGGCACTGGCACGTGAGCACGAAGCCGTCCTTCACTTCGTGCTCCTCGAGCGTGTAGTTCTTCTCCATCCGCACCTCGCCCTCGATCACCTTCGCGCGGCACGTGCAGCACACGCCGCCCTTGCACGCATACGGCAGCGCGAGGCCCGCGCGCAGGCCGACGTCGAGCAGGCTCACGCCCTGGTACGGCAGGCGCAGCTTGCGCTTCTTGCCGTCGAGCACGATTTCGAGATCGGCGGCCGGCGTCTGATCGGTAATGTCGACGACCGGCGCGCCGGCTTGCGGCAGCGGCGTGCCGAAGCGCTCGACGTGCACCTTCACCTGCGGCACGCCGGCCGCCTTCAGCGCGGCTTCGGCCGCGTCCATCATCGGCGCGGGGCCGCAGATGAACGCTTCGTCGATCGCGTCGGCCGGCGTCAGCGTGGCGAGGAATTCCGCGCATTTCGCCTGGTCGAGCACGCCGTTGAACAGCTCGACATCCTGCAGGTCGTCCGACAGCACGTGATACAGGACGAAGCGGTTCATGTAGCGGTTCTTCAGGTCCTCGAGCTCCTCCGCGAACATGATCGCGTCGACGCTGCGGTTCCCGTAGATCAGCGTGAACGTGCTGCGCGGCTCGAGCTCGAGCGTCGTCTTCACGATCGCGAGCACCGGCGTGATCCCCGAGCCGCCCGAAAACGCGACGTACTGCTTGCCGTGGTCGGCGTTCAGGTGCGTGAAGAAGCGGCCGTCCGGCGTCATCACGTCGATCGTGTGGCCGGGCTTCAGCGAGTCGAACGCGAAATTCGAGAAGCGGCCGCCGCGCACGCGCTTGATGCCGATGCGCAGTTCGCCGTCACGGTCGTAGTCCGTCGTGCCGACGCAGATCGAATACGAGCGGCGCGTTTCCTCGCCGTCGATGTGGGTCTTCAGCGTGACGAACTGGCCCTGCGTGAAGCGGTACGCGTCGCGCAGCTCGGGCGGCACGTCGAAGGAGACGGTCACGGCGTCGGCGGTCTCGGGCCGCACGTCGCGGATACGCAGCGGATGAAATTGCGGGGTCGCCATATTCAGTAGGGTTTGAAGTAGTCGAAGGGTTCGCGGCAGTCGACGCAGCGATACAGCGCCTTGCAGGCCGTGGACGCGAATTGCGCGAGACGCTCGGTGCGGGCGGAGCCGCAGCGCGGGCAGGCGGGCGCCGCGACCGGCCGCGGCACGAAACGCACGACGTTTTCCCGCGGCGCGGCGCTGCCGCACTGGCCGACCGGCGGCGCGATGCCGTACGCGCGCAGCTTGTCGCGCGCTTCCTGCGTGATCCAGTCGGTCGTCCACGCGGGCGCGAGCACCGTCTCGATCCGGTGCGGCGGCAGGTCGGCGGCCTGCAGCGCGGCGGCGATGTCCTCGGCGATCTGCGACATGGCCGGGCAGCCCGAGTAGGTCGGCGTGATCACGACTTCGAGCTGGCCGTCGTCCGCGCGGCGGACGTCGCGCAGGATGCCGAGCTCGCGGATCGACACGACCGGGATCTCGGGATCGGGCACGGCTTCCAGCACGTCCCACGCGCGGGCGAGCAGCGGATCGTCGTGGCGCGCGGCGGGTGCGGCGTGGGCGGGGGCGGCGGTCTGGACGGACATCGTCGGGCTCCGTGGCGTGGGCCGGTTACCAGGTCGCGCCGGGATGCTGGCGCGCGAGGCTCTGCATTTCGGCGAGCAGGTAGCCCATGTGCTCCGAGTGCTCGCCCTGCTTGCCGGTCGTCACGTGCTTCACGGGTGCCGGCGGCGTGAGCGTCGCCTCGGCGAGCGCATCGTCCACGTCCGCGCGCCACGCGGCTTCGAGCGCGGCCGGCGCCGGGCCGAGGCCCGTGGCGGCGATCGCGTCGTCGATCGCATCGGCCGCGAAGCATTCGCGCGTGTACGGCATCAGGTAGTCGAGCGCGTCCTGCGCGCGGCGGTGCGAGGCGTCGGTGCCGTCGCCGAGGCGCACGAGCCATTCGCGTGCGTGCTGCACGTGATAGCGGGTTTCCTTCACCGATTTCGCGGCGATCGCGGCGAGCTGCGTGTCGGTCGACGTTTCCAGTGCGCTCCACACGTGCAGCATCAGCGCCGCGTACAGGAAGTTGCGCACGATCGTCACCGCGTAGTCCTTGTCGGCGTGCGCGGTGCCGGAGACCGGGCCGTAGTGCGGCAGCTCGGCGAGCGTGAAGTTCGCGAATTCGCGCTCGGTACGGAAGTACGCGTAGTCGTCCTCGGTCTTCGCCGCGCCGTTGAGCTGGCGCTCGAGCTCGGCCGCGTGCGTGTACAGCATGCGCGCCTGGCCGATGAGGTCGAGGCTCATGTTGGTGAGCGCGATGTCTTCCTCGAGGATCGGGCCGTGGCCGCACCATTCGGCGTTGCGCTGACCGAGGATCAGCGCGTTGTCCGCGAGGCGCAGCACGTAGGAGAGGTGTTCGGGCGTGATCGTCATGGCGCGGGCGTTACATGTGGTTGACTTCGTCGGGCAGCGTGTAGAACGTCGGGTGACGGTAGATCTTGTCGCCCGCCGGTTCGAACAGTTCGGCCTTCTCGCTCGGGTCCGACGCGGTGATCGCCGACGACGGCACCACCCAGATGCTCACGCCTTCCTGGCGGCGCGTGTAGACGTCGCGCGCCATGCGCAGCGCCATCGTCGCGTCGGCGGCGTGCAGGCTGCCGCAATGCTTGTGGTCGAGGCCCTGCTTGCTGCGCACGAACACTTCCCAGATCGGCCATTCCTTGTTCATCACTTTCTCCTGATTCCTGAATTCGAGTGTTGCCGCTCAGGCGGCGTGCTGTTCGGCGCGGGCCTGGCGCTTCGCTTCGTGCGCGAGCGCGGCTTCGCGCACCCACGCACCGTCGTCGTGGGCTTTCACGCGGGTCGCGAGGCGTTCCTTGTTGCACGGGCCGTCGCCGTTGACCACGCGCCAGAATTCGTCCCAGTCGATCGTGCCGTAGTCGTGATGGCCGCGCGCTTCGTTCCATTTCAGGTCGGGGTCGGGCAGCGTGACGCCGAGCACCTTCGCCTGGTCGACCGTCGCGTCGACGAATTTCTGGCGCAGGTCGTCGTTCGAGATCCGCTTGATGCCCCATTTGGCGGACTGGCTGCTGTGGACCGAATCGGCGTCGCTCGGGCCGAACATCATCAGCACCGGCCACCACCAGCGGTCCACGGCCTGCTGGACCATCGCGCGCTGCGCGTCGGTGCCCTTCATCATCGACAGCAGCGCATCGAAACCCTGGCGCTGGTGGAACGACTCTTCCTTGCACACGCGGATCATCGCGCGCGCGTACGGGCCGTACGTGCAGCGGCACAGCGGGATCTGGTTCATGATCGCGGCGCCGTCGACGAGCCAGCCGATCACGCCGACATCGGCCCAGGTCGGCGTCGGGTAGTTGAAGATGCTCGAGTATTTCGCCTTGCCGGCGTGCAGTGCGTCGATCAGCGAATCGCGCGACACGCCGAGCGTCTCGGCCGCGCTATACAGATAGAGGCCGTGGCCGGCTTCGTCCTGGACCTTCGCGAGCAGGATCGCCTTGCGCTTCAGGCTCGGCGCGCGCGAGATCCAGTTGCCTTCCGGCAGCATGCCGACGACTTCCGAATGCGCATGCTGCGAGATCTGGCGCACCAGCGTCTTGCGATACGCGTCGGGCATCCAGTCCTGCGGTTCGATCTTGCCGTCGGCCGCCATCACCGCGTCGAACCGCGCCTGCTCGGGCGACTCGGCTGCGGCGTCGAGCGGCGCGACGTTGCCGGGGATGTCGAGGGATTGCGTGTACATGGCGAGGTTCTCGTCCGGTTGAATGTGTGCGAAGTATAAACCAACCGACCGGTCGGTTAATAAATTTCTTGCGGATTTGCGGTGAGACTCGGGTAAACGAGGGACGTCGGGGCGCGATCCGGTGGCGCAAGCGCGGTCCCGCACGTGAGTCTCGTGCCTTCTGCGGCACAATGCCCGCTTTCCGATGAGGATCTTGCCGATGTCATTCCGAAGCAGTTTCGCCGCGGCCGCGCTGGGTGCGGTCGTTTTCGTGTCGCCGCTCGCGGCGTCGGCCGCGCCGGCCGGATGGGTTGCCGCGTGGGCAACCGCGCTGCAGCCGATTCCCGATCTTGCTGCGCCGCCGCCGCTGTACCGCGCGCCCGACGTGGCCGGGCGGACCGTGCGCCAGATCGTGTACCCGACGGTGTCGGGGCGTGCCGCGCGGATTCGCGTGAGCAATGCCTATGGCCGCGCGCCGCTCGTCGTCGAGGCCGCGAGCCTCGCGCGCGCCGGTGAGGGTGCGGCGCTCGCCGGCGGCGCGGCCGTGCCGGTCCGGTTCGGCGGCAAGCCGTCGGTGACGCTCGCACCGGGCCAGGAGCTCGAAAGCGATCCGGTGGCCATCGACGTGACGTCCGCGCAGCCGTACGCGATCAGTCTCCAGATGGGGCCGAACCAGCGGATGACGGTCTGGCACCGCGTGTCGAACCAGTTCAACTATGTGTCTGCGCCGGGCGATCACGTGAGCGATCCGGGCGCTGCCGCGTTCCGCACCCGTTTTACTCAATACGCATGGGTGTCCGAGCTGGCTGTCGAAGCCGGCACCGCGCGTGCCAGCGTTGCGGCGATCGGCGATTCGATCACCGACGGGCTGCGCTCCAGCGTGAACCGGAACCGCCGCTGGCCCGACGCGCTCGCGCGCCGGCTGGCGGCGTCGGGCACCGATTCGGTCGGCGTCGTGAATCTGGGTATCAGCGGGAACCGGCTGCTCAGCGATTCCGCGTGCTATGGCACGTCGCTGGCATCGCGGTTCGAGCGCGATGCGCTGTCGCGCTCGGGTGTGAAGACGGCGGTCGTGCTGATCGGCATCAACGACATCAACTTTGCGGCGATGCCGCCGCACGCGGGGCTCGATTGCGACCACCCGCATACGCAGGTCACGGCCGCGTCGCTGATCGACGGCTATCGCCGGTTGATCGAGGCAGCGCATCGTCAGGGCGTGAAAGTGTACGGTGCGACGCTCACACCGGCTGCGTTGCCGGCCGGGCGCGAAGCGATCCGGCTCGAGGTGAACCGGTGGATCCGGGGCGGCGGCGGATTCGACGGCGTGGTCGACTTCGACGCGGTGCTGCGTGACCCGGCACGCCCGAGCGTGCTGCAGCGCCGATACGATAGCGGCGACGGTATCCACCCGAGCGACGCGGGCTACACGGCGATGGCCGATGCGGTGCCGGTCGAGCAACTGCAGGCTGCCGTGGGCGGCAAGTGATGGGCCTCTATATATAGAGGGAAGGGTTGCCTGCGGCGGGGCGGTCAGCGGTGTTCAGCCGTCCGCCGAGCCCGACGCCCCCGTGCGCGGCAGCGCACGGGGGCTTTTTCAAATATTTTTCACAAAGGGGCTTGCGTAGATCGGGGCGGCTGCATAGAATCACGCCTCTTTCGCGCTAACGGAAACGCGGCGCGGGAGGAAGGGAAGCAGTGCGGTTGAGGCTTGGTGGTAGTGGCCTCGGCGGTACGGAAGTTGAGCCCCGCAGTCGCAACGATGTAGTGTAAAAAGTTGTTGACGAACTGCGAAACACGGTTCATAATCTCGCTTCTCTGCTGCTGAAAACGCAGCGCTGCCGGGA
>JAIRVP010000017.1 GCA_031253835.1 Burkholderia sp. | reverse complement strand
TTGTACATGTGCTTGAGCGCGGCCTTCGTCGTCAGGAACGCGCCGTCGACGTGGATCGCCTGCATCTTCTTCCAGTCGGAGAACGAATAGTTCTCGATCGGGTTGACGATCTGGATGCCGGCGTTCGACACGAGGATGTCGACCGAGCCGAATGCTTCGGCCACCTTGTCGATGCCGCTGTTCACGGCTTCCTCGTTCGTCACGTCCATCGCGACGCCGATTGCCTTGCCGCCTGCCTTGTTGATCTCGTCGGCGACCGCATTTGCGCCGTCCTGGTTCAGGTCGGCGATCGCGACGGCGGCGCCTGCCTTGGCGAGCTCGAGTGCGATTTCCTTGCCGATGCCGCTTGCGGCGCCCGTGACGACTGCGGTCTTGCCATTCAGGTTGCTCATTTCGAATTCCCGTGGTGAAAGGATTGACAGGGAGAAAGGACTGCGGACGTGTTACTGAGCCAGGTAATCGTAGACGACTTCGCCGAGGCCCAGCGTCAAATCTGCGACCAGGTGCCGCGCTTCGACGATTTCGAGCACGGGCAGGTCGGCCACGGGCGCCAGTGCGTGCGGCGCCAGTTCGAGCGACGCAGGGCCCGTCCACGCGCCCTTCATCTTGATGTCCTGCATGTAATAGCGCACCAGTTCGCAGACGCGCGCGGTGCCGTCGACGTGCGGGATGATCTTCAGCAGGAAATTGGGGCCGGCGAGGCGCTTCGTCTGCTCGTCGATGTCCAGTTCCTTGTGCTTGTAGCCCATCGTGCCGGTGGCGACGCGCACCTTGCCGTAGTCGAGCGTGCCGAGGATGTGATCGGTGTTCACGTGCAGCGTGGGCGACGCGAGCTTCTTCGGGAAGCCCCACAGCTCGCGGCCGCCGGCGATCGGCGGGTGATCGTCGAGATACATCGCGAGCGTATAGCCGCCCGGCTGGCCGTTGTATTCGACGGGGATGACCTGGCCGCTTTCGGTGTAGTCGCCGAAGCCGGTCGAATCGGCCATGCGAATGAATTCGTAATGCACGAGCGGCTCGGTGACCTGCAGCGGCTCGGGGACAATTTCACGGAGACGGTCCGGATCGGTGCGATACGTGATGATCAGAAACTCACGATCGACGAAACGGTACGGGCCCATCGGGAAGGCAGGGCTGGTCAATGGCATCGCAAACGCTTTCGATCGGACATCGCTGGCTTTCATGCGGACTCCTTGTTGTTGATCGCTTCGTGGATGAGTGGTCGTAATCGTATGCCTGTGCGTTGCCGTTGTGCGATGCCGCATTTGGAATTAATTGTTGCCGATTTCGAATAATTTGCGGCGTAAATATTGAGATGAACGATGCAAACGGCAGGGATGGCGCCCGGCGGCCCGATGGTCGCACGCGTCGATGACGCCACGATGTGAAAAAGGTGAGGCTTTACGGGAGGTGCGGTGAGCCTTTACGGGAAACAATCACGCGGGGATATGACAATTGTGTGAACTTGTGTTGCAGTGCAGGCTCTAAGTGCGTTCGCCGCAGCGGGCTTCGCCCGGGCGGCTGCCGCATTAAGCATCGCTTAAGCGGGCACGCCCTAGCATCGTTTGTATCAGGCCGGGCAACCGGTCGATTTTTTTACGCCCCACGCAACCGGATTCATGCAGAACCTCAATCTCACCCTCTTTTCCGCCATCAACGCCGGGGTTGCGCCGCAGCCGGGCGTCGCCCGCCTCGCCATCTTCGCCGCCGACTGGCTCGTCTACGCGCTGCCGGCGATGCTGCTGCTGACCTGGATCTTCGGCGCCCGCACGACGCGGCGCCAGGCGATCGAAGCCGGTGTCGGCGTGTGCGTGGCGCTCGTGCTCGCGCAGGTGATCGGGCATTTCTGGTTCTCGCCGCGCCCGTTCATGGCCGGCGTCGGCACGCAACTGATTCCGCACGCGCCGGACAGCTCGTTTCCGAGCGATCACATGACGTTCGCGTGGAGCCTGGCGGTCGGCCTGATGCTCGGCGGCACGACGCGTGTCACCGGGCTCGTGATGGCCGCGCTGGCCGTGGCGATTGCTTGGGGGCGCGTCTACGCGGGCGTGCACTGGCCGTTCGACATGGCGGGCGGCGTGCTGGTCGGCACGGCCGGCGCGCTGGCCGCGCACCTGTACGGGCAACGCGTGACCGCGCTGCTCGAACGGATCGGCGATTCGGTGCATGCGGTCGTGATGGGGCGCCGGCACGCGCCCTGAACGAGCGTAAAGCGGGCAGGACGCCGTCAGCCGGGTGTCTTGGCCGATTCGGCCGATGCGGACGGGCCGCCGCCCGCATCGTGCAGTTCAGGCGTATCGGCCGGGTGCTGAGCGGCATCGCGGTCGAGGGCGCTTTCCTTCAGGATCGCGCACATCGCGACGAACAGCGCGAGTACCACCGCGGCGAGGCCGCAATAGCCGACGATCTTCAGGTTGCGAAGGAAAGGCGAAGCGTGGCTTTCTTTTGTCATGACCGGGCGCTCCTGGGCGGGCTGCGGCGGCTGTCGCCCTGACAGCGGCGTCGCAGACACAGATATATACCAGCCGCGATACCGGTGCCAAGCCCACTGGTGCGCGGACGCCACGATTGTGTCATCCGCCGGTCAACCGGGTGCCCTTACACCGGGCGCCTGTCTCCGTCAGTCTTCCAGCGTTTCGTGCACGGCCGCCGCGCCGCGCTTCCAGTAGGCCGCCGCGCGGATGCGCGACTTGTCGACGCCGCGCTCGCCGGTCAGGTGCTGACGGACTGCGCGCATCGACAGCGCTTCGCCGGCCGCCCACACGTAGCCGTCGCCGGACGACGGCAACGGCAGGTCGCGGACGGCATTCAACAGTGCATCGCCCTCTGCCGCGTCGGCTTCCGCGCGGAAGCGCCAGACTTCATGCACGTCGGCGCGCGTGTCGAACGCGATCTGCGCGGCACGATCCGCCACCTCCAGCACGACCGCTGCACGTGCACCGGCCGGCAATTCCTCGAGTCGCCGCGCGATGGCCGGCAGCGCCGTATCGTCGCCGATCAGCAGATGCCAGTCGAAACCGGTCGGGACGACGAACGAACCGCGCGGGCCGCCGATGCCGAGCCATTGGCCGACGCGTGCCTGCGCGGCCCATTGCGACGCGGGGCCCGGATGGTTCAGCACGAATTCCAGATCGAGCTCACCGGCAGCGCGGTCGAAGCGGCGCGGCGTGAAGTCGCGCGCGACCGGCTTCGGTTCGCCTTCCGGAAACTCGGGGCCGTTCGCGCCGAGCGTCGGCAGCGCGGGCCGTTCCGCACCGGGCGGCGGGAAAAACACCTTCACGTGATCGTCGAACGACGCGGATTCGAAATCCGCGAGATCGGGGCCGCCGAGCGTGACGCGCAGCAGGTGCGGCGTCACGGCATGCACGCGCAGCACCTGCAGCAGGCGGAGCTTGAGGGTATGGCGCACGCGGGTCACGGTGCGCTCGGATGGGTTCTGCATCGATCCGTTCTCCTTGGGGTTTGACGGGGCGGCGCGGATCACGCGCCGGCGCCGCGTTCGATTTCGGCCGTCGCGCGGCGCATGATGGCCGCGATGCGGCGCTGTTCGTCGGCATCGGCGGCGCTCTTGTGCAGCAGCGCGCGCTTGAGCGCGAGGCGGGCCTCGACGAACTCCGGCAGCCAGCCGGCCTGCGATTCGTCCGGTGCTTCGTTGCCCGCCGATTCCCCGGCGAACGCGCGGCGCATGAACTCCATCTTGCGGGCGAGATGCGTGAGGCGGGCGAACAACGTGTCGACGCGCTCGCGCTGCGCATCGAGATGCGCACGGCCGGCGTCGGTCAGCGCATAGCGCTTGCGGTTGCCTTCCGCCTGCGACGCGACGAAGCCGACTTCTTCCAGATACGTGAGCGCCGGATACACCATGCCGGGGCTCGGGCTGTAGAAACCGTTCGAACGCGTGTCGAGTGCCTTGATCAGCTCGTAGCCGTGACTCGGCTGCTCGGCGACCAGCGCAAGCAGCAGCAGCTGGAGATCGTCGGAGCTGAACTGGCGGCCGCGCGGCATGCCGTCGTCGCCGAAATCGCCAAAGCCGCCGCGCCCGCCCCGGCCGCCGAACGGGCCGCCACCGAACATGTCGTGGCCGCGGCGGTGGCGGCCGATTGCATACCAGAGACCGGCGAACCCGTCGGGGCCGGCATGCGCACCATGACCGTCGCAACGGGTATGGCCGCGGAAGGGGTTGTGTCGCATGATCCTGTCCTATATGTCGAAAAACATATCTAAAGATATATATCGAAAGATAGGTCGTCAAGGGGATTTATTGGGGGTTGGATAGAGATTGTGATGGGTGTAGGTTGGCAAATGTAGGTTTGCAAAAAAGATGGTCTTTTTGCAGTATTTGACCAAAGCTATTGATTGTGGAATTGAATAGTTTTTGATGTGTTTCCCCATCTCCGCCGCATAGCGAGGGTTTCCCGAGACGACTGCTTAACATCTTGGGTCGGTAGACTTCGGTGTTGGGGCGAGATTCAGTGACCTTCCCCCTCTGAAGTATCCCACTGTAAAGTTAGTGGCAAGGCCGCAGGAGAAACCTTGTCATGAAGAAATCGCGGTTCAGCGAAGAGCAGATTATCGGGGTGCTGAAGGAAGCC
>JAIRVP010000079.1 GCA_031253835.1 Burkholderia sp. | reverse complement strand
TTCATGTTCAGGTCGAGCGCGTCCTTCTGGCGGAAGTAGTCGATCTGGACCGAGTGGTCGACGACGAGATCGACCGGGACCAGCGGCTCGATCTTCTTCGGGTTCTTGCCCGTGCGCTCGGCGACGCCGCGCATGGCCGCGATGTCGGCGAGCAGCGGCACGCCCGTGAAGTCCTGCAGCACGACGCGCGACACGACGAACGGAATCTCGTCGACGCGCTTCGCGGTCGGCTTCCAGTTCGCGAGCTGCTCGATGTGCTCTTCGGTGATTTTCTTGCCGTCGTAGTTGCGCAGCACGGACTCGAGCACGATGCGGATCGACACCGGCAGGCGTTCGATCTTCGTCTTCAGCTCCTTGCCGAGTTGCGGCAGCGAGTAGAACTTGCCTTTGCCGGAACCGCTGTCGAATTCCTTGAGGGTCTTGTGGAGATTGTGGGCCATGGTGATTTTCCTGGGTTTAAGGCTAGGAAACTACGTGTCCTGTAGATGACGGCTATATCACATACAAGTCGACGTACTCATCGACCGGCATCGCTTCGAGCTTTGCCTGGTCCAGCGACACGTCGAGAATCGCTTGTTGCTGCTTTGCCGGGAAGCGGCGGGCGAGGTTGGTCCTGAACTTGTCGACCAGGAGCGGGATGCCGTCCGTGCGGCGGCGCCGATGGCCGAGCGGGTATTCGACCGCCACTTCGGCAAGCGTCGATCCGTCCGTGAACGCGATCGTCAGCGCATTCGCGATCGATCGCTTGTCCGGATCGTGATAATCCTTCGTGAACTGCGGATCCTCGACGCATACGGTCTTCGCGCGCAGCGCGTCGATGCGCGGGTCCGCTGCGGCCGAATCTTCGTAGTCGGCCGCGGTCAGCCGGCCGAACAGCAGCGGCACGGCGACCATGTACTGGATGCAGTGGTCGCGGTCGGCCGGATTGGCGAGCGGGCCCTGCTTGTCGATGATGCGGATCGCGGCCGCATGCGTGCGGATCGTGATCTTGCCGATGTCGTCGGTCGTGCGGCCGGCGGCGGCGATCTGCGCGTGCAGCTGCAGCGCGGCCTCGGCGGCCGTCTGCGCATGGAATTCGGCGGGGAACGCGATCTTGAACAGCACGTTTTCCATCACGTACGTGCCGTACGGGCGCTGGAAGCGGAACGGCCTGCCGTCGAACAGCACGTCGTAGAAGCCCCAGGTCTTTGCGGTGAGTGCCGACGGGTAGCCCATTTCACCCGTTTTCGCGATCAGCGCGAGGCGCACCGCGCGGGACGTGGCGTCGCCGGCCGCCCACGACTTGCGCGAACCGGTGTTCGGCGCGTGGCGGTAGGTGCGCAGCGCCTGGCCGTCGACGAACGCGTTGGACACCGCGTCGATCAGCTCGTCGCGCGTGAGCCCGAGCAGCCGGCCGACGACGGCCGTCGACGCGACCTTCACGAGCAGCACGTGGTCGAGCCCGACCGCGTTGAACGAATTCTCGAGTGCGAGGCAGCCCTGGATCTCGTGGGCCTGGATCATCGCGACCAGTACGTCGCGCATCAGGAGCGGCTTCCGGCCGGCCGCGACGGCCGTGCGGGAAAGCCAGTCGGCCGTCGCCAGGATCCCGCCGAGGTTGTCGGACGGATGACCCCATTCGGCGGCGAGCCAGGTGTCGTTGAAGTCCAGCCAGCGGATCATCGCGCCGATGCCGAACGCGGCCTGGACGGGATCGAGCTGGAAGGACGTGCCGGGCACCTTCGCGCCGTTCGGCACGATCGTGCCGGGCACGACGGGGCCGAGCAGCTTGGTGCAGGCAGGGTAGGACAGCGCCTCGAGTCCACATCCGAGCGTGTCGATCAGGCAATGACGCGCCGTCTCCAGCGCGAGCGCGCTGTCGATGCCGGTGTTCAGCACGTAGTCGACGATGTCGACGAGTACCGTATCCGGAGCAGGGCGGACGTTGGAGACCGGGGCGGACATCGAGGGGCCGAGGGGGAACGCGCTTAGTTCGTTGCCGGCTTCAGCTCGTTCGATTGCGTCGGCGCTGCCGTGCCTTGTGCCATTTCCGGCGTCACGCATTCGTCCGCGAGGCGCTCGCCGCCGTTGGCGTCCGAGAACAGCATCGCCTTGGTCGGGATCACGACCAGCTTGAAGCCTGCTGCCGGATCGTAGAACGTGTCGGCGCCCGTCGTCGTGGCTTGACGCGGCAGCTTGTAGTTCTTCTTCGCCCAGTGAACCGTGACGACCTGGTCGCGCTTCATGTCGCCGGCGAGGTCGAACGACAGGCCTTCCTTACAGGCCCACTTGACCGCGCCGTCCGGTACCGGATCGACCTTGGCGGCTGCGCGTGCCTGCGCCTTCTTGCTGCGCGGGATGATGCGCTTGGCCGGTGCCGGGCGCTTGGCCGTTGCCTTCTTCGCGGTCGTCGTGGCCGTACCCTGGGCAAACGCGCTCGGAGCCGACACCAGCATCGTGGCGGACAAGGCGCCGATGGCGGTAGCGATCAGGAGTTTCTTCATGGAGTCAGAACCTTTCGATAATCAGTTGACAAGGGCCGGCAATCGAAACTGCCGGCCGGTTTGAAACTGCACGCGCCCCGAAAGCGCGCAGCGGCCGCTATTTTCACCTATTTGGCCGCGCATACATCAGGTTTTCGGGCTCCGTTACGTTTTTTGTCGTTTCGCAAACCTCTGTCCGGTTTGCGCATCGGCGAATGCATGAAATTCGTGTATCCGGCGTATCGGCCGGCGCCGCGCGCCTACGGCGCGGCGCCCGCGGCGGCCGGGCCGAACAGCGGCGCGGCCTCGGCCGGTACGGGCTGGCCGGTGGCGCGCGCGCGGCGCAGGACCGACCAGTAATAGCGATAACTTGCGCGATCGTGCAGCGTATCACCGTGGCGCGTCGGGCCCCAGTCGGCGGCCTGCGCGGCCAGCAGGATCTCGGCGGCGAGCGCGACCTCGTCGGTGCGCGGCGCGAATGCGTCGACGATCGGGCGGATCTGCGCGGGATGGATGCTCCACATCCGCGTGAAAGCGAATTCGTCGCGCGCGCGGCGTGCATCGCCGGCCACGACACCCATGTCGCGCACTTCGGTCGTCACGTTGTGCGACGGCGTCTTGCCGTGCGCGTGGCAGGCCGCGGCGATTTCCAGCTTTGCGCGGCGCACGAGCGGGTGTTCGAACTGGCCGGGCGAGCGCATCGCGGCATCGGGAATCGCGCCATGGTGCGCGGAGACGAAATCCATCAGCCCGAAGCTCAGCGTGCCGACCGTCGGCAGCGCGGCGAGGGCGGCGGCCTGCGCGAGCGCGCCGTGCGTCTCGACCAGCACGTCGACCGGGATCGGCTGCGCGATGCCGAGCTCGCGGCGCGCGCCTTCGATGAACGCGGTCATTTCGGCGGCGTCGGCGGCGTTCGCGATCTTCGGGAGCGTGATGTAGGCCGGCGCGCGTGCGGCGCGCAGCACGATGCGGACATCGTCGCGCCAGTGCGGGTGGGAGAAGTCGTGGATCCGGACGCCGACGCGGCCGAAGCGGTTCTCGTCGCTGCCGAGCAGGTCGGCGACGAGGGCCGCGTGCGCGGCTTCCTGGCCGACGGCGGCGCCGTCCTCGCAGTCGAACGTGATGTCGAATACGGGACCCAGCTCGGCCTGCAGCGCGAGCGACTTGCGCATCAGCTTTTCGCTGCCCGCGTAATGATCGCAGCAGGGCAGGATCGCGGGCGGGGACGCCCCGTCGTACAGCACTTGTGCAGGAGTAAGCGCGGCCATCTCTTCGACGTCAGGGGAGCGTGTCAACGTGGAGAAAATCGGATTCGGGCAGGTTCTGGGCCGGTGCGCGGCGGGCGCGGGGCGGCAAAACGTGCGCGGATCGGATCGTTCGGCAGGGCCGGCGGCTGGCGCCGGCCCGGGCCGGAACCGGGTGGCCCGAGGGCCGCCCGGCAAAGGCGCGTGATGCTTAGTTCTTCAGCAGGTGGGCGACGCCATCGCGCTCTTCGAGCAGCTCGGCCAGCGTGCCGTCCATCTTCTCGCGCGAGAACGCGTCGATTTCCAGGCCTTCGATGCGCTTGTACTCGCCGTTTTCGCACACGACCGGCACACCGTAGATGATGTCTTCGGGGATGCCGTACGAGCCGTCCGACGGGATGCCCATCGTGACCCACTTGCCGTTCGTGCCGAGCACCCAGTCACGGACGTGGTCGATCGCCGCGTTCGCTGCCGACGCGGCCGACGACAGGCCGCGCGCTTCGATGATCGCCGCGCCGCGCTTGCCGACGGTCGGGATGAACGTGTCGCGGTTCCACACGTCGTCGTTGATCAGCTTCAGCAGCGATTCGCCTTCGGCGGTCGCGAAGCGGAAGTCCGGGTACATCGTCGGCGAGTGGTTGCCCCACACGGCGAGCTTCTCGATCGACGCGACCGGCTTGCCCGACTTGGCGGCGAGCTGCGACAGCGCGCGGTTGTGGTCGAGGCGCAGCATCGCCGTGAAGTTCTTCTTCGGCAGATCCGGCGCCGACTTCATCGCGATGTATGCGTTCGTGTTCGCCGGGTTGCCGACGACCAGCACCTTCACGTCGCGGCTGGCGACTTCGTTCAGCGCAGCGCCCTGAACCGTGAAGATTTCGGCGTTGGCCGACAGCAGGTCCTTGCGTTCCATGCCCTTCGAGCGCGGGCGTGCGCCGACCAGCAGCGCGACGTCTGCATCCTTGAATGCAACCTTCGGATCGTCGGTGATCACGACGCCCGCGAGCAGCGGGAACGCGCAATCGTCGAGTTCCATCACGACGCCTTTGACGGCGCCTTGGGCTTGCGGGAGGTCGAGCAGTTGCAGGATGACCGGCTGGTCCTTGCCGAGCAGGTCGCCGTTCGCGATACGGAACAGCAGGGAGTAAGCGATTTGACCTGCGGCGCCGGTGACGGCAACGCGCTTTGCGGGCTTAGCCATTGAAAATCTCCAGGACGGGTGAAGCGTTGGACGCTTGCGAAAACGCCATTCTATGCGCGTTGTGCGTAGCGTTGCATTGAAGCAGGGCGGAGGACTCGCGATGGCAGACGCGGTGAACCTGGAGACGGCCGTGGCACGTAGCCGGGGACGCGCTGTTGCACCCGCGAACCCTTGCTCGACCCGGAGTGTAGGAGCCGTCACGCGCAAAGTCAAACGGTATCATATGTCTTATATAAGACAGATGTTTTGCGGAAATTGAGTGGACGAAAAAGTGCGGTTTGTGATGAAATGCGCGCCATGACATCGAACCAGGCGAATACCGCGAATCAGACCGGCGCAGGCAGCCCAGGGCAGCCGGGCGCGGGCGATCCCGCACCTTCGCCTGCGGCGCCGTCGTCGCCGACGTTCAGCCCGTTATACCAGCAGATTAAGTCATTGATCACGCAAAGTCTCGAAACCGGTGAATGGAAGCCGGGCGAGATCATCCCGAGCGAGGTGGAGCTCGCGGCCCGCTACAAGGTCAGCCAGGGCACCGTTCGCAAGGCGATCGACGAGCTGGCCGCCGAAAACCTCGTGGTCCGGCGGCAGGGCAAGGGTACTTTTGTTGCAACGCACAATGAAGATCGCGCGCAGTTCCGCTTCCTGCGTCTGCTGGCCGACGACGGTGCCGAACATCCGCACGTCAGCCGCCTGCTCGAATGCCGCCGCCTGCGTGCGCCGGCCGAGATCGCGCGGCAGCTCGACCTGAAGCCGGCCGATCCCGTCGTGCAGGTGCGCCGCCTGCTGGAATTCGAGAACGAAGCGACGGTGCTGGACGAGATCTGGCTGCCGGGCGCGATGTTCCGCGGACTCACGTTCGAGCGGCTGAGCGAGTACAAGGGGCCGCTCTACGCGATGTTCGAGACGGAATTCGGCACGCGGATGATCCGCGCGACGGAGAAGATCCGCGCGGTCGCGGCCGAGCCGTCGGTGGCCGACCTGCTGCATGTGCCTGCGGGATTCCCGTTGCTGTCGGTCGAGCGCGTGTCCTATACATACGGAGACCGGCCGGTGGAAGTGCGTCGCGGCTGGTATGTCACAACCGGGTACTACTATCAGAATGACTTGAGTTGAGTCGCTTCGGCTCAAGCCGAGTGCTTCGCGATTCCCACGCTCGCGAAGCACGTTTCGGGCCGCCTTTGTTCTTGTTCGCGCAACTATCCAGAGCAGACTTTCGCTGCAGCGCGATATAAAAAGGCGCTAAAATCGCGGATTAGTGTGACAACATAGTAGGGGTCTAGCATGACTGATGCAGTAAGAAAACCGAGGCCGGAATACCGGAACATCGGATTCGGCGATATCACGATGAAATATCGCATGCCGCTGGCAGCGATATTGTCGATTCTCCATCGAGTCAGCGGCGCGCTGCTGTTCTTGTTCCTGCCGTTCCTGCTGTTCCTCTTCGACCAGAGCCTGACGTCCGAGC
Organism: Burkholderia sp.; assembly: GCA_031253835.1. Lineage (GTDB taxonomy): Bacteria > Pseudomonadota > Gammaproteobacteria > Burkholderiales > Burkholderiaceae > Burkholderia. The sequence continues at coordinate 143,349 of JAIRVP010000079.1, read as the reverse complement.
TCAGCTTCGAAGTCTTCAAGGTTTTCCTCTCCAACATCATCGTCAAGCTGATCGTCCTCGCACTGTCGTGGGCCTTCTTCCACCATTTCTGCGCCGGCATTCGCCACCTGCTGATGGACGTCAACCACGACGCCGTCACGAAGGAAGGCGGCAAGCGGACGGCCGTCGTCGTCTTTGTCGTCTCGATCGCCCTGACGATCGCCATGGCACTCAAACTGTTCGGAGCATTCTAAGAAAATGGCAGCCAATAACCGAATCGGCTCGAAGCGCCTCGTCGTCGGCGCTCACTACGGCCTGCGCGACTGGCTCGCGCAGCGCATCACCGCCACGATCATGGCGGTCTACACGGTCATTCTGCTCGTCCTGTTCTTCGGCGCGCACGATTTTTCGTACGAAGGCTGGGCGTCGATCTTCGCCGCGCAATGGATGAAGCTCGCCACCTTCGTGATGCTGCTTTCCCTCTTCTACCACGCATGGGTCGGCGTGCGCGACATCTGGATGGACTACGTGAAGCCCGTCGGTGTGCGCCTGCTGCTGCAATCGCTGACCATCGTCTGGCTGCTCGCATGTGCGGGCTACGCCGCGCAGATTCTCTGGAGAGTGTAAAGAATGGCTGCAATCAAATCTAATCTCCCGCGCCGCAAGTTCGACGTGGTGATCGTCGGCGCGGGCGGCTCCGGCTTGCGCGCAGCGCTGCAACTGTCGCGCGCGGGCCTGTCGGTCGGCGTGCTGTCGAAGGTGTTCCCGACGCGTTCGCACACGGTGGCCGCGCAGGGCGGTATCGGTGCGTCGCTCGGCAACATGAGCGAAGACAACTGGCACTTCCACTTCTACGACACGATCAAGGGCTCCGACTGGCTCGGCGACCAGGACGCGATCGAATTCATGTGCCGTGAAGCGCCGAACGTCGTGTACGAGCTCGAGCACTTCGGCATGCCGTTCGACCGCAACGCGGACGGCACGATCTATCAGCGCCCGTTCGGCGGCCACACCGCGAACTACGGCGAGAAGCCGGTCCAGCGCGCTTGCGCGGCCGCCGACCGTACCGGTCACGCGCTGCTGCACACGCTGTACCAGCAGAACGTCGAGGCGAAGACGCAGTTCTTCGTCGAATGGATGGCGCTCGACCTGATCCGCGACGCGGAAGGCGACGTGCTCGGCGTGACGGCCCTCGAGATGGAGACGGGCGACGTCTACATCATGGAAGGCAAGACGACGCTGTTCGCGACGGGCGGCGCAGGCCGGATCTTCGCGGCATCGACCAACGCGTTCATCAACACCGGCGACGGCCTCGGCATGGCTGCGCGCTCGGGCATCGCGCTGCAGGACATGGAGTTCTGGCAGTTCCACCCGACCGGCGTGGCCGGCGCGGGCGTGCTGATCACCGAAGGCGTGCGCGGCGAAGGCGGGATCCTGCGCAACGCGAACGGCGAGCGTTTCATGGAGCGCTACGCGCCGACGCTGAAGGATCTGGCGCCGCGTGACTTCGTGTCGCGCTCGATGGACCAGGAAATCAAGGAAGGTCGCGGCGTCGGTCCGAACAAGGATCACGTGCTGCTCGACCTGTCGCACATCGGCGCCGAGACGATCATGAAGCGTCTGCCGTCGATCCGCGAAATCGCGCTGAAGTTCGCGAACGTCGACGCGATCAAGGAACCGATCCCGGTCGTCCCGACGATCCACTACCAGATGGGCGGCATCCCGACCAACATCCACGGTCAGGTCGTCGGCACGTCGCGCGGTCACAAGGATCCGGTCAACGGCTTCTACGCAGTGGGCGAATGCTCGTGCGTGTCCGTGCACGGCGCGAACCGCCTCGGCACGAACTCGCTGCTGGATCTCGTGGTGTTCGGCCGTGCGGCCGGCAACCACATCGTCGAGCACGTGAAGAACCAGAAGGAACACAAGCCGCTGCCGGCCGATGCAGGCGAATTCTCGCTGGCGCGCCTGGCGAAGCTCGACAAGTCGACGTCGGGCGAGTACACGCAGGATGTCGCGAACGACATCCGCTCGACGATGCAGAAGCACGCAGGCGTGTTCCGCACGTCGAAGCTGCTGAAGGAAGGCGTCGACGAGATGGCCGGCCTGGCGGCACGCGTGGAAAACATCCACCTGAAGGACAAGTCGAAGGTGTTCAACACCGCGCGCGTCGAAGCGCTCGAGCTGGAGAACCTGATCGAAGTGGCCCGCGCCACGATGGTGTCGGCGGAAGCGCGCAAGGAAAGCCGTGGCGCGCACGCACACAGCGACTACGAACATCGCGACGACGAAAACTGGCTGCGCCACACGCTGTGGTACAGCGAAGGCGATCGCCTCGACTACAAGCCGGTTCAAATGAAGCCGCTGACGGTCGAATCCGTGCCGCCGAAGCCGCGCACGTTCTAAGCCGAGTCAAAGGAATCCGAAATGGCAAAACGCATTTTTGAAGTCTACCGCTACGATCCGGACAAGGACGCAGCGCCGCGCATGCAGACGTACGAGCTCGAGATCCAGCATGAGCGCATGCTGCTCGACGCACTGGTGAAGCTGAAGGCACTGGACGAGACGCTGTCGTTCCGCCGTTCGTGCCGCGAAGGCGTGTGCGGTTCGGACGCGATGAACATCAACGGCAAGAACGGTCTCGCGTGCCTGACGAACCTGAACGACCTGCCGCAGAAGATCGTGCTGCGTCCGCTGCCGGGCCTGCCCGTCGTGCGCGACCTGATCGTCGACATGACGCACTTCTTCAACCAGTATCACTCGATCAAGCCGTACCTGATCAACGACGCGCCGCCGCCGGAGAAGGAACGCCTCCAGTCGCCGGAAGAACGCGACGAGCTCGACGGCGTGTACGAGTGCATTCTGTGCGCGAGCTGCTCGACGTCGTGCCCGAGCTTCTGGTGGAACCCGGACAAGTTCGTCGGCCCGGCCGGCCTGCTGCAGGCTTACCGCTTCATCGCGGACAGCCGCGACACCGCCACCGGCGAGCGTCTCGACAACCTGGAAGACCCGTACCGTCTGTTCCGTTGCCATACGATCATGAACTGCGTCGACGTTTGCCCGAAGGGCCTGAACCCGACGAAGGCGATCGGCAAGATCAAGGAACTGATGGTTCGCCGCGCGGTTTAAGGTTGAGATGAGCGACGATTCGCATCAATCCGACCCGCACCGTCGCGCGCGCCTCCGCTGGCGCGCGCGGCGGGGTCTGCTGGAAAACGACATCATCTTCGAGCGTTTCTTCAGCAGATACGAGCATGACCTCACCGATGCTGACGTAGGCGCGTTGTCGCGCCTGCTCGATCTGAGCGACAACGACCTGATGGACTTGCTCCTCGCGCGCAAGGAACCAGAGGGCGACCTAGACAGCCCGGACATTCACCGGCTGTTGGAGATGCTGCGCAACGTGTAACGCGTTACGCCCGTTATCGAATCCCGTTTCTATTTTCGATTGAGGATGTGCCATGACTCCGTCTGATGTTAAAGCCACGCTATCGTTCAGCGACAACTCGCCGAGCGTCGAAATGCCGATCTACAAGGGCACGATGGGCCCGGACGTGATCGACATCCGCAAGCTGTACGGCCAGACCGGCAAGTTCACGTACGACCCGGGCTTCATGTCGACGGCGGCTTGTAATTCGGCGATCACGTACATCGACGGCGACAAGGGCGAACTGCTGTACCGCGGCTACCCGATCGACAACCTCGCACAAAACGCCGACTTCCTCGAGTCGTGCTACCTGCTGCTGAAGGGCGAGCTGCCGAACGCCGCGCAAAAGAAGGAATTCGTCGACACCGTCACGAAGCACACGATGGTGCACGAGCAGATGCACTTCTTCTTCCGTGGCTTCCGCCGCGACGCGCACCCGATGGCGGTGCTGGTTGCTGCAGTCGGCGCGCTGTCGGCGTTCTATCATGACTCGCTCGACATCAACGACCCGCGTCACCGCGAAGTGTCGGCGATCCGCATGATCGCGAAGCTGCCGACGCTCGTCGCGATGGCGTACAAGTTCAGCATCGGCCAGCCGTTCGTCTATCCGAAGAACGAACTGTCGTACAGCGCGAACTTCATGCACATGATGTTCTCGAACCCGTGCGAAGAGTACAAGGTCAACGACGTGCTCGTCCGCGCGCTCGACCGTATCCTGATCCTGCACGCCGACCACGAGCAGAACGCATCGACGTCGACGGTCCGCCTCGCCGGTTCGTCGGGTGCGAACCCGTTCGCGTGTATCGCGGCCGGTATCGCGTGTCTGTGGGGCCCGGCGCACGGTGGTGCGAACGAAGCCGCGCTGAACATGCTCGAGCAGATCGGTTCGCCGGACAACATTCCCGAATTCATCAAGCAGGTGAAGGACAAGAATTCGGGCGTGAAGCTGATGGGCTTCGGCCACCGCGTGTACAAGAACTACGATCCGCGTGCGAAGCTGATGCGCGAAACGTGCTACGAAGTGCTGAACGAACTGGGCCTGCACGACGACCCGCTGTTCAAGCTCGCGATGCAGCTCGAGAAGATCGCGCTGGAAGACGAATACTTCGTGTCGCGCAAGCTGTACCCGAACGTCGACTTCTACTCGGGCATCGTCCAGCGCGCGCTGGGCATCCCGACGTCGATGTTCACGTGTATCTTCGCGATGGCACGTACGGTCGGCTGGATCGCCCAGTGGAACGAAATGATTGCCGATCCGGAACAGAAGATCGGCCGTCCTCGCCAGCTGTTCATCGGCGATACGCCGCGCGAAGCGAAGCCGATCAACGCACGTTAAGCCGTGTGCGGCGCGAACGGCCGGCAGGCCGCTCGCGTCGGGCAATCGCAACGCCACGACACCCCGACGGGTCCGCCCGTCGGGGTGTTTTCATTTGCGCGCCGGATCGGCGCGGCGCTCCAGCGACGGCGGGCGCGTGTCGAGGGCCGGCGCGTCGTCGTCGGGCGCGTGGCCATGCTGCTTGAAGAACTGCCGGTACGCGCCGGGCGTCATCCCGCGTGCGGCGAGGAACTGGCGGTTGAAGTTCGCGGCATTCGGAATGCCGCAGCGTGCGGCGACCGTCGCGACCGGCCAGTCGGTGCCGACCAGGTGGCGGCACGCGTGCGCGAGCCGCAGCCGCTGAACGTAGCGGCCGACGCTTTCGCCGAGATGCCGGACGAACAGGCGCTGCAGCGTGCGTTCGGACAGGTGCGCGGCAGCGGCGAGCGCGTCGATGCGCAGCGGTTCATGGAAGCGCCGGTCGATCGCGTCGAGCACGCGGTCGAGGCGTTCGGCTTCGGGCGCGGTCGCATCGACGGCCGGTGCCGTGCCGTCGGGCCGGTCATACGCATGCGCGGTGGCGAGCGGCTCGCCGCCGGCTTCCGCGAGATCGGCGAGCGTGTCGAGCGCGGCCGCAAGCCGTACGCGCGGCGACGGATCGAGCAGCCGCGGCAGTCGCGCGCGCATCGCGCGGGCGGCTTCCACGTCGAAACGCAAGCCTGGCGCCGCACGCCGCAGCAGCGAGCGCAGCGGCGCGTATTCGGGGCAGCAATCGGCCAGCCGCCGCACCCAGTCGCCGTCGAACCAGACGACGAGCGCGACCTCGGGCGCCTCGCGATCGATCCGCGCGTTCGACGACCACGTATGCGGCAGGTTGGGCGGTACGAGCACGAGGTCGTCGTCCGCATAGCGCGCGACGTGATCGCCGACGAAGCGCTGGCCGCGGCTGTTGAGCGTCAGCGTCAGTTCGTACTCGGGATGGCGATGCCATTCGAACGGGATGCGCGCGAGCTGGCGGTGATACACGCGGATCGAACAGCCGGGTGCGAACGTCACGTGCTCGTACTGCGGTTTCATCGTGGCCTCCGGGCGAGGGCAGGCACCGCGCCGTGGCATGATCGTGAGCATTCGTCACGCCGGAGCGATGCGATGTTTTCACATGTCTGCGTGGGCGTCAGCGACACCGCACGCGCCTACGATTTCTACGCGCCGCTGTTCGCGGCACTCGGGCTGCGCCTGAAATTCCGCGAGCCGGACGGCTGGTCGGGCTGGATGCCGGCCGACGCGGACCGGCCGCTGTTCTTCTTCGGCCAGCCGCTCGACGGCCATGCGCCCGAGCCGGGCAATGGCCATACGATCGCGTTCACCGCGCCGACCCGCGCGCACGTCGATCGCTGCCACGCACTCGCACTGCGGCATGGCGGCACCTGCGAAGGGCCGCCGGGCCTGCGGCCGGACTATCACCGCGACTACTACGGCGCGTATTTTCGCGATCCGGACGGCAACAAGCTCTGCGTGGTCTGCCATCGTTCCGCGTAGCGCACGGTTGTCAGGATTGTATCGATAGTTGACCGGATAGCGGTGATGGCGGCCGCGCGCCGGCCGTACGCTGACAGCACGTCACGACACGCTTCAGCGAGGAGACCCCGATGCACCTGACGATTGACGATCTGCCGGCCGCGATTCGCACGGCGAAACGGGCGCTGCGCGCCGACCTGCCCGGTTATGCGGCGTCGTTTCGCGAGCTGGAGGGCGACATCGCGCGGCAGGTCAACGCGATCCGCCGCACGCACGCGCATGGCGGTGACGTGATTCCGGTCGTGCCGTTCGCCGATATCGCGGGCGGGACCGTCGATCCTCGCGCGATTGCCGCGATCCGCACGCACGGCGCGGTCGTGATCCGCGGCGTGTTCGATGCGCAGCAGGCGCGCGACTGGAACGACGAGATCGGCGCGTATCTGGACGCGAACCGCTTCGCCGACCGGTTGAACGCGCGTGCGGAAGACCGCTATTTCGGCAATCTCGCATCGGGCAAGCCGCAGATCTACGGCGTCTACTGGTCGAAGCCGCAGGTGGCCGCGCGCCAGTCGCCGGCGCTCACGCAGGCACGCGTGTTCCTGAACCGGCTGTGGCGGCACGCGGATGCTGCACGCATGCATTTCGATCCCGACCCGGTGCCGGCCTATGCGGACCGGATTCGTCGCCGGCCACCCGGTTCGTCGTCGCTCGGATTGTCGCCGCACGTCGACGGCGGGTCCGTCGAACGCTGGCTCGGTGCGAACTTCCGGCAGGTCTACCGTCACGTGCTGGCCGGGCGCTGGCGCGATTACGACCCGTTCGATGCCGCGTTCCGTCCCGACGTGGAGGAGATTCCGTCGCCGGCCGTCTGCTCGATGTTCCGCACGTTCCAGGGCTGGACCGCGCTGACGCCTCAGGGCCCGGGCGACGGCACGCTGCAGTTGATCCCGGTCGCGAACGCGATGGCCTATGTCGTGCTGCGCGCGCTGCAGGACGATGTCGCCGAAGACGACCTGTGCGGCGCGCGTCCCGGCCGCGCGCTGTCGATCCGGCCCGAATGGCACGCTCTGCTGCTCGACGCGCTGGTGCCGATCCCGCACATGGCGCCGGGCGACGCGGTGTTCTGGCATGGCGACGTCGTGCACGCGGTCGAGGATGCGCATCGCGGCAGCGGCGACAGCAACGTGATGTACATCGCGGCCGCACCGGGCTGCGCGAAGAACGACGCGTACCTGCAGCGCCAGCGGTCCGCGTTCCTGCGCGGCGAGAGCCCGCCCGATTTCCCCGCCGATCATTTCGAGGTCGAATTCGACGGGCGTGGCGGGGAGGGCGACCTGACGGCGCTGGGCCGCGCGCAGATGGGGTTCGGGCCGCGCGCGTAACGAGCGCCGAACGGCCGTCTGCCGAATCCGCTGCGTGCCGCGCGCAATTCGACGCAATCGGCTGTCGGCGCAGCCGAAATCGACGCGAATTGCGCAATTTGGCTTCCGATAATGGTCCGGAGACAACGCCGCTGGCCCGTGCGCCGCACGGATGCGGCGCAGACCATGGAGGAGTCGATGCAATTCACGCAAGCGATCGTTCGCCGTCCCGCACCGTCCTGTGGCGCGGGCCTGACCACCGCCGAACTCGGCGCACCCGACTACGACAAGACGCTCACGCAGTTCCATGCGTATTGCGACGCGCTGCGCACGCTCGGCGTCGCGCTGACCGAGCTGCCGCCGCTGGACGCGTTCCCCGATTCGCACTTCGTCGAGGACGTCGCGGTCGTGACGCCGGAATTCGCGGTGATCACGCGCCCAGGCGCCCCTGCGCGGCGCGGCGAGACGGTACATATCGAAACGGCGCTCGCCGCGCATCGCGACCTGCTGCCGATGCAGGACGGCCGCCTCGACGGCGGCGACGTGATGCTGGTCGGCAAGCGCTTCTTCATCGGCCTGACGGGCCGCACCGATGCCGAAGGCATCGCCGCGTTCGAAGCGCTGGTGTCGCGTTACGGTTACGCGGTCGTCGCGGTGCCGGTCGGCGCGGGCCTGCACCTGAAGTCGGTCGTCAACGCGCTCGGCGACGACACGCTGCTCGTGACCGAAGCGCTGGCCGCGCATCCGGCGTTCGCCGACTATCGCCGGATCACGATCTCGGCCGCCGACGAATACGCGGGCAACACGCTGCGCGTGAACGGCACGCTGATCACGCCGGCCGGCTATCCGCGCGTCCATGACGCGATCGCGCCGCTCGGGCTGCCGCTGCACGTGATCGACACGAGCGAGTTCCGCAAGATGGACGGCGGCCTGACCTGCCTGTCGCTGCGGTTCTAGCCGATTGGCGCGCGGCCGCTTCGGCCGGATAATGTGGCCCCCGCGCGGCAACGGAAACGTTCCGCGCACCAGCCACGATCCGACCGGAGCGAACGCGGATGACCGACAAGAAGATGCAGCTCGACAAGATCGATCTCCGGATCCTCGACATCCTGCGGACCGACGGGCGGATTTCCTACCGGAAGCTGTCGGAGCTCGTGAACCTCACGCCGCGCCCCTGCCAGGCGCGCGTGGAGCGGCTCGAGGCGCTCGGCGTGATCGAAGGCTACCGCGCGGTGATCAAGGCGCCGCGCGCGACCAAGCCGATCGTCGTGATCGCGCAGATCGTGCTGGCCGACCACGGGCGTTCGCAGGCGCCGTTCGAGGATGAAATGCGCGCGAATCCGGCCGTGCTCGATTGCTGGCTCGTCAGCGGCACGTTCGATTTTCTCGTGCGGCTCGCGTGCGAGGATCTCGACGAGTACCGGCGAATCGCGAACGTGTGGCTGGAAAGCCCGCGCTTCCGGATCGAGAAGATCGTGACGACGGCCGAACTGCAGGCGATCAAGCGCAGCGTCGTGTGATGCGACCGGCCGGGCAGGGCCGGTTTCGAGGCGAATGACCCGGGCAATCGATTTGCATTCCGAATCAAATCGGCTGGCCCGAATCCAATCAGGGTGAACACTATGGATGCTATGCAAGCGGCAGCGGAGACGGCCGCGCCGTCCGGGACGACGCTCAAGCGCCGTCTGCAGGGCCGCCACATCGCGATGATCGCGATCGGCGGCTCGATCGGCACGGGGCTGTTCGTCGCATCGGGCGCGTCGGTCGCGCAGGCGGGGCCGGGCGGCGCGATCGCCGCGTATCTCGCGATCGGGATCATGGTCTACTTCGTCGTCACCGGGCTCGGCGAGATGGCGGCGCTGATGCCGGTCTCGGGCTCGTTCGCGATCTACGGCGAGAAGTACGTCGACGAAGGCTTCGGCGTCGCGCTCGGCTGGACCTACTGGTACAGCTGGGCCGTGACGATCGCGATCGAGCTGGTCGCCGCGCAGATCGTGATGCGCTACTGGTTTCCCGCCGTGCCGGGCGTATGGTGGGGCGCGGGCTTCCTCGTGCTGATTTTCCTGCTCAATACGCTGTCGGTGCGCGGCTTCGGCGAATCGGAATACTGGTTCTCGCTGATCAAGGTCGTCACCGTGATCGCGTTCATCGCGGCCGGGATGCTGATCGCGGCCGGCGTGCTCGGCAGCGGGCATCCGGTCGGATGGCGCAACTTCACGACGGGCGACGCGCCGTTCGTCGGCGGCGTGCACGCGATGATGAGCGTCGCGCTGATCGCGGGCTTCTCGTTTCTCGGCACCGAGCTGGTCGGGATCACGGCCGGCGAATCGGAAAATCCGCGCAAGACGATCCCGCGCGCGGTGAAGCAGATCTTCTGGCGAATCATGCTGTTCTACGTGCTCGCGATCTTCGTGATCGGCCTGCTCGTGCCGTACACCGACCCGAACCTGCTGAAGAGCGACGTGACCGACATCGGCGTGAGCCCGTTCACGCTGGTGTTCAGCCATGCGGGGTTCCCGCTGGCCGCCGGCGCGATGAACCTGGTGATCCTGACGGCCGTGCTGTCGGCCGGCAATTCCGGTACCTACGCGGCCACGCGGATGCTCTACAACCTCGCCGCGGAAGGGCGCGCGCCGGCGATGTTCGCGACGCTGTCGCCGGGCGGCGTGCCGCGCAACGCGCTGTACGCGACGATGGCCGTCGGCGGGCTGTGCTTCCTCACGTCGCTGACCAACAACCAGAGCATCTATCTGTGGCTGCTGAATACGGTCGGCATTACGGGTTTCATTGCGTGGCTCGGCATCGCGGTCTGCCATTACCGGTTCCGCAAGGGCTTCCTGAAGCAGGGCTACCGGCTCGACCAGCTGCCGTACCGCGCGAAGTGGTTCCCGTTCGGGCCGCTGTTCGCGATCGCGATCTGCATCGTGATTTCGCTCGGGCAGGATTACCAGGCGTTCTTCGCGGCGCGCATCGACTGGATGGAGGTGCTGTCGATCTATGTGTGGATTCCGCTGTTCGTCGCGATCTGGTGGGCGTATCGCCGCGTGCGCAAGAGCCGGCTCGTGCGCTACGAGGAGATGGAGATCGGGCCGTGGCTGACGCGCTCGGTCGAGGCCGTCGACGCAGCGGCCGGGCAGCACGGGCAGCCGCACTGATCGCCGGCCGGCGACAGCGCCGTGACGGGAGCCGGCCGCATGGCGCGGCCGGTTTTGCTTCAAGCCCCTGAGCGACGACGCGCGAATGGCGCGCTCAGCGCGCGGGCTTCAACTGCGCCTTCATGAAATCCACCCACGCGCGCACTTTCTGCGGCACGTGCCGTGTCGCGACGTATAGCGCATAGACGTTCTGTTGCGGAAACCGGTAGGCGGGCAGCGCGTCGACCAGCGCGCCGCTTTCGAGATCGTCGCGCACGAGCCATTCGGGCAGCAGCGCGACGCCGCTGCCTTGCCGCGCGAGTTCACGCAAGACCGACGCGTTGTCGACGACGATGTGCGGCTTCGTGCGAGGCCGGAATGCATGCTCGCGGCCTGCGCGGTCGGTGAGTGTCCATTCGGCGATCCGCTCGAGCCGGCTGTGGCCGAGCTGCGGCAGGCGCGCCAGATCGTCGGGCGATGCCGGTCGCGGCACGCCGGCCCGGGCCGGCAGCCCGGGCGCCATCACGGGAAGCACGTCGTAGGTGGCGAGGCAGATGCCGCGATAGGGCAGGTCGCGAAAGTGCTCGTGGCGTCCGAGCCGGATCGCGACGTCGAAGCGGTCGCGCACGAGATCGGCCTGCGACGTATGCGTGTCGAGCCGCACGCGCAACGCGGGATGACGCGCGGTAAACGCATGCAGCGCCGGTGCGAGTACGCGTGCCGCGTACTCGACCGTCGACGTCACGCGCAGGATGCCTTCCATCCCGCCGTGTTCGCCGCGCGCGTCGTCGATCGCGCCTTCCGCTTCGTCGAGCACGCGCAGGCAGCGCTGGTAGAAGCGCTCGCCGGCATCGGTCAGCTCGACGCGCCGGGTCGTCCGCGTGAGCAGCGTGACGCCGAGCTCCGCTTCGAGTTGCTTGATGTTGAAACTGACGGCCGCGCGGGCCTGGTTCAGCGCGGTCGCGGCGGCCGTGAACGAGCCGGCCTCGACGACGGCACGGAACACGACGAAACGATCGAGGCTCACCATGTCGAGTCGTGGGTCCTGTCTGTGCGTGGGATCGCTCGAAGGGTACCCGAATGCGCGGCGGCGTGGCCGGCGCGTGCGCCGATTGTCAAAATTTTTCGACCGGACTGGTCGCATCCGGCTGCTTACCGGCCCGGCGGCCGGCCTCTACACTGCGGCGTTTCGTGATGTTCCGGCCGTGCGATGCCATACCGTTCCAGAATTGCCGTCGTCTATCTGCTCGGATTCGCGATCGATCTCGCGAACATGTTCATGCTGAACGCCGCGTATCCGGCGCTGCAGCGCGAACTGCACGCGTCGGTCGCGCAGCTTGCGTGGGTCGGCAACCTGTACGTGCTTGGCCTGACCGTCGTGATTCCGTTCGGCACGTGGCTGGCGCGCCGCTGCGGCGAGCGTCGCGCGTTCGCCGCAGCGTTGCTGTTGTTCGCGCTCGGCAGCGCCGCAGTGGGCGCTGCGCCGTCGATCGAAGCGCTGCTGGCATGGCGGCTGGTCCAGGGGCTCGGCGGCGGGCTGCTGATTCCGGTCGGACAGACGATGGCCTATCGTGCGTACCCGCCGCATGCGCACGCGCGGCTCACGTCGATCGTGATGATGGTGGCGCTGCTCGTGCCGGCGTTGTCGCCCGCGATCGGCGGTGCGATCGTCGATCGTGGGTCGTGGCGCGCGATCTTCTGGGCGATGGTGCCGGTTGCAGTCGCGACGTGTGCGCTCGCGATTGCGTGGCTGCCGCGCGACGACGTGCACGAACGGCCGCCGCGGCTTGACTGGCCTGGGCTCGGCCTGAGCGCCGCGGCGCTCGTCGCGTTGCTGCTCGGCCTGACCGCGGCGGGGCAGCCCGGCGGCGCGGCATTCCCGCTCGCGATGCTGGCGATCGCGGTGGCGGCCGGCACCGGTTACGTGCGGCATGCGCGCCGTGCGGCGTCTCCGGTGCTCGACCTGAGCCTGCTCGCGCAGCCGTTGCTGCGCACCGGTGTCGCGGTCTATCTGTGCGTGCCGGGCATCTTCACGGGCGTCAATCTCGTCGCGTCGCTCTACCTGCAGAACGCGCTCGGGTTGAGCGCCGCGCATGCCGGCGCGCTGATGCTGCCGTGGGCGATCGCGGCGTTCTTCGCGATCGCGACGACGCGCCGCTGTTTTCCGCGTCACGGCGCGAAGCCGCTGTTCGCCGGCGGGATCGCGATCGATTGCATCGGCATCGCACTGCTCGCGACACCGTGGGCGAGCGTCGAAGCCGTGCGCATCGTGGCGTTCGTCGCGATGGGTTACGGCGCGAGCCTGTGTACGAGCACGTCGCAAAGCGCGGCGTTCGCCGGCGTGCCGGCCGACCGGATGGGCGACGCGAGCGCGCTGTGGAACATCAACCGCCAATTGAGCTTTTGCGTCGGCGTGGCCGTGCTCGGCAGCACGCTCAATGCGATGCTGGCGTTCGATGCGGGTCGGTTGTCGCTGGCGCCATACCGCTGGTGCTTCGGGCTGGCGGTACTGCTGACGTTGCTGCCCCTCGGCCTGATCGCGCGGCTCCCGGCGCACCGCGCGCCGGCCGTGCGCCCTGTTTCAACCCATCGCTGAGAACCTGATGAATCTGCCGAACCCGTTTTTCAAGGAAGTCGTCGACGCGCACGTCGACATCGAACGCTGGCTGTCCGGCCGCGCGGAGCCCGGGCGGCTCGCGACGCTGCTGGCGCGTTTTTCGCCGGGATTTTCGATGATTGCGCTGTCCGGGACGGTGCTCGATTACGCAGGCGTCGATGCGCTGTTTTCACGTGGGCACGGCGCGCGTCCCGGTCTGGTGATCGGCATCGACGAACTGCGCGCGCTTGCCGTGTGGCACGACGGCGCGGCGATCGGCTATCGCGAGACGCAGACCGACGGAGCAGGGCAGCGCACGGTGCGGCGCTCGACGGCCGTGTTCCGGCGCGAGGCCGATGGCTTGATCGTGTGGCGCCATCTGCACGAGACAGCGGTCGCCGCGTAAGCGCGATCAGACGCCGCGCCGCTAGGTGTCCAGCTCCGGATAGTGCCGGAAGATCCCCATGTCGTTGAACGGGATGCGGCGTTCGGATTCGAGATAGCGCGCGACGGGCGGATGCTGCGCGACGCGATCATGCAGCGCGACGAGCGACGCGACTTTTCGCTCCGCGCGCTTCGTCGCCTTCGGAAACGCATAGCGCAAGCCTTCGATCAGCTGGAACATCGACAGGTCCGCGTAGCTGAGTGCGCTGCCCGCGAGATAGCCGCTGTCGTGCGGATTCTGGCCGAGCACGCGATCGAAGTAGCCGAGGAATTTCGGCAGCCGGTTATTGAGGAAATCGGCCGCGCGCTCGGCGGCTTCCGCTTTCTGGTCCTCGTAGTACAGACCGCTGGCGATCGGGTGATGCGTGTCATGGATCTCGGTGACGAAGTCGGCGACGGTCAGCTGGAGCTGATGTACCCACAGCCGGCCGGCCTCGTCGTCGGGCGCGAGCCCGAGTCGCGCACCGAGAAACAGCAGGATGTTCGCCGTCTGCCCGACAACCACGTCGCCGGCCCTCAGGAACGGCGGTGCGAACGGCACGCACTCGGCTTTCGTACTGTCCATCATGCGCATCATCGCCGACACGCCCATTCCGCGCCCCGATTCGCGCGCGACATCGACATAGTCGGCTTCGGCCGCCTCGAGCGCGAGCCGCACGTACTCGCCGCGGCCCTGGATCTCGGGCCAGTAATAGAGTTCATATCGCATGCTGTTGTCCTGTTCGTCGAACCGGATGCTGCCGGCATCGTGACGGCCGGGCGGCCGCGTGCCGCCCGTTGCGAATAGACAGTCTAGGCGATCGCGGGAAAAGCGCCGCGCGCATCACGCGTCACGCACGCTCGCCGCCTTCCGGGCCGTAGAAGAACACCCGGGTCGAGAAGTCGTCGGAGCAGCCGACGAAGCGATGCGCCGCGTGTGCGGGGACGAACAGCGCGTCGCCGGCCGCGACGCCGCATTCGCGCCCGTCGACGACGAAGCGCGCCGTGCCGGTGGCAATCACGTCGATCTCGTCGCGCGAGTGCGGCGTCTGCAAGTCCTCGACGCGCGGCCGGTACAGCTCGACGTCGAGCGTGCCGTGGCGAAACAGTGTCGTGAACAGCGTGCCTTCGTCGTCGAGGCGTGCGAGCGATTCGTTCAGGCCGAGCTTCATCGTGGTGGGCTCCGGGTCCGGATCGTGGGGACGTGTTGCGCCATCGTAGCGCGGGCGTCGATCCGTCGAACCCCCGCGCCCGTCGCGAGCACACCACCGGCGAAACAAACAAGCGATTCGCTCACCGCATGTGAAACAAGAGCGTCCACCGGCGAAACGGCGCGGCGATCGAACGGATTCGTCCGGTGCTTTCACCGCAATTTAACCAACGCCGCCTAGGATCGCGCTTCGTCGATCGGCGGCGCGCCGCGATTCCGGTTCGCGCGTCGTTGCCCGATTGCCGTTCCCCTCGACCCTGCGAATTGCGTCGGCCCTGCCTGTCCTCGGGTACGGTCGTCATTCGCATCATTGCGTATCGTGCTCATGAGTCAGCATTCCCCGGCTTCGTCCCGAAGAAAATTCCTCGCCGCCGCGCCAGCCGTCGCGGCCTCATCACTGCTGAGCGCATGCGGTGGCGACGACGTTGCGTCGGCGCCGATCACCGACGGCGCGCTCGCCGCGCAGATGTCCGCGAAACTGAACGCGCAGCTCGGCGATGCGGCGACCGTCAACGCGATCGTCCCGGCGATGACCGACGTCGGCTTCACGTGGGACCTGCCGACGGTACCGGCCGCGCAGATCGGCGCGATCGTCGCGTACAGCTTCGGCAACCGTCCGAACGCGGCGAGCGGCAACACGTCGAGCACCGGCGGCAACCAGTCGGCGCTGCCCGATCCGGGGCCCGTGAACGAAGCGCTCGCGGACGCCGTGTACCGCATTCGTCAGCTGAAGCCCGTCAAGGTCTACGCGCAGTGGGAAATCGCGCGTTTCCTCGTGTCGAAATACGGGATGGGCGCCGATGTGCTGTCGTCGGTCGAGCCGGTGATCGCGAACGACGGCTCGATCGTGTACCTGAGCACCGCGGGCGTCGCGGCCGTGGCCGTGTCGCGCGCGGGCGGGGCGGCGGCGATGGGTACCGTCGCGGTAGTCGGCCATCGCGATCACGCGAAGCGCTGCATCCAGACGTCGCAGCAGGCGGGCATGAAGGCGGCGGCCGTCGCCGAGGTGCCGCTGCCGACGACGTACGACCCGCAGTCGGGCCAGCCGTGGACGCGCAACCGCAGCCTCTACCTCGTGCACGACATGTATGCGCAGATGCTGACGCGCGCGGTGACCGCGACGATGCAGGCGTTCCCGAAGGGCTGACGCCTTCCGCTTTCCATTCGACTCTCATGACCATGACTACCCGTCGCCATTTCCTGGCTTCCACCTCCGTCCTCGCCGCGTCGTGCGCGGCCGCCACGCCCGTGTTCGCGAGCGACGCGCCGGTCACCGACGCCGAACTGCAGCGCCAGATGCTCGGCAAGCTGACGAACGAACTGAACGATCGCGCGACCGCCACCGACGAAACCGGCTATCTGCTCGACACGTTTTTCGCGTGGACGCCGCCGACCGTCGCCGTGGCGGCCATCAACACGATCGCCGCATTCAGTTTCGGCAGCCGCGCCGGCGCATCGGCCGCGGCACCCGTACCGGGCCCCGTCAACGAGGCGATTGCCGACGCCGTGTTCCAGCTTCGGCAGAAGGTCGCGGCGCCGATCCTTGCGCAGCAGGAAGTCGCGAGCGTGCTCGCGTCGAAATACGGCCTGACGGCCGGCGTGACGTCGATCGCGACACCTGCGTTGGCCGCCGGCAGCCCGATACCGACGCCCGACGGCGTCGTCGCCGCGATCGTCAGGCAGGCCGGCTCGGCCGCGGCGCTCGGCAAGGTCGGCGTCGTCACGCATCCGGACCAGGCGTCGCTCGCCGTGCGCGTGTCGAATGCGGCGGGGATGCAGGCGGCGGTGCCGGCCGGCCTCGTGCTGCCGTCGCTCTACGACACGTCCGCGCAGATGCCGGCCATGCGTCGTCGCGACCTCTACCTGCTGAGCAGCGCCGGCATGCAGCTCGCGATGCTGCGGCTCGACCTGATCAGTCGCGAGTACCCGAACGGCTGACGCCGCCGGCCGCGGGGCGCGGCGCGACGAGATCCGGGCGACGCGTCCGCGCGATCGTCGCCCGCACGGATCGTGCGTGCCCCGTGTCGTGGTCAATTAGTCCGTGATACATCCAGGCGAAAACTTTGTGATACACGCTGGAGAGGCCCGTGCCACAAGGTCTCGTCGATTTCCTGGTGTGTATTTAACCGGGCGATTCACGCGCACTTCTCGGCGTGCGTTCGTGTTCTTGGGAACACGAACGCACGGGCAATTAGATCGCGAGGCAAGCGCCGCGTCCGCTTGGCTCAAGTCGGTGCCTGGGTCTCGCCGGCGGGACCGAGTCTTGCTCCGAGCGTGCTAGTCGATTTGTTCGAGCCCTACTTTGATTCGGTTTTCCCCGATCTCGTCACTGCCTGTTATTCGGCGTGTCACGTCGTCAAAGAGCGGGTTGAAGATGTCGGCAAGATGTTGAGGCGCCGCCGTCAGCTGATAAGGCGGGTGCTCGAGCAGTTGCGCCGGAGAGAAGAATCGCCGCGCTGGATCTGCCTGTCTTCCCCGTTAGTCGAGAAAGAAACCTGAGAGCGTACATTGGCCGAGTCGGATGGCCTCCAGGAGCCTGTCGAGTTGGTCGACACTGAATATCAATGGATTCTGTTCTTCAGTCGTTCCGTCGAAGAGGTACCGCCCTGATCCGAACATCAGATCACCGTAGCTGATGATGACCTTATACGTGCCGAGCGGCACTGCACCGATCGGTGCGCCTTCGGCGTCGTAGTGCAGTGGGGCGTCGGTGTGCGCGCCGGTGTGTGGCGAAAGGGTCACGCGCGCGACGTTGACCGGCGAGCCGGCTTCCACGCACCAAACGCGCCCGACGCTCACGGGCGTGTCGCCCGGCCAAACGGGCGTCTCGGGGTGAATGGGAGGAAATGTCACCATCTTCCGAAACTCCCGGGAGTAGTTCTTCGAACCCGGCCGCAGCCCGCGTCCACGTGCTCATTGCTGGGCACAAAAGGCGGCATCTTCTCTCAGGGGCGTGCTTGCACGATCCCTGAGAGAAGTTCTCCAGCTTCCCTCATCGTTCTATCGTTCTTGAACAAATATTCAACTCTCCCGGAGTCGACATCACGGACGCCGCTCATGCTCATGGTGGTCGTTCATCGGGTGGCGTGCGTCGACCGGCTTCGGGTCATGCCCGGTGAGCGCCCGGTCCAAAGTAGGAACGCGCGCTGGAACGAGGACTGATCCTGGAACCCGACAATCTCGGCAATCTTCTTGAGTGGCAGATTCGTACGGGTGAGGGCGTGGATGGCGACGTCCCGCCGGAGTTCGTCCTTGATCTTCTGGAATGTCGTGCCCTCGGCCACGAGCTTGCGGTGCAGTGTCCGCGCCGACATTGACAGCTGCTTGGCCGCTTCCTCGATCGGCAACTGTTCGGGTAAGGCCACGTGCAGTTGCTTGCGGATCGCCAACGTGAGGCCACCGCGATGGATTAGCGTCTCGATCAAGCTGCCGGGGGCTCTCTTCAGCAGCTTGGGCAATTCGCCCACTGCGCGCACGACCGGCAGGGCGCTTTGGCTCGCGGGGAAACGCAGCGCTGCGTGGGATTGGTTGAACCGCACCGGCCCCGCAAAGAGGGTGCGAAGCTCAAACAAGTGGCGCGGGGCCGGGCAGGGGAAATCGACGGACAGCAGCGGCGGGCGGCGGCCGACCAGCCAGGACAGGACGGCATAGATGGTCAGCAGCAGGACTTCATAGGTGGACTGCCTGCGTTCCACGACGGGCTCGATCTCGGCGATCACGATCCGGAAGCTCGAGTCGTCCACGACGGGTTGGACTGTCATGCCCTGCGCCATCGCGTTGAGCGCCTTGGACAGCGCGTCGACGGCCTCCGTCAAGGTCAAGGTGGTGATACCCGCTCGGCATATGGTCTCCATGACGCCGTTGGCGAGTCGGCGGCTTGACAGGCCGGCCCCCTCATCGTGCATCTGCAGCGCCAGCGCACCGTAAAGGCGTGAGAACTGGGGCAGGCTGACGCGCGCCTTTTGCGCGTTCAGCGTGTCCGCCTCGAGTCCGCCAGCCCAGCCCAGCACGCGCTCTCGCGGAATGCCGGCGGCCTCGGCGGCGGCCACCATGTCGCGCATGTAGCGCATGGGTACCGTCACGGGTATGGTGGTGTGCGAGCGATTCATGTTGTCATTTTATGCTAATGAACTGGCGATTCATGCGCCCCCAACAACGTCAGTTACCCCCAAAATAAACGCAAGAGATTCAAATAACTGGGTAATTGCCTTGCCTTGTATTGAGCTCAGGTTGGCGGGGTTGCGTCTCCTTGCTGACCGTACATGCCAATGATCGACAAAGATGCCAGGAGATGCAAATGGACAAGACCGTATGGGTGGCCGGTGTGGGGATGATCCCGTTCTCCAAGCCAGGGGCGAGTGCGCCATACCACGAGATGGGGGCGCAGGCCATCCGGCTGGCGCTGGATGACGCCGGGCTGGACTACGGGGCCGTCCAGCAGGTCTATGCGGGTTACGTCTATGGCGACTCGTGCGCCGGCCAGCGCGCTGTCTATGGCGTGGGCCTGTCCGGCGTACCGGTGGTGAACGTGAACAACAACTGCTCCACGGGCTCCACGTCGCTGTTCCTGGCGCGCCAGGCCGTGGCCTCGGGCGCGGTGGAATGCGCCCTGGCCGTGGGCTTCGAGCAGATGCAGCCTGGCGCCTTGGGTTCCGTGTTCACCGATCGTCCGACTCCCTTTGACCTGTTCGAGCAGCAGGCCGACGCATTGCTGCAGGTGGAAGGCGTGCCGCTCGCGCTGCGCTACTTCGGGGGCGCAGGTTTGGCCCACATGAAACAATATGGCACTAAGCTCAGCACCTTCGCCAAAATCCGTGCCAAGGCCAGCCGCCACGCGGCCAACAACCCGCTCGCGCTGTTCAGAACCGTGGTGACGGAAGAGGAAGTGCTGGCTGCGCCCTCCATGTGGGACGGCGTGATGACGCGCCTGATGGCCTGCCCGCCCACCTGCGGCGCCGCTGCGGCGCTGGTGTGCTCGGAGGCCTTCGCGAAGCGTCATGGTTTGAACCGCTCAGTCCGCATCCGAGCCCAGTCCATGACGACAGATTTCCCGTCCACCTTTGACAGGGGCGACATGCGCCAGGTGGTGGGCGTGGACATGACCCGCGAGGCTGCCCGCCAAGTTTACGAAGCTGCGGGCATTGAGGCCAAGGACGTCGACGTGGTCGAGTTGCATGACTGCTTCGCGCACAACGAATTGCTGACCTACGAGGGCCTCGGCCTGTGTCCCGAGGGCGGTGCCGAGAAGTTCGTGCTCGACGGCGACAACACCTATGGCGGTCAGTTTGTTACCAACCCGTCGGGCGGCCTGCTGTCCAAGGGCCATCCGCTGGGTGCCACGGGCCTGGCGCAGTGCACCGAACTCGTGCAGCAGTTGCGCGGCACGGCCGAGAAGCGCCAAGTCGAGGACGCGCGCTTAGCCCTGCAGCACAACCTGGGCCTGGGCGGCGCCTGCGTCGTCACCCTGTACGAACGCGTCTGAGGTCGGCCATGCTGAATCGCAACTGGATCGGCCACCGCCTGCCGACCGTGGAGTTCCTCGTCGAGCGTTCGCGGCTGCGCTTCTTCGCAGCCGCCATTGGAGAAACCAACCCCATTTACACCGACGTACAGGCCGCTCGGGCGGCCGGCTATCACGACCTGCCCGCACCACCTACCTTTCTCTTTACCGCCGAAATTGAGGACGACCTGAAGACGAAGTGGCTGGCCGAGGCCGGCGTGTCGATGCTGCAGGTGCTGCATGGCGAGCAGTCGTTCACCTATCACCGTCCGCTGTGCGCGGGCGACACGGTGCACGTCACCTCGCGCATCGAAGACATCTACGACAAGAAGAACGGAGCCCTGGAGTTCGTCGTGATTAGGACCGAGACGGTCGATCCGCAGGGGACGCTGGTCGCCGAGTCGAGCGGCGTGGTCGTGGTTCGCCACTGAGGCCAGGGAGGAGGTGAGCACAATGACCGCAACTACTTCGGCGGCAATAGCCGTGGGCACGCAATTATCCCCGCGGACCTTGCTTCCTGTAAATCGGACCCAGCTCGCGCTGTTCGCGGGCGCGTCGGGTGACCACAACCCGATCCACATCGACATCGACTTCGCGCGCAAGGCCGGTATGCCCGACGTGTTCGCGCACGGCATGCTGGGCATGGCCTGGCTTGGCCGTTTGCTCACGGACTGGATGCCGCAGGCGCAGCTTCGCAAATGGAACGTGCGTTTCCTCGGCATCACGCAGTTGGACCATGTGATCACCTGCAGCGGCGTCGTGAAAGAGATCGTGGAACTTGACGGCGAATCCACTGCAGTCGTGCAGATCCAGACCACCAACCAATACGGAGAGGTGCGCATCGCGGGTGAAGCGATGGTTGCGCTTCCCGCAACCCAAAACTAGGAGACAGATATGAATGGAACCCTCGACGGCAAGGTTGCCCTGATCACCGGATCGGGCCGCGGCATCGGCCGATCCATTGCACTCAAGATGGCCTCCCAGGGAGCGCGCCTGCTCGTCAACGATCTGGACGACGCGCCTGCCCAGGAGGTGGCGGCCGAGATCCGCGCCATGGGCGGCCAGGCATTGGCCTGTGCGGGCAGCGTGTCGGCGTCGGACTTCTCGGAGCGCTTCATCGGCACCGCAGTGCGTGAATTCAAAGGCCTCGACATCATCGTCAACAACGCCGGCTATACCTGGGACAACGTGATCCAGAAGATGACCGACGAGCAGTGGTACGCGATCATGGACGTGCACCTGACGGCGCCGTTCCGCATCCTGCGAGCCGCGCAGCCCGTGATTCGCAACCTCGTCAAGGCCGAGCAGGAAAGCGGCTTGGTTGCCTCGCGCCGCGTGGTCAACATCTCCTCGGTGGCGGGCCTGTTCGGCAATGCGGGCCAGACCAACTACGCCGCCGCCAAAGCGGGCATTGAGGGCGTGACCCGCACGCTGGCCAAGGAATGGGGCCGCATGAACGTCACCGTGAACTGCGTCGCCTACGGCCTGATCAAGACGCGCCTGACCGAGGCTCCGGCCGACGTTGGTGGCACCGAGA
Organism: Burkholderia sp.; assembly: GCA_031253835.1. Classification (GTDB taxonomy): domain Bacteria; phylum Pseudomonadota; class Gammaproteobacteria; order Burkholderiales; family Burkholderiaceae; genus Burkholderia. The sequence goes on along the minus strand of JAIRVP010000079.1, from coordinate 121,349 downwards.
ACATCGACGGCCGTGACATCAAGCTGGGCGTGAACCCGGGGCTGCTGAGCGCGATGGAGCAGACGATCCCGCTGGGCCGCGCCGGAACGCCCGACGACGCCGCGGGCGCCGTCTACATGTTCTGCTTGCCGGAGGCGGGCTATGTCAGCGGTCAAACGCTGATGTGCACCGGTGGCCTGACCGGCATCTGAGACATCTGAGGCTCCAGGAGACCAGCCATGCCGATCCCACAGGCGCTCAAGGGCAAGCTGTCCGCACCCGCGATCTGCGCGCCCCTGAGCTGCGCGCCGCGCAGCCTTTCGCGTTGACACTGAATTAAGGGGCATTCCATGACCGGACCATTGCAGGGCATGCGGATTGTCGAGATGGTAGGCCTTGGGCCGGGGCCGTTCGCCGCAATGATGCTGGCCGACATGGGCGCGGAGGTCATCCGCGTCCATGCCAAGGGCGCCAAGCCCGCGATCCCTGTGCTCAACACCCGCTTCGACGTGCTTGCGCGCGGCCGCCGCTCAATGGCGATCGACCTCAAGAAGCCCGAGGGACGCGAGGCGGTTCTGCGGCTCATTGCCCAGGCCGATGCGCTGATCGAGGGCTTCCGGCCCGGCGTGATGGAGCGCCTCGGCGTTGGGCCGGCCGATTGCGAAGCGGTCAACCCGCGTCTGGTCTATGGCCGCATGACGGGCTGGGGCCAGTCTGGGCCGCTCGCGCACACTGCGGGGCACGACATCAACTACCTTGCGCTTACCGGCGTACTGCACGGGATCGGCCCGGCGGACGGCAAGCCCGCAGTGCCGCTCAACGTGGTGGCGGACATGGGCGGCGGTGGCATGCTGCTGGCCTTCGGCGTGGTTTGTGCGCTGCTGGCGGCGCCGCGCTTGGGCAAGGGCCAGGTGGTGGATGCCGCAATGACCGAGGGCGCAGCCCTGCTCGCGGCCATGATGTATGGCTTCAAGGCGGCCGGTCTCTGGAGTAACCAGCGCGGCGGCAACCTGCTGGACGGCGGCGCCTACTTCTACGACACGTACCTGTGCGCGGACGGAAAGGCGCTGGCCGTGGGCGCCATCGAGCCGCAGTTCCATGTCCAACTGCTGCAGGCCATCGGGCTCGATCCGGCCGAGTTCCAATCGCAGGATGACCCTGCGCAGTGGCCGCGCCTGAGGGCCCGCCTCGCGCAGGTGTTCCTCACGCGCCCGCGCGACGAATGGGCTGAACTGCTCTCGCCGCTGGATGCCTGTGTGGCACCCGTGCTCGACTGGGACGAAGCGCCCGCGCATCCGCACAACCGTGCGCGCGGCTCCTTCGTCGAGGTCGCCGGTGTCACCCAGCCGGGCCCGGCACCGCGCTTCAGCCGGACGCAGCCCGAAGTGGCCAGCGCTCCCAGGGGCGCGAACCAGGATACCGAAGACATCTTGCGCGACTGGGGACTGGCGCCGGAGGAGATCGCCGCCCTCAAAGCGTGCGGCGCCATCGATTGAGCGGATGGGCGGCACCGCCCCTCAACAATACAAGATAGGAGACAAGACATGCAGACGACCATGATGCCCATTGCGCTCAGCACCAATATGCTGCTGGAGCGGGCTGGCCGCTACTTTGGCCATGTGGAGGTGGTAGGCCGCCTGCCCGACAAGTCGGTCTACACCCGCACCTACGCCGAGGTCTACCGTCGCGCGCGCCAACTCGCGAAGGCGCTCCGTGAGAAGGTCGGCGTCGGCCGTGCGGAGGCAGTGGCGACGATGAGCTGGAACCATGCCTGGCACCTCGAGTGCTACTTCGGCATTCCCGCAGCCGGGGCCGTCCTACACACGCTAAACCTGCGCCTGTCGCCCGAGGACATTGCTTACATCATGGACGATGCCGGTGACAAGGTGCTGATCATCGACGACGTGCTGCTGCCGGTGTGGAAGCGCGTGCGCCCACTGTTGCGCTCGCAGCCGCGTGTGATTGTCGTGCCCTACGGTGGCACTCCGGTGCCGGCTGGCGTGGACGACTACGAAGCCTTCATCGACGTCGATGCGTCCGACTACGCGTACCCGGAGCAGGACGAGAACGACCCCGTGGCCATGTGCTACACCTCGGGCACCACGGGCAAGCCCAAAGGCGTGGTGTATTCGCACCGATCGATGGTGCTGCACGCGGTCACGGGTTGCATGCCGGATCTGCTGAACCTCTCGGCGCGCGACCGCCTGCTGATCGTGACCCCGATGTTCCATGCGAACGCATGGGCCACGCCGTTCTCCGCGCTGATGGTGGGTGCGGGTCAGGTGCTGCCCGGCCCGCACATGGGCGGCGAGGATCTGCTGTCGCTGATGGAGGAGGGCAAGGCGACGCTTGCGCTCGGCGTGCCTACGATTTGGATGATGGTCTATCAGGTGCTGGAGCATGGCGACCGCAAGTGGAATCTACCCCATGGCATGCGAATGCTGGTGGCTGGCTCCGCCGTGCCGCTGTCCATGATCGCCAACTTCGAGAAGCACAACCTGAAGGTCCTGCACTGCTGGGGCATGACGGAGACCTCGCCTCTGGGCAGCTTCGCATTCCTGCAGCCTCGGCACGAGGCCTTGCCCGAGGCAGAGCAGCAGGCCGTTCGCGCCATGCAGGGTGTGGCGGTCCCGTTCGTGGAGATGCGCATTGTGGACGAGGCTGGCACCGAGCTGCCGTGGGACGGTGTCGCCCCGGGGGAGGTGCAGGTGCGCGGGCCCTGGGTGACGGGCGGCTACCACGCCGCGCCAACGGATCCGGACAAGTTCACCGGCGACGGTTGGCTGCGCACGGGGGATATGGGCACGGTCAACCCTGAGGGCTACATGCGCTTGGTGGACCGCACCAAGGACATGGTGAAATCCGGCGGCGAGTGGATCAGCTCCGTGTACCTGGAGAACATGGTCATGAGCCACCCCGCGATTGCCGAGGCGTCGGTGATCGCGATTCGGCACCCCAAGTGGGACGAGCGCCCGTTGGTCGTGGCCGTGAAGCGCCCTGGCGCCGAGATCGATGCCCAGACTCTGCGCAATTATCTCGCGCCCCGGCTCGCCCGCTTCCAGGTGCCCGACGACTACGAATGGGTGGATGCCATCCCCAAGACTGCCACCGGGAAGTTCCTCAAGGCGCGCCTGCGCGAGATGTTTAAGGACCGCGTGTCGGTGACGCCGCACTGAGCCGGTTGATTTACAGAAAGTCAATGTCCAACATCGATACACGAGCTATGACCTCAAAACCCAGTCCCATCCAGTATTGGTACGACGCCGTTGCCCGCAACGACCGGAACCACATTGAATCACTGCCCGCCGACGACGCTGTCTTCCTGTCGCCCGCCGTACACACGCCCCAGCAGGGCAAGACCCAGATGTCCAAGTACCTGCGCGCTGCGATGGTGGTGCTCAAGAACTCGAGCTTCCGCTTCGTGGACGAGTGGTTGTCTGCGCGCAGTGCGGTGCTTGAGTTCGAGGCCGAGCGCGACGGCATCTGCCACAACGGCATCGACTTGATTCGCTGGAGCGAGGCGGGCCAGATCACGATATTCAAGGTCATGGCGCGCCCGTTTAAGGGCCTGAGTGCGGTCATCGCCTTGATGGGCGAACAATTGAAGGAGGCCGGCGCATGAGCTCTTTCACCGACAAGACCATCTTCGTGGCCGGCGGCACCAGCGGCATCAACCTCGCGATCGCCGAGGCCTTTGCCCTGGAAGGTGCCCGGGTAGCGGTGCTCAGCCGCAGCGCCGACAAGGTGGAGTCGGCGGTGGCTCACCTCCGCTCGCTCGGCGCCGATGCCCTGGGCCATGCGGCCGACGTGCGCGACGCTACGGCCGTGGAGGCGGCGCTCACCGCGACGGCGCAGGCTTGGGGGCCGCTCGACGTGCTGGTCTCCGGTGCGGCCGGGAACTTCCTGGCGCCCGGCGCCGAGTTGTCGGCCAACGGATTCAAGACGGTGGTGGACATCGACCTGCTGGGCACCTTCAACGTGCTGCGCATGGCCTGGCCTTATCTGCGCAAGCCTGGCGCAGCCATCCTAAACATCACGGCCGCGCAGAGCTGGTTGCCGATGCCGCTGCAGGTTCATGTCTGCGCCGCCAAGGCCGGGATCGACCAGGTCACGCGCACGCTGGCTATGGAATGGGGGGGCTCCGGCGTGCGCGTGAACGCCATCGCACCAGGCCCGATCGATGGCACGGAAGGCATGAGGCGGCTGGCCGCCACACCGGCCGCGCACCAGGCCTGGACCGACTGCGTGCCGCTCAAGCGCTTCGGGACCCAGCGGGACATCCAGCGCGCGGCCCTGTGGCTCTGCTCCGAGGCGGCCAGCTACATCACCGGCGTGGTGCTGCCGGTCGATGGAGGGTTGGCGCTCGGCGGCGGGGCCCCTATTGCCACGGCCATGCAGGCGTGAGCAAGGCCGGCACTGCCCTTGGATATGAACGAAAACGATATGGAGACACTGCTCATGAACAGCCACCTGACCCAGCCCCTGCACAAGGCGCTGCGCGAACGCCCCGGGGCGACCGCGGTGACCAGCGCCGGCCGTGATTTTAGCCACAGAGAGTTCGCTGACCGCGTCGCGCGTCTGGCCGCAGTGCTGCGTGCCGAGGGCCTGGAGGCGGGCGGGCGCGTGGGGATGATCGCACTGAACTCGCACCACTACCTGGAGTTTCTCTACGGCACTTGGTGGGCCGGCGGCGTGGTCAACCCGGTGAACATTCGCTGGACTCTGCAGGAGGTGGCCTACTCGCTGGACGACTGCGACACGCGCATCCTGCTGGTGGACGACACCTTCAAGGCCATGGTTCCGGCACTGCGCGCGCTGTCCAAGTCGCTGCGCACCGTCATCTACACCGGCGCAGGCGAGACGCCCGATGGCGCCAAGCACTACGAAAACCTGCTGGCACGGGCGCAGCCGGTGCCCGACGCCATGCGCCAGGGCCAGGACCTGGCGGCCGTGATGTACACCGGCGGCACCACGGGCCAGCCCAAAGGCGTCATGCTCAGTCACGCCAACATGGTGAGCTGCGCGATGGGCTGCCTGATAGCCATTCCGCGTGGACCCGATTCCGTGGCCGTTGTGGTGGCACCCCTGTTCCACATTGGCGGCTGCGCGCTGCTGCTGCAGGCCATGCAGAACCTGCACCGCGTGGTGATGGTGCCGATGTTCGAGGAGCAGGCAGTGCTGGAGGCCATCCAGGTTCACCGCGCGACCGAGATCTTCCTGGTGCCGCTAATGTTGCGTCGGCTGCTGGACTATGCGGCGTTCAAAACATACGACCTGTCGAGCGTACGGCAGCTGATCTATGGCGCCTCACTCATCGACAGCGCTCTGCTGAATCGCGCCATGGCGCAACTGTCCGGCGTCGGCTTCTACCAGGTCTATGGCATGACTGAATGCGCACCGGTAATCACCGTGCTTCCGGCCCAGGCTCACCTGGTGGGCTACAAGGGCGGAAGCAAGGTCGGTTCCGCCGGGCTGCCGATCACGCAGGTGGAAGTGCGCATCTCGGACGGCGAGGACCGTGACGTGCCGCGCGGCACGGTGGGCGAGATCCTGGCCCGCGGACCGATGGTCATGCAGGGCTACTGGAACAAGCCGCAGGAGACCGCACAAGCGTTACGCGGCGGCTGGATGCATACCGGCGATAGCGCCTACCAGGACGAGGACGGCTACCTCTTCGTGGTCGACCGCGTGAAGGACATGATCGTGACCGGCGGCGAGAACGTCTATTCGGCCGAGGTGGAGAACGCCATCGCGCAGATGCCGCAGGTCTCGCAGTCGGCTGTGATCGCCGTCCCGGACGAGCAGTTCGGCGAGCGGGTGCATGCCGTCATCGTGCTGTGCCCCGGCGAGGTACTGACCGAGGAGGCGGTGATCCAGCACTGCCGCAGCCTGATCGCGGGCTACAAGGTGCCACGCAGCGTGGAGTTCAGGGACTCGCTGCCGACCGCGGCGGCGGGCAAGCTGCTCAAGCACGAGCTGCGCAAGCCCTTCTGGCAGGACCGGCAGCGCGCGGTGAATTGAACGATAGGAGAAATGCAATGGCACTGGATCTAAAACCGGCGTGGATGGATGCCGACCTGGAGGTGTTCAAGGACACCGTAGCTCGCTTCCTTGACAGCGAGCTGGCTCCCGGCGACGAGGAGGCACGTAAACGCGGGCATGTGGGGCACGACATCTGGCGCCGCGCGGGCGAGCTCGGCCTGCTGTGCACCGATATCCCCGAGGCATACGGCGGTATGGGCGGCGATTTCCGCCACGAGGCGCTCATTTACGACCAGATGTCGCACCGCGCGCTCTCAGGCATGGCCACCGTGGTGCACAGCATCGTGGCGCACTACCTGCTCAACCACGGCACCGAGGCGCAGAAGTGCAAATATCTACCGCGCATGGCGAGTGGCGAGCTAGTGGGCGCGATTGCGATGACGGAGCCCGGTGCGGGCTCCGACCTGCAGGGCATCCGCACCCGCGCGCAGCGCCAGGGCGATCACTACCTGCTCAACGGTTCCAAGACCTTCATCAGCAACGGCTTGCTGGCCGGACTGGTGCTGGTTGTGGCCAAAACCGACCCGACGCTCGGTGCCAAGGGCATGTCGATCTTCATTGTGGAGACGGCCGACTGCCCGGGCTTCCGGGTAGGGCGCCTGCTCGACAAGATCGGCTTGAAGGCGCAGGACACCTCCGAGCTGTTCTTCGATGACGTGTGCGTCGCGCCGGAGAGCCTGCTCGGCGAGGTCGAGGGCCGGGGCTTCGCCCAACTCATGTCGGACCTGCCCTACGAGCGCACGTTGATCGGCGTGGGCGCGACGGGTGCGATGGAAGGGGCGTTCGAGGCCACGCGTGACTATGTGCGTGAGCGCCACGCCTTCGGCCAGCCGCTAGCGCAGATGCAGCACGTCCGCTTCAAGCTGGCTGACATCGCCACGATGGTGCGCGTGGCGCGCGTGTTCGTGGACCGGTGCGTGCAGGACTTGCTGAACGGCCAGCTCGATGCGGCCGGCGCCTCCATGCTCAAGCTGTGGGCCACAGAGCAGCAGGGGCGCGTCATCGATGACTGCCTCCAGCTCTTCGGTGGCTACGGCTACATGAACGAGTACCTAATCGCGCGGATGTACACCGATGCGCGGGTGCAGCGTATCTTCGGCGGCGCTAACGAGGTCATGCGCGAAGTTGTGGCCCGAGCCTTGTGAGGAAGGGTGTCCATGAACCAGTTCACCGCGCCAGTGCGCGACGCCCTGTACTCGTTGCTGGAGCTGCAGGGAATTGAGGACCACTACGCTGAGATCGCACCCGAGACGGGATGAACGGGGCCATTGTGGCGTCCATCCAGGAGGCCGTAGCGAAATTCGCCGAGCGGGGCCCTCGCGCCGCTCAACGGACCGGGCGACCTGGAGGACCGCGCGATGGGAGGGTGGTCGCGTGCGCGAAGCGTCTGCGCGCTGCTCTGGGCTCGTGTCGCGAGTTGGGCGCCGCGGGAGCCCTCTGGCGTGGAGGCGATCCCGGCCTGTTGTAGGCCAGTGCTCGACCCGGGTGACTTGGGCTCGAGGGGGCGGCCCTGTTCAAAATTCTGAGGAAACCATGGAACAAGTACTCATTCGCAAGCAAGACGGCATCGCCGTGCTGACCCTGAACGAACCAGGGACCCTGAATGCACTGTCTGCGCAGATGACGCAGGCATTGCGCGCCGCCTTCCGCGATGTGGCGCAGGACCGCTCGGTCCGCGCTGTCGTGCTTACGGGAACGGGCCGAGCGTTTTCGGCGGGCGCCAACCTCGGGGCGCTACAGGAAATGGGTGGAGGCAGCGGTAAGACCGTGGGGCAGGGCGCTGCAGAGTGGATGGATACCTCCGTCAACCCGCTGATCCGCGAAATGCGGGCCTGCGAGGTGCCTATCGTCTGCGCGCTCAACGGACTGGTGTCCGGTGGCTCAGTGGGCCTAGTTTTCGCGGCCGACATTGTGGTCGCCGCCTGCTCGAGCTATTTCCATCTGCCGTTCATGCCGGCCCTAGGCATCGTGCCCGACATGAGCATCAGCTGGTTCCTGCCCAAGATGGTCGGCCGCGCGCGGGCTATGGCCCTCGCGTTATTGGGCGAACGCGTGAGCGCCGAGCAGGCGATGGAATGGGGGTTGATCTGGCGCTGCGTGGACGATGACGCGGTCACGCAGGAAGCCAGCCGGATCGCGACCCAACTCGCCCTGCTGCCTGCGGGGGCGGCTGGCGAGATCCGCGCTGCGTTCGACGAGGGCGAGCGTAATAGGCTCGACGCGCAGCTCGACTACGAGCGTGACCGGCAGCGGGAGTTGATCGATCGTCCGTCTTTCGGCGAGGGCATACGAGCGTTCACGGAGCGCCGGGCGCCTGTGTTTGCCGGCCGCTGAGTTCTACGACAAGGAGAATAGAAACCCACGAAGAGACAGAATGACAACGACCGAATCAACATTCCGGATCGATGCGGCCGGCGACCATCGCATCGAGGCATTCCGCTGGCATGGCGCGCTGCCGGTGCGCGGCGTCGTGCAGATCGTGCACGGCATGGCGGAGCACTCGCGCCGCTATCGGCACGTCGCGCAGGCGCTGGCGAACGAAGGGTACGTGGTGTACGCAACCGAGCACCGCGGCCATGGCCAGGCGGCGCTGGACTATGGCACGCTCGGCGATTTCGGCCCGGGCGGATTCAACGCGCTCGTCGACGATATGGCGACCGTCAGCCGCCACCTGCGCGAGCGTCATCCGGGCGTGCCGCTCGTGATGCTCGCGCACAGCATGGGTTCGTTCGCCGCTCAGATTTACCTGCTCGATCACGGTGCGCTGCTCGACGGGCTCGCGCTGTCGGGCACGAGTGCGCTCGAACTGCTCGACCCTCGGCATTCCGGCTGGACGCTGGAAACCGCGAATGCGGCGATTGCGTCGCCCGACACCGTAGTCGATTGGCTGAGCCGCGAACCTGCCGTGCCGGCCGCGTACCTCGCCGATCCGCTCTGCGGCTTCGCGCTGACGGAAGCGTCGCTGTTCTCGATCTTCGATCACGGACTCCGCACGTCGGATCCCGCTCAGTTCGAGCGGGTACTGAAGCACTTGCCGCTCTATCTTTTCACGGGCGACCAGGATTCGGTGAACGGCTATCTTGCGTGGTTCTATCCGCTCGTGGCGCGCTTGCGCGGGGTCGGCTTCCGCGATCTGTCAACTCACGTATATGGCGGTGCGCGACACGAATTGCTGAACGAGACGAACCGCGACGAGGTGATCGCGAACCTGATCGCTTGGGTCAAGCGCGTGACGGGATAGGTCGGGCGTCGTTCAGATACAGGAAATGATCTGACGCCGCGTAAAGCGGCTTCGAAGGAGGGTGAACAAGATATTTAATTAAGGTATGCGAAATATAAAAACGAATCGATCGGTTAGGAGACAGGTTATGCAGACTCTTGGAATTCGGGCAATCATACTTGCCATCGCAGCATCAGGCATGGCGGCTTCATCGGCGTACGCGCAGAGCAACGTCACGCTGTACGGCGTACTGGACGCGGGGCTGCTCTATACGGGCCGCACCCCGGGCGGCGGCGCACATCGGTTCTCGATGATCGACGGCGGCACGGCCGGGTCGCGATTCGGCATGCAGGGCACCGAGGATCTCGGCGGCGGCCTGAAGGCGATCTTCGCGCTCGAGAGCGGCTTCAGCATGGCGACCGGCGGCATCGCGAACTCGAACGGCAACTTCTTTGGCCGCCAGGCCTGGGTCGGCCTGACGAGCGACCTCGGCACGGTGCAGGCCGGCGTGCAGTATTCGCCGTTCGCGCTGTCGCTGATCCAAACCGATCCGCGCAACGTGTCGTACTTCGGTAGCGCTACCGTCATCTACGTCGGTAGCGTGCTCGATACGGGGCTGTTCAACCCGAACGCCATCTCCTATACGAGCCCCGTCGTCGCCGGCCTGCAAGGTAGCGTGATGCTCGCGCTGGGCGGCGAGCCCGGCAATTTCCAGGCGGGGCGGCAATACAGCGCGCGACTGAAATACGAAATCGGCGGATTGACGGTCGATACGGCGTTCTACAGCGGCAACGCGGGCGGCACTGCGACGTCGACTCCCGTACCGACCACGGTCACGTTCACGGGGCGCACGATCGGGGCGGGCTACACATACGGCCGCTTGACCGCGAAGGCATCGTTCGTGAATTACAAGCCGGCAGGCTCGTTCGACAACCGCGTATATGGCGGCGGCCTGAGCTTTGCCGTCACGCCAGCGCTGAACGTGGACGCCGGCGCGTGGTACACGAGCGATGGAAACGATACGGGCAACCATTCGATCCTGACCGGCGTTGGCTTCGAGTACTTCCTGTCGAAGCGCACGACGCTTTACGGGCAATTCGCGTTCGTCAACAACCACGGAAAGATGAACACGGGGCTTTCCCTGAACGGTGCGCTCTACGCGAGCCAGGGCTCGACGAGTGGGGCCGTCGTCGGCATCCGCCACACGTTCTGAAGGAGACGAACATGAATGCTGTAATGAGGAAATTCGCACTCGCGCTGCGTGGCATTTTGATCGGGTGCGCGCCGCATTCAAGAAGGCGTCGACGAGGAGCAGCTTTGCTACGACGGATTCCGTAAGACGGCCGATGCGTGTGGGCTGAAGATCACCAACGAGGTATTCGGCGACTGGAGCTACGTGAAGGGTAAACAGTCCCGTGAGGCTGATATGACTCCCGGTGTCAATCGGGGTCGTTTTTTCGAGTTCATATTGCTGGAATTTCCTGAGGGTGACGGAGCAGTACGTCTCGACGGTGGGTCAAGCTGATATCCGCGGGTTGGGTACCGCAATGGGGTGCCCACCAAGCCGCAGGCTCTCGAAACTCATTGTCGCCGCCGAAGAGTCCCGTGGCAGACTCGCAAGAGCGGAGGAGGTCATGGGACAGGTCCGCGCACCGGCGTGGAGCGGTAGCCTTTTCGGCATCTTCGGCTTGCGCCAGAATCGCGCCAAGCGTTCGAAACTGCCTACGGCATGCACATTGTCGCCAAAGTTGTTCATTCGCTGCGTCCGTTGGGCTGCGAGTCCGGCCGGCCGGCGGCTCGCACAGGCTTGCGTTGCCTGTACATGAGTGTAGGTTCGCCGATGCGGCATGATTTGCTCAAAATTGAACAAATCGGCTTGGGCATCCTGTTCAAGCATCGGCGAGACCCGAAAGCTGTTACGCCGATTTCCGGTGCTGTTCTTCGGCCAGCCGGGCGGCTTCTGCCGACGCGGCGTCCGGAAGAGCCAGTTCGGCGTCCCATTGGACTGCCTATTGACTCGCGGGTGGGATGCGCCGGTGCTTCTCGGCCAAGGCTCAAGGCCGTTTTCGATTAGATGTTGATGTGCCATGTACCGAGGGCATACCGGGTCCGCATCGGATACCCATAGCCGCATCTCATCGAAAGCTACAGTGGCCCCTTCAGCGCCTCTGGTGATTAGTTCGTGAGACGCCTTGGAAGAGTAAGGCGAGCGGGCTGATCGCGAGCTTTGTCGCAAAAACTAATCGCTCGGATGTATCACGGACTAATTGACCGCGACACCCCGTTTGGCTGGTAATGCCGATACAGGTATTGGCACTACCAGCCAAACCACTGTTTTTAATGGGTTTTTTCGCGCCGGGCCTGCGCCGGGACGCGTGCTGCGTGGCATAATCGACTCCATCCGCAAGGCTTGTAGTCACAACGACCCCGCATACCCATGGCACAGACTCTCTACGACAAACTGTGGAACACCCACGTGGTCCACACCGAGGAAGACGGCACGACCCTGCTCTATATCGACCGTCAGCTGCTGCACGAAGTCACGAGCCCGCAGGCGTTCGAAGGGCTGAAGATCGCGCAGCGTCCGGTGTGGCGCATCAGCGCGAACCTGGCCGTGTCGGACCACAACGTGCCGACGACGGACCGCAGCCACGGCATCGCCGATCCCGTCTCTAAGCTGCAGGTCGACACGCTCGACGCGAACTGCGATGCGTTCGGCATCACGCAGTTCAAGATGAACGACGTGCGCCAGGGCATCGTCCACATCATCGGGCCGGAACAGGGCGCGACGCTGCCGGGCATGACGATCGTGTGCGGCGATTCGCACACGTCGACGCACGGTGCGTTCGGCGCGCTCGCGCACGGCATCGGCACGTCGGAAGTCGAGCACGTGCTCGCGACGCAAACGCTGCTGCAGAAGAAGAGCAAGAACATGCTCGTGAAGGTCGAGGGTGCACTGCCGCGCGGCTGTACCGCGAAGGACATCGTGCTCGCGATCATCGGCAAGATCGGCACGGCAGGCGGCACGGGCTACGCGATCGAATTCGGCGGCTCGACGATCCGCGCGCTGACGATGGAAGGCCGCATGACCGTCTGCAACATGGCGATCGAAGCCGGCGCGCGCGCGGGCATGGTTGCCGTGGACGACACGACGGTCGATTACCTGAAGGGCCGTCCGTTCGTGCCGACCGGCGCGGAATGGGATCAGGCGGTCGAATACTGGCGCCAGTTCAAGTCGGACGACGGCGCGCAGTTCGACCGCGTGGTCGAGCTGAACGCAGGCGAGATCGTCCCGCAGGTCACGTGGGGTACGTCGCCGGAAATGGTCACGTCGATCGACGGTCGCGTGCCGGATCCCGAGCGCGAGAAGGATCCGGTCAAGCGTGACGCGATGGAGCGTGCGCTGGCGTACATGGCGCTCGAGCCGAACACGCCGATCGCATCGATCAAGGTCGACAAGATCTTCATCGGCTCGTGCACGAACGCGCGGATCGAAGATATCCGCGCGGCCGCGTACGTCGTGAAGAAGCTGAACCGCCGTGTCGCATCGAACGTGCGGCTCGCGATGGTCGTGCCGGGCTCGGGCCTCGTGAAGGCGCAGGCCGAGCGCGAAGGGCTCGACAAGGTGTTCACCGATGCCGGCTTCGAATGGCGCGAGCCGGGCTGCTCGATGTGCCTCGCGATGAACGCCGACCGGCTCGATCCGGGCGAGCGCTGCGCGTCGACGTCGAACCGCAACTTCGAGGGCCGGCAGGGCGCGGGCGGTCGCACGCACCTCGTGAGCCCTGCGATGGCGGCAGCCGCGGCAATCGAAGGTCACTTCGTCGACATTCGCCAGCTGGGGTAACGCGTGACGGTATCGAAGGTCATCGCGCGGCTGGTTGCCGCGCTGGCGCTGGCCGGGCTGGGCTTCGGCCTCGCGGGCTGCAATACCGTCCGAGGCTTCGGCGAGGACGTCAACGCCGCGGGCAACGCGCTGCAGCGCGCCGCGGACTGACACCGCCACCGAGAATTTGTCGATGTGTGCCGGCCGCGTGCCGGCCCTTCAACCGGATAGACGGATCATGGAAAAATTCACTGTACATACCGGCGTCGTGGCGCCGCTCGATCGCGAGAACGTCGACACCGACGCGATCATCCCGAAGCAGTTCCTGAAGTCGATCAAGCGCACGGGCTTCGGTCCGAACGCGTTCGACGAATGGCGTTACCTCGATCACGGCGAGCCGGGCCAGGACAACTCGAAGCGTCCGCTGAACCCCGACTTCGTGCTGAACCAGCCGCGCTACCAGGGCGCATCGGTGCTGATCGCGCGCAAGAACTTCGGCTGCGGCAGCTCGCGCGAGCACGCACCGTGGGCGCTGCAGCAGTACGGCTTCCGCGCGATCATCGCGCCGAGCTTCGCGGACATCTTCTTCAACAACTGCTACAAGAACGGTCTGCTGCCGATCGTGCTGACCGAGCAGCAGGTCGATCACCTGTTCAACGAGACGGTCGCGTTCAACGGCTTTCAACTGACGATCGACCTCGACGCACAGGTCGTGCGTTCGGGCGACGGCCGCGAGTATCCGTTCGAGATCACCGCGTTCCGCAAGTACTGCCTGCTGAACGGCTTCGACGATATCGGCCTCACGCTGCGCCATGCGGACAAGATCCGCCAGTTCGAAGCCGAGCGGCTCGTGAAGCAGCCGTGGCTCAACACCAAGCTGGTCGGCTGATCGTGCCTTTCGGGCGGGCGCGCCAGCGGCGCGTTCGCCGGCCTGCCTCATAACACCTACCCAGTCAGGAATTTCGCATGAAGATTGCAGTGCTGCCCGGCGACGGCATCGGTCCGGAAATCGTCAATGAAGCCGTGAAGGTGCTGAACGCACTCGACGAGAAGTTCGAACTCGAACAGGCGCCGGTCGGCGGCGCGGGCTACGAGGCGAGCGGCCATCCGCTGCCCGACGCGACGCTTGCGCTCGCGAAGGAAGCCGACGCGATCCTGTTCGGCGCGGTCGGCGACTGGAAGTACGACTCGCTCGAGCGCGCGCTGCGCCCCGAGCAGGCGATCCTCGGGCTGCGCAAGCATCTCGAGCTGTTCGCGAACTTCCGCCCGGCGATCTGCTATCCGCAACTCGTCGATGCGTCGCCGCTTAAAGCCGAGCTCGTCGCGGGCCTCGACATCCTGATCGTGCGCGAACTGAACGGCGACATCTACTTCGGCCAGCCGCGCGGCGTGCGCGCTGCACCGGACGGCCCGTTCGCCGGCGAACGCGAAGGCTTCGACACGATGCGCTATTCGGAACCGGAAGTGCGCCGCATCGCGCACGTCGCGTTCCAGGCCGCCCGCAAGCGCGCGAAGAAGCTGCTGTCGGTCGACAAGGCAAACGTGCTCGAAACGTCGCAGTTCTGGCGCGACGTCATGATCGACGTGTCGAAGGAATACGCGGACGTCGAGCTGTCGCACATGTACGTCGACAACGCGGCGATGCAGCTCGCGAAGGCGCCGAAGCAGTTCGACGTGATCGTCACGGGCAACATGTTCGGCGACATCCTGTCGGATGAAGCGTCGATGCTGACGGGTTCGATCGGCATGCTGCCGTCGGCGTCGCTCGACAAGAACAACAAGGGTCTGTACGAGCCGTCGCACGGTTCGGCGCCGGACATCGCGGGCAAGGGCATTGCCAACCCGCTCGCGACGATCCTGTCGGCCGCGATGATGCTGCGCTACTCGCTGAATCGCGCGGAGCAGGCCGATCGCATCGAGCGCGCGGTGAAAACGGTGCTCGAGCAGGGTTACCGGACGGGCGACATCGCGACGCCGGGCTGCCGGCAGGTCGGCACGACGGCGATGGGCGACGCGGTGGTCGCGGCGCTGTAACGCGATGCGGCACCGATAATGTAGAAAGGGCGCGAACGGGCCGCGAAAATCGGCCGGTTCGCCCACGGTTGGCCGTTGTGCGGGCCACCGGCTTTGTGTAGACTCGAACGATGGCGCTGATTTCCCTGATCTCCCCGGTCCTGAAACTCCACGGCAACACTGCCCGTGCGGGTGCGCGCGCCATCGTCATCACGAAAACCATTACCACGAAAACGATCATTAAACGCTGATCGCCGTCGTGCCCGCCTGTTTCCCCGCGCGGTCACGCGGGGACGGAAATGGCGGGGAAGCTCCATTCAAAGCAAAGG
Source organism: Burkholderia sp. (assembly GCA_031253835.1). Taxonomy (GTDB): domain Bacteria; phylum Pseudomonadota; class Gammaproteobacteria; order Burkholderiales; family Burkholderiaceae; genus Burkholderia. Next base: position 105,940 of record JAIRVP010000079.1, on the reverse strand, counting down.
GTTAGTCATGAACGTAGGTCTCGTAGGTTGGCGCGGCATGGTCGGCAGCGTCCTGATGCAGCGCATGCAGGAAGAAGGCGATTTCGACCTGATCGAACCGGTGTTTTTCAGCACCAGCAACACGGGCGGCAAGGCGCCGTCGTTCGCGAAAAACGAGACTACGCTCAAGGACGCGACCAACGTCGACGAGCTGAAGAAGTGCGACGTGATCATCACGTGCCAGGGCGGCGACTACACGAACGACGTGTTCCCGAAGCTGCGCGCGGCCGGCTGGAACGGCTACTGGATCGACGCGGCATCGTCGCTGCGGATGAATGACGACGCGGTCATCATCCTCGATCCGGTCAACCTCGACGTGATCAAGGACGCACTCGTCAAGGGCACGAAGAATTTCGTCGGCGGCAACTGCACGGTCAGCCTGATGCTGATGGCGCTCGGCGGCCTGTTCCGCGAGAACCTCGTCGACTGGATGACGGCGATGACCTACCAGGCCGCATCGGGCGCGGGCGCGCAGAACATGCGCGAGCTGCTGTCGCAGATGGGCGCGCTGAACGGCGCGGTGCAGGAGCAGCTCGCCGATCCGGCTTCCGCGATCCTCGACATCGACCGCCGCGTGCTGGCCGCGATGAACAGCGACGCGATGCCGACGAGCCAGTTCGGCGTGCCGCTGGCCGGCTCGCTGATCCCGTGGATCGACAAGGATCTCGGCAACGGGATGTCGAAGGAAGAGTGGAAGGGCGGCGCGGAAACCAACAAGATCCTCGGCAAGCCGGCCATGGGCGAGCCGGGGTCGATCCCGGTCGACGGCCTGTGCGTGCGGATCGGCGCTATGCGCTGCCACTCGCAGGCGCTGACGATCAAGCTGAAGAAGGATGTGCCGCTCGACGAGATCAACGGCATCCTCGCGTCGGCGAACGACTGGGTGAAGGTCGTGCCGAACGAGCGCGAAGCATCGATGCGCGACTTGTCGCCGGCGAAGATCACGGGCACGCTGTCGGTGCCGGTCGGCCGCCTGCGCAAGCTCGCGATGGGCGGCGAATACCTGTCGGCATTCACGGTCGGCGACCAGCTGCTGTGGGGCGCGGCCGAGCCGCTGCGCCGCATGCTGCGCATCCTGCTCGACAAGTAAGCCTGGTTGCGTGTCCGGCCCGAGGGCCGGATTGCACACAATGACGCGCCGCGTCGGTCCTGGGTTCAGGGCTGGCGCGGCGCGTTTTTCATGTGCGGATCAGCGCATGCTCAGCAGCGTCTGGTCGACGGCCTGCTGGGTCTTGATCGTCTGCGCGTTCGCCTGGTAATTGCGTTGCGCGGTGATCAGGTTCACGAGCTCGGTCGTCAGGTCGACGTTCGAGTTTTCCAGTGCGCTGCCCTGCAGCGTGCCGTGGTTCGTGCTGCCCGGCGCGGAGACCTGCGGCACGCCCGACGCGGCGGTTTCGACATACTGGTTGCCGCCGACGTTGACGAGCCCGTTCGGGTTGTTGAAGTTCGCGAGCGCGATCAGGCCGAGCACCGCGCTCTGGCCGTTCGAGTAGTTGCCGGTCAGCTTGCCGTCGGTGCCGATCGAGAACGTCGTCAGCGTGCCGCTCGCGAAGCCGTCCTGCGCGAGATTGGTCACGCCGTCCTTGCCGCCGTACTGCGTCGTGCCGCCCAGGTCGAGCGTCAGGTTCTGCGGGTTGGCGCCGCCCGTTGTATTGGGAACCGAGAACGCGAACTGGCCGAGGCTCGGCGTCGGCTGGCCGGTCGCGGCCGATGTCGTCGAGCTGATCCGGCCCGACGTATCGAACGTGACGGTGCCGAGGTTCGTCGGCGTCTGGCCCTGCACGCCTGCGTATGCCTGCCACGTGCCGGCCGCGCTCTTCGCGAAATACATCGTGACCTGCTGCGAGCCGCCGAGCGAGTCGTAGACCTGGATCGACGAGTTGTAGTTGTACGTCGTGCTGTCGCTCGCGTTGAACGGTGTCTTGGTCGGCACCTTGTCCTGCGAGTTCAGGTTGAACTGGCCGGTAATCGTGTTCGTCGCACGCGGCGCGATGTTGTTGGTCGGCGCCTGCAGCGCCACGGTCTGCGCGGTGTTGATCGCGCCGCCCGCGCCGGCCGCGTAACCCATCAGGTTGCGGCCTTGCGAGTCGATGATGGCGCCGTTCTTGTCGCGATGGAATGTGCCGTCGCGCGAGTAGGTGGTCACGCCGTTGCTCGACATCTGGAAGAAGCCGTTGCCGTTGATCGCGACGTCGAGCGACGACTTCGTCGTATTGATCGTCCCCTGGCCGAAGTTCCGCTGCACCGACGCGAGCTGCGTGCCGATGCCGATCTGCGTGTTGACCGACGTCGCGACCGAATTCGCGTACATGTCCGCGAAGTTCGCGCGCCCCTGCTTGAAGCCAACCGTGTTTGCGTTCGCGATGTTGTTGCCGATCACGTCGAGATTGCTCGACGCGCCGGCCAACCCGCTCAAACCCTGCTGATAGCTCATGTTCGATCCCCGTAACGAGCTGGTGAGTAAATGCAGCCTTGCGACTGCGCTGACCTCTGGCACTGCACGGCGTCAGCCCGGCCGATCGCGCTCCCGCCTTTCCGGCTTGGGTGAACGCGAGGGCCGAATTGCGCCGATTCCTGTTTGAAGGCGATCGTAGCGACGGCGATTATTTGGTCTGTGTAATTTTGTGTAATGTAATTGAATTGTTGTCGAAATGAATGCTTTTGTATGAGCAATGGATTGAGGAGTATTGGGCGAAAGCCTTGTGGGGCGTGGCTTTGGCGGAAGAAATGTTCAATTCGCCAATAAGAGAGGGGAATTGCCTTCTTATCGATCGATTGAAATTTATTTGAGTGGAATGGGCCGGCCGGCGGGATTTGTTTTGATTATCGGTGGCTCATTCATTAACGGCAGGCAGCGCGAATTGTTGAGCGGACGTGCGCGATTTCGCCGTCGGGATCCTGCGCCGGACGACCGGGGCGGCAATGTCGCGCGGGGCGTGTGCGACTGCCGCGTCATTCGGTCTGGATGCGACGGCGTAGCGATGACTGTCATCCATCGATGCGGGTTTGTTTGATCCAGCCAGCGTGCGGGCTGCCGAGTGCAGACCCGAGGAGGCCGGGCCCCCGATCGCCGGGCGGCAGTGCGCCCGGTTGCACCGGCCGGCGACGAATTCGGCCCGAACGTGATCGCGTGAAGTAAACTACGCGGTTACGACGCACAGACCAGCCGAAAGCGTCGCGTTCCGCGCGACGCTTTTGCATTTCTGCGGCAACTTTATTGACGCCTTCAACCGCGAATCCGAGCCGCGCCCGCGCGCGGCGATAGAGCCCACGATGTCCCGAATTTCCTTGTTTCCGCGTCAGTCCCGTCTGTCGCGCGCCGTGCGTGGCGCGCTGGCGATCCTGGCGCTCGGCGCAGCCGCATCGGCCTGGGCCGTCGGCACCGTCGAACTGCCGGCGTCCGCTGCTGGCGGCGATGCACCGCTTACCGTGACGGTCCAACCGGGCCAGTCGCTGAACGACATCGCGAAAGCGGCCACGCAATCGCACGATCCCGGCGTGCTCGCGCGCGCCGGCCGCGCGCTGTTCGACGCCAATCCGCAGGCGTTCATGAAGCGCGACGCGAGCCGCCTGAAAGTCGGCGCGACGCTGACCGTGCCCGCGCTCGACGCAACCGGCGCGGCGCTCGTGCCGGCCGGTGCCTCCGCGGCATCGGGTGCGGCGGCCGCGTCCGCGCCTGCTGCTGCATCGAGCGGTGCCGCCGAAGCGCAGCATGGCGCGTCCGCGCCGCATCCCGGCTCGGCCGTGCAATCGGCACCGGTCACGCCGGCTGTCCATGCGGCGCCGGTGAGCGGCGCGAGCGTCGCGACGGCAGCGGGGGCATCGGCTTCGGTCGGCGCGTCGGCAGCGCACGGTGCGTCGGCGGTCGACAACCTGCAGCCGGCGGCACCTGCCGCAGGCGCAAGCGGCCCGCATGTATGGAGCGGCGCGATCCAGTCGGCGCCGTCGTCCGCGAGCGAAGCGGGTGCTCAGACGGTGCCGGGTAGCCAGGTTTCGGGCGCGCACGAGCCGGCCGGCGCGGCGCCCGCCACGGGCGCGTCGCAGCCGCGGCCGTCGAGCCTGCAGCAGTTGCTGGCGCTGAAGAACCGCGTGCTGATGGAGTTGCAGAAGCACGGCATCGGCAAGCCGGGCACCACGAACGACGTTGCGCCGGTGCCCGCACCGGCACCCGCCGCGCCGCGTCCGGCCGCGAACGACGCCGGTGCGTCGGCAGCCGCGCCGACGGCAAGCGAAGCGGCGTCCGGCGTTGCCGCCAGCGCGGCGCAACCGGCATCGGCGCCTGCGCAACCGGCCGCCCCTGTCGCCCCTGTCGCGACGCCGGCGCGCGGTGCCGAGCAGATGGACTGGCGACCGGTCGCCGCGGCCGGCGCAGCCGTGATCGCGCTCGCGGCCGGTTTTGCGTGGCGCAAGCGCAGGAAAGGCCGCGGGACGGGCGATGCGGGTGCAACTGCAGCCGCAGCCGGTGCTGCCGCGACCCCGGAAGCCGAAGCAACGCCGTCGATCGACCGCGAGTTGCCGATCCAGCCGGAGATGCCGGTCGCGCGCGACGCGGCGTCCGATCAGTACCTTGCCGCGGCAACTGCCGCTGCGGCCGAAACGGTCGAGCCGACTGCCGCGGATACGTCGTCGGCGCCTGAAGTCACGAAGCCGCATGACGAGCAGCCGGAAATGCCGGTCGCGCAAGCGGCGGTGCCGCCCGCGAGCGAGGCCGTGCCGGCGCCGGTTCCGCGCGATGCGGAACCGGCAGAAAAGGCCGCTGCCGCCGCCAAGCCGGCTGACACGCCCGCTGCGCCTTCGTCGACCGACGCGCAACACGCGACGCTGATGCAGAACGCGATCAGCGCGCTCAACAGCCTCGACATGCCGTTGCCGCCGCGGACGTCGGACGAAGCGCCGCTGACGCCGGACGAGCTGTCCGCGCGGGCAGGGCAGTCCAACACCGATAAAATCGCAACTAACGGTCAAGCCCCGTCGCATCCGCCGATTGGCTCGGACCATCCGGCCCCGGACCATCCGGCCGACCAGGACGACGAGTACGGTTGGGATCCGGACGCGGCGACGCCCGCCGGTGACGTGAGCAGCACGCCCGCGCTGTCGTCGCTGCCGCCGCTCGGCGGCGCGCAGTTCGGTGCACTGAAGCTCGATTTCGATCTCGACCTGCCGTCCGCGCCGGGCGTGACGCTGCCCGCATTGACGGCGGACGAACTCGCCCGCATCGCGCGCAACAAGCTCGATCTCGCGTCCGAGTACGTCGAACTGGGCGACCTGTCCGGCGCACGGACGCTGCTGCAGGAAGTGGTCGACGCGAACGACGCCGCGACGCGCGACGATGCGCGTGCGCTGCTCGCGAAGCTGGCGGACGAGGCGTGATGCGGATCGCACTGGGCGTCCAGTACGACGGCGCGGCGTTTTGCGGCTGGCAGGCGCAGCCGCACGGCAAGACCGTGCAGGACCGGCTCGAGCATGCACTGGCCGAGTTCGCGCGGGTGCCGCTGCATACAACAGTCGCCGGCCGGACCGACACCGGCGTGCACGGGCTCGGGCAGGTCGTGCACTTCGACACCGATCTCGACCGCGAGGTGTTCTCGTGGGTGCGCGGCACCAACGCGTTCCTGCCGTCGACCGTGTCGGTGCAATGGGCGAAGCCGATGCCGGACACGTTCCACGCGCGTTTCTCGGCGTTCGAGCGCACCTATTACTACGCGCTGTACGTGCATCCCGTGCGGTCGCCGATGCTGGCCGGGCGCGCGGGCTGGATCCACACGCCGCTCGACGACGACGCAATGCGCGCCGCCGCCGCGCACCTGATCGGCGAGCATGATTTTTCGTCGTTCCGGTCGTCGGAATGCCAGTCGAAGACGCCGGTCAAACACCTGTACCAGATCGATGTGCGGCGCGCGGGGCACTTCATCCATTTCCGCTTCCGTGCGAACGCGTTCCTGCATCACATGGTGCGCAACCTGATGGGATGCCTCGTCGCGGTCGGGCGCGGCCGCTATCCGGCCGACTGGCTTGCCGACGTGCTGGCCGGGCGCGACCGCAAACTCGCGGCACCCACCTTCATGGCCGACGGGCTGTACCTCGCCCACGTCGGCTACCCGGCGGAATTCGCCGTCCCGCCCGCGCAGCTCGGCAGCGTGCCGTGGAGCAGCGTCTGGGCCGATCTGGACCCTCAATCATGACGGATCACGCCGTGTCTTCCTCGACTTCCGCCGCCACCGGCCTGCCGCCGCGCACGCGCATCAAGCTGTGCGGGCTGTCGCGCCCCGAGGACGTGCTGCACGCGGCGGCGCTCGGCGCCGACGCGATCGGCCTCGTGTTCTATCCGAAGAGCCCGCGCGCGGTGACCATCGCGCAGGCGGCCGAGCTGGCGAGCCTCGCGCCGCCTTTCGTGTCGGTGGTCGGGCTGTTCGTGAATGCGACCGAAGTCGAGATCGAGGCCGTCGTGCGCGACGTGCCGCTGACGGTGCTGCAGTTCCACGGCGACGAGACGCCCGAGCAGTGCGGCGCGCTCGGCCGCGCGGCACGCCTGCCGTGGCTGCGCGCGGTGCGCGTCGGCCCCTCGACGCAGCCGTCCGATTTGGTAGAATCGGCTCTTCATTATTCGAAAGCGCGCGGCCTCCTGTTCGACACCCTGGTGCCGGATTACGGCGGTAGCGGCAAGGTCTTCGATTGGTCTCTTATTCCCGCAGAGCTCGCGCGTCGGGCCGTTTTGAGTGGTGGCTTGAGCGCGCAAAACGTCGGTGATGCGATCCGCCAGCTGCGTCCGTTTGCTGTCGATGTCTCGAGTGGCATCGAAGTGGAGGGCGCAAAGGGCGTGAAGGATCACGCCCGGATGGCGGCGTTCGTACGCGCGGTGCGCGAAGCGGACGCCCGGTGATGCAAGCGGCGCGGCCTGTCAGGCGGGGCGCGCCGACCGATCGAGAGAGACACCATGTACAACCTTCCTGATGATCGCGGCCACTTCGGCCCGTATGGCGGCGTGTTCGTCGCCGAAACGCTGATTCACGCGCTGGACGAACTGCGCACGGCGTACGAAAAATACCGGAACGACCCCGATTTCGTCGCCGAATACGAGCGCGAGCTGAAGTATTTCGTCGGCCGTCCGTCGCCGATCTACCACGCGCAGCGCTGGAGCGAGATGCTGGGCGGTGCGCAGATCTACCTGAAGCGCGAGGACCTGAACCATACCGGTGCGCACAAGATCAACAACGTGATCGGCCAGGCGCTGCTCGCGAAGCGCATGGGCAAGAAGCGCGTGATCGCCGAAACCGGCGCCGGCCAGCACGGCGTCGCAACCGCGACGATCTGCGCGCGCTTCGGGATGGAGTGCATCGTCTACATGGGCGCCGAGGACGTGCGCCGGCAGGCCGCGAACGTGTACCGGATGAAGCTGCTCGGCGCGACGGTCGTGCCGGTCGAGTCGGGCTCGCGCACGCTGAAGGACGCGCTGAACGAGGCGATGCGCGACTGGGTCACGAACATCGAGAGCACGTTCTACATCATCGGCACGGTCGCGGGCCCGCACCCGTACCCGATGATGGTGCGCGACTTCCAGCGCGTGATCGGCGACGAGTGCAAGGTGCAGATGCCCGAACTCGCGGGCCGGCAGCCCGACGCGGTGATCGCCTGCGTCGGCGGCGGTTCGAACGCGATGGGCATCTTCTATCCGTACATCGACGATCGATCGGTGCAGCTGATCGGCGTCGAAGCGGCCGGCGACGGCCTCGACACCGGCCATCACGCGGCATCGCTGATCGCCGGCAGCCCGGGCGTGCTGCACGGCAACCGCACGTACCTGCTGCAGGACGACGACGGCCAGATCATCGAGACGCATTCGGTATCGGCGGGCCTCGACTATCCGGGCGTCGGCCCCGAACACGCATGGCTGAAGGACAGCGGCCGCGCGCAGTACGTGCCGATCACCGACGACGAGGCGCTGAAGGCATTCCACGACTGTTGCCGGATCGAGGGGATCATTCCCGCGCTCGAGTCGAGCCACGCGATCGCGTATGGCGTGAAGCTCGCGCCGACGTTGCCGAAGGACAAGATCCTGCTCGTCAACCTGTCGGGCCGCGGCGACAAGGACATGCACACGGTCGCCGAGCGATCGGGCATCGACCTCTGACCCCGACCGATGCGTGACCTGATCGAAGAGCCGGGCGGCGGCGCCAGCGAGGCGGAGGCGGTTCAGCCCGCCGTCGCGGTGCCGCGCGCGCTGCCGTCCGGTATCGAACTGCACAACCGCGATTTCCTGACCGATGCCGCGCACCTGCCGGATGCGTCGATCGACCTGATCGTCGCCGATCCGCCGTACGGGCTCGGCAAGGACTACGGCAACGACTCGGACAAGCGTTCGGGCGACGATTTCCTCGCGTGGACGCGCGAGTGGCTCGAGCTCGCGATTCCGAAGCTGAAGCCGAGCGGGTCGATGTACATCTTCTGCACGTGGCAGTACGCGCCGGAAATCTTCAGTTTCCTGAAGACGAAGCTCACGATGGTCAACGAGATCATCTGGGACCGGCGCGTGCCGAGCATGGGCGGCACGACGCGCCGTTTCACGTCGGTGCACGACAACATCGGCTTTTTCGCGGTTTCCAGGGCGTATTACTTCGATCTCGATCCGGTCCGCATCCCGTACGACGCCGATACGAAGAAGGCCCGCTCGCGCAAGCTGTTCGAAGGCAGCAAGTGGCTGGAGATGGGCTACAACCCGAAGGACGTCTGGTCGGTCTCGCGCCTGCACCGGCAGCACGCGGAGCGCGTCGATCATCCGACCCAGAAGCCGCTGGAAATCATCGAGCGGATGGTGCTCGCAAGCTGCCCGCCGGGCGGCCGCGTGCTCGATCCGTTCATGGGCAGCGGCACGACCGCGGTGGCCTGCGCACGGCAGGGGCGCGACTTCGTCGGCTACGAGATCAACGAAAGCTATTGTGCGATCGCGCACGAGCGCGTGAACGCGCTCGCGGCGCCGGCGTGCGCGTGAATCGCGCCGCCGCATCGCCGAACGCATCTAGGAAAATTGCCATGTCCCGTATTCAGCAGACCTTCGCCGCGCTCGCCGAACAAGGCCGTAAGGGCCTGATCCCGTTCATCACGGCCGGCGACCCCGATCCCGCGAAAACCGTCGAGTTCATGCACGCGCTCGCCGCCGGCGGCGCGGACGTGATCGAGCTCGGCGTGCCGTTCTCGGACCCGATGGCCGACGGCCCCGTGATCCAGCGCTCGTCGGAACGCGCGCTCGCGCGCGGCGTCACGTTGAAGAGCGTGCTCGCCGACGTGAAGCGCTTCCGCGAAACCGACCCCAAAACGCCCGTCGTGCTGATGGGCTATGCGAACCCGATCGAACGGATGGGCGTCGACGCGTTCGCGGCCGAAGCGCACGCGGCCGGTGTCGACGGCGTGCTGGTCGTCGACTATCCGCCGGAAGAGGCGGGCGTATTCGCCGAAAAGATGCGTGCCGCGCAGATCGATCCGATCTTCCTGCTCGCGCCCACGTCGACCGACGAACGCATCGCCGACGTCGGCAAGATCGCGAGCGGCTACGTGTATTACGTGTCGCTCAAGGGCGTGACCGGCGCAGGAAATCTGGATGTTTCGAGCATTGCGGGTAAAATCCCGGCCATCAAGTCGCGCGTGCCGGTTCCGGTGGGCGTCGGCTTCGGTATCCGCGACGCCGAAACGGCGCGCGCGGTGGCCGAAGTGTCGGACGCCGTCGTGATCGGCAGCCGCCTCGTGCAGCTGCTCGAAAGCGCTGCGCCGGACGCCGCCGCCGCCGCGCTGCAGACTTTCATCGCCGAGCTGCGCGCCGCCCTGGACGGCGCGGGCAAGACGGCGCGATAAACACAACACAGGAAGCGGGCGGGCCTTGCGGCCCGGCCCGCCACGGAACAGGAAACCATACGATGAGCTGGCTCGACAAACTGTTGCCGCCGAAGATCAAGCAGACCGACCCGAAAAGCCGCAAGGGCATTCCGGAAGGCCTGTGGGTCAAGTGCCCGTCCTGCGAGGCCGTGCTGTACCGCAACGACGTGGACGCGAACCTGCACGTATGCCCGAAATGCGATCACCACATGCGCATCGGCGCGCGTGAACGCCTCGACGGGCTGCTCGATCCGGAAGGCCGCTATGAAATCGGCCAGGAAATCGTGCCGGTCGACACGCTGAAGTTCAAGGACAGCCGCAAGTACCCCGATCGTCTGAAGGAAGCGATGGACGAGACGGGCGAGACCGACGCGATGGTCGTGATGGGCGGGGCGATCCACACGCTGCCCGTCGTCGCGGCCTGCTTCGAGTTCTCGTTCATGGGCGGCTCGATGGGTTCGGTCGTCGGCGAGCGCTTCGCACGCGGCGCGCAGAACGCGCTGGAACAGCACGTGCCGTTCATCTGCTTCACCGCATCGGGCGGCGCACGGATGCAGGAAAGCCTGCTGTCGCTGCTGCAGATGGCGAAAACCACCGCGATGCTGACCAAGCTGGCCGAAGCGAAGCTGCCGTTCATCTCGGTGCTGACCGACCCGACGATGGGTGGCGTGTCGGCGAGCTTTGCGTTCCTCGGCGACGTCGTGATCGCCGAGCCGAAGGCGCTGATCGGCTTCGCCGGCCCGCGCGTGATCGAGCAGACGGTCCGCGAGAAGCTGCCGGAAGGCTTCCAGCGCGCCGAATTCCTGCTGAAGACGGGCGCGATCGACATGATCGTCGACCGTCGCAAGATGCGCGACGAGATCGCGCAACTGCTCGCGCTGCTGCAGCGACAGCCGGCCGACGCGCTGGCTTGACCGGCGCAAGGTTGTGACTCTGCGCGTCGCCTGGCTTCAGCGTCAGGCGGCGCGCTTCGTTTTTTGGCGTAGTGGCGGTACCGATCCAGATTTGATCCGATGAGCACTTTTCCCACTCTCGACGCGTGGCTTTCGCACCTCGAACGCGCGCACCCGGTCGGCATCGACATGGGCCTGACCCGCATCGGGCAGGTCAAGGCGGCGCTGCAGCTCGAATTCGCATGCCCCGTCATCACCGTCGGCGGCACGAACGGCAAGGGCTCGACCTGCGCGTTCCTCGAGACGATCCTCGTGCGCGCGGGCTACAAGGTCGGCTGCCACACGTCGCCGCACCTGCTCGAATTCAACGAGCGCGCACGCGTGAACGGCCAGAACGTCACCGATGACGAACTGCTGCCGCACTTCGAGGCCGTCGAAGCTGCACGCACGTCGCTGCCCGAGCCCGTGTCGCTCACGTATTTCGAATTCACGACGCTCGCGATCCTGCACCTGTTCGCGTCGCGCGGGCTCGACGCGGTGATCCTCGAAGTCGGCCTCGGCGGCCGGCTCGACGCGGTCAACATCATCGATACCGATTGCGCGATCGTCACGAGCATCGACATCGACCACACCGAATACCTCGGCGACACGCGCGAGAAGATCGCGTTCGAGAAGGCCGGGATCTTCCGCGCGGGCAAGCCGGCGATCTGCGGCGATCCGGCCGCACCGCAAACGCTGGTCGACCACGCCGAAGCGATCGGCGCCGACCTGTGGCTCGTCGGCCGCGATTTCCGCTACGAGGCGCAGGCCGGCGCGGAGCGCCAGCAGTGGAGCTACCTCGGCCGCGAGAAGCGCTATCCGGCGCTTGCCTATCCGGCGCTGCGCGGCGCGAATCAGCTGATCAATGCATCGGCCGCGCTCGCCGCGCTCGAGGCGCTGCGCCCGGTACTGCCGGTGTCCGCGCAGGACATCCGGCTCGGGCTCGCGAACGTCGAGCTGCCGGGGCGCTTCCAGGTGCTGCCCGGCAAGCCGGCGATCGTGCTCGACGTCGCGCACAATCCGCACGCATCGGCCGTGCTCGAGCAGAACCTCGGCAACATGGGCTTCTTCCCGTACACGTATGCGGTGTTCGGCGCGATGCACGACAAGGACATCGACGGCGTGCTGCAGCACCTGAAGGGCGAGATCGACCACTGGTGCGTGACCGACCTGCCGCTGCCGCGTGCGGCCTCCGCGGAGCAGCTGGAAGCCGCGCTGCGCAAGGCCGGCGTGGAGGAGGGGCCCGATTCGAGCGTGACGCGTTACGCGTCGCCTGCAGAAGCGTTTCGCGATGCACTAAAAAGAGCATCCGAGAATGATAGAATCGTGGTTTTCGGCAGTTTCCATACGGTTGCCGGCGTGCTGGCCTACCGTAAATCGCAGCAACACTGACTGACGGGCAGTTTCGGACTCAGCCATTCATGGGAATTTTCTCGTTCGGCAAAAAAGACGACGACGCGCCCCCGCGGCGCGGCGGTCGCACCGGGGCCTCCCGGAACGTGCGCACGGAGCGCACCACTGAACGCGTCGAGCGCCGCTCGCGCCGCACCGAGCGTCCGGAATCGGACGCGCTGCTCCTCGATCCGACCCTTCCAGAAAAGCAACGTGCACGCCGTCGCCTCGTCGGCGCGATCGCGCTCGTCGTGGCGGCCGTGATCGTGTTGCCGATGGTGCTCGATTCGCACCCGAAGCCGGTCACGGACGACATCGCGATCGACATCCCGAACCGGCCCGCGCACCAGGCGGTCGCGCCGCGTGACGACGATGCGTCCGACGTGCAGGCCGGCGTCGCGCATGACGAACCGCCGGCATCCGACACGGCTGTCGTGGCCGCACCGGCTCCGGTGCCGGCGCCCGCAGCCAAGCCGGCCGCGAAACCCGATACGACGACCACGGCGAGCGTGACGCCGCCGAAGCCCGCGCCGAAGCCGGCCGCCCCCGCGGCGAAACCGGCGGCGCCGAAGCCTGCGCCCGCGACCGTCGCGAATGCCGACGCCGCGAGCCCGGACAGCGGCGACGCATCGTCGCCGGCTTCGCCGGCCGGTGCGCGCTTCGCGGTGCAGCTCGGGTCGTTCAAGGACGCCGCGACAGCCCGTTCGTGGGCGACCAAATTGAAATCGGCGGGTGTGCCCGCATATGTCGAGCATAGCAAGCAGGCAGACGGCAGCACGGCTACACTGTTGCGTGCGGGCCCGTTCGCGGATCGCTCGGCGGCCTCCGCCGCGATCGCGAAGGTGCGCGAAGCCGGTCTGACGCAGTAACGCACGATGCTGACGGCTTTCGACTACGCTGTATTGGCGGTGATCGTGTTGTCGGCGCTGCGCGGTGCGTGGCGCGGCTTCGTGTCGGAGATATTCGGGCTGATCGGCTGGATTGCGGCGATCGTGATCGCGGGCCGCTACGTCGGACTGGTCGTGCCGTACATTCCGGCGAACTGGCCGGGCGGCGCGCTGACGCAATGGGTGATCGCCTTCGCGCTGCTCGTGATCGGCGTCGTGCTGGTTGCCGGTGTCGCAAACGCGCTGCTGTCGCGGATCGCGCAGGCGAGTGGCCTGGGCGGCGTCGACCGCTCGCTGGGCATGATGTTCGGGCTCGTCCGCGGCTGTGTGCTGGTGGTGCTGCTGGTCGCGGCGGCCGGGCTGACCGAACTGCCCAAACAGGATTTCTGGCGCAATGCGCTATTGCGTCCTTTCGCCGAACAGGGCGTGCACGAGCTGAAGCAGCTCCTGCCCGACGGCATGGCCCAGTACGTACGCGTGTGACGGCGCGGCCGGGCAGGACGGAACCGATTTTGTCATCTTGAAGGACATGCCATGTGCGGCATCGTAGGTGTTATCTCCCAATCCCCGGTCAATCAGCTGATCTATGACAGCCTGCTGCTGCTGCAGCATCGCGGTCAGGACGCGGCGGGCATCGCGACGGCGGACGGCAGCAATTTCCACATGTACAAGGCGAACGGCATGGTGCGCGACGTGTTCCGCACGCGCAACATGCGCAGCCTGCCCGGTACCTACGGCATCGGCCAGGTGCGCTACCCGACGGCCGGTTCGGCGTCGAGCGAAGCCGAAGCACAGCCGTTCTACGTGAACGCGCCGTTCGGGATCATCCTCGCGCACAACGGCAACCTGACGAACTGGCAGCAACTGAAGGACGAGATGTTCCGGATCGACCGCCGGCACATCAACACCAATTCCGACAGCGAAGTGCTGCTCAACGTGTTCGCGCACGAGCTGCAACTGTCGACCACCGGCCTCGAGCTCGATCCGGCGTCGGTGTTCAAGGCGGTCTCGGGCGTGCATCGCCGCCTGCAGGGTTCGTATGCGATCGTGTCGCTGATCGCCGGCTACGGCCTGCTCGCGTTCCGCGATCCGTTCGGCATCCGCCCGCTGTGCATCGGCAAGCTCGAAACGGAGCACGGCACCGAGTGGATGGTCGCGTCGGAATCGGTGGCCGTCGAAGGCATCGGCTTCGAATTCGTGCGCGACGTGCAGCCGGGTGAAGCGATCTTCATCGATCCGGCCGGCAACTTCCACAGCCAGCAGTGCGCGGAGCAGCCGACGCTGAATCCGTGCATGTTCGAATACGTGTACCTCGCGCGTCCGGATTCGTGCCTCGACGGCGTGCCCGTCTACAACGTGCGCCTGCGCATGGGCGACTACCTCGCCGAGAAGATCAAGCGCGAGCTGCCGAACGTGCCGATCGACGTCGTGATGCCGATTCCCGATTCGTCGCGCCCGGCTGCGATGCAGGTCGCCGCGAAGCTCGGCGTCGAGTATCGCGAGGGTTTCTTCAAGAACCGTTACGTCGGCCGTACGTTCATCATGCCGGGGCAGGCCGTGCGCAAGAAGTCGGTGCGCCAGAAGCTCAACGCGATGAGCATCGAGTTCAAGGACAAGAACGTGCTGATCGTCGACGACTCGATCGTGCGCGGCACGACCTCGCATGAAATCGTGCAGATGGCGCGCGATGCGGGCGCGAAGTCGGTGATCTTCGCGTCGGCCGCGCCGCCCGTGAAGTTCCCGAACGTGTACGGCATCGACATGCCGACGCGCGGCGAGCTCGTCGCACACGGCCGCACCGACGAAGAAGTCGCGAAGATGATCGGCGCCGACCACCTGATCTACCAGGACGTCGACGACCTGCGCCGCGCGGTGCGCGACATCAACCCGAAGCTCGAGCGCTTCGAGGCATCGTGCTTCGACGGCAACTACATCACCGGCGACGTGACGCCCGAGTATCTCGATGCGATCGAGCGCGCGCGTCTCGCACCGGCGTCGCAGGCCGATCGCGACACGGCCGGCGACACCGAGCGTTCGCAGATGAACCTGCAACTGTCGGTCGAGTGACACCGGCGCACGCTTCCGGCGAAGCGTGATAGGATGTGGCCTTGCGTCGATTTGATATCAGCTTGCGGACGCGGGGCGACTTCCCAAAACAGCTAAAGCGAAGGCCGGCGACAGCCGGCCCGAGTCGATCGCTGTCGTACCGCACCGAAGCCCGCTGATGCAGACGCATAGCGGGCTTTTTGTTTTTGGGCCTGGTTTTGATCTGGCCTGCGCGATGCGCGCGGCCATCGGATACGGAAAACGGAACATGGACGACTCCCTCAACTTCGACACGCTTGCCGTGCGCGCAGGCACGCTGCGCAGCGACTTCAACGAGCACTCGGAAGCGCTGTTCCTCACGTCGAGCTTCTGCTTCTCGAGCGCGGCCGACGCGGCCGAGCGCTTCGCGAACTCGGAAGACTACTTCACCTATTCGCGCTTCACGAACCCGACCGTCACCATGTTCCAGGAGCGTCTCGCGGCGCTCGAGGGCGGCGAGGCGTGCATCGCGACGGCGTCGGGGATGGCCGCGATCATGTCGGTCGTGATGTCCGCGCTGCAGGCCGGCGACCACCTCGTCAGCTCGCGCAGCCTGTTCGGCTCGACGCTCGGGATGTTCTCGCAGATCTTCAGCAAGTTCGGGATCACGACGACCTTCGTCGATCCGACCGACCTGAACGCATGGCAGGAAGCCGTGCGGCCGGAAACGAAGATGTTCTTCCTCGAGACGCCGTCGAACCCGCTGACCGAACTCGCCGATATCGAGGCGATCGGCAAGATCGCGAAGGCCGCGAACGCGCTGTTCGTCGTCGACAACTGTTTCTGCAGCCCGGTGCTGCAGCAGCCGCTGAAGCTCGGCGCGGACGTCGTGATGCACTCGGCGACGAAATTCCTCGACGGGCAGGGCCGCGTGCTCGGCGGCGCGCTGGTCGGCTCGAAGGAATTCATCATGGGCAAGGTGTTCCCGTTCGTGCGCAGCGCGGGCCCGACGCTGTCGGCCTTCAACGCGTGGGTGCTGCTGAAGGGGATGGAGACGCTGTCGCTGCGCGTCGAGAAGCAATCGGCGAACGCGCTGGAAATCGCGCGCTGGCTCGATTCGCATCCGGCCGTCGCGCGCGTGTTCTACCCGGGCCTCGAATCGCATCCGCAGCATGAACTCGCGAAGCGCCAGCAGAAGGCGGGCGGCGCGATCGTGTCGTTCGAGCTGAAGGGCGACACGCCCGAGCAGCAGCGCGCGAACGCATGGCGCGTGATCGACGGCACGAAGCTGGTGTCGATCACCGGCAACCTCGGCGACACGCGCACGACGATCACGCATCCGGCCACCACGACGCACGGCCGCATCACGCCGGAAGCGCGTGCGGCCGCCGGGATCACCGAAGGGCTGATCCGCCTGGCGGTCGGCCTCGAGCACGCCGCCGACGTTCGCGCCGATCTCGCGCGCGGTCTCGAAGGCTGAGCTGCGCCGCCGGTTTCCGGGCCGGCAAATGAAACGGGCCGCTCGAAAGAGCGGCCCGTTGTCGTTTCCGCGTACGCCATCGCATGTGCGCGGCGTCGCCCGGGTCAGCCGGCATGCCCGTGCGGCGGCGCGTCGCGCATCGCGTCGACCATCCACTGCAGCGTTTCATCGAGCGGCGTGACGGGCAATTCACCCACCGCGCGCCGCAGTTTGGCGCGCGACCCGCTCAGGCTTTTCACCTCGTTGTGCCGCACGAAGCGCGGATCGATCGTCACGTCGATCACGTAACCGGCGATGCGCGACAGCATCGCCAGCACTTCCTTCAGCGAATACGCGCGCTCCGAGCACACGTTGAACGTCTCGCCGGCCGGCGCGGCTTCGACCAGCTTCAGGTAGGCGGCCGTCACGTCGCGCACGTCGGAGAAATCGCGGCTCACGTCGAGGTTGCCGAGCGAAATCCGCGGTGCGTTGCGCGCGTAGTGCGCGACGAGCTTCGGCAGCAGGTACGCATCGCTCTGGCCGACACCCGTGTAGTTGAATGGCCGCGCGATCACGATCGGCAGCCGGTCGGCCCACAGCTTCGCCGCGTATTCCATCGCGAGCTTGCTGACCGCGTAGTCGTTCGGCGGGGCCGGCGCGACGGATTCGTCGAGCACGCCGGCCGTCGAATTGCCGTAGACGTTCGCGCTGCTTGCCAGCAGCACGGCCGACGGGCGGTGGTCGAGGCCCGCGAGCGCGGCCAGCAGGTTGCGCGTGCCGGCGATGTTGACCGCGTAGGTCTGCGACGGCTCATCCTGTGCGACGTGCGCGCGCGCGGCGAGATGCACGACCGCATCGGGCCGTGCATCGGCCGCGGCCGCGCGCATCGCATCCGCGTCGAGCAGGTCGACGGGCAGCAGCGTGCAGTGCGCGAACGCCGGATCGTCGGGGCGCGGCGCGCCGGGCGCGACCGTGCCCCAGACGTCATAGCCGGCCGCCTGCAGGCGTTCGGCCATGTAACGGCCCGTGAAGCCCGTCAGGCCCGTGACGAACGCACGGCGCGACGGGCGTCCGGTTTCAGAACGTGTCATGGTGTTGGTTCCGCGTCAAATCAGCTTCGACCATCATCTGGCAAAGTTGTTCGAGCGTCGTCTCCGGTGCCCAGCCGAGCTTGGATTTGGCCTTGTCCGCGCAGCCGATCAGCAGGTCTACCTCGGCAGGGCGGTAGAACTTCGGATTCACTTCGACGAGCACGTTGCCGGTCGCCGCGTCGAGGCCGCGTTCCTGCTCGCCCTTGCCGGTCCATTCGATCTGGTAGCCGGCCGCCGCGAATGCCATCCGCACGAAGTCGCGCACGGTTTCGGTGCGGTTGGTCGCCAGCACGTAGGTGTCGGGCTCGTCGGCCTGCAGCATGCGCCACATCCCTTCGACGTACTCGAGTGCAAAGCCCCAGTCGCGCTTCGCGTCGAGGTTGCCGAGCTCGAGGCGCGTCGCCTTGCCGAGCTTGATCTTCGCGATCGTGTCGGTGATCTTGCGTGTGACGAACTCGCGGCCGCGCAGCGGCGACTCGTGGTTGAACAGGATGCCGCTGCTGCCGAACAGGCCGTACGACTCGCGGTAGTTCACGGTCATCCAGTGCGCGTACAGCTTCGCGACGCCGTACGGGCTGCGCGGGTAGAACGCGGTCGTTTCGGTCTGCGGAATCGCCTGCACCTTGCCGAACATCTCCGACGTCGATGCCTGGTAGAAGCGCGTCTTCGGGCTCACGACGCGGATCGCCTCGAGCAGGTTCAGCGGGCCGATGCCGGTCACTTCGGCGGTCGTCACCGGCTGGTCGAACGATACGCCGACGAAGCTCTGCGCGGCGAGGTTGTACAGCTCGTCGGGCTGCGTGCGTTCGAGCAGGCGCAGGCTCGAGCCGGCGTCGGTCAGGTCGTGTTCGACGAGCGTGAGGTTCGGGTGCGTGTCGACGCCGAGCTCGGCGATGCGCCAGAAATTCACCGAGCTGGTGCGGCGGTAGGTGCCGGTGACCTCGTAGCCCTTGTCGAGCAGCAGCTTGGTCAGGTACGCACCGTCTTGACCCGAAATCCCGGTGATGATGGCCTTTTTACGAGTTTGGCTCATGGCGTTGTCCTGGTAGAAACGATGGATGGTGAAATTCAGGCGGTCGTGCCGGCGGCGGCCGGCAGCGCGCGGCGTGCGGGGCCGCGCGTCAGGCGCCGTTCGAAGCCGTACCAGCTCAGGGTCGCGTAGGCGAGCGTGATCGCCAGCGCGAGCGCGGCCGTGACGAAGCGGTTCAGGTGCAGCGGCCAGAGCGCATACAGCACGCTCAGGTGGATCAGGTACACGGTGTAGCTGACGGTGCCGACGTAGACGAGCATCGGGTTGGTCAGCACGCGTTGCACGAGGCCGCGGCCGCGCAGCGCGATCACGACGATCGACGTGCACAGCAGCAGCGAGATGCTGTAGAGCGCCGCATTCGACAGCGGCGTGTTCGCCGCGCGGAAGCGCGGGAACGACAGGTGCAGCCAGCCGAGGATCGCGAGCGACACGAGCGCGCCGACGATCGCGAGCGGGTAGAACGGCTCCAGCGCGCGCCGGTCGCGGCGCAGCACGATCGCGAGCAGCGCGCCGGCCGCGAGCAGGTCCATCCGGAACGGCGTCAGGTAGTAGATCGGCCAGAACGAGTCGAACCACGGCGTCGCGACCGCGCGCAGCACGGGTGCGGCGACGACCAGCGCGGCGGCGACCCACAGCAGCGCGCGCTCCGAGCACCACAGCACGACGAACGGCCAGAAGATGTAGAACTGCTCCTCGACCGCGAGCGACCACAGCACGTTCAGGCTGTCATGGCCGATGCTGCCGAGCGACAGCCCGATGTTGGTCGAGAAAAACGCAAACCACGGCCAGTGCGGCAGCCAGCTCGCGCCGAACAGGATCGTCGACACCACCAGCAGCAGCACGTACGGCGGCAGGATGCGGCGCACGCGGCGCGCATAGAAATGGCTGAAGTACGACTGCCCGCGCGCCTTGCGATCGAGCAGGATGCCGGTGATCAGCAGGCCGCTCAGCACGAAGAACAGGTCGACGCCCATCCACAGCGGCGCTTTCAGCGCGTGCTGCAGGAACACGGCGCCCACCGCGATCGCGCGCAGCCCGTCGAGCTGGACGATGCGGCCGTGTTGCGGCGGGGTCAGGTCAGCGGGTCGCGAGATGCCCGTCATCGCGCCGCTCCTTCGCGACGCGCGGCGGGGGCCGCGGCGTGTCGCACATCCGATGCGTGAACGTAATGCATGCCTTTAAATGAAATATCGAGTCGAAATCGATTCTAGGGAAAAGAAATCGGCAAAAAAA
The DNA here is from genome assembly GCA_031253835.1 of Burkholderia sp. GTDB lineage: Bacteria > Pseudomonadota > Gammaproteobacteria > Burkholderiales > Burkholderiaceae > Burkholderia. The sequence continues at coordinate 85,988 of JAIRVP010000079.1, read as the reverse complement.
CGCACGCCATTTATCTGACGGAAAACATTCAAATGCCGATTATTCCGGTCGCGGGATGAAAGGTTCACGCCCGGGCAGCCGCGACGGGCGGTGCGGAGCGGCATTTTCTACGCGATGGCGAGCGAAAGGCGGTCGTTATTGCCGTTTTCGGAAGCGATTTACTGCCTGTTCCGGTTCGATATTTCAGGCAGAAACATCCCCAAATATTTCCAAATTTCTTGTGATTATTTTTGCTTGTAACCTGCATCGCGACGTTTGAAACCCATTTAGCGACAGGGTGCGCCGGCGGCAGTCCGTGGCGACGCCGGTCGCTGTTGCATCAAGTCTGGAGAAGCGCATTGCGACGTCTGATTCTGGTAGGCATGACGGTAAGCGCGGCGCTGCTGACGAGCGCCGCGCCGGCCGAAACGGTGTTGCCCGCGACGACGTCGTGGATCGGCAACACGTTCGGCTATGGCGACGGCAGCTGGACGCAGATCGACATCCGCGCGATTGCAGTGACGCCTGAAGGCAAGGTGTATACGAATGCGCCGTGGGACGAGAGCGGGGCCGAGGCGAGCGTCTACCAGGACGGGAAGATGCTCGGCTTCGCCGGCGGCACGCACGGCTGGGGCAATCTCGGCGGCAACGCGATCGCCGTGAACAGCAAGTACGCGTATGTCGCGATCGGCGTCGGCAACGAGCGCGGCCACCTGCAGGCGCCCGGCATCTGGCCGGACAAGGGCAAGCAGTGGTTCGGCATCTCGCGGCGCACGATCGGCGACATGAAGCAGCCCGCGCCGTTTCGCGCGTCGCCGCAGGTCGCGCCGGGCGGGCGCGCCGATGCCGGCCGCGCGCGGATGGCCGCGAGCTTCATGATGATGAACGAGGTGCCGGCCCCCGCGCGCTCGGAAGTGGGCGAGGCGAAGGCGGAAGTGGGCGGCCTCGCGGCCGACGACAAGACGCTGTTCGCGACGAATCCGTCGCGCGACGTCGTGGATGTCTACGACGCCGAGACGATGCAGCAGAAGGGGACGTGGAGCGCGCACGAGCCGGGCCGCATCGCGCTCGCCGGTGACGGCACGCTGTGGCTGCTGACCGACACGCTGAGCGGGCCCGCGCATCTCGTGCACGTGCGTGCGGACGGCCGCACGCTCGACGACGCGCCCGCGCTGCCGGAAGGCACCGATGCGGTGGACGTGGCGGTCGACGCGAAAGGGCGCGTGCTCGTCGCGGACAACGGGCCGCGCCAGCAGATCCTGATCTTCTCGAAAGGCGGCAAGGGCTATGCGCAGTCGGGCACGTTCGGCGAGCGCGGCGGCATCTTCGCGGGCCCCGTGCCGGGGCGGCCGGGGCCGCAGCGCTTCAACGGGCTGACGGGCGTCGGCGTCGACAGCGCGGGCAACATCTACGTGTCGATGAACGGCATCGGGCCGCGCCACGACACGATCGGCGCCGGGCTCGGCGCGGTGCTCGAAAGCTACACGCCGGACGGCAAGCCGCGCTGGCAGGTGCAGGGGCTGCTGTTCGTCGACGGCGCGTGGCTCGACCCGGCGCGGCCGAACAGCGTGTACACGGGCAACAAGCGCTTCGAGCTCGACCTGTCGAAGCCGCCGGGCCAGGACTGGAAATACGTCGGCTTCCTGTCGAACCGCTTCAAGTACCCGGACGACCCGGTGTTCCATACCGACCAGTGGCCGGGCATGCCGACCGCGCGTCGCCTGGACGGCCGCACGTTCCTGTACCTGACCGACATGTATGCCGATCACCTGAAGATCTACCGCTTCGACGCGAAGCGCGACGGCGAGGTGGCGATTCCGTCGGGCCTGATCGCGGGCCGCGCGCGGCCGGTCGACAAGGTGCCGAACAAGCCGCCGGGCGGCGACTGGCTGTGGCGCGACGCGAACGGCAACGGCCGGATCGATGCCGACGAGGCCGAGATCAACACGACCGGCAAGGCGAAGGCGGGCGGCTGGGGCTGGTGGGTCGACACGAAGGGCGACATCTGGCGGACCAGCGACGTGCGCGGCATCCACCGCTTCCAGTACGGCGGCGTCGACAAGGCCGGCAACCCGATCTACTCGTACGACAAGGTCACGACCTACCCGATGCCGCAGCCGTTCACGCAGCTGCGCCGTTCGATTTACGAGCCGCAGACCGACACGCTGTACGTGACCGGCTACACGGCCGACGCGCCGCCGCAGCCAGGCATCAACAAGGAAGTGGGGCGCGTGCTGATCCGCTTCGACAAGTGGTCGACGGGCTCGCCGGTGGTGCGCTACCAGGTGGCGCTGCCGTGGAAGCTCGATGCGAAGCCGATCTTCGACCTGATCGGGATCACGGTCGAGGGCCGCTACATCTTCACCGTGGAACCGGTCGGCAAGATCCACGTGTACGACAAGGACACCGGCAAGGAAGTGGGCGTGATGAACCCGGGCACCGAGGTCGGCAAGGCATCCGGCTGGGTCGACGTGCCGTTCGGCATCAGCGCATTCCGGCGCGAGAACGGCGAATACCTCGTGTTCGTCGAGGAAGACGCGCGCGGCAAGGTGCTGATGTATCGCTGGAAACCGTGACGGGCGGCGCGCCGTCGTCGTCGACGTCACACAAGGCATAAGCATGGACAAAGGCATACTCAAGAACGTTTCGATCAACTTCATCGGGCTGATCCTGCCGACCTTCGTGTCGCTGGTGACGGTGCCCGCCTATATCCACGCGCTCGGCGTCGAGCGCTATGGCGTCATCAGCCTCGTGTGGACGCTGATCGGCTATTTCGGGATCCTCGATCTCGGGATGAGCATGGCCGCGCAGAACCACATCTCGAAGGCGCTCGCGAGCGGCAATGCCGATGAAAGCGCACGCGTGTTCTGGAGCGCGTTCTGGCTGAATCTCGGCACCGGCATCGTCGGCGGGCTGCTGATCTATTTCGGCGCGTTCATCTACACCGCGTACTTCACGAAGGTCTCGGCCGCGATGCAGCACGAGGTGTATCTCGCGCTGCCGTGGCTCGCGCTCGCGATTCCGCTCGCGAACGTGTCGTGGGTGTTCGCCGGCGCGATCAACGGCGCCGAGCGGTTCGGCGTGTTCAACACGAACCAGACGATCGGCACGTTCCTGTTCCAGCTGCTGCCGCTCGGCGCCGCATGGTGGATCGCGCCGAACCTGCAGACGGTGCTTGCCGCGGCCGTCGTCGCGCGCCTGATCGCGGCGGTGATGCTCGGCCAGGCCAGCATCAAGGTGCTCGGGATCCGGCGCATCGATCCGCCGCAGTGGGGCACCGCGAAAGGACTGTTCAACTTCGGCGGCTGGATGCTGATCGCGAGCACGACGAGCATGATCGCCGACACGCTCGACCGCGTGATGCTCGGCGCCGGCATGGGCGCGAAGTTCGTCACCTACTACACGGTGCCGCAGAACCTCGTCACGCGCCTGAACATGCTGCCGAACGCGCTCGTGCGCACGCTGTTCCCGCGCCTGTCGGCGGTCGGCCGCGACCACGCCGACACGCTCGCGCGCCAGTCGCTCGAATTCCTGAACGGCGTGTTCACGCCGGTCGGCATCGTCGCGATCTTCGCGCTCGCGCCGTTCCTCACGCTGTGGGTCGGCGCCGATCTCGCCGTGCATTCGGCGCCGGTCGGCCGCGTGCTGGTGGTCAGCGTGTGGCTCGTCGGCCAGGCGAGCGTGACGCGGATCCTGATCCAGTCGCAGGTCAACCCGGCCCGCGCGGCGTTCGCCGGGCTCGTCGAGATGCCGTTCTTCGTCGGCGGCCTGTGGTTCGGCATTCATCACTTCGGGCTGATCGGCGCGGCGGTGGTCGTCGCGGCGCGCGCGCTCGTCGACTACGGCGTGCTGCTGTACCTGTCGGCGATCCGGATGCGCGCGATCGTGCTCGACATGCTCGCGCACCTCGCGTTCCTGCTGGCGAGCCTGTTCCTGGCGCAGGCATGGCCGGGGCTGGTCCAGTCGATCGGCATGTGCGCGGTCGTGCTGGTGCTGAATGTCGCGTGGTCGCTCACGATGACGCCGGGATTGCGCGCACTCGTGCGTGACCTGTTTGTCCGTCTCAATGCGAGGAGAACTGCATGAATCGCGATCTGGCGGAACACGCCGTATTGAATCTCGCCACGGCCGATGCCGCCGTGGCCGAAGCCGGCGATGTCGCCGCACTGCGCCGGCCCGCGCCGGCCGAGCGCGCCCGTGCGCGGCAACCGTCGCGCGCGCTGCGCGTGGCGATCGTCCACGACTGGCTCGTCACCTATGCCGGCGCCGAGCGCGTGCTCGAACAGATCGTCGCGTGCTTTCCCGACGCCGACCTGTTCAGCCTCGTCGATTTCCTCGACGATCGCGCGTTCGTGCGCGGCAAGCCGGTGACGACGTCGTTCATCCAGAAGCTGCCGTTCGCGCGCACCAAGTACCGCAGCTACCTGCCGCTGATGCCGCTCGCGATCGAGCAGCTCGACGTGTCCGAGTACGACCTCGTGATCTCGAGCAGCCACGCGGTCGCGAAGGGCGTGCTGACGGGGCCCGACCAGGTGCACATCAGCTACGTGCATTCGCCGATCCGCTATGCGTGGGACCTGCAGCACCAGTACCTGGAACAGTCGAACCTCACGCACGGGCCGAAATCGCTGCTCGCGCGGATGATCCTGCACTACATCCGCAACTGGGATACGCGCACCGCGAACGCGGTGGACGGTTTCGTCGCGAACTCCGCGTTCATCGCGCGGCGCATCAAGAAGGTTTACCACCGCGACGCGGCGGTGATCTTCCCGCCGGTCGACGTCGACGCGTTTTCGCTGAACGCCGAGAAGGACGATTTCTACCTGACCGCGTCGCGGATGGTGCCGTACAAGAAGATCGACCTGATCGTCGAGGCCTTCTCGCGCACGCCCGAGCGCAAGCTCGTCGTGATCGGCGACGGCCCCGAGATGCAGAAGATCCGCGCGAAGGCCGGCCCGAACGTCGAGATCATGGGCTACCAGCCGTTCGCGGTGCTGCACGACCGGATGCGGCGCGCGAAGGCGTTCGTGTTCGCGGCCGAGGAGGATTTCGGGATCTCGGTCGTGGAAGCGCAGGCGTGCGGCACGCCGGTGATCGCGTACGGCAAGGGCGGCGCGCTCGAAACCGTGCTCGACCCGCAAGCGGACCTGAACCCGACCGGGCTGTTCTTCGACGAACAGACGCCGCACGCGATCGTCGCGGCCGTCGACGATTTCGAACGCGCGCCGCAGCGTTTCACGCCGACCGCGTGCCGCACGAACGCGGAGCGGTTTTCCGCCGATACGTTCCGGCGGCGTTTTCTCGATTACGTTGAAGCCGCGTTGCCCGGCTCGACCGCGCAGCGCGGCACGGCGATCGCGCCGTTGCCGGCCGCGCGCGGCCCGGCGACGCTCGTGCTCGACCAGAGCGGCGTGCTCGGCGGCGCCGAGCTGTCGCTGCTCGAGATCATGAAGCACATGCGCGCGAACGCCGACGTGCTGCTGTTCGACGACGGCCCGTTCCGCGCGGCGCTCGACGAGATCGGCGCGCGCGTCGACGTCGTCGATCAGGGCGCGCTCGCGGGCGTGCGCAAGCAGGGCGGCGTATCGCTCGGCGCGGTGAAGCAGCTCGTGCGGCTGGTGCGCGATGTCGCACGCCGCGCACGCCGTGCCGAGGTGATCTACGCGAACACGCAGCGCGCGATGGTGGTCGCCGCGCTGGCCGGGCGCCTCGCGCGCAAGCCGGTGGTCTGGCACCTGCGCGACATCGTCAGCACCGACCATTTCGGCAGCAAGCAGCTGCTGGCGATCAAGTACTGCGCGCGGCTCGGCGTCACGCGCGTGATCGCGAACTCCGACGCATCCGCGCAGGCGTTCCGTTCGCTGACGGGCTTCACGCCGCAGCACGTCGACGTCGTATTCAACGGCATTTCGGCCGAGCCGTTCGACGCGCTGGAAGGCGTCAGCCAGGCCGCGCTGCGCGCGCGCCTCGGGTTGCCCGAAAACGCGTGGCTCGTCGGTTCGTTCAGCCGGCTCGCGCGCTGGAAAGGGCAGCATGTGCTGCTGGAAGCCGCCGCACGGCATCCCGACATGCACGTGGTGCTGGTCGGCGCGCCGTTGTTCGGCGAGGACGAATACGCGGCCCAGCTGCACGAATACGTCGCGCGGCACGGGATGGACGACCGCGTGCATTTCCTCGGGTTCCAGCGCGACGTGGCGGCCTGCATGACGGCGGTCGACGTCGTCGCGCATACGTCGATCACGCCGGAGCCGTTCGGGCGCGTGATCGTCGAAGGGATGCTCGCGCGCCGGCCGGTCGTCGCGGCCCGTGCGGGCGGCGTCGTCGAGATCATCGAGGACGGCGACAACGGGCTGCTCTGCGAGCCGGGCGACGCGACCGCGCTGGCCAACGCGCTGGATACGCTGAAGCGCGACGGTGCGCTGCGCGAGCGGCTCGTCGCGAGCGGGCGCGCGACGGCGGTGCGCCGGTTCGGTACCGAGACCTATGTGGAACGCGTCGAGAAGATCCTGTCGGATACGGCGAAGGCCGCGAAGGCGAAGCAATAATCGCCGTAGCCGGCGCGCGCCGGCGGGAAACGAGCCCTCATGCGGTGTTGCACCGCGTGGGGGTTTTGCTTTTCGGGGGCGTGGTTTGTCGCGGGGTGGTTGGCGACGGATGGGAGGCGGTGAGGCTCGAGATCGGCCGATCGCGTTTCGATGGCGATCGTGAGGCGGCAACCTGCGCCGCGGCAGTCACGTGGCGGAGACCGGCCAGCGGCGGCCCACGCGGGCCGTAGCGCGCCCGGACGGCTGCGGGCTGCCCATCCCTGCGCAACCCGCCATGCAACCGCGTGCCGGCCATGAAAAAGCCCCCGCACGGCCAAACGCCGCACGGGGGCTTCGACACCCTGCCGACCGCGTCAGACGGCCCGTTCGGGCGCCGGCGCGACGACGCGGGCCGGGCGCGCCGGCTTGAAGCTGGCCGACCACATCATCGCCGGCCGTTCGAACATCCGGTAGAACAGGTACGCGACCGGGATCGCGGCGGCCATGAATGCGAACGACGGCCAGATCGACAGCTGCAGCTCGGAGTGGAACAGCACCGAGCCGAGGCAGACGAACAGCGGCAGGTGGACGAGGTACAGCGAATAGCTGAAGTCGCCGAACCAGCTCAGCACGCGCAGCGGCGGCGTCGGGCGCGGCGGGCGGGCGAGTGCGCGGTACAGGAAGCACGCGAAGCCGGCCGACCACAGCTGGAACGCGCCGTACTGGCCGAAATGGAACGCGCCGCAGCCGGCGGCCAGCAGCACGGCGGCCGCGACGTACCACGCGCGCGACGGCACGGTTGCGGCCGCGCCGCGCGCCTGCTGCGCGCGCACGTCGGCGATCCACGCGCCGATCGTCCAGGACAGCCAGTACGACGTGAAGAACTGCAGGTCGTGCCGTTCGAGCAGCCACGCCGACGCGACGTTGACGATCGCGATCGCGGCCACGACGGCCGGCATGCCGATGCGCCGGCGCAGCGCGAACAGCAGCGGGTAGATCGCGTAGAACTGCACCTCGAGCGACAGCGTCCACAGCGCGCCGTTCGACCCGTACGTGTAGCCGGCCACGCCTTGCAGCGAGAACAGGTTGACGAGGAACGCGACGATGCCGACGTCGCGGATCTTGTGGCTGACGGGCTCGATCTGCAGGCTGACCGAGTCGAGCGCGAGCGTGAACAGCAGCGCGGCGAGCAGCACCGGGTAGATGCGCGCGAACCGGCGCACCCAGAAGTTCGGCGCGTCGAGCCGGTACGCGGGATTGGCCGCCAGCTTGAGCGCCGCGTTGCGGTGGATGCAGTAGCCGCTGATCACGAAGAAGATCGGCACGCCGGCGGAACCCCACGCGAACGGGAAGGTCAGGTAGCCGGCGATCACGCTCGGGCTCAGCGCATGACCGTAAGCCTGATGGAAGCTCTGCATGCCGACCCAGACGACCTGCCGGCAGTGGAAATAGGCGACGAGCAGCGCCGCGAAGCCGCGCATCGCGTCGATCACGTGTTCCTTGTGATCGGCGACGGGCGGCGCGGTCAGAGACGATCCGCTGAAAGCTTGCATGCGATTCGATTCCTTGCGACGGATGGAGGGTAGGTTTCACCCAATCGTAATGCGCAAGAATTCGATCAATGAATAAAAAAATCTCGCCCGGAAATAACGGTATTCCACATGATGGTTTTATCCCGCTCTGAAAGCGGTTCCGCAGGCGCGTCAATTATTTACCGATTTTTTTCTGATAGTTTGAAGCTCCAGTTGATTGATGCAAGGAGCGGCAAGATGGACATGCATTGGATCGCGAGCGCTGCAGTACTGCTGGTCATGGCCGTGCTGTCGGCGTACCGCGAGGCGCTGAAGAACGAACCGATTCGCCCGGGTCTCGAACGGGGCGGCGTGCCCTATATCGAGGAATTTGAATCGTAAGAATTTGTATCCGGAAAATCGGTAATTTGTTTCTGCTTCGGCACTCGGTCCGGCAATATCGACCGAATGGAAGGGATTATATTTTTTTCGGAATCATTGGGCAATCGTCCATATCGATAATGAGCGGAGTGGAATTGGCAGTGCCGTCGATTCTCGATATGCCGTTCGGAACACAATCGCGCCGGGTCGCTGGTCGACGCGGCGCAGTCAACGCAATCAGGATGCGAACATGTTGAAAGTCACCAAGGCCGTGTTCCCCGTTGCCGGTCTCGGCACGCGGTTCCTCCCGGCAACGAAGGCGAGCCCGAAGGAGATGTTGCCCGTCGTCGACAAGCCGCTGATTCAGTACGCGGTCGAGGAAGCGATCAACGCCGGTATCACCGAGATGATCTTCGTCACCGGGCGCAGCAAGCGCGCGATCGAGGATCACTTCGACAAATCGTACGAGATCGAGGCCGAACTCGAGGCGCGCGGCAAGGAAAAGCTGCTGGAACTCGTGCGCGGCATCAAGCCGAGCAACGTCAACTGCTTCTACGTGCGCCAGCCGGAAGCACTCGGCCTTGGCCATGCGGTGCTGTGCGCGGAGAAGCTCGTGCACGGCGAGCCGTTCGCGGTGATCCTCGCGGACGACCTGTTGCACGGCGAGCAGCCGGTGCTCAAGCAGCTCGTCGACGTGTTCGACCACTATCACAGCTCGGTGATCGGCGTCGAAACGATCGCGCGCGAGGACAGCCGCTCGTACGGCGTCGTCGAAGGCCGTGAATGGGAAGAGGACGTCATCAAGCTGTCGGGCATCATCGAGAAGCCGGCACCCGAGGATGCGCCGTCGAACCTCGGTGTGGTCGGCCGCTACGTGTTCATGCCGACGATCTTCGATCATCTGCGCAAGCTCAAGCCGGGCGCCGGCGGCGAGCTGCAGCTGACCGATGCGGTCCAGTCGCTGCTCGCGAACGAGCAGGTGCTCGCGTATCGCTACTTCGGCACGCGCTTCGACTGCGGCAGCAAGATCGGCTACCTCAAGGCAACCGTCGAGCTCGCGCTCCAGCATCCGGAAGTGGCCCGCGAATTCGAGGCATACCTGCGTACCTGCTTGCCCGCGCTGGCTGCTGTCGCATAAGCAGCTGCGCACTCCGTTGTTTCAGGTGGTGGTTGTTCCGTTGGCCCCGGCCGCTCAGGCGCCGGGGCTTTTTTGCATCTGCGCGTGCGCGATCGTGGTGCGCGCAGCCGCTGTGTCGTGCCGGATTCGGGCGTCGAACCGGGTGCCGGCGACGTCGGGTGTTGCGCGTGAAACCGGTGCCGAAACGCTGGCCCGGGCGAGCGCTTCGGCGGTTCCGTTGGCGTGACGCGCGGTGACGTGTGTCGACGTGCGTGCCGGCGCCGGGCCGGCCGGTGTCGCGCGATGAAGTCGCGCCGCTCGCCGGGCAGCGCGGAGAAGCCGCGATCGTTTCTTTGGATCGGGTGCGCGCCTGCGTGACGTTCAGCGCGGCGACGTGCTCGGCTGCGCCGCGAAGTGCCGGGCGAGCATCGTGGCGATCGGTTTCTTGAAGTCGAGCAGCCGCTTTTCGAGATAGCGCCAGGACAGGTGCGCGAGCAGCACGGCGAGCGCGAATTGCAGCATTTCGGGCAGCGCTTCGCGGACGAATTCCGGCAGCGGCACGTGCGCGAAGGCGGCGGGCAGCACGCCGAAGCGCGTCGGAATCAGGTTGTGGAACAGGTAGAAGCCGTAGCTGATCGTGCCGAGATAGACGAGCGGGCCCCAGTCGAGCAGCGCGACGACCGGATGCTCGGGTTCGCTGACGATCCACAGCATCAGCGCGCCGAGCGACGCGGACAGGCCGAGATCGGCGAGCCCCGCGATCGCGCCGGGCAGCGTCGTGCACGCGGGCAGTGCAAGGAAGAACACGACGCCTGCCGCGCCGAGCCAGCCGGGCGGCACGCGGCGCACGGCGGCCGCGCCGCGATCGGCGAGCGCCATCGCACCGACGCCGCCGAGCGCGATCAGCGCGAAATTCCACGGGGAAAACGCGTAGATCAGCACCGGCGACGCATCGGACAGGTAGAGCGCGAGATGCGCGACCGCGCACAGCGCGACGGCCGCGATGCCGAGCGCGACGTGTCGCGCGGCAGGCACCGCGAGCAGCGCGAGCGGGGCGATCAGATAGAACTGCTGTTCAACCGCGAGGCTCCAGAAGTGCGACGTGGAGCCGGGCCAGCCGTCCTTCACGACGCCGATCCAGTAATTCGACAGGAACACCGCGTGCCACGCGAGCCCGAGATTGACGCCGCGCTGGTAGAACAGCGCGTGCGCGATCGCGAGCGCGGCGAGCAGCAGGTAGTACACGGGAAAGATCCGCAGCGCGCGCTTCGCGAGGAACAGCGCGAACGCGTGGCGGCGCGTCATGGCGCCGCACTCGACGGCCTGACGGTTGCGATGCAGCTCGCCGACGATCAGGAATCCGCTGATGAGGAAAAACGTCCACACACCAAGCTTGCCGACGTCGACGGCAAGGACGTGGCCCTTGTGGGACAGGAAAACGAGGATGACGGCGAGGGCTCGCAGGCCGTCGAGTCCTTTGACGTATCTGGCTTCGCGCATGGAGGCATCCGGGCATTGAGCGAGCCCAGTATAGGTGCGCAAATATCGAACGTAATTCGCGTTCGGGCTCGTTTGGACGTATACGTACCGGCGTTTTTTGATGCTCGAGCGTCGATGAAGTCGGTCGCGCGCAACAAAACCTGCGGGAAACCCCGCGAAAACGCATAAAAGTACTGCACGAAGCGTCAAGGCGCTTGTAGAATCCGGCGTTGAAGCGCGCGCGTTGCACGCTTCGTGTATCCAACGACCACACCTGGTAGGAGAAACATGGCGACTTCCGCAAAAAAGGTGGCCAAGAAGGCTGCCGCACCGGCCACCAAGAAAGTGGCTGCCAAAAAGGCTGCGCCCGCGAAGAAAGTAGTGGCCAAGAAGGCTGTCGCAAAGGCAGCACCGGCTGCTCCGACGCCGCTGAAGGACAAGTTCACGAAGGCATCGCTCGCAACGCACATCGCTGAGCGCGCAGCTGTCGAAGTGAAGGCGGTCAAGGCAGTGCTCGCCGCACTCGAGAACGTCGTGCTGGGCTCGGTCCACAAGAAGGGCGCAGGCGAATTCACGCTGCCGGGTCTGCTGAAGATCACGGCACAGGTCGTGCCGGCGAAGAAGAAGCGCTTCGGCAAGGATCCGTTCTCGGGCGAAGAGCGTTGGTTCCCGGCGAAGCCGGCCAGCGTGCGCGTGAAGGCACGTGCGCTGAAGAAGCTGAAGGACGCGGCAGCGTAATGCCGCGCAACGACTGCCGAATACATGTCGGCAGCCGTTGCAGAGTCCTGCGATCCCCGTACGCGAAAGCGTGCGGGGATTTTTATTGCGCCGCGCCAATCGCGCGGCAGCGCAGCGGCGCTGCGTTGGCGATGTCCGGCACGATGCGTGTCGTGACGCGCATGACGTGTCGCACACGCGCGATGCCGAACGGCAATCCACATGCGCGCCTGCTGTTTTCTCCGCCAGCGCGTGTCGTGTTCGCCGGACCTGTTGGCCTGTTGCGAGCGCATCGTGACTGACGGCATCCCGGCCGACATCGCCGCGCAGGCGGCCGCCGCACGCATTGCGATCGAGCGGCATCTCGGCGCCGCGCTGGAAGCCATCCACCTGTTCGGATCGGCGCTCGACGGCGGATTGAAACCGCGCAGCGACATCGACCTGCTCGTGACGGTGACGGCGCGACTTGACGAAGCGGTGCGGCATGCGTTGATGCGCGATCTGCTCGCCGTGTCGGCGCCGCCGGGTGGCGCAGGCGGCATGCGCGCACTGGAGGTCACCGTCGTCGCGCACGGCGACGTGGCGCCGTGGCGTCATCCGGCGCGGCGCGAACTGCAGTTCGGCGAATGGCTGCGCCGCGATTTAGACGCCGGCATCGTCGAGCCGCCGCGCGTCGATCACGATCTGGCCATCCTGTTGACGAAGGCGCGACAGCACAGCGTCGCGCTGGTCGGGCCGCCTGCGGCCGCGCTGTTCGAGCCGGTGCCCGCGCGCGATTTCGTCGCCGCGCTGCTCGATACCGTGGCGCAATGGAACGCCGAGCCGGACTGGCGCGGCGACGAGTGCAACGTGGTGCTCGCGCTCGCACGCATCTGGTACAGCGCCGCGACCGGCACGATCGCGCCCAAGGACGTCGCCGCGGCATGGGTGCTGGAGCGCCTGCCGGACGCGCATCGACCGGTGGTGGCCGCCGCGCGCGACGCCTATCTCGGTGGCGACGCAGGTGCGGCCATCCTGTCCGGCGAACCGCTCGCCGCCTTCATCGGCCACGCACGGCGAACCGTCGAATCGATGCTGCGGGTGGAGCGGCCGGTACGGGACGCGTGATCGGCGCGCGGTCCTGCCTGCGCAGCCGCGATGTGCGTCGTCAGTTCGCCGTGCCCGCAAAGGCAGCCTTCAGTGCGGCGTCGTCGAACTTGATCATCTGCATCATCGCCGCGGCCACGCGCGCTGCCTTGACCGGGTCGCGGTCGGTCATCATCGGGATCAGCGCTTCCGGAACGATCTGCCACGACACGCCATAGCGATCCCTCAGCCAGCCGCAGGCGTCGGCCGTGCCGCCGTTGTCGAGCAGCGCATTCCAGTAGCGGTCGAGTTCGGCCTGGTCGGCGCAACTGACCAGCAGCGAGATCGCGTGATTGAACGTCTCCGTGCGCGGGTGGCTCATCGCGAAGAACGGCTGCCCGAACAGTTCGAACTCGACCATCCGCGTGCCGTCGGTGCCGGGCACGGCCGTGACGCGCACGATGCGCGAATCCGGAAAGATGCGTGCGTAGAAGGCCGCTGCTTCTTCGGCTTCCGTCGAATACCAGAGAAAAGGCGTGATCTTCTGAATCGTCATGGCGAATCTCCTGTGTGTATGGGGCGATGCGCGAACCGCGTGCCGCCATCGATACGACGGACGACGGTGGCCGGAATCGACACGCCGCGGCACATTGGCATCGCGCCGGATGAGCGGAGCCGGCTGTGCGGATGGTAGTCGCTCGGCGCACGGATGGCGACCGGCCCAGCGATCCGCAAACGGTGTTCCCGGCGGTTTGCAGCCGCCAGGTGCCGCTGCCGGCCGGTCGGCGTGCATCGGGACCCGGTTCGCGTTGCCGGCCCGTGCGGGCGCTGCCGACGCGTGGGAGACGGACGAAAAAAAGCCAGCCGCGGCCGAAACCGGGACTGGCTTTCCAGGTCGGCGGCAAGGCGTCGGAGACGCCATGCACGCCGGAAACGTACGTCTTAGAACTTGTGACGCAGGCCGAGAGCGACCAGCTCTTGCGACTTCGTGCCGGCATAGCCGTACGAGCCGATCGACGCTTGCGCATCTTGCGTCGTCGTGCCATTGACGCGTTGCGTGCCGCTGGCGTGCTGGTAGCCGCCGATCAGGTAGACGTCCGTGCGCTTCGACAGCGAGTAGTCCGCGCCCAGCGAGACCTGGTGATACTTCGCGTCCGTGTCGCCGCTTGCCTTCGTGTATGCGTAGCCGAGGCCCAGCAGCAGTGCCGGCGTTGCCTGGTAGTTCACGAATGCACGGCCGGTGTTGAACTTCTCGGTTTCCGCGAATGCCGACAGGCTGTCAGCCTTGTATTGCGCGTTGCTGTAGCCGAGGCCGAACGTCACCGGGCCGATTGCGTACTGGCCAGCGACTTGCGCAATGTTGATTGCCTTCGCCGTTGCGTATGCGCCGACGATCGGGTTGTTCGAGACGTCGAGGCCGGTCGCCGTCGGGCTCGTCCAGCCGCCCGAGCCGTTCGATGCGATCGTGCGATCGTTGCCGTTCTGCACGCGCAGGAAGCTGGCTGCAACGCCGATCGGGCCGTTGTTGTACGCCGCACCGGCGCTCCACGTCTGGCCTTGGCCCGGATGGCCCGCCACGCCGCCCAGCGCGTACATGCCTTCGACCTGGAAGCCTGCGAAGACCGGCGACACATACTTGACCGCGTTGTTGACGCGGATGCTGTTGTCGTTGTTGTCGACGTCGCCCGGGGTGGCCATGATGCTGCCGAAGTAGTTGTCACCCGTCACGGCCTGAACCATGTCGACGGACGGGTCGTACTGGCGACCCAACGTCAGCGTACCGTACTGAGCGTGGTCCAGGCCAACGTACGACTGGCGACCGAACATGCGACCGCCCTGGTTGAGCTTGCCCGTGCCGACGTCAAAACCGTTTTCCAACTGGAAGATTGCCTTCAGGCCGCCACCCAGATCTTCCGTACCCTTCAAGCCCCAGCGCGGGCCTTGCAAGTTACCGGACAGCATTTGCCACGAGTTGATGGCCTGGCCGCTGTTGCCATGGACAAACGCGATCGACGTGTCGATCACACCGTACAGCGTCACGCTCGATTGAGCGTGAGCAGCACCGGCGGCGCCCAGCAGGGCGAGCGAGAGGGTCGAGAGAGCGAGTTTCTTCATCGTTGAATATCTCCACGCAAGTGATTCATCGTTATTTGTTGCGGATTGGAGAATAGCTCAGTGCCATAGACGCAAGAAAGCTTAAAAAATAAAGTGTCTCGAAAAGGTAACAGCGTGAAAAAGTCCATATATATCAAGCACATCAACGACTGTTCCTGTTTTTGAAATAGTTGACAATTGCTGCGATGCGATTGTTTCAAAAGTTGATGCGCAATGCGGCGCGTCGCGTGTTTCGCCGGGTTCTGGTATGGAAACGGAGGCATGCAAACGTTTGCGGTTGCAGCAATGTCCTTGCGGGCACGCGAGATGCGTGTCAACGCCGCGCAAATGCGCGGCGGACAGCGTGGTTGCAAAGGGGCGGGCGGGTGTGCGGGGGTGTGTTGCAGCCGGATAAATCAGTCGCCGCGCGTGCGGTCGCTGTCGGGACCGGGTTGTGGTTGTGCCGCCGCGGCCGCGGCCGGAGCGGTGCCGGCCGGCCGATGCGCATTGCCGCGCGCCGCCGCGAATTCCGCGCCGAGCAGCAGCACGATCGCGGAGAAGTACAGCCACATCAGCAGGACCGCGAACGATCCGGCTGCACCGAATGCGCTGGCCGTGCCCGCATGCGCGAGGTACAGCGCGAACAGCTTCTTGCCGCCGGAGAACAGGATCGCGGACACGATGCCGCCGATCGCGGCGTCGCGCCACGCGACGCGCGCATCGGGCAGGAACTTCATCAACGACGCGAACGCGGCCGCGAGCACCGCGATGCCGACGAAGAACTGCACGAGGTTCGTGACGATCACGTACGGCGAATTGCCGAGCAGCCAGGTGCCGACGAACGTGATCGCGGTGTCGAGCACGAGCGACACGATCAGCAGGAACGCAACGCCGAGCACGAGCCCGAACGAGATCAGCCGCACGCGCACGAGCCCGAGCATGCTCGACCAGCGGTTCTCGGTCGCCGGCCAGATCACGCTGAGCGCGGCACTGAGCGACGCGAACGTGGCCGACGCGCCGATCGCGAGCGCGGCGAACGAGATCAGCGTGGCGAGGCCGCCGCGCTCGCCCGCGCGGTGCGCGTTCTGCACGATCGTCTGGATGCTGGCTGCCGCGTCGTCGCCGATCAGCTGGTGCGCCTGCTCGAATACCTGGCCGCGCGCGGCGTCGTCGCCGTAGAACCAGCCGGCCACCGCGATCACCATCACGAGCATTGGCGCGAGCGAGAACGCGGAGAAAAACGCGATGCCCGCGGCCATCGCGGAGCAGCGGTCGGACGAGAAGCGCCTGAACGCGGTGAGGGCCCAGTTGGCCTGTTGCTGGGCAAGACGGGTTGCTTCGGAAGTGATCGGTCGTTTCATGACGGGTCGGTTGCGCGCGGAACGCGGATCATCGTTGGTAATCAGACAATTCAGTATTGATCCGAGGATTCGATCAGAGTTGCTCGAACTGTCTATAATTCCTTTCAGTTGCACCCCACCCCACAATAACGCCGAGACCAGCCATGCTACAAATGTCCCGGCGCCAGTTCCTGAAGGTGACGGCCACGTCGCTTGCCGGATCGAGTCTTGCCCTGATGGGCTTTTCTCCATCCGAAGCGCTTGCCGAAGTCCGACAGTACAAACTGGCGCGCACAGTCGAAACGCGCAACACCTGTCCTTACTGTTCAGTGGGTTGCGGCATCCTGATGTACAGCCTCGGAGACGGCGCGAAGAACGCGCAGCCGAGCATCATCCACATCGAGGGCGATCCCGACCATCCGGTCAATCGCGGCACGCTGTGCCCGAAGGGCGCGAGCCTGATCGACTTCATCCACAGCCCGAACCGCCTGACGCACCCCGAGTATCGTGCGCCCGGCTCGGACAAGTGGGAACCGATTTCGTGGAACGACGCGCTCGACCGCATCGCGAAGCTGATGAAGGCCGACCGCGACGCGAACTTCGTCGAGACGGCCGAAGACGGCTCGAAGGTCAACCGCTGGCTCACGACCGGCATGCTGGCCGCGTCGGCAGGCAGCAACGAGGTCGGCTACCTGACGCACAAGACTGTCCGCAGTCTTGGGATGCTCGCATTCGACAATCAGGCGCGTGTCTGACATGGCCCGACGGTGGCAGGTCTTGCCCCGACGTTTGGCCGTGGAGCGATGACGAACCATTGGGTCGACATCAAGAACGCGGACGTGATTCTCGTGATGGGCGGCAATGCAGCCGAGGCCCATCCGTGCGGTTTCAAGTGGGTAACGGAGGCGAAGGCGCACCGCAAGGCGCGGCTGATCGTCGTCGACCCGCGCTTTACGCGTACGGCCTCGGTGGCCGATTACTACGCGCCGATCCGCACCGGCACCGACATCGTCTTCCTGGGCGGCGTCATCAACTATCTGCTGACGAACGACAAGATCCAGCACGAGTACGTGAAGAACTACACGGACTTCTCGTTCATCGTGCGCGAGGATTTCGCGTTCAACGACGGCATCTATTCCGGCTATGACGCGGAGAAGCACGCGTACCCGGACAAATCGAGCTGGGACTACGAGCGCGGCGAAGACGGCTTCGTGAAGGTCGACCCGACGCTGCAGCATCCGCGTTGCGTGTACAACCTGCTGAAGCAGCACTACGCGCGCTATACGCAGGACATGGTCCAGCAGGTCTGCGGCACGCCGAAGGAGAAATTCCTGAAGGTGTGCGAGATGCTCGCGACCACGGCCGTTCCCGGCCGCGCCGGCACGGTGCTGTACGCGCTCGGCTGGACCCACCACTCGATCGGCGCGCAGATCATCCGCACCGGCGCGATGGTGCAGCTGCTGCTCGGCAACATCGGCATCGCCGGCGGCGGGATGAACGCGCTGCGCGGGCACTCGAACATCCAGGGGTTGACCGACCTCGGGCTGATGTCGAACCTGCTGCCGGGCTACATGACGCTGCCGATGCAGTCCGAGCAGGATTTCGACGGCTACATCAAGAAGCGCGTGCAGCTGCCGCTGCGGCCGAACCAGTTGAGCTACTGGAAGAACTACAAGGCGTTCCACGTCAGCTTCATGAAGTCGTGGTGGGGCGACGCCGCGACCGCCGAGAACAACTGGGGCTACGACTACCTGCCGAAGCTGGACAAGCAGTACGACCTACTGCAGGTGATCGAGCTGATGAATGCCGGCAAGATGAACGGCTACATCTGCCAGGGCTTCAACCCGCTGGCGGCGGCGCCGTCGAAGGTGAAGACGGCGGCCGGCCTCGCGAAGCTGAAGTGGCTCGTGATCATGGATCCGCTCGCGACCGAGACGTCCGAGTTCTGGAAGCATCACGGCGACTACAACGACGTCGATGCGTCGAAGATCCAGACCGAGGTGTTCCGCCTGCCGACCACGTGCTTCGCGGAGGAAAACGGCTCGCTCGTGAGTTCGAGCCGCGTGCTGCAGTGGCACTGGAAGGGTGCGGAGCCGCCGGGCGAGGCGAAGAGCGATCTCGAGATCATGTCGGGGCTGTTCCTGCGCATGCGCAAGATGTACCAGACGGACGGCGGCAAGTATCCGGATCCGATCGTGAACCTCACGTGGCCGTACTCGAACCCGGAAAGCCCGACGCCCGAAGAGCTGGCAATGGAGTTCAACGGAAAGGCGCTCGCCGACTTGCCCGACCCGAAGGATCCGGCCAAGACGCTCGTGAAGAAGGGCGAGCAGCTCGCCGCGTTCGCGCAGCTGAAGGACGACGGCACGACTTCGAGCGGCTGCTGGATCTTCTGCGGTGCGTGGACGCAGGCCGGCAACCAGATGGGGCGGCGCGACAACTCCGACCCGACCGGCATCGGCCAGACGCTGAACTGGGCGTGGGCGTGGCCGGCGAACCGGCGGATCCTGTACAACCGCGCGTCGTGCGACGTCGCCGGCAAGCCGTTCGACCCGACCCGCAAGCTGATCGGCTGGAACGGCAGCGCGTGGAAGGGCGCCGACGTGCCGGACTTCAAGGTGGACGAATCGCCCGAAAACGGGATGGGGCCGTTCATCATGAACCCGGAAGGCGTTGCGCGCTTCTTCGCGCGCGCGGGGATGAACGAAGGTCCGTTCCCCGAGCACTACGAGCCGTTCGAGACGCCGCTCGACGCGAACCCGCTGCACCCGAACAACCCGCAGGCGCTGAACAACCCGGCTGCCCGCGTGTTCGCGGACGACCGCGCGTCGTTCGGCAAGGTGGCGGAGTTCCCGCACGTGGCGACGACGTACCGGCTGACCGAGCACTTCCACTACTGGACCAAGCATGCGCGGCTGAACTCGATCATCCAGCCCGAGCAATTCGTCGAGATCGGCGAAGACCTCGCGAAGGAAGTCGGCGTCGCGCATGGCGAGCACGTGAAGGTGTCGTCCAAGCGCGGCTACATCATCGCGGTCGCCCTCGTCACGAAGCGGATCAAGCCGCTGACGGTCGACGGCAAGAAGGTCCAGACGGTCGGCGTCCCGTTGCACTGGGGCTTCAAGGGTCTCACGAAGCCCGGCTATCTCGCCAATACCCTGACTCCGTCCGTGGGTGACGGCAACTCCTATACACCGGAATTCAAGTCGTTCCTGGTGAAGGTCGAAAAGGCGTAAGGGGAAAGAGATGGCATTGCAATCGCTGGATATCAAGCGCGTCTCGGCCACCACGACGCCACCGCCCACGGTGCGCGAACCGGTGACCGGGAGCGTCGCGAAGCTGATCGACGTTTCGAAGTGCATCGGCTGCAAGGCATGCCAGACGGCATGCATGGAGTGGAACGACCTGCGTGACGAGGTCGGCACCAACGTCGGCGTGTACGACAACCCGGCCGACCTGACCGAGCATTCGTGGACGGTCATGCGGTTCTCCGAATACGAGAACCCGGCGGGCGACCTCGAGTGGCTGATCCGCAAGGACGGCTGCATGCACTGCGAGGATCCGGGCTGCCTGAAGGCGTGTCCGTCGCCGGGCGCGATCGTGCAGTACAACAACGGGATCGTCGATTTCCACGAGGAGAACTGCATCGGTTGCGGCTATTGCGTGACCGGCTGCCCGTTCAACGTTCCGCGGATCTCGAAGAAGGATCATCGCGCGTACAAGTGCACGCTCTGTTCCGACCGCGTCGCGGTCGGCCAGGAACCGGCCTGCGTGAAGACCTGCCCGACGGGCGCGATCGTGTTCGGCACCAAGGAGGACATGAAGCAGCACGCGGCCGAGCGGATCGAGGACCTGAAGGAGCGCGGCTTCGAGCATGCGGGGCTGTACGACCCGCAGGGCGTCGGCGGCACGCACGTGATGTACGTGCTGCACCACGCGGACAAGCCGTCGCTGTACCACGGGCTGCCCGACAACCCGTCGATCAGCCCGATGGTGAAGCTGTGGAAGGGGATCGCGAAACCGCTCGCGGTTGCCGGCATCGCGCTGACCGCGCTCGCCGGGTTCTTCCACTACGTCCGCGTCGGTCCGAACGAGGTGAGCGACGCAGAGGAATCGGCCGCGCGCGACGAGGCGCGACGCATCAAGGAGGACGCGAAATGAGCCACGACGACCCCAACCTGATCGTCCGCTACTCGGCGAACGAGCGTACGAACCACTGGATCACCGCGATCACGTTCGTGCTGCTCGCGCTGTCGGGGCTCGCGCTGTTTCATCCGTCGATGTTCTGGCTGACCGCGCTGTTCGGCGGCGGCCAGTGGACGCGGATCCTGCATCCGTTCGTCGGCCTCGTGATGTTCGTGTCGTTCGCGATCCTCGTGGTGCGCTTCTGGCACCACAACGCGCTCGACGCGGACGATCGCCAGTGGCTGAAGCAGATCGGCGACGTGCTGACCAACCAGGAAGACAAGCTGCCGCCTGTCGGGCGCTATAACGCCGGGCAGAAGCTGCTATTCTTTACGTTGGTGGCGTGCCTGCTGCTGCTCCTGTTGTCGGGAGTCGTGATCTGGCGTCGCTACTTCTCGTTCTACTTCCCGATCGGGGTGATCCGCGCGGCCGCTGTCGTGCATGCCGTGGCGGCCTTCGTGCTGATCGCGAGCATCATCGTGCACATTTACGCGGCGTTGTGGGTGAAGGGCTCGATCGGCGCGATGGTGCGTGGCACCGTCACGCTGGGCTGGGCCCGCAAGCATCACCCGAAGTGGTTCCGTGAAAGCGTGAAGTAACGCACCGGACCGGGGCGGCTCGCCGATCGCGGCGGGCCGCCCCGTCAGCCGTCGGAACCGCCCGAAGCGCCGACCTGTCGGCGCTTGTTTGGGGGCTGTTTGCGTATGGAACGCGCATGCGAATGCCCGAAATCGCTCGTAGGGCAAGAAGTGAGGAGCGCCGTTTGGCCGAGCCAAAAAAGCGACGAGCGACGCCACCATACGAGCGATTTCGGGCATTCCCGTGACATGATTTTTTAATTTGGGGTTGCCACGAGAACGGCCGCTCGCCGCGTTGCGCTCCTTGGGAATACGTGCGTATTAGCGGCGTCGCCCGCCTACCGAGCGGCCGATGACGTGGCAGCGCATGCGCGTTCCATGCGCAAACAGCCCCCTTTGGAAGACATATTTGTGACACAACGCATTCTCGAACCGACCGAGATCTCGGCACTCGATCATTCGGCCATTCCGCGCTTTCGCCTGCCGGAGCGCGCGACCGCGTTCGCGGCGCGCGCCGCGCGGCTGCGCAAGCTGGCCGATCTGAATCCGATCAGCGGCTACCTGCGGCTGATGGCCACCGTCGCCGACGCGCAGCATGCGACGCTGCAGACGCTGGATTTGCCGCTGCCGTCGAAGGAAGCGATCGCGCGCGCGCAGCAGCATTCGATGCCGCTCGTGCCGGCGCTCGACGGCGAGCGCGATGCGCGCTGGCGCGCCGTGCTGTACGAGCTGCTCGACCGCGTCGAAGGCGCCGGGCTCGTCAATCCGCAGCTCGCGAAGCTGCTCGACCGGCTGCGCCTGATGGCGCCGGCCGAACTCGACGCGCAGGCCGACGCGATCCTCGCGCTGCGCTTCGCCGAAGTCGACCCGGCCACCGCGCCGTTCCTGATGGCGGCGCTGCAGGTCGTGTGGACGGACCTCGCGAGCCGCGTGACGCCGACCGATGTCCCGTATCTCGACCAGCCGGGGTTGTGCCCCGTGTGCGGCTCGCATCCGGTCGCGAGCGTCGTGCGGGTCGGCGGCCCGTACCAGGGCTACCGTTTCCTGCAATGCGGGCTGTGCACGACCGAGTGGCACATGGTGCGCACGAAGTGCTCGCACTGCGATTCGACGAAGGGCATCGCGTATCACGGCATCGAAGGCGGCAGCGAAGCCGTCAAGGCCGAATCGTGTGACGAGTGCAAGACCTATCGCAAGATCGGCTATCAGGATAAAGATTACGAGTTCGAGCCGCTCGCGGACGATCTCGCGAGTCTCACGCTCGACCTGCTGATGAACGAGGCCGGCTACCAGCGCAGTTCGCCGAACCCGCTGCTGTGGCCGGACGTCGCGCGGGAAGCGGACTGACGGCACGAGGCCGGGGGCGGTGCGCGAGCGCCGGCGCCGGCCGACTGCAAAGCATGAGACTGGAGCCACCACTACGTGACCGAACCGGGTGTGAATGAATTGAATGCGGTGCTGGCGCGCGTGCCGTCCGTCGAGCGCGTGCTGTCGTCGGCACCGTTGCAACCGCTGATCGCGGACTATGGCCGTACGCGCGTGCTGAACGCCGTCCGCGCCGAACTGGCGCGCTGGCGGTCCGCCGCGCAGCACGATCCGGCCGCGGCCGAGCCGCTCGACGAGCCGCGCATCGCCGTCACCGTCGCGCGCACGCTGGCCGCGCAGAGCACGGGCGCGGTGCGTGCCGTGTTCAACCTGACCGGCACCGTGCTGCACACGAACCTCGGGCGTGCGCTGTTGCCCGACGACGCGGTGCGCGCGGTGGTCGACGCGCTCACGCAGCCCGTCAACCTCGAATTCGATCTCGCCACGGGCCGCCGCGGCGATCGCGACGACCTGATCGACGCTCTGCTGTGCGAACTGACCGGCGCGGAAGCCGCGACCGTCGTCAACAACAATGCGGCGGCCGTGCTGCTGACGCTGTCGGCGCTCGCGACGAAGCGGGAAGTCGTCGTGTCGCGCGGCGAGCTGGTCGAGATCGGCGGCGCGTTCCGCATTCCCGACATCATGAGCCGCGCCGGCGCGAAGCTGCGCGAGGTCGGCACGACCAACCGCACGCATCTGCGCGACTACGCGGACGCGATCGGCCCGCGCACGGCGCTGCTGATGAAGGTGCACTGCAGCAACTACGCGATCAGCGGCTTCACGAAGGAGGCGACGCTCGCCGAACTCGCGCCGCTCGCGCGCGAGCGCGGCGTGCCGGTCGCCGTCGATCTCGGCAGCGGCACGCTTGCCGACCTGTCGCAATGGGGCCTGCCGCATGAGACGACCGTGCAGGAAACGGTTGCCGCCGGAGCAAACGTTGTCACGTTCAGCGGCGACAAGCTGCTCGGCGGGCCGCAGGCCGGCCTGATCGTCGGCGATCGCGCGCTGATCGCGAAGATCAAGAAACATCCGCTCAAGCGCGCGCTGCGCGTCGGCAAGCTGACGCTCGCGGCGCTCGAGCCCGTGCTGCGCCTGTACCAGTCGCCCGAATTCCTGCGCGACCGGCTCACGACGCTGCGCTTGCTGACGCGGCCGCAGCGCGAGATCGCCGAGGCCGCCGAACGCGTGCGTCCGGCGCTGCAGGGGGCGCTCGGCAGCGATTTCGACGTGACGGTCGAGCCGATGTTCAGCCAGATCGGCAGCGGTGCGCTGCCGGTCGATCAACTGCCGAGCGCCGGGCTCGTCGTGCGCACGGCGGACGGCAAGCGCGGCGGCCGCGCACTCGCGCAACTGGAGAAGCGGCTGCGCGAATGGCCGCGCCCGGTGATCGGCCGCGTCGCCGACAACGCGCTGCGGCTCGACCTGCGCTGCCTCGAAGCCGCCGACGAAGCGGCGCTCGTCGCGCAATGCGCGACGCTCGCAGGGCCAGCTGCATGATCGTCGGGACCGCAGGGCACATCGACCACGGCAAGACGACGCTGGCGCGCGCGCTGACGGGCGTCGATACCGACCGCCTGAAGGAAGAGAAGGCGCGCGGCATCTCGATCGAACTCGGCTATGCGTATACGCCGCTCGACAACGGCGACGTGCTCGGCCTGATCGACGTGCCGGGCCACGAGAAGCTGATTCATACGATGGCGGCCGGCGCGTGCGGGATCGACTTCGCGCTGCTCGTGATTGCCGCCGACGACGGCGTGATGCCGCAGACGCGCGAGCATCTCGCGATCCTGCAACTGCTCGGCGTCACGCATGGCGCCGTCGCGCTGACCAAATGCGATCGCGTCGATGCCGCGCGCGTGGCCGAGGTGCGCGACGAGATCGCCGCATGGCTGCACGACTCGACGCTGGCCGGCGTGCCGATCTTCGAGACGCGGGCGACGGCAACGGACGATCGGGGCGTTGCCGCGTTGAAGCAGCACCTGGCCGATGCGGCGATCGCGTGGCGCGCGCGCCGCGACGACGGGCTGTTCCGGCTCGCGGTCGACCGCGTGTTCACGCTCGCGGGGCAGGGTACGGTCGTGACGGGCACCGCATTCGCGGGCCGCGCCGCGACGGGCGATACGCTCGCGATCGTGCGCACGGGCCGCGCGGCGCGCGTGCGCAGCATCCATGCGCAGAACCGGCCGGTCGAGACCGGCCGCGCGGGCGAACGTTGCGCGCTGAATCTCGCCGGCATCGACAAGGCCGACGTCGAGCGCGGCGACACCGTCGCCGATGCGCGGCTCGTCGCGACGTCGCCGCGCCTGGACGTCGAGCTGACGCTGCTCGCCGATGCCGGGCTGACGCTGACGCACTGGGCGCCGCTGCACGTTCACCTCGGCACGCTGCATCGCGTCGCCCATGTCGCGCTGCTCGACGGCGACACGCTCGCGGCCGGCCAGCGGATGCGCGTGCAACTGGTGTTCGACGAGCCGGTGTTCGCGCTGCCGGGCGACCGCTTCATCGTCCGCAATCCGCAAGCGACGCGTACCGTCGGCGGCGGCCGTGTGCTCGATCCGTTCGGGCCGGCCCGCAAGCGCCGCACGCCCGCGCGCCGCGCGTGGCTCGATGCGCTGGCCGCGTGGCTCGACGAAGGGCGTCTCGATGCGCTGCTCGCGCAGGCGCCGCTGGGCATGCCGCGCGCGACGCTCACGCATCTGACGGGATTCGCGCCGAACGCGCTGGCGTTGCCGGACGACGCGCTGGCGATCGGGCAGCGCGATGCCGCGTCGAACGACGGTGCGGTGATTGCGCATGCGCACTGGCGTGCGCTGCAGATGCGGGCCATCGAGACGCTGCGCACGTACCACGAACGCATGCCCGACGAGCAGGGGCTCGATGCCGCACGCCTGCGGCGGATGGCTGCGCCGCTCGTCGGCGATGCGCTGTGGCGCGCACTTGTCGATGCGCTGGTGGCGGGCGGCGAGGTCGCGCGCAGCGGGCCGTGGCTGCATCTGCCGTCGCATTCGGTGAGCCTGGAGCCGCGCGAGGAAGCGCTGGCGCAGCAACTGCTGCCGCTGATTCATGCGGGGCGCTTCGATCCGCCGTGGGTGCGCGACCTGGCGCGCGACACGGGTGCCGCCGAGGACGCGGTGCGCGCGTTGCTGCGCAAGCTCGCGCGGCGCGGCGACGTGCACCAGGTCGTGCGCGACCTGTTCTATCACGCGGACGTCGCGCGCGAGCTGGCAGGGCTGGTCGCGCATCTCGCGCCGTCGCGCGGCGGCGGGCTCGATGCCGCGACATTCCGCGATGCGACGGGGCTCGGCCGCAAGCGTGCGATCCAGATTCTCGAGTTCTTCGATCGGGTTGGGTATACTCGCTTCCACCGCGATCTTCACTACCTGCGGCCTGACAGCGGTTGGGTGGGTATTCAGGCGTAGGCGCTCGTTGTTCTTCGGTTCTTTTCCCCGCGGAAGGCATTCGTATCCGGTGGTACGGCTGGACTTCAAATCCAGTTGGGGGTGTCAGACACTCCCGGGTAGGTTCGACTCCTGCTGCCTTCCGCCATCCCGTTTTCTCGCGATTCGACCTGCTTCAGATGGCGTGCTTGCGTCGCGGACCGACGCCGCGCGACGGCCATGAACGGGCAAACTTGATCCGGAAAAGCACTAGAAGTCTGCGAATTATTTCCCGGCTATAGTGGATTCACTGAGGGTAGACGCGGCGCCTTTTGCCGATACCGTTCAGGTACTGACTGTAGACGGGTGCTGTATGAAAAATAAAATCGACAAGACCATCGGACCGATCTGGGGCGTAGCAGCAGGATTGCTTCTTGCTGGTGCAGGATTGAGTCTCGGCATCTTCCCGGCGTCGCTGCACAGCGCGGGAAGCGCAAACGACTTCATGGCGTCCGGCGCCGCGATGCTCGGCATCTTCCTCGTCGTTTATTCCACGCGCGAATTGCGAAGACAGCGCGCGCACTGAGCGTTCGCGCGCGGCTGATCCGCGAAAATCGACGCGAGCCGGCCGACGGCTCGTGCATGCGCTACGCCTTGCGGATTTCGTGGTCGTAGACGAGTTCGACGATTCGCTTCGTCGGGATACTCGCGCGCAATCCGTCGACGCTGTCGATCGGAAACCACTTGCATTTCTCGATCTCGTTGTTCGCTTGCGGCGTCTGGTCCGGGCCGACTTCCGCGAAGAACACGTGATGGACCTTCGCGAGCCCGGTGAACTGCATCGAGTACGTCAGATCCTGGCCGGTGATGCCGGTTTCTTCGCACAACTCGCGATGCGCGGCTTCGAGCGGCGTTTCTCCGCGCTTGATCGTGCCGCCGGGCAGGGCCCAGCGCGATGCCGCGCGCGCGACGAGCAACACCTGCTCATCGCGATAGCAGACGACGGTCGCGCGTTCCTTGATCGGGACGACGCTCGCCTCGGGGGTGGAGGTGGGGGCGGGGGCTTGGGACATGCAGTGATTCTAACCAGCACAAATCGATCGGCCAAGGCGGCCTGACCGGGTTTGACGATTGATCACCGCGGATGCGTGGTCGACACCGTCACATGTAAAAGGCATGAGACGGGGTGCAGATCGCGTTGCCTGCACGAAGGCGCCTTCGGCACGACGCGCGGCGCGGCCTGACAGGCACGCCGCGCGTCGTTCGGTACTTCGGGTTACTTCTTTTCCGGCAGGAACCAGTTCATCACGAGCGCGCAGATGCCGCCCGTGGCCACACCCGATTCCAGCACGTTCTTCAGCGCGTGCGGCAGGCTGTTGAGGATGTCCGGCACCTGCGACACGCCGAGGCCAAGCGCCAGCGACACCGCGATGATCAGCAGTGCACGACGATCGAGCTGGACGCCCGCGAGGATGTTGATGCCCGACGCGGCCACCGCGCCGAACATCACCATCGCCGCACCGCCGAGCACGGGCTCCGGCACGGCCTGCAGCACGCCGGCGACGACCGGGAACAGGCCGAGCACCACGAGCATCCCGGCGATCCAGATGCCGACGTAGCGGCTCGCGACGCCGGTGATCTGGATCACGCCGTTGTTCTGCGCGAACACCGAGCTCGGGAACGTGTTGAACACGCCGGCCAGCAGCGAGTTCGCGCCGTTGACGAGCACGCCGCCCTTGATGCGTTGCATCCACACCGGCCCTTCGACCGGCTCGTTCGAGATCTTGCTGGTGGCCGTGACGTCACCGATCGCCTCGAGCGACGTGACGAGGTAGATGATCAGCATCGGCACGAACAGCGACCACGAGAAGCCGATGCCGAAGTGCAGCGGCGTCGGCACCTGGAACAGCGCCGCCTGGCGCATGCCGGTGAAGTCGAGGCGGCCGAGGAATGCGGCCGCGAGGTAGCCGATCACGAGCGCGATGACGAGCGCGGTGCTGCGCACCCAGACGACCGGCACGCGGTTCAGCAGGATGATCGTGCCGAGCACGAGCCCCGACAGCGTCAGGTTCTCCGCGCTCGCGAACGTGCCCTTGGCCATCGCGCCGTAGCCGCCGCCCATGCTGATGAGGCCGACCTTGATCAGCGTGAGGCCGATCAGCAGCACGACGATGCCGGTGACGAGCGGCGTGATCAGGCGCTTCACGAACGGCAGGATGCGCGACACGCCCATCTCGACGAACGACCCGGCGATCACGACGCCGAAGATCGCGGCCATCACGGTCTCGACCGGCGTGCCTTGCTTGACCATCAGGCTGCCGCCGGCGATCAGCGGGCCGACGAAGTTGAAGCTGGTGCCCTGGACGATCAGCAGGCCCGCGCCCAGCGGGCCGAAGCGCTTGCACTGGACGAAGGTGGCGATACCGGAAATCACCAGCGACATCGACACGATCAGGGTCGTATCGCGGCTGGATACGCCGAGCGCCTGGCAGATCAGCAGGCCGGGCGTGACGATCGGCACGATGATCGCCAGCAGGTGCTGCAGCGCGGCGACGAAGGCGACCATCGGCGCCGGCCGGTCGTTCGGGCCGTAGACGAGGTCGCGGGCCGATTCAGCGGCGTCGGCGCCGTGGGCGGCGGGTTGGGCGGAGGAGGCGGGTTGCATGGCGAGCGGGCCGGACAAGGTGGAAAGTGCGGCATTTTAGCCGAAGGGCCCGCCGGCGCCGCCGGCCCGAGCCGCAATAATGGGGATTCGGCCGATCGAAGAAAGGGGACGGATCGGTGCCGGCCGTCAGCGGGTTGGCCGCGGGGGGATCGCGGTTGGCGTCGCGGTCGCGCGGAAGCCGGGCAATGCGGGAATCCGCTCGGTCATGAATTGCAGGAACGTGCGGGTCCTGAGCGGCAGATGGCGGCGCGACGCGTAGACGAGATGCAGCGCGTGCGGCGGCAGCATGTCCCACTTCGGCAGCAGCCGGACGAGCTGCCCGGCGTCGATCAGGTCCTGGACGAGCCATGCCGGCGCGCTGCCGACCGCGTGCCCGGCCAGGAAGCATTCGCGCAGCGCGATCGAGCTGTTGACGCGATACCGGCCGCGTACCGGAACGGCGACCGTCTCGTCGCCGCGCGCAAATTGCAGTTCGCTCCCGATGATGTCCGTACGGGCGTACCCGACATACGCGTGCTTCGCCAGGTCTTCCGGGCGGCGGATCCTCGGTGCCTGCGCGACGTACGCGGGCGTGGCCACCAGCAGGCGCGGCGACGACGCGATGTGGCGCGCGACGGCATCCGGCGGCAGCACGTTGCCGAGGCG
Source organism: Burkholderia sp. (assembly GCA_031253835.1). Taxonomy (GTDB): domain Bacteria; phylum Pseudomonadota; class Gammaproteobacteria; order Burkholderiales; family Burkholderiaceae; genus Burkholderia. The sequence continues at coordinate 56,966 of JAIRVP010000079.1, read as the reverse complement.
AATCGCGACGTCGACGCCTTCCTCGACCAGGTCGATCACGCGATCGGTCAGGTGCAGTTCGACGTCGATCTCCGGCCACGCGGCAAGGAATTCGAGCATGAGCGCATTCAGCCTCAGCTCGCCGAGCCCGAGCGGCGCATTGACGACCAGCTTGCCGACCGGCCGCAGCGTTTGCCCGCGCACCTCGGCCACCGCGCCTTCGTATTCGTCGAGCACGCGCTTGCAGCGGTCGTAGAACCGGCGGCCTTCGTCGGTCGGCGCGAGGCTTGTCGTCGAGCGTTCGAGCAGGCGCACGCCCAGTGCCTGTTCGAACGCGGCGACGATCTTGCTGATCGTCGGCTGGCCGGTGCCTTCCTCGCGCGCGACCGCCGAGAAATTGCCCAGCTCGATCGCGCGGACGAACACGCGCATGGAACGCAATGCATCCATCTCATTCCTTTATGGCATGAATCCTATGCAAGTCTCCCACGTTCCTGTGCAAGCGGGAATGACCTAACGTTCGCGAACCTTCAATCCTTGATGAGGAGTCGACATGAACGAGACAACGCAATTCTCGGCGCTGGATGGCGCACACGTCGTGATTTTCGGCGGGAGCTCCGGAATCGGCCTTGCGGCTGCGAACGCCGCGAAGGCGCGGGGCGCCGGCGTCACGCTGGTCGGGCGAACCCGCGCGAAGCTCGAAGCCGCTGCGCAAGCGATCGGCGGCGCGGGCATCGCCGTGGCCGACATCGCGGACCGGCACGCGGTGCAGGCCGTATTCGACACGCTGGCGCGCGTCGATCACCTGGTCGTCACGGCCGGTCAGTTCATCGCCGGCAAGCTGGACGAGACCGATCCCGATCACCTGCTCGCCGCGCTGCACGAGCGCATCGCCGGGCCGGTCTACGCGATCCGCGCCGCGTTGCCGCTGATGCCCGCGAACGGCTCGATCGTGCTGACCGGCGGGCAATTGTCCGATCGTCCGGCCGCGCAAGGCGCGTCCGTCATTGCCGCTGCCGTGCGCGGCGTCGAGGCGCTCGCGCAGTCGCTCGCGCTGGAGCTGAAGCCGATTCGCGTCAACGTCGTCGCGCCCGGATTCGTCGAGACGCCGCTTTACGACGCGTTCGGCCCGGAAGCGCGCGACGCGATTCTTGCGGGCGCCGCATCCACGTTGCCGGGCGGGCGCGTCGGCCGCGCGGACGAGGTGGGCGAGGCGATCGCGTTCCTGCTCGGCAACGGCTTCATGAATGGCGAAATCCTGCACATCGACGGCGGCGGCCGGCTGGTTTGAGTCGCGCGTCTCAGCCGGCCTTGCGTGTGCCGGTGCCGGTGCTGCGCGTCGTCGTTACGCGCGGCGGGCGGGAATTCGGGTACGCACGCTGGCAGACGTCGATGACCGCGTCGCGCAGGCGGCGATGGACAGGGTCGCCGTGCATGCGCGGATGCCACAGCGCGGACACGAGGATCGCGGGCAGGCGGACCGGGATTTCGAAGCTGCGCAGTCCGAGGGCTTCCATGAGTCCGGGCGTGAATGCGTTGCCGAGGCTCGAGCGCGGCACCAGCGCGATCAGGTCGGTGCTGGCCGCGACGCGCATCGCGTCGGGGTAGCCGGGAACCACGACATGCACGGGCTGGCCCGGGCCGGCTCGATCGGTCGAATCGTCGGCCGGCCCGCCGAAATCGCCGAGCTGGGCCGAGATGACGTGACGGCAGGCCGCGTAGCGCGCCGGCGTGATCCTGGCCGACGCGAACAGCGGGTGCCCGGCGCGTGCGACCGCGACGTGCCAGTCGTGAAAGAGCATGCGCGTTTGCAGCTCGGGCGCATCGTCGCCGCGCTTGCCGATTTCGAGGTCGACCGTGCCGTCGCGCAGCGCTTGGGGATCGCGGTCGGGCTTCGCCACGAAGCGGATGCGCACGTGCGGCGCGACGTCGTCGAGCGCGGCGACCACCGGGCCGGACAGCATTTCCATGAACGATGCGGCCGCGCGAATGGTGAACGTCGCCGTGAGCGTCGCCATGTCGACGTCGGCCGTGGCCGGCCGCAGCACGGCGCGCGCGTCGCTCGCGATCGCATGCACGCGATCGCGCAACGCGGCCGCGTGCGGCGTCGGCACGAGCTTGCGCCCGGCGCGCACGAGCAGCTGATCGCCGGTGGCGATCCGCAGCCGCGTGAGCGTGCGGCTCATCGCGGACGTGCTCAGGCCCAGGCGGCGCGCGGCGCCGGTCACGCTGCTTTCCGACAGCAGCGCGTCGAGCGCCGTGACGAGGTTCAGGTCGATGTCTTCCATGCGGACAGGATACGCTTGTGTGCGACTGACATGGCGTCGGGTGCAACGATGGATTGCATCCGGTGCGTCTGGCGCCTGTCTTGATGCGCGCCTATAGTGGGCGCATCTCGCAACCCGGCCAAGGCGGACACCATGCAATCGACCGAATCGAATCGAAACATCCCGACGATCCTGCTCGTCGCGGCCTCGCGCGGCCTGGGGCTCGCGATGGCGGAGCGTTTCCTGAACAAGGGCTGGCACGTGACGGGAACCGTGCGCGAAGGATCGGGACGCACGAAGCTGCACGACCTCGCGGACCGGTACGACGGCCGGCTCGACATCGCGACGCTCGACATCTGCGAGCCCGCGCAACTGGCCGCGCTGCGCGAGCGCCTGGCGGGCAGGCAATTCGACATGCTGTTCGTGAATGCGGGGACGACCAACGATCCGAACGAAACGATCGGCGACGTGACGACCGACGAATTCGTGCGCGTGATGATCACGAATGCGCTGGCGCCGATGCGCGTGATCGAGACGCTGCAGGATCGCGTGACCGAAGACGGCCTGATCGGCGCGATGTCGTCGGGGCAGGGCAGCGTCGCGAACAACGTCAGCGGAATGCGCGAGGTGTATCGCGGCAGCAAGGCGGCGCTGAACCAGTTCATGCGCAGCTTCGCGGCGCGCCAGGCCGATACGCGTCGTGCGCTGGCACTGATGGCGCCCGGCTGGGTCCGTACCGAACTTGGCGGGCCCGATGCGCGCCTGACCATCGACGAAAGCGTGCCGAGCCTCGTCGACGTGCTGCTCGCGAAGCGCGCGCGGCCGGGGCTCGAATACCTCGACTATCTGGGGCGGACGGTGCCGTGGTAAACGCGTCGTTCGCGGTGCATGGCCCGCTTGCGAACGACGTTGCGGACACAACGATTGCGCGGCACGATGATGCGCCGCTCGCTGCAACGCACAACCGACCGCGCTTGACACAGGCGCGCTGCCCGCCGTAAATTGCGCTGGCAGATCTAGACAAGAGACTATCTGTAAGATGGTCTCTCCTTGCGTCGATCGCATCTGCAATGTCGAGCCTCTTACAGAAAAAATATACGGAGGCCGATTGTGCAAACGATCGCAGTCAAGCTTCATGGCATTGAAGACGTCATCTCCTTTCTCGACGCGCGCCCCGGTATTGCGGGCAGGGCGGGGCTCGTCTGGTGGCTGTCGCTCGGCGGGCTGTTTCTCGACGCATTTTCCAACTCGGCATTGAGCGCCGGCCTCGGGCCGATGACGCACGAATTGCATCTGTCGGCCGCGCAGGTCGCGTGGATGACATCGTTCGCATCGTGGGTCGCGATCGCGTTCAACCCGATCGGCGGCTGGATGGCCGACCGGTGGGGCCGCGTGCGGCCGCTGATCGCCGCGAAGCTGCTGTCCGTGATCGGCGCGCTGCTGGTGGTGTTCGCGCCGGATTTCAACGCGATTCTCGCGGGCCGCTTCTTCGTCGGGATGGCGTACGGGATCGACTTCGCGATCGCGATGGCGATGCTCGCGGAGTTCACGCCGGGCCGCCTGAAGAGCCGGCTCAATACCTGGCAGGGCATGTGGTACACGGCCGTCTGCCTGAACCTGCTGCTCGCGCTGCTGTTCCATGCGTGGCAGGTCGGCGATTCGATCTGGCGCTACTCGGTGGCGGCCACCGCGGTGTTCGGCGTCGCGATCCTCGCGCTGCAATGCGCGTACCTCGTCGAAAGCCCGATCTGGCTCGCGCGCAAGGAAAGGCTCGACGATGCGGCGCGCGCGATGACGCGCATCTACGGGCAGGCGTTCGTCGCCGCGCCCGCGCATGAACGCACGCCCGTCGTCAATCCGGCCACGCGCGGTCTCGCGAACGTGCTGCTGATCTTCCGCGGCGTCTACCTGCCGCGCACGATCCTTGCGGCGACCGTGCAGATCGGCCAGTCGATCGAATATTTCGCGATCGGCTGGTACCTGCCGCTGATCAGCGCGGCGCTGTTCGGCAAGGACTTCGTCTACGCGACGCTCGGCGCGCTCGTGTTCAACCTGTTCGGGATCGTCGGCGGCTTCTCGTCGTCGGCGGTCGGCCGCCGCGTCGGCCTGCGTCGCGCGTCGGCGATCGGCTTCGCGGCAGTCTGCGCGATGCTGGTCGCGCTCGGGCTGTTCCACGCGCGCATGCCGCTGTGGCTGTCGGTGGTCGTGCCGTCGCTGTTCATCCTGTTTCACTCGGCCGGCCCCGGCGCGAACGGCAAGAGCCTGTCATCGCTGTCGTTTCGCGGCGAGCTGCGCGCGGGCGCGAACGGCATCGTCGGTGCGCTCGGCTCGATCGGCGCGGCGCTCGGCCTGCTGGTGTTTCCGCTGTTTCGCGCACGCTACGGCCTCGAACACACGTTCCTGATCCTTGCGATCGTGCCGTGCATCGCAAGCGCGATCTGCTTCGCGATCCGCTGGGATCCGACCCGCACGACGATCAATCCCGACAACGAACCCGACGCACCGCACTTCGGCGACGACGCGCGCACCGCGTCGGCCTTCCTGAAACCCGCCATCGAGAAAACGCAGCGATGACCGAATCCCGAAACGCCATTCTCGCCATCGACGAGGGCACGTCCGGCACGCGTGCCGCACTCGTCGACGCGAGCGGACACGTGTCGTGCCTGGAATACCTGCCGCTGTCGGTCGACAGCCCGCAGCCCGGCGTCGTCGAACAGGACGCGAACGCGATCCTCGACAAGACGCTCGCAGTCTGCCGCGCGACGCTTGCACGAGCGCGCGAGCAGGGCGTGCGCATCGTCGCGCTGGCGCTCGCAACGCAGCGTGCGACCGCCGTCCTGTGGGACACGCGGACCGGGCGCGCGCTCGTGCCCGCGATGGTCTGGCAGGACACGCGCCACGCGGCCGAGCTCGATCGCCTCGCGGCCGACTGGGACCGCGTGCTCGTGCCGCACGTCGGCCGGCCGGCGGGCGTGCGCTCGCCGTATCTGTGGGCCGTACATCAGATGCGTACGTCGCAGGCGGTCGCCGACGCGCATCGCGCGGGCCGTCTCGCGTTCGGCACGATCGACACGTGGCTGCTGTGGCATCTGTCCGATGCGCGCGAATGCGTGACGACGCCGACCCATGCGACATCCGCCAGTGCCTACCTGCTCGGCGAACATCGCTATTTCGACCCGTGGCTCGATGCGCTCGGCTTCCCACGTGAATTGCTGCCCGCGCTGCGCGAGGATGCGGACACGTTCGGCCGCACGCGCGAGGACGTGCTCGGTATCGACGTGCCGATCCTGGCGTGCGCGGGCGACCAGTTCGCGGGCGCGGTCGGGCTCGGCTGCGTCGAGCGCGGCCAGGCGATGTGCGTGCACGGCACCGGCAGCTTCGTCGACCTGCTGACGGGGACGGCGCGGCCCGACGCCGGATCGCACGCGCAACCCGGTCATGCGCACGACGGCACGCTCGCGATGACCGCGCGGCGGCAGGGCGGCGTGTCGCATTACTCGCTCGAGACGTTCGTCGCGACGACGGGTTCGGCATTGCGCTGGGTCTGCGAGAAATTGCGCTGGTTCGACGATCCCGCGCAGATCAGCGGGCTGGCGGGCACCGTGCAGTCGGCACGCGGCGTGACCTTCGTGCCGGCGCTGACCGGCTTGCGTGTGCCGAGGATGGAGCCGAACGCGCGCGCGTTGCTGTCGGGCATCTCGATTGCGACGACGCAGGCGGAGGTTGCGTACGCGGTGCTCGAAGGCATCGCGCATTCGGTCGCGTCGTGCATGGAGGCCAACCAGGCCGTCGCGCGGGCCGATGTATCCGAGCTGATCGTCGGCGGCGGCCTCGCGGGCAGCGACACGCTGCTGCAGATCCAGGCCGACGTGAGCGGGGTACCCGTGCGGCGGATGCGCGAAGGCGACCGCGCGAGCCTGCGCGGTGCGGCATTCCTGGCGGGTGCATCGGGGCTGCTGTGGGATTCGCTCGACGCGGCCCGCGCGACGCTCGTCACCGACGCGGTCTTCGAACCCTCGATCGATGCGGACAGCCGGCAGCACCGGCGCGCGGCCTGGCATGCGCGGATCGCGTCCGAGCTCGCGCACGCGGCCGATTTTGCTTGCGCGTAAGCACGGAGAACGACCAGCATGATGTTTTTGCCATCCAGAAAACCCCGGACGGACCGGGCCGGGATGACGGGCACGGAGCCGTTGCGCGTGAACCGCGACGAGCATCTGGCACGACTCGAAGCGGATACGTTCGACGTACTGATCGTCGGCGGCGGCGTGACGGGCGCCTACGCGGCCTTCGATGCGAGCCTGCGCGGGCTGCGCGTCGCGCTCGTCGAGAAGAGCGACTTCGCGTCGGGCACGTCGTCGAAATCGTCGAAGATGGTGCACGGCGGGCTGCGCTACATCGAGCAGGGCAATCTCGGGCTCGTGCGCCATTCGCTGCTCGAGCGGCAGCGGCTGCGGCGCAACGCGCGTCATCTCGTGCAGCGGCTGCCGTTCCTGTTCCCGGTGATGGAGCGCGAGGGCGTGTTCGACCGGCGTCTCGCGAAAGCCTTCGAAAGCCTGCTGTGGACCTACGACATCGCCGGCGGCTGGCGCGAGGGCATCCTGCACCAGAAGCTGACCAAGGCCGAGGTGCTGTCGCATTGCCCGACCTTCAACGAAACCTACCTGACGGGCGGCTTCCTGTACTTCGACGCGCGCGTCGACGATGCGCGCCTGACGCTGAACCTCGTGCGCACGGCTGCGTTTCACGGTGCGGCGGTCGCCAACCACGCGCGGGTGGTCGAGCTGACGCGCGACGGTCACGGCAAGGTCGACGGCGCGATCGTGCACGCCGACGGCCGCGAGCGGCGCGTGCGGGCGCGCGTGGTCGTGATGGCGACCGGCGTATGGCTGCGCGACTGGACCGGCGCGCGCAAGGGCGATACGGCCGCATTGCAGGTGCGGCCCGCGAAGGGCGTGCACGTGGCGATCCCGTGGCTGAAGATCCGCAACGACTGCACGGTGACGATCCCCGTGCCGGGCCGCAACCGCCGCGCGACGATCACGCGCTGGGGCAACGTGTCGTATCTCGGCACGACCGACGAAGACTACGACGGCGATCTCGACGACGTGCATTGCACGCGGCAGGAGCTCGATTTCCTGCTGGAAGGCGCGTGCTCTGCATTGAAGGTCGACCTGAACGCGGCCGACGTGGTCGGCAGCATCGCCGGATGCCGGCCGCTCGTCGGGCCGCCCGGCGGCAAGACGATCGAGATGAAGCGCAATCACGAGATCCATGTCGCGCCCGACGGGCTCGTGACGATCGTCGGCGGCAAGCTGACGACGTCGCGGCACATGGCCGAGCAGACCATCGATACGGTCGGCAAGCTGCTCGGCCGCCGCACGCGCTGCCGCACGAAATCGGCGTACCTGCTCGGCGCGGCCGGCTACGACCCGCAGGCGATCGTCGCATCGGGCGGGCTCGCCGCGCATCTCGGCGAACGCTACGGCACCGAGGCGCGCTTCGTCGGCGACCTCGCCGATGCAACACCGTCGCTGCTTGCCCCTATCGTCGAAGGGCTGCCGTACAGCGAAGCGGAGGTGCTCTACGCGGTGCGCCATGAATTCGCACGCAGCGTCGACGACGTGCTGTCGCGCCGCACCCGCGCGCGGCTGATGGCGCGCGATGCGTCGGCGCGCGCGGCACCGCGCGTCGGCGCGATTCTTCAGGCGGAGCTCGGCTTGTCCGATGCGGCCGTCGCCAGCCAGGTGCGCGACTACGTCGCCGCCGTCGCACTCGAAAAAGCCATCCTCATGGGAGAAAACGGATGATCAGCAAGGAAGCCATCAAGCGCGGCTACAACCGTGGCAACTACGTCGTCGGCGCACATACGCCGCCGTCCTATTCGCTGAACCTGCCGGCGGCAGGCGGTGCGCCGGCCGAGGCCGGCATGCAGCGTGCGCCGGTTGCGGTATCGCCGCAGCAGGTCGACGCGCTGCGCGCGGTGGCCGACGAGGTGCTCGCGCAGCCGGCCGACGTCGTCGCGTGGACGCGCGACTGGTGGGCCGCGTCGATGGTCGCGGAAACCGGCGGCCGGCCCGCGACGCCGCATGCGGTCGTCGTGCGCGTGTCGACGGTCGAGCAGGTGCAGGCCGTGATGCGCATCGCGCACGCGGCGACGATCCCGGTGACGGCGTCCGCCGGCCGCAGCAACGTGACGGGCGCGGCGCTGCCGGTGCGCGGCGGCATCGTGCTCGACGTATGCGGGCTGAACCGGCTGATCGGTGTCGATGCCGAAAGCCAGGTCGTCGACGTCGAAGCCGGGATGTTCGGCGACGTGTTCGAGGACACGCTGCAGCGCGAGCACGGGCTGACGATGGGGCACTGGCCGTCGTCGTTCGGGATCAGCACGGTGGGCGGCTGGATCGCGTGCCGCGGCGCGGGGCAGCTGTCGACGCGCTACGGCAAGATCGAGGACATGGTGTTCGGGATGGACGTGGTGCTCGCGGACGGCAGCCTGGTCACGCTCGGCGGCTATTCGCGCGCGGCGGTCGGCCCCGATCTGCAGCAACTGTTCATCGGCAGCGAAGGGACGCTCGGCATCATCGTGCGCGCGCGCCTGAAGCTGCATCGTCTGCCTGACTACGGCCGCGCGATCGCGTACGGCTTCGACACGTTCGCGGCCGGCCTCGACGCGTGCCGCGAGATCCTGCAGCGCGGCGCGAACCCGGCGGCGCTGCGGCTCTACGACGCACTCGAAAGCGGCGTGCAGTTCGGCCTGACCGATACGAACGTGCTGCTGATCGCCGACGAGGGCGCGCGCGATATGGTCGACGCGGTGATGGCGATCAGCGCACGCGTCGGCGACGAAGGCGGGCGCAAGCTCGACGGCGACGCGATCTTCGAGAAGTGGCTCGACACGCGCTACCTGACCGGGAAGAGCGCGGAAGGCTTCAAGCGCAGCCCGGGCTTCGTGGCCGACACGCTGGAGATGTGCGGCCGCTGGCGCGATCTCGCGGCGATCTATCGCGACGTGGTGGCCGCGCTGCAGGCCGTGCCGGGCACGCTGGCCGGATCCGCGCACCAGTCGCATGCGTATGCCGACGGCGCGTGCCTGTATTTCTCGCTGCGCGGCGACGTCGCGGTGGCCGAGCGGGCCGCGTGGTACCGCGCCGCCTGGGACGCGGCGAACGCGGTGCTGATCCAATACAATGCAGCGTTGAGTCATCACCACGGCGTCGGGCTGCTGCGTTCGCCGTACATGCGCGATTCGCTGGGCACCGCGTTCCCGGTACTGCAGACGGTGAAGCGCGCGCTCGATCCGAAGCACATCCTCAACCCCGGCAAGCTCGGTCTCGGCGACGAGATCGGCGCGCACGTCGACCGGTAAACGTCATGGACAAGTCGCTGGGCGCGCGTCTCGCCCGTCATCCCGTCATCGCGACGCTGTACGGCGTCGAGCAGGCCGACAGCTTCATCGACAGCGAGGCCGAGGTCGGCATCGTCGCGAACGTCGACCTGCGCCGGCTGCAGGCGGTGGTCGCGGCGCTCGCCCGGGCCGGCAAGTTCGTGATCGTCAACATCGACAGCTGCGACGGGCTGTCCCAGGACAAGGGCGGCGTCGAGTATCTGGCGGATATCGGCGTCGCGAGCCTGGTGTCGACGCGCGTCGCGACGATCCAGCGCGCGAACCGCGCCGAGTTGATCACGATGCAGAAGGTGTTCGTGACCGACCGCTCGACGTGGCCGCGCAGCGTGAAGGCGATCGAGCAGAGCGATCCGAACCTCGTGCAGCTGATGCCGGCGCCGATGCTCGCGCACCTGAGCGACGCCGATCGGCAGGCGCTGCCGCCGATCGTCGCATCGGGCTTCGTCGGCAACGCGGACGACGTGCGCAGCGCGAGGCGGCACGGGGCGGTCGCGGTGTCGACGAGCGACAGCGCGTGGTGGAATTTCGACCCGTCGGCGTGACGGGCATCTGTCGAACAGGGAGCGCAGCATGAACGAACCTTACCTGCAGGTCATCGCGCATTACTTCGCGGCACCCGGCAACGGCGACCGCGTGATCGAACTGCTCGCGGAGCTCGCGCCGGCGACGCGCGCCGAGCCGAAGAATCTCGACTACGCGTACTTCCGGTCGCCGGAGAACCCCGACCACATCGTGATCCTCGAGCGTTACCGCGATGCGGACGGCCTCGACGCGCATCGGGAAACGCCGCATTTCCAGCGGATCGGGATCGGGGCCATCATTCCGTTGCTCGATCGCCGCGACGTGTCGCGCTACATGGTGCAGCCGGACACCGGCACGGCGATGCCACCGGGAGGCACCCGATGAACCCGTTTCAATTCCGTACCGTTCCGACGCAGATCGTCGAATTCGGCGCCGCGCGCCGGCTCGGCGCGCTGTTGCGCGAACGCTTTCCGGCGCTCGCGCGGCTGTGCGTCGTCACCGATGCGTTCCTGCATCGCAGCGGCGTGCTCGCGCCCGCGCTGGAGAGCCTCGCCGCGCACGGCTGGCAGGTGACCGTGATCGACGACGTGATCGCCGATCCGCCCGAGCACGTGGTGCTCGAGGCGACCGAGCGCGCCATTGCGGCCGACGCCGAGATCGTGCTCGGGCTGGGCGGCGGATCGTCGATGGACGTCGCGAAGCTGATTGCGGTGCTCGCGCCGCGGCAGCAGGCGCTGGCCGACATGTACGGCGTCGACAAGGTCGCGAGCGCGCGGCTGCCGCTCGTGCAGATGCCGACGACGGCCGGCACGGGCTCCGAGGTTACGGCCGTGTCGATCGTCACGGTCGGCGAGGCGCGCAAGATGGGCGTCGTGTCGCCGCACCTGTTCGCGGACGTCGCGATCCTCGACGCGGAACTCACGCTCGGCCTGCCGCGTGCGGCAACCGCCGCGACCGGCATCGACGCGATGGTGCATGCGATCGAGGCCTACACGTCCGCGCGGCTGAAGAATCCGGTATCCGACATGCTGGCGACGCACGCGCTGACGCTGCTGTCGCGCAACCTGCTGGCAGCGTGCGACGACGGCCGGAACCGGCACGCGCGCGAAGCGATGCTGGTCGGCGCGATGTTCGCGGGGCAGGCGTTCGCGAATGCGCCGGTCGCGGCCGTGCATGCGCTGGCTTACCCGGTCGGCGGCATCTTCCACGTGCCGCACGGGCTGTCGAATGCGCTGGTGCTGCCGCACGTGCTGCGCTTCAATGCGCCGGCCGCCGCGCCGCTGTATGCGGAACTCGCGGCGATCGTCGCGCCGTCCGCGACGGGCAGCGACGAAGCGCGCACGCATGCGCTGATCGGCGAAATCGACCGGCTGATCGTCGCGACGGGCATTCCGCGCACGTTGCGCGAAGTCGGCATCGGCGAAAGCGACCTGCCGCGCATGGCGTCGGACGCGATGCTGCAGACGCGCCTGCTCGTGAACAATCCGCGCGAGGTGACGGAGGCCGACGCGCTGGCGATTTACCGGCAGGCGTGGTGATGCGGCGGGCGCGCGCATGGCGCCGCCTGTCATGATTCAAGAGGCGCCCATGGCCTGTCGCATGGGCCATGCCGCGACGCACGCGGCTGCGAGCGCGACGGCCACGAGCACGCATCCGGCCCATGGCGCGACGAGCAACGCATCGCGCCCGACGAGCACGCCGCCGAGCGCCGACCCGAGCGCGACACCCGCATGCATGGCCGACACGTTGATGCCGACGCTTGCATCGGCCAGCGACGGCGCGGCGTGGATCAGATAGTTCTGCACGATCGGCGAGATCGACCAGCTGATGCCGCCCCACAGCATCATCGCGGGCACGAATGCGAGCGGCGACGCGTCGGCCGCAGGCAGTACGGCCATCGCTACGAGAAACACGGCCGGGCAGGCGCACAGCGCGCGCGACGCGCCGAGCCGGTCCGAGCACAGCCCGCCGAGCCACGCACCGGTCACGCCGGCGATCCCGAACGCGACGTACAGCCCTTCGAGCGCGGCCGCGCCGGGCGACAGCACGGCCTGCAGGTAGGGCGTGAGATACGCGAACAGCGTGAAATGCCCGCCGATCATCGCGATGGACACGAGTTGCGCGGCCAGCAGCCGCGGCCGTGACAGCACCGCGCGATACGACGGTGCGGCCGGCGTGCCGGCCGTAGCCGGCGCCATGCGCGGCAGCCGGCGGGCAAGCCAGATCCCGAGCGGCAATGCCGGTACGGCGATCGACACGAACACCGCACGCCAGCCGGCCCATTCGGCGATCCGCATCCCGATCGGTACGCCGAGCACGAGCGACGCGCTGATCCCCATGAACACGATGCCGATCGCGCGGCCGCGTTGCGACGCCGGTGCGAGTTCGGCCGCGAACCGCGTCGCGACGAGAATCAGCGTTGCACAGCTGGCGGCCATCAGCACGCGCGCGGCAAACAGGCTCGCATAGCCGGGGCTCGCGGCGGCAAGCAGGTTGGCGGCCGCGAACGCGCCGAGCGCCGCGAGCAGCGCGGTGCGCCGCTCGACGCGCGCGACGCAGGCGGCCGCGACGAGCGCGGCCAGTGCGAATACGGCGGAGAAAATCGTGGTGAGCTGGCCAGCGGCCGCGATCGACACGTGAAGGCCGGCAGAGATCGCCGGCAGGATGCCGACGCAGATGTTTTCGGCGACGCCGGCCAGGAACACGGCGGCGGCCAGCAGGTACACGCGCACGTCCATCGCACACCCCTCCTGTACGGTCGACGCGACAGCGCCGGGCAGGGGCGGGGCCGCATCGGATCGAATCGACGGATGGGTTTCGAGGCGAGGCTTCGGTTATCCCGGAAAGGTGGACGGTACCGCACGGTCAGGCGGGGCGCAAGTGTCGATGCTTGCGCCCGCGCCGTGCGGCAGTCGAGAAACAGGGCGGCGCGCGGCCGCCCCGCAGGTTCAGGCGCGCGATGCGTCGACGCCGGCCGCCACCACGTACGCCGACGCCTGCTTCGTGCCGTCCGGCTTCGTCTGCAGGTACACGCCCTGGATCTCCGGCTCGAAGCCCGGCAGCGCGTTGATCCCGGCTTCCAGCGCACGGAAGTAGTCGAGCGCCGGGCCGCCCCAGGCTTCGCCGGGCACCACGCAGAAGATGCCGGGCGGATAGGGCAGTGCGCCTTCGGTCGCGATCCGGCCTTCGATGCGGTCGAGCGTGACGAGCTCGACGTTGTTGCGGATCAGCTCGGCATTCGCGGCCTGCGGCTGCAGCACCTGCTTCGGGAACTGCGCGCGCCGGAACATCTGCTTCTGCAGGTGCTTCATGTCGTGGCTGCGGTAGAAGTCGTGCATGCGCTGGCACAGCTGCCGCAGGCGCATGTTGCCGTACAGCTCCGGATACGCTTCGCACAGCGACGGAATCGCTTCGCGCAGCGGCGTGTCCTGGTCGAGATGGCGTTCGAACTGCGCGAGGTGTGCGACCAGGTGCTGCAGCTTGCCGAAGCTTTCCGACGGCGTGAGCAGGAACAGGATCGTGTACAGGTCGGCCTTCTCGGGCACGACGCCGTGCTCGCGCAGGTAGCGCGCGAGGATCGGCGCCGGCGCGCCGAACGACGCGTACTCGTGCGTATCGGGATCGATGCCGGGCGTCGTCAGCAGCAGCTTGCAAGGATCGACGAAGTACTGGTCGTCCGCATAGCCTTCGAAGCCGTGCCACGTGTCGGCCGGATGGAAGCGGAAGAAGCGCAGGTCGTCGACGATCTGCTCGGTCGGGTAGTCGGCCCACGGGCGGCCGTCGACCTGTTGCGGAACGAACGGGCGGATCTGGCGGCAGGTCTTCATCAGCAGCTTGCGCGCATCGACGCCGTGCGCGACGCAGTCGCGCCACAGCCGCTTGCCGGCCGGGCCCGCGTGCATCTGCGCGTTGACGTCGAGCGCCGCGAACATCGGGTAGAACGGGCTCGTCGACGCATGGATCATGTATGCGTTGTTGAAGCGCCGGTGATCGCAGAAGCGCTTCTGGCCTTCGATGTGGCTGTCCTTCTTGTGGATCTGCGACGTCTGCGAGAAGCCGGCCTGCTGCTTGTGCACCGATTGCGTGACGAAGATGCCGGGATCGTCGGGGCCGAGCGTCAGCATCAGCGGCGAGCAGTCCTGCATCATCGGGATGAACTGCTCGTAGCCGACCCACGCGGAATCGAACAGGATGTAGTCGCACAGATGCCCGATCCGGTCGACGATCTCGCGTGCGTTGTAGATCGTGCCGTCGTAGGTGCCGAGCTGGATGACCGCGAGCCGGAACGGGCGCGGCAGGTCGGCGCGCTCGGGCGCGACGTCGCGGATCGCGTCGCGAATGCGCGCTTCGTCGAGCGCCGCGCTGTCGACGCCGCCGATGAGGCCCCACGCGTTGCGCGCGGTTTCGAGGTACACCGGCCGCGCGCCGGACAGCACGAGCGCGCCGAGGTGCACCGACTTGTGGTTGTTGCGGTCGAACAGCACGAGATCGTCGGGCGCGAGCAGCGCGCTCGTGACGACCTTGTTCGACGTCGACGTGCCGTTCAGCACGAAGTAGGTCTTGTCCGCGTTGTAGATCCGCGCGGCATTGCGCTGCGCTTCCAGCGCGGGGCCTTCGTGGATCAGCAGGTCGCCGAGCCGGACGTCCGCGTTGCAGAGGTCCGCGCGAAAGATGGTTTCGCCGAAGAAGTCGAAGAACATCCGGCCGAGCGGGTGATTCGAGAAGAACTGGCCGCCCTGGTGGCCCGGGCAGTCGAACTCGACGTAGCCGCGCTGCACGTATTCGCGCATGACCTTGAAGAACGGCGGCAGCAGGTTCTCGCTGTAGATGTCGGCGGCGGCGGAAATCTGCCGACCGTAGTAGTGGCGGCCGCCGTGGCGGAGCTGGATCACGCCGCTTGCGCTCGGCAGGATCGACGGCGGCACCTCCTGGTCGGGTTCGACCGCGACGAAGAACGGAATCGCGAAGCCGGTTCTTTCGACGGTTTTCAGCACCTTTTGTGCCGAATCGATTCCGACGACGATTGCCGCGATATTCGTGAAATCGGTCTGGAATACGTCGACCTGTTCGTGCGTGGTGAGGAAGGCGCCGATCAGCGCCGGCTCGACTGCGATTTTCAACAGGCTCACGCGAACTCTCCGGTAAATGGGCGGAAACGGGAGCCGCATTCGCATCGGCAGGTAATCCTGATTCGACACGCGCTGCAACCGCTTGAAACGCTTCCGCGAATGCTGGATGCCGCATGCGCGCCGCACGTACAAGCCTTGCGGGGCGCGGCACTGCCGCCATCGGACAGTGCCCGGCGCAGCCGATCGTAGCAACAAAAGCGGGCGAGTTCAATCGACCGGGAATGACAATGTCATTGCCGGATGAGAATGATCAAATAATCGCGAATTGGCATGCTGCGGTGCACATAAAAATGATCCAATTATGAAATCCGTTTTGAAAGGCGCCGATGATTTCACCGAATCGTCAGCTTTTCATCGAAAGGCATCTATGGCATAGTCGGCTCCGAATTGGATGGCGAATCAAACCGGAATTGCGAGCGTCTCACGCCGCGGACCGTAGCCTGCTGTTCGCGTGCTCGTGAGATGAACAACACAACAATCGAAGCATCGGAACCGCGAGGGCAACATCATGAATACTTCTGCCGGTGGCATCCGTCGTCTCGGCATGCGTGCGCTGCTGATCGATGACGAGATCACGCAGGAAACGGCGACCGGGCGTGCGGTCCGGACGCTGAGCGCGGAGCTCGTGCAACGCGACATCGACGTGCTCACGGCGACCTCCGCCGACGATGCGATCATGCTGATCCGTTCCGACCCGTCGATCCAGTGCGTGCTGCTCGACTGGGATCTCGGCGTGGACGGCCACGGGCCGTCCGAGGCCGTGGTGGACGCCGTCCGGCAGCGCAACGGCAACGTGCCGATCTTCCTGCTGGCCGACCGCAGCGTCGCGTCGACGGTGCCGTCGGCGGTGATGGGGCAGGTCGACGATTTCGTGTGGCTGCTCGAAGATACGGCCGACTTCATCGGCGGACGCATCCACGCGGCGATCGAACGCTATCGTTCCACCGTGCTGCCGCCGATGTTCGGCGCGCTCGCGAAGTTCTCGCGTGTCTACGAATACTCGTGGCATACGCCCGGCCACACGGGCGGCACGGGCTTCCTGAAGTCGCCGGTCGGCCGCGCGTTCTTCGAATACTTCGGCGAATCGCTGTTCCGCTCGGACCTGTCGATCTCGGTCGGCGAACTCGGCTCGCTGCTCGATCACTCGGGCCCGATCGGCGAAAGCGAACGCTACGCGGCGCGCGTGTTCGGCGCGCATCGCACGTATCACGTGACGAACGGCTCGTCGACGTCGAACCGCATTATCCTGATGGCGAGCGTGAGCCGCGACCAGATCGCGCTGTGCGACCGCAACTGCCACAAGTCGGCCGAGCACGCGATGACGATGTCGGGTGCGATCCCGACCTACCTCGTGCCGACGCGCAACCGCTACGGGATCATCGGGCCGATCGCGTCCGAGCGCCTCACGCAGACGGCGATTCGCGAAGCGATCTCGTCGAACCCGCTCGCGGCCGGGCTGGCCGATCGCCAGCCGAAGCACGCGATCATCACGAACTCGACGTACGACGGCCTCTGCTACAACGTCACGCGCGTGGAAGAGCTGCTCGGCGCGAGCGTCGATCGCCTGCACTTCGACGAAGCATGGTACGGCTATGCACGCTTCAACCCGATCTACCGCGACCGCCATGCGATGCACGGCGACCCGCGCGACCATCACGCGGACCGGCCCACGGTGTTCGCGACGCAGTCGACGCACAAGCTGCTGACCGCGCTGTCGCAGGCATCGTACATCCACGTGCGCGACGGCCGCAGCCCGATTCCGCATGGCCAGTTCAACGAAACGTTCATGATGCACGCATCGACGTCGCCGAACTACGCGATCATCGCGTCGAACGACGTCGCGGCCGCGATGATGGACGGCCCCGGCGGCGCGGCGCTGACGCACGAGTCGATCGAGGAGGCCGTCGCGTTCCGGCAGATGATCGCGCGGATGAACAGCGAATTCGGCGCGAAGGGCGACTGGTTCTTCGAATGCTGGCAGCCCGACACCGTGCTCGAGGCACGCACGGGCCGCACGCTGCCGTTCCATGATGCGCCGCCCGAACTGCTCGCGAGCGACCCCGCATGCTGGGTGCTGCGCCCCGGCGCGCAATGGCACGGCTTCGGCAACATCGAGGACGGCTACTGCATGCTCGACCCGATCAAGGTGTCGATCGTGACGCCGGGCGTCGCGCCGGCCGGCGGCCTGATGCCGGTCGGCATCCCGGCGAGCGTCGTGACCGCGTATCTCGACGCGCGCGGGATCGTCGTCGAGAAGACGACCGACTTCACGATCCTGTTCCTGTTCTCGATCGGCATCACGAAGGGCAAGTGGGGCTCGCTCGTCAGCGCGCTGTGCGACTTCAAGCGCGACTACGACGCGAACCTGCCGCTCGACATGGCGATTCCGTCGCTCGCGAAGGAGCATGGCTCGCGCTATGCGGGCATGGGGCTGAAGGACCTGGCCGACACGATGTTCGCGGCGATGGAGCAGCTCGGCACGACACGGCTGATGTCGGAGGCGTTCTCGATCCTGCCGACGCCGGAGATGAGCCCGGTGCGCGCGTACGAGCATCTCGTGCAGGGCCGCGTCGAGCAGGTCACGCTCGAGGAACTGGCCGGGCGCACGGTCGCCACCGGCGTCGTGCCGTATCCGCCGGGCATTCCGCTCCTGATGCCGGGCGAGAACGCGGGGCCGGCCGGCGGCCCGGTGCTCGGCTACCTGAAGGCGCTCGAAGCATACGATCGGCGTTTCCCGGGCTTTGCGCACGATACGCACGGCGTGGAAGTCGAGGACGGCACGTACCGCGTGTACTGCCTGACCGCGTGAGCGCCTGAACGGACGAACGAGCGACCGGCCGCGCGGCGGCCTCACATCGAAGGATCGACACCATGGAAAACACAGCGCGCATATCCGGCGCGGCCCCGGCGGCCGCGCCGAAGAACCGGATGAATGTCTGGCAGCTGACCATCCTCACGGCGGTCAACATGATGGGCTCCGGCATCATCCTGCTGCCGTCGAAGCTCGCGCAGGTCGGCACGATCTCGCTGCTGTCGTGGATCGTCACGGCCGGCGGCTCGCTCGCGCTGGCCTACGCGTTCGCACGCTGCGGGATGCTGAGCCGCAAGCCGGGCGGGATGGGCGGCTACGCGGAATACGCGTTCGGCAAGGCCGGCAACTACATGGCGAACTACACGTACGGGCTGTCGCTCGTGATCGCTAACGTCGCGATCGGCGTCACGGCGGTCGGCTACGGCACCGTGCTGTTCGACGCGACGCTGTCGCCACTGCAGACGGGCCTGTGGACGATCTTCCTGCTCGTGCTCACGACGGTCGCGAACTTCGGCGGCTCGCGCATCACCGGCCGGATCGGCGCGGTGACCGTGTGGGGCGTGATCATCCCGGTCGTCGTCGTGTCGCTGATCGGCTGGTTCTGGTTCAGCGGCGCGACCTGGGGCGCCGCCTGGAACCCGAACCACATACCGTTCGGGCCGGCCGTCGGCAGCTCGATCGCGGTGACGCTGTGGGCGTTCCTCGGCCTCGAATCGGCGTGCGCGAACTCGGATGCCGTCGAGAATCCGGAGCGCAACGTGCCGATCGCCGTGCTCGGCGGCACGATCGCATCGGCGATCTTCTACATCGTGTCGACCAACGTGATCGCGGGCATCGTGCCGAACGCGATCCTCGCGAAGTCGAATGCGCCGTTCGGCATCGCATTCGCGACGATGTTCACGCCGACCGTCGGCACGATCGTCACCGCGCTGATGGTGATCGCGTGCATCGGCTCGCTGCTCGGCTGGCAGTTCACGGTCGCGCAGGTGTTCAAGAGCTCGGCGGACGTCGGCTACTTCCTGCCGGTGTTCGCGCGGGCGACGCGCACGGGCACGCCGATCGTCGGCATGGTGATCCTGCTCGTCGCGCAGGTCGCGCTGGCGCTGATGACGATCAGCCCGGAACTGAGCAGCCAGTTCCAGAAGATCGTCGATCTGGCGGTCGTGACGAACCTCGTGCCTTACGTGATGTCGATGGCCGCCTTGATTACCATCCAGAAGGTCGCGAAGGTGCCGCCCGGCAAGGCGCTGGTGACGAACGTGATCGCGATGGTCGCGACCGCGTACAGCTTCTATGCGCTGTTCAGCTCGGGCGAGCAGGCGCTGATGCTCGGCGGCCTGTGCGTGTTCCTGGGCTGGACGCTGTTCGGCTTCGTCAGCGCGCGCTTCTACCAGATGGAAGTCGACGCGCACGTGAAGGAGCCGGGCAAATCGCTGCAGGCGTGACGACGGCGGCCGGTGGCCGGTGACGGCTACCGGCGACGCTTCGTCAGCAGCGGCGGGACCTCCTTCTTCAGCAGGTCGACGACGGCGCGCACGCGCGGCGGCAGCGGCCGCTGCGCCTGCACCAGCGCATTGAGCGCGTAGTCGGGGATCGTGTAGCGCGGCAGGATCTCGACGAGCCTGCCCTGCTGGAATGCGGTGACGCAGGCCGGCAGCTGGACCACGCCGATACCGCCGCCGGCCACGATCGTGTCGAACATCGGGCGCCAGTGGCTCGTCGTCATCACCGTCTGGATCCGCGCGTATTCGACGGTCCTGTCTTCATCCTGCAGCGGCAGCTGCTCGTTCGCGAAGATGCCTTTCACGCGGATGAACGGATGGCTCGCGAGGTCGGCCTTCGTTTCGATCGGGCCGAACCGGTCGAGATACGACGGCGCGGCCACGAGCACGCGGCCGACTGCGCCGATCGGATGCGCGACGAAGCCGCCGTCGCCGAGCTGGCCGAGACGCATCGAGATGTCGACGCCTTCCGTGACCGGATCGACGATGTTGTCGTTCAGCACCAGGTCGATGTGAAGCCGCGGGTAGGCCGTGCGGATCTGCATCAGCGCCTGCGGCATCACGACCTCGCCGAAGCATTGCGGCGCCGCGAGCCGGATCGTGCCGACGAGCGTGTTTTCCGTTTTCGATACCGCGGCAATCGTGTCTTCCGCGGCTTCGAGCAGCTCCTTGCTGCGCGCGTAGAAGATGCGGCCTTCTTCCGTGCAGTTGAGCGTGCGCGCACTGCGCATCAGCAGCCGGGTGCCGAGAAATTTCTCGAGCTTGTCGATGCGCTCGCTGACGGCCGGCTGGCCCATGTCGAGATCCCGGGCCGCGCCGGACATCGTCCCGCGCTCTACGACCCTGACGTAGATGCGCATCGTCGCCAACAAATCCATGAAATCGCGCCTCTTGTCTGATTAAAATCGGCTTATAATCCACACCGAAATTCTACGATTCATTCCCGGATGGCGTGTAATGCGCGCCGCATGCGATGAATCTTCCGGTAAATACAACGTATTCACAACCAGCCGGAAAATATTTCGCATATCGATCCGTTTTTCAATCGAAAGATGGTACTAAAGCGCCATTCCGCGAGGGATGTGCGTCGTGCCGATATTGGATATCGGTTCGACAACCTACCGCCAAACCCTGACGCACCGTAACCTTCGCCGCGTCCTGTCCGTTTCGACAGTGCCTGGTTGATGCACGGCATGGCCCGCTGCGTCCCCGTCGATCTCTTTTCTCCTGACCGGGCCGTCCGGCGTTGCCACCGGTTCCGGTGACATCGCGTCGAACGTCCGGTCCGTTAGTCTGCTTCGGTTTCTCCCGGCTTCCTGCTTTTCTTGTCTGCAACAACAGATTGATCTGCACTACTGATCGGTAGCGCCGGAACCTATCAAACCGCCATGAACAAGATATACAAAACGATCTGGAATGAATCGGTCCGCGCGTGGATCGCGGTTCACGAGAACGCCGCCGCGTGCGGCAAGCCGGCGCGCCGCGCACGTCTGCCGGTATCGCGCGGGTTGCTCGCGCTGGGTGTGGCCGCGACCGGTTTCGCGCTGGCGGTGCCCGGTGCATCGGCACAGACGGTCGTATCGGGCGGGGCCAACAATGCACCGTCGGGCATGACGGCGTCGGTCGACCAGAACTGCGGTCAGAATTTCGTCGACCGGCAAAATCCGGGTAATCCATCGTCGGGCGGCGGCACCTACGTGCTGACCAATGGCTGTTCGACGGCGGTCGGCAACAATGCGTCCGCGCAGACGGCCGGCGTCGCGGTCGGCGATCGCGCGAATGCCGCGCAGGGCGGCGTGGCGCTCGGCGTCGGCGCGACGGCGGTGCAGGGCAACTCGGGCGTGGCGATCGGGACCGTTGCGCTGTCGAGCGGCAATACGAGTATCGCGGTCGGCCGGCAATCGGCGGCAACCGGCGATTATTCGATGGCGCTCGGCAATGTCGCGTATGCGAAGGGCGAGAGCGGTATCGCGATGGGGCACTCGGCGCTGGCGGACGGCTACCGGTCGATCGCGATCGGCGCGTCCGATTCGCGCGCGGCCGGCAACGACGGCGTATCGAGCGGCGCGAGCTACAACCCGGCCACGCAAACGCGTGCGAGCGGGACGAATTCGGTGTCGCTCGGCGCGGGGGCCGTGACGAGCATCGACGACAGCGTGGCGCTCGGTTCGAACAGCATCGGTGCGGCGAATGCGGCGGGCCCCGCGAAGTTCAGCGGCGATGCGATCGCGTCGACCGGCGCGGTGTCGGTCGGCAGCGCGGGCAGCGAACGCCAGATCAAGAACGTCGCCGGCGGAACGGCCGCGACCGATGCGGTCAACGTGAACCAGTTGACCGCGGTGTCGGACCGGGCGGTCAAATACGATACGAACGCGGACGGGTCGATCAACTACGGCAGCGTGACGTTGAATCCGGGCGGCTCGCCGTCGAAGCTCGGCAATGTTGCGGCGGGCGACGTGTCGGCCGCGAGCACGGATGCGGTGAACGGTTCGCAACTCAATGACACGAACCAGAACGTGACGAAGCTCGGCGACACGCTGAACCACATCGCCGGTGATACGAGCCAGTCGTACACCGACCGGAACGGGACGGGTATCCGTTATGCACGCACGAACGAAGCGGGCCTCGCGCAGACTGACGCATTCGCCCAGGCACCGGGCAGTACGGCCGTCGGCTACGCGGCGACCGCCAGCGCCGACGACGCACTGGCGCTGGGCCGCCAGGCAACGGCGAGCCACGCCGGCAGTGTCGCGCTCGGTGCGAATGCGGTCGCGGACGGCAGCACGCTCGGCAACGCCGCGTACAACGCGGGCACGGGCACGCTGGCCGGCACGAACCCGGTCGGCGAGGTGAGCATCGGCGGCAGCGGCGCGGAACGCCGGATCACGAACGTCGCGGCCGGTTCCGGCGATACCGATGCCGTGAACGTCAGCCAGTTGAAGTCGCTGCAGGCGAGCGTCGGCGACCTGAGCGCGGGCGCGGTGAAGTACGACCGCAACCCGGACGGCACGATCGACTACACGCACGTGACGATGAACCCGGGCGGCGCGCCGGCGACGATCACGAACGTCGCGGCCGGCGAACTGTCGGCGACCAGCACGGACGCGGTCAACGGTTCGCAACTGTACGAGACGAACCAGAACGTGACACGCCTCGGCGACCAGGTCGACAACATCGCGAACGGCGGCGGCATCAAGTATTTCCACGCGAACGGCGGCGCGGCGCCGCTGCCCGACGCGCAGGCGAACGGCGCGGGTAGCGCGGCGATGGGGCCGGCGGCGAACGCCAACGGCGTCAATTCGGTTGCGGTCGGCAACGGCGCGGTCGCGAACAAGGACGGCGATGTCGCACTGGGCGCGGGCTCGGCCGCCGATCGTGGCGCGGAGCAGTACACGGGCAAGTATTCCGGCGCGCAGAACAGCACGGCCGGCACGGTGTCGGTCGGTGCGCCGGGCGCCGAGCGCACGGTCAGCAACGTGGCCGACGGCCGCGAAGCGACGGACGCGGTGAACGTGCGCCAGCTCGACGGTGCGGTCGAGGCGGCGAAGGACTACACCGATCAGCAGGTGCAGAAAGTGGCCGGCGATGTCGTGAACGTCGGCGACGACGTGCGGAAGCTCGGCGACCGGATGACGAATGTCGAAGGCGACGTGACGAGCGTGAAGAACGGCTCGGGCGGCATGTTCCAGGTCAGCCAGGACCGCACGCCGGTCGCGCCTGCCGCAAGCGGCAGCAACGCGGTGGCCGGCGGCGCGGGCGCGGTCGCGTCGGGTGCGAACAGCACGGCGCTCGGCAACCAGGCGAGCGCGACGGGCAGCAATTCGACGGCGGTCGGCAACGGTGCGAAGGCGTCGGGCAGCAATTCGGTCGCGCTGGGTGCGGGTTCCGACGGCAGTCGAGACAACGCGGTGTCGATGGGCGCGGCCGGCCGCGAGCGTCAGATCGTCAACGTGGCGCCCGGCACGGCCGGCACCGATGCGGTCAACGTCAACCAGTTGCGCGCGATGGAACACGGCCTCGGGAGCCAGATCGCGGGCGTGCGCAGCGACCTGCAGGGCCTCGACCACCGGCTGACCGCGGGCGTTGCCGCGGCGATGGCGATGGCCGGCTTGCCGCAGGCGTACCTGCCGGGCAAGAGCATGGTCGCACTCGGCGGCGGCGCATGGCGCGGCGAAAGCGGCGTCGCGCTCGGGCTGTCGACGGTGTCCGACAACGGCAACTGGGTGCTGAAGGGCTCCGCGAGCAGCACGTCGCGCGGCGACCTCGGCGCGTCGGTCGGCGTCGGCTACCAGTGGTGAGCGCACGCCTCATGACAATCCATCACACCGGAGTCCAGCGATCCATGCACAACCAGCGCATTCGCGTCTCGATCCAGGCCGCACGCGCGGCGGCGGCCGTCTGTCTCGCCGTCGTCGCCGCGGGCTGCGGCAGTCTCAGCACCGTCACGCCGGAAGGCACGACCGACCAGCCCGTCTTTCCGGACGTGAGCCATGCCGGTGTGAACGACGGGTCGTGGCCGAACCTCGACAACCTGCGCAGCGTGCGTGCCGGCATGAACAAGACGCAGCTTTATGCGCTGCTCGGCACGCCGCATTTCTCGGAAGGGTGGATGGGCGTGCGCGAGTGGGACTATCTGTTCCACCTGCCATCGAAGAGCGGGCCGGTTCAATGCCAGTACAAGGTGCTGTTCGATCAGGACCGCGTGGCGCGTACGTTCCTGTGGAAACCCGACAGCTGCGCGGAGGTGGCCGGTGCGGCAGCCGGCTGAGTGTCGTCGGCCTTCTCCCGGGATCGCGGTCGCGGAAGCCGCGTGTGTTCATCGGCACGATGAGCGACAATCGGCTTCCGCGCGACCGACAGGAGGCGGCATGACGCAACAGGACGAAGCCACACGCACGCACTGCGTCGCCTGGCAGATCGTGCAGACGTGGCAGGCGTGCGAATGGTGCCGGCTCGTCGAGTCGCACTCGGGCATCGACCTGTCGGGTTCGGTGGCGGGGGCGATCGACGGCACGCCGTTTCGCGTCGACTACGCGATTGCATGCGGCGCCGACTGGCTCACGCGCACGGCGCGCGTGACGCGTTGGGTCGGCACGACGCAGCAGCAGTCGGACATCGCCTGCGACGCAGGCCGATGGACGATCGACGGCGTCGACGCACCGGCGCTCGCGGGCGCGACCGACATCGATCTCGGCTTCAGCCCGTCGACCAATACGCTGCCGATCCGGCGGCTCGCGCTCGCCGTCGGCGAATCGGCCGTGATCCGCACCGCGTGGCTGCGTTTTCCGGATTTCGT
This sequence comes from Burkholderia sp., assembly GCA_031253835.1. Lineage (GTDB taxonomy): Bacteria > Pseudomonadota > Gammaproteobacteria > Burkholderiales > Burkholderiaceae > Burkholderia. Next base: position 32,051 of record JAIRVP010000079.1, on the reverse strand, counting down.
GATCGTGCGTGGCGAGCAGCGCTACACGCGCACGGCGCCACACCTATACCGCTACGAGAGCGGCACGTATGCGGCCGATATCGCGATCGACGACGCGGGCCTCGTCACCGACTACGACGAATGGCGGCGCATCGGCGCCGCGCCCGCGCCGTGATGCGTCAGCGCGCGCTGGCGACCGACAGCTTGCCCGGAATCAGCTTCAGCGTGCTGAACGTGTCGGCGATGTTCTGCTGATACGCGACCGTCGCATCGGTAATCGGCTGCACGCCGTAGCCGGCGCGCTTGAGCGCGACTTCGAGCGTCGGCGCGTCGAGGCCGACGAGCGGCGACAGTTGCGCGGCGACCTCGGGAACGTGATCGCGCGCCCAGCGGTCGACCGCGTCGACTTCGTCGAGCAGCGTGCGCAGCACCTGCGGGTGCGCGGCCGCATACTTGCGCGCGGCGAGGTAGTACTGCGTGTTGCGCACGAGCCCGTCGCCGTTCGCGACCACGCGCGCGCCGAGCTGCCGCTCGGCGGCGGCGAAGTAAGGATCCCAGATCACCCACGCATCGATACTGCGCTGCACGAACGCGGCGCGTGCGTCGGCGGGCGTCAGGTAGATCGGCTGGATGTCCGCATACGTGAGGCCCGCGCGTTCGAGCGCCTTCACGAGCAGGTAGTGGACGTTCGAACCCTTGTTGAACGCGACCTTCTTGCCGCGCAGTTGCGCGACGGTGCGGATCGGCGAATCGGGCAGCACGATGATCGCCTCGCCGTGCGGCGCGGGCGGCTCGTTGCCGATATAGACGAAATCGACACCGCCGGCCTGCGCGAAGATCGGCGGCGTTTCGCCGACCGTGCCGACGTCGATCGCGCCGGCGTTCAGCCCTTCGAGCAGCTGCGGGCCGGCCGGGAATTCGAGCCATTGCACGGTGACGCCCTGGCTCGCGAGCCGCTTCTCGAGCGTGCCGCGGGCCTTGAGCACGACGAAGTTGCCGTACTTCTGGAAGCCGATGCGCAGCCGCGTGCCGGTGTCGTCGGCCAGTGCGGGCCGGGCCGCGAGCGGCCCGAGCGCGAGCCCGGCCAGGCCGGCGGCCGCGCCGTGCAGCCATTGGCGGCGGCGCGGGTTCGTCGGGGTCGCTTCAACGTCTGCGTGCGGTGTGTCGTTCATCGGGCCATCCTGCGTGCGGGTTCACGGACCGCGCGCGAAGACGGCGCGGCCGGCGCAAGGCAGGGCCGGATGCGGGCGATGCACGCAGCGGGCCGGCCCGCGCCGGATTCAGGACGATACGGCCGCACCGGCCGGTGGCCAACCAACGAATGCGTATATGCAAATCAGCGGCGCGGCGGTGCTCAATCGGTGCCGGCAGCGCTTTCCTCGATCGCGTCGACGCGATCGGGATAGAACGCAAGGTGCCCGCGAATCGCTTCGACGGCCGGATACGGATGCTCGTAGGTCCAGACCGCGTTGGTCGCGCGCTCGCCGCCGGACGGGATCGAGTAGTACGCGCAGTCGCCCTTGTACGGACAGTAGGTTGCATGGTCCGTGCGTTGCAGCAGCGACATGTCGGCGTCTTCGCGCGGCAGGTAGAGCACGGCCGGATAGCTGGCCTCGCGCAGCGCCAGCGCATGGCGCGTATCGACGACGACCTTGCCGGCCACCGTCACCACCACGCGCCACGGATGCGGTTCGATCGTGATCGGATGATCGGGGCCCGGCGATTTCACGGGACGAGAGGGCGTATCGGGACTGATCGACATCGTGGGTCCTCCAGGACTCGGCGGCGCAGCGGCGCCGGGCGGATCCCGGCGCACCCGTGCCGGCGTTTGCCAGCCGATACGATGCGCCCATTCCGGAAAGTCTGCAGGGGGCCGGAAGGCGGCGGTACGACAGGCAGCCGGATCGTGCGTCCGGCGCTTGCGTGGACGTTTTCATGCACGGGCAGCGGGATGCATCGGCGACGATAAGCAACGCCGAATTAATTGGTAAGCGATCGGCGGGAGGCGCGCGAAGATCGGCCGTCGTCATTCGCATGACAGCCATCCTTTCTCTCCGCCACCATGAAGAACGCTTACGTTTCGTCAGCCACGCGTCGTGCGCGTGGCGTACCGCATGCCGCTGCCGCGCTGCGCTGCATCGCCGCGTCGCTGCTGCTCGCCGGCGCAGCGACACAGGCGCTGGCCGCGCCGACCGGCAAGACGCTCGTGTACTGCACCGAGGGCAGCCCGGCCGGCTTCGATCCGGGCCAGCACACGACGAGCACCGATTTCGACGCGAGCACGTACACGATCTACAACGGGCTCGTGCAGTTCAAGCGCGGCACGCTCGATCTCGAACCGTCGCTCGCGACGAGCTGGGACGTATCGCCGGACCAGCGCACGATCACGTTCCATCTGCGGCACGGCGTGAAATTCCAGACGACCGCATGGTTCAAGCCGACGCGGCCGTTCCAGGCCGACGATGTCGTGTTCACGTTCCGCCGCATGCTCGATCCGGACGATCCGTTCCGCAAGGCCTACCCGGTCAGCTTCCCGTATTTCAGCGACCTCGGGTTCGACCGCAACGTCGAGCGCATCGAGAAGGTCGACGACTACACGGTGCGCTTCGTGCTGAAGACGCCCGACGTCGTGTTCGTGCGCAACCTCGCGATGGCGTTCGCGTCGGTGCTGTCGGCCGAGTATGCGTCGCAACTCGCGGCGCGCCATCGCGAGTCCGACATCAACCAGTTCCCGGTCGGCACGGGGCCGTTCCTGCTGCGCGCGTACCAGAAGGATGCGCTGATCCGCTACGACGCGAATCCCGATTACTGGAAGCCGGACGACGTGAAGCTCGCGCGCCTCGTGTTCGCGATCACGCCCGATCCGGCCGCGCGCCTGCAGAAGCTGGTGGCCGGCGAGTGCCAGGTATCGGTGTTCCCGCGCCCGGCCGATCTCGAGACGGTGCGGCGCGACCCGAAGCTGTCGCTGTTCTCGGGGATGGGGTTCAACGTCGGCTTCGTCGCGTACAACACGCAGCATGCGCCGCTCGATCGCGTCGACGTGCGGCGCGCGCTCGACATTGCGATCGACAAGACGGCGATCGTGAAGACCGTGTTCAACGGCGACGCGAAGATCGCGACGAACCCGATGCCGCCCGCGCAATGGTCGTACAACCCGCGCCTGAAGGATGCACCGCGCGATCCGGCCGCCGCGAAGGCGCTGCTCGCGCAGGCCGGGTTTCCGAACGGCTTCGACCTGACGCTGTGGGCGATGCCGGTGCAGCGCCCGTACAACCCGAATGCGCAGCTGATGGCGCAACTGATCCAGCAGGACTGGGCGAAGATCGGCGTGCGCGCGAAGATCGTCAGCTACGAATGGGGCGAATACAACCGCCGCGCGAAGCACGACGGCCAGCATGACGCGATCCTGTACGGCTGGTCGGGCGACAACGGCGATCCCGACAATTGGCTCGGCACGCTGCTCGGCTGCGACGCGGTGCACGGCAGCAACCTCGCGAAGTGGTGCAATCAGGATTTCGAACGACTCGTCAGTGCCGCACGCTCGAACGCGGATGTCGCGAAACGCACGTCGCTGTACGAGCAGGCGCAGGTGGTGTTCAAGGATCAGGTGCCGTTCACGCCGATCGCGACGTCGATCGTGTCGTTGCCGATCTCCAGGCGCGTGCACGGGCTGACGTTCTCGCCGCTCGGCGGGCACCGGTTCGACGGTGTGTGGCTCGATTGACGGAGAAGGAGCCGGCGCGCGCAGGCGCGCCGGTGTCGAGGGCGATCAGTTGAGCGCGATGGCCGCCGCGGCTTCCACCGGCGAGCCTTCGAGCGCGACCGACGGCCGGCCGTCGGGGCCGACCGGCACGTCGCCGGTCAGCGTCGTGCGGTAGAGCTGGCGGTCGAAGTCGAGATCGAAGATGTCGACCGGTGCGAGATGCGCGGTCGCACGGTTGTCCCAGAACGCGATGCTGCGCGGTTCCCACTTGAAGCGGATCGTGAATTCCGGCCGCGTCACGTGTTCCCACAGCAGTTCGAGCAGCGCCTGGCTCTCGCGCGGCGTCAGCCCGACGATCGATTTCAGGAAGCTCGGGCTGACGTACAGCGCGCGTTCGCCGGTCTCGGGATGCACGCGCACGACCGGATGCTCGGTCACGAGCGGGCGGCGTTCGACGGCCGCGTCGAACGCGCCGGTGGCGCGCGCACCGGCCGGCGGCGTGAAGCGGTGGATGCCGCGCAAGCCGTCGACGAAGCCGCGCAGCGGCGCGGACAGCGTCTCGTACGCACGTACCAGGTTGGTCCAGTGCGTGTCGCCGCCGTACGGCGGAATCGTCACGCCGCGCAGGATCGACGCCCACGGCGGATTCACGGCGGCCGTCACGTCGGTGTGCCAGCCCGTCCACGGCCGGCGCACCGGTTCGCCTTCGAAGCGCGTCGCCTTGCGATGCTTCGCGATCGAATAGACGGCCGGGTGGCCGTCGACATGCCCGAACACCGGGTGGCCGACCGTCGGTTCGCCGAACTGCGCGGAGAACGCGACGTGCTGCTCGTGCGTGAGGAACTGTTCGCGGAAGAAGATGACGCGCCATTGCAGCAGCGCGGCACGGATCGCGGCGATCTGCGGCGTGGTCAACGGTTGCGTGAGGTCGACGCCGCGGATTTCCGCACCGATATGGGCGGACAGCGGAATCACGTCGACCGGCTGGGCGGCGGGTTCGAGTAGGGCGCTCATGCGACGCTCCTGGCGGAAGTGAACGGGGCGGCGGGCCGACATCGTTGCGTGTGCAAGTGTCGGTGCGGTGACGGGACGCTCATGATCGGATCTTCGGTAGGGAACGGCGCGGCGGCGCAGGACATGACGCCGCCGCGCGAGGCGGGCGTTACTGCAGCGTTGCGCCCGGCCCTTTCAGCACGACGCTCTGGCGGCCGTCGATGCCGACCGGCACGTCGCCGTGCACGGTCGCGCGGCGCACGACGCGGCGCGCATCGCCGTAGTCGTTGATCGCGTAGTGCTGCGTCGCGCGGTTGTCCCAGATCGCGACGTCGCCTGCCTGCCAGTTCCAGCGCACGGTGTTCTCGAGGCGCGTCACGTGCTCGTGGAAGACCTGCAGCAGGTGCGCGGAATCCTGCGACGACAGCCCCTTGAGCCGCTGCACGAAGTGGCCGAGCACGAGCGTGCGCTCGCCGGTTTCCGGATGCACGCGCACGACCGGGTGCTCGGTTTCGTAGACGGTCGACGTGAACACTTCGCGGTAGCGCTTCAGTTGCGTGTCGTCGGCATGCACGTGCGTCGACGCGTAGTCGTAGGCGTTGGTGTGCAGCGCCCACAGCGTGTCGGCGAGTGCGCGCAGCGGACCGGGGAGATGCGCGTACGCGGCGGCCGTATTGGCCCACACGGTGTCGCCGCCGAACGGCGGAATCACGACCGCGCGCAGGATCGAGATCTTCGGGTACGCATCGACGAAGGTCACGTCGGTGTGCCACGAATTGGCGCGCGCGCCGTGCGCGGAATCGAGTTCGAGCAGATGCGCGCTGCCGTCGACGGACGGCACGGTCGGGTGCGCGACGGTGTCGCCGAAGCGGCGTGCGAACGCTTCCTGAGCGGTGTCGTCGAGATGGTGCTGGCCCCGGAAGAACAGCACCTTGTGGCGCAGCAGCGCGGCCTGGACCGCATCGAACGTCGCGTCGTCGAGCGTGGCCGACAGCCGGACGCCGGCGATTTCGGCGCCGATCCGGCCGGCGACCTGGCGAAGCTGGAGCGGAACGGCGGCCGTGCTCGGCGCGGCGTGCGAAGCATGCGAAGACGGTTGTGCGGCGTGCTGGACTTCGGACATCGTGAGTCTCCTGGAGTCGGATCGGTCGAGTCTCCATTCAAGCAGGGACTGCGCGGAACCGGAACCGATGAATCGTCACAACCTTAGCGTGCCTGCTGCGATGAACGATAGGCGATGCCGGGCAATCCGGCTGCGTGACGCCGCTACCACGCGAGCCGCCATTCGCCGATCCGGTGCGGGCGCGGCGCGCCGATGCGCGTGCCGCCCGTGCCGCCGTCGCGCGGCGGTTCGTTTTCTTCGAAATCGGCGAGCACCGTGTCGCGCAACCGCGCGAATTCCGGCGAATCGCGCCGGCGCGGCCGCGGCAGCGCGACATCGACGATGCGCTCGATGCGGCCCGGGCGCGGCGCCATCGTGACGACGCGATCGCCGAGATAGACGGCTTCGTCGACGTCGTGCGTGACGAGCATCATCGTGATGCGTTCCTGTTCCCAGATGCGCAGCAGTTCGTTCTGCATCCGCGCGCGCGTCTGCGCGTCGAGCGCGCCGAAAGGCTCGTCGAGCAGCAGCACGCGCGGGCGGTTCACGAGGCCGCGCGCGATCGCGACGCGCTGCGCCATCCCGCCCGACAACTGGTTCGGAAAGGCGTGCTCGAATCCGTTCAGCCCGACGAGCGCGACGTGATCGGCGACCGCACGCCGCTTCGCGGCCCCATCGAGCGGCGCGTTGCGCAGCGCGGCGGCGATGTTCTGCTCGACGGTCAGCCACGGGAACAGCCGGTGATCCTGGAACACGATTCCGCGCTGCAGCGACGTGTCGCGCACGCGTTCGTCGCCGGCGCGGATTTCGCCCGCATAGTCGGTGTCGAGCCCGGCCACCAGCCGCAGCAGCGTCGACTTGCCGCAGCCGCTTGCGCCGACGATCGTGACGAATTCGCCGGCGCGCACGTGCAGCGATACGTCGTCGAGTACGGCGAGCGTCGCGCCGCGTTGTGCGTAGTGCTTGCTCACGTGGAGGATGTCGAGCGAATCGGAGGAGAGCGTCGTCATGGCGGGGCGATGAAGGTTGGGGCGGATAAGGGACGGAGGATCAGCGCGACAGGTCGCCGCGGCGGGCCAGCACCTTGCGCTCGATCGCCCGCGCGATCGCGTTCAGTGCCCAGCCGGTGATACCGACGACGATGATCCCGAACAGCACGAGATCCATCCGGAACTGCTCGCTGCCGTCGATCAGCGTGTTGCCGATGCCGCTGCCTGCGACCAGCAGGTATTCGGCGCCGAGCGTCGCGAGCCACGAATAGATCAGGCCGAGGTACAGCCCGGTGAAGATCGACGGCAGCGCGGCCGGCAGGATCACGTGGCGAATCAGCTGGAGCCGCGAGTAGCGCAGCGCGCGGGCGACGTCGACATACGCGCGCGGCACCGCGTGAATGCCGTCGCACGTGTGCGCGGCGACGGGCAGCAGCGCGGCGAGCGACAGGAACACGACTTTCGCGACGTCGCCGAGGCCGAACCAGACGGAAATCAGCGGAATCCACGCGAACAGCGAGACCTGCTTGAACGTGTCGAAGCTCGGGCCGACCATGCGTGCGGCGACACGCGACAGCCCGAGCGCGGCGCCGAGCAGCAGCCCGCCCGTCGCGCCGATCGCGAAGCCGCACGCTTCGCGCGCGAGCGAGGCCGACAATGCACGGCCGAGCGCGCCGCTCGCGGCCTGTGCCCAGGCGGTGCGCAGCACGTCGGACGGGCCGACGAGCAGCCCGCTTTTCACGAGATGCGCGGAAGCGATCGCCCACCAGAGTGCGAACGCCACGAGCGGCAGCACGAGGCCGCGCCAGTCGGGCGCGCGCCGGTGGCGGGCGGGCGTCGACGGATCGTCCGGCGCGAGTGCCGGGGTAGCGGAATGCGGCACGGGTGATTCTCCTTCGATGGGGCAGGCCGGTTCAGCCGCGAAACGCGGACGGTACGCCGCGGCGCAGGCGTGCCTCGAGCGCGTCGAGCAGCCGGTTGATCAGCAGGCCGACCGCGCCGACCACGACCACGGCCGCCATCACGAGATCGAGCTGGAACAGTTGGCGCCCGTACACGATCAGGTAGCCGAGCCCTTCGGACGACGCGACGAGCTCGACGACGACGAGCGCGAGCCATGATTTCGTGAACGCGAGCCGCACGCCGGTCGCGAGCGTCGGGATCGCGGCCGGCAGCACGACATGGACGATGCGTTGCCGGCGCGTGTAGCCGAACACGCGTGCGACTTCGTCGAGCGCGGGCGGTGTCTGGCGGAATCCCTGCAACGTGCTCAGCGTGACGGGGACGAGTGCCGCATGCGCGATCAGCAGGTATTTCAGCGGTTCGCCGACGCCGACGAGCAGCAGCAGGAACGGCAGCCAGCCAAGTACCGGAATCTGCACGAGCGCGTTGAAGCTCGGCAGCACGTAGGCCTCCAGCGTGCGCGACAGGCCGAGCGCGACGCCGATTGAAAAGCCGAGCAGCGTGCCGGCCGCAAAGCCGACCAGGACGCGTTGCAGGCTGATCAGCGTGTGGCGCGCGAGATCGCCGCTCGTCGCGAGTTCGGCGAGCGATTCGACCACGCGTTCCGGCGGCGGCAGGATTTGCGGCGCGATCCAGCCGCGCGCGCTACCGACGGCCCACAGCGCGAACAGCAGCGCGGGCAGCACCCAGGGCGCGAGCTGCCACGCGAGACGCTTCACGACTGCCGCGCGGTGTGGCGGCGTGGCGATTGCATGCGGCTCGGACGACGAAATCGAAAACGCGGTGTCGCTCATCGGCGCAGGTCCGGGTCAGGAAAGGGGTTTGCCGGCCGCGTCGTAGCGCTGCCAGTAGTGTTCGAGCTTCAGCGTGCGCAGCGCGTTGTCGAGATACTTCGGCTCGAACCAGCCGTCGACGTCGACCGGCTGCCGGATCAGCTTCAGGTTCAGCGCGTCCTGCGCGACCGACTTGTAGCGCGCGACGACGAACGGATCGATCAGCGGGGACAGCCGGTCCTTCAGGCGCTGGTTCGCGTAGTCGGCCTGCCACGACGCATACGGCACGCCGCTTTTCGCCCACAGCTTGAACAGCGCATCGCGGTTCGCCTCGTCGGACGACCATTGCGCGCCTTTCACGTACGCGGTGACGACGCGCTGCACGATGTCCGGGTGGGCGCGCTCGAAATCGTCGAGCACGAGCAGGTGGGTCTGCCGCGTCAACTGCGGGCCGTCGTTCTGCGATTCGTAGATGATCTTCGCGAGCCCCGCGTCGCGCAGCCTGTACAGCTGGTAGTCGCCGACCGACGCATCGATGCCTTTCGACGCGAGCGCGGCGAGCGAGCTGGCGGAGTCGAGGTTGATCACGCGCAGGTCGCGTTCGCCGAGGCCGTTCTTCGCGAGCGCGTTGTCGGCGACGAGCTGCAGGTTGGTGCCGCGGAAAATCGACACGCGGCGGTCTTTCAGGTCCTTGATCGAACGGATCGGCGAGTCGGGCGGCACCGCGATCTTGACGCCCGAGCGCACGCTGGCAGCGAGCAGCAGGCGCGTCTTGATCCCGTTCGAGCGGGCGAGCACGGCAGGCAGGTCGCCCTGGTATGCGAAGTCGAGCGCCTTGTTGGCGATTGCCTCGTTGACGGCCGGCCCCGCGCCCTTGAAGAACAGCCACTGTACCTTGATGCCGTCGGCGGCGAATTCCTTCTCCACCCGTTGCTGCAACTGCACGGTGGCCGCGCTCGATCCGCCGAAGGTCGGCGGATCGCCGGCGCCTTGCTGGGCGACGCCGATGCGGATGGTGGCGGGCTTGTCGGCATGCGCGGCGGCAGCCGGCAACGCAATGGCGGACGCGATCAGCAGCGATCGCAGCAGGCGCAACGGAGACGGGAATCGGTCGATCATGGAGCGTCGAATGGCGAGAGTGGAAGTCGGGCCGGAGGGTGCCGAACCATTCTGGAGGACGCTTTCCGAGCGGGACAAGCAACGATTTGAACTATGCTTATCGCCGCGTTTCGGGTTGGCAAATCACGCATGTCGCCGATTGGAAATGGCGACACGCGCGAGTGTCCGTTTCAAATTCGGAAAGGAAAATTCGCTGCATATCGAAAAACTGAATAAAAATCATCGAAATGCATGGCGGAAGCGACGATGCATGCCGGTATTAACATTCTTTCTGCACGCCGCCACAGGCCTCCTGCATCACGCTTAAAAAGGGGTGGATTACATGCGGGTATTTCATCGGTGAAGGGTTTCGCCCATAAATGCAATCCGACGCTAAATTATTTGAAATCGCCCAAAAAATTGTCTATACCCTAGACGAATTAGCGTGATCCGCATCGTGCCAATGCGGCTCCGCAACCGACGCGCGAACGCAGCGGCAGGTGCCATTGCCGCCCACCGCGCATTGCAGTGATCGAATGGATTCTGGGGAATGCGCACGGCCCGCTGCGAGGGCTGCCGCATGAGTCGTGAATGGGCGAACGTCGTGCGCCGCCGAAGCAACGCCGCGTCTTTACATTCAACGGTCGATCACCGACCCCGTCACACGGAGGTTGTCATGCTGCAATACGTCAAGACCTTGCTGCGCGATGAACGTGGTGTCAGCTCGCTCGAGTACGCCGTTCTGGCCGGCATCGTCGTGGTCGCACTCGCGGCGGTCGGGGTGATTCTCAGCAGCACGTCCGGCGGCCTGCCGTCCGTGTTCACCGCGCTGATCAACAAGGTCACCGCGTTGATCTGATCTCCTGAACCCGCGCGCCGCCGACGAACACACGGATCCGCAGCGGTACGACGTATCCAGCCGGGGCGCGCCGACGGACGGCTCTCCGATGCTCTATCTCGTACAGTCGGCGGCGACGCTCGTGCTGGTGTCGCTCGCGATGCAGGATGTGCGCGCGCGGCGCCTGTCCAATCGTGCGGTGCTGGCGTTCGCGATGCTGTATTTCGTCGCGGCGGCACTCGCGCGCGAAGGGCTCGCGCAACTCGCCGGTCACGTGGCGACCGCCGCGGCGATGCTGCTGGTGTTCGCCGGCCTGCGTCACGCGGGCTGGATCGGCGGCGGCGACGTGAAGCTGGCGGCGGCGGTGTTCCTGTGGGCGGGCCCGGCGCTCGCGTTCCCGGTGTTGACGATCGTCGGTGCGAGCGGCACCGCGTGCGGCGTCGCCGCGCTCGCGGCCGTGGCATGGCGGCGTCGCACCGCGCCGGCGCGTACGGTCGCGACGCGCGGCGTGCCGTACGGCGTCGCGCTCGCGCTCGGCGGCACGCTGGCCGTCTGGGCGCCGTTTCCTCACGCGGTTTCGCTTGCCTAGGCCCGGGGGACGCACGCCGCCATGCCCAAACCCCTGAGAATGGCCGTCCTGATCATCGCTGCCGCGATCGGCGCGTTCATCCTGCGCCAGCTGTTTGTCGCCGCGTCGACGCCGTCGGCGCCCGGCGAAGCGGCCGAGGTCCGCGTGCGCGTCGCGGCGGCGGACCTGCCCGAAGGGCTGCTGCTGCGCGACAACGATCTCGCGTGGAAGCGCATGCCGCGCACGCAGGTGCCGGCCGGCGCGTTCGTCGAGTCGCAGCCGGGCGCGAACCTGAAAGGCGCGCTGCTGCGCAATCGGGTCGACGCCGGTGCGCCGATCCGCGCGGAGAACGTGATCCCGGCCGGCGCGCCGGATTTTCTCGCGGCCGCGCTGCAGCCCGGCATGCGTGCGATCTCGGTGCCGGTCGACGACGTGTCGGGGAACGCGGGGCTGATCCAGCCAGGCGACTTCGTCGACGTGGTGCTCACGCAGGAGATCGGCGGGTCGGCGACGACGCCCGGCACGTTCGAGGCGGAGACGGTCGTGCGGCGCGCGCGCGTGCTCGCGGTCGGCTCGGAATTCCAGCGCGCGAAGACGCCGGCGAGTGCGCCGGACGTGCCGGCCCGCGCACGCACGGTCACCCTCGAGGTCGCGCCGCGCACTGCACAGGTCGTGCTGGTCGCGACGCGCCTCGGCTCGCTGTCGCTGGCGCTGCGCAGCTTCGCGACGAGCGATCGCCGTCAGGCGGCGGGCGGTGACGAAGCGGGACCCGATACCCCGCCGGTATGGGCCGGCGACGTGTCGCGCGCGGCCCGCGGCGCGGCGCGGGCGCCGTCCGCGAGAACGGACGCCGGCACGCGGCCGGCGTCGCAGGGCAATACGGTCGTGATCTACCGCGGCTCGTCGGTGGACGATGGGTCGCGCGGCGGCGGCACCGGCACGCCGGGCGTGCCGCCGCTGCCATCGGGTTGGCCGGGCACGCCGGTTGCGCCGGCTGCGCCTGCGGGCGGCAATGCCGGCGTGGACGCGACGGCGCAGGCGCCACGGATGGCGGTGCCGCAGTGACGCGGTGACGATTCGGGGCCGGCCGCCCGGCGGCCGGCATTTGACGGGAACACGCATGGTGCGCATCGTTCGTTGGATTGCTTTCGGGTGCCTGGCCTGCATCGTCGCGCCGGGCGTCGCGCTCGCGCAGCGCGCGCAGGCGGCGGACGGCGGCGCGGCGTTGTCGATCGCGACCGGCAAGGGCGAGCTGCTGTCGCTGTCCGAACCCGCGACCGCGATGTTCGTCGCGGATCCGGGCATCGCGGACATCCAGGTGCCGTCGCCGCGCACCGTGTTCGTGTTCGGCAAGAAGGCGGGCACCACCACGCTGATCGCGCTCGGCGCGAACCATCGGCCGATCCTGCGCCGGACGGTGATCGTGCAGGTCGACACCGCGTCGCTGCAGGCGGTGCTCGACAGCCGCTTTCCGCAATTGAAGCTGTCGGTGTCCGGCGCGCCGGGTTCGCTGATGGTGTCGGGCAAGGTGCCGAGCGCGGCGGACGCGGACGCCGTGATGCAGTCGCTCACGCCCTATCTGAACGACAAGGAAAAGATCGTCAACCGGCTCACGCTGTCGCGCCCGATCCAGGTGAACCTGCGCGTGCGCGTGACGGAAGTGAGCCGCAACGTCACGCAGCAGCTCGGCATCAACTGGAGTTCGCTCGGCGCGGCCGGCAACTTCATCGGCGGGCTGTTCAACGGGCGCACGCTGTTCGATCCGACGACCAAGCTGTTCAACCTGTCGCCGACCGGCGCGTATTCGGTGCTTGGCGGTTTCCACACGGGGCGCTGGTCGATCGACGTCGTGCTCGACGCGCTCGATCAGGAGGGCCTGATCACGATGCTCGCGGAGCCGAATCTCACCGCGATGTCCGGGCAGACCGCGAGCTTCCTCGCCGGCGGCGAGATTCCGATTCCGGTCGCGCAGGCCGGCACCACGACCGGCGCGATCACGGTCGAGTTCAAGCCGTTCGGCGTGTCGCTCGACTTCACGCCGACCGTGCTCGCCGACAACCGGATCAGCCTGAAGGTGCGGCCGGAGGTGAGCGAGGTCGATTCGAGCAACAGCGTGACGACCGGCGGCGTCACGGTGCCGGGGCTCTCCGTGCGGCGCGTCGAGACGACGGTCGAGCTGTCGAGCGGGCAGAGCTTCGCGATCGGCGGGCTGCTGCAGAGCCAGACGGCCGATACCGTGTCGCAGATCCCGGGGCTCGGCCGGCTGCCGATCATCGGCCGGCTGTTTTCGTCGAAGAACTTCCAGGACAACAAGACCGAGGTCGTCGTGATCGTGACGCCGTACATCGTGCAGCCGACCGGCCCCGGGCAGCTCGAGCAGGCGCTCGACACCGTCGCGCGGCCGAGCAGCGATCTCGAGTTCGCGATCCAGCGCAATCTCGGGATCGACCTGTTGTCGGGCGACACGCCGCGTCTCGTCGGCGCCGCCGGCTTCGTGTACTGACCGGAGGAGCACGCATGCGAGTTCGAACCCTCGTCTCCGTCCTGCTGCCGCCGGCGCTGGCAGGCTGCCTGTCGGCGCCGCCGCCGATCAACCTGCCCGATGCGCGCGCGATCGGCTTCGACGGCGTGCACGCGGTGCCGCCCGACTGCGCGAAGCTGATGCAGCCGTCGCATCTCGTCGATGCGGGGTTCGGGCGGCCCGGCGTGCCGTTCGGCTGCGCGACGTACACGAATCTCGCGACGATGCTCGCGCGGCCGGAAGATCTCGTCGCGCCCGTGCCGTACGGCGGCGCCGATGCGCAAGTCGCGGCCGACGCGGTGCGCCGCTATGTCGAGGATCGCGTGAAGCAGCCCGCGCCGGGCAAGACGTTGACGACGACCGGCTCGCCCGGCCATTGACCCACTTCCGATGCGATCAAGATGCCGCCCATGAACGTTCTCGACCGCCGGAACGCCCAGCACGCCGCCACTGCCGGAGCGGCGGATCTCGTCGCGGTCGTGTCCGATGCCGGCAGCGAAGACGTGATCCGGCGCGTCGCGCAGGATCTGTCGATCACGCGCACCCATGTGCAGCCCGGTCGCTGCGACGATGCGATCCGGCTGCTTCAGCAGCACGAGCGCTCGCCGCGCCAGCTGATCGTCGACGTGTCGGATTCGGTGCTGCCGGTGTCGGACCTGATGCGGCTCGCGGAGGTGTGCGATCCGTCGGTGCGGGTCATCGCGATCGGCACGCAGAACGATGTCGGGCTGTTCCGCAACCTGCTGGGCATCGGCGTGCAGGACTACATCGTGAAGCCGCTGACCGTCGAGTTGATCCGGCGCGCGCTGACGGCGACGGAATCGGTCGTGCAGGTGCGCACCGGCAAGATCGTCAGCTTCGTCGGCGCGCGCGGCGGCGTCGGCACGACCACGATCGCGGTGAGTCTGGCGCGCTGCCTGGCGGGTGAGAAGCGCCGCCGCGTGGCGTACATCGACCTCAATCTGCATGGCGGCGGCGCGAATTCGATGTTCGGGCTGTCGAGCAACAACGGGCTGATCGAATTGCTGAACATGGAACAGCGTCCCGACGACGCGTTGTTCGAACGCATGTTCGTCACGAAGGGCGACCGCCTGCACGTGCTTTCGGCCGAACTCGCGTACGGCGAAGACGCGCCGCTGCGCGACGATGCGGTCGCGCTGCTCGTCGACATGCTGAAGGACCGCTTCCATTACGTGCTGTTCGACGTGGGCAACCGCGCCGGCCAACTTTTCGAGGACGCCCTGGCGGCGTCCGATCTCGTCTACGTCGTCGCCGATCGCTCGGTGCACGCCGCGTACGAAGCCGCCCGGCTTGCGCGCTTCGTGAGGGAGCTGCCCGGCGAGCGGCTGCTGTCGATGATGCTGAACAACCCGCTCGAGCCGGTCAAGGGACGCGTCGCGCAGACCGACTTCGAGGACGCATTCGGCGGCGTGAGGCTGCGCGAGCTGCCGCACGAGCCGCAGACGCTCGCGGTTGCCGAGAACCTCGGCGAACCGATCGAAGGCACCAAACGCCATGGCTTTCTCGACGAGATCCGGTTGCTCGCGAACGGCATCACCGGCGAATCGATGGCCGTCGCCGAGCCGTGGTACGCGCGCTTCGTCAAATGGAGGAAAGGCTCGTGACGTTCGGTACCCGCAAACCGGAGACGCCGGACCCTGCGCCGGCCGTGTCCCCTGTCGCGCCGCGCGACGGCGCGCCTGCGCCGGGCCCGGCCGCGAGCCAGGCGCCTGCGCCCGCGCGCGTGCCCGCGGTGGCCGATACCCACGAGGCACTCATCCGCTCCGGCAAGTTCGACGCGATTCGCACCGCGGTGTTCTCGTCGATGAACATGTCGGCGGCGCTGATGAAGACGCGCGACGAAGTGCGCGCGGGCATCGAACAGGTGGCCGCGCACACGGTCGAGCGCGAACGCTTGAAGATCACGGCGGGCGAGCAGGTGCTGATCGTCGACGCGATCCTGAACGACATGTTCGGCGTCGGGCCGATCGAGCCGCTGCTCGCCGACGACACCGTCTCCGACATCCTCGTGAACGGCCCCGACCAGGTGTACGTCGAGCGCGCGGGCCGGCTCGAACTCACGCCGCTGAAATTTCGCGACAACGCGCACGTGACGAGCGTCGCGCAGCGGATCGCGGCGGCGGTCGGGCGCCGCGTCGACGAGAGCAGCCCGATGGTCGACGCGCGGCTGGCCGACGGCAGCCGCGTGAACGTGGTCCTGCCGCCGATCGCGATGCGCGGTGCGTCGATCTCGATCCGCAAGTTCGCGAAGCGCGACATCACGCTCGCGCGGATGGCGCACCAGGGCAATATTTCGCACGGGATGCTGCAGGTGCTGAAGATCGCGTGCGCGTGCCGGCTGAACATCGTGATCTCGGGCGGTACCGGGTCGGGCAAGACGACGCTGCTCAACGCGCTGTCGCAGCACATCGAGGAGCACGAGCGCATCGTGACGATCGAGGATGCGGCCGAGCTGCAACTGCTTCAGCCGCACGTCGTCAGTCTCGAGACGCGGCCGGAGAATACGGAAGGACTCGGCGGGATCTCGCAGCGCGACCTCGTGCGCAACGCGCTGCGGATGCGGCCCGACCGCATCATCCTTGGCGAAATCCGCGGTGCGGAGGCGTTCGACGTGCTGCAGGCGATGAATACCGGCCACGACGGCTCGATGACGACGATCCACGCGAACTCGCCGCGCGACGCGATCAGCCGGCTCGAAAGCATGGTCATGATGGCGAACGCGAACCTGCAGCTGCTGTCGATCCGGCGCCAGATCGCGAGCGCCGTGCACCTGTTCGTGCAGGTCGAGCGGATGCGCGACGGCGTGCGTCGCGTGACCCGGATCACCGAGATCGTCGGGATGGAAGGCGAGGTGGTGATCACCCAGGACCTGTTCGCGTTCCGCCAGGAGGGCGACACGACGCGCGATGTGGTGAAGGGCGTGTTCGAGGCGTCGTCGCTGCGGCCCGCGTTCGCGCCGCGCGCCGCGTACTACGGCGTCGAGGACGCGCTCTCCGAGGTATTCCGGCAATGAGGGCCGCGGACCTGTTCGCGCTCGGCGCATTCGTCGTGATCCTGGCGGCGGGTCTCGCGCTGTCGGCGTGGCTCGACCGTGCGCGCCGCACGCCGGAGCAGCGCGTTCGTGCGCGGATGCAGCACCTCGCGCCATCGCTGGCGGGCCGGAAGGCCGGTGCGGACGCCGCACCCGGCGTCGCGCTGTTCAACCTGCCGCGGCGGCAAAGCCGCGCGCGCGCGTGGCTGCAGCATTACGTGACGCGCGTGCGCGCGGTGGGCGGCGAACGCGGGATGCGGATCGTCGTCGCCGGCACGATCGCCGGCGCGGTTGCCGCGATCGTGGTGGTGGAGCTCGTCGCGTTGCCGCGCATGCTCCATCCGCTGATCTACGCCGGACTGCCGCTGGTGGCGATGCGCGCCAGCTACCGCGCGCTGGTCGAGCGGTTCCGGCTGCGCTTTCTCGAAGCGTTTCCGGACGCGATCGACCTGATCGTGCGGGCGGTGCGCGCGGGCATTCCGGTCACGCAGGCGATCAGCACGGTGGGCGACAGCGCGGCGGAGCCGGTGCGCTCGACCTTCCGCACGATGGGCGACAGCCTGCGCGTCGGCGTGGATCTGAAGGACGTGCTGACGCACGCGGCCGACCGGCTGATGATCGCGGACTTCTCGTTCTTCACCGTCTACCTGCTGCTGCAGCGCGAGACGGGCGGCAGCCTCGGCGAGACGCTCGACGAGTTGTCGAGCATCATCCGCACGCGCCGCGACATCCGCCTGAAGACGCGCGCGTTGACCGCCGAAGGGCGGATCACGACGAAGATCATTTCGGCGGTGCCGTTCGTGATGATCGGCGCGCTGTTCCTCGTGAACCGCGCATACGTGATGCTGCTGTTCGACACGCATGCCGGACGCGTGATGCTGACGATCGCCGCGGCGCTGCTGACGATCGGACTGCTGACGATTCGCAAGATCTCGAAACTGGATACCGCGCGATGACGATGTCGATGCTGGCCGCCCGCGGCCTCGAACTGTTGCTGCTGCTCGCGTGCGTCGCGGTGGCGCTCGCGACGCCCGGTGGCGGCACGCGCCGGCGGATCGCCGCGCGCGTGCAGCAGGCGGCCGGACAGCGCCCGCTGTCGCCGCTGCAGGGGCGGCTGCAGCCGGGCGAGATGCGTCAGGACCTGACGCGGCGGCTCGCGCAGCTCGGCGAGCGGTTGCCCGTGCTCGACCCGATGCAGCGTGCGAAGCTCGGCCTGCAGCTGACGCGCGCGGGTTTTCGCGAGCGGCGCGCGGTGTCGTCGATGATCGGCATCAAGCTGAGTTGCGGCGTGGTGTTCGCGGGCGTCGCGATCGTGTTCAGCCCGTACATTCCGCGTTTCGGCGAATACTTCGTGATCCGGGCGTTGGCGATGGTCGCCGCGTTCGTGATCGGCGTGATCGTGCCCGAGTACGTGCTCGGCGCGATGATCCGGCGGCGCCGGCGCATCATCGCCGCGTGCTTTCCGGACGCGCTCGACCTGCTCGTGATCTGCACGATGGCCGGCAACAGCCTCGTATCGGGCGTGCGGCGCGTCGCACGCGAACTCGAGCGCATTTGCCCGCCGCTCGCCGACGAGCTGACGGTGTGCGCGGACGAGTTGACGCTGAGCGGCAACGTATCCGAGGCGCTCGCGCATTTCGCGAGACGGGTCGATTTTGCGTCGGCACGCTCGCTTGCCACGACGCTCACGCAATCGCAGCGGTTCGGCACGCCGATCACGCAGGCGCTGCGAACGCTGTCGCGCAGCGAGCGCACCGAGCAGATCGTCGCGCTCGAGGAACAGGCCGCGAAGCTCGCGCCGAAGATCACGCTGCCGATGATGCTGTTCATCCTGCCGACGGTCGGCCTGATCGCGGCGGGCCCGGCGGCGATCCGCCTGCTCGAGGTGTTCAAATGACACGATCCGTCCTCCGCGCGCTCGCGTTCGCGGCCGTGCTGCCGGTGCTGGCCGGCGGCTGCGCGCCGGGCATCCAGACGAGGCCGGCGCTGTCGCACAAGCCCGACGACCCGCAGGCCGACTTGCGCATTGCCGACAGCGCGCTTGCCGGCGGCAACGTCGATCTCGCGTCGACGCTGTACGAGAAGGTGCTGGCGCGGCATCCCGATTCGCTCCCGGCCCGCCTGGGGCTCGGCGACGTCAACTACCGCGCCGGCGACCTGGAGCGCGCGCGGATCATCTACGAGCAGGCACGGCAGCAGGCGCCCGCCGAACTCGGGCCGCAGGTCGGGCTCGCGCGTGTCGCGTTGCGGCAGCGTCGGCTCGACGAGGCCGCCCAGCGCTACCGCGACCTGCTGGCCACGCAGCCGAACCTTCCGCTCGCGGCGGAGGGGCTCGGCACGGTGCTCGACCTGCAGGGCCGCCATGAGGACGCGCAGGCCGTGTACCGGGAGGCGCTGCGCGCGCATCCGGATGCGCAGGGGCTGCGCGTCGACCTCGGGCTGTCGCTCGTGCTGAGCAACCGGCCGCGCGAGGGCGTGAACGTGCTGCTCGACGTGGCCGGGTTGCCCGGTGCGCCGTGGCAGGCGCGCCAGAACCTCGCGTTCGCGTATGGCGTGCTCGGCAACACCGATTCGGCGAAGAAGCTGCTGTCGGCGGATCTGCCCGCATCGGCGGTGGCCGACAATCTGCGCGTCTACCAGGCGGTGCGCGCGCAGCTCGCGTCGCGTCCGGCGCCCGCCGCCGCACGACCGTTGACGGGTGCCGCGCTCGAGTCGCGCACCGTGCCGCCCGCCGCGGGGGCCGCAAAATGACACGCGGGGCGATGGGCGCCCGCCGCGCGCGCGGCGTCGTGTCGCTCGAGTTCGTGCTGATGCTGCCGTTCCTGCTGATGGTGCTGATCGGCATCATCGACACGAGCCTGCTTCTGTGCGACAAGGCCGTCATCACGAACGCGAGCCGGGAAGCCGCGCGGGCAGGCGTCGTGCTGCGCGTGCCGATGCTGACCACGACGCAGATCGCCAACGTCGCGTCGGCCTACACGCAGAACAGCCTCATCACCGGCGGCACCGCGACGACGCCGACCGTGACCGTGACGCAGGCGAACGGCACGACGTCGGGCACCGCGCTGACGGTCACGGTGACCTACACGTATTCCGGGCTGGTGCTGGGTTCGGCATTCAGCGCGCTGACCGGCCCGGTGACGATCTCGGCCAGTTCGGTGATGCTCTATGAATGACCCGGCCGGCACATCGGGCATCGGCGCCGCGCGCGAGCGCGGCGCCGTCGCGCTGTTCTTCCTGCTGTTCCTGATTCCGCTGCTGTCGTTCGGCGCGCTGGCGATCGACATCGCCTGGGTGGCCACGGTGCGCAACCAGTTGCAGAACGCTGCCGACGCGGCCGCGCTCGCGGCGGCCGATTCGATGATGTCGCCGAGCGGCGGCGCGCTGAACTGGTCGCAGGCGGCGCCGGCGGCGAACGGCGTGATCGCGCAGAATGCGGCGGCGGGCGCACCGCTGGCGACCGGCACGGTGACGACCGGCTACTGGAACGTGACGCGCACCCCCGCATCGATGCAGGCGACCACCATCACGCCCGGCCAATACGACGTGCCGGCGGTTCAGGTGACCGTGTCGCGTGCGCCGGGCGTGAACGGCGGCTCGATTCCGCTGCTGCTCGGCGGGCTGCTCGGCATCCCCGGCGCGTCCGGCAGCGCGACCGCGATCGCGGTGCTCGCCGCGCCGGGCGGGGTGGCGGCGGGCGGGCTCTTTCCGATCGCGATCGACCAGTGCGTGTACAACCAGTACTGGAATGTGCTGACCAACCAGCCGCTGATCAATCCGCTCACCAGCCTGCCGTACGAATTCTCGATCACGAACGGCCAGACCTACGGCACGCTGTGCATGGGCGGCCAGTGGACGTCGTTCCTGTCGACCGCGACCGACACGACGACGATGGGCGGCCTGATGGTGTCCGGCAATCCGACGACGCTCAATATCGGCGACAGCATCTATCTCGCGACCGGCGTCAAGGCGACGCTCTATACGTCGGTGCCGGTCGGCACGACGGTCGTGCTGCCGGTCGTCACGCAGACGGCGAGCAGCACCTACGTGCCGATCGTCGCGTTCGCGGCGTTCCACATCGACGTGTCGCTCGGCGGCACGTACAAGTACATCCAGGGGCACTTTGTCGCCGGCGTGAAGATGACCGGCGTCGCGACGGGCATCGGGCCGTACTACGGCGTCTACGTGCCGCCGCGGCTCGCGTTGTGAGCGTCGTGCCGCGCGCGGCGCAGCAGCACGAGCAGCGCGAAGAGCGTCACGGCCGGGCCGATCTGCGGCAGCTGCAGCCACGGGTTCAGGTATTCGGCGATCGGCAGCGCCCACATCAGCGCGATCGCGGCCTGTTCGCCGCGCAGCCAGCCGTCGCGCCAGCCGATCGACAGTAGGCAGGCGATCGCGATGGCGAGCCACGCGAGTTCGTAGTGCCACAGGTACGGGGTGGTCGCGAGCGTCGCGACGGTCAGCACGGCCGCCCGCACGCGCGTATCCCGCGACTGCGCCCACGCGATGCAGGCGGCCGCGATCGCGATCGCGGCGATGCACGCATGGGCGGCATACGCGGCGCCGAGCGGCACGCCCGCGAGTCGGAACGTCGCGAACGGCGTCGGCGACGCGAGCCAGAACACGACACCGTGTTCGAGGACGATCGAGCGTGCGAGTCCGGTGCTGGCGACGAACAGGCGCAGCGAATCGACGCCGCAGACGAGGACGCTCAGCGCGACGAACGCGCCGGTGGCGAGCGCGGCCCACGCGATCGTGCGCCATGCGCGCGCGGCGACCAGCACGAACGGGAACAGCAGGGCCATCTGCGGCTTGACCGACAGCAGTCCGATGCAAAGGCCCGCCCACATCGGCCGCCGATCGGCCCAATAAACGGCCAGCGCCGCGCATGCCGCGGTCAGGAACGCGTTTTGCCCGAGCGTCGCCGTGACGAATACGCATGGCGCGACGGGCAGCGCAAGCATGCCGGCGCGCCATGCGCCGGGAATCGCGCCGAGGCCGGACACGCGCCACGCGGCGAGGCCGAGCGCAACGACGCCGAACGCGACGAACAGCGGATAGCCGATTGCGAAAGGCAGCAGCGCCAGCGGCGTCACGAGCAGCAGATAGGTGGGCGGGTACAGCCACGGGGCGAAGACGTCGCGACGAAGGTGCGGGAACAGCTCGGGCAACAGCCGCGAGAATGCGGAGAAATCGTACGCTTGCGCCGGCGAGCCGTGCAGCATGACGTACGAGGCCGACCAGAACACCGAGAAGTCGGCGCCGGGGCGCGACAGGACACTGCCGGGCGCGTGACGAACGACCGTCGTCCAGATCGCGATGAACAGCGCGTACAGCACCAGCATCAGCGTGCTGTACAGAACGACGCGTCGCGGCGTGAGCCACGCGAGGACGGGGCGTGCCGCCGGGCGCATCGATTGCCGGGGAAGGTCCAATTGCCGCGGCCCGGTGTTACTTGAACGATGCCTTGCGGACGGCGACGCCGGCGGCCGGCGGCGTTGCCGTCCGGCGGCGGGCCGCGTGCGCACGCTTCAGCGGGAACTGCAGCAGTTTCGAGACCGGCTGCCCGGCGGCATCGCGCTCGGCACGGTAGCGCCGCCTCACGAGATAGACGGGGCGCTGCTTGGACTCGTGATAGATCCGGCCGAGATATTCGCCGATCACGCCGATGCCGATCAGCTGGATGCCGCCGACGAACAGGACGACGGAAATCAGCGACGGGTAGCCGTGCACCGGATTGCCGTACAGCAGCGTCCGCACCACGATGAAGGCGCCATACGCGAGCGACAGCATCGCGAACGTGAGGCCGACGTAGGTCCACACGCGCAGCGGCACGGTGCTGAAGCTCGTGATGCCCTCGAGCGCGAAGTTCCAGCGCCGCCATCCGGAGAACTTCGAGCGGCCGCCGCTGCGCGGCGCGCGCGTGTATTCGACGATCGCGGTGCGAAAGCCGACCCACGCGAACAGCCCCTTCATGAACCGTCGCCGCTCGGGCAGCGCGCGCAGCGCATCGACGACCTCGCGATCCATCAGGCGGAAATCGCCGACGTTTTCCGGCATCTCCACTTCGGACAGCGCATTGTGCACGCGATAGTAAAGCGCCGCCGCCGCGCGCTGCAGGTACGGGTCGCACATCCGGTCGGTGCGTTTCGCGGCGACGACCTCGGCGCCGCCGCGCCAGTGTTCGATCATCGCGGGGATCAGCGCGGGCGGGTCCTGCAGGTCTGCGTCGATCAGGATCACCGCGGCGCCGGCCGCCTCGTCGAGGCCCGCGGTGAGCGCCGCTTCCTTGCCGAAGCGGCGCGTGAGATCCACGACGTGTACGCGCGGGTCGCCGGACGCGACCGCAAGCAGCCGGCCGAGCGTGCGATCGCGGCTGCCGTCGTTGATGCAGACGATCTCGAAGCGGACCCCGGCGACCGACTCGAGAACCGGCAGCGTTTCGGCAAAGAACGCGTCGATCGTGTCCTCTTCATCGTGAAACGGCACGACGAGCGATATCAGCGGCTTCCTGGCGTACGTGGGCATCCTGCGGTCTCCCGAGCGATCCGGCCTGCGCTGCACCGTGTGGTTCCGGTTGTCGTTTGCCGAACGGGCCCGACCCGGTTCGGCGCGAATTCGGTTCCGGCCTGCTTGTCCGCCGCGAGCCGGACGACAGGTGTTGCGTTCATTGTAGGCAGGAATCGCCGATTCGTAGCACGTATCGGCGGTTTTCATGGCGGCGGGGCTCGCCGGGGAAAATACCGGTCCGCGGTTGTCGGCGATTCGCGCTCGGCGGCGCTAGGATGGCGTTTTCAACGTCGACGCGGAGGGCGCGATGCAAGTTCAGGACCTGGCCGGTGCGGCGCTCGATTTCTGGGTGGCGATGGCGGAAGACCTCGGCGCGCCGCGCGTCGACGCCGCGCGGTGCACGGTCATTCGCGAGCCGGGTAGCGCGCCGGTGCCGTACGCGCCGTCGTCGTCGTGGACGGACGGCGGCCCGCTCGTCGAGCGCTTGCCGTTCGGCGCGTTCGAGCGCGACGGCGGGCGCGGCGAATGGCGCGCCGTGTTGCACCGGGCCGTGCCGGCGGCGGGCGAGCGCTGCACGTTCAACCAGTCGGGGCCGACGCTGCTGGTCGCGGCGATGCGCACGCGCGTCGCGGCGACGTTCGGCGACGACGTGCCGGATCTCGACATGTCGCGGCCCCGTTGAAACCCGTCAGGCAGACACGTTCCGGATCGCGATCGACGCGACGTCGACGCGCCGCGGCAGAATCGCGTCCGCCGCCGCACGGTCGGCGACGCGCTGCAGCACGTCGATGTCGGCGCCGCTGAGGCTGCGCTGCGCGAGCGCGGCGCGGTGCGCGATGTCGGCGGCCGCGTCGGGCGGCAGGCGCGTGAGCGACGCATAGACGCTCGCGTAGTCGGCCGGGTGCGCCAGCGCCCATTGTCCCGCGCGGGCGAGCCGCGCAAGCACGTCCGCGAGCGCCGCGCGTTTTGCACCGTCGTTCAGCGTCTCGACCGGTGACGTGAGGAACGCGAGCCCCGAATTGATGCCGCTGCCGTCCCGGACGATGCGCGCGCCGCGTCGCACCGCATGCCCGTAGTACGGGTCGAACGTCGCCCAGACGGGAATCCGCTTCGCCTCGAACGCGGCGAACGCGTCGACGGGCAGCACGAAGCGCACGTCGACGTCGCGCGGTGCAAGGCCGTGTTCGCGCAGTGCGCCGTACAACTGGTATTGGGAGATGCTGCCGCGCGCGGACGACACGACGACGGTTTGCCCTTTCAGGTCGGCGACGGCACGGACCGGCGAATCGGGCTGCACGACGATGCCGAGCGACGCCGGCGAGCCGACGCGCGTCGCGACGATCCGCAGCGACGGATCGCCGAGCGCGGCCGTCAGCACGGGCAGGTCGCCGGCCGGTGCGAGATCGATCGCGCCCGCGCGCTGGGCCTCGAACAGCGGCGCGGCGCCCTGGAAATTGGCCCAGCGGAACCGGTAGGGCGTGCCGTCGAGCACGCGCGCGGCTTCGGCCAGCGCACGCAGGCCGCCGGCCTGGTCGCCGAGCACGAGCGTGACGCCGGTCAGGTCGGCGCCGGCCGCACGGGCAGGCAGGGCGATACCACTGGCGAGCGGGGCGGCGGCGAGGGCGGCAAGGCGCTGCAGCACGCGGCGGCGCGCTGCGAGGGAGGAAGGGTTCATCGGCGGCATGTCCTGGGTGACCCGCACCCATGCGGCGCGGCTGCCGGGCAGGTTACGGAATCGGTTTCCGGCCGACAAACATCGAATCGTGCAATGCATATTCGCGCGGCGACGGCCGGAACGGCCGGCCGCGACGCGCGCGGGCGGCGGTCTCAGGCGGTGCTTGACGCGGCCGGCACGACCGTCCGCAGGAACGCGCGCACGGCCGGCGCCTTCTCGAAGCGCCGGTGCGCGAGCGCCAGCTCCGACACGATCGGCTTGCCGGCGATCGGCCGGTACACGACGCCCGGCAGCGACACGCAGCCGGCGAGCGCATCGGGAATCACCGCGACCCAGCCGTTCACGGACACGCATGCGAGCACCGCGAGCAAGCCGCCCGGCCGCGCGGCGATCAGCGGTGCGAAACGGCCGCGGCGCGCGACTTCGAGCGTGCCGCGCTCCTGCTCGGGCACCGCGAAGCGCGCGTCGGCGAGGTCGGCCGCGCGGATGGTCGCGGCTTCCGCGTAGCGCGAATCGGCCGGAACGGCCGCGACGAACACGTCGCGCTGCAGCGTGACGATCCGCAGGCCGCCGGGCAGCGGCAGCGGCGGGCGCACGTAGGCGAGGTCGAGCCGGCCCGCGTCGAGCTGGTTCGCGACGTCGTCCATCGGCACTTCGCGCAGGTTCAGCTCGATACGCGGGTGCGCGGCGCGGAACGCGCCGACCGTGCGCTGCAGCGTGCCCGAATAGACGGCGGACGACACGTAGCCGATCTCGATCCGGCCGAGTTCGCCGCGCTCGGCCAGCGCGGCGAGTTCGCGGCCGCGCTGCAGGTGCTCGAACGCGGCGCTTGCTTCGGCGAGATAGGCCTCGCCGGCCGCGCTCAGCGTGACCGCGCGGCGCGACCGGTGAAAGAGCCGCACGCCGAGCACGCGCTCGGCTTCCTGGATCTGCCGCGTGAGCGCGGGCGGCGCCATGTCGAGCGCGTCGGCCGCGCGGGCGAAGTGCAGGTGCTGCGCAACGCTCAGGAACGCACGCACGTGACGGAATTCGAGCTGGCCCATGATTGCAATTTTCGTCAATAAAACAGCGCGGGAGTGTCAATGACAGGCAATACCGGGCAAGCCTAGCATACGGCTTGTCCTTCCTGTTCCGGAGCTGTCGATGTCCCAGTCTTCCCCCGCGTCGCGCGTGGACGCGGCCGGCGCGCCGCGTGCGGGCGCCCGCCTGCCGGCCGCCGCGACGCTTGCGGTCGCGTCGGCGACCTGTTCGCTGATCGTGCTCGACACGAACGTCGTCGCCGTCTCGCTGCCGAGCATCGCGCGCAGTTTTCACGCGAGCTTCGCCGACATCGAATGGGTCGTGAGCGCGTACATGACTGCGTTCGCCGCGTGCCTGCTACCGGCCGGCGGGCTCGCCGACCGCTTCGGGCGCAAGCGGATGCTCTTCGCGGGGCTCGCGCTGTTCTTTCTCGCGTCGCTCGGCTGCGGCATCGCGCCGTCGGCCGGCTGGCTGATCGCCGCGCGCGCGGTGAAGGGCGGCGGCGCCGCGCTGCTGCTGACGGCCGCGCTCGCGGTGATCGCGAACCGTTTTACGGAAGGACGCGAGCGGGCGCGCGCGTGGGCGATCTGGGGCATGTGCATGGGGATCGCGACGGCGATCGCCCCGCTCGTCGGCGGCGCGATCACGCAATGGATCGGGTGGCGCTGGGTGTTCCTGCTGAACCTGCCGGTATGCGTGCTGCTCGCGGCCTGTGCGCGCGTCGCGATCGACGAGTCGAGGGATCCGCATGCGAAACGCGTGGATGCGGCCGGCAGCCTGCTGTTCGGCGCGGCGCTCGCGTGTGCGATCGCGGCGCTGATCGGCGCGCCGGCGCACGGCTGGCTGTCGGCCGCGACGCTCGGCCGGCTCGCGCTTGCCGCCGGGTTGCTGGCGGCGTTCATCGGCGCGGAGCGCTGGCAGGCGCGGCCGATGATCGATCTCGCGCTGTTCCGCCAGCCGCGCTTCGTCGGCGCGGTGCTCGCGATGTTCGGCTATGCAGCGTGTGCGCAGGTGATGATGACGTTCCTGCCGCTGTACCTGCAGAACGCGTTCGGGATGTCGGCGATCGACGCGGGGCTCGGGATGCTGCCGTTCGCGTTCGCGATGATCGCCGGCCCGTCGCTCGGCGCGGCGCTTGCCGCGCGCGTGTCGTCGGGTGGCGTGCTGGCGGGCGGGCTCGCGCTGATCGGCGCGGGTAACCTCGTCACCGCGGCGCTGACGGCCAGCGGCGACTACCGGCTCGTCGCGATCGGCATGTTCGTGACAGGCTGCGGCGCCGGCATCATGAACGGCGACACGCAGAAGGCGATCATGGCGTGCGTCCCGCCGGACCGCACGGGCATGGCGTCGGGCATCAGCACGACGACGCGCTTCTCCGCGATCGTGACGGCCGTCGGCGTGCTCGGCGCGGTGCTGGCGGCGAGCACGCACGCGCGGCTCGACGCGCTGCTGTCCGCCTCGCCGGGCCTGCGCGCGTTCGCCGATGCGCCGTTCATGTCGAGCCTGCTGGCCGGCGATCTGGCGCAGGCACTCGGCCGCGTGCCGCCGTCGGCCGCCGGCGTACTCGCCCGTGCCGCGCCGGTCGCGTTCGCGAGCGGGTTCGCCGACGCGCTGACGGCGAGCGGCGTGCTGGCGCTCGGCGCGGCCGTCGTTGCCTACAAGTTGCTTGCGCAACCGGTGCGCGACGGCGCGTGACGGACCGGGGCGTGCGTCGCATGTTGGACGCGTGTGCACGGAACC
This sequence comes from Burkholderia sp., assembly GCA_031253835.1. Classification (GTDB taxonomy): domain Bacteria; phylum Pseudomonadota; class Gammaproteobacteria; order Burkholderiales; family Burkholderiaceae; genus Burkholderia. Next base: position 4,527 of record JAIRVP010000079.1, on the reverse strand, counting down.
ATTAAGCTTGCGCGTTCCGGTTTCACGCAGCGTATTCAAGATGTCATCGACGATCGAGATTCTGTTGCCCGTGTTCGGGCTGATCGCGGCAGGGTTCCTGTGCCGCCGGCGTGGCGTACTCGGGCCGGCGGCCGCATCGGAACTCAACCGCTTCGTCGTGTGGCTCGCGCTGCCCGCGCTGCTGTTCCAGATCATGGCGCACGCATCGTGGCGCCAGCTTTACCAGCCGGCGTTCGTGGCGACGTTCGCGCTGACCTGCGCGCTCGTGTTCGCCGGCGTGCTCGCGTGGCGCCTGTTCGCGGGGCGCGGGCTCGCCGATGCGAGCATCGACGCGATCGCCGCGTCGTATCCGAACACCGGCTATCTCGGCTTTCCGCTGTGCCTGCTCGCGTTCGGGACCGACAGTCTCACGCCGACCACGATCGCGACCATCCTCGTCGCGTGCGTGCTGTTCGCCGGTGCGATCGTGCTGATCGAGATCGGGCTGCAACGGGACCGCGCGCCGCTGAAGCTGATGTGGAAGGTGGCCGGCGCGCTGCTGCGCAACCCGCTGATCGTCGCGCCGCTGGCCGGTGTCTGCGTGTCGGCTGCGCAGGTGCCGCTCGCCGCGCCGGTCGACACGTTCCTGAAGCTGCTCGGCGCGGCCGCGAGCCCGTGCGCACTCGTCAGCCTCGGGCTGTTTCTCGCGGAGAAGCGCGACGCGGCCGGCACGGCGCCGCGCGGCAGCATCGCGCTGACGGCGGTCAAGCTGCTCGTGCAGCCGGCGCTCGCGTGGTGGCTCGGCGTGCGCGTGTTCGCGATGCCGCCCGTGCTCGCGCAGATCGCGGTCGTGCTCGCCGCGCTGCCGACCGGCACGGGGCCGTACATGCTCGCGGAATTCTACGGACGCGAAGCGCAGGTGACGTCGCGCACGATCCTGCTGTCGACGCTCGGGTCGATCGTGTCGCTGTCGGTGCTGCTCGCGCTTGCGCGGCATGCGTGACGCGGCACACCACTTCAGTGGTTTAGCACCTCAGCCTTTCAGCGCGTCGCGATCGACCTGCGCGTCGTGGAGATCGCGCGTGGCGTTGCGCAGCTTCGCCTGCTTGTCGGCGAGCTTGCGCTGCGCGCTGTTCAGCTTCTTCGCGTCGCCGAGCGCTTCGGCTTCATGGACGCGCGCCTGCGCGTTGCGAACTTCGTCTTCCGCGTTGCGCAGGTCGCGCTGCTTGTCGGTCAGCTTGCGTTCGGCGCGCGCGCGCTGGCCGGCGTCCGTGCAGTTCGCCTGGATCCGTTCGAGCGCGGCCTGTTGGCGCATCGCCTGATGCGGATTGCCGAAGCGCTTCGCGTTGTCGATCTGCGTTTGCAGCGCGCGGATGCGCGTGGCGCAGTCCTGATTGCCGGCGAATGCGCCGGTGCTCGCGAGCAGCGCGACCGGGACGGCCAGCGCAACAAGTGCCTTCTTCATGCGGTTTTCCTCGATCAGGCAGCCACGGGCATCGGCGATGCGATGCCCGTCGGCAAGGGTTCGAGGCGTCATTCTGACGACGCGGTGCAGGGCAGGTAAATAAGATTGGTCTGATATGCGGCAATCGGGCACGTCGTGCCGGCGCCGGCGTGGCACCGGTCAATGCGGCTTCGGCGCGATACGGTGGATGCGAGCCGCGTGCGCGACACGAGCGGGGTGCGAGGCGCGGCAATGCGTCGCCTGCCTGCGGCGCGTGCGGCGGGCGGGCTCGGGCGGGTCGGCGACGGCCGGCGCGGTCTTCAGCGCGTCCGCATCCGTGCCGGCAGCGACCGCGGCGACAGCAGCGACAGCAGCGACAGCAGCGACGGCCGGCAGCATCGCCTCGGCATCGAGCCACGCGCGCGTCGCTTCCGCGATCAGCCCGCGCAGCCAGCGCACGCCCTCGGCGCACGATCCCGATTCGTTCCACGTCATCCGGTACACGATGTCCGGCGGTTCGGCCGGCAGCGCGATCGCCGCGAGCGGCAGCAGCTTCGCATAGTGCCGCGCGAGCCGGTACGTGGTCGTGAGGATCATGTCGGTGCGCACGAGCGCATGCGCGGCGAGTTCGAAGTGCGGCAGCGTGACGACGATGTGCCGCTGCAGGCCGACGCGTTCGAGCTGCCGGTCGATTGCGCCGGACGCTTCGAGCCACGACGGCGTCGGGCACAGCTGCGGCGCCGCCGCGAAATCGGCGGCCGTCATCGCGCCGCGCCGCGCGAGCGGATGGGTCGCGCGCATCAGGCACACGACGCGGTCGTCGAACAGGTCGTCCTGCCGGAAACGCGACTGGCGCGCGGGACGGTTGTCGATCACGACGTCGAGTTCGCCGTCGGCCAGCGCACGCTCGTCGTCGAACCCGTCGCCGAGCGGATGGAAGACGAGCTGCGCGTTCGGCGCGCGTTCGCGGAACAGCGCGACGAGCTTCGGCACGAACAGCACGTTCAGGTAGTCGGGGCAGCCGATCCGGTAGGTGCGCACCGACGTGCGCGCGTCGAACGTCGGCTGCTGGATGCGGATGAAGTCGATCACGCGCAGCGCGTTGCGCAGCGGCTCGATCAGCCGCGCGCCGAACTCGGTCGGCACCATCCCGTAGCGGCTGCGCACCAGCAGCGGATCGCCGAGCAGCGTACGCAGGCGCTTGAGCGCGGCGCTCGTCGCCGGCTGCGACATGTTCAGGCGCACGGCCGCACGCGACACGGTGCGCTCGGTCAGCAGCACGAGCAGGATGCGCATCAGCCGCGCATCGAGCACGTCGAGCGCGCCCGCGGCGTCGGCCGCGTGGCGCGGCAGGGCGGCCGGGTCTAGCGGGTCCCGCATGCCGATCCGCCTCCCGGCGACACCGTGACCGCGCGCGACGCGACTGCCGGCCGGCGGTGCGTCATTTTGCGAAGGTGCCCGGCCAGCCGACGATCCGCTTCGGGCGCGGCGGCGCGTACGTGCGGACCTTCGACGTCTTCAGCTTCAGGCGCACCAGCGACTCGGCGAGCGCGACCGCGGCCGACACGCCGTCGACGACCGGCACGCCCGTGCATTCCTCGATCTGCCGGTCGAGGCCGGCCATCCCGCCGCAGCCGAGACAGATCACTTCCGCGTGATCGTCCTTCACCGCGCGCTGCGCCTGGCCGACGATCGACTCGATCGCGCGGGCCGGATTCTCTTCGAGTTCGAGCACCGCGAGGCCGCTGGCGCGCACCGACGCGCAGCGCGCATCGAGCCCGGCGAGCTTCAGGCGATCCTCGATCAGCGGCACCGTGCGGTCGAGCGTCGTGACGACCGAGTAGCGGTGGCCGAGCAGCATCGCGACGCTCGCGGCCGCTTCGGTGATGTCGACGACGGGCACCGTCAGCAGTTCCTGCAGGCCTTCGCGGCCGTGTTCGCCGTAGCCGGCCTGGATCACCGCGTCGTACGGTTCGTCGTAGCTCAACACGCGATCCATCACGGCGATCGCCGCGAGGTAGCTCTCGAAGTTGCCTTCGACCGACTCCGCGCCGAAGCGCGGCGTCAGCCCGACGATCTCCGTGCCGGGCGACGCGGCCGCCTGCGCCTGCGCGGCGATCGCGTCGGTGATCGACTCGGTCGTGTTGACGTTGACTACCAGGATTCTCATCAGGATTTGCTCCGAGAAACCCCGCCATTTCCCCCAAGGGGACTTCCTTCGGGGCGGATGGCGGGAAGGAAAGGAATGCGGTTGACAGGCAGCTTCTTCCACGGGTTAGGATCACCGACATGATTCTTGTCTACCGCTACCGCGTGAAGTCGCTCAACGGACTGCTCAACAAGCAGAGCCGTGCGGTGAACTACGTCTGGAACTTTTGCAATGACACGCAGAAGCACGCGCTCAAGTGGAACAAGAAGTGGCCGACGGGTTTCGACCTGAATGTGCTCACGACCGGCTGCAGCAAGGAACTCGGCATCCACTCCGGCACGATCAACGCGACGTGCGAGCAATACGCGAAGTCGCGCAGTCATCCCCGTCGGCCTTACCTGCGCTATCGCGGCAGGAAATCGCTGGGCTGGGTGCCGCTGAAGGGCCGCGACCTGAAGCGCGAGGGCGAAGCGTTCCGCTTTGCCGGCAAAACCTTCCGCGTGTTCAACAGTCGACCTCTTCCCGAAGGCAAGATCAAGGACGGGACCAGTTTTGCGCAGGATGTGCGCGGCAATTGGTTCCTGAACATCGTGATCGAAATGCCCGATGTTCAGGCCCGCCCGATCCGTTCCGGTGTCGGCATCGATCTCGGCCTGAAAGACTTCGCCACACTTTCGACCGGCGAGAAGCTGCCTAACGATCGGTTCGGCCGATGCGCGGCCGAGAAGCTCGCGAAAGCGCAACGGGCGCGAAAGCACAAGCGACATATCGCGAAGCTGCACGCCAAGGTGGCGAATGCCCGTGCCGATTTCCAACACAAGCTCGCGCTCGATCTGGTGCGGCGCTTCGATTACATCGCGGTCGGCGACGTGTCGGCCGTGAAGCTCGCCAGAACCAGGATGGCGAAGAGCGTCTACGACGCAGCCTGGTCGTCCTTCCGAAACAAGCTCCGCTA
>JAIRVP010000066.1 GCA_031253835.1 Burkholderia sp. | reverse complement strand
GCGATCAAGCGGATGCTCGTGCACGAGTCGGTGGCCGATCGCTTCACGGAACTGGTCGTCGAGAAGACGCGCGCATGGTCGTACGGCAATCCGTCCGATCCGTCGGTCGACATGGGCACGGTGATCGACGAGGCGGCCGCGAAGTGCTGCGAGCAGCAGGTGAACGATGCGATTTCGCGCGGGGCGCGACTACTGGTCGGCAACGTGCGCAACGGCGCGCTGTATTCGCCGACGGTGATCGATCGCGTGACGCCCGACATGCCGCTCGTGAAGTACGAGACATTCGGCCCCGTGTCGCCGATCATGCGCTTCAGCGACATCGACGAAGCGATCCGGATGTCGAACGGCACCGACTACGCGCTGTCGTCTTCGGTGTGCACGAACCGCTTCGATTACATCACGCGCTTCATCACCGCGCTGGAAGTCGGCAGCGTGAACGTGCGCGAGGTGCCGGGCTATCGGCTCGAAGTCACGCCGTTCGGCGGCATGAAGGATTCGGGGCTGGGCTACAAGGAAGGCGTGCAGGAAGCGATGAAGAGCTTCACGAACGTGAAGACGTATTCGCTGCCGTGGTGAGCGAGGCGGGGAAGGGCGTATCGCGCCCTCCCGCCGCCATCGGCGTTACTGGTAGAAGTTGAGCGTGACCATCGCCGAACGGCCCGGCGCCCACGTCGCGTAGATCGGGTACGCACTCGCGTAATACTTCTTGTCGAACAGGTTCTGCACGTTCAGCTGCACGTCCATCGTCTTGTTCACGCGCCACGTCGCGGCCGCGTCGAAGCGGGCATAGCCGGGCGTCCACTTCCTGGTCGTCGCCGACACCGACGCATAGGTCTGGCTCATCACCGTCGCACCCGCGCCGAGCGTGAGCTTCGGCATCACGTCGTAGCTCGTCCACAGCGTGAAGTTGTGCTTCGGCACCATCACCATCGGCAGGCCCGATGCACCCGGGCTGCCGGGGCCCGCGTCGGTCGTGATCGCGTTCAGGTACGAGTAGCCGCCGAACACGTGCCACTTCGGCGTCATGTTGCCCGCGAAGCCGAATTCGAAGCCGCGTACGCGCTGCTTGCCCGCGTTGACCGTGTGACCGAGGCCGTCGCTGACGCGCGCGTTGGTCTTCTCGGTCTGGAACAGGGCCGACGTCAGCGACAGCTGATCCTGCAGCACGTCCCACTTCGCGCCGATCTCGATGTTGCGCGAGCGCTCGGGCGCGAGGTCCTGGTTCGTCGCGGTGATCTGGTCGGTGCCGCCGCCGAGGCCGCCGTTCGAGCCCGGCGGGTTCGACGACGTGCCGTACGACGCGTACAGGCTCACGTTGGTCACCGGCTTGAACACGAGGCCGAACTGGTAGCTGAACAGGTTCGACGTGTTCGACAGGTCGGCGACGCCGGCCTGCTTGCCGGTCGTGTCGTAACGGTCGAAGCGCAGCCCCGTGTTGAACTGCCAGCGCTCGGACAGCTTGACCGTGTCGAAGATGTACGCGGACACCGTGTCGGTGCGCGTGTTCGTCGTCGCGCCGGGGAAGCCCTTGTCGCCGTTCAGCACGATGCTGCCGGTCCACGGCATGTTCGGGTTCCAGCCGCCCGCGAGCGGCGTGCAGTTGCCGGCCACCGAGCACGGGCCGCCCGAACGGATGTTGTTGCCGGCCGAATCCGACACGAGATAGCCCTCGTAGCGCGCCTGCTCGTGGCTGAACTCGACGCCGGCCGTCATCGTGTGCTTCATGCCGAACAGGCTGGCGCTACCGGTGACTTCGGTCTGGTTCGAGAAGCCGTTGAGCGCGTACTTGCCGCTCTTCGCCTGCAGGCTCAGCATGTTCGGGTTCGACGCGAGGATCTGCGGATTCGTCGCCACGTAGTCGAGCGTCGAGCGGCCGAACATCGTCGTGTTCTTCAGCTTCCAGTCGTCATTGAGCTTGTGCTCGACGCGCACCTCGGCGGTGTCGGTCTGCCCGTAGCGGTAGTCGCGCGTGTTCAGCCCGAAGAACTGCCCGCGATCGGTCGGCACCGGCGTGCCGCCCGACGCGCGGAACGGCACGCTGAAGTCCGGCATGTCGTACGAGTTCATGTGGTAGTAGCTGACCGTGACCGTGGTCGGCGTGTTCAGCCCGAACACGATCGACGGCGCGACACCCCAGCGCTTGTTGTACACGTTGTTGCGGCCGGCCTGGTTCGCGTCGTGACCCATCACGTTCAGGCGCACGGCCGTCGTGTCGTTGATCTTGCGGTTCGCGTCGACCGTCGCACGCTTGTATCCGTCGGTGCCGAAGCCGATGCTGCTGTTGATGAAGTTGTCGTTCTTCGGCGTCTTCGTGACGATGTCGATGCTGCCGCCCACCGAGCCGCGGCCTGCGTAGACCGAATCGGGGCCCTTTATCACGCTGATCTGCTCGACCGCGAACGTCTCGCGGTTCTGCAGCCCCGAGTCGCGCATCCCGTCGACGAAGATCGAGTTGCGCGATTCGAAGCCGCGGATCACCGGACGGTCGGCCGACGGGTTCGCGGCCGCGTCGCCGCCGAGGAACGTGATGCCGGGCACCGAGCGCAGCGCGTCCGCGAACGACGTGACGTTCTTTTCCTTGATCAGTTGCTCGGGGATCACGGTGACGGAGCGCGGCGTGTCGAGCAGCGGCGCGGTGAACTTGTACGACGGCGAGCGCTTGACCTGCATGTCCGACAGCGCGGACGACTGGACCGCGATCGTCGGCAGCGTCGCCGGTACGTCGGCGGCCGGCGCGGGCACGTCAGTGGCAGGGGCGGGAACGGCAGCGGGTGCGGTTGCGGCGGAAGCGAGCAGCGGCGTCAGGAAAACGGAGCAGGTCAGCGCCGACACGAGAGCGCGCGGTCTCGTCTTGAACTGGGCAGGCATATCGGAAAGCAACGGAAGGTTCGGTGATCGGGCGCGTTTTCGCGAGGCGGGCGGCACAGCCCGGCACATCGGAAAATGTCAATGTAAATGCGTATGATTCGCGTTTGCGATCGCAATTGTACGGATTGGTACCAAATATGTAAACGGTTGAATGGTTTTTGTACTCAATCAGTCAGGCTTCCGTGGGGGCGCGATGGCCTTTGCGTCGCGTGCAACACCGCTTTCCATCGCCGGGCCGGCGCGCGGCGGCGGCGACTCGCTACACTGCGGTACCGGTTGGACGGGCCCCGGCAGCCAGGCCCCGAGCAAGGAGACAACACACGATGGACACCCCACGCACAGCGGTCGTCACGTACCGTGGCAACGCGATCGAGAACACGCACGTCGCCCATGTGGCGGTAGTGGATGCACGCGGCAGGTTGCTGGCCCGGTTCGGCGATCCGTTCCGGATGACGCTCGCGCGCTCGGCCGCCAAGCCGGCGCAGGCGCTGTCGGTGATCGAGACGGGCGCGCCCGAGCGCTTCGGCTTCGACGATGCGGACATCGCGCTGATGTGCGCGTCGCACAGCAGCGAGGCGCGCCACATCGAACGCACGCGGGCGATGCTCGCGAAGGTGGCCGCACACGAATCGGACCTGCGTTGCGGCGGCCATCCGCCGCTGTCCGATGCGGTGTACCGGTCGTGGATCAAGCGCGACTACACGCCGACCGGCGTGTGCAGCAACTGTTCGGGCAAGCATGTCGGGATGCTGGCCGGCGCGCAGGCGCTCGGCGCGGCGATCGCCGACTACCATCTGCCCGATCACCCGATGCAGGTGCGCGTGAAGCACGTGGTGGCCGATGCATGCGGGTTGCGCGACGACGAGGTCGACTGGGGCATCGACGGGTGCAACCTGCCGACGCCGGCGTTCTCGCTGGATCGCCTCGCGCGTTTGTATGCGTCGCTGGCCGACGGTGCCGATGCGGTGGAAGCGGGCGGCGCGGTGACCGATCGCGTCCGCGCACTGGCGCGCATTCATCGTGCGATGACGGCCTATCCGGAACTCGTCGCGGGCGACGGCCGCTATTGCACGGTGCTGATGAACGCGTTCGACGGGCAGGTGGTCGGCAAGCTCGGTGCCGATGCGTGCTACGGGATCGGCGTGCGCGCGTCGGAACGCACGCGGCAGCTCGGCGCGGACGGCGCGCTCGGCATCTCGGTGAAGATCGAGGACGGCAATCTCGACGTGCTCTACATGGTCGTCAGCGAAATCCTCGAGCGGCTGCAGATCGGCACGGCCGCGCAGCGCGCGCAACTGGCCGGCTTCCACCGGCCGCGGATGCTCAACACGCAGGGCGTCGAGTTCGGGCACGCCACGTTCCCGTTCGAATTGCAGGCGGCCTGAGCGCCGTCACCGCACCGACGCGCGGCCGGCGATCCGGGCCGCGCGCTACGCGTGTCCGCCGCGAATCTTCGCGAGTTCCCGTTCCGACAGCTCGCCGATCTGCGCGAGGTGTTCCGCGAGAAAATCCTTCAGCACGCGCAGCTTCGCCGAGCTGCGCCGGTTCGCCAGATACGCGATGTAGATGTATTCGCCCGTCAGCCGGTTCTGCAGCCGGTAGCGCGGCAACACGGCTTCGAGCCGGCCGCTCGCGAGCAGGTCGCGCACCAGCCAGATCTCGAATTCGGCGATGCCGAGGCCCGCGCAGGTCGCTTCGAGCAGCAGCTCCGAATGATCGGTGACGAGATTGCCGGCCGGCAGCACGCTGTGCTGCGCGTCGTCGCTCACGAGATCCCAGCGCGGATCGCCTTCCGGGTGCACGTAGCGCAGGCAGTTGTGGTGCTTCAGGTCGTCCGGTGACGCCGGGCGCCCGCAGCGGTCGAGATAGCCGGGCGTCGCGCACAGGATGCTGTCGTTGCGCGACAGCCGGTGGACGACCAGGTTGTCCAGGTAATTCTCGCCTTCGTGGATGTCGAGATCGAAGCCGCCGGCCACGAGGTCGTTGTGGTTGTCGGTGAGCCGCACGTCGAGCTGGATCGTCGGATAGCGCGCAAGAAACGGCGCGACCAGCGGCGCGAGATGACGGCGGCCGAACGCGACCGGTGCGGTGAGCTTCAGCGGTCCGCTCGGCCGCGCATTCAGCTCGGCGACGACGCGCAGCGTGTCGTCGAGATCGGCGATCAGCGTGACCGCGCGCTCCAGGTAGATGTGGCCGGCTTCGGTGAGCGTCACGCTGTGCGTCGAGCGGTGCAGCAGCGCGACGCCGAGGGCTTCCTCGATTGCCGTCACCTTGCGCGCGACAGTTGATGTCGACACGTGCATCTCCTTCGCGACCGCCGAAAAACTCCCCGTTTCGACCACTCTCACGAACGCACGCATCGCGCCCAGGTGATCGATGCCGGTTTCTCCCGCGCCTTTTTTCATTCGATTCTCGCTGTTGCGTCCCACGCAAAACCGCTTTCGATAATACAGAAGCGAGCTTGTTTTTGCAAAGGCATAGAATGCGAACCCGTCGCGTCGGGAAGCGGCGGACGACGAGCGGCACGAGACATTCAGGAGGGCACGATGACAGAACACGGCTTCCGCGCCGAAGCGGATCTTTTAGGTAAACGAAGCATTCCGGCGGACGCCTATTACGGCGTCCATACGCTGCGCGCGAAAGAGAATTTCGACATCACGGGCCGCACCATTGCGTCGCTGCCGTACCTCGTGATGGCGCTCGCGGCCGTGAAGGAAGCGGCGGCCGACGCGAACTGCGAGCTCGGGCTGCTGCCGCGGCCGTACCGCGACGCGATCGCCGCCGCGTGCGTCGAGATCCGCGAAGGGCGCCTGCACGACCAGTTCGTCGTCGACGTCATCCAGGGCGGCGCCGGCACATCGACCAACATGAACGCGAACGAGGTGATCTGCAACCGCGCGCTCGAAATCATGGGGCATGCGCGCGGGCAGTACGAATACCTGCACCCGAACGAGCACGTCAATCTCGCGCAGAGCACCAACGACGTCTATCCGACCGCGATCCGCGTCGCGACGTGCTTCGCGGTCGAGCACCTGCTCGAAGCGATGGGGCGGCTGCGCGACGCGTTCGCCGAACGGGCCGATGCATTCGCGGGCCTGCTGAAGCTCGGCCGCACGCAGCTGCAGGACGCGGTGCCGATGACGCTCGGCCAGGAATTCTCGACCTACGCGGTGATGCTGACCGAAGACATCGCGCGGCTGCAGGAAGCCGGCTGGCTGATTCGCGAGATCAATCTCGGTGCGACCGCGATCGGCACGGGGATCACCGCGCATCCGGAGTACGCGGAGAAGGCGCTGGCCGCGCTGCGGCGCATTACCGGGCTCGACCTGAGCACCGCGCCGAATCTGATCGAGGCGACGCAGGATTGCGGCGCGTTCGTGCAGGTGTCGGGCGTGCTCAAGCGGATCGCCGTCAAACTGTCGAAGATCTGCAACGACCTGCGGCTGCTGTCGAGCGGCCCGCGCGCGGGCTTCGGCGAGATCAACCTGCCGCCCGTGCAGGCCGGCTCGTCGATCATGCCGGGCAAGGTGAATCCGGTGATCCCGGAAGTCGTCAACCAGGTCGCGTTCGAGGTGTTCGGCAACGACCTGACGGTGACCTTCGCGGCCGAGGCCGGGCAGCTTCAGCTCAACGCGTTCGAGCCGGTGATCGCGAGCGCGCTGTTCCGCAGCTTCAGCCACCTGACGGCCGCCTGCACGACGCTCGCGGAGCGCTGCGTGAGCGGCATCACCGCGAACCCCGAGCGGCTGCGCGAAACGATGGAGCGTTCGGTCGCGCTCGCGACCGCGCTGAACCCGTACATCGGCTACAAGCGCGCGACCGCCGTCGCCGCCGAAGCGCACGCAACCGGCAAATCGATCCGCGAGGTCGTGCTGGAACGCGCGTGGATGACCGCCGCGCAGCTCGACGAGGCGCTGCAACCCGAAGCGCTGATCCGGCCGCGCGTGCTTTGACGCCGGCCGGCGCGCGGCCGGTCCGACAGCGCCCCGGAGCGGGGCGCGACACACCGACAAACAATGGAGACTCACGATGAAACACACCAGCGAGCGCCCGGCCGATACGGCCGGCGGCGCGGATTCCCGTCATGCCGATCCCGATGCGATGTTCGCGTCGCACGAAGCCGGCTATGCGAAACAGCTGAAGCCGCGGCACGTGCAGATGATCGCGATGGGCGGCGCGATCGGCACGGGCCTCTTTCTCGGCGCGGGCGGGCGCCTGCAAAGCGCGGGGCCGGCGCTGGCGCTCGTGTATCTCGTGTGCGGCGTGTTCGCGTTCCTGATCATGCGCGCGCTGGGCGAGCTGGTGATGCACCGGCCGACCAGCGGCAGCTTCGTATCGTATGCACGCGAGTTCATGGGCGAGCGCGCGTCGTTCGTCGCGGGCTGGATGTACTACCTGAACTGGGCGACGACGGGCATCGTCGACATCACCGCGGTCGCGATCTACATGAAGTACTGGGCCGTGTTCACCGACGTGCCGCAATGGGTGTTCGCGCTCGGCGCGCTCGGGATCGTGTCGGTGATGAACATGATCGGCGTGAAGGTGTTCGGCGAGATGGAGTTCTGGTTCTCGCTCGTCAAGGTCGGCACGCTCGCGGTGTTCCTCGCGGTCGGCGCCGTGTTTCTCGCGAGCGGCCATCCGGTGGCCGGCCAGATGCCGGGGCTCCACTTGGTCGCGGATCACGGCGGGATCTTTCCGCACGGCATCCTGCCGGCCGTGCTGATCGTGCAGGGCGTCGTGTTCGCGTATGCGAGCATCGAGCTCGTCGGCGTCGCGGCGGGCGAGACCGCCGATGCGCGCAAGGTGCTGCCGAAGGCGATCAACAGCGTGATGTGGCGCATTGCGCTGTTCTACGTCGGCTCGGTCGTGCTGCTGACGATGCTGCTGCCGTGGACCGCGTACAGCGCGCACGAAAGCCCGTTCGTCACGTTCTTCAGCAAGCTCGGCGTGCCGTACGTCGGTACCGTGATGAACGTCGTGGTGCTGACGGCCGCGCTGTCGAGCCTGAATTCCGGCCTCTATTCGACCGGGCGCGTGCTGCGCTCGCTCGCGATGGGCGGATCGGCGCCGCGCTTCGTGTCGCGGATGAATGCGCGCGGCGTGCCGTACGGCGGGATCCTGATCACGGTCGCGATCAACGCGATCGGCGTGCCGCTGAACTACATCGTGCCGGCGCAGGCGTTCGAGATCGTGCTGAACATGGCGTCGCTCGGGATCATCACGACGTGGGGCTTCATCGTGATGTGCCAGATCCTGTTCCGCCGCGCGGTCGATCGCGGCGAGCTGAAGGCCGTGTCGTTCCGGATGCCCGGCGCGCCGTTCACGTCGTGGCTCACGCTCGTATTCCTCGTCGGCGTGCTGGTGCTGATGGCGTTCGACTATCCGGGCGGCACGTGGACGATCGCGACGATTCCGGTTGTCGTGCTCGCGCTGGTGGTCGGCTGGAAGCTGGCGAAGCGCGGCGCCGAGCGCGAGCGGGCGGCGGCCGTGCCTGCTTCTGCGCACGCGGTTGCCGATCCTGCGCGGAACGCGTGACGGCATGCGCCGGGGGCGCTGGTCCGCTCCCCGGCCGGCGCCCCCGGCGCGGTCAGTTCGAGCTCAGTTCAACCCGGCGCGCTCGCCGACCCAGCGGCCGAAATCGCCGGCCATTTCCGCGGTCAGTTCGTGCCCGGCCGCATACAGCCGCGTATCGTGCGCGACGCCGAGCGCCGTGAGCTTCGCATCGGCCGTGTCGGCCCATGCGACGGGCAGCTTGTCGTCGAAGCGGCCGTGCACGATCAGCGCATGGAGCGCGCGAAGCGCATCGCGCGGTGCGATCAGCGGATCGATTTCCGGCAGGATGCGCCCGCACAGCACGGCGAACGCGGTGACGTCGTCCGGCGACGTGAGGCCGACGCCGGCGCTCATGATGCCGCCCTGGCTGAAGCCGGCGATCACGGTCGGCAACGCGGCATCCACGCCGTCCTGCGCACGGAAGGCGCGCAGCAGCGTGATCAGCTGCACGCGGCTGGCGTCCGCGCGGGCCGCATCGATTTCGGGGCCGTTCGGGCCGAAGCGCACCGGAAACCACGCATGCTGATTGGGCCCGAACGTGAGCGGAGCGCGCAGGAACGCGATTTCGACGCGTGGATCGATCACGTCGGCCACGTTCAGCAGGTTGGTTTCGTTGCCGCCGACGCCATGCAGCAGCAACAGGCGCGCGGCAGGGCGGCCGGCAGCCGGGCGCAGCCGGTACTGGAGGCCCGAATCGGGATCGGTGGTCAGCGGCAGGACGTCGGTCATCGCGTGGGTCCGGAAAGGGGAACGATGCGACAGTCTAGAGCGCCGTCGTGGGGAGGGGAATTGCCATGGCGTGATTGATTATTTCCTTGCCGGAATGAATTCGGCTTCGCGAGTACGCCATCGCACGGCGAACCTAAATAAAAGGGGTGGATTCCAGAAGTTAGGGCGGGAAGGCTGAAATGCCCCGTTGAATCTATGCCAACAGGCTGGCTCGTCACGTTGGGTCGATCTTGCTAAAATAGATACATTTTGTAGATATATGGGGCAGTGATGGATACAGCCAAGATCTTCAAACACGGCGGTTCGCAGGCCGTCCGGCTGCCGAAGGATTTCCGCTTCGAGACGGCGGAGGTCCGGATTCGTCGGCATGGATCGTCCGTCGTCCTCGAACCCGTTCCGCAGGACTGGGCGTGGCTGACGCCCCTCATCGGTCCGGTCGATGCCGATTTCGAAGCTGCCGCGACCACGCAACCGCTGGATCAGGAGCGACCGGATCTGGACGTGTTCGAATGAGATTTCTGCTGGACACCAACGCAGTGATCGCCATTCTCAAAGGCGAGCCGGCCATGCTGGAAAGTTTGCGCACGCATCAACCGGCTGATTTCGGGATACCGGCGATTGTTGCGCACGAGCTTTGTTACGGCGCCTACAAAAGCCAGCGAATGGCCGCGAATCTGGCACGTGTCGAGGCGCTTCAGTTCGAGGTGGTGCCCTTCGACACGGAGGATGCCCAGCATGCCGGGGAGATTCGTGCGCACCTGATCGCAGCCGGTACGCCGATCGGCCCGTACGACGCGCTGATTGCCGGGCAGGCGCGCGCACGGGAATTGGTGCTTGTCACGCACAATATTCGTGAATTCGAACGCGTCCCGGGGCTGCGGATCGAAGATTGGCTCGTTGCGTCGCGCGAAAACTGAGCCGCCTCGCAGCCGTGCAGTGCCCGAGCGATTGATTGCCTGCATTCGGATCAGGCCCGTCATGCGCTTGCGGAGCCGGCCGCAAGCGCTACGTTCGTGTTACCGCAGCCGGATGATCGTCGACTTCAGCTCCGTGTATTTCTCCAGCGCGTGCAGCGAGTTGTCGCGCCCGTTGCCCGATTCCTTGAAGCCGCCGAACGGGAAGTTCATGTCGTCGGTTTCCTCGTAGCCGTTCACCCACACCGTGCCGGCACGCAGCCGGCGCGCGGTTTCGTGCGCGGTCGTCAGGCTGGCTGTCCATACCGATGCCGCGAGCCCGTAGCGCGTGTCGTTCGCCAGCGCGACGGCCGTATCGAGATCGTCGAATGCGGTGACCGCCAGCACGGGCCCGAAGATTTCCTCGCGCACGATCCGTGCATCGGCGCGCGGGCAGTCGAATACGGTCGGCTCGACGTACTGGCCGCCGCTGGCGGTACGCGCGCGTTTGCCGCCCGCCAGCAGCGTGGCTTCGTCGCGGCCCGTCTCGACGTAGCCGAGCACGCGCTCGACCTGCGCCGCGTCGATCAGGCTGCCCATCCGCGTGTCGGGCGACAGCGGATCGCCGGGCGCGTATTCGGGCGCGATTTTCAGCACGCGCGCGACCAGCGCGTCGCGGATCGCGCGGTGGACCAGCAGGCGCGAGCCGGCGGTGCACATCTGCCCGGTGTTGTAGAACACCGCATGCGCGACGGTGCGCGCCGCGCGGTCGAGGTCGGGGCAGTCGGGCAGCACGATCTGCGGCGACTTGCCGCCGAGTTCGAGCCACACGCGCTTCAGGTTCGAATCGGCTGCGCAGCGTGCCACCTTGTGACCGACCGCCGTCGAGCCGGTGAATGCGATGCAGTCCACATCCGGATGGCGCGCGAGCGCTTCGCCCGCGTCGCCGAAGCCCGGCAGCACGTTGAGCACGCCGGCCGGCAGCCCGGCCTGCGCCGCGAGCGCGGCGAGCCGCAGTGCGCTCAGCGGCGATTTTTCCGACGGCTTCAGCACGACGCTGTTGCCGGCCGCAAGCGCAGGCGCGCATTTCCACATCGCGATCATCGCCGGGAAATTCCACGGCACGACCGCGGCGACCACGCCGATCGGTTCACGCGTGACGAGCCCGACGAGATGCGGATCGGCCGGCGCGACTTCGCCGCCCGTCTTGTCGATCGCCTCGGCGAACCATTCGGCGCAGTACGCCGTGGACGGGATGTCGATCGTGGTCGTGTCGCCGATCGGCTTGCCGGTATCGAGCGTCTCGAGCAACGCGAGATCGTCCGCGTGCTCGCGGATCAGCGCCGCCCAGCGCAGCAGCACGCGCTTGCGTTCGCGCGGCGCCGCGTCGCGCCACGCGCCGTGCTCGAATGCACGCCGCGCGGCCGCGACCGCGAAGTCGGCGTCGGCCTGCCGGCAATGCGCGACTTGCGCGAGCACGCGGCCGTCGATCGGGCTCGTGCACGCGAAGGTCGCGCCGTCGTGCGCGTCGCGGAACGTGCCGTCCACGAATGCGCGGGATTCGATGTCGAGTTGGCCGGCACGCGTGCGCCAGGCGTCGTTCGTCTGCATGAAGGACTCCGTCGGGGTTCAGCGGGAAGCGGGGGCGGGGCGGCGAATCGCGATCGCGCGGCCCGCATGCGGCTCGTGCGGCGCGCGTGCATGGGCGGCATGAATCGCGTCGAGATGGCGGCGGATCGTGCCGGGAAACGGTGCCGAACGTTTCGCGCGCATGTCGACGTGGGTCAGCAGCTGTTCGCCGGTCGCGAGCTGCGCGCCGGTCGTTGCGTGATGCATCGCGTGGAACACGTGTAGGCGCCGGTCGTCGAGATCCAGCAGCCGCACGGTGAGCCTGAGCGGTTCGCCGAGCATCGCCTCGCGCAGGTGGCGGATGTGCGTCTCCGCCGAATAGATCGAGCAGCCGGCTTCGCGATAGTCGTCGTCGATGCCGAAGTAGCGGAAGAACGCGTCGCTGCTGTCGCCGAACACGAGCAGGTAGCACGATTCGCTCATGTGGCCGTTGTAGTCGACCCACTCGGGCTGCACGGTGCAGCGATGCAGTTCGAGCGGTGTCGCGATCGGTGCGCCCGGATCGTACGGGCGCGCTTTCTGTCCTTCGTAGGCCGAGCGCAGGCGCGGCTCGGCAGCGGGGCTGAGGTGGGTCGTCATCCGGTGCACTCCGAAGTTCGAAACGGGCCCGCACGTCGTCCGCGGGCTGCCGGTCGATGTTATGACGGGTTGAACGTTTTTTCAATAAAGATATCGCCGATGGGTGTAAACACCGGTGCTGGACGATGCCGTTATGGATTGAACATTCATTCAACGAAACCTATACTCGCCAGCGCCGCGATGCCGAAGCGAAGCAGGCGGGCGGTCCTTCCCGAACAATGAAAATCGATCCGCGACAGGCGGAAACTGGAGACACCGGAAATGAAGAAACGCTTCCTGCTGGCCGGCATGATGTCGGTGATGGTCCACGGCTACGCGCATGCGCAGAGCAGCGTCTCGCTGTACGGGATCATCGACGGCGGCATCACCTACGTGAACAACGCGGGCGGCGCGCATGCGACCCTGTTCGACGACGGCGTGTCGTACGGCAACCGCGTCGGCCTGATGGGCACCGAGGATCTGGGAGGCGGCAACAAGGCCGTGTTCAAGCTCGAGAACGGGTTCCGGCTCGGCACCGGCAAGCTGAACCAGGGCGGTGCGATGTTCGGGCGGCAGGCCTACGTGGGGCTCGGCAACGACTGGGGCACGCTGACGTTCGGCAACCAGTACGACTTCGCGTACGACTTCACGGCCGCGTTCAACGTCAGCGCGTTCGGCAGCGGCTACGGCGTGCACCTGGGCGATTTCGACCGCCAGAGCGGCGACCGGCTGCAGAACGCGGTGAAGTTCGTCAGCAACAGCTTTCACGGGCTGGTGGTCGGCGGCATGTACGCGTTCAGCAACGTCGCGGGCAGTTTCCACGACGGCAGCGCGTGGAGCGTCGGCGCGACCTATACGCACGGCGATTTCTCGGCGGGCGGCAATTACACGCGGCTCAATTCGCCGCGCGGGCTCGCGGCGCTCGATCCGTATGCGCAGATGGGCGTGACGACGATGCTCGGGCAGACGGTCGCGACCGTCGATCCGGCCACGGGCGCCGTCACCGACCTGCACGACTCGACGCCGTTTGCGATCGATTCGCAGTCGATCTTCGGGATCGGCGCATCGTACGTGTTCGGCAAGCTGACGCTCAGCGCGGACTTCAGCAACACGACCTTCAAGGGCTACGGGCAGTCGTCGACGATGCGCGTGTACGAGGCGGGCGGTTTGTACCAGGTCACGGCGCCGCTGTCGCTCGTCGCCGGCTACCAGTACACGACGTTCGAAGGCCATCACTGGCACGAGGCCGCGCTCGGCGCGCACTACGCGCTGTCGAAGCGCACCGACGTGTATGCGGCGGTCGACTGGATGCGCGCGTCGAACGGCGTCGATGCGGTGATCGGCTACAGCTTCGCGCCGTCGACGAGCCGCACGCAGGCTGCCGCGCGCGTCGGCATGCGGCACAACTTCTGAGCGCTGTTTCCCGCGGACCGGATGAAACCGGCCTTGTCGATCGGCTCCGGTTCATCGCATGACGGCGACGTTGTCGCCGCGATGTACCGGCCCGCACCCGCATTCGATCCCGTGTACCGCTCGATCCCGGCCCGCCCGCGCAACGCGCGAGCGGGCCGGTGCGCTGTGCGCGTCGCTTATGCGTCGAGCCTGACCAGCGCATCGACGGCCACCGCGCCGTGCGCCATGGCCAGCAGCGGATTGACGTCGAGTTCGACGAGCGTCTCCGCATGCGCCTGCGCGAAGCGTGCGATGGCCATCACGTTCGCGACGATCGCATCGAGATCGGCCTTCGGCCGCCCGCGATAGCCGGTCAGCAGCGGCCCGAGCTTCAGCCCGAGCAGCGCGTCGCGCACGTCGCTGTCGCGGACGGGCAGCAGCAGCGTCGCGGTGTCGCGGATCAGCTCGACCAGCACGCCGCCGGTGCCGAGCACGAGCGCGAGACCGAAGTCCGGTTCGCGCTTCACGCCGACGATCAGCTCGAGCAGCGGCGCATCGGCCATCTTCTCGACGAGAATGCGCTCGACGCGCACGTCGGGCGCATGGCGTGCGACCTGTTCGGTCATCCGCGCAACGGCCTCGGCGACGGCCTCGGGCGACGCGAGTTTCAATGCGACCGCGCCGGCGTCCGTCTTGTGCGGCAGGCGATCGCTGACGACCTTCACGCACACCGGAAAGCCGAGCCGCTGTGCGGCGGCCGGCGCGTCGGCGGGGGCGACGCACTCGGCCGGCGGCACGTCCAGCCCGTGCGCGGCGAGCATCCGCTTGCTGGCCCATTCGTCGTGCAGCGTCGCGGTGCCGCCGCCGCCGTGGCCGGCCCGCAGCACCGGCAGGGCGTTCAGCGCATCGGCGTCGAGCACGCGGCGGCGCGTGTCGCCGTAGGCCATCGCCGCGCCGATCGCGTCGATCCCGTCGGCAAGCCCCTGCAGCGGCGCGATGCCGGCCGCGGCCATGCGCGCCGCGTGATCGGGCGGCGTCAGGTCGGGGAACACCGAGATCACCGCGCCGACCACGCCGTGCTGGCACGCGGATGCCGCGAACGCGCCGGCCGCGATGTCGCACAGCGGCCGTTCGCCGGTCGCTTCCTGCGGATAGTCGAGGATCATCGCGGCCGCGCCCGGGCGATCGGCCAGCAGCGCGTCGCAGCACGCGCGCATCCGGTCGGGGTCGCCCCACGGCGTCGTCGTGAAGTCGAGCGGGTTCGCGATCGTCGCGTAGGCCGGCAGCACGTTCGCGAGCGCGTCGCGGCCCGCATCGCCGACGGGTGGGAACGCGATGCCGCGTGCGTCGCCGAGATCGGCGACGAGACCGGCGTCGCCGCCCGACGTCGCGAGCGCGGCCAGCGTGCGGCGCTCGGGCACGCCGGCGATCGCGAGCAGCTTCAGCGTTTCGACGAGGCCGACCGGATCCTTCGCGCGGATCACGCCGAGCCGCCGGAACAGCGCGTCGTACAGCGCATCCGAGCCCGCGAGCGAGCTCGTGTGGCTCATCGCGAGCTGCGCGCCGAGCGACGACGTGCCGCTCTTCAGCGCGACGATCGGCACCCCGCGTGCGAGCGCGCGGGCGGCGGCCTCGCTGAACGCGCGCACGTCCTTCAGGCCTTCGAGATGCACGCCGATCGCGCGGATGCGCGGATCGTCGACGAACGCATCGACGAGGCGCGCGATGTCGACCGATGCCTGGTTGCCGACGCTTGCCAGGTACGCGAACGGCACCGAGCGGGCGCTCATCGACAGGTTGTATGCGAGGTTGCCGCTCTGCGTGATCACGGCGACACCGGATTCGACGCGCGGCGCGCCGTGCGCGACCGGCCACAGTGCGCTGCCGTTCAGGCCGTTGATGAGCCCGTAGCAGTTCGGCCCGAGCACGGCCATGTCGCCGGCCGCGTCGACGAGCGAATGCTGCAGCGCGGCACCGTCGGCGCCGGTCTCGGAGAAGCCCGACGCATAGACGATCGCGCCGCCGGCGCCGCGCCCGGCGAGTGCGCGCACGATGTCGATGGCCGGCCGTGCGGGTACCGCGACGAACACGGCATCGGGGGCGGCGGGCAGGTCGGCGACGCTCGCATGGCAGCGCACGCCGTCGATCTCGGCATGATTCGGGTTGACGAGCCAGATGTCGCCGGCATAGCCGTAGTCGCGACAGCGCTGGACGGCGCCGGCAATACCGCGTCCACCGACGAACGCGATGCTGGCCGGTTCGAGCAGCCGGCGCAGATTGGCCGCGGCGGCGGTGCGACGATCCCTGACTGCGGGAGAGGAGGTCATGTTGTTCCCTTCGGAAGTCGCGCCGGGGAGGCCGGCGCGACGGTTCGCGTCAGCTGTAGCGTCGGAGGATTTCCTTGGACAGGATGTGCCGCTGGATCTCGGACGTGCCTTCCCAGATGCGCTCGATGCGCGCATCGCGCCAGAAGCGCTCGATCGGCAGTTCGTCCATCAGCCCCATGCCGCCGTAGATCTGCACCGCATGATCGGTCACGCGGCCGAGCGTTTCGGTCGCCAGCAGCTTCGCGAGCGCGGCGTCGCCGTCGGTCATCGTGCCCTGGTCGAGTTTCTGCGCGGTGTAGAGCGTGACGAGTTCGGCCGCGCGGATCTCGGTCTGCATGTCGGCGAGCTTGAACGACGTGCCCTGGAATTCGCCGATGCGCTTGCCGAACTGGTGGCGCGTCGCGGCCCATTCGGCGGCCATCTCGAACGCGCGCTGTGCGCGGCCGATGTTGTTCGCCGCGACCATGACGCGCCCGGCGGTCAGCCAGTCGTTCGCGAGCTCGAAGCCGCGATGCTCTTCGCCGAGGATCTGCGCCGCGCTGACGCGGCAGTCGCTCAGGAAGATTTCCGACTGGTGGTAGCCGCGCAGGCTCGTGCAGTGCGGGCCGCGCCGCACGGTCATGCCCGGCGTGTCCTTGTCGATCAGGAAGCAGGTCACGCGCTTGCGCTTCTGGCCGCGCACTTCCTCTTCGCCGGTGACGGCGAACAGGATCACGAAATCGGCCGTATCCGCGTGGCTGATGAAGTGCTTGCTGCCGTTGATCACGTAGTCGTCGCCGTCGCGCACCGCACGGGTGCGGATGCCCATCGCGTCGGAACCGGCGCCCGGTTCGGTCAGCGCGAAGCAGTCCACGCGCTCGCCGCGCACGGTCGGCTTCAGGTAGCGCTCGATCTGGTCGCCCTTGCATGCCATCAGGATCTTGCTCGGCCGCGCGACGAATACGTGCAGCGCCCAGCTCGTGCGGCCGAGCTCGCGCTCGACGAGCGCCTGCGTCAGGTAATCGAGGCCCGGGCCGCCGGCGCTTTCCGGCATGTTGAATGCATAGAAGCCGAGCTCGATCGCCTTGCGGCGGATCGAATCGGCGAGTTCGGGCGGCACGTCGTCCGCGCGGTCGACCGCGAATTCATGAGGCTGCAGTTCCTTTTCGACGAACTGACGCAGCGACGACACCAGCATTTCCTGCTCATGGGTCAGCGAAAAATCCATGAATCATCTCCCGACAAAAATGGGTGCGCGCCCCTCGACCGACGCGCGAAGTGCTTCCTGGCCGTCCTCGCTGTGACCGCAAGCGACGCCGGCTGCCAGCTCGCCGTGCAGCTGCTCGGCGAGGGTATGCGTGAGCGACTGCGCGAGCAGCGCCTTGGTCCGTCCGAACGCGACGCTCGGCCCTTGCGCCAGACGCGCGGCGAACGCGGCGACGTGCTGCGCAAACGCGTCGGCGTCGACGACTTCGGACACGAGCCCGGCCGCGAGCGCGTCGTGCGCGTTCCAGCGTTCGTTCAGGAAGATGAAGCGGCGTACGACGTCGGGCCGTGCGAGACGCGGCAGGAACCAGCTTCCGCCCATGTCGGGGCTGTAGCCCATGCCCGTATACCCGCAGCGCAGCGTTGCGGCCGTGCTCGCGATGCGGAAGTCGCATGCGAAGCCGATGTCGGTGCCCGCGCCGACCGTCGAGCCGTTCAAGGCCGCGACGGTGGGGCGCGGAAACGCGGCCAGCGCCTGCACGAAGCGATGCGCGCGCTCGGTCCACCCGTAGGTGTCGAGTTCGCCGTTGCGCTCGGCTTCGGCCCATTCGTCGACGTCCGCGCCCGCGCAGAACGCGCTGCCGGTGCCGGTCAGGACGACGCAGCGCACGGCCGGATCGCCCGCGAGCGCATCGAGCGTCTCGCGAAGCAAGTCGAGATGCGGCCGCGCGAGCGAATTTCGCTTCGCCGGGCGGTTCAGGCGAAGCGTCACGACGCCGTCGTGACGTTCGATTCGGATGTCCTCGTTGCTCATGCTGATCACTGTCTCCTTGGTGTTGGGTGTCGTGTTGTGTCAGAGCCGGCAAGGGTCGCCGCTACTTGCGGACCGCATTTCGGCATAGTATAAGTTCTGTTAAATGAACGTTCAACCCAATTGTGAGTCGACCAGGAGACACACGATGAGCGCGGTGATGGAGACGTCGGCAGGTGTGGAGGAGGGAGGACCCGGCGCGCAGGCGGCGGGTGCGGAACCGGCAGCGCGCACGGCAAGCGGCGCGGGCCTGCAGATCGACCGCGTGTCGAAGCGCTACGGCAGCGTGCAGGCGCTGCAGGAAACGACGATCGAGATTCCGCGCGGCGAGTTCCTGACGATCCTCGGGCCGTCGGGTTCCGGCAAGACGACGCTGCTGACGATCGTCGCGGGCTTCGAGCATCCGACCACCGGCGACCTGCGCGTCGGCGGCCGCAGCATCGTTGCGTTGCCGCCCGAGAAGCGCAACTTCGGGATGGTGTTCCAGGGCTATGCGCTGTTTCCGCACATGACGGTCGAGCAGAACGTTGCGTATCCGCTGATGGTGCGCCGGCAGAAAGGGCCCGACGCGGTGAAGCGCGTGAAGGCCGCGCTCGATCTCGTGCGGCTCGGCCATCTCGCGGATCGCTTGCCGCGCCAGTTGTCCGGCGGCCAGCAGCAGCGCGTCGCGATTGCGCGGGCGCTGGTGTTCGATCCCGATCTCGTGCTGCTCGACGAACCGCTCGGCGCGCTCGACCGCAAGTTGCGCGGCGAGGTGCAGGTCGAACTGAAGGCGCTGCACGAACGGCTCGGCGCGACGTTCCTGTTCGTCACGCACGACCAGGAGGAGGCGCTGTCGATGTCCGACCGGATCGCGATCATGCGCGACGGCCGGCTCGAGCAGATCGGTACGCCGGACGGGCTGTACGAGCAGCCGGCGAACCGGTTCGTCGCCGACTTCCTCGGCAAGAGCAATTTCATCGAAGGGGTCGCGCTCGGCGGCGATGCGGCGGCGACGCACTACCGCGTCGGCGATGCGCGGTTCGTCGCGCCCGCCTGCGGCGCGCGGCCGGACGACCGGCTGCTGTTCGCGCTGCGGCCCGAGAAGATCGCGGTGTCGGCGACGTCATGCGGCGGCGCGCACAACGAAGTGCCCGGGCGGATTCGCCACTGGAGCTACTTCGGTTCGTCGTACCGCTTTCAGATCGAGACCGCGGCGCTCGGTTGCGTGACCGCCGACGTGCCCGCCTGGCGCGGGCTCGCGTCGCCGCGCACCGGCCTGGACGTGTTCGTGCAGTGGGAACGCGACGCGACCTGCCGGATCGCGTCGGACTGACGCGCTGAACGATGCATGCCGTGCGACGCGGCGAGCGAGCGCGTCGACGGTCGATTCACCGGTGCCCGGAAACGACGAGACGCGTGCGGGCGCTGTCCAGCCTGGAGGAGACACC
Organism: Burkholderia sp.; assembly: GCA_031253835.1. Lineage (GTDB taxonomy): Bacteria > Pseudomonadota > Gammaproteobacteria > Burkholderiales > Burkholderiaceae > Burkholderia. The sequence goes on along the minus strand of JAIRVP010000066.1, from coordinate 3,773 downwards.
ATGACGAACCGCTATCTGCAGGACCTGCTCGACCACGCACGTGATCTTCAACCGGCGACGTCGCAGCGCCGTCGCGATTTCCTGCGGCTGTGCGCGGCCGCGGGCCTCGCGCCGACGCTGCTGTCGGCGGGCGCGAAGGACGCACTGGCCGCGAATCCGAAGGAGATCGTGCTCAGCGCGTGGGGCGGCGAGGCGCGCTCGGCGTTCCGCTCCGCGTACATGGACCCGTTCACGAAGGCGAGCGGGATCAGGATGGGCTACGACTCGTCGCCGGAGGACGGCAAGATCAAGGCGATGGTCGAAAACCGCAACGTGATCTGGGACGTGATGGATCTCGACGGCTTCGCGGCGATCAAGCTCGGCAAGCAGGGCTTCCTGCGGCCGATCGATTATTCGGTCGTCGGCCGCAACGCGTTGCCGGGTCTTGCATCGGATTTCGGCGTGCCGTCGTACCTGCTGAGCTACGTGCTCGTCTACGACGCGCGCAAGTTCGGCGCGAACCCGCCGAAGAACTGGGCCGATTTCTGGAACGTCGGCAAGTTTCCGGGCAAGCGCGGGCTGTGGAAGTGGATGGGCGGCGCGCTCGAGGCCGCGCTGATGGCCGACGGCGTCGACAAGGACAAGGTCTACCCGATCGACGTGCCGCGCGCGCTGAAGAAGCTGAAGGACCTGCGCTCGAACGTGCTGTTGTGGGATTCGGGCGCGGACAGCCTGCAGCTGCTGCGCAACGGCGAGGTCAGCATGGCGTGCATCTGGCATACGCGTGCGAACGTGCTGCAGCGCGAGAGCAACGGGCGGTTCCGCTATACGTGGGAGCAGGGGCTCGCGTCGTGCGACGTGTGGGGCGTGCCGAAGAACAATCCGTCGGGCGACGCGGTCTGGCAGTTCATCAAGTTCGTGCAGGGCGTCGAGCCGCAGGTGCGCCTGCTGTCGCTGCTCGGCAACGGGCCGGTGACGCCGGCCGCGACGGCCGCCGTGCCGCAGGCGCTGCGCGCGGACAATCCCGGCACACCCGAGAACTGGGCGAAGCAGTGCAAGGTGAATCCCGAGTGGTGGGCGCAGCATTACGAAGCGACGCTTGCGCAGTACACCGACCTGATGTCGTCCTGAGCGGCCGCCTCGCGAGCGAAATGCCATGAATACCCTGTCTTCTCCCGTCGCGGGCGCCGCCCCGCTCGGCCGAGCGAAAGCCGACCGCTACTGGCTGCTCGTCGTGCCGCTGCTCGCGGTGCTGATCGTGCTGTACGTGTATCCGCTCGTGCGCGTGCTGTGGCTCGGCTTCACGGTGCCGGAGCCCGGCCTGCACAACTATGCGCGGCTGCTGGAGAACCGCGGCGTGCACCGCGTGCTGTGGACGACGCTGCGTGTATGCGCGGTCACGACCGTGTGCTCGGTCGCGCTCGGCTACGCGATCGCGTATGCGATGGCGCACGTCGGGCCGCGCCAGCGGATGGCGCTGATGTTCGGGCTGCTCGTGCCGTTCTGGGCGTCGGTGCTGGTACGTGCGTTCTCGTGGCTGTTCCTGCTCGGCGAGCAGGGGCTCGTCAATACGTTCCTGATGCGCATCGGGCTGATCGACGCGCCGCTGCCGTTGATGCGCAACGAGATCGGCGTCGTGATCGGGATGATCCACTTCATGATCCCGTATGCGGTGCTGCCGCTGTACGCGAACATGAAAGGCATCGATCCGCAGCTCGCGCGCGCATCGCAGGGGCTCGGCGCGGGCGCGTTCGTCACGTTCCGCAACGTGTATTTCCCGCAGACGCGGCCGGGCATCGTCGGCGCGGCGATCCTCGTGTTCATCTTCTCGCTCGGTTTCTACGTGACGCCGGTGATTCTCGGCGGCGGCCGCACGGTGATGATCGCCGAGTACATCAGCACGCAGATCCTGCAGCTCGTGAACTGGGGCAGCGGGGCGGCGCTCGCGTCGCTGCTGCTGGCGTCGATCCTGGCCGCGCTGGCGCTGCTCGCGCGTTTCGTCGACCTGCGCGAGCTGTTCGGCGCGCGCTGAATCCGACCGGAGGAACCGAAGATGAAGACCCGACTGACGGCCGGCCGCGCACTGGTGGTCGGCATCGCATGGGCGGCGATCCTGTTCCTGATGCTGCCGCTGCTCGTGTCGGTGCCGGTGTCGCTGACGCCGAGCGACTACCTGTCGATGCCGGATGGCGCGCTGTCGTTGCGGCATTACAGCGTGCTGCTGGACGACGACGGCTGGGTGTCGAGCTTTCTGCAAAGCGGGCTGATCGCGCTCGTGTCGTCGGCGATCTCGGTCACGCTCGGCACGCTGTGCGCGATCGGCCTGTGGAAGATCGCGTCGCGCCGGGGCGAACTCGTGCGCGGCGTGATCCTGTTTCCGCTGATCGTGCCGCCGATCGTGTCGGCACTCGCGTTCTACCGGCTGTGGGGCGAGCTCGGGATGCTCGACAGCTATCCGGCCGCGATCCTGTCGCATGTCGTGCTGTCGGTGCCGTATGTGGTCGTCGCGGTATCCGCGTCGCTCGCGACGGTCGGCCTGCGCATCGAGCAGGCGTCGCGCAGCCTCGGCGCGAGCGTCGCGCAGACGCTGCGCTACGTGATCCTGCCGTCGATCCGGCCGGGCGTGCTGTCGGCCGCCGTGTTCGCGTTCATCCTGTCGTGGGACGAGCTCGTCGTCACGCTGTTCATCTCGAGCCGCAACGTGTACACGCTGCCGCGCCGGATGTGGGACGGGATGCGCGAGAACGTCGACCCGGCGATCGCGTCGGTCTCCACGCTGCTGCTGGTGGCGACCTGCGTGGCGATCGGCCTGTCGCTGCTGCGCAGGCGCGCGGCCGGTTCCGTCTGATTTCAACCGAATCCATCGTCAAGTTGCGGAGAAAAACAGCACCATGAAAGTCCTGATCGTTCACGCCCATCCCGAACCGCAGTCGTTCACGACGTCGATGCTGCATCGTGCGGTGAGCACGCTCGAAGCGCAGGGCCACACCGTCACGGTGTCCGACCTGTACGCGATGCACTGGAACCCGGTCGCGAGCGCGGCCGATTTCGGCGTGCGGAAGAATCCGGACTATCTCGTCTACGCGCTGGAGCAGCGCGAGAACGTCGCCGCGCAGGCGATCGCGCCCGACATTGCCGCGGAGCTCGACAAGCTGGCCGCGTGCGACCTGCTGATCCTGAGCTTCCCGCTGTTCTGGTGTTCGGTGCCGGCGATCATGAAAGGCTGGATCGATCGCGTGCTCGTGTCGGGCAAGGTGTACGGCGGCGTGCGCTTCTACGATCGCGGCGGGATGCGCGGCAAGCGCGCGCTGCTCGCCTATACGTGCGGCGGCCGCGACTACATGTTCGGCGCGGACGGCGTGCACGGCGAGATGGACCTGATGCTGCGCCACATGCTGCGCGGCACGCTCGGCTATGCGGGCTTCGGCGTGCTGCCGTCGTTCGTCGGCTATCACGTGCCGTATATCGGCGATGCCGAGCGCGCGGCCGTGCTCGACCGGTACGACGCGTACCTGACGCAACTCGACGCGCTCGCGCCGATGGCGTTTCCGACACTCGACGATTTCGACGGCGACATGCGCCCGCGCGAACGCGCGCCGCAGGAAGCCGTGCAGGGCTGAACGAATCCATGACGGGGGATGAATGAGCATCAAGGTACTGGTGGCAGTGAAACGGGTGGTCGATTACAACGTGAAGGTCCGCGTGAAGTCGGACAACACGGGTGTCGACATCGCGAACGTGAAGATGTCGATGAACCCGTTCGACGAAATCGCCGTTGAAGAAGCCGTGCGCCT
>JAIRVP010000061.1 GCA_031253835.1 Burkholderia sp. | reverse complement strand
GGCGAATTGGCGGCTGATGGGCGCATGTTAGAATCTCGCGTTGCGTTGCGCATGCAGCGCCCACGCGAAAGGCGTTCGCCGTCTTCGCTCCGAAACGATACGGATACATGGATCAATTCGCCAAAGAGACCCTGCCCACCTCCCTAGAGGAGGAAATGCGCCGTTCGTATCTCGATTACGCGATGAGCGTGATCGTCGGACGTGCCCTCCCGGATGTCCGCGATGGCCTGAAGCCCGTGCACCGGCGTGTGTTGTTCGCGATGCACGAACTGAACAACGACTGGAACCGCGCGTACAAGAAGTCGGCTCGTATCGTCGGCGACGTGATCGGTAAATACCACCCTCACGGCGATACCGCGGTCTACGACACGATCGTGCGGATGGCGCAGGACTTCTCGCTGCGCTACATGCTGATCGACGGGCAGGGCAACTTCGGCTCGATCGACGGCGACAATGCCGCGGCGATGCGTTACACCGAAATTCGCATGGCGAAGATCGGTCACGAGCTGCTCGCCGACATCGACAAGGAAACGGTCGATTTCGAGCCGAACTACGACGGCAACGAAATGCAGCCGTCGGTCCTGCCGTCGCGCATCCCGAACCTGCTGATCAACGGCTCGTCGGGCATCGCGGTCGGCATGGCGACCAACATCCCGCCGCACAACCTGAACGAAGTCGTCGACGCGTGCCAGCACCTGCTGGGCAACCCGGAAGCGACGATCGACGAGCTGATCGAGATCATCCCGGCGCCGGACTTCCCGACGGCCGGCATCATCTACGGCGTCGCCGGCGTGCGCGACGGCTACCGCACCGGGCGCGGCCGCGTCGTGATGCGCGCGGCCACGCACTTCGAGGAGATCGACCGCGGCCAGCGGATGGCGATCATCGTCGACGAGCTGCCGTACCAGGTGAACAAGCGCTCGCTGCTCGAGCGGATCGCCGAGCTCGTCAACGAGAAGAAGCTCGAAGGCATCTCCGACATCCGCGACGAGTCCGACAAGAGCGGCATGCGTGTCGTGATCGAGCTCAAGCGCGGCGAAGTGCCGGAAGTGGTGCTGAACAACCTGTACAAGGCGACGCAGCTGCAGGACACGTTCGGCATGAACATGGTCGCGCTCGTCGACGGCCAGCCGAAGCTGCTGAACCTGAAGGAAATCCTGCAGTGCTTCCTGTCGCACCGACGCGAAGTGCTGACGCGCCGCACGATCTACGAACTGCGCAAGGCCCGCGAACGCGGCCACGTGCTCGAAGGTCTCGCGGTCGCGCTCGCGAACATCGACGAATTCATCGCGATCATCAAGGCCGCGCCGACGCCGCCGATCGCGAAGCAGGAGTTGATGGCGAAACCGTGGGATTCGTCGCTCGTGCGCGAGATGCTGACGCGTGCCGAAGCCGAGAACGCCTCGGCGGGCGGCCGCTCCGCGTATCGTCCGGAAGGCCTGAACGCGGCGTTCGGCATGCAGAACGACGGGCTGTACCGCCTGTCCGACACGCAGGCCCAGGAAATCCTGCAGATGCGCCTGCAGCGCCTGACCGGCCTCGAGCAGGACAAGATCATCGGCGAGTATCGCGACGTGATGGCGCAGATCGCCGACCTGCTGGACATCCTCGCGCGCCCCGAGCGGATCACGACGATGATCGGCGAGGAACTCACGTCGGTGAAGGCCGAATTCGGCGACGCGCGCCGCTCGAAGATCGAGCTGAACGCGACCGAGCTGAACACGGAAGATCTGATCACGCCGCAGGACATGGTCGTCACGATGTCGCATGCGGGCTACGTGAAGTCGCAGCCGCTGTCCGAGTACCGCGCGCAGAAGCGCGGCGGCCGCGGCAAGCAGGCGACGCAGATGAAGGAAGACGACTGGATCGAGACGCTGTTCATCGCGAACACGCACGACTACATCCTGTGCTTCTCGAACCGCGGCCGCGTGTACTGGGTCAAGGTCTATGAAGTGCCGCAGGGCTCGCGCAACTCGCGCGGCCGCCCGATCGTCAACATGTTCCCGCTGCAGGAAGGCGAGAAGATCAACGTCGTGCTGCCGGTCAAGGAATTCTCGGCCGACAAGTTCATCTTCATGGCGACGTCGCTCGGCACCGTGAAGAAGACGCCGCTCGAGGCATTCAGCCGTCCGATGAAGAAGGGCATCATCGCGGTCGGCCTCGACGACGGCGACTACCTGATCGGTGCGTCGATCACCGACGGCGCGCACGACGTGATGCTGTTCTCGGATTCCGGCAAGGCCGTGCGCTTCGACGAGAACGACGTGCGTCCGATGGGTCGCGAGGCGCGCGGCGTGCGCGGCATGCAGCTCGAGGACGGGCAGCAGGTCATCGCGCTGCTGGTTGCCGGCAGCGAGGAGCAGACCGTGCTCACCGCAACCGAGAACGGCTACGGCAAACGCACGCCGATCACCGAATACACGCGTCATGGCCGCGGCACGAAGGGTATGATCGCGATCCAGACGTCCGAGCGGAACGGCAAGGTGGTGGCCGCGACGCTCGTCGACGCCGAGGATCAGATCATGCTGATCACGACGGCCGGCGTGTTGATTCGCACCCGTGTGTCCGAGATTCGCGAGATGGGGCGTGCTACGCAAGGTGTTACACTCATCAGTCTCGATGAGGGTACCAAGCTCTCCGGCCTGCAGCAGATCGCGGAGGCCGAAGAGGGCGATGGCGAGGCCGACGAGGCGTCGGACGGCGAAGCCTGAAGAACGGATGAGACTCTGGCCGCCGCGGGCGAAAAGCGCCGCGGCCGGCGAGCAACCATTCATATTTCCAAAAGGGAGTGATGATGCAAAAGCAATTCAAGCAACTGGTTCTGCTGGCTGCACTGGTGCCGACTTTCGCGATGGCGCAGGCGCTGTCGAATTCCGCACCGGCTGCTCCGGCGGCAGCTGCGCCGATCGACGCCGACAAGAAGGCAGCGATCAAGGATCTGCTCGACGCGATCGACGCGCCGAAGCTCGTGTCGGCAATCGGCAACAGCGCCGAAATGCAGGCCAAGCAACTCGTGCCGGCAATCCTGTCGGACGCGCTGTCGGAAAACAAGACGCTGAACGACAAGCAGAAGCAGGCTGCCGTTCCGACGCTGCAAAAGAACGCCGTGCCGAAGCTGGTTGACGGCGCAGGCAAGGTGTTCGGTACGCAACAGTTCCAGAACGACGCAATGTCGGCTCAGTACGACGCCTACGCGAAGTACTACAGCACGTCGGAGATCAAGGATCTGACGACGTTCTACAAGAGCCCGACGGGCCGCAAGTTCATCCAGGTCCAGGACCAGGTCGGTCGCGACGTGGTCAACGGCCTGATGCAGAAGTACATGCCGCAAGCGATCCAGGCAACGCGCACGCAGGCTGACAAGGAAGTCGCAGCAGTCAAGCCGGGCAAGTAAAGCTGTCCGGGCACGCCCCCGGCCGTTCGGCCGGGTTTGGCGGGAGCCTGACGACAGTGCGATAATGGCCGTTTGCGCGCGAGCGCAAGCGGCCATTTCTTTTCTGGCGCGTTCTGCCGGCGGCGAGCCGGTCGCGTCCCTCCGAGGTTTTCACGATGCGCGTCTTTAATTTCTCCGCCGGCCCTGCGGCGATGCCCGAGGAAGTGCTGCGGCAAGCCGCCGACGAAATGCTCGACTGGCACGGCAGCGGCATGAGCGTGATGGAGATGAGCCATCGCGGCAAGGAGTTCATGTCGATCCACGAGGCCGCGCTGACCGACCTGCGCGACCTGCTTGGCGTGCCGGCCAGCCACCGGATCCTGTTCCTGCAGGGGGGCGGCATCGCGGAAAACGCGATCGTGCCGATGAACCTGCTCGGCTCGCGCAAGACCGCCGATTTCGTCGTGACCGGCTCGTGGTCGCAGAAATCGTTCAACGAGGCGAAGAAGTTCTGCACGCCGCATCTCGCCGCGAACGGCAAGACGGAAGACGGCTTCACGCGTGCGCCCGCACGCGCCGAATGGCAGCTGTCGGACGATCCGGCCTACGTGCATCTGTGCACCAACGAGACGATCGACGGCGTCGAGACGTTCGAGATTCCCGATCTCGGCAACATACCGCTGGTCGCGGACGTCTCGTCGCACATCCTGTCGCGCCCGATGGACGTCGCGAAGTACGGCGTGCTGTTCGGCGGCGCGCAGAAGAACATCGGGATGGCCGGCGTGACGGTCGTGATCGTGCGCGAGGATCTGCTCGATCGCGCGCTGTCGATCTGCCCGTCCGCGTTCGAATGGAAGACCATCGCCGCGAACAACTCGCTGTACAACACGCCGCCCACCTACGCGATCTACATCGCGGGCCTCGTGTTCCAGTGGCTGAAGCGGCAGGGTGGCCTCGAAGCGATCGAGGCCCGCAATACCGAAAAGGCGAAGCTGCTCTACGACACGATCGATGCGAGCAGCTTCTATCTGAACAAGGTCGAGCCGGCAGCGCGTTCACGGATGAACGTGCCGTTTTTCCTGGCCGACGAAACGCGCAATGAAGACTTCCTCGCCGGCGCAAAGGCGCGCGGGCTGCTGCAGCTGAAGGGCCACAAGTCCGTCGGCGGCATGCGGGCGTCGATCTACAACGCGGTGCCGCTCGAGGGCGTGAAAGCGCTCGTCGAGTACATGAAGGACTTCGAGCAGCGCGGCGCCTGACGGCGGCGCTGTTCAAACAGCACGGCAAAACGCATGGACGACGAACTGAATTCCCGCCTGAAACCGCTGCGCGATCGCATCGACGCGATCGATGCGCAGCTGATCGCGCTCCTGAACCAGCGCGCCGCGGTGGCGCTGGAGGTGGGCGAGGTCAAGAAGCATTTCAACGCGCCGGTGTTCCGGCCGGAGCGCGAGCTGCAGGTGATCGCGCGGCTGCAGGACATGAGCGCGGGGCCGCTCGCGAGCGAGCACATCAGCGCCATCTGGCGCGAGATCATGGCCGCGAGCCGCGCGCTCGAGCAGACGATCCACGTCGCGTTCCTCGGGCCGGTCGGCACATACAGCGAGCAGGCGATGCTCGAGTATTTCGGCCAGTCGATCGAAGGGCTGCCGTGCCCGTCGATCGACGAGGTGTTCCGCTCGGTCGAGGCCGGTGCATCCGCGTTCGGTATCGCGCCGGTCGAGAATTCGACCGAAGGCGCCGTGTCGCGCACGCTCGACCTGCTGCTGCAAACCCAGCTGCTGATCAGCGGCGAGCTCGCGCTGCCGATTCACCACAACCTGCTGACGCAAAGCGGCACGCTCGACGGCGTGAAGCGCGTCTGCGCGCATGCGCAGGCGCTCGCGCAATGCCAGCAGTGGCTCGCGGCGAATGCGCCGCAGCTCGAGCGGCAGGCGGTGGCGAGCAATGCCGAGGCTGCGCGTCTTGCCGCGGCCGATCCGACCGTCGCGGCGATCGCGGGCGACCGTGCTGCTGCGCACTACGGGCTGCAGATCGCGTTCTCGCTGATCCAGGACGATCCGCACAACCGCACGCGCTTCGTGATCGTCGGCAAGCAGCCGGCCGGCCAAAGCGGTCACGACCAGACGTCGCTGATCGTATCGGTGAAGAACGAGCCGGGCGCCGTGTTCAAGCTGCTCGAGCCGCTCGCGCGGCACGGCGTGTCGATGACGCGCTTCGAGTCGCGTCCGGCGCGCGTCGGCACGTGGGAGTACTACTTCTACATCGACATCGAAGGGCATCGCGACGATGCGGCGGTGGCGGCCGCGCTCGCCGAACTCGGCCAGAAGGCCGCGTTCCTGAAGATACTCGGTTCGTATCCGCGCGCACGCTGATGCGCGATGGCCCGTCGCCTGCTCGCGCAGGCGTGGCGGCCACGCGGGCAGGGCAGGCCGATCGGCGCTGCCGAAGGCGGGTTCGGGCGGTATCCGGTGCGGGTTGCACCGGGTGCGGGCCCGTTGCCCGGAATCTGGAATTCCGCGTGCGCGGCGATGCTGCGCGCGCGTAACTTGGCTCTTGTCGTGTCAGGCTTTGCATTCAACAAACTGGTCATCTTCGGCGTCGGCCTGATCGGCGGCTCGCTGGCTCGCGCGCTGCGCGAACGCGCGCCGGGCGGCGCGGGCGAGATCGTCGGCGTGGGCCGCTCGCGTAGCTCGGTCGAGCGCGCGCTGTCGCTCGGCGTGATCGATCGCGCGGCGGCACTCGACGACGACGCGCAGTTGCGCGACGCGCTTGCCGGTGCCGATTTCGTGTTGCTGGCCGCACCGGTCGCGCAGACGGGCCCGTTGCTCGCGCGCATCGCGCCGTGGCTCGACGATGCGACGATCGTCACCGATGCGGGCAGCACCAAGTCCGACGTCGTCGCGGCTGCGCGCGCAGCGCTCGGCGCGCGGATCGCACAGTTCGTGCCGGGGCATCCGATTGCCGGCCGCGAGTCGAGCGGCGTCGAGGCCGCGCTGCCGGACCTGTACGTCGGCCGCAACGTCGTGCTGTGCCCGCTGCCGGAGAACGCGCCGGAATCGGTCGCGCGGATCGACGCGATGTGGCGCGCGACCGGCGCCGACGTGCGTACGATGAGCACCGGGCAGCACGATCGCGTGTTTGCGTCGATCAGCCATCTGCCGCACGTGCTGTCGTTCGCGCTCGTCGAGCAGATCCTCGGCGAGGCCGATGCGGAACTGAAATTCTCGTACGCGGCGGGCGGCTTCCGCGATTTCACGCGCATCGCGGCGTCGAGCCCGGAAATGTGGCGCGACGTATGCGTCGCGAACCGCGCGGCGCTGCTCGACGAGCTCGACGGCTACACGCGCGTGCTCGCGCGGCTGCGTGACGCGATCGACGCCGGCGACGGCGCGGCGCTCGAAGCCGTGTTCGCGCGCTCGCGCGCCGCACGCAAGGCATGGCAGGAGCGCGGCGGTGCGCCTGCTGCCGAACCGGTCAAGAAATAACAGGACGATTCCCATGGACTATCTCGATCTCGGCCCGTACTCCAGCGCATCGGGCACCGTGCGCCTGCCCGGCTCGAAGAGCATTTCGAACCGCGTGCTGCTGCTTGCGGCGCTGGCCGAAGGCGAAACGACGATCACCAACCTGCTCGACTCCGACGACACGCGCGTGATGCTCGACGCGCTCGGCAAGCTCGGCGTGAAGCTCGCGCGGGAAGGTGACACCTGTGTCGTCACGGGCACGCGCGGCGCGTTCACCTCGAAGACGGCCGACCTGTTCCTCGGCAATGCGGGCACGGCCGTGCGGCCGCTGACCGCCGCGCTCGCGGTGAACGGCGGCGATTATCGCGTGCACGGCGTGCCGCGCATGCACGAGCGGCCGATCGGCGATCTCGTCGACGGCCTGCGCCAGATCGGCGCGCAGATCGACTACGAGCTGAACGAAGGCTTCCCGCCGCTGCGGATCAAGCCCGCGACGATCTCGGTCGATGCGCCGATTCGCGTGCGCGGCGACGTGTCGAGCCAGTTCCTCACGGCGCTCCTGATGACGCTGCCGCTCGTGAAGGCGAAGGACGGCCGGACCGTCGTCGAGGTCGACGGCGAGCTGATCTCGAAGCCGTACATCGATATCACGATCCGGCTGATGGAGCGCTTCGGCGTGACCGTCGAGCGCGACGGCTGGCAGCGCTTCGTCGTGCCGGCCGGCGTCCGCTACCGCTCGCCGGGGCGGATCATGGTCGAGGGCGACGCGTCGTCCGCATCGTACTTCCTCGCGGCCGGCGCGCTCGGCGGCGGCCCGCTGCGGGTCGAGGGCGTGGGGCGCGCGAGCATCCAGGGCGACGTCGGCTTCGCGCACGCGCTGATGCAGATGGGCGCGAACGTGACGATGGGCGACGACTGGATCGACGTGCGCGGCATCGGCCACGACCACGGCAAGCTCGAGCCGATCGACATGGACTTCAACCTGATTCCCGATGCGGCGATGACCATCGCGGTCGCGGCGCTGTTCGCGAACGGCACGAGCACGCTGCGCAACATCGCGAGCTGGCGCGTGAAGGAGACCGACCGCATCGCCGCGATGGCGACCGAGCTGCGCAAGGTCGGTGCGATCGTCGAGGAAGGCCCCGACTATCTCGTCGTCACGCCGCCGGAAAAGCTCACGCCGAATGCGGCGATCGATACGTACGACGATCACCGGATGGCGATGTGCTTCTCGCTCGTCAGCCTGGGCGGCGTGCCCGTGCGGATCAACGATCCGAAGTGCGTCGGCAAGACGTTCCCCGACTATTTCGACCGCTTCGCCGCGCTCGCCAAAGCCTGACCCGACTGTTCCGATGAAATCGACCCGACCCTTTCACCCGACTCCCGTCATCACGATCGACGGCCCGACTGCCTCCGGCAAGGGCACCGTCGCGGCGCTCGTCGCCGCGAACCTGGGCTTCCACCTGCTCGACAGCGGCGCGCTGTACCGGCTCGCCGCACTCGCGAGCGTGCGCTACGGCATCGCGGCGGAGGACATCGACGCGCTGGTGAAGCTGATCGACGATCTCCACATCACGTTCCGTGAAGGCTGTGCACAGCTCGACGGCGTCGACGTGTCGAACGACATCCGCGCCGAGGCGGTCGGCAACCGCGCGTCGGCCATCGCCGTGCACGGGCCCGTGCGCACCGCGCTCGTCGCGCGCCAGCGCGCGTTCCGCAAGACGCCGGGCCTCGTCGCGGACGGGCGCGACATGGGGACGGTGATCTTCCCGGATGCCGTGCTGAAGGTGTTCCTGACGGCCAGCGCCGAGGCCCGCGCGACCAGACGGCATAAGCAATTGATGCAAAAAGGTTTTTCTGCTAATATAGATGACTTGCTCCGGGATCTTCGTGAACGTGACGCGCGCGACAGCAATCGCGCAGCCGCGCCGCTGAAGCCTGCAGCAGATGCCAGGCTGCTCGATACGTCGGCACTGTCGGTCGATGAAGCCGTCGATCAAGTGCTGCAGTGGTACCGGGCGCTCGGCCAGCCCGCCTGAGAAGGCGGGTCGCGGTAGGTGCTCCGCGCCGTAAGCGCGGAGCGTGTTTCGAACCCTTAACCCCGTGTGGTCATCGATCTGGCCCTTTCAGCCTGCCATTCCGGCCGGCGTGGCACAGCGATCCATGCACAATCAGATTTTTATGTCCGACCTGCAAACCTCTACCCCGAATACTGAATCTTTCGCGGCTCTGTTCGAAGAGTCGCTGACCCGCCAAGACATGCGCGCCGGCGAAGTGATTTCCGCCGAAGTCGTGCGCGTCGACCACAACTTCGTGGTCGTCAATGCAGGCCTGAAGTCCGAGGCTTACATTCCGATCGAGGAATTCCTGAACGATCAGGGCGAGGTTGAGGTGCAGTCGGGCGATTTCGTGTCCGTCGCGATCGACGCACTCGAAAACGGCTACGGCGACACGATCCTGTCGCGCGACAAGGCGAAGCGCCTTGCATCGTGGCTGTCGCTGGAAAAGGCGCTCGACAACAACGAACTCGTCACCGGCACCATCACCGGCAAGGTGAAGGGCGGCATGACCGTGATGGTCAACGGCATCCGCGCGTTCCTGCCGGGTTCGCTGGTCGACACGCGTCCGGTCAAGGACACGACCCCGTACGAAGGCAAGACGCTCGAGTTCCGCGTGATCAAGCTCGATCGCAAGCGTAACAACGTCGTGCTGTCGCGTCGTGCAGTGATCGAAGCGACCCAAGGCGAAGAGCGCGCGAAGCTGCTCGAGACGCTGAAGGAAGGCGCGATCGTCAACGGCGTGGTCAAGAACATCACCGACTACGGCGCGTTCGTCGACCTCGGCGGCATCGACGGCCTGCTGCACATCACCGACATCGCATGGCGTCGTGTGCGTCACCCGAGCGAAGTCCTGTCGGTTGGCCAGGAAGTCACCGCGAAGATCCTCAAGTTCGACCAAGAGAAGAACCGCGTCTCGCTGGGCATCAAGCAACTGGGCGACGATCCGTGGGAAGGCATCTCGCGCCGTTACCCGTCGGGCACGCGCCTGTTCGGCAAGGTCACGAACATCACCGACTACGGCGCATTCGTCGAAGTGGAATCGGGCATCGAAGGCCTCGTCCACGTGTCGGAAATGGACTGGACGAACAAGAACGTTGCACCGTCGAAGGTTGTCCAGCTGGGCGACGAAGTCGAAGTCATGGTCCTCGAGATCGACGAAGACCGTCGTCGTATCAGCCTCGGCATGAAGCAGTGCAAGCCGAATCCGTGGGATGACTTCAGCCGCAACTTCAAGAAGGGCGACAAGATCACGGGCGCAATCAAGTCGATCACCGACTTCGGCGTGTTCATCGGTCTGCCGGGCGGCATCGACGGCCTGGTCCACCTGTCGGACCTGTCGTGGAGCGAAGCCGGCGAAGAAGCCGTTCGCAAGTACAAGAAGGGCGACGAAGTCGAAGCCATCGTGCTCGGTATCGACGTCGAGAAGGAGCGTATTTCGCTCGGCATCAAGCAACTCGAAGGCGACCCGTTCAGCAACTACGTTGCAATGAACGACAAGGGCTCGATCGTCGACGGCGTCGTGAAGACGGTCGATGCGAAGGGCGCGGTCATCACGCTGACGGGCGACATCGAAGGCTACCTGCGTGCGTCGGAAATCTCGCAGGATCGCGTCGAAGATGCACGCAACGTGCTGAAGGAAGGCGACAAGGTCAACGCGATGGTGATCAACATCGATCGCAAGTCGCGCGGCATCAACCTGTCGATCAAGGCGAAGGATTCGGCTGAACAACAGGAAGCGATTCGCGGCCTGCAGTCGGACACCAGCGCTGCTGCGACCGGTACGACCAACCTCGGCGCGCTGCTGAAGGCGAAGCTCGACGGCCAGAACCAGTAAGCCTCACGAGGTCTGCTGAAGTATGACCAAATCCGAGTTGGTCGCGCAGCTGGCATCGCGATTTCCGCAACTTGTCCTCAAGGATGCGGATTTCGCGGTGAAAACGATGCTCGATGCGATGTCCGATGCCCTGGCGAAAGGGCATCGCATCGAAATTCGGGGTTTCGGCAGCTTCGGCCTCAACCGTCGCCCGGCGCGCGTCGGACGCAACCCGAAGTCAGGGGAGAAAGTGCAGGTGCCCGAGAAGTTCGTGCCGCACTTCAAGCCTGGCAAGGAATTGCGTGAACGCGTCGACGGCCGCGCCGGTGAACCGCTGAAGGCTGACGATCCGGACGACGAGCGTTGAACGTCGTTTGGTGTGCCCGGAACCCGTCCGGCGAAGGCTGAAAAGAAAAGCGCCCCTTGGGGCGCTTTTTTCATTTCCGGCGGCAGCGACGCAACGGCTGGCGCAGGATGTGCGCAGCCGCGGAAACGCTTCCTTTACAATACGGGTCGATTCGGTGCGACGAAGGGGAGTCGCGCGCCGCAGCAAACCTCAACAAAGAGAGGGTTTCATGAAGTTTATCGTCTGGCTGATCCGGGTATTGGTGTTCGTCCTGCTGCTGGTGCTCGCGCTGGCCAATACGCAAACCGCGACGCTGAATTTCGTTGCCGGCTACGCATGGCAAGCGCCGCTGATCCTGATCGGCCTGGCGTTCTTCGCCGTGGGGCTGCTGGCGGGCCTGCTGTCCGCGCTGCCTTCGATCTTCCGCCTGCGTCTCGAGAACGGGCGCCTGAAGCGTGATCTGCGCGCGGTGCGCGAAACGCCCGCCGTTATCGATCAGCCGCCGATGCCGCCCGTCATTTAACACGGACGCCGCGCGATCATCGCGCGGTTTTCGTCTCTGCTTCGATATTTCGCATGGATCTGGATTTCTGGTGGTTGCTCGCGATTCCGGTCGCGTTCGCGCTCGGTTGGGCGGCGTCACGTTATGACCTGAAGAATCTCCTGTCGGAGAGTGCCAACCTGCCGCGCTCGTATTTCCGCGGCCTGAATTTTCTGTTGAACGAACAACCCGACAAGGCGATCGACGCGTTCATCGAGGTCGCCAAGCTCGATCCCGAGACGGTCGAGCTGCACTTCGCGCTCGGCAACCTGTTCCGCCGCCGCGGCGAGACCGACCGCGCGATTCGCGTGCACCAGAACCTGCTGAGCCGCACGGACCTGCCGGTCAACGAGCGTGACCACGCACTGTACGAACTCGGCCAGGATTTCCTGAAGGCCGGCCTGCTCGATCGCGCCGAGGAGGCGTTCCACAAGCTCGCCGACGGCGACTACGCGCTCGGCGCGCAACGGGCGCTGCTGACGATCTACGAGATCGAGAAGGACTGGAACAAGTCGATCGATACCGCGAAGCGCATCGAATCGATGAGCGACAAGCCGCTCGGCGTCGAAATCGCGCAGTTCCACTGCGAACTCGCGCAGGAAGCGCTGCAGCGCAAGAACGCGGCTGTGGCAGCCGAACAGCTGCGCCTGGCACTGACCGTGAACCCGCAGAACGTGCGTGCGACGGTGCTGTCCGGCGACGCCGCGGAAGCGGCGGGCGATCACGCAACCGCGATCGAGCACTGGAAGCGCGTCGAAGCGCAGAATCCGGCGTATCTGCCGCTCGTCGCCGACAAGCTGATGAAGGCTTATGTCGCGCTCGGCAAGAACGCCGAGGGCGCCGAGTTGCTGATGGGGTATGTCGACCGCTATCCGTCGAACGACCTGCTCGACATCGCGTATCAGCACATTGCCGGGTTGCGCGGCCAGGAGGCGGCGCACACGCTCGCGCGCATGCAGATGGAGAAGTCGCCGAACCTGTCGGGGATGCTGCACCTGCTCGATGCGCAGATCGCGGCGGCCGACGAACCGCGTCGTAAGGAACTTGAAATGATGCGTGCGCTGATCAAGCAGCGCACGAAAAATCTGCCACGGTATACGTGCCAGAATTGCGGTTTCCGGGCACGGCTCTTTTACTGGCAGTGCCCCGGATGCAGCGGCTGGGAAACCTATGCGCCGCGCCGTGTCGAACCTGCGATGCCGGGCTGATCCCGGCACGCGGAGCCAACGCGCTGCGGTTGCCGCCGGGCTCGTCCCGGCGGCCAAGTTAGTCAATTACCGGGAAGTACCGGAACATCTATGAAAATCACCATCATCGGCACCGGCTATGTCGGCCTCGTCACGGGCGCCTGCCTCGCGGAGATCGGTCACGACGTCTTCTGTCTCGACGTCGATCCGCGCAAGATCGACATCCTGAACAACGGCGGGATGCCGATTCACGAACCGGGGCTGCTGGACATCATCGCGCGCAACCGCGCGGCGGGGCGCCTGCGCTTCTCGACCGACATCGAGGCGAGCGTCGCGCACGGCGAGATCCAGTTCATTGCGGTCGGTACGCCGCCCGACGAAGACGGCTCGGCCGACCTGCAGTACGTGCTCGAGGCGGCACGCAACATCGGCCGCTACATGACGGGCTTCAAGGTGATCGTCGACAAGTCGACGGTGCCGGTCGGCACCGCGCAGCGCGTGCGCGGCGTGGTCGACGAGGCGCTTGCCGCACGCGGGCTCGCGGGCAGCGTCGCGCACCGCTTCTCGGTCGTGTCGAACCCGGAATTCCTGAAGGAAGGCGCCGCGGTCGAGGACTTCATGCGTCCGGACCGGATCATCATCGGCGTCGACGACGACGAGACCGGCACGATCGCGCGCGAGAAGATGAAGAAGCTCTACGCGCCGTTCAACCGCAACCATGAGCGCACGATCTACATGGACGTGCGTTCGGCCGAATTCGCGAAGTATGCGGCGAACGCGATGCTCGCGACGCGTATCTCGTTCATGAACGAGATGTCGAATCTCGCCGACAAGGTCGGCGCCGACATCGAGGCCGTGCGCCGCGGGATCGGCTCCGATCCGCGCATCGGCTATCACTTCCTGTACGCCGGCGTCGGCTACGGCGGCTCGTGCTTCCCGAAGGACGTCCAGGCGCTGATTCGCACCGCCGGCGAGAACGGCCAGCCGCTGCGCATCCTGGAAGCCGTCGAGGCCGCCAACCATGCGCAGAAGGACGTGCTGATCGGCAAGATCGAGCAGCGCTTCGGCGCCGACCTGACGGGCCGCGAGTTTGCGGTCTGGGGCCTGGCGTTCAAGCCGAATACCGACGACATGCGCGAGGCGCCGAGCCGGCGCCTGATCGCCGCGCTGCTCGAGCGCGGCGCGATCGTGCGCGCGTACGATCCGGTCGCGGTCGACGAAGCGCGGCGCGTGTTCGAGCTGGATTTCGGCGTCGATGCCGACGCGCTGGCGCGGCTGCATCTCGTCGAGACGCAGGACGTCGCCGTGACGGGCGCGGATGCACTCGTGATCGTGACCGAGTGGAAGGAGTTCCGGAGCCCCGATTTCACGCGCCTGAAGGCCGAACTGAAGGCACCGGTGATCTTCGACGGGCGCAACCTGTACGAGCCGGACGCGATGGCCGAACTGGGCATCGACTACTACGCGATCGGCCGGCCGCATGTCGATCCCCAGTCGTCCACCCGTGGCTGACCACACGATGAATACTCTTCGCGAAATCGTTCCGGTGCCGCGTGCGCAGCTCGCGCGCTCGCGCGTGCTCGTCGTCGGCGACGTGATGCTCGACCGTTACTGGTTCGGCAACGTCGATCGCATTTCGCCTGAAGCGCCGGTGCCGGTCGTGCACGTGCAGCGTCAGGAGGAGCGGCTCGGCGGGGCGGCCAACGTCGCGCGCAATGCCGTGACGCTCGGCGGCCAGGCCGGGTTGCTGTGCGTCGTCGGATGCGACGAGCCCGGCGAGCGGATCGTCGAGCTGCTCGCCAGCAGCGGCGTGACGCCGCATCTCGAGCGCGACCCGGCGCTGCCGACCACGATCAAGCTGCGCGTGCTCGCGCGCCAGCAGCAACTGCTGCGCGTCGACTTCGAGGCGATGCCGACGCACGAGGTGCTGCTCGCGGGGCTCGCGCGCTTCGACGCGCTGCTGCCGCAGCACGACGTCGTGCTGATGTCGGATTACGCGAAAGGCGGCCTGACGCACGTCACGACGATGATCGAGAAGGCGCGTGCGGCCGGCAAGTCCGTGCTCGTCGACCCGAAGGGCGACGACTGGGCGCGCTATCGCGGCGCGTCGCTGATCACGCCGAACCGCGCGGAGCTGCGCGAAGTGGTCGGCCAGTGGAAGTCGGAAGACGACCTGCGCGCGCGCGTCGCGAACCTGCGTGCGGAGCTCGGCATCGACGCGCTGCTGCTCACGCGCTCGGAAGAGGGCATGACGCTTTTTTCCGCCACCGGCGAACTGCACGCACCGGCGCTCGCGCGCGAGGTGTTCGACGTGTCGGGCGCGGGCGATACCGTGATCGCGACGGTCGCGACGATGCTCGGCGCGGGTGTGCCGCTCGTCGATGCGGTCGTGCTCGCGAATCGCGCGGCAGGCATCGTGGTCGGCAAGCTCGGCACGGCCACGGTGGACTACGACGAACTGTTTCACTGAGCGCATTCGGCGGCGCGACGAGCGCGTCGCCCGAGTGGCTCGCACTTTTCAGGCAGGACGATCATGACCCTCATCGTCACCGGCGCAGCCGGTTTTATCGGCGCGAACATCGTCAAGGCGCTCAACGAGCGCGGCGAGTCGCGCATCATCGCGGTCGACAACCTGACGCGCGCGGACAAGTTCCGGAATCTCGTCGATTGCGAGATCGACGACTATCTCGACAAGACGGAATTCGTCGAACGCTTCGCGCGCGGCGAGTTCGGCAAGGTGCGCGCGGTGTTCCACGAAGGCGCCTGTTCGGACACGATGGAAACCGACGGCCGCTACATGATGGACAACAACTTCCGCTACAGCCGCGCGGTGCTCGATACCTGCCTCGCGCAGGGCACGCAGTTCCTGTACGCGTCGTCGGCCGCGATCTACGGCGGCTCGACGCGCTTCGTGGAGGAGCGCGACGTCGAGGCGCCGCTGAACGTGTACGGCTATTCGAAGTTCTTGTTCGACCAGGTGATCCGTCGCGTGCTGCCGAGCGCGAAGAGCCAGATCGCGGGCTTCCGCTATTTCAACGTGTACGGCCCGCGCGAAACGCACAAGGGGCGCATGGCGTCGGTCGCGTTCCACAACTTCAACCAGTTCCGCGCGGAAGGCAAGGTCAAGCTGTTCGGCGAGTACAACGGCTATGCGCCGGGCGAGCAGACGCGTGACTTCGTGTCGGTCGAGGACGTGACGAAGGTGAACCTGTTCTTCTTCGATCATCCGGAGAAGTCGGGCATCTTCAACCTCGGCACGGGCCGGGCGCAACCGTTCAACGATATCGCGTCGACGGTCGTGAACACGCTGCGCGCGCTCGACAACCAGCCGCCGCTGACGCTCGCGCAGCAGGTCGAGCAGGGGCTGATCGAATACGTGCCGTTCCCCGACGCATTGCGCGGCAAGTACCAGTGCTTCACGCAGGCCGACCAGACGAAACTGCGCGCAGCCGGCTACGACGCGCCGTTCCTGACCGTGCAGGAAGGCGTCGACCGCTACGTCCGTTGGCTATCCGGCCAGGTTTAAACGCAAGCGTTGCGTCGCTAGACTGGGTCTCACGGTCGGCAGCCGCCGGCCGTTTTTCTTCGGAGATCCAGCACATGATCAGGAAATGGTTTGCCGCAGCGGTCATGCTCGGCGCAGTCGCGTCGGCCTGGGCGGCCGTCGATGTCAACACCGCGAGCGAGGATGCGCTCGTCGGCATCAAGGGCATCGGTCCGGCGCGGGCGAAGGCGATCCTCGATGAGCGCGGCACGCGCGGTCCGTTCAGGAATGCGGACGATCTCGCCACGCGCGTGAAAGGCATGGGCGGGCATACCGTCGCGCGGCTTCAGCAGGAAGGGCTGACGATCGGCGCGGCAGGCGCAGCCGGCCCGGCTGCGGCGCTGCCCGCCGCGGGCAAGCCGGCGGCCGCCAAGCCTGCCGCTGCACCTGCCCGCACCGCGCAGAAGTAACGCGTCGCGCGCGACCGACAACGAGCTCCTTCAGTCGCCGTCGTTACGACGGCTTCCCGCGGCATGCCGCGGGTTTTTTGCGTGGGCGCGGCGTGCGCCGCCCGTGCGGTGATCCGGAATCGCGCGGCATGCATATTCCATCGCCGCAATGGGGTTGCCGGCGCGAGTGGCGGGGCTGGTTTACAATCGATTGATTGATCGGCCTCGTACTGACGGTATATCCATGGCTTACAAAACTATCGAAGACACGATCGGCAATACGCCGCTCGTTCAACTGGTCCGCTTGCCGGACGACGAGATTCGCGCGCGCAACAACGTGGTGCTCGCGAAGCTCGAAGGCAACAACCCGGCCGGTTCCGTGAAGGATCGCCCGGCGCTGTCGATGATCAGCAAGGCCGAGGCGCGCGGGCGCATCAAGCCGGGCGATACGCTGATCGAGGCGACGAGCGGCAACACGGGCATCGCACTCGCGATGGCAGCGGCAATCCGCGGCTACAAGATGGTGCTGATCATGCCGGAGGACCTGTCGGTCGAGCGCCGCCAGAGCATGGCCGCGTACGGCGCCGAAATCATCCTGACGCCGGTGAAGGGCGGGATGGAGCTGGCGCGCGATCTCGCCGACGAGATGCAGCGCGAAGGCAAGGGCGTGATCCTCGACCAGTTCGCGAACCCCGACAATCCCGTTGCGCACTACGAAGCGACGGGGCCGGAGATCTGGCGCGATACCGAAGGGCGCATCACGCACTTCGTGTCGGCCATGGGCACGACGGGTACGATCATGGGCACGTCGCGCTATCTGAAGGAACAGAATCCGGCAATCGAGATCATCGGTGCGCAGCCGGAAGACGGTTCGCGCATTCCGGGCATCCGCAAGTGGCCGGAAGCGTACATGCCGACCATCTTCGATCGCAGCCGCATCGACCGTGTCGAGAATGTGAGCCAGGCTGCGTCGGAAACGATGACGCGCCGGCTGGCGGCGGTCGAAGGCATCTTCGCGGGCATTTCGTCGGGCGGCGCGTGCGAAGTCGCGATGCGCATCGCACGTCAGGTCGAGAACGCGACGATCGTGTTCATCGTCTGCGATCGCGGCGACCGCTACCTGTCCACGGGCGTGTTCCCCGCGTGATCCGGGTTGGCGTGCACAGCGCGCCAGCGATAAAAAAAGCGCCGCTTGTGCGGCGCTTTTTCTTTGGGCGGGCAGATCTTACTGCGACTGCGCGTCGTCGGTGACGGCCGGCTTCAGCGCGCCGCTCGCTTCCATCTGCGCCTTCACGGCTTCGCCGAGCTGGTACACGGTGAGCGCGTAGAAGAAGCTGCGGTTGTAGCGCGTCAGCACGTAGAAATTCTTGAGCCCGAGCATGTACTCGGTCGCGCGCCCCGGCGACGGCAGGTCGACCACGGTCACCGGCGTGCCGGCTTCGGTCGTGATGTTGACCGTCGGTTCGTTCAGCGTCATGCCCGCGCGCATCAGTTGCGACAGCGCCCAGTGCGGTTCGGGCTGGCCGTCGGCGGCGGCCTGTGCGATGCCCAGGCTGCCCGTATCGGGCGTGATCTGCCAGACCACCGGTCGGTCGGTTTCCCAGCCGTGCTGCTTCAGGTAGTTCGCGACGCTGCCGATCGCATCGACAGGACTGCTGCGCAGATCGACGTGGCCCGTGCCGTCGAAGTCGACCGCATATTCGCGGATGCTGCTCGGCAGGAACTGCGGGATCCCGATCGCGCCCGTATACGAACCGAGCACGGTGGTCGGGTCGAGCTGGTTGTCGCGGGTCCAGACCAGGAAGTCCTCGAGATTCTTGCGGAACGTGGCCTGGCGGCTGTCGCGATTCGGCGTGTCCGGATAGTCGAACGTGAGCGTCGTCAGCGCGTCGAGCACGCGGAAGTTGCCCATGTAGCGGCCATAGATCGTCTCGACGCCGATGATGCCGACGATCACCTCGGGCGGCACGCCGAACTGCTCGGACGCGCGCTGCAGCGTTGCCTGGTTCGCCTTCCAGAACTTCACGCCTGCGTTGATGCGGATCGGCTCGATGAAGCGCGAGCGATAGACGCGCCAGTTCTTGACCGTCGGCGACGGAGCGGGCCTCACGAGCTTGACGGCCGTCGCCGAGTAGCTGATGCGCGAGAACAGCGCATGCAGGCTCGCGGAGTCGAAGCCGTTGCGGCTCACCATCTCGTCGATGAACGCGTCGACCTTCGCGTTGTTCGCGTAACGCTGCGGAACAATTTCCTCTTCGAAGGTCTGGCCTTGCGGCGCCGGCTGCTGCGGCTGGGCCTGGGCGACGAGCTTGCCGGCGGGCTTCGCCGGCTGGGTCTGCGCGCCGGCAGGTGCAGTGCCGAGGGCCGCGACGACAGCGGCGGCGACGAGCGGGACGCGAACACGGAACAGCGCGGAGAGGAGGGCGGCAGGCTTGCTGGAATTCATGTCGAAGCGGGCGGACAGGGCGATTGTGTTCGGCGCAGTATACCCGACGGATCCCGCGCGCCGGGGCGTGGCGGGCCCCCGTTGTGGTAAGTTAGCGGCGAATTCGCGGCAGACGATGGACATCATTGATGGAGACCTGCGGCGCACCGTGCGCCGCCGATGACAGCTTATGGCAACCGCTTTCTATACGCACCCCGACTGCATGCTGCACGAGATGGGGGAATGGCATCCGGAGTGCCCGGCCCGCTTGTCGGCGATCCAGGATCAATTGATTGCGAGCCGCATCGACGACCTGATCGTGCACGAAACCGCGCCGTTCGCGAGCGAGGTCGCGCTGGGCCGTGTGCATACGCAGGCGCACATCGACTACATCCGGAGCATGACGCCGGTCGACGGTTACGTCGAGATCGATCCCGACACGCTGATGAACCGCGACACGTGGCGCGCGGCGCTGCGTGCGGCCGGCGCCGCGATCGCGGCGACCGACGCGGTGATCGAAGGCCGCTATTCGAATGCGTTCTGCGGCGTGCGTCCGCCCGGTCACCATGCGGAGCCCGCGCGTGCGATGGGCTTCTGCTTCTTCAACAACATCGCGATCGCCGCGCGGCATGCGCTCGACGTGCACGGTCTCGAGCGTGTCGCGATCATCGATTTCGACGTGCACCACGGCAACGGCACCGAGGCCGCGTTCGCGAACGACGAGCGCGTGCTGATGTGCAGCTTCTTCCAGCATCCGCTGTACCCGTTCTCGGGCGTCGATCACCAGGCGCCGAACATGGTCAACCTGCCGATGCCCGCGCGCAGCAACGGGATGGCGATCCGCGAAGCCGTCGACATGTTCTGGCTGCCGCGCCTCGACGCGTTCAAGCCGCAGATGCTGTTCGTGTCGGCCGGCTTCGATGCGCATCGCGAGGACGACATCGGCAACCTCGGCCTCGTCGAGGCCGACTTCGAATGGCTGACTGCGCAGATCGTCGACGTGGCGCGCCGGCATGCGCAGGGCCGCATCGTGAGCTGCCTCGAAGGCGGCTACAACCTGTCCGCGCTCGGGCGCAGCGTCGTCGCACACCTGCGCGTGCTGGCCGGCATCTGATTCCTGGCCAGCCAGGCCGTGCGGGGCACGCTCAGCGTGCCGGCACGCGCGCGTGAATCCACGCGATCAGCGCGTCGATCACGCGGTCGCGGTCGAGATCGTTCATCGTTTCGTGGAAACCGCCTTCGTATAGCGTCAGCGTGCGATCGGGCGAGCCGACGCGCGCACCGAACGCGCGACTGCCGTCGGGTTCGGTCAGCTTGTCCTCGGTGCCGTGGTAGACGAGCACCGGCACGCGCAGCGCGCCGCGGCCGCTTTCGATACGCGCCATCGCGTCGAGAATCTCCGCGCCGGTGCGTGCGGGTACCGCGCCGTGATGCACGAGCGGGTCGGCGCGATTGGCCGCGACGATGGCCGGGTCGCGCGACAGCAGCGCCGCATCGATCTTGATGGCGGGGAAGGTCGGCCAGACCCGGCTGATGATGCGGCTGACCGCGAGCATCCAGCGCGGCACGTCGCGCCCCGGCGCGAGCGCCGGGCTCGACAGCACGAGGCCCGTCAGCGCATGGCCGCGGGCCGGTGCGCGCTCGATCGCGTAGAGCGCCGCGACCGCGCCGCCCATGCTGTGTCCCATCAGGAACAGCGGCGTATTGCCGCGTGCTGCTGCGGCGACCAGCGCATCCGCATCGTTCAGGTATCCGTCGAAACGCTCGACCCACGCGCGCTTGCCGGGCGACTGGCCATGCCCGCGCAGGTCGATCGCGAGCACGTCGATGCCGGCCGCGTTCAGCCGGCCGGCGAGCGCGGCATAGCGGCCCGCGTGTTCGGCGAGGCCGTGTACGAGCGCGATCGTCGCGCGCGACGGCGCCGTGCCGTCGCCGGCCGGCCAGCGGTACGACGCCAGTTCGAGCCCGTCCGCGGTACGCAGCCGGCCCATTTGCGGCGCGGGCGGCGACGAAGGCGTGGCGCCGACGGTGGCAGGTGCGGCGGCCGGCGTGGTGGTGGCGGTCATCTGGCGTGTCCCCTGTTCGTTGGTCGGTGTTCCGGATCATAGTCGCGGCCTTCGCGCGGCGGGCCAGCGGCGCCCCTCTAATTTCGTGTAGTTATGAAAAGATCGAAATCGATTATTAAGGGGAATGAGGCGTTTGCGGTAAAATCGACGGTTATTCCAGATGCATCGGCGGCCGACTGGCGGGCCAACTCGCCGGCCGGCCGCCGTTTTGTTTACATGATCGAATTACGCAATCTTTCGCAGCGTTTCCCCGGGCCGGGCGGCTGGGTCGACGCGTTGCGCAACGTCAACCTGACGATCCCGCAGGGCGAAGTGTTCGGCATCATCGGCCGAAGCGGCGCCGGCAAGAGCACGCTCGTGCGCACCATCAACCTGCTCACGCGGCCGACCGAAGGCAATGTCGTCGTCGGCGGGCGCGATCTCATGCTGCTGCCGGCTGGCGCGCTGCGCGAGGCGCGCCGCGAGATCGGCATGATCTTCCAGCACTTCAACCTGCTGTCGTCGCGCACGGTGTTCGACAACGTCGCGCTGCCGCTCGAGCTGGCCGGCGCAAGCCGTGCCGAGATCGAGGCCGCCGTGCTGCCGCTGCTCGACCTCGTCGGGCTGTCCGCGCAGAAGGATCGCTACCCGTCGCAGATCAGCGGCGGGCAGAAACAGCGCGTCGGCATTGCGCGCGCGCTCGCGAGCCAGCCGAAGGTGCTGCTGTCGGACGAAGCGACGTCCGCGCTCGATCCCGAAACCACGCGTTCGATCCTCGATCTGCTGAAGCGCATCAATCGCGAGCTCGGCCTGACGATCGTGCTGATCACGCACCAGATGGAAGTGATCAAGCAGGTCTGCGATCGCGTCGCGGTGCTCGATGCCGGGCGCGTGGTCGAGGAGGGCCGCGTGATCGACGTGTTCCTGCAGCCGCATCACGAAGTGACGCGCGCGCTGATCGGCGACGTGATCGCGCAGGAACTGCCGCCCGCGCTGAAGGCGCGTGTGGCCGAGCGGCTGAAGACGGGCAGCGGGCATCTGCTGCGCCTCGCGTTCACGGGCTCGGGCGTCGACCAGCCGATCCTGTCGGAGACGATCCGCCGGTACGAACTCGATTTCAACATCCTGCACGGCCAGATCGACGAGATCCAGGGGCAGGCATTCGGTTCGCTCGCGGTGCTCGCGGGCGGCGAGCCGGGCAAGGTCGGGCAGGCGCTCGCGTTCCTGCGCGAGCAAGGTGTGGTGGTCGAGGAGCTTTCGTATGTTGAGTGAGATGTTCGATATGTTCGTGCAGTCGTTCTGGGAGACGCTGATCATGGTCGGCATCTCCGGAGTGGTCGGCGCGCTCGTCGGCCTGCCGCTCGGCGTGCTGCTCTACCTGACCGACCGCCAGGGCGTGCTGCAGAACCTCGCGGTGAATCGCGTGCTCGGCGGCATCGTCAATGCCGTCCGCTCGACGCCGTTCATCATCCTGCTGGTCGCGGTGATTCCGTTCACGCGTCTCGTCACGGGTTCGTCTATCGGCACGGCCGCGGCGGTCGTGCCGCTGACGCTCGCGGCCGCGCCGTTCATCGCGCGTCTCGTCGAGACGGCGCTGCGTGAAGTCGACCGCGGGCTGATCGAGGCCGCACAGTCGATGGGCGCGACCACGTCGCAGATCGTGTTCAAGGTGCTGCTGCCCGAATCGCTGCCGGGCGTCGTCGCGGGCCTGACGATCACGTTCGTGTCGCTGGTCGGCTATTCGGCGATGGCGGGTGCCATTGGCGGCGGCGGGCTCGGCGACCTCGGGATCCGCTACGGTTACCAGCGCTATCTGCCGGAAGTGATGTGGACGGTCGTCGCGATCCTGATCGTGTTCGTGCAGATCGTGCAGTCGTTCGGCGACTGGCTCGTGCGCCGGCTGAGCCACAAATAAGACGAAACCGATCCGTTAGGGGAGACACGATGCAACGACGCTTCATCCTGAAGTTCGCGGCGGCACTGGGCGCGGCGGCGCTGTTCGCGGGCGCGCACGCGCAGGCCGAAACCATCAAGGTGGGCGTGACGGGTGGACCGCACGCGCAGATCATGGAAGCGGTGAAGAAGGTCGCGGCGAAGAGCGGCCTCGAGATCCGCATCGTCGAATTCTCCGATTACGTGCAGCCGAACGCCGCGCTCGCATCGGGGGACCTCGACGCGAACAGTTACCAGCACGATCCGTATCTGCAGGCGCAGGTGAAGGATCGCGGCTACAAGCTGATCAAGGTCGCGGATACGGTCACGTTCCCGATGGGCATCTATTCGAAGCGCGTGAAGTCGCTGGCCGAACTGAAGCCGGGCGCGCGCATCGCGGTGCCGAACGATCCGACCAACGGCGGCCGAGCGCTGCTGTTGCTGCAGAAGCAGGGCCTGCTGAAGCTGCGCGCGGATGCGGGGCTGAAGGCAACGCCGCTCGATATCGTCGACAATCCGCGCAAGCTGAAGATCGTCGAACTCGATGCGGCGCAGATTCCACGCTCGCTCGGCGACGTCGACGCGGCCGCGATCAACACCAACTACGCGATGGAAGCGGGGTTGAAACCGAAACAGGACGCGATCGCGATCGAAGGTCCGAACGGTCCGTACGCGAACATCCTCGCGATTCGCGAGGCGGACCGCAACAAGCCGTGGGTCGCGAAACTGGTCGCGGCCTATCATTCGGCCGACGTGAAGCAGTTCATCGAAGGCAAGTTCGGCGGTGCGGTCATCGCCGCCTGGTAACGGGCGGAGGACGGGCGCCCGGCGGGATTAGAGTTGGTGATCGAAAACCCGGGCTTTGCGTCCGGGTTTTTTCTCTTTTAAAATAGAACGACCGTTCGCTATCATTGGCGCGTCGCCAAGAAGCGGTATCCTCGACAGCCACGATGGATGGGTCCGCTTGGCCGCGCAGTCATGAGGCCTCGCTATAGAATGGCCTCTGGTCGTATTCGTAACTTTGGAGCGTGTGCATGAAAATCCTGGTGCCAGTGAAAAGAGTGGTCGATTACAACGTGAAGGTCCGCGTGAAGTCGGACAACACGGGTGTCGACATCGCGAACGTGAAGATGTCGATGAACCCGTTCGACGAAATCGCCGTTGAAGAAGCCGTGCGCCT
>JAIRVP010000055.1 GCA_031253835.1 Burkholderia sp. | reverse complement strand
ACGACTCTACGCCGATGATAGTGCGGATTCCCGTGTGAAAGTAGGTAATCGTCAGGCTCCCTAAGCCAGAAACCCCCGCCCGAAAGGCGGGGGTTTTTGCATTTCAGCGGCAGAAATGTGCGTGGTGTCGAGAAGCGCCACTGGCGCCGCCTACGTCACCCTTCCAAAGACCGGTCGCGGTACCAAACTCTCCCGCTGGTCGATATCAGTCGCGATTCACCGGCTTACTGGGCGCATCATCGACCAAAATTCGCGCTCCGTCTTCTCCGCGCGTCGGTAAGTACTGCGGTATGTGAGCAGCCTCCCGTTCTCAACGACTTCCGCGCCATCAGTTGGTCTTCAGTCAGATAACCCACGTTTCGAACGAAATGAACGCGTTATCTGGCGTGTCCACGTAAAATTTGCGAATCCCCACCTCTGCATTCAAAACGATGAACGCCGCCACCCAGGTAGCCCGGGCCGTTTGCCCGCACGATTGTCCGGACACATGCGCCATGCGTGTGACCGTCGAGAACGGCAAGGCGATCAAGGTCACGGGCGATCCCGATCATCCGCCGACGCAAGGTGTGTTGTGCACGAAGGTCAGCCGCTACGCCGACCGCGTGCATCATCCCGATCGCCTGACGGTTCCGCTCAAGCGTGTCGGCGCCAAGGGGGAAGGGCGCTTCGTACCGATCAGCTGGAGCGAGGCGTTCGACGAGATTGGCCGCCGTCTCGGCGAAATCGCTGCGCGTGCGCCGGAAGCGATCGTGCCGTACAGCTACGCAGGAACGATGGGGCTCGTGCAGGGCGAGGGCATCGCGCAACGGTTTTTCCACAAGATCGGCGCGTCGCAGCTCGAACGCGCGATCTGCTCGGAGGCTGGCGCGGCGGGGCTGTATTACACCTATGGCGGCAGCCTTGGCATGCACCTCGAGCATTTCGAGGAGAGCGAGCTGATTCTGATCTGGGGCGCGAATCCGATCGCGTCGAGCCTGCACTTCTGGACGCGTGCGCAGGAAGCGAAGCGTCGCGGCGCGCGCCTTGTCGCGATCGACCCGTACCGTTCGTTGACCGCGGAAAAATGTCATCAGCACATCGCGTTGAAGCCGGGCACCGATGGCGCGTTCGCGCTCGGCATGATGCATGT
The DNA here is from genome assembly GCA_031253835.1 of Burkholderia sp. Taxonomy (GTDB): domain Bacteria; phylum Pseudomonadota; class Gammaproteobacteria; order Burkholderiales; family Burkholderiaceae; genus Burkholderia. The sequence continues at coordinate 127,431 of JAIRVP010000055.1, read as the reverse complement.
GCTGATGACGGAAAACCTGCTCGATCACGACTACATCGCCAGCCATACGCTCGGTTTCGATGCGCTCAAGGCGCGCGCGATGTCCTATCCGCCGGAGCGTGTCGCGCAGATCTGCGGCATCGACGTGTCGGAACTGGTCGACCTTGCACGTCTTTACGGCGCGACCCGGAAGGCAGCGATCCGCCTCAACTACGGCATGCAACGCGTCCGCGGCGGTGGCAATGCCGTGCGCGCGGTTGCCAGCCTGCCGGCATTGACGGGGGCGTGGCGCGATCGGGCTGGCGGGCTGTTGCTTTCGTCGTCGCACGCCGCGCCGGTCGACCACGCGGCGCTGCTGCGCCCGGATCTGATGCCGGGTTGGCCGCGCAAGCTGCCGCGCAGCCTCAACATGAACGCGATCGGCGACGCGCTGTTACACCCGGGCGATACGACATTCGGGCCGAAGATCGAAGCGGTGATCGTGTACAACTCGAATCCGGTGGCCGTCGCGCCAGACTCTTCGAAGGTCGCCGCGGGGTTCGTGCGTGACGATCTGTTCACGGTCGTTCTCGAACACTTCAAGACAGATACCGTCGATTTCGCCGACATTGTGTTGCCGGCGACCACGCAGCTCGAGCATCTCGATATTCACAAATCGTACGGCCACACCTATGTGATGGCGAACCTGCCGTCGATTTCGCCGGTGGGTGAGGCGCGACCGAACACGGAGATCTTCCGTGGCATCGCGCGCAGCATGGGGCTCGACGAGCCCGCGCTGTATCACAGCGACGAAGAGGTCGCGCGCGCGGCGCTTCGCTGGGACGACCCGGCACTCGACAGCGACTGGGAAACGTTGAAGCGGGAGGGCTGGCTGAAGCTCAAGCTGCCGGAGGCGCCGTTCGCGAACGGCGGTTTCCGCACCCCGTCAGGCCAGTGCGAGTTCTACAGCCCGCGGCTCGAGCAGATGGGCATGGATCCCGTCCCCGACTACCTGCCGCCGTTCGAATCGGCCGAAGCCGCACCCGAGCTCGCAGCGCGTTATCCGCTCGCGATGATCTCGCCGCCGGCTCGCCACTTCCTGAACAGCACGTTCGTGAACGTCGACAGCCTGCGTACGACGGAAGGCGAGCCGCATCTCGACATCCATCCGTCCGACGCCGATGCGCGCGGCATCGCGGAGGGCGACGTCGTTCGCATCTTCAACGACCGCGGATCCATGCAGGCGCTCGCGCGAGTTACCGATCGCGCGCGTGCGGGGCTCGTCGTGGGGCTGTCGATCTGGTGGAAGAAACTGTCGCCGGATGGCCGGAACGCGAACGAGGTGACGAGCCAGGCGCTGACCGATCTCGGCAATTCGGCGACGTTTTACGATTGTCTTGTAGAAGTTGAGCGAATTTGATCGAATATCGCCTTATGATCGGACGAATGTCCTCGGAAGTTCGAAGTGGACATCTAACCCTGTTGTCTCGGGGCGGGGGAGCCGTTACGATGCGTTTTAGCACGACCATTCGAAAATCTGTGAGGAGACGCGCAGTATGGAAAAAATTTGGCTGAAATCGTACCCACCCGGCGTTCCAGCCGAAATTGACGCGTCTCCCTATCCTTCGGTCCCGGACCTGCTCGACGAGAGCTTCCGGCAGTATCGCGATCGCACCGCGTTCGTCTGCATGGGCAAGGGCATCACGTACGGTGAACTCGACACGCTGTCGCGGCAGTTCGGCGCGTGGCTGCAATCCCGTGGCCTGGCACGCGGCGCGCGCGTCGCGATCATGATGCCGAACGTGCTCCAGTATCCGGTGGCGATCGCCGCGGTACTGCGCGCCGGTTACACCGTCGTCAACGTCAACCCGCTCTATACGCCGCGCGAGCTCGAGCACCAGTTGAAGGATAGTGGCGCGGAAGCGATCGTCATCCTCGAGAATTTCGCGTCGACGCTGCAGTCCGTCATCGCCAATACGGCCGTCAAGCACGTCGTCGTCGCATCGATGGGCGACCTGCTGGGCATCAAGGGATGGATCGTCAATTACGTGGTGCGCAACGTGAAGAAGATGGTGCCCGCGTGGCAGCTGCCGTCGTTCACGCGCTTCAAGGCCGCGCTGTCGGAAGGGGCGCGCCAGGCATTCAAGGCGCAGAAGATCGGCCCCGACGACGTCGCGTTCCTGCAATACACGGGCGGGACGACCGGCGTCGCGAAGGGCGCAACGCTGCTGCACCGGAACATCGTGTCGAACGTGCTGCAGGCCGGTGCCTGGCACCATCCGGCTCACGAGAAGTATCCGGAGGTGAAACAGTTCGTGACCGTCGTCGCGCTGCCGCTGTATCACGTGTTTGCACTGACCGTCTGCGGTTTCCTGACGATGCGTACGGGCGGCATGGGCATCCTGATCCCGAACCCGCGCGATATCGCCGGCATGATCAAGGAGCTGAAGGGCTATCAGATCTCGACGATTCCGGCGGTCAACACGCTGTACAACGCGCTGCTGAACCATCCCGAATTCAATCAGCTCGACCTGTCGAAGCTCGTGATCGCCAACGGCGGCGGCATGGCGATCCAGGAAGGTGTCGCGAAGCGCTGGTATGAAAAGACCCATACCGCGATCATCGAAGGGTACGGGTTGTCCGAAACGTCGCCGGTGGCGACCTGCAACCCGGTGACGGCGACCGAATACAGCGGGACGATCGGCCTGCCGCTGCCGTCGACCGAAGTGGCGATCCGCGACGATGCCGGCAACGACGTGGCGCTCGGCGAGCCCGGCGAGATCTGCATTCGCGGGCCGCAGGTGATGGCCGGCTACTGGAACCGGCCGGACGAGACCGCGAAGGTCATGTTCCCGGACGGCTTCTTCAAGACGGGCGACGTCGGCGTGATGGACGCGCGCGGCTACGTGAAGATCGTCGACCGGAAAAAGGACATGATCCTCGTCTCCGGCTTCAACGTGTATCCGAACGAAGTCGAGGACGTGGTGGCGTCGCATCCGGGCGTGTTCGAGGTGGCGGCGGTCGGCGTGCCCGACGAGCATTCCGGCGAAGCCGTGAAGCTGTTCGTCGTGAAGAAGGACCCGGCGCTCACCGACAAGGACATCCTGGCCTACTGCAAGGAACGGCTCACCGGCTACAAGCGGCCGAAACTGGTCGAATTCCGCACGGAGCTGCCGAAAACGAACGTCGGCAAGATCCTGCGGCGCGAGCTGCGCGACGGACGCGCGTAAGGCATCGCAAGGTGGAACGGAACAGCCCGGCAGACGCCGGGCTTTTTTGTTTGCGGTTGCGGCGGATCGAGCGCAGCCGCTTTCCGCAGCGGGCCATGTGCGGCGGATCGCGCGTCTCGACACGACGGACGCACATGGCGCACCGGTGGCGCACCGGTGGCGCTTCCGCCGCGATCAGCCAGCCGGTTCCCGGTGCACCGGCCTCGCGTTGCCGCTGCGCTGGAAAAGAAAAAGGCGCCCGAAGGCGCCTTCAAGATGCTGCGGCTTGTCAGGCAAGCTGATTAGAACTTGTGACGGATACCGACGCGCGCTGCGACCTGGTTGGAGGAGCTCGATCCTGCGAGACCGTTGATCGCTGCCGTTGCCTTCAGGACGTCGCCGTTCGCGTCGAGCACGTTGCCCGAAGCGTGTTGATACACGCCGATTGCGTAGACGTCCGTGCGCTTCGACAGGAAGTAGTCGACGCCCAGCGAGCCCTGGTGGTACTTGGCTGCCGAGTTGCCGTCGATCTTGCTGCCTTGCGTGTAGTCGTACGCTGCGCCGAGAATCAGCGCCGGGGTCAGCTGATACTTGAAGTTGATTTCGCCGTTGTTGAACGTCGCGGTCTGGTTCACGAACGGGCCTGCCGAGAAGCCCTTGAACTTCGTGTTCGAGTACGTCGCGCCGATCGTTGCTGCGCCGAACGTGTAGGCGCCGCCTGCACCGATGACCTGGTACGTGTTCGCGTTGTTCGCGTACGCGCCGTAGATCGGCGACGAGACCGACGAAGACGTGGAACCGTTGTTGAACATGCCGCCGAACTGGTTCGGCGTACGTGCGTTCAAGTAACCGACGCCGAGGACCAGCGGGCCGTTGTTGTAGCCTGCGCCGAGCGACCAGACCTGGTTCTTCGAGAACTGGCCTGCCTGGCCGCCGAAGCTGTACAGGCCGCCGAACGAGAAGCCGCCGTAGGTCGCGCTCGTGAACTTGACCGCGTTGTTCACGCGATAGGCGTTGTTGAAGTTGTCCAGGTCGCCCGGGTGAGCGGCGATGTAGCCGCCCCACTGGTCGCCTGCCTCGAGCGGGCCGACGAAGTCGACGACGGAGTCGTACTGACGACCCAGCGTGACCGTGCCGTACTGGCTCGACAGGCCGACGTAAGCCTGACGACCGAACATCAGGCCGCCCTGGCCGAGCTTGCCGCTGTTGACGTCAAAACCGTTCTCGAGGGTGAAGATCGCCTTCAGGCCGCCACCGAGGTCTTCAGTGCCGCGCAGGCCGAAGCGGCTTCCTTGCATCACGCCGCTGGCCATGCTGTACAGATGCTTGCCGCCTGCGTTGTTGTTGAAGAGCAGGCCTTCATCGATGATGCCGTAAAGCGTCACGCTGCTTTGCGCTTGGGCAGCGCCAGCGAACGCGCCCAGCGCGACGAGCGCGAGAAGCGACTTTTTCATTAACGGATCTCCAAGATTCACTGAATTTTTTTGGCGGGGCAGATAGTTATGTTCTGTTGACGGGCCCCATCAACTTCGCAAGAAGTCGGACGTAATGTAGCAAAACCGTTTTTTGCCACAAAGCGAAATGCCGTAGCGCAAGGCCGCCATGTTTCCTTTATGCAACAATGGTTAAAATCACGGGTTAACCGCAATTTCCGCTGAATAATCAAGTCGGTTACGCAGCGGACTCGTGCCCTTGCCGCTCGCGGCGGCACCTGCAGCCAGGAGAACAGGAACGTGTTGGATGAACTGATCAGCGAATTCGATCGCGGCTTGCGATCGCTGACCGGCATTAGCCGGATGAGCCGCCCGGTGCCCGCGCCGGCGGTGGTGCCGGACGTCGAGCTGACGCCCGCGGAACGGACGCATGCCGCCGGGCTGATGCGCGTGAACCACGTCGGCGAGGTCTGCGCGCAGGCGCTCTACCAGGCGCAGAAGCTCACCGCGCGCACGGCGTCGGCGAAGGCGATGTTCGAGGAGGCTGCGCGCGAGGAGGAGGATCACCTCGCGTGGACCGCGCATCGCCTGAAGGAGCTCGACTCGCGCCCGAGCCTGCTGAATCCGTTGTGGTACGCCGGCGCGCTCGCGATCGGCGTGGCGGCCGGCACGCTCGGCGACAAGGTCAGCCTCGGCTTCATGGCCGAGACGGAGCGGCAGGTCGAGAATCATCTCGAAGGCCATATGTCCGAGCTGCCGGCGACCGACGCGGTGTCGCGCGCGATCGTCGACCAGATGCGGATCGACGAGGTGAAACACGGCAAGGCCGCGACCGACGCAGGCGGGATCGAACTCCCGCTGCCCGCGCGGATGCTGATGCGCGCCGCGTCGAAAGTCATGACGAGCACTGCGTACTATCTCTGAGATTTGCGCCGGGGTGGCGTGGGACGCCGCCCCGGTTCGCCGCCCCCGATACCGCCCGCTGACTCCTCGTTTTCCCGCCCCCAAAAGCCCCGTCCGCACGCCTGTCTGGCCCGTCTTTCTCACGTATCACCTTCACAAGTTGCACTAGCTCATTCATTTATAACGGTTTTTGGAATGAGGGGCCGCATGAGCATGTGCGCGTAAGTCCTTGTTCTAACTAACAAAATTCGTCAAAAAAGCGGGCCGCTCCCTTGACCGTGCCACACCCTTCCTCTAAAGTGGGAGACAGTGTGAGAAAGTGTATTTTTGTGTGATTTAGCAGGCTATTCGGGCTAAATTCTCAGCATTGGGCGGGTGCTTCGGTGCCCTGAACGGGAGAGCGGAACGTGTTCCAAGGGGCGTCGGCGCTGACGCTCGATGCGAAAGGGCGGATGTCGGTGCCGGCTCGCTATCGCGAAGCGCTGCAAGGACAGGCAGAAGGACGGGTGACTGTGACCAAGCACCCGGACGGCTGCCTGTTGCTGTTTCCGCGCCCCGAATGGGAGGTATTCCGCGCCAAGATCGCCGCGCTGCCGATGGACGCGCACTGGTGGCGGCGAATTTTTCTCGGCAATGCGATGGACGTCGATCTCGACAGCGCGGGCCGGATTCTTGTATCGCCCGAGCTGCGCATGGCAGCCGGACTGGAAAAGGAAGTCATGTTGTTGGGAATGGGTAGTCACTTCGAGCTGTGGGATTCGCAAACCTACAACGCGAAGGAGCAGGCAGCGATGGCGCAGGGCATGCCCGACGCGCTGAAGAATTTCACGTTCTGATTGCGGTGACGGAGACGCCCGCGATGGGAAATGAACTGCGGCATCGGACGGTGCTGTTGGATGAAGCGGTCGAGTCGCTCGTGACGCGGCCGGACGGCGTGTACGTCGACGGAACGTTCGGGCGGGGCGGTCATAGCCGCGCGGTGCTCGCGCGGCTGGCGCCGGCCGGACGGCTGATCGCGTTCGACAAGGATCCGAGGGCGATCGAGACGGCGCAGGGCATCGAGGATGCGCGCTTCTCGATCGTGCATGACAGCTTTGCATCGATGCGCGACGCGCTTGCGGCGCGCGGCGTCGAGAAGGTGTCGGGTGTGTTGCTGGACCTGGGCGTGTCCTCGCCGCAGGTGGACGATCCGGCGCGCGGCTTCAGCTTCCGCGCCGATGGTCCGCTGGACATGCGAATGGATCCGACGCGCGGCGAGTCGGCGGCCGAATGGCTCGCGCGGGCTTCGGTGCAGGAATTGACGGAGGTGATACGGGATTATGGGGAAGAACGGTTTGCTTTTCAGATTGCAAAGGCGCTTGTTGCTCGCCGGGCAGAGTCCGACCGTCTTGGGCCTCTCGACACCACGGGCGAGCTTGCCCAAATCGTGGGTCACGTCGTCAAAACCCGTGAGAAGGGCAAGGATCCGGCAACCCGCACCTTTCAGGCTATACGGATTCACGTCAATCAAGAGCTTGCGGACCTGCAAGTCGTACTAGACGCGGCACTGTCGTTGCTGGAGCAAGGGGGGCGGCTGGTGGTCATCAGCTTTCATTCACTCGAGGACCGGATCGTCAAGCGATTCATGCAGGCGCACGCGAGTGCGCCTGCGGTCGATCGTCGCCTGCCGATCCGCGCCGTCGACCTCCCGAGCCCGCCGCTCAAGATCATCAGCCGCCAGTTTCCGAGTGACGCGGAAGTCGCGGAGAATCCGCGCGCCCGCTCGGCCGTGATGCGCATTGCGGAGCGCGTCACGCCATGAGCCGCTTCAATATCTTCCTGCTGATCATCGTGATGGGGTGCGCGCTGTCGGTCGTCAATTCGACGAACCAGCAGCGGCAGATCTTCATCCAGCTGCAGCGTGCGCAGTCGCAGGAGCGCCAGCTCCAGCAGGACTACGCGCAGCTTCAATATCAGCAGAGCGCGCTGTCGAAGACGTCGCGCATCGAGCAGCTCGCGAACGATTCGCTGAAGATGCAGCCGATCTCGACCGGCCGCACGCAATACCTGACGCTGCCGCCGGGCGCCGCGAAGGCGATCGACGCGCCGATCCCGGCTTCGGCCGACACGGCAGGCAAGGGCAAGGGAGGCGCGCGATGAAGCCGTCCCAGAAGCGCCAGAACGTGAAGTTCTCGTCGAGCCCCGTGCTGGGCGTGCACCTGCCGATGTGGCGCTCGAAGTTCGTCGTGTTCCTGCTGTTCATGGCGTTCGTCGCGCTGGCCGCGCGGGCGTTCTGGATCCAGGGGCCCGGCAACGCGTTCTATCAGAAGCAGGGCGAGAGCCGCTACCAGCGCACGCTCGAACTGCCCGCGACGCGCGGCAAGATTCTCGACCGTAACGGGCTCGTGCTCGCGACGAGCCTGCCCGTGCGCGCGATCTGGGCGATTCCCGACGCGGTGCCGGACGATCTCGACGCCGACAAGGTCAACCAGCTCGGCAAGCTCCTCGGCATGACGCCGAAGGAACTGCGCGTGAAGCTGTCGGAAGACAAGGGGTTCGTCTACGTGAAGCGCCAGGTGCCGCTCGACGTCGCCGACAAGGTCGCCGCGCTCGACATTCCCGGTATCTACCAGCGCAACGAATACAAGCGTTTCTATCCGGAAGGCGAGATCACCGCTCACCTGATCGGTTTCACGAACGTCGAGGACGAAGGGCAGGAAGGCGTCGAACTCGGCGACCAGAAGATGCTGTCCGGCACGTCGGGCGTGCGTCGCGTGATCAAGGACCGGATGGGGCACATCGTCGAGGACGTCGCCGAGCAGATCCCGCCGCACAACGGCACCGACGTCGACCTGTCGATCGACAGCAAGATCCAGTACATCGCGTACGCGAACCTGAAGGCGGCCGTCGAGAAGTTCAAGGCGAAGGCCGGCGCCGCGATGGTCGTCGACGTGCGTACCGGCGAAGTGCTCGCGCTCGTCAACTACCCGACGTACAACCCGAACGACCGCTCGCGCATGACGGGCGAGCAGCTGCGCAACCGGATCATGACCGACGTGTTCGAACCGGGCTCGATCATGAAGCCGTTCACGGTGTCGCTTGCGCTCGACCTGCACCGCGTGACGCCGAACACGCTCGTCGAAACGGGCAACGGGCATTTCGTGCTCGACGGCGCGCCGATTACCGACGACGCGGGTTTCGGCACGCTGACGGTCGGCGGCGTGATCCAGAAGTCGAGCAACATCGGCGCGACGAAGATCGCGATGACGATGCGGCCCGAGGAAATGTGGAATATGTATACGAGCATCGGCCTCGGCCAGGCGCCGAAGGTCGGGTTCCCGGGCGCGGTGGCCGGCCGCTTGCGTCCGTGGAAGAGCTGGCGCCGCATCGAGCAGGCGACGATGTCGTACGGCTACGGCCTGTCGGTGTCGCTGTTCCAGCTCGCACGCGCGTACACGGCGATCGCGCACGACGGCGAGCTGATGCCCGTGACCATTTTCAAGACGGACCCCAATCAGCCGATCGCGGGCACGCAGGTGTTCAACCCGACCACCGCACGCGAAGTGCGTGCGATGCTCGAGACGGTGGTCGCGCCGGGCGGCACGTCGCCGGATGCGGCCGTGCCGGGCTATCGCGTCGGCGGCAAGAGCGGTACCGCGTACAAGCATGAAGGGCACGGCTACACGCGCAAGTACCGCGCGTCGTTCGTCGGGATGGCGCCGATGCCGAATCCGCGCATCGTCGTCGCGGTGTCGGTCGACGAGCCGACCGCCGGCAGCCACTTCGGTGGCCAGGTGTCCGGCCCCGTATTCTCGGCGATCGCCGGCGACACGATGCGTGCGCTGAACGTCCCGCCGAACATGCCGATCAAGCAGCTCGTCGTGTCTGACGATTCGCCGGCAGCACCGGCTGCAACGGGCCCGCAAAAGCTGGCCGCGGGGAGCGGTGCCAAGCATATGATCGTGTCCAGCACGACGCGTAATTCACCAGGAGTTGTTCGATGAGCGCCGCCCGCAGTTCCCATCCGGCGCATCAGCAGATCGCAGCCGCGCTTGCGTGGCTGCGTCGGCATGTGGCCCCCGCGGCGCAACTGCATGCCGACACGCGCAGCCTCAAGGCTGGCGACGTGTTCGTCGCGTATGCGGTCGACGGGGCAGACAACCGCGCCTTCATCGCCGACGCCGTCGCACAAGGTGCGGCCGCCGTGCTGTACCAGCCGGAAGGGCTGGCCTCCGCCCCGGCCGCGCCCGTCGCGCTCGCGGTGCCGGCGCTCGACCAGCTCGCGGGCGAGATCGCCAGCGGCTGGTACGGCGATCCGAGCGACAGCCTGCTCGCGGTCGGCGTCACGGGCACGAACGGCAAGACGTCGTGCACGCAATGGATCGCGGCCGCGCTGACGGCGCTGCACCAGCCGTGCGCGGTGATCGGCACGCTCGGCACCGGGATGCCCGGCCAGCTCGTGCCGACCGGTTTCACGACGCCTGATGCGTCGCAGCTGCAGCGCAGCCTTGCGCAATTGCGCGACGCCGGCGCGAAGGCCGTGGCGATGGAAGTGTCGTCGCACGCGCTGCATCAGGGGCGCGTGAACGGCACGGCCTTCGATATCGCGGTATTCACGAACCTCACGCAGGATCACCTCGACTATCACGGCACGTTCGATGCGTACGAGGGCGCGAAGGCGAAGCTGTTCGCGTGGCGCGGCCTGCGTGCGGCGGTGATCAACCGCGACGACGCGGCCGGCCGGCGCCTGCTCGAGAAACTGGCCGGCCGTGTGCGCACGGTCGCGTACGGGATCGGCGACGCGCCGGCGCCCGACGCCGATCGCGAACTGGTCGCGATCGACGTGCGCGCCACCGCGACCGGCACCGCATTCCGCCTGCGTTCGTCGTGGGGCGACGCGGACGTCGAGGTCGGCACGCTCGGCACGTTCAACGTCAGCAACCTGCTGGCCGTACTCGGTTCGCTGCTCGCGGCCGACGTGCCGTTCGACGCGGCGCTTGCCGAGATCGAGCGGCTCGAATCCGTCAACGGCCGGATGCAGCGGCTCGGCGGCCGGCTGCAGAACGACGAGCCGCTCGTCGTGATCGACTACGCACACACGCCCGACGCGCTCGAAAAGACGCTCGACGCGCTGCGCCCGATCGCCACGGCGCGCGGCGGCCGGCTCGTCTGCATGTTCGGCTGCGGCGGCGATCGCGATGCGACGAAACGCCCGCTGATGGGCGCGATCGCGGAACGGCTTGCCGACGAGACCGTCGTCACGAGCGACAACCCGCGCAGCGAAGATCCGCAGCGCATCATCGACCAGATCGTCGCGGGCATGACCGCGTCCGGTCACGCACGCCGCATCGAGGATCGCGCGAGCGCGATCCTGCAGGCCGTGCGCGGCGCCGCACGCGAGGATGTCGTCGTGCTGGCCGGCAAGGGCCACGAGGCCACGCAGGAAATCATGGGCAAGAAGCGTACGTTCTCCGACCAGGATCACGCGCGGCTCGCGCTGGCAGCGCGCGCGACGCACGGCAAGGGAGGCGGCGAATGACGATGCTCAGTCTCGGCGAAGCCGCCCGCCTGATTCCCGGCGCAACCGTCCACGGCGACGCGGGCGTCACGTTCGACCGCGTGTCGACGGACAGCCGCACGGCCGGCCCGGGCGACCTGTTCGTCGCCCTGAAAGGCGAGCGCTTCGACGCGCACGACTTCCTCGGTGACGTCGCCGCGCGCGGCGCCGCCGCGGCGCTCGTCGCGCACGTGCCGGCCGGTGTCACGATGCCGGCGATCGTGGGCGGCGAAACGCGTGCCGCGCTCGGCGCGCTCGCACACGGCTGGCGCATGCGATTCCCGCTGCCGCTCGTCGCGGTGACGGGCAGCAACGGCAAGACGACCGTCAAGGAAATGATCGCGTCGATCTTCGCGGCGGCCGTCGGTGCCGACGCACGGCTCGCGACGGCCGGCAACCTGAACAACGATGTCGGCCTGCCGCTGACGCTGTTGCGCCTGTCGGCCCAGCATCGTCTCGCGGTGATCGAGATCGGGATGAACCACCCGGGCGAGACCGAAGTTCTCGCGCGCCTCACGGCGCCGACGGTCGCGCTCGTCAACAACGCGCAGCGCGAGCACCAGGAATTCATGGCGACGGTGGAAGCCGTCGCGCTCGAACACGCGGCCGTGATTCACGCGCTGCCGCCGGACGGCGTCGCGGTGTTTCCGGCCGACGATGCGTACGCGAGCATCTGGCGCGTCGCGGCGACCGGCAACCGGATCCTCGATTTCGCGCTGCACGACGCCGACCGGCAGAACGGCGCGCAGGTCATCGGCCGCCTGCACGGCGGCGAGCTCGCGATCGACACGCCGGCGGGCGCCGTCACGGTGCGGCTGCGCGCGCTCGGCGAGCACAACGCGCGCAACGCGCTGGCCGCGACGGCCGCGGCGCTGGGCGCCGGCGTCGCGTTGTCGGCGATCAGGCAGGGCCTCGAATCGTTCGAACCGGTCAAGGGCCGGCTGCAGGTGAAACAGGCGATCGCCGGCAGCCTCGCGGGCGCGACGGTCGTCGACGATACGTACAACGCGAACCCCGATTCGATGCGGGCCGCGATCGACGTGCTCGCCGCGCATCCGGCGCCGCGCGTGCTGGTGATCGGCGACATGGGCGAGGTCGGCGACGAAGGGCCGGCGTTCCACCGCGAGATCGGCGCGTATGCGCGCGATCGCGGGATCGACGCGCTGTTCGCGCTCGGCGACGCGTCGCGCGATGCGTGCACGGCGTACGGCGCAACCGCCCGCCACTTCGACGACGTCGGCGCGCTCGTGTCGGCGCTGCTCGCGGCCGGTTACGGCGCGCAGGCGACGGTGCTCGTGAAGGGCTCGCGGTACATGAAGATGGAGCGCGTGGTCGACGCGCTGACGAATCAACCCGCGGCGGGCACGGCGCCCGCCGCACACTGAGTAGAAGGAAGGAAGCATGCTGCTGGCGCTGGCGCAATGGCTGCAAGGAGACGCAAGCTTTTTGCGCTTGTTCACGTACCTCACGTTCCGGGCGGTGATGGCCACCATCACCGCGCTCGGGATCGGGCTCGTGTGCGGACCGTGGGTGATCCGCAAGCTGACGCAAATGAAGGTCGGGCAGGCCGTGCGCAAGGACGGCCCGCAGACCCACCTTGTCAAGTCCGGCACACCGACGATGGGCGGCGTGCTGATCCTGATCGGCATCGCGGTCGCGACGCTGCTGTGGGGCGACCTGACGAACCGTTTCATCTGGATCGTGATGCTCGTCACGTTCGGTTTCGGCGTGATCGGCTGGGTCGACGACTACCGCAAGGTCGTCCACAAGGACCCGCGCGGGATGTCGTCGCGCGAGAAGTATTTCTGGCAATCGGTGATCGGGCTGTTCGCGGCCGTCTACCTGGCCTTCAGCGTGTCCGAGGCGAACAACGTGCGCGTGTTCGACCTGTTCATGGCGTGGGTGCGGAGCGGGCTGTCGATGGGGCTGCCGGCGCGCGCCGACCTGATGCTGCCGTTCCTGAAGTCGATCAGCTACCCGCTCGGCGTGTGGGGCTTCATCGTGCTGACCTACTTCGTGATCGTCGGCGCGAGCAACGCGGTGAACCTGACCGACGGCCTCGACGGCCTCGTGATCATGCCGGTCGTGCTGGTCGGCGCGTCGCTCGGTGTGTTCGCGTACGTGATGGGCAGCGCGGTCTATTCAAAATACCTGCTGTTTCCGCACATCCCGGGCGCGGGCGAACTGCTGATCTTCTGTTCCGCGATGGGCGGGGCAGGGCTCGCGTTCCTCTGGTACAACACGCACCCCGCGCAGGTGTTCATGGGCGACGTCGGCGCGCTGGCGCTCGGCGGCGCGCTCGGCACGGTCGCGGTGATCGTGCGCCAGGAAATCGTGCTGTTCATCATGGGCGGCATCTTCGTCGCGGAAACGCTGTCGGTGATGCTGCAGGTTTCGTGGTTCAAGTACACGAAGAAGCGTTACGGCGAAGGGCGGCGCCTGCTGAAGATGGCACCGCTGCATCACCATTTCGAATTGTCCGGCTGGAAGGAAACGCAGGTGGTCGTGCGTTTCTGGATCATCACGCTGATGCTGTGCCTGTTCGGTCTGACCACCCTCAAGCTGCGGTAAAGGAAAGGTAACAAGGATGTCTGGCGAGATGTTTGGAGATCGGCAACGGCCGATGGTGCTCGTACTGGGGCTCGGTGAATCGGGTCTCGCGATCGCGCGATGGTGCGCGAGGCACGGGTGCCGGCTGCGTATTGCCGATACCCGCGAGGCGCCGCCGAACCTTGCCGCGCTGCAGGCCGAAGGCATCGATGCGGAATTCGTCGGCGGCGCGTTCACGCCCGCGCTGCTCGACGGCGGCATCGAGCTGGTCGGGCTGAGCCCCGGCCTGTCGCCGCTCGAACCGGCACTCGCCGAGCTGGTCGCGGCCGCGCAAGAGCGCGGGATCGCGGTGTGGGGCGAACTGGAATTCTTCGCGCAGGCGCTGCGCGCGCTCGGCACGAGCGGCTACCAGCCGAAGGTGCTCGCGATCACCGGCACCAACGGCAAGACCACGACGACGAGCCTCACGGGCCTGCTGTGCCAGCGCGCGGGCAAGAAGGTCGCGGTCGCGGGCAACATCAGCCCGGCGATGCTCGACCGGCTTGCGAACGCGATCGACGAAACGGCGCTGCCCGACGTCTGGGTGCTCGAACTGTCGAGCTTCCAGCTCGAGACCGCGCGCACGTTCGCGCCCGACGCGGCCGCGATCCTCAACATCACGCAGGACCACCTCGACTGGCACGGCAGCTTCGACGCGTACGCGCAGGCAAAGGGCCGGATCTTCGGCGCGACGACCACGCGCGTGCTGAACCGCGACGATTCGGCCGTGATGAAGTTCGCGCCGGCAGCCGGCGCGGCCGATGCGCCGCGCACGGTCACGTTCGGCCTGAACGAACCGGTGCAGGACGGCGACTACGGGCTGTCGCGCGACAACGGCATCGCCTGGCTGGTGGAAGCCGTCGATCGCGACGCGCCGGATGAAGTGACGACGACCCGCCGGCGCAAGCGCGACGCCGCGCATACGCCCGACATCGCGCAGAAGCGCCTGATGCCGGCCGACGCGCTGCGGATTCGCGGGCTGCACAACGCGGCGAACGCGCTGGCCGCATTCGCGCTCGCCCGCGCGATCGACCTGCCGGCCGCGCCGCTGCTGCACGCGCTGCGCGAATACCGCGGCGAAGCGCATCGCGTCGAAGTGATCGCGACGATCGACGACGTCGACTACGTCGACGACAGCAAGGGCACCAACGTCGGTGCGACGGTGGCTGCGCTCGACGGGCTCGCCCAGAAAATCGTGCTGATCGCGGGCGGCGACGGCAAGGGGCAGGACTTCGCGCCGCTGGCCGCGCCGGTCGCACGCTGGTGCCGTGCGGTGATGCTGATCGGCCGCGACGCGCCGGCGATCCGCGACACGCTCGCCGAAACGGGCGTGCCGCTCGCCGACCACGCGACGCTCGAAGGCGCGGTGCACGCGGCCGCCGATCTCGCGGAGCCGGGCGATGCGGTGCTGCTGTCGCCGGCATGCGCGAGCCTCGACATGTTCAGGAACTATGCCCACCGTGCGGATGTGTTCCGCGCGGCGGTCGACGAAGTCGCCATCGACAAAGGAGCGACGCCATGAGCTGGTTCGATCGCCTCGTCTCCCGTTTCAACGACCGGCGCGACGCCGGCGGCAATGCCGCGGGCGGTCGCGTCGCGTCGGCCACGCGCGCCGCGACGGGCGGCCTCGCGAGCGTCGTCAACGGCGTGCGCCCGAGCCGTTCGCGGATGCTCGACTTCGACTACTCGCTGTTGTGGGTCGCGATCGCGCTGCTCGGGCTCGGCGTCGTGATGGTGTATTCGGCGTCGATCGCGATGCCCGATTCGCCGAAATACGCGTCGTATCACGATTACGCGTTCCTGATGCGCCACTGCATCTCGCTCGCTGTCGCGTTCATCGCGGCGGTGATCGCGTTCCGCGTGCCGGTGTCGACGTGGGACAAATACGCGCCGCATCTCTTCCTGATCGCGCTCGTCGGTCTCGTGATCGTGCTGATCCCGCACGTCGGCAAGGGCGTGAACGGCGCGCGCCGCTGGATTCCGCTCGGCATCACGAACATGCAGCCGTCGGAAATCATGAAGCTCGCGGTGACGATCTACGCGGCGAACTACACGGTGCGCAAGCAGGAATACATGCAGAGCTTCGCGAAGGGCTTCCTGCCGATGGCGTTCGCGGTCGGCCTGGTCGGCGCGCTGCTGCTGCTCGAGCCCGACATGGGCGCGTTCATGGTGGTCGCCGCGATCGCGATGGGCGTGCTGTTCCTCGGCGGCGTGAACGGCAAGCTGTTCGGCGGCCTCGTCGCGACGGCGGTCGGCACGTTCACGATGCTCGTGTGGCTGTCGCCGTGGCGTCGCGAGCGGATCTTCGCGTATCTGGATCCTTGGGACGAGCGCTACGCGCAGGGCAAGGCATACCAGCTCACGCACTCGCTGATCGCGTTCGGCCGCGGCGAGTGGTTCGGCGTCGGCCTCGGCGGCAGCGTCGAGAAGCTGAACTACCTGCCGGAAGCGCATACCGACTTCATCCTCGCGGTGATCGGCGAGGAACTCGGCTTCGTCGGCGTGCTGGTCGTGATCCTGCTGTTCTACTGGATCGTGCGCCGCGCGTTCGAGATCGGCCGCCAGGCGCTCGCGCTCGACCGCACGTTCGCGGGCCTGATGGCGAAAGGGATCGGCATCTGGTTCGGCGCGCAGACGTTCATCAACATGGGCGTGAACCTCGGGCTGCTGCCGACCAAGGGCCTGACGCTGCCGCTGGTGAGCTACGGCGGCTCCGGCATCCTGCTGAACTGCGTGTCGCTCGCGGTGCTGCTGCGGGTCGACTACGAAAACCGGGTGCTGATGCGCGGAGGGAAGGTATGACCGCGTCGCAGCGCACGCTGATGGTGATGGCAGGCGGCACCGGGGGCCACGTGTTCCCGGGGCTCGCGGTCGCGCACCGGATGGAAGCGGCGGGGTGGCGCGTCGTATGGCTCGGCAATCCGGCCGGGATGGAAGCGACGCTCGTGCCGAAGCACGGCATTCCGATGGAGTACGTGCGGTTCGGCGGGCTGCGCGGCAAGGGCCTGAAGACCAAGCTGACGCTGCCGGTCAACCTGCTGCGCGCATGCTGGCAGAGCCTCGGCGCGCTGCGCCGCGTGCGGCCGGACGTCGTGCTCGGGATGGGCGGCTACATCACGTTCCCGGCGGGCGTGATGACCGCGCTGTCGGGGCGTCCGCTCGTGCTGCATGAACAGAATTCGATCGCGGGCCTGACGAACAAGGTGCTCGCGAAACTCGCGAAGCGCGTGCTCGTCGCGTTCCCCGGCGCGCTGCCGCACGCGGAATGGACGGGCAACCCGATTCGCGCGGAACTTGCGCGCACGGAACCGCCCAAAGCACGCTATGCGTCGCGCAGCGGCCCGCTGAACGTGCTGGTGGTCGGCGGCAGCCTCGGTGCGGCCGCGCTGAACGAAGTCGTGCCGCGCGCGCTGGCGCTGCTGACGCCGGGCGAACGCCCGCGCGTCGTGCACCAGGCCGGCGTGAAGCACATCGAGGCATTGAAGACGAATTACGAAGCGGCCGGTTTCGCGGCCGGCGAAGACGTGCGGCTCGTGCCGTTCATCGACGACATGGCGGCCGCGTATGCGGCGGCGGACCTGGTGATCTGCCGGTCGGGTGCGATGACGGTGTCGGAGATCGCGGCGGTGGGCGTGGCGGCACTGTTCGTGCCGTTCCCGTACGCAGTCGACGATCACCAGACGACCAATGCCGCGTTCCTCGCCGACGCGGGTGCGGCCGTGCTGGTGCAACAACGCGACCTGTCGGCGGAACTGCTCGCCGACTGGCTGCGCGGCCAGTCGCGGGCCTCGCTCGCGGACATGGCGGAACGTTCGCGCTCGCTGGCGAAGCCCGAGGCCACCGACGAAGTCGCGCGCGTGTGCGCGAAG
Organism: Burkholderia sp.; assembly: GCA_031253835.1. Lineage (GTDB taxonomy): Bacteria > Pseudomonadota > Gammaproteobacteria > Burkholderiales > Burkholderiaceae > Burkholderia. The sequence goes on along the minus strand of JAIRVP010000055.1, from coordinate 109,934 downwards.
GCGGCCGGCGCGAATCTGGAAGAACTGCAATGAAACACATCGTCAAACACATTCATTTCGTCGGGATCGGCGGCGCGGGCATGAGCGGCATCGCCGAAGTGCTCGTCAACCTCGGCTACGAGGTCAGCGGCTCGGATCTCTCGCGCAACGCGGTGACCGATCGCCTCCAGGCGCTCGGCGCACGGATCGCGATCGGCCACGACGCGGCGAACATCGAGGGCGCGAACGCGGTCGTCGTGTCGACGGCCGTGCGCTCGGACAACCCGGAAGTGCTGGCCGCGCGCAGCCAGCGCGTGCCGATCGTGCAGCGCGCGGTGATGCTCGCGGAGCTGATGCGCCTGAAGCAGGGGATCGCGATCGCCGGCACGCACGGCAAGACCACGACGACGAGCCTCGTCGCGAGCGTGCTCGCGGCGGGCGGCCTCGATCCGACCTTCGTGATCGGCGGGCGGCTGATCAGCGCCGGCGCGAATGCGCGGCTCGGCACGGGCGACTTCATCGTCGCCGAGGCCGACGAGTCGGACGCGTCGTTCCTGAACCTGTATCCGGTGATCGAAGTCATCACGAACATCGACGCCGACCACATGGACACCTACGGCCACGATTTCGCGCGGCTCAAGCAGGCGTTCATCGAATTCACGCAGCGCCTGCCGTTCTACGGCAGCGCGGTCGTGTGCGTCGACGATCCGAACGTGCGCCAGATCATCCCGTTCATCTCGAAGCCGGTCGTGCGCTACGGCCTGTCGCCGGACGCGCAGGTGCGCGCGGAAGACATCGACGCGCGCGACGGCCGGATGCACTTCACGGTGATCCGCGAAGGGCGCGCGCCGCTCGCGATCGTGCTGAACATGCCGGGCCTGCACAACGTGCAGAACGCGCTCGCGGCGATCGCGATCGCGACCGATCTCGGCGTGGCGGACGACGCGATCCAGCAGGCGCTGGCGGAATTCAACGGCGTCGGCCGGCGCTTCCAGCGCTACGGCGAGGTGCCGACCGCGGACGGCGGCCAGTACACGCTGATCGACGATTACGGCCATCACCCGGTCGAGATGGCCGCGACGATCGCGGCCGCGCGCGGCGCGTTCCCGGGCCGCCGCCTCGTGCTGGCGTTCCAGCCGCACCGCTACACGCGCACGCGCGACTGCTTCGACGATTTCGTCAACGTGCTGTCGACGGTCGATGCGCTGGTGCTGACGGAAGTCTACGCGGCCGGCGAGGCCGCGATCCCGACGGCCAGCGGCGACGCGCTGTCGCGCGCGCTGCGCGCGGTGGGCAAGGTTGACCCGGTGTTCGTCGCGACGGTCGACGACGTGCCGGCTGCATTGGCGAAGGTCGCGCAGAACGGCGACGTGGTGATCACGATGGGCGCGGGCTCGATCGGCGGCGTGCCGGCGAAGCTCGTGCAACACATTCAACAGAAGGCATGACATGAGCGGGATCGATCCGAAACGTTTCGGCAAGGTGGCGGTGTTGTTCGGCGGCGAATCCGCCGAGCGCGAGGTGTCGCTGACCTCGGGCCGCCTCGTGCTGCAGGGCCTGCGTGACGCGGGCGTCGATGCGCATCCGTTCGACCCGGCCGAGCGGCCGCTGTCGGCGCTGAAGGACGAAGGCTTCGTGCGCGCGTTCAACGCGCTGCACGGCGGCTATGGCGAGAACGGCCAGATCCAGGGCGCGCTCGATTTCTACGGCATTCGCTACACGGGCAGCGGCGTGCTCGGGTCGGCGCTCGGCCTCGACAAGTTCCGCACGAAGCTCGTGTGGCAGCAGACGGGCGTGCCGACGCCGCCGTTCGAGACGGTGATGCGCGGCGACGACCTGGCTGCACGCGCGACCGACATCGTTGCGAAGCTCGGCCTGCCGCTGTTCGTGAAGCCGGCGAGCGAAGGCTCGAGCGTCGCGGTGCTGAAGGTGAAGACGGCCGACGCGCTGCCGGCCGCGCTCGAGGAAGCCGCGACGCACGACAAGATCGTGATCGTCGAGAAGAGCATCGAAGGCGGCGGCGAATACACCGCGTGCATTGCCGGCGATCTCGACCTGCCGCTGATCAAGATCGTGCCGGCGGGCGAGTTCTACGACTACCACGCAAAGTACGTCGCCGACGACACGCAGTACCTGATCCCGTGCGGCCTGCCGGCCGGACAGGAAGCGGAACTGAAGCGCATTGCACGCCGCGCGTTCGACGTGCTCGGCTGCACCGACTGGGGCCGGGCGGATTTCATGCTCGACGCGGCCGGCAATGCGTATTTCCTGGAAGTGAACACGGCCCCCGGGATGACCGACCACTCGCTGCCGCCGAAGGCCGCGCGCGCGGTCGGCATCAGCTATTCGGAGCTGGTCGTGAAGGTGCTGTCGCTCACGCTCAACGACTGACGCAGGAACGGAACGACGTATGTGGAACAACGTTCGCCAACTCAACCTTGCCGCCAGCGCGCTGTACGCGCTGCTGCTGCTCGTGTTGGCGGCGGCCGGTTGCTACTGGCTGATCCAGCGCCCGACGTTCGCGCTGCGCGAAATCCGGATCGACGGCGACACCGAGCACATCAACTCGCCGACGGTGCGTGCGGGTGTGGTCGGCCGGCTGAAGGGCAATTTCTTCACGGTCGATCTCGACACCGCGCGCGCCGCGTTCGAGCAGATGCCGTGGGTGCGCCACGCGAGCGTGCGCCGGGTGTGGCCGAATGCGCTGGCTGTCACGCTGGAGGAGTACAAACCGCTCGGGACCTGGGGCAGCGACCAGCTGGTGAGCGTCGACGGCGAGTTGTTCACCGCGAACCAGGGCGAGCTGGAGCAGGCGCTGCCGGCGTTCGACGGCCCGGAAGGCAGTGCGAAGGAAGTCGTCACGCGGTATCGCGACTTCGGGAAATGGTTTGCGCCGCTGAAGGCGGCGCCGGAAGAAGTGACGCTGTCGGCGCGGTACGCGTGGACGGTGAAGCTGTCGAACGGCATGCAGGTCGAGCTGGGCAAGGAACGCAACAGCGACACATTGCATGACCGGAGCCAGCGCCTGGTCGCCGCCTGGCCGGCCGTCACGGAGCGTTGGGGCAACGACATCGAGTACGCGGACCTGCGTTATCCGAACGGATTCGCGATTCGCGCGGCAGGCATGCGGTTCCTGACCGATACCGACAAGCGCAAGAAGTAACGAGAGATCACACGCAAGAGCACTTTATGAGCAAAGACTACAAGGATCTGCTGGTTTCCCTCGACATCGGCACGTCGAAGGTGGTGGCCATCGTCGCCGAGCTGAAGGGCGAGGGTCACTACGAGGTAATCGGTCTCGGCCAGAGCGAGTCGAAGGGTCTGAAGAAAGGTGTGGTGGTCAACATCGAGGCCACCGTGCAGTCGATCCAGCGCGCGCTCGAAGAAGCCGAGCTGATGGCCGACTGCAAGATCACCAACGTGTTCACGGGGATCGCGGGCAGCCACATCCGCAGCTTCAACTCGAGCGGGATGGTCGCGATCAAGGACAAGGAAGTCACGCAGACGGACGTCGCGCGCGTGATCGAGACCGCGAAGGCGATCAACATCCCGACCGACCAGCAGGTGCTGCACATCCTCACGCAGGAATTCATCATCGACGGCCAGGAAGACGTGCGCGAGCCGATCGGGATGAGCGGCATCCGCCTCGAGGTGAAGGTGCACATCGTGACGGGCGCGGTGAGCGCCGCGCAGAACATCGTCAAGTGCGTGCGCCGCTGCGGGCTGGAAGTGAACGACCTGATCCTGCAGCCGCTCGCGTCGTCGCTGGCCGTGCTGACGGAAGACGAGAAGGATCTCGGCGTGGTGCTGGTCGACATCGGCGGCGGCACGACGGATATCGCGATCTTCGCCGAAGGCGCGATCCGCCACACCGCGGTGATTCCGATCGCCGGCGACCAGATCACGAGCGATATCGCGATGGCGCTGCGCACGCCGACGCCGGACGCGGAAGACATCAAGGTCGGCTACGGGATCGCGAAGCAGGCGCTCGCCGATCCGGACGAAATGGTCGAAGTGCCGGGCCTCGGCGAACGCGGCCCGCGCACGCTGTCGCGCCAGGCGCTCGCGGCCGTGATCGAGCCGCGCGTCGAGGAACTGTTCTCGCTCGTGCAGCAGGTCGTGCGCGAATCGGGTTACGAAGAACTGCTGAGCTCCGGCGTGGTCATTACCGGCGGGGCATCGATGATGCCCGGCATGGTCGAGCTCGGCGAAGACATTTTCCTGAAACCGGTGCGCATCGGCGCGCCGGAATATGCAGGCGGCCTCTCCGACGTCGTGCGCAATCCGCGCTACTCGACGGCGATGGGGCTGCTCGTCGAAGGCAGTGCCCAGCGCATGCGCGGCCGCAAGGTCGCCGTGCAGTCCGGCAACGCGGGGCAGGTGTTCTCGCGGATGAAGGAATGGTTCCTGAGCAACTTCTGACGTAACGAATCGAAATTCGCGCTGGTGCCGGCGGCTGGCGCGCGACAGGAGGTTGCCCGATCTCCTGCCGAATAACGGCCGAGTAGCAGTCATTCTCTTGACGGAGGCAACAATGGAATTCGAAATGCTGGAAACCGAAACCAACGGCACCATCATCAAGGTGGTCGGCGTTGGCGGCGCTGGCGGCAATGCCGTCCAGCACATGATCAACCGCGGCGTGCAGGGCGTCGACTTCATCGTGATGAACACGGACGCTCAAGCGCTGTCGCGTTCGCGTGCATCGTCGGTGATCCAGCTTGGCAACACGGGCCTCGGCGCCGGTGCGAAGCCGGAAATGGGTCGTGCGGCAGCGGAAGAAGCGCGTGAGCGCATCGCCGATGCACTGCGCGGCGCGCACATGGTGTTCATCACCGCCGGCATGGGTGGCGGCACGGGCACGGGCGCGGCACCGGTGGTCGCGCAGATCGCGAAGGAGATGGGCATCCTGACGGTTGGCGTCGTCAGCAAGCCGTTCGAGTTCGAAGGCGGCAAGCGCATGCGCGTCGCTGAAGCAGGTTCGCAGCAACTGGAGGATCACGTCGACTCGCTGATCGTCGTTCTGAACGACAAGCTGTTCGACGTGATGGGCGACGATGCCGAGATGGACAAGTGCTTCCAGTGCGCAGACGACGTGTTGAACAACGCGGTCGCAGGCATCGCTGAAATCATCAACGTCGATGGCCTCGTGAACGTCGACTTCGAAGACGTGAAGACGGTGATGGGCGAGCAGGGCAAGGCGATGATGGGCACGGCGACGGTTGCCGGCGTCGATCGCGCACGCCTCGCGGCGGAACAGGCCGTGGCGAGCCCGCTGCTCGAAGGCGTCGATCTGTCGGGCGCGCGCGGCGTGCTGGTCAACATCACGTCGAGCCGTTCGCTGCGCCTGTCGGAAACGCGCGAAGTGATGAACACGATCAAGAGCTACGCGGCGGAAGATGCGACGGTGATCTTCGGTGCGGTGTACGACGACGCAATGGGCGATGCACTGCGCGTGACGGTCGTGGCAACGGGTCTGGGCCGTGCGGCGAAGAAGCAGCAGTCGGCACCGATGACGCTGCTGCGCACGGGTACGGACAACCAGCCGGTCAGCGCGGTGTCGCACGGCTATGCACCGGCTCATCACGTCAGCACGGCAGACTACGGCGCGCTGGATACGCCGGCAGTGTGGCGCAATTCGCGCGAAACCGCGGCATCGCACGTGCAGGCGCTGCAGGAGAAGGGGGTCGACACGTACGACATCCCGGCTTTCCTGCGCAAGCAGGCTGACTGACGACGCAAACACAGGCGAAGCCGCGGCGAAACTGCCGCGGTATCGCCGGCGTGACGGATGCTACGGACCACGACAGGCCGCGTCGACTGCGACGCCGGGCCGGGAAACGTGCCCTCTTCGCTCAAGCGAGGCGGGATGGGCCGTGCTGTCCGCGACACGCTGAAAAACCGTATCGCTATGAGGGACCAGCCATGATTCAAGTGGGCGACGCGCTGCCCGACGCGCAGTTGTTCGAGTTCATCGACGACGCGCGCGAAGGGTGCACGCTGGGGCCGAATGCCTACAGTGTGCGCGACCAGGTTGCGGGAAAGCGGGTGGTGATCTTCGGATTGCCGGGCGCTTTCACGCCGACCTGCTCGGCGCAGCATGTGCCGGGCTATGTCGAACACGCCGAGCAACTGCGCGCGGCGGGTATCGACGAGATCTGGTGCGTGTCCGTCAACGACGCATTCGTGATGGGCGCATGGGGACGTGATCTGCACACCGCGGGCAAGGTGCGCATGATGGCGGACGGCAGCGCGGCTTTCACTCATGCGCTGGGGCTGACGCAGGATTTGTCCGCGCGTGGCATGGGAATGCGTTCCCTGCGCTACGCGATGGTGATTGACGGCGGTGTGGTCAAGACGCTGGCCGTCGAGGCGCCGGGCAAATTCGAAGTGAGCGATGCGGCGAGTGTTCTCGCGACGTTGACGTCCTGATCGTGCGGTGCGCCGTTGCCTTCCGGCAACGCTGCTCACCGGCCTCAGGGCAGTTGTAACACGGGCTGATGACCGGAAACGCCTCCGTTCCGGACATCGGCCCGTCCCGTATCGGCGCGGGTAAACTGTCGAAACAGATTGATACGCAGTTTCAAACAGCGTTGAATAGGGAATTACGCTATAATCCCGCCTATCGAATATAACTCCTGATTGATGTTTTCAATCAAGACGAAGAACACCATGTTGAAGCAGCGCACCATCAAATCCATCGTCAAGACCGTGGGTATCGGTGTCCACTCGGGCCACAAGATCGAGTTGACGCTCCGTCCCGCCGCACCGGGCACGGGCATCGTCTTTTCACGTGTCGACCTGCCCACGCCGGTCGACATTCCCGCGTCGGCGATGTCGATCGGTGACACGCGGCTCGCGTCGGTGCTGCAGAAGGATGGCGTGCGCGTGTCGACCGTCGAGCACCTGATGTCGGCGTGCGCGGGCCTCGGTATCGACAACCTGTATGTCGACGTGACGGCCGAGGAAATCCCGATCATGGACGGCAGCGCGGCGACGTTCGTGTTCCTGATCCAGTCCGCCGGCATCGAGGAGCAGAACGCGCCGAAGCGCTTCATCAAGGTGAAGAAGCCGGTCGAAATCCGTGACGGCGACAAGTTCGCGCGTCTCGACCCGTATTTCGGCTTCAAGCTGAAGTTCTCGATCGATTTCCGCCACCCGGCCGTCGACAAGACGGGCCAGGAGCTCGAAGTCGATTTCGCGACTACGTCGTACGTGCGCGAGATCGCGCGTGCGCGCACGTTCGGCTTCGCGCACGAAGCCGAGATGCTGCGCGAGATCGGCCTGGCGCGCGGCGGCAGCATGGACAACGCGATCGTGCTCGACGAGTACCGCATCCTGAACAACGACGGGCTGCGCTACGACGACGAATTCGTGAAGCACAAGATGCTCGATGCGATCGGCGACCTGTACGTGATCGGTCATCCTCTGCTGGCGTCGTACACCGCGTACAAGTCGGGCCATGGCCTGAACAATGCGTTGCTGCGCGAACTGCTCGCGCACGAAGACGCGTACGAGATCGTGACGTTCGACGATCCGCAGGCGGCGCCGAAGGGCTTCGCGTTCGACGCGCAGACGGCCTTCGCGTAACCGGCGTTCAGCGCAAGCGATAAAAAAAGCGGCCTTCGGGCCGCTTTTTTGTTGGCCGGCCGCTGCCGGCGAGAAGCGCGGTCAACGCGGCTTCGCACCGTGCCGCGCGGCCATGCGCGCAAGCGCGTCCTGCAGCGGCGACGGCTCGAGGTGATCGGCGAGATCGCGCAATGCGGCGGCGCCGACCGAGGTCATCCGCGCCTGCTTCACGTGCGGCGGCTCCGGCGCGTCCTTCGGCCGCACGCGCACGCGCAGCGTCGCGACGGCCCAGCCGCGCTTCTGGAGATCGCCGAGCAGCCGCGGCTCGACCTGCCGCAGCCGGGCAGCCAGCGCATTGTGCGCGGCAAAGAGGGTCAGGGTGCCGTCCTTGATGAAGCCCGGTTCGACATGATTCGCGAGATATTCGGGCAGGAGCGCGGTGAGGTCGCGCTGCAGCGACGCGATCTGCTCGACACCGGCGCGCAGCGCCGTGAACGCGTCGGTGCGGCCGAGCACTTCCGACACGGGTTGCGGGCGATAGGCGGCGAGCGGGCCGAAACGCTTGGAAAATCGGTTCATCGAGGCATTCTTCGGGCGCGCACGCGCGCGGACGTTGCTGCCGATTGTACCCGCGCCGGCCCGTGCCCGGGCGGCTTTCGCCCCGCCAGCCCGGCTGTCGGCGTGCAGTGCCCGTCCCGCCGAGACACGGGCGTACGCTTCCCCGCGTGCTAAAATTCGACGTTTGAGTCCACTAATTCGCTAAGCCGCCGAGGCTCGGGCGCCGGGGCGCGCAACACGCGCCGGGCGCCGGTGCTGCGACGCAGGATCCGATCCGATGACAACCGGTTTTCTCCAGAAAATTTTTGGCAGCCGCAACCAGCGGCTCGTCAAGCAATACCAAAAGACCGTCACGACGATCAATGCGCTCGAAACGCAGATCGAGAAGCTGACGGACGACCAGTTGCGCGGCAAGACGGACGAATTCCGCCAGCGGGTCGCGGCCGGCGAGTCGCTCGACAAGCTGTTGCCGGAGGCGTTCGCGGTCTGTCGCGAGGCCAGCCGTCGCGTGCTGAAGATGCGGCACTTCGACGTGCAGATGATCGGCGGCATGGTGCTCCATTACGGCAAGATCGCGGAAATGCGCACCGGCGAGGGCAAGACGCTCGTCGCGACGCTGCCCGTGTACCTGAATGCGCTGGCCGGCCGTGGCGTGCACGTCGTGACCGTCAACGACTACCTCGCGCAGCGCGACGCCGAATGGATGGCGCGCCTCTACAACTTCCTCGGTCTGTCGGTCGGCATCAACCTGTCCGGCATGGAGCACGACCAGAAGCAGCAGGCTTATGCCGCGGACATCACGTACGGCACGAACAACGAGTTCGGCTTCGACTACCTGCGCGACAACATGGTCTACGAGACCGACGCGCGCGTGCAGCGGGCCCTGAACTTTGCGGTTGTCGACGAAGTGGACTCGATCCTGATCGACGAGGCGCGTACGCCGCTGATCATTTCGGGCCAGGCCGAGGATCACACCGAACTGTACGTGCGGATGAACGCACTGCCGCCGCTGCTCGAGCGCCAGATCGGCGAAGAGAAGGCCGACGGCACGGGCGTCGAGAAGCCGGGCGACTACACGCTCGACGAGAAGGCGCGCCAGGTGTTCCTGACGGAATCGGGCCACGAGAAGGCCGAGCGCCTGCTCGCCGAATGGGGCCTGATCGGCGAGGGCGAGAGCCTGTACGCGCCGCAGAACATCACGCTGATGCACCACGTGTACGCGGCGCTGCGCGCGCACACGCTGTTCCACAAGGATCAGCACTACGTCGTGCAGAACGGCGAAGTGGTCATCGTCGACGAGTTCACGGGCCGCCTGATGGCCGGCCGCCGCTGGTCCGACGGCCTGCACCAGGCCGTCGAGGCGAAGGAACACGTGAAGATCCAGAGCGAGAACCAGACGCTCGCGTCGATCACGTTCCAGAACTACTTCCGGATGTACGCGAAGCTGGCCGGCATGACCGGTACCGCGGACACCGAAGCGTACGAATTCAACGAGATCTACGGTCTCGAGACGGTCGTGATCCCGACCAACCGCCCGCCGAAGCGGATCGACAAGCAGGACCAGATCTACAAGACGGCCAAGGAGCGCTATGACGCGGTGATCCGCGACATCCGCGACTGCTACGAGCGCGGCCAGCCGGTGCTGGTCGGCACGACGTCGATCGAGAACTCCGAGCTGCTGTCGCACCTGCTGAAGCAAGCCGGGCTGCCGCACGAAGTGCTGAACGCGAAGCAGCACGAGCGCGAAGCGGCGATCGTCGCGGAAGCCGGCCGTCCGAACCGCGTGACGATCGCGACCAACATGGCCGGCCGCGGTACCGACATCGTGCTCGGCGGCAACGCCGAGAAGCAGGCCGCGTTCATCGAGGCCGACGATGCGATCCCGGCCGACGAAAAGGCGCGCCGCATCCAGCAGCTGCACGACGAGTGGGAAACGCTGCACGAGCAGGTGAAGGCCGCGGGCGGCCTGCACATCATCGGCACCGAGCGCCACGAATCGCGCCGGATCGACAACCAGCTGCGCGGCCGTGCGGGCCGCCAGGGCGATCCGGGCTCGTCGCGCTTCTACCTGTCGCTCGACGATCCGCTGCTGCGCATCTTCGCGGGCGACCGCGTGCGCTCGATCATGGATCGCCTGAAGATGCCGGAAGGCGAGGCGATCGAGGCCGGCATCGTCACGCGGTCGATCGAATCCGCGCAGCGCAAGGTCGAAGCGCGCAACTTCGACATCCGCAAGCAGCTGCTCGAATACGACGACGTGTCGAACGACCAGCGCAAGGTGATCTACCAGCAGCGCAACGAGCTGCTCGAAGCGCACGACATCACCGAGACGATCACGGCGATGCGTCACGGCGTGGTGACCGAAGTCGTCCGCCAGTTCGTGCCGGAAGGCAGCATCGAAGAGCAGTGGGACGTGCCCGAGCTCGAGGAAGCGCTGCGCAACGACTGGCAGCTCGACCTCGCGATCCAGGAAATGGTGAACGAGTCGTCGTCGATCACGGCCGAGGAAATTCTCGATGCCGTGATGACGGCCGCCGACGAACAGTACGAGAGCAAGGTCGCGATGGTCGGCCGCGAATCGTTCAGCGCGTTCGAGCGCTCGGTGATGCTGCAGACGGTCGACCGCCTGTGGCGCGAACACCTCGCGGCGCTCGACCACCTGCGCCAGGGCATCCACCTGCGCGGCTATGCGCAGAAGAATCCGAAGCAGGAATACAAGCGCGAAGCGTTCGAACTGTTCGCCGCGATGCTCGAGGCGATCAAGCAGGAAGTCACGCGCGTCGTGATGAACGTGCAGATCCAGTCGCCGGAGCAGCTCGAGGAAGCCGCCGAGCAGATCGAGGAGCGCGGCGCCGGCCATCTCGAGAACGTCGAGTACCAGCACGCCGACTACGCGGAAGCCGGTGCGCCGGTGGCGAACGTCGCGGTTGCCGCGGCGGCCACGGCGACGGCCGACATGGTCGGCAGCGCGATGACGCACGCCGGCCCCGGCGGCGAAATGCCGAAGGTCGGCCGCAACGACCCGTGCCCGTGCGGCAGCGGCAAGAAGTACAAGCAGTGTCACGGGAAGCTGTCATGATCGACGGCGGCGCGCGTCACGCGTGCCGCTTCGTTCCCGCTTCGAGTCACTGATGTGAGTTGCGGCGGCCCGCGCGTGCGGCCGCCGGTTCTTCCAATCGATGCCGGCGCATGCCGGCATTTTCCATCCGGCAGGTGTGCCCCATGGCTGTCAATTTTCCGTCGATCGATCCCGCCCAACTGCATCCCGTCGCCGGCGTCACGCTCGGCTGGGCGGAAGCGAATATCCGCAAGCCGAATCGCAAGGACGTGCTGGTCATCTCCGTCGACGAAGGCGCGACGGTCGCGGGCGTGTTCACCGAAAACCGTTTCTGCGCGGCGCCGGTCACCGTCTGCCGCGAGCATCTGGCGAAGGTGCGTGCGGGCGGCGCGGGCATCCGTGCGCTCGTCGTGAACACGGGCAATGCGAACGCCGGTACCGGCGAGCCGGGCCTCGTGAACGCCCGTGAAACCTGCGCGGAACTCGCCCGTCTCGCGGGCATCGAGCCGGCGCAGGTGCTGCCGTTCTCGACCGGCGTGATCCTCGAGCCGCTGCCGATCGACCGCCTGAAGGCCGGCCTGCCGGCCGCGCTCGCGAACCGCAAGGCCGCGAACTGGTTCGACGCCGCGCAGGCGATCATGACGACCGACACGCTGCCGAAGGCCACGTCGCGCCAGGTGACGATCGACGGCCACACGGTCACGCTGACGGGCATCAGCAAGGGCGCGGGCATGATCAAGCCGAACATGGCGACGATGCTCGGCTTCCTCGCATTCGACGCGAACGTCGCGCAGCCGGTGCTCGACACGCTCGTGAAGGAAGTCGCCGACCGCTCGTTCAACTGCATCACGATCGACGGCGATACGTCGACGAACGACTCGTTCATCCTGATCGCATCGGGCAAGAGCGCGCTGCCGGCCATCACGTCGACCGATTCGCCGGCCTACGCGGCCCTGCGCGATGCGGTGACGGAAGTCGCGCAAGTGCTGTCGCAACTGATCGTGCGCGACGGCGAAGGCGCGACGAAATTCATGACGGTGCAGGTCGAAGGCGGCAAGAACGTCGCCGAATGCCGCCAGATCGCCTACGCGATCGGCCATTCGCCGCTCGTGAAGACGGCCTTCTACGCATCCGACCCCAACCTCGGCCGGATTCTCGCGGCGATCGGCTATGCAGGCGTCGCGGATCTCGACGTCGGCAAGATCGACCTCTACCTCGACGATGTGCTCGTCGCGAAGGCGGGCGGACGCAACCCGGCCTACCAGGAAGAGGACGGCCAACGCGTGATGAAGCAGAGCGAAATCACGATCCGCGTGCTGCTCGGCCGCGGCGACGCGCAGGCCACCGTCTGGACGTGCGACCTGTCGCACGATTACGTGAGCATCAACGCGGACTACCGCTCCTGATCGGGAGCGTTCGAACGACATGGACAAGCTTGAACAGTTTCTGACGCGCGCCGAAGCGCTGCTCGGCCGTCTCGAGGGGATGCTGCCGCCCGCGCCGGCGGCCGTCGACTGGAACGCCGCCCACGCATTCCGCTGGCGCAAGCGCCAGGGGCGCGGCTATTTGCAGCCGGTGCCGGCCGTGTCGTCGATCACGCTCGGCGACCTCCACAACATCGATCGCCAGAAAGGGCTGATCGAGCAGAACACGCGGCAGTTCGTGCAGCAGAAGCCGGCCAACAACGTGCTGCTGACCGGCGCACGCGGTACCGGCAAGTCGTCGCTGATCAAGGCCTGCCTGAACGCGTATGCGCAGGACGGGCTGCGCCTGATCGAAGTCGACAAGGACGACCTGCACGATCTCGGCGACATCGTCGACCTGATCGCGCAGCGTCCGGAGCGGTTCATCGTGTTCTGCGACGACCTGTCGTTCGAGGAAGGCGAATCGGGCTACAAGGCGCTGAAGGTTGCGCTCGACGGCTCGATCGCCGCGCAGTCGGACAACGTGCTGATCTACGCGACGTCGAACCGCCGCCATCTGCTGCCCGAATACATGAGCGACAACGAGTCGTACAAGCATCTCCCGGACGGCGAGATTCACCCCGGCGAAGTCGTCGAGGAGAAGATCTCGCTGTCGGAGCGCTTCGGCCTGTGGGTCAGCTTCTATCCGTTCAAGCAGGACGACTATCTCGGCATCGTTGCGCACTGGCTGCGCCACTTCGGCTGCCCGGATGCCGAGATCGAGTCCGCGCGCGGCGACGCGCTCGTGTGGGCGCTCGAGCGCGGTTCGCGGTCGGGGCGCGTCGCATGGCAGTTCGCGCGTGACTGGTCGGGCCGCAAGGAGCAGGCATGAGCACGGATCTCGCACAAGGCGCCGTGCGCGCACCGGATGGCCGCAAGGTGACGGAAGTCGCGGTCGGCGTGATGGTTCAGCCGGACGGCCGCTACCTGCTCGCGCAGCGCCTGCAGGGCAAGCCGTATGAAGGTTACTGGGAGTTTCCGGGCGGCAAGCTGGAGGCCGGCGAAAGCGTCGAGGATGCGTTGACGCGCGAACTGCATGAGGAACTCGGCATCGAGGTCACGGCCAGCCATCGCTGGCATACGCTCGAGCACGATTATCCGCACGCGTACGTGCGGCTCTATTTCTGCAAGGTGACGGGCTGGACGGGCGAGCCGCACAGCAAGGAAGGGCAGGCGTTCGTGTGGCAGCAACTGCCGGTCGCCGTTGCGCCGCTGTTGCCGGCGGCGCTGCCGGTGCTCGAACTGCTCGAGAAGGAAGCGGCGTCGAACTGACGCCGTGACGGCCTGCCGGAAAGGCGGGCCATATCGCCGGCGGGCGGTGTCGCCCGCCGCTCAGCTGTCGCGACGGCCGTCCGTGCCGTCTTCTTCCGACGAGGGGCCCTCGTCGGAGGCGCCGCCGATCCGGTACTTTTCCGCGGCCCATGCGCCGAGGTCGAGCTGCTTGCAGCGGGCCGAACAGAACGGGCGGAACTGATTTTCAGGCGTCCAGCGCACTTCGGCGCCGCACGACGGGCATTTCACAACGGTAGTCATACGAAAGCGATCCGGCCCGCGGCCGTTACAGATTGCACAGTGTCAGATGGAACGGCACGTCGATGTCCACCGCGCGCGGCCGCACGTCGCCGTCCTGCATGGTGAACCGTACCCACAGCATGTATTTGTTGGCGCTCGCCTCGGGAATGACGCGCAGCTCCGGCGGCACGCGTACCTGCATCAGCTGGTAGGTGCGGCCCGACAGCATCTGCTGATAGCTGCCCTGCATCGCCATGACCTTCGACGCCTGGCCCGATTCGCGCGCGAGCCGCAGCACGATCGACGCGGCGTCGCGTAGCGGCAGCATCGGCAGGATCCACTTCGCGATGTCCTGGCGCCGCTGCTCGGCGGGCCACTGCTGCCACGCGTAGTACGACGGCAGGTCGAACTTGCACGTGCCGCCGGGAATCACTGCGCGGCTGCGGATGCTGGCGAGCCACTCGTTGTCGACGAGGTGCTGGCCGGTCTTGCCCTGCATCTGCGCGAGATTGGCCAGCGTCTGCTCGATTTCGCCGAGCACGGCCTCGAGCGCGTTCTGCTCGATGCCCGGATTGCCGCGAAAGGGGGCGAGCGTCTGGCGTTGACGTTCGAGCTCCTTCATCAGATCCGATTTCAGGTCCGCGCGGCCCGTTACCTCGGCGATTTCGAACAGCGTCGTCAGCGCGACGTGGTGTTCACGCGGGTCCTCCTGAGCCAAAAAGAACGCGAAGCGCTCGAAGAGATCTTCGAGACGCAACAGCGTGCGAATTCGCTCGTTGAACGGATACTCGTAAAGAATCAAGCGCGCTCGCCTCTTGGGTAGGAATTGAAACAATGCAGGACATTCTAATGCTCACTCACTACCCTAGCAACGCGCCAATTTCGGACACCATCACGATCGCGCGCGAGATTCAGTGCGCGGCGGCCGCGAACCCGACATAACGTTGGTGCAGTGCATCGACCTGCGCGGCGAGTGCATCGGGCGCAACCGCGTCGTTGACGATCACGTCGTCGGCCGCCGCAAGACGGGCTTCGCGCGTCGCCTGTCGCGCGATGATCGCTTCGACCTGCTCGCGCGTGAAGCCGTTGCGCCGCATCACGCGTGCGATCTGCGTTTCGACCGGGCAATCGACGACGAGCACGCGATTGCTGCGCGCCTTCCAGTTGCCTGACTCGACGAGCAGCGGCACGACGAACATCACGTACGGGCCCTGCGCTTCGCGTGCCTCGCGATCGGTTTCGGCACGGATCAGCGGATGCGTGATCGCCTCGAGGCGCCGGCGCGCGTCGTCGTCGCTGAAGATCAGCGTGCGCATCTTCGCGCGATCGAGCGAGCCGTCGCTAGCAACGAAGCCGTGGCCGAACGCCTGTTCGATCGCCGGCATCGCGAGGCCGCCGGGCGCGGTGATGCGGTGGGCGATCAGGTCGGTATCGACGAGCGACGCGCCGCGGGCGCCGAACAGGTCGGCGACGGTCGTCTTGCCGCTGCCGATGCCGCCCGTGAGTCCTATAGCGAACATGTCAGCCTCCGAGCGCGAAATAGAAGGGCGTGCCGAAAAACAACGTCGCGACGCCGCCGGCCGCGAGGAACGGGCCGAACGGAATCGGCTCCTCGAAGCGCATGCGGCCGCGCCAGGTCGCGACGAGCCCGACGATCGCGCCCGTCACCGCGGCGAACAGCACGACTTGCGGCAGCGCGGCCCAGCCCATCCACGCGCCGAGTGCGGCCAGCAGTTTCAGGTCGCCGAAACCGATGCCCTCGATGCCGCGCAACCATTTGAACAGCCAGTAGATCGACCACAGGAACAGGTAGCCGGCCATCGCACCGATCACGGCCGAGCGCAGCGACGTGAACGTGCCGCCGAGATTCAGCACGAGCCCGGCCCAGAGCAGCGGCAGCGTCATCGAGTCGGGCAGGTAGCCGGTGTGAATGTCGATCGCGCTCATCGCGAGCAGCGCGGCGCACAGCGCGAACGCGGCGAGCGCGGCGACGGTCGGGCCGAACGCGGCGAGCGAGCCGGCGGCAAGCAGCGCGCACGCGAGCTCGACGAGCGGATAGCGGATGCTGATCGCGTGGCCGCAGCGGCGGCAGCGCCCGCGCAGCATCAGATAGCTGACGAGCGGGATGTTCTCCCATGCGCGCAGCACGTGGCCGCAATGCGGGCAGGCACTGCGCGGGCGCCACAGGTCGTAGTGCGGCGGATAACCGTCGTCGGGCGCCGCGCCGGCGTTACCGGTCGCTTCGTCGATCTCGGCCTGCCACGCGCGCTGCATCATCACGGGCAACCGGTGCACGACCACGTTCAGGAAGCTGCCGACGCACAGGCCGATGATGGCCGCGAACGCATACTGCAGCGCGGGCGGCAGCATCGCCAGTGCGAGCAGCGTGCTCTCGGGCGAATCGGGAACGGCGGACAAGGGCGCGGGCGTCATGAGGCTCAAGGTTCGGGCTAAAAAGGCGACAGAATCGGTTGCGATGCTACACCACGTTGCCGAGCTGAAGGATGGGCAGATACATCGCGATCACGAGGCCGCCGACGAGTGCGCCCAGAACGATCACGATCAGCGGTTCGCCGAGCGCCGCGAGCGCATCGAGACGCGCGTCGAGCTGGCGTTCGCACAGCGCGGCGATGTCGGCGAGCATCGTGTCGAGCGCACCGGTTTCCTCGGCGACGGCGATCGGCTGGACGACATCGTCCGGAAAGCAGCCGGCCGACTGCATCGCATCGGCGAGACGCACGCCGCGCAACACGCGTGCCGCGATGTGCGCGGTGGCGTGCGCGAACACCGGGTGGCCGGCCGTGCGCTCGAGCGTGGCGAACGCGTCGGCGAGCGGCACACCGGCGCCGAGCAGCGTCGCAAGCGAACGGCACCAGCGGGCAGCCGCGTACCGCTCGAGCGCGCTGCCTGCGAGCGGGGCGTGCAGCAGGCGCCGCGCGACCGCATGGCGCAACGGCGCCGACCGCCGAAGCGCGTGATGCGCGGCAAGCGCCAATGCCGCAGCGCCGGCCGCGAGCATGCCGCCCCACGCCGACAGCGCGGCGGACAGCGCAAGCAGTGCGCGGGTCGGCGCGGGGAGGGCGGCACCGAAACCGTCGAAGATCTGCCGGAACGTCGGCACGACCCACACCATCAACGCGGCCGAGATCGCGAGCGCGAACAGGATGACGGCCGCCGGATACGCGAGTGCGGCGCGCAGCTTGCGCCATTGCGCGTCGGCGCGCTCGCGGTGTTCCGCGACGCGTGTCAGCACGATGCCGAGCGAGCCGGACGCTTCGCCGACTTCGATCAGCTGGCGATACAGCGTGCCGAACTGCGACGGATAGCGTGCGAGCGCATCGGCGAAGCGCCGCCCGCCGACGATCTCGCGGGCGAGGCCTGCGGCGATGCGCGGCAGGCCGTCGTGCGACCGTGATCGCGCGAGCATCTCGAGCGACGGTGCGAGCGGCAGCCCGGCCTGCAACAGGCTCGCGAGCTGGCGCGTGAAACGCGTGATCTCCCGGGCGCCGGCCGTCGGCGGCCGGGCAGGCCCGCGCGCGTCGAGCGACAGCACCGCGATGCCGTCGCGCGCGAGCGTGGCACGCGCGGCTGCGGCGTCGAAGGCGACGACGGTGCCGCGGCGCGGTGTGCCGTCGCGACGGCGGCCGCGCCAGGCGAAGCGGGTTTCGCGCGGCGGTGTATACATGCTCACGCCGCGGAAGTGGCGGCGACGGCTTCCGCGATGCTCGTCGTGCCGTCCCGCACGCGGGCGAATGCCGCGTTGCGCAGGTTGCGCACGCCTTCGGCCGCCGCGCATTGCGCGAGCGTGCCGACGCTCGCCCGCGCGACGATGCGCTCCGCCAGTTCCGGCGAGACCGGCATCGTCTGATGCAGCCCGATGCGGCCGCGATAGCCGATCCCGTGACAGGCGGCGCAGCCGCGCGCGACGAACGGCCGCCATCCGTCTGCCAGCGCCGCCGGGTCGCAGCCGGCTTCCCGCAGCATGTGCGCCGGTGCGTCCGACGGTGCGCGGCATGCGACGCACAGGCGCCGGACGAGGCGCTGCGCGGTGACGAGTTGCAGCGCGGCCGCGAGGTTGTACGGCGCGACGCCGATATCGAGCATCCGTGCGATGGCGGCCGGCGCGTCGTTCGTGTGCAGCGTCGACAGCACGAGATGGCCGGTCTGCGCGGCCTTGATCGCGACGTCGGCCGTTTCCGCATCGCGTATCTCGCCGACCATGATGATGTCCGGATCCTGCCGCAACAGCGCACGCAGCGCCGTCGCGAACGTGAGCCCGGCCTTTTCGGCGACACCGACCTGGTTGATCCCGTCGAGCTGGATCTCGGCGGGATCCTCGACCGTGCAGACGTTGTGCGCGTCGCGATCGAGCATCTGCAGCGCGCAGTACAGCGACAGCGTCTTGCCGCTGCCGGTCGGGCCCGTGACGAGCACGAGGCCGTGCGGCGCGCGTATCGCGGCCTCCATCGCGGCGGCCTGCTGCGTGTCGAAGCCGAGACGGGCGAGCGTGAGATCGGGCGGCAGTGTTTCGAGGCGCCGCAGCACGAGCTTTTCGCCGAACAGCGTCGGCAGCGAACTGACGCGGTAGTCGCCGCGCGTGCCGCCGTCGATCGCGATGCGCAAGCGGCCGTCCTGCGGGAGCCGCCGCTCGGCGATGTCCATGCGTGCGAGCACCTTGATCCGCGTGACGAGCGCGTCGCGCAGGTGCACGGGCGGCCGCGCATGGTCGTGCAGCACGCCGTCGATCCGCAGGCGGATGCGCCAGCCGGTTTCGAACGGTTCGACGTGGATGTCGGATGCGTCGCGCACGCGTGCCGCGTGCAGCGTGTCCGTCAGCAGCCGCACGGCCGGTGCATCGTCGAGCTGGGCCGCATCGAGTGCGTGAGGCGCGCCGGCGGGCGGCGCGTCGGAACGGGCGGGCGACGGCTGCGTGCGCAGCGGCGCCCCGGGAGGAGGGAAATGCATGTGAGCCGGCACGCTGGCCGCCTGTTGACCGTGACCTGCAGATGGTCGCGCGTCGCGGGCGGCGCCGGCAGTCGTCCGTTCGGCTAGCGGGCGGCGGCGCGTCCGGTGCGCGAGCCGCGCGGCTTGAAGAGCTTGACGGTGCGCACGGCCTGGTCGTCGCTGCGCATCACCTCGAGCATCACGTCGCCGATCTTCAGGCACACGTCGTCTTCCGGAATTTCCTCGAGGATTTCGAGCACCAGTCCGTTCAGCGTCTTCGGCCCGTCGGTCGGCAGCTTCAGGTGCAGCCAGCGGTTCAGTTCGCGCAGCGGCATGCTGGCCGACACGATGCATTCGCCGTTCTCGTCCCAGCCGCCCGCGCGTTCGCTGCGCGGCATCGACGTCGTGAATTCGCCGATCAGTTCCTCGATGATGTCTTCGGGCGTGACGAGCCCTTCGAGCTCGCCGTACTCGTTGACGACGAGCGCGGTCCGCTGCCGCGTTTCCTGGAAGAACTGGAGCTGCTGGACCACCGGCGTGCCCGACGGCACGTAGTACGGCTCGGCGAGCAGCGTGCGCAGCGTCTCGCGGTCGAACTCCTGGTTGTGCAGCGCGGTGAGCGTCTTGCGCACGTGCAGCACGCCGAGCACCTTGTCGATGTCGCCTTCGTAGACGACGAGCCGGTTGTGATAGCAGGTTTCGAGCTGGTGCAGGACGTCGTCGAGCGGCGCGTAGAAGTTGAGCGACTCGATCTGGCGGCGCGGCACCATCACGTCGTCGACCGTGATGTTCTCGAGGTCGAACAGGTTGAGCAGGATGCTGCGGTGCTTGGTCGGCATGAAGCTGCTCGACTCGAGCACGATCGCCCGCAGCTCGTCGGCCGACATCCGCTGGTCGCGGCCCTTCTTCGTGTTGATGCGCAGCACCCACAGCACGCCGTTCGCGAGCGCGTTGACGAACCAGACGACCGGCTTGAATACGCGCATCAGCGGCGCGATCACGAGGCTCGCGGGCAGGGCGATGCGTTCGGGGAAGGTCGCGCCGACGATCTTCGGCGCGATTTCCGCGAACACGATGATCAGGAACGCGACGATGCCGGTCGCGATCGACAGCGCGAGGTTGTTGCGGCCGAACGTATGCAGCGCGAGCGACGTCGTCAGGACCGGGATGATCGTGTTGAACAGGTTGTTGCCGATCAGGATCACGCTGAGCAGCAGGTCAGTGCGCGTGAGCAGGCCTTGCGTGGTTTTCGCGCCGAGTGCGCCCTGGCCGGCGAGATGCTTCAGCCGATGGCGGTTGAGCGCCATCATCGCGGTCTCGGAAATCGAAAAGAAGCTGGAACAGAGGAGAAGCAGGAAGACGGCGCCGATTTGCGCCCATAAGGGAATTTGGTCCACGCGTCGGAATGGGCAGTGAAGGACAGGGATGGAGGGAATATAGCAGAGGCCGGCGACCGCGATGTGTCGCGCGCGACACGAGGGGCCTGCGGCGACCGGGCAAAAAAAAACCGTGCACAGGGTGCACGGTTTTTTACACATCTGGTCGGGGTGAGAGGATTCGAACCTCCGGCCTCTACGTCCCGAACGTAGCGCTCTACCAGGCTAAGCTACACCCCGATTTGGACTCTTCCGACTTCGCCGTCTTCTTCAAGACCGCTGCGTCGTCAAGCAAGAACATAACTATAACGACGTTTCTTCAAAAAGGGAAGAGCTTGGAGAAGAAAATTTTCGAGACAGGTGATTTTCCCGTGTCGAACGTGCGACGTCGCTGTCGTGACGGCGGCGCACGCGATGTTGCTTACGACTGTCGCGACGTCGAATACGAGCACAGCGCGAGCAGGCTCTCCTTGTAGATCGAATCGGGGAATGCCGCGATCGCTGCCGCTGCGGCCTGTGCTTCCTGGCGTGCGCATTCGAGCGTGTGATCGAGCGCGCCCGAGCGCGTGATCGCTTCGAAGATCGTGTCGAAGCGATCGGTGCCGCCCTGTTCGATCGCTTCGCGCGCGAGCGCCGATTGTTCGGGCGTGCCGCGTTCGATCAGATAGATGAGCGGCAGCGTCGGCTTGCCTTCGCGCAGGTCGTCGCCGGCGTTCTTGCCCATGGCCTCGACGGTGCCCGCGTAATCGAGCCAGTCGTCCATGATCTGGAACGCGGTGCCGATCCGGCGGCCGTATTCGGCGGCGGCGGCTTCGGTCGGTGCATCGGCGCCCGCGAGCACTGCACCCAGGCGGGCTGACGCTTCGAACAGCTTGGCCGTCTTGTAGCGGATCACCTGCATGTAGCGCGTTTCGTCGACGTCCGCGTCGTGCATGTTGAGGAGCTGCAGCACCTCGCCTTCGGAAATGATCGTCGTCGCTTCGGACAGGATCTCCATCACGCGCATCTTGCCGACGCCGACCATCATCTCGAACGAGCGCGAGTAGAGGTAATCGCCTACCAGCACGCTGGCCGCGTTGCCGAACAGCGCATTGGCGGTCTGGCGGCCGCGGCGCAGCTCGGATTCGTCGACGACGTCGTCATGCAGCAGCGTGGCCGTGTGGATGAACTCGACGACGGCGGCCAGCACGTGCCGCTGGTGCGACGTTTCGCCGAGCGCGCCGGCGACGAGCAGCAGCAACGCCGGACGCAGCCGCTTGCCGCCCGCGCCGATGATGTACTCGGCGATCTGGTTGATCAGCAGCACGTCGGACGCGAGGCTTTGCCGGATAACGCGATTCACCTGCTCCATGTCGCTGGTGATCGGAGCGAGCAGGTGGGCGGCGCTGAGGGTGGGGGAGGCGGTGGACGACGACATGATGATGGAATTGGGTGATGCGGCGGATTATAAGTCGAATCCGCGAAATCCCGGTCTGTCAGACGTGCAGCGGCCGTGATTTTGGCCGTTCGGCCGGGGCTTGCGCGCGGCAATCGTCGATCGGTTTTGACTTCGGTGCTAACCCCATGTATAATCACGTGTTTTCCGCGCGTGGTGTGCGGAAAATTTGGATCCAGAGTGAGGTTCTCAATGTACGCGGTCATAAAAACCGGCGGCAAGCAGTACAAGGTTGCCGTTGGCGAAAAACTCAAAGTAGAACAGATACCGGCTGACATTGACGCTGAAATCACGCTCGACCAGGTTCTCGCAGTGGGCGAAGGCGAATCGATTAAGTTCGGTACGCCGCTGGTCAGTGGGGCTTCCGTCAAGGCCACCGTCGTGTCGCACGGTCGTCATGCCAAGGTCACCATCTTCAAGATGCGTCGCCGGAAGCACTACCAAAAGCATGGCGGCCACCGCCAGAACTACACTGAGCTGCGCATCGACGCGATCAACGCGTAAGCGCCTCGGTTAAGGAGCAATCAGATGGCACACAAAAAGGCAGGCGGCTCTTCCCGGAACGGCCGCGACTCCGAGTCGAAACGTCTCGGCGTGAAAGTGTACGGCGGCCAGGCAATCAATGCCGGCGGCATCATCGTGCGTCAGCGCGGTACGCGCATGCACGCAGGCGAGAACGTCGGCATGGGCAAGGATCACACCCTGTTCGCGCTGGTCGACGGTCACGTCAAGTTCGCGACGAAGGGCGCGGACAAGAAGCATCTGGTCATCGTCGTCCCGGCGGCTGCCTAAGTCAGGCACCCACGGGCTTCGTAGCCGAAAGGCCCCGCAGTCTTCGCGGGGCCTTTTTTTATTGGGTCGCCGGGCGCAGGTGCGTCCGGCGACCTTCGCGCAACCGGCGTACGATCGGCCGAATGGCAGATTGTTCAAGCGTGCCGGCGCGCGGCACAATAGCGGAAATACTGGGCGGAGTGACGAATGAAGTTCATTGACGAAGCACGAATCGAAGTCATCGCCGGCGACGGAGGCGATGGCAGCGCGTCGATGCGCCGCGAGAAATTCGTCCCGTTCGGCGGGCCGGACGGCGGCGACGGCGGCCGGGGCGGTAGCGTTTACGCGATCGCCGACCGCAACATCAACACGCTGATCGACTACCGATACGCGAAGAAGCACCTCGCACGCAACGGCGAAAACGGCCGCGGCTCGGATTGCTATGGCAAGGGCGGCGACGACGTCACGCTGCGCATGCCGGTCGGCACGATCATCAGCGACATGGATACCGGCGAGCTCATCGCCGACCTGACCGAGCACGACCAGCAGGTGATGCTCGCGCAGGGCGGTTCCGGCGGCCTCGGCAACCTGCATTTCAAATCGAGCACGAACCGTGCGCCGCGCCAGAAGACGGACGGCAAGCCGGGCGAGCGGCGCATGCTGAAGCTCGAGCTGAAGGTGCTCGCCGACGTCGGCCTGCTCGGCATGCCGAACGCAGGCAAGTCGACGTTCATCTCGTCGGTGTCGAACGCGCGCCCGAAGATCGCCGACTACCCGTTCACGACGCTCGCGCCGAATCTCGGCGTGGTGCGTGTCGGCCCGAGCAAGAGCTTCGTGATCGCCGACATCCCGGGGCTGATCGAGGGGGCGGCGGAAGGCGCGGGCCTCGGCCACCAGTTCCTGCGCCACCTGCAGCGCACCGGCGTGCTGCTGCATCTGGTCGATCTCGCGCCGTTCGACGAAAGCGTCGATCCGGTCGCGGAAGCGACCGCGATCGTCGGCGAGCTGCGCAAGTACGACGAGGCGCTGTACGAGAAGCCGCGCTGGCTCGTGCTCAACAAGCTCGACATGGTGCCGGAAGACGAGCGCGAGGCGCGTGTTGCCGATTTCCTCGACCGTTTCGGCTGGGACGGCCCCGTGTTCGAGATCTCGGCATTGACGGGCCAGGGCTGCGAAGCGCTGTGCTACGCGATCTACGATTACCTGTCCGCGCATTCGGACGCGCACCGTGCGGCGGAGGCGGAAGATCTCGCGGCGGACGTGCGTTTCCGCGATGCGCCGCCGGCAGACGGCGGTGCCGCGCCGGGCGACGACGCCTGAGTGTTTCGTAACGCGCCGGGCGTGCCGCCCGGCGTCGGCGTTCAATCGCGCCCGGCCGGGCAGGCATCAGATACAGGAGACAGTGCAGGATGCGTTCGATCATCGCGGATTCGAAGCGATTGGTGGTGAAGGTGGGTTCGAGCCTCGTGACCAACGACGGCAAGGGGCTCGATCATGCTGCAATCGGCCGCTGGGCAGCCCAGATCGCCGCGTTGCGCGCGCAGGGCAAGGAAGTCGTGCTCGTCAGTTCGGGCGCGATTGCCGAAGGGATGCAGCGGCTCGGCTGGAGCAAGCGGCCGCGGGAAATCGACGAATTGCAGGCCGCTGCGGCGGTCGGCCAGATGGGGCTCGCGCAGGTCTATGAGAGCCGCTTCACCGAGCACGACATCCGCACCGCGCAGATCCTGCTCACGCACGCCGACCTGGCCGATCGCGAGCGCTACCTGAATGCGCGCTCGACGCTGCTCACGCTGCTGCGTCTCGGCGTCGTGCCGATCATCAACGAGAACGACACGGTCGTCACCGACGAAATCAAGTTCGGCGACAACGACACGCTCGGCGCGCTCGTCGCGAACCTGATCGAAGGCGATGCGCTGATCATCCTGACCGACCAGACCGGGTTGTTCACGGCCGATCCGCGCAAGGACCCGAACGCGACGCTCGTTGCCGAGGCCAATGCGGGCGCGCCGGAGCTCGAGGCGATGGCCGGCGGCGCCGGTTCGAGCCTCGGTCGCGGCGGGATGCTGACGAAGATTCTCGCGGCGAAGCGTGCCGCACACAGCGGCGCGAACACCGTGATCGCGAGCGGCCGGGAGACCGACGTGCTCGTGCGCCTGGCGGCCGGCGAGGCGATCGGCACGCAGCTGATCGCGCGCACGGCACGAATGGCGGCGCGCAAGCAATGGATGGCCGATCACCTGCAGGTGCGCGGCCATGTCGTGATCGATGCCGGCGCGGTCGAAAAGCTGACGGCCGGCGGCAAGAGCCTGCTGCCGATCGGCGTGATCGACGTGCAGGGCGCGTTCGCGCGCGGCGAGGTGATCGCGTGCGTCGGCCCCGACGGGCGTGAAGTGGCGCGCGGGCTCACGAACTACAGCAGCGCGGAAACGAAGCTGATTCACCGCAAGCCGAGCGGCGAGATCGAGACGGTGCTCGGCTACATGCTGGAGCCTGAACTGATCCATCGCGACAACCTCGTGCTGGTGTGATGCCGGTGTGATCGCCGGCCACGGTGTCGGCAGTCCAGGCAATCCAATAAAAAAGCCCGCGCGATGCGGGCTTTTTCCATGCAGCGTGACGATGCGGGTGGCCCGCATCGCGCGCCGTCAGCGCAACTGCGTCATCGCGGTGCGGTGGAACCGGATGTTTTCCAGGATCTGCCGGGTCGAGCCTTGCGGCATCTTGTTCGCGCAGAAGTAGTCCTGGTAGAGCGCGGAGTGGTAGGCGTTCAGCTCGCCGTTCTCGATGCGCCGCCAGTCGTTCTCGACCGTGCGGTCCCAGCCGTTGTGGTCGGAGTTCAGGCCCGCGTACTGGCGCCATTCGTAGGTGTCGCAGCGAATACCTTCGTAGTTCACGTTGCGCGCGCCGGCCGGGCTCGTGATGACGACCGCGTAGCGCACGACACCGTCGGTGCCGACGTCGAGCGATTTCGCATCGACGAAGAACTTGAGCGGCGTGTTCTGCGACACGTTGAACGGCAGCAGGTCGCCCGTTTGCGGCAGCGGCGGCAGCGTGTCGACCGTGTTTTCCTTCCAGGTCCCCTGGCGGTCCAGCAGATAGACGAACTCGCTGTCATCCTTGTTGGACGGCGCTTTCGAATTCGCGCAGCCGGCCAGGGCAGCCATCGCGGCGATCGATGCGAGCGCGAGAGCAATCGCTTTCAATATGCATTCCTCGTAAAAAAAGGGCGCGACACCAAGGTCGCGCCCGGTCATGCAGTCCGACTCGTCATTTGCCGACGATCACGTGGGGCGGCATCTCGTCGAGCGTGCTCGCTTCCACTTCGATCTCCGAACAGACTACCGATGCGTCGACAATCGTCAGCGTCTGCTGGGCCTGTACGCCAATGACGCGCGGATAGCGCGACATTCGCGGCCCACGCGGCTTCTCGGCTCGCTGCGCCGGGCGGCGCAGGAAGCGCGACAGTTCCGTCAGCGCCAACTGATAGACATCCCGCTTGAACTCGATCACCGCATCGAGCGGTACCCAGTACTCGTTCCAGCGCCACGCATCGAACTCCGGGTGGTCGGTCGCGCGCAAGCAAATGTCGCAATCGCGTCCAACCATCCGCAGCAGGAACCAGATCTGCTTCTGGCCGCGGTAATGACCGCGTACTTCGCGTTTAATGAACTTGTCAGGCACCTCGTAACGCAACCAGTCGCGAGTGCGGCCGATTATCTTGACGTGTTCCGGATGCAGGCCCGTTTCCTCGTGCAGTTCCCGGTACATCGCCTGCATGGGGGTCTCGCCGTACTTGATCCCACCTTGAGGAAACTGCCAGGAATGCTCGCGGAGCCGCTTGCCCCAAAACACCTCGTTGCGCGCGTTCAAGAGGATGATGCCGACGTTCGGGCGAAAGCCTTCACGATCCAGCATACAACCACCTTCGAATCCTTTAAAATTGCTTTGATTATAAACAGATAACGGGCGCTGCGCACCGTGACGGAGCGAATCCGCGCGGGGTGCACCGGCTGAATTGTCCCTGATTAGTCTGCTAAGTCATCTGCGCCATCGTCGTTCGTCGCGCGCAGCTTTTTCACCTTGAAACTTTTTCGGGCGCCCCGCCTGGGGGCGCCGTTTTTGGAACCGTCCGCATGAAAGCTTCCCGTTTCTTTATCGGCACCCTGAAAGAAGCTCCCGCCGACGCAGAGATCGTCAGCCACAAGCTGATGGTCCGCGCCGGCATGATCCGCCGCGTCGCTGGCGGCATCTATAACTACCTGCCGGTCGGCCTGCGTTCGATTCGCAAGGTCGAAGCGATCGTGCGCGAGGAAATGAACCGGGCGGGCGCCATCGAGCTGCTGATGCCGGCCGTGCAGCCGGCCGAGCTGTGGCAGGAATCGGGCCGCTGGGAACAGTACGGCCCCGAGCTGCTGCGCTTCAAGGACCGCAAGGACAACGACTTCGTGATCGGGCCGACGCACGAGGAAGTCATCACCGACATCGCGCGCAACCAGATCAAGAGCTACCGGCAGATGCCGGTGAACTTCTACCAGATCCAGACGAAGTTCCGCGACGAGATCCGTCCGCGCTTCGGCGTGATGCGCGGCCGCGAATTCATCATGAAGGACGCGTATTCGTTCGACAAGGACGCGGCCGGCCTGAACGAGTCGTACCGCAAGATGTACGACGCGTACGTGCGCATCTTCACGCGCCTCGGTCTCGAATTCCGTGCGGTTGCGGCCGACAGCGGCTCGATCGGCGGCAACTTCTCGCACGAGTTCCACGTGATCGCCGACACCGGCGAGGACGCGATCGCCTACTGCCCGACCTCCGAGTTCGCGGCGAACATCGAGGCGGCCGAGGCGCTGCCGCTGATCGCCGAGCGCGCGGCGCCGGCCGAAGCGATGGAAAAGGTCGCGACGCCCGGCAAGGCGAAGTGCGAAGCCGTCGCCGAACTGCTGGCCATCCCGCTCGAGCGCACGATCAAGTCGATCGTGCTCGCGACCGACAACGAAGGCGCCGAGCCGACCATCTGGCTGCTGATGCTGCGCGGCGACCACGACCTGAACGAAATCAAGGTGTCGAAGCTGCCGGGCCTGAAGAACCACCGCTTCGCGACCGAGCAGGAAATCGTCGAGTGGTTCGGCACGCCGCCGGGCTATCTCGGCCCGGTCGGCACGAAGAAGCCCGTGAAGGTGATCGCGGATCGTACGGTCGCGAACATGAGCGACTTCGTCGTCGGTGCGAACGAGGTCGACTATCACATCGCCGGCGTGAACTGGGGCCGCGACCTGCCGGAACCGGACGTCGCCGACGTGCGCAACGTGAAGCAGGGCGACGCGTCGCCGGACGGCAAGGGCGTGATCGACATCTGCCGCGGCATCGAAGTCGGCCACGTGTTCCAGCTCGGCACCAAGTACTCGGAAGCGATGGGTGCGACGTTCCTCGACGAGTCGGGCAAGCCGCAGCCGATGCTGATGGGCTGCTATGGCGTCGGCGTCACGCGCATTCTCGGCGCGGCGATCGAACAGAACTTCGACGACAAGGGCATCATCTGGCCCGAGTCGATCGCGCCGTTCGAAGTCGTGCTGTGCCCGATGGGCTATGACCGCAGCGAGATGGTGCGCGAGACGGCCGACAAGCTGTACGCGGAACTCGTCGCGGCCGGCATCGACGTGATCCTCGACGATCGCGGCGAGCGCCCGGGCGTGATGTTCGCCGACTGGGAGCTGATCGGCGTGCCGCACCGCCTCGTGATCGGTGAGCGCGGCCTGAAGGAAGGCAAGATCGAGTACCAGGGCCGCCGCGACGCCGAAGCGACGCTGCTGCCGGCCGACGCGGCTGCGGCGACGGTCGCGGAGAAGATCCGCGCCGCGCTCGCACGCTAAGCACGGCGACCGGGGGACACGATGGAATACACGTTCCTGTCGGCCACCGTGCTCCTGGTGCTGATCACCGATCCGCTCGGCAACATCCCGCTGTTCATTTCGGCGATGCGGGATGTGCCGCGCGAGCGGCGCGTGAAGCTGATCCTGCGCGAAGTGGGGATCGCGTTCGTGATCCTGCTGTTCTTCATGGTGATCGGCGACCGCTTCCTGCGGATGATGAGCCTCACCGACCTGTCGCTGCGGCTCGGCGGCGGGATCGTGCTGTTCCTGATCGCGCTGCGGATGATCTTCCCGCATCCGGACGGCGCGCTCGGCAGCGATCCGCGCGCGGGCGGCGAGCCGTTCATCGTGCCGCTCGCGATTCCGGCGCTGGCCGGGCCGTCCGCGCTGGCGACGGTGATGCTGCTGACATCGCAGGCACCCGGCAAGATGCTCGAGTGGATCGGCGCGCTGACGGTCACGATGATCGTCTGCGCGATCACGCTGGTACTGGCCGAACGGATCCAGCAATGGCTCGGCGAGCGGACGGTCGCGGCGTTCGAGCGGCTGATGGGCCTCGTGCTCGTCGCGATTTCGGTTGAAATGCTGCTGGCCGGCATCCGTGCGTTCGTGCACCAGTTATAAGGCAAGCGGCGTACGCACGAAAAAAAGCGGCGCTCCGGGAAACCGGAGCGCCGCTTTTCTTATAGGGCGGGCAGGGCGGCGATCAGACGTTGGTGGTCAGCGCGCGGATCGTCGGCAGGTTGCGCCAGTAGCCCTTTGCGTCCATCCCGCAGCCGAACACGTAGCGGTCGGGCACCGAGAAGCCGCAGAAGTCGGGGTGCAGCGGCTTCGCCTTCGCGAGCGTCTTCTCGCACAGCACGGCCGACATGAAGCGCTTCGCACCCATGTCGAGGATCCGGTCGCGGATCGCGGCCATCGTCTCGCCTTCGTCGAGGATGTCGTCGAGCACGAGCACAATGCGGTCCTTCACCGATTCGCGCGGGGCGACGCGCCAGTGCATCTCCGGGCTGCCCTGCGTCGTGTTGCGGTAGCGGGTCAGGTGGATGTAGTCGAATTCGAGCGGGAAATCGAGATGCGGCAGCAGCATCCCGGTAAACACCGCGGCGCCGCCCATCACCGAGAGAACGAGCGGGAACGCGTCGCCGATCTCGGCGCGGATCGCGTCGGCCATCTTGGAGATCGACGCGTTGACGGCATCGGCCGACACGATCTCTTCGGAGTGGTTGAAAATGTGGAGGGCTTCTTCGCGGTTCATGTGTTCTGGCGGGCAGTCGGTATACAAATAAGAATGAAGCAGAACGGCGGGCGCGCGCTACAGCAAAAACCCGCGCGCCGGCCGACGGGCGGAATCAGCGCATGCCGGGCATCATGCCCTTCAGGCCGCGCATCATCTTCTGCATGTTGCCGCCCTTCAGCTTCTTCATCATCGTACGCATCTGGTCGTACTGGTTCAGCATCCGGTTGACTTCCTGCACCGGCACGCCCGCGCCGGCTGCAATGCGGCGCTTGCGCGTCGCCTTGATGATTTCGGGTTTCGCGCGCTCGGCCGGCGTCATCGAGCTGATGATGCCTTCCATCCGGCGGATCTGCTTCTCGGCCTGGCCCATGTCGGCGCCGGCGGCCGCCTGCTGGAACTGCGCGGGGAGCTTGTCCATCAGCGACGACAGGCCGCCCATGTTCTTCATCTGCGAGATCTGCGCGCGGAAATCGTTCAGGTCGAAGTCGCCGCCTTTCTTGACCTTGTCGGCGAGCTTCTGCGCGGCCTGCACGTCGACGCCGCGTTGCGCTTCCTCGACGAGCGCGAGGATGTCGCCCATGCCGAGGATCCGGTTCGCCATCCGGTCGGGGTGGAACACCTCCAGGCCGTCGAGCTTTTCGGCGACGCCGACGAACTTGATCGGCTTGCCCGTGATGTGACGCACCGACAGCGCGGCACCGCCGCGCGAGTCGCCGTCGAGCTTGGTCAGCACGACGCCGGTGAGCGGCAGCGTGTCGTTGAACGCCTTCGCGGTGTTGACGGCATCCTGGCCGAGCATCGCGTCGACGACGAACAGCGTTTCGGCCGGCTTCAGCGTGCCGTGCAGCGCGGCGATTTCCTGCATCATCGCCTCGTCGATACCGAGGCGGCCGGCCGTGTCGACGATCAGCACGTCATGGTAGTGGCGCTTCGCCCAGTCGACGGCCGCGATCGCGATGTCGACGGGCTTCTGGTCGGGCGTGGACGGGAAGAAGTCGGCGCCGACCTGTTCGCTCACCGTTTTCAGCTGCATGATGGCGGCCGGGCGATACACGTCGCACGACACGGTCAGCACCTTCTTCTTGTACTTCTCGCGCAGCAGCTTCGCGAGCTTGCCGGCGGTCGTGGTCTTGCCCGCGCCCTGCAGGCCGGCCATCAGGATCACGGCGGGCGGCGTGACCGCGAGGTTCAGCTCGGCGGCCTTGCCTTCGTAGTCGCCGCCGATCACGGCGGTCAGTTCCTTCTGGACCACGCCGACGAGCGCCTGGCCCGGCGACAGGCTGCTGATCACTTCTTCGCCGAGCGCCTTTTCCTTGACCTTGGCGATGAATTCGCGGACGACGGGCAGCGAGACGTCGGCCTCCAGCAGCGCGAGACGTACCTCGCGGAGCATCTCCTGCGTGTTCGCCTCGGTAAGCCGGGCCTCGCCGCGCAGCGTCTTGACGACGCGCGCCATCCGTTGAGTGAGATTGTCGAGCATGGGGAGCGTTGGACAGTGGGGCCCGAAGGCGCGGCGGAACCGAACAAAGGGAGCCGTCGCGGGAAGGGGGCCTAGTGTAAACTTCGAACATGGATATTGTACTGTATGCCCTCACCGCATTCCTGTACGGCGGCCTCGCCGTCGCAGGCTGGCGCACGCACCGCCAGGGCGCGACGCCGCTCGTCGCGAGCGTGCCGGCCGTGCCGGTTCCCGCGTCCGCCGCGTCCGGGATGAGCGGGGCTGGCCGCGCGCTGCTGTTCGCCGCGCTCGTCGCGCACGGCGTACTGCTCCACATGACGATCTTTCCGAACGACTCGATGGTGTTCGGCTTCGCGTTCGCGCTGTCCGCAATGTTCTGGCTCGGCGCCGGCATCTACTGGATCGAGAGCTTCTTCTTCCCGCTCGACAGCCTGCGCCTGCTGGTCCTGCCGCTTGCGTGCGGCGCGTCGCTGCTGCCGCTCGTGTTCGGCGGCGTGCGGGTGCTTCCTTATGCCGCAGCGCCGCTGTTCAAGCTGCACTTCCTGATCGCGAACATCGCGTACGGGCTGTTCGCGATCGCCGCGCTGCACGCGATCCTGATGCTGATGGTCGAGCGGCGGCTGCAGTCGCTGAGGAGCGGCGGGCGCGACGGCTCGACGGGCTGGATCGCGAGCTGGCTCGAAACGCTGCCGCCGCTGCTCACGCTCGAGAAGCTGCTGTTCCGCCTGATCGGCGCCGGCTTCGTGCTGCTCACGCTGACGCTCGCGTCGGGCATCCTGTTCAGCGAGCAGGTCGACGCGCGCGCGCTGCGGCTCGACCACAAGACCGTGTTCGCGATCCTGTCGTGGCTGATGTTCGGCGGCCTGCTGGTCGCGCGCAAGACGTCGGGCTGGCGCGGCCGCGGCGCCGCGCGCTGGGTGCTCGTGTCGTTTGCCGCGCTGCTGCTCGCGTATGTCGGCAGCCGGTTCGTTTTCGAGGTGCTGCTGCACCGTTCCGTGGTTTGAACGCAGGTTTCCGATGCGACAGATTCTTCTCCTGATCCTTCTCTTCTTCGCGGGTTCGTGGCTCGCGCGCAAGCTGCGCCAGGCGCAGGAGCACGCGCAGGCGCGCACCGGCCGCGGCACCGGTTACGACGGCGCGCCCGGCGCCGGCGGCCCCGGGGCCGCCCGCCCGAACGGCGAAACGCGCTCGCTGCCCGAGCCGATGGTGCGCTGCGCCGAATGCGGCGTGCATGCGCCGAAGGGCGACGCGGTTGCCGCGGGCGGCGACTACTTCTGCAGCGCCGAGCACGCGCAGCGCCACGCCGCGCGCGCAAGCGGTCACGACGCACGATGAGCGACACGCCGCTGTTGTCGGTCGACGCGAACGGCTGGGTGCGCGAAGCGCGCCATGCGCCGTCGCCGAACTTCGAGGTGCGGCCCGCCGGTGCGGTGCCGACGCTCGTGGTCGTCCACAACATCAGCCTGCCGCCCGGTGAATTCGGCGGCGACGCGATCGAGTCGCTGTTCCTGAACCGCCTCGACTGCGATGCGCACCCCTATTACCAGAGCCACCTGCGCGGCGTGCGCGTGTCCGCGCACTTCCTGATCCGCCGCGGCGGCGAGCTCGTGCAGTTCGTGTCGTGCGACGAGCGCGCGTGGCACGCGGGCTCGTCCGAGTTCTTCGGCCGGACGCGCTGCAACGACTTCTCGATCGGCATCGAGCTCGAAGGCGCGGACGACGTGCCGTTCGACGATGCGCAATACGCGGTCCTGGCCGCGCTCTCCCGCGCGCTCGCCGCGCGCTATCCGGTCGACGCATTCGCGGGGCACTCGGACGTCGCGCCGGGCCGCAAGACCGACCCCGGCCCGCACTTCGATTGGCAACGCTTCGCGAGCGATGCCGGTTTTTCCGCCGAATACTTTCCTTTCCGTCAGCACTGATCGCGGGGTTTTTTGAGCGGAGAAAGTTTTTTCTCCGACCAATGCCTTGTCGTGTCTGCGCGTGAGCGATGTCAAGACCTTCATCGCAAATTATCCGTTTTGACCTCGTCCGAATGTCCACTATACTTGGTGCCAGTTGAGTAGTTCTGTACTAGATATAGTGTGTGTCGCAGGGGAAACCCGAGCGGCACCGGCCGGCGGGCAACGCCGGCGGACAGGGTTCTCAGGGCGGCGCGTCAGGCCGGGCGGTCCGGGCGTCGCGATCAGCGCAGCGAACATCGACGGGGCAGGGGATACATGACGAAGCACACGACCGGCTGGGTTGTCGCGCATCGACCGAACCGGCTTCCCCGGCGCATCGCTCGCCTCTTACCGCTCGCGCACCGCGTTGCGCAGCGTTC
This sequence comes from Burkholderia sp., assembly GCA_031253835.1. Classification (GTDB taxonomy): domain Bacteria; phylum Pseudomonadota; class Gammaproteobacteria; order Burkholderiales; family Burkholderiaceae; genus Burkholderia. Next base: position 76,380 of record JAIRVP010000055.1, on the reverse strand, counting down.
GTTTTAATCCGCGGTTCTCTCCGCACCATCCAACACCAGGAGCTTTGCACATGCAAACCACCGACAACGCGACGTCCCAGTACGAGAGCGCCTCGAGCCGTCCGCTCGGCGGGACCGAACAGGGCGCGAAGGCGCTCGCGCCGCAGGCCACGTTCGCCGACTACAAGGTGATCCGCCGCAACGGCAGCGTGGTGTCGTTCGAACCTTCGAAGATCGCGATCGCGGTGACCAAGGCTTTCCTGGCCGTCAACGGCGGGCAGGGCGCGGCATCGGCGCGCGTGCGCGAGCAGGTCGAACAGCTGACGCACAACGTCGTGCGCGCACTCGTGCGCAGCCGCCCGAACGGCGGTACGTTCCATATCGAAGACATCCAGGACCAGGTCGAACTCGCGCTGATGCGCGGCGGCGAGCACAACGTCGCGCGTGCGTACGTGCTGTATCGCGAGAAGCGTCACCTCGAGCGCCAGCACGCGGGCGAGGAAGCAGCGGCAGCGGGCGGCGAGTCGAGCACCGGCATCAACGTCGTCGACAACGGCGTCACGCGCCCGCTCGACCTGAACGCGCTGCGCGCACTGATCGTGTCGTCGTGCGACGGCCTCGGCGCTGCGGTTAACCCTGACCCGATCGTCGCGGAGACGGTGAAGAACCTGTACGACGGCGTGCCGATGAGCCAGGTCTACGACTCGGCGATCCTCGCAGCGCGCACGATGATCGAAAAGGATCCGGCATACAGCCAGGTCACGGCCCGCATCCTGCTGCACACGATCCGTCGCGAGATCCTCGGCGAGGAAGTCGTGCAGGCCGAGATGTCGGCCCGCTACGCGGAATACTTCCCGCAGTTCCTGAAGCGCGGCGTCGACGCCGGCCTGCTCGACGACAAGCTGCTGCAGTTCGACCTGAAGCGTCTCGGCGAAGCGCTCGACGCGAACCGCGACCTGCAGTTCGGCTACCTGGGCCTGCAGACGCTGTACGACCGCTACTTCCTGCACGTCGAAGGCACCCGCATCGAAATGCCGCAGGCCTTCTTCATGCGCGTCGCGATGGGCCTGTCGCTGAACGAGATCGACCGCGAAACGCGCGCGATCGAGTTCTACAACGTGCTGTCGAGCTTCGACTTCATGAGCTCGACGCCGACGCTGTTCAACTCGGGCACGCACCGCTCGCAGCTGTCGTCGTGCTACCTGACGACGGTCGCGGACGATCTCGACGGCATCTATGAAGCGCTGAAGGAAAACGCGCTGCTGTCGAAGTTCGCCGGCGGCCTCGGCAACGACTGGACGCGTGTGCGCGCACTCGGCTCGCATATCAAGGGCACGAACGGCAAGTCGCAAGGCGTGGTTCCGTTCCTGAAGGTCGTGAACGACACGGCCGTCGCGGTGAACCAGGGCGGCAAGCGCAAGGGCGCGGTCTGCGCGTACCTCGAATCGTGGCACCTCGACATCGAGGAATTCCTCGAGCTGCGCAAGAACACCGGTGACGACCGTCGCCGTACGCACGACATGAACACGGCGAACTGGATTCCCGACCTGTTCATGAAGCGCGTGATGGAAGGCACCGACTGGACGCTGTTCTCGCCGTCGACCTGCCCGGACCTGCACGACAAGTTCGGCGCGGAGTTCGAGGCGGCTTACACGGCTTACGAAGACAAGGTCGCGCGCGGCGAGATCAAGCTGTTCAAGAAGATCCCGGCGCAGCAGCTCTGGCGCAAGATGCTCGGCATGCTGTTCGAGACGGGCCACCCGTGGATCACGTTCAAGGATCCGTGCAACATCCGCTCGCCGCAGCAGCACGTCGGCGTCGTCCACTCGTCGAACCTGTGCACGGAAATCACGCTGAACACGAGCGACACCGAAATCGCGGTGTGCAACCTCGGCTCGGTGAACCTCGTCGCCCACCTGGTGAAGCAGGCCGACGGCAGCTACGCGCTCGACCACGACAAGCTGAAGCGCACGATCAGCGTCGCGATGCGCATGCTCGACAACGTGATCGACATCAACTACTACGCGGTGCCGAAGGCGCGTAACTCGAACCTGAAGCATCGTCCGGTCGGCATGGGCATCATGGGCTTCCAGGACTGCCTGCACCTGCTGCGCACGCCGTACGCGTCGGAAGCAGCGGTCGAGTTCGCCGACCGTTCGATGGAAGCGGTCTGCTACTACGCGTACTACGCGTCGACCGAGCTGGCCGAAGAGCGCGGCCGCTACTCGAGCTACCGCGGCTCGCTGTGGGATCGCGGCATCCTCCCGCAGGACACGCTGAAGCTGCTGACGGAAGCGCGCGGCGGCTACGTCGAAGTCGACACGTCGGAGTCGCTCGACTGGACGTCGCTGCGTTCGCGGATCGCTTCGCACGGCATGCGCAACTCGAACTGCGTCGCGATCGCGCCGACGGCGACGATCTCGAACATCATCGGCGTGTCGGCCTGTATCGAGCCGACCTTCCAGAACCTGTACGTGAAGTCGAACCTGTCGGGCGAATTCACGGTGGTGAACGAGTTCCTGGTTCGCGACCTGAAGGAACGCGGCCTGTGGGACGAAGTGATGGTCGCCGACCTGAAGTACTTCGACGGCATGCTGTCGCGCATCGACCGCATCCCGGCCGACCTGCGCGCGATCTACGCGACCGCGTTCGAGGTCGACCCGACGTGGCTGGTCGAAGCGGCATCGCGTCGCCAGAAGTGGATCGACCAGGCGCAGTCGCTGAACATCTACATGGGCGGCGCGTCGGGCAAGAAGCTCGACGAGGTCTACAAGCTCGCATGGCTGCGCGGCCTGAAGACGACCTACTACCTCCGCACGATGGCGGCGACGCACGTCGAGAAATCGACGGTCGCTCACGGCGCGCTGAACGCCGTGCCGACGGGCGGTTCGAGCAGCGGCGGCGCGCAAGGCGCAGCCGGCGGCTTCGGTGCGGCAGGCGGCGCAGCATCGTCGTCGGGCGCAGTCGACGCAGCACCGGCACTCGCGCCGGTCGAGGCCGACGGTCCGGTGTGCACGATGCGTCCGGGTGATCCCGGCTTCGACGAGTGCGAAGCGTGCCAGTAACGCAGCGCGCCTGACCTGAAGAAGGTTCGGGCGGCGCACACGACGACCGATCGAGGTTGAAGTGTGCGCCGCTCTCAACTAAAAAAATGATAAGGAATCTGTAACGCGTCACCTGCGTTGCAGGCAGTGACAAGCGATCGAAACATCCCCGACGACGTCGTGTTTCGATCAGCGTTCGATGCGTCGAGCGCACCTCGCGAACCACGCTTGACTCACATCGCGCGCTGCACGAACGACGATGCGTTGCTCAAAGTGTTGTATCGAGGTCGCAACGCGAATCGAAAAAAGGATTTTTCGTGAGCGAACCCTTTTATCGCTCAGGAAAAGATGGTACAAACCGTTCTAAATTGATGGTGAGAATTTATGCTCAACTGGGATGACGAGAAGACTGCCGTGACCCCCGCGAGCGGAGCGCAGCAAAACGCGATGCGCACCTCCGCCGGGATGGCTGTCGGAATGCAGGCTGCTGCGCCTGCCGCCCATCAGGTCCGTGACATTTTCGAAGGCGATCTTGCGGTGCCGCCGCAAGCATCGGCTGTTCCCGCCGGCGGTACGGAAGCGCGGGTCAATGTCGCCGACAAGCGCATCATCAACGGCCAGACTGACGTGAATCAGCTGGTGCCGTTCAAGTACAAGTGGGCGTGGGAAAAGTATCTGGCCGGTTGCGCGAACCACTGGATGCCGCAGGAAATCAACATGTCCCGCGACATCGCACTGTGGAAGGACCCGAACGGTCTGACCGAGGACGAGCGCCGCATCGTGAAGCGCAACCTCGGCTTCTTCGTGACGGCCGATTCGCTCGCGGCGAACAACATCGTGCTCGGCACGTACCGCCACATCACGGCGCCCGAGTGCCGGCAGTTCCTGCTGCGCCAGGCGTTCGAGGAAGCGATCCACACGCACGCGTACCAGTACATTGTCGAATCGCTCGGTCTCGACGAAGGCGAGATCTTCAACGCGTACCACGAGGTCACGTCGATCCGCGCGAAGGACGAATTCCTGATCCCGTTCATCCACACGCTGACGGATCCGGCCTTCAAGACCGGCACGCTCGAAGCGGATCAGAAGCTGCTGAAGTCGCTGATCGTGTTCGCCTGCATCATGGAAGGCCTGTTCTTCTATGTCGGGTTCACGCAGATCCTCGCACTCGGCCGCCAGAACAAGATGACGGGTGCTGCAGAGCAATATCAGTACATCCTGCGCGACGAGTCGATGCACTGCAACTTCGGCATCGACCTGATCAACCAGATCAAGCTCGAGAATCCGCATCTCTGGACCGCGGAATTCCGCGCCGAGATCCGCGAGCTGTTCAAGCAGGCTGTCGAACTCGAATACCGCTACGCCGAAGACACGATGCCGCGCGGCGTGCTGGGTTTGAACGCGTCGATGTTCAAGAGCTATCTGCGCTTCATCAGCAACCGCCGTTGCCAGCAGATCGGCCTCGATCCGCTGTACCCGAACGAGGAAAACCCGTTCCCGTGGATGAGCGAGATGATCGACCTGAAGAAGGAACGCAACTTCTTCGAGACGCGTGTGATCGAGTATCAGACGGGGGGCGCGCTGTCCTGGGAATAACCCGCAGCAGCGAACCCGTCACATGATGTGAGCAGCCGGTGGCCTCTCGGCCCCGGCCCAAGGTTTAGGAGCAAGAACGCCTGATGCAAAGCATGCCCGGTGCCTTAACGGCCCAACGATACGACCGGCACTTTGCGAACCCTTCAGTGGGATGGGCAAACTTCCCTCCGGATAAAGCGGACGGCCGTGTGGCGGTCCGCTTGATCAAGCGATTAGGGGTAGCGGCGCGAGGTGCGCCGGCTACCGACTTGATTTGGCGCGCGAGGCCAGGTGGTCACGCGCGCCATACCGTATTCATTAGCGTAAGCGCGTGGTATCCGCGTACGCCGATGAATAGCCCGCTTCGAAGCGCACGTCCTGAACAGCGTCCGCGGGAAGCGGGTTTTGACGAAGGGTGTAGTTTGAACTGACTCTCATCTGAACCTGAAGGAGAACAACATGGCTACTGCCAAGAAGAAACCGGCTGCTAAGAAGGTTGCTGCCAAGAAGACCGTTGCGAAGAAGGCTGCTGCTCCGGCGAAGAAGGCCGCTGCAGTGAAGAAGGTCGCAGCGAAGAAAGTCGCCGTGAAGAAGGTTGCTGCGAAGAAGGCAGCACCGGCGAAGAAGGCTGCTGCAAAGAAGGTCGCAGCGAAGAAGGTCGCGGTGAAGAAGGTTGCAGCCAAGAAGGTCGCAGCGAAGAAAGTCGCCGTGAAGAAGGTCGCTGCGAAGAAGGCAGCACCGGCTAAGAAGGCCGCAGCGAAGAAGGTCGCAGCGAAGAAGGTCGCCGTGAAGAAGGTTGCTGCGAAGAAGGCAGCACCGGCGAAGAAGGCTGCTGCGAAGAAGGCCGCGCCGGCGAAGAAGGCTGCTGCGAAGAAGGCCGCGCCTGCGAAGAAGGCTGCTGCGAAGAAGGCTGCGCCTGCCAAGAAGGCTGCCCCTGCGAAGGCGGCTGCTGCTCCGGCGAAGAAGGCTGCTGCCCCGAAGAAGGCTGCTGCTCCGAAGAAGGCCGTCGTGAAGAAGGCTGCGCCGGCAACGACCGCGTCGACCGCATCGGTTGCGCCGGCATCGGGCGCGAAGACCGCGCTCAACCCGGCAGCTGCATGGCCGTTCCCGACCGGCAGCCGTCCGTAATCGCGGCTGACCCGTACCACCCGGACACTCACGTGGTGTCCGCGGGTTGAGTAGCGCTACTCAATCAGTCCCGCCATCTGGCTCAGGTGGCGGGATTTTTTTCGTCCGTGCTCGCCGTAGCCGGCGCCTCGGCGAGTACGGACGAAAAAAAACGCATGTGCAGCTTCGCACATGCGTTCGACCGCGGCTTGCGCCGCGTGCTGAGGATACCGGTTAGTGCGTGACGCGCGTGACGCCGCCGCTCGACAGCAGTCGCACACGCTCGCCGGCGCGGAACGCTTCGCCGCTGGCTGCCTGCGTGATCGAGCGCAGATCGCCGTTGTCGAGGCGCACGGTGATTTCGACACCGTTCGCCGTGCTGAGGTTTTCGCCGACCGCGTTACCCGCGACCGCGCCGACGAGGCCGCCGGCGATTGCCGTCAGGATCGAGCCCTTGCCGCCGCCGATCGCGCTGCCGGCGACCGCGCCGAGTGCGCCGCCGCCGAGCGTGCCGATCGCGCTGCCGCCGCCGTCGGACTGGATGCGCACCGCGCGGACGCTTTCGACCGTGCCCATGCGGACCGTCTGTTCGCGCTGCGCCTGGCCGACGCTATAGACATCGGCCGAGCCGGGTGCCGTGAAGCAGCCGGCGAGCGTCAGCGTGGCCGTCAGCATGGCCGCGAGCGTGAGGGTTTTTTTCGTCAACATCTTTGCTCTCCCACAATATTCATTTGAGACTGTAACCGAATGCAGTCTCGAAGCGCGCGTCGATTTCGGCGCGCGTCAGTACGTAAGTCTGGGGCCCCTGGTGGGCGATCTTGATCGAGCCCATCAGGCTCGCGAGGCGCCCCGTGGTTGCCCAGTCGAGGCCATGCTCGATGCCGTACAGCAGGCCGCCGCGGAAGGCATCGCCACAGCCGGTCGGATCGGAGATACGCTCGGCCGGCACGACAGGGATCTGCTCCGTGCCATGCTTGTGGCGGATGGTCGCGCCGTGCTCGCCACGCGTGATGACGAGGGCGTCGACCCGGCTGGCGATTTCATCTTCGGACCATCCCGTCTTGTCGCTCACCAGCTTGGCCTCGTAGTCGTTGACCGCCACATAGGTCGCAAGTTCAATGCTGCGGCGCAGCGTCGCACCGTCGAACAGCGGCAGACCCTGGCCCGGGTCGAACACGAACGGCACACCGGCCTTGGCGAGCTCTTCCACGTGCTGCACCATCCCGTCGAAGCCGTCCGGGCCGACGATCGCGAGCTTGATGTCAGGTGCGTCGCCCGCGTGGTTCAGGTGCGACTGCATCATCGCGCCCGGGTGGAACGCAGTGATCTGGTTGTTATCGAGATCGGTCGTGATCATCGCCTGCGCCGTATACGTTTCGGGCAACACGCGAACGTGGTCGCGGCGCAGGCCGAGCTGGTCGAGCCGGTCGAGATACGGCTGCGCGTCGAGCGCGCCCACCGTCCCCATCACGCGTGCATCGCCGCCCAGCAGGTGCAGCGCGTACGCGATGTTGCCCGCGCAGCCGCCGAATTCGCGGCGCATCGTCGGCACGAGGAAGCTCAGGTTGATGAGGTGCACCTGGTCGGGCAGGATGTGCTCGCGGAACCGCCCTTCGAAGGTCATGATGGAGTCGTAGGCGATCGAGCCGCAAATCAGCGTAGCCAAGGTGTGCGTTCCTGTAGAAATGAGGGACCCTGCGCGACAACGCCGCGCGAAGGGCGCGGCGCGGCAGGGGAAAGCGGTAGAAAGCTTACTTCAGTGCGGCGAGTGCTGCATCGTAGTTCGGCTCGTCCTTGATTTCGCCGACGAGTTCCGCGTGGATCACCTTGTCCTGCGCGTCGAGCACGACGACCGCACGTGCGGTCAGGCCGTTCAGCGGGCCGCTCGTCACGTCGACGCCGTACGCGTTCGCGAACGCGCGGCCGGTGCGGAACGTCGAGGCCGTCACGACGTTCGCGAGGCCTTCGGTCGTGCAGAAGCGCGTCGCGGCGAACGGCAGGTCGGCGGACACGACGACCACGACCGTGTTGTCGAGCGACGACGCGGCTTCGTTGAACTTGCGGGTCGACGTCGCGCAGGTCGGCGTGTCGAGGCTCGGCACGATGTTCAGCACCTTGCGCTTGCCGGCGAAGCTGGCGAGCGACAGATCGGCGAGATCCTTGCCGACCAGCTTGAAATCGGCGGCTTGGGCGCCCACGGCCGGGAACGTGCCGGCGAGATCGATCGGGTTGCCACCCAGCGTAACTTTGCTCATGTTCGTGCTCCGAAATAGCGCGCCGTCCGAGGCGCGCGGGTTGAGACGGGCGCGCATGCGCGCGCCGCGGCGCGTCACGGATAGAAGATCTGGACGCGGAAATTCGACGCAGGCGTGCCGTTCGTTTCGAGGCGGACGACCATCGTCTGCGTGGTGCCGGGCGGCAGCCCGGCGTCGATCGGCGTGCCCGGGCGCACATAGTCGCGCGGCGCGAGCACGCGGCGCACGGTCACGTGATTGGTGTCGTCGAGCAGCGTGAGTTCGAGCGACGGGTACGCGAGCGGGACGCGGTAGCGGTTCGTCAGCGGTACCTTCAATTCGAGTTCGTGCGGCCCGTCGAGCTGACGCAGGTCGGTCGCGTCGAGCCGCAGCCCGTCGATCGCGCGCGGCGGCGCGACCGTGCAGCCGAGCGGCGCGCAGGCCTGCCGGAACCAGCCCTGCGTGACGGGCCAGTAGATCATCACCGTTTCACGTTGCCACCACGCGAGTTGCGCGACGAGCAGCACGGCCAGCACCGCGGCGACGAGGCCGCCGACGAAACCGCCGAGCATCCCGCGCTGCTGCGGCGCGCGCGTCTCGCGCGTGACGGCGAAGTGCGGGCGGTCGTCGTCGGTCAGTGCGGCCGGGAACGGTGCGGGCGGCTCGGCTGCCGCTGCGGGCGCGGCCTTGTCGTGCCGGGTGAACGCGTCGGGTTCCGATCCGGTTTCGGTTTCGGGTTCGGGTTCAGGTTCGGTGACGGCCGGTGCCGGCGTGAACGCAAACCGCGGCTCGCGCGGCGCGTGTTCGTCGTCCGGCACGGAGAAGTGCGCGTGGCCGACGGGTTCGGCGGCATCGGGGGGTGTTTCGGCTTCCGACGGAACGTGCGCGACGAAGCGCGGCTCGCGCGGGTCGCGCTCGACCGGCGCGGGCGATGCTTCGCGGTCGTGTGCCGACTGCTGCGAATGCGGGTCGGGCGATTGCGCGACGTCGGCTGAGGATGCGTCGAGTTCGGTCGGGGACGGGAACGGCGCGGGCGTACCCGACAGGTGAACGATGCCGGCTTCCGTGGACGGGAGCGCGACCGGCACCAGCGGCTCGGTGCGTACGGTCTCGACGCTGTGCTGCAGCGACGGATCGACGCCGGCGTCGAGCCACGGCGCCCACATGTCCCAGCCTTCGGGCTGGTAATCGGAATCGGAAGTCGACCCGGCCGGTGCGTCGGCAGTGAACAGCCGCGCGGGCGGGGCCGGATGATGTGCGGCGCCGTCGTCCGGCGCCGCAGCCGCCTCGGTCAGTGCCGGTTCGGGCGGCTGCGCGTGCTCGGGAACGAGCGATTCGGACGCGTTGAAGACTTCGTGGCAATGCCCGCAGCGCACGAGCCCTTCATGCAGCGAGAGCTGTTCCTGCTGCAGCCGGAAGACGGTTTCGCAATGAGGGCAGCGCGTCGCAAGAAGCATGTCGAGCCGGGCGGCCTGCTGGCCAGAGTGAAGGACAGCGCTATTCTAATGGCTTTCGCGCCGGGTTCCGGCGAGGCATACCCAACCTTCGTGTTCACGCCAGACCGAGATGTCGACGTAGCGCGCGTAGACGGCCGCGACTTCGTCCGCCTGGCGCGCGAGCACGCCCGACAGCGCGATGCGCCCGCCCGGCCTGACCTTCGACGCGAGCATCGACGCCATCAGCTTCAGCGGGTTCGACAGGATGTTCGCGACGACGATGTCGAACTCGCCGTCCGGGCATGCGTCGGGCAGCCCGTACGTGACGTCCGCACGGTTGCGCTCGCTGTTCTGGCGCGCCGATTCGACGGCCTGCGGATCGATGTCGATGCCGATCACGGGGTTCGCCCCGCATTTCTTCGCGAGGATCGCGAGGATGCCGGAGCCGCAGCCGTAGTCGAGCACCGACTGGCCGGGCTTCACCGACTGTTCGAGCCACTCCATGCACAGGCGGGTAGTGGGGTGGCTGCCGGTGCCGAATGCGAGGCCCGGATCGAGTTCGAGGACGAGCGCATCGGGATCGGGCGCATCGTGCCACGACGGCACGACCCAGATCCGCTCGCCGATCGGGATCGGCTCGAACTGCGATTGCGTGAGCCGCACCCAGTCCTGTTCCTCGACTTCGCGGACGACGAACTTCGGCGTGTCGGCGATGCCGATCTCGTTTGCAGCCGCGGCGAGCAGCACGGCCGGCTCATGGTCGGCCGACAGCAGCGCGACCACGCGCGAGTGTTGCCACGCGGTGCGGTCGGGCACGAGGCCCGGCTCGCCGAAGAGCGGCTGTTCGTCGGGCGTGTCGGCGTCGGCGTCCTCGACGGACACCGACAGCGCGCCGAGGTCGAGCAGCGCGTCGGACAGCGCCTCCGCATGCTCACGGGCCAGTTCGACGACGAGTTCGCGATAGCTCATGCTTACGCTTCTTCCGGTGCGACCTGCTGCTTCTGTGCGAGCCGGTTTTCGAGGTAATGGATGCTGGTGCCGCCTTCGACGAACTTCGCGTCGATCATCAGCTCGCGGTGCAGCGGGATGTTGGTCTGGATGCCTTCGACGACCATTTCCGACAGCGCGATGCGCATCCGGCGGATCGCCTGCTCGCGCGTCGCGCCGTAGGTGATCAGCTTGCCGATCATCGAATCATAGTTCGGCGGCACGAAATAGCCATTGTAGGCATGCGAGTCGACGCGCACGCCGGGGCCGCCCGGCGTATGCCACGACGTGATCCGGCCTGGCGACGGCGTGAACTTGAACGGATCTTCCGCGTTGATCCGGCATTCGATCGCATGTCCGCGGAACTCGATGTCGCGCTGGCGCAGCGTGAGCTTCTCGCCGGCCGCGATGCGGATCTGTTCCTGCACGATGTCGACGCCCGTGATCAGCTCCGATACCGGGTGCTCGACCTGCACGCGCGTGTTCATCTCGATGAAGTAGAACTCGTTGTTCTCGTACAGGAATTCGAACGTGCCCGCGCCGAGGTAGCCCATCTTCTTGCACGCGTCCGCGCAGCGGTCGCCGATGCGGTCGATCAGGCGGCGCGGAATGCCGGGCGCCGGCGCTTCCTCGATCACCTTCTGGTGGCGGCGCTGCATCGAGCAGTCGCGCTCGCCCAGCCAGATCGCGTTTTTGTACGCGTCCGACAGCACCTGGATCTCGATGTGACGCGGGTTCTCGAGAAACTTCTCCATGTACACCTGCGGGTTGCCGAACGCACGGCCGGCTTCCTCGCGGGTCATGTTGACCGCGTTGACGAGCGCAGCCTCGGTGTGCACGACGCGCATCCCGCGCCCGCCACCGCCGCCCGCCGCCTTGATGATGACCGGATAGCCGATCGCGCGCGCAATCTTCACGATCTCCTTCGGATCGTCCGGCAACGCGCCTTCCGAGCCCGGCACGCACGGCACGCCGGTCTTGATCATCGTCTGCTTTGCGGTGACCTTGTCGCCCATCATCCGGATCGTTTCCGGGCGCGGGCCGATGAACGTGAAGCCGGACTGCTCGACGCGCTCCGCGAAATCGGCGTTTTCCGACAGGAAGCCGTAGCCGGGGTGGATCGCTTCGGCGTCGGTGACTTCCGCGGCGCTGATGAGCGCCGGCATGTTCAGGTAGCTCAGGTTCGACGGGGCCGGGCCGATACAGACGGCTTCGTCCGCGAGGCGCACGTACTTGGCTTCCTTGTCGGCTTCCGAGTAGACGACCACCGTCTTGACGCCGAGCTCGCGGCACGCGCGCTGGATGCGCAGCGCGATTTCACCGCGGTTGGCAATGAGGATTTTTTCAAACATAGCGAATATTCGTCTCTTCGAGGGGCGCGCGAACGGCGCCTGGCGAGCATCGGCGGCGCGCGGCCGGGAGGGCCGCGCGGCGGGCTTAGCCGATCACGAAAAGCGGCTGGCCGTATTCGACGGCCTGGCCGTTCTCGACGAGGATTTCCTTGATCACGCCGGCCTTGTCCGACTCGATCTCGTTGAGCAGCTTCATCGCTTCGATGATGCAGATCGTCTGGCCTTCCTTGACCGTGTCGCCGACCTGGACGAACGGGTCCGCACCCGGCGACGGCGCGCGATAGAACGTGCCGACCATCGGCGACGTCACGACGTGGCCCTGCGGGACGGCCGGTGCGGCAGCGCCGCCCGCGGCCGGCGCTGCAGCGCCTTCGGTCGGCAGTGCGACCGACGGAGCGGGCGCGCTGACTTGCGGGGCATACCCAGCCGTCGGCTGCACGTAGACCGGCGGTGCGTTCTTGACGATGCGCACCTTGCCTTCGCCTTCCGTCACTTCCAGCTCGGAGATGCCGGATTCGGAAACGAGGTCGATCAGAGTTTTCAGCTTACGAAGATCCATCGGGAATTCCCCTTTCAATACGTGAAAGCGCCGGTTAGGGGCCGGCGCTGAATCTAGATCGCGAAATCAGCCGCGCGACGTGCCTTGCAGCTTGTCCAGCGCGTACTCGAGCGCGTACAGATAACCTTTCCAGCCGAGCCCGCAGATCACGCCTTCGGCCTGGTCGGAAAAGTAGGAGTGGTGCCTGAACGCTTCGCGGCGATGCACGTTCGACAAGTGAACCTCGACGAACGGGATGCCAACGCCGGCGATCGCGTCCCGGATCGCGACGCTCGTGTGCGTGTACGCGGCCGGATTGATCAGGATGAAATCGGTCTGTTCCTCCCGCGCGGCCTGGATGCGGTCGACCAGCGCACCTTCATGGTTGCTCTGGAACGACGACAGCTCGGCACCGGCTTCCCGGGCACGCGCGGCAAGCGCCTGATCGATCTGCGCGAGCGTGACGCGGCCGTACACCTCCGGTTCCCGGGTGCCGAGAAGGTTCAGGTTGGGGCCGTGCAGCACCAGCAATCGTGTCATGGTCGCTTCTATTTCTGCGGAATTGCGCGAACTTTAGCGCTATTTAGAGAAATTTGTCTAGTTTTGCCGAACGGCCGGGCGCGCCGGACCTGCAAGAATTACCGGCATGGATGCAAAGTATCGGCGAATTCACGCGAAATTGCGGCGATCGACAGGCAAATCGCCGCCAACGTGCGGGCCGCCGTTCGAGCCGGTTACAGCGCGTCGAGCGCCTTTTTCAGCTCGGCCGGCTGGATTTGTCCCAATTTTGTCTCGCGAATCTTGCCGGTTTCGTCGATCACGACCGTAAACGGCAGTGCGCCGGCCGTATTTCCAAAATTACGGGCCAGATCGGCGCCCGCATAACCGCTGATGAAGACCGGATAGTCGACCTTCACCTTCTGCAGGAAGTTCTTCACGTTCTGCTCGGAATCGACGCCGATCCCGACGAAACGGATGCCTTTCTGCTTGTACTGGTGTGACAGCGCGACGAGTTCGGGCATTTCTTCGACGCACGGGCCGCACCAAGACGCCCAGAAGTTGACGACGACCTTCTGGCCCTTGAAGGCAGCCAGCGTGACCGGCTTGCCGTCGGTGCCCGTCAGCGACGACGCCCACAACTGCTCGACCGGGTTGCCCTGCGCGGCGGGCGCGGCGACGGCGACGCCGTCGTCGGCACTGCCGCGGAACCAATGGCCGGCGGTCAATCCGCCGGCAACGGCGGCGGCCGCGACCACCGCGAGCGCCAACATGCGTTTCATCATCATCGTTGAATCAATCCGGTTCGGAAGGGGTCTTGCCTGCTTCGACGAGCGCGCGCAGCGCGGCGGCATCCGCGCGGGCGACGCGGCCGCGCGCGTCGGCCTTGACCGCGCCGCGGAGGTCGTCGCTCGCATACAGCGCGAGGTGGATGCCGATCGCGTCCACGTCGCGCCGCGGGCGCCACAGGAAACTGAGCGTCTCGACGTCGGCGCGGCCCGCGAAGTGCCGCGTCTCCGACACGTCGTACTGGACGTTCTGGTTCAGCAGGTAGATGGCGACGTCCTTCGGGTTGTCGGTGAATGCCTGCAAATGGATATCCGAATGGGCGTTCGCGGTGCCGTTCAGCACGGCGCCCGTCACATAAGGATGGAACTCGGCGAGCCGGCGCATCCAGTCGAGCGCGATTTCGCGCAGGCGGCGCAGTTCGTCCGGCTGCGTGTCGCCCTGGAACAGCGCGAGGTATTCGCGCAGTTCTTCCTCGATCTGGTCGTTATCCGGCAGCCATTCGCCGGCAACGCGCGTATCGCCCAGCAACTGGCGCGCGGCCTTGCGTTTCGCGCCGGCGTAGTCCAGGCCGTCCTCCGCGATCAGGCGGGCGGCGGATTGGGCGATTTCCTCGCGGACGCGCCGCGGGTCGAGAAGGGATTTGCGAGACATGATCCGGCAATCATACTCGATCGCCGAAGCGCCAGAGCGCGGGTGCGGCGGGCTGCCGCCCGGCGCACGGCCGCCGTTCGCCCGCATCGTTCCGGCCGCCGGGCAGCGCAGGCCGTCAGTTACAATAGCCATCTTTGTGTCGCGGCAAAAGTCGTTGGCCGGGTGCCGGTCGCGCGGCCCGTCCGGCCCGCCGCACACACATCCTTTCCGAATCGACGGCGCCCGGCGGCGCGAAAGCATTCATCTCTATGCACATCCACATTCTTGGCATCTGCGGCACCTTCATGGGCGGTCTCGCCGTACTCGCGCGCGAGGCGGGCCACACGGTGACGGGTTGCGACGCGGGCGTCTATCCGCCGATGAGCACGCAGCTCGAGGCGCAGGGCATCACGCTGATCGAGGGCTACGGCGCCGAACAGATCGACCTGAAACCGGACCTGTTCGTGATCGGCAACGTCGTCACGCGCGGCAACCCGCTGATGGAGGCGATCCTCGATCGCGGCCTGCCGTACGTGTCGGGCCCGCAGTGGCTCGGCGAGCATGTGCTGGCCGGCAAATGGGTGCTGGCGGTCGCGGGCACGCACGGCAAGACGACCACGTCGTCGATGCTCGCGTGGCTGCTGGAAGACGCGGGCCTGAATCCCGGCTTCCTGATCGGCGGCGTGCCGCTGAACTTCGGCGTGTCGGCGCGGCTCACCGATTCGAGCTTCTTCGTGATCGAGGCCGACGAGTACGACACCGCGTTCTTCGACAAGCGCTCGAAGTTCGTCCACTACCGGCCGCGCACCGCGGTGCTGAACAACCTTGAATTCGATCACGCCGACATCTTCCCGGATCTCGCCGCGATCGAGACGCAATTCCACCATCTCGTGCGTACCGTGCCGGGCGTCGGCCGGATTGTCACGAACGGCCGCTCGGACGCGCTCGAGCGCGTGCTGGCGCGCGGCTGCTGGAGCGAGGTCGAGCGCTTCGGCGTCGACGGCGGCTGGCAGGCGCTGCCGGCCGAGGACGGCGTGCCGGTCGACGAGCGCTTCGCGGTGTACTCGCAGGCCGAGCGCGTCGGCGCAGTCGCGTGGCAGGTGCAGGGCGATCACAACCGGATGAACGCGCTCGCGGCGATCGCCGCCGCACGCCACGTCGGTGTGCCGCCCGCGCAGGCTGCCGAATCGCTCGCGTCGTTCCGCAACGTGAAGCGCCGGATGGAAGTGCGCGGCAGCGTCGACGGCGTGACCGTCTACGACGATTTCGCGCACCATCCGACCGCGATCGATACCACGATCGCCGGTCTTCGTGCTCGCATTGGCAGCCAGAATGCCCGCATCCTCGCCGTGCTCGAGCCGCGCTCGAACACGATGAAGCTCGGCGTGATGAAGTCGCAATTGCCGGCAAGCCTCGCCGATGCCGATCTCGTGTTCGGCTACGGCGCCCCGACCGGGCGCGACGCGCTCGGCTGGAATCTCGCCGAAGCGCTGGCGCCGCTCGGCGATCGCGCGCGCGCGTTCGACGATCTGCATCTGCTGGTGAAGGCCGTGGTCGAGGCGGCACGCCCGGGCGACCACGTGCTCGTGATGAGCAACGGCGGCTTCGGCGGCGTGCACCAGAAGCTGCTCGATGCGCTCGGGAGCCGCACGTGATCCTGTATCTGCACGGCTTCCGGTCGTCGCCGGAATCGCAGAAGTCGCGGCAGCTCGCCGCGCGGATGGCCGAACTCGGCCGTACCGCCGAGTGGCGGTGCCCGTCGCTGTCGGTGTCGCCGCTCGAGGCGATCGCGGTCGCGGAAGCCGAGGTGGCCGGCGCGCGCGACGTGACCGTCGTCGGCAGCTCGCTCGGCGGCTATTACGCGACGTGGCTGGCCGAAAAGCACGGCTGGAAGGCCGTGCTGCTGAATCCGGCCATCGTGCCGCAACGCGACCTCGAACAGCATCTCGGCGAACAGCCGCTGTGGCACGGCGGCGGCACGATCGTCGTCGAGCGCCATCACCTGCATGAGCTCGACGCGCTGCGCGTGCCGGCGATCACGCGCGCCGAACGCTACTATCTGTTCGCGGCGACCGGCGACGAAGTGCTCGACTACCGCGAGATGCTGGCCCATTACCCGGGCGCGAAAACGCGCGTGATCGAAGGCAGCGATCACGGGATCAGCGAATTTGCCGACTATGTGGACGACGTTCTCGCCTTTTGCGACGGAAAGACGTCTTAAACCGGCCGTGTGCCGATCGAATTCCCATCATCATGCGGTGCCGCCGATGCGGCGCCGGGCAGTCTGAACGAGAGTACTGAGTGAACGTTTTCTTCGAGGAATCGGGCAGTTTCAAGGCGGGCAGCGTGCTGTCGCGCCAAGGCGATGCATTTCAGGTCGAGTTGCCCGGCGGGCGGCGGGCCAAGGTCCGCGCGAAAGACGTGCTGATCGAATTCGAGAAGCCGGCCGCGGGCGAGCTGATGCAGGAGGCCGACACGGCCGCGCAGCAGATCGACCTGGATTTCCTGTGGGAATGCGCGCCGGCCGACGAGTTTGCGTATACGGCGCTGGCCGCCGAGTACTTCGGCGCGACCTATGGCCCGGTCGAGCGCGCGGCGCTCGTGCTGCGGCTGCATGGCTCGCCCGTCTACTTCCGCCGCAAGGGGCGCGGCCAGTACCAGCGCGCGCCGGAAGAGCAGCTCAAGATGGCGCTCGCGTCGCTCGAGCGCAAGCGCCAGCAGGCGCTGGTCCAGGTGCAGTATGAAGAGGAGCTGAAGGCCGGCAAGCTGCCGGACGCGTTCGCGGGCAAGGTGCTCGGGCTGCTGACGCGGCCGGACAAGAACGCGATCGAATACAAGGCGATGGAAGCGGCGGCCGGCGCGCGCGGCGTGTCGCCGGCGCGGCTGATGCTCGACTGCGGCGGCATCGCGTCGCCGCGTGCGCTGCACGAGGCGCGCTTCCTCGCGGAATGCTTCCCGCACGGCACGGGCTTTCCGCCCGTCACGGTCGGCGCGCTGCCGGACGACCTGCCGCGCGCGGACGTCGAGGCGTTCTCGATCGACGACATCACGACCACCGAAATCGACGATGCGTTCTCGGTCGAGCACCTGTCGGACGGCCGGGTGCGGATCGGCGTGCACATCGCGGCGCCGGCGCTCGGCATCGTGCGCGGCGACGCGGTCGACGCGATCGCGCGCACGCGCCTGTCGACCGTCTACATGCCGGGCGACAAGATCACGATGCTGCCGGACGACGTCGTCGACGTGTTCACGCTGAAGGAAGGCGACTACCGCCCGGCGCTGTCGCTGTACATCATCGTCAACCGCGAGACGCAGGACATCGTCGCGAACGAGACGCGCGCCGAGCTCGTGTTCGTGAAGAACAACCTGCGCCACAACACGCTCGACGAGCTCGTCAACGAAGAGACGCTCGCGGCCGGCACCGGCGACTATCCGCACAAGGACGACATCGCCGTGCTGTGGCCGCTCGCGCAGGCGCTGTTCGAGAAGCGCCAGGTCGCGCGCGCGGGCTACGGCCTGAAGCGCGAGGTGCAGCGCAACACCGACTACAACTTCTACGTCGAAGGCGAGCACGTGTCGATCACGCCGCGCCGCCGCGGGTCGCCGCTCGACCTGATCGTGTCGGAGCTCGCGATCCTCGCGAACTCGACCTGGGGCGCGTTCCTGCACGACCACACGGTGCCGGGCATCTACCGCTCGCAGCGTGGCTTCGGCGCCCCGGGCCCGAAGCGCACGCGGATGCAGACGACGGCCGCGCCGCACGAAGGCCTCGGCGTGCCGCAGTACGCGTGGAGCACGTCGCCGCTGCGCCGCTACGTCGACCTCGTGAACCAGTGGCAGCTGCTCGCGTGCGTGCAGCATGGCGTCACCGCGAAGCTTGCCGCGCCGTTCAAGCCCAAGGACGCCGACCTGTACGCGGTCGTGCAGGGCTTCGACGATACGTATACGGCCTACGCCGACTACCAGCGCCGGATGGAGTACTTCTGGTGCCTGCGCTGGCTCGCGCAGGAGCAGAAGAAGCACGTCGTCGCGAGCGTCGTGAAGGGCGATCTCGTGCGCCTCGAGGACATTCCGCTGCTGCTGCACGTGCCGGGGCTCGGCGTGCATGCGCGCGGCACGCGCGTGCTGCTCGACGTGATGGCGCTCGACGAACTGACGATCGAGGCGTCGGTGCGGCTGCTGAACGTGCTCGACGCGCCGACCGTGACGAGCGGCGACGCGGCCGAGGAAGAGGATGACGCCGAAGGCGGCGACGACACGCTGGTCGACGCGGCAGACGCGTCGGCGGAAACCGAGGCGGAAGCACTGGCCGAAGCCGACAGCGCGGACGCAGGTGCCGTCGGCGAAGCGTCGGGCGGCAACGACAGCGAAGAGGGGCGCGCATCATGAACGCGATTGCGTCGACGAGCGGCACCGACCGCTATGTCGTGTTCGGCAACCCGGTGGCGCACAGCAAGTCGCCGTTCATCCACGCGCAGTTCGCCGCGCAGACGGGCGAGCCGATCGAGTACGCGCACCGGCTCGCGCCGGTCGACGGTTTTGAAGCGGCCGTCCGTGCCTTCATCGCCGAAGGCGGCCGCGGCGCGAACGTGACGGTGCCGTTCAAGCTCGAAGCGCATGCGCTGGCCGACTCGCTGTCGCCGCGCGCGGCGGCGGCCGGCGCGGTGAACACGCTGCGCATCGAGGCCGACGGCCGACTCCACGGCGACAACACCGACGGCGTCGGCCTCGTGCGCGACATCGAAGCGAATCTCGGCGTGTCGCTCGCGGGCGCACGCATCCTGCTGCTCGGCGCGGGCGGTGCGGCGCGCGGCGTCGTGCTGCCGCTGCTCGACCGCGCGCCGCTGTCGATCGGAATCGCGAACCGCACCGCGAGCAAGGCCGAGGCGCTCGTCGGCCAGTTCATGCAGGCCGCGCACGATGCGGGCTGCACGCTCGCGGGCGGCGGCCCCGACGTGGTGCGCGCGGAGCCGTACGACGTGGTGATCAACGCGACGGCCGGCAGCCTCGATGCCGCGCTGCCGGAATGCGACGCGGCTGCGTTCGGCGCGGGCACGCTCGCGTACGACATGATGTACGGCGCGCAGCCGACCGTGTTCATGCAGCACGCGGCGTCGCTCGGCGCGCGCACGGCCGACGGGCTCGGGATGCTCGTCGAACAGGCCGCCGAATCGTTCTTCATCTGGCGCGGCGTGCGGCCGGACGGCGCACCGGTGCTGGCCGCGCTGCGCCAGGCGCTCGCGGCGAGCTGACCGGAGCGCGGCACGTGGTGGCGGTCAGCGGCACGCAGCGCACGCGATCGGTGAGCCTCGCTCGCTGGATCGTCTATGCGGGATCGGTGTTCGCGGGCGCATGGCTCGCGACGCAGCTGTTCTATCTCGCGCAGATCGCGCTGTGGTCGTTCGTGAACCCGGGCTCGACCGCGTTCATGCGCACCGACGCGTGGTGGCTGTCGCGCGCGACGCCGCCCGCGCAGATCCAGCACCAATGGGTGCCGTACGACCAGATCTCGCGCAACCTGAAGCGCGCGCTGATCGCGTCCGAAGACTCGACCTTCGCGACCAACAACGGCTACGACGTCGACGCGATCCTGCAGGCGTGGGAGAAGAACAAGGCGCGCGGCAAGATCGTCGCGGGCGGCTCGACGATCACGCAGCAGCTCGCGCGCAACCTGTTCCTGTCGCGCGAGAAGAGCTACATCCGCAAGGGGCAGGAGCTCATCATCACGTGGATGCTCGAGGCGGTGCTCGACAAGGAGCGCATCTTCGAGATCTACCTGAATTCGGTCGAATGGGGCCGCGGCGTGTATGGCGCCGAGGCGGCCGCGCGCTACTACTACAAGGTCCCCGCGAGCCGGCTCGGCGCATGGCAGTCGGCGCGTCTCGCGGTGATGCTGCCGAAACCGCGCTGGTTCGACGCGCATCGCGGCTCGGCCTACCAGGCGCAGCGCGCGGCGGTCATCGCGCGCCGGATGGGCGCGGCCGAACTGCCGCAATCGGAGTGAGCGGCGCGAGCGCGCCGTCGCATTGTCCGGTCCGTCGCCCGAGCGCCATTGGTGCGCTGCAGCGCATTCGTGTCGCGTGCATTTCGGGCCACATCCTTTAGACGAATTCGTCTATTTCGCTTGACTGAGCAATGCCCGCGACCGTGCGGGTTTGTTTGCCGATATGGCACGAAATCCGTCTTTTTTTAGTCGTCGCGGGTAAACGCGAAAGCCGATGAAAGCGACGTGAAATGCAACGTTTCACGATTCGAAGCATTCCTGAAAGGTGTGCACCGCACCCTCCGCCCGCCAAATATTTCAAAATTTTTCAAAGCTGACGGGCTCGCGTATATTGGCCAGCGCCTCGGCTTATCGGCCGCAATCGAGGCGGGGGGCGGCTTATCCGGCTGCTCGACACAAAAAACATCCGAGAGAAGGAAAGCAACGATGCCAGCGAGCAAAGCGAAGCTGTTGTTGGGGGTGGTGTTTTCTTCGCTGATTCTGACGGCCTGCAACGACGACGTGTCATCGTCCGCTGCTGCGAGCGCCGACAATTCAGCCGATCCCGCCGGTCAGGTGGACAGGGCGTACAACGATCCCAATAGTTATTCGTCGAGCGCGACTGCGTCGCTCGACGCCTCCGCCGCGGTCGAAAAAGCGGCCGTCACGCATCACCAGATCACACTGAACGGCAAGACGATCCGGTACACGGCCACGGCCGGCCACCTCGTCGCGCGCAATCCGCAGACCGGCGCGCCCGAAGCATCGTTCTTCTACGTCGCGTACACGGCCGACAACCAGCCGGCGGCGAAGCGCCCCGTCACGTTCCTGTACAACGGCGGCCCGGGCTCGGCATCGGTGTGGCTGCACCTCGGCTCGTTCGGCCCGCGCCGGATCCAGACGGGCGACCCGAACGCGAGCACGTCGACGTTCCCGTTCGTCGACAACCAGGAAAGCCTGCTCGACACGACCGACCTCGTGTTCGTCGATGCGATCGGCACCGGCTTCTCCGAAGCGATCGCGCCGAACACGAACCAGACGTTCTGGGGCGTCGACCAGGACGGCGGCGCGTTCCGCGATTTCGTCACGCGCTACCTGGCCGTGAACCAGCGCAGCGCGTCGCCGAAATACCTGTTCGGCGAATCGTACGGCACGCCGCGTACCGACGTGCTCGCGAACCTGCTCGAGACGGCCGGCGTGAAGCTCGACGGCGTCGTGCTGCAGTCGTCGATCCTGAACTACAACACGAACTGCGACATGGCGAGCGACTACATCGGCAACTCGAACAACGGATCGAGCCCGGTGAGCTGCGCGGGCTTCGTGCCGTCGTACGGGACCGTCGGCGCGTACTACCAGCTCGACAATCCGAACCCGTCGAGCCTGCCGCAGTACGCGGACCAGATGCGCCTGCTGACGGCCGGCAGCTACGCGCCCGCCGTGAACGCGTACCTCGCGAGCCATACGCCGCCGCCGCCGAACCTCGTCACGACGATGGCGAATGCGACCGGCGTGAAGCAGTTGCTGTGGAATGCGAACTTCAACGTGATCCCGACCTTCTTCGAAAACAGCTTCCAGCTGTCGCTGGTCCCGGGCACGCTGATCGGCCGCTACGACGCACGCGTGAACGTGCCCGTGTCGAGCCCGCTCGCGGCGGACGGCGATCCGTCGAGCTCGTTCATCACGAAGCCGTTCACCGACACGATCGGCAGCTACCTGCCGAACGAGCTGAAGTACACCGCGCAGTCGGCCTACTCGGTGAGCAGCAATGCGATCAACACGTGGGACTGGACGCACGACGGGCTCGCGATGCCCGACACGATCCCCGACCTGGCCGCGGCGCTGACGCTGAACCCGCAACTGAAGGTGCTGTCGCTGAACGGGTATCACGACATCGCGACGCCGTTCTACCAGACCGAGCTCGACCTCGCGCGGCTCGGGACGCAACCGAACCTGACGATCAAGGACTATCAGGGCGGACACATGGTCTATCTCGACGATACGTCGCGTCCGCAGGAGAAGGCCGACCTCGTGACCTTCTACAACGCGGCCGCGCACTGATGCGATGCGCGACGCCGGCGACGGGCGCCCAGGGTGGCGCCGCTCGCCGGCCGTCGACGACCTCATTCCAGACTGGAGCCTGATATGAAGAAACGTTTCATCGTCGTGGCCGCAGCGCTCGCATGTGCCGGCGCCGCAGCATCCGTATCCGCGTTCGCGCAGGCGAGCGACGCCGCCGCACCGGCGCGTGCGCGCCAGGCGCAGCTCGGCGACCCGTACGTGCCGCCGGCCGCGCGCAAGGCGACCGCCGGCACGCAGACGACGGGCGCCGCGCTGCATGCGCAGGTGGTGCGCAAGCTCGCGAGCCAGTTCAGCGCGGCCGATACGCAGAACACGGGTGCGATCACCGAGTCGCAGGCGCGCGCGGCCGGCCTCGGCTATGTCGCCAACCACTTCCGGCAGATCGACGCGGGCGGCAACGGCCGCGTGTCGTTCGCGGACGTGCAACGCTACATGCAGGCACGCAGCACGAGCAGCCAGCAGTAAGCGCGACGCGTCGTGAACAAACGGGGGCGGAACCTGCGACACGGCGGGTTCCGCCCCCGTGCACTTGGGGCGGTCGTCGTGTCGAGCCCGCGGCAGATTTCGCCTGAATTCTCATTATCTGGGCAACGCATTCAAATATTGGAGACGAGTGCGTGCGCTCCTACAATCCGAAGCACATCGACAGCTTCGGACCCACGCATCGCGCGGCGCCCGTCGCACACGGAGACACCTTCCATGAAGTTCGCCGGGCGCTTTACTCGGTGCATCGACCGCCGCCACGCCGCAGCACGGGACGCCGTTCCTGCGCCGCGCGAGCGGCTTCACCGATTCCGTTGAAGAAGCCCGTTCCATGACCAAGATGCCCGAATCCCTTGCCCTCGACGCCCGGCGCGCGACGCCGGACGATGTGTCGCTGACCGACAGCATCGGCGCGACCAGCACGCCGCTCGATCTCGCCGCGCAGCAGGCCGGCACGCAGACGCTGCTGCGCGGCCTCGCGATCCTCGAGGCGATCGCGAACGGCGCGCGCGACATGCGGGCGATCGGCGCGGCGCTCGGGACGACGCGCAGCACGACGCACCGCCTCGTCAGCAGCCTCGTGCAGGCGCGCTACCTGCGCCAGGTGCAGGGCGGCTACCTGCTCGGCCCGAAGCTGATCGAGCTCGGCACGATCGCGCTCGAGCAGATGCCGCTCACCGCGGTGGCGCGGCCGCATCTCGAAGCGCTCGCGGAAGCGACGCTCGACACGATCCACCTCGGTGTGCGCGACGGCGACGACGTGCTGTACATCGACAAGATTCCCGGCACGCGCGGCCTCGAGATGCGCTCGCGCGTCGGCCACCGGATGCCGCTCGCGTCGACCGGCATCGGCAAGGCGATGATGCTCGACCTCGATCCGGACCTGTGGCGCTCGCTGTTCGAAGCCGCGCGGCGCGCGCTGGCCGGCGTCAACTTCAAGCCCGACAACCGGCCCGAGACGAGCGCGTTCCTGCAGCGGATGGCCCATTACGCGGCCGGCGGCTACACGTTCGACCTCGAGGAGAACGAGGCGTCGATCCGCTGCGTCGCAGCACCGATCCGCGATGCGTCGGGCGCGGTCGTCGCGGCCGTGTCGGTCGCCAGCACCATTCCGTACATGCCGCACGACCGCATGGACGAACTGATTCCGCTCGTGCAGCGCGAAGCGCGAGCCATTTCCGCGGAACTGGGCTGGAGCCCGCCGCAGGGTACCCGCAGGATCAAACGATGACCACTTCGACCCGGCCCGTTCCGGATGCCAGCTCCGCCACCCCGTCGCTGATCGCGCTCGACTGGGGCACGACGTCGCTGCGCGCTTACCTGTACGACGCGCACGGCGCGCTGCTGGACACGCGCAGCCGCGCGGCCGGCGTGATGCACGTGCCGGGCGGCGGTGCGCGCGCGTTCGACGCCGTGTTCGAGGAAGCGTGCGGCGACTGGCTCGACCGCACGCCCGGCCTGCCGGTGCTCGCCGCCGGGATGGTCGGCAGCGCGCAGGGCTGGCGCGAGGCGCCGTACGTCGCGGTGCCGGCCGGCGCCGACGCACTCGTCGCGGGCCTCATCACGGTGACGACGTCGCGCGGCGCGACGGTCTCGATCGTGCCGGGCGTGATCGCGACGGGCGAACTGCCCGACGTGATGCGCGGCGAAGAAACGCAGATATTCGGTGCACTCGCGAGCGATCCCATGCTTGGCGCCGATCGTTCAGGGGTACTGATCGGCTTGCCGGGCACCCATGCGAAATGGGCGTGGGTGAGGGACGGGCTGATCGAGCGCTTCCAGACCTTCATGACGGGCGAGTTGTTCGCGGTGCTGCGCGACCACACGATCCTCGGCCGCACGATGCGCGCGGGCGCGTCGCCCGACCGCGACGCGTTCGTGCGCGGCGTGTCGGTGGCGCGCGGCGCGCAGCGCACGGGGCTGCTCGCGACGATTTTCAGCACACGCACGCTCGGGCTGACCGACCGGCTTGCGCCCGATGCGCAGGGCGATTACCTGTCGGGCCTGCTGATCGGCCATGAGCTCAACGCGCTCGACGCGATGCTCGCGGAGCGCGGCATCGCACTGGTGGACCAGCCGTTGCTGCTGATCGGCGACGCCGGGTTGTGCGCACGCTACGCCGATGCGCTCCAGGTATTCGGCCACGCGCATGCGCAGGTTGCCGCGCAGGCCACCGAGCGCGGCCTGTGGCGGATCGCGTCGCGTGCCGGGCTCGTGCGCGCGGACGGCGAGCCCGTCTGCGCCGACCAATGAAACGATTGCAGAGGAACCCTTGATGTCGTCCGACCTGACGTTACCCGCGCCGTACGCGCCCCATGCCGCACTGATGCACGCGTTCGACGCGTGCCCGCTGATCGCGATCATGCGCGGGATCACGCCCGCCGAAGCGGCCGACCACGGCCATGCGCTATATGAAGCCGGCTTCCGGATCGTCGAGGTGCCGCTCAACTCGCCGGATCCGTTCGACAGCATCGCGGCGCTGCGGCGCGCGCTGCCCGACGACGCGATCGTCGGCGCCGGCACCGTGCTGCGTGCCGAGTATGTCGACCGCGTGCAGGATGCGGGCGGCGCGCTGATCGTGATGCCGCACAGCGACGCGGCCGTGATTCGCCGCGCGCGCGAGCGCGGCCTCGCGAGCGCACCGGGCGTCGCGACGCCGACCGAGGCGTTCGCGGCACTCACGAACGGCGCGGACGTGCTGAAGATGTTCCCGGCCGAACAGCTCGGCGTACCGGTCGTGAAGGCGTGGCGCGCGGTGATCGACCGCGCGGTGCCGCTGATCCCGGTCGGCGGAATCTCGCCCGACAACATGGCGCCGTTCCTCGACGCCGGCGCGAACGGCTTCGGGCTCGGCTCGGCGCTGTACCGGCCCGGCCAGTCGGCCGACACGACAGCGGCGAACGCGCGCGCGTTCCAGGCCGGCTTGCGCGTCGCGCGCGGCGGAGCCGCATGATGGGCCGCCTCGCGGACAAGGTCGCGATGGTGACGGGCGCGGGCCGCGGTATCGGCGCCGCGATCGCCCGCGCGTTCGTTCGCGAGGGCGCGGCCGTCGCGCTCGTCGATCTCGACTTCCCGCAGGCGCAGCACACGGCTGCCGCGATTGCGCGCGAATTCGACGGCGCGCGCGTGCTGCCGCTGCAGGCCGACGTCGCGCGGCAGGACGCGGTGCGCGATGCGCTCGCGCAGACCGAAGCAGCATTCGGCCCGCTCGACGTGCTCGTGAACAACGCGGGCATCAACGTGTTCGCCGATCCGCTGACGATGACCGACGACGACTGGCGCCGCTGTTTCGCGGTCGACCTCGACGGCGTGTGGCACGGCTGCCGCGCGGCGCTGGAAGGAATGGTCGAGCGCGGCCGCGGCAGCATCGTGAACATCGCGTCGACACACGCATTCAGGATCATCCCGGGCTGCTTTCCGTACCCGGTCGCGAAGCACGGCGTGCTCGGTCTCACGCGCGCGCTCGGCATCGAATACGCGGCGCGCAACGTGCGTGTGAACGCGATCGCGCCGGGCTACATCGAGACGCAGCTCACGCGCGACTGGTGGGACGCGCAGCCCGATCCGGCCGCCGCACGCGCCGAGACGCTCGCGCTGCAGCCGATGAAGCGGATCGGCCGGCCGGAGGAGGTCGCGATGACGGCCGTGTTCCTGGCGTCCGACGAGGCGCCGTTCATCAACGCCGCGTGCATCACCGTCGACGGCGGGCGCGCGGCGCTGTACCACGACTGACGCAACGATTCGAAAGACCGCACGTGCGACGGCCGCGCGCACGCTGCGTCGAAACCAACAAGCGGCTGCATCCTGTTCGATGAAGACAAGGAGACACTGGAGATGAAACGCAGAACGTTCGTAACGCTGGCCGCTGCGGCCGCGGTGGTGATGGGGAGCCCGGTCGTGCACGCGGCCGACCCGGTCAAGATCGGCTTCCTGGTGAAGCAGCCGGAAGAGCCGTGGTTCCAGGACGAGTGGAAGTTCGCCGAGATGGCCGCGAAGCAGAAGGGCTTCACGCTCGTGAAGATCGGCGCGCCGTCCGGCGAGAAGGTGATGAGCGCGATCGACAACCTGTCCGCGCAGAAGGCGCAGGGCTTCATCATCTGCACGCCCGACGTGAAGCTCGGGCCGGGCATCGTCGCGAAGGCGAAGTCGCACAACCTGAAGATGATGACGGTCGACGACCGCCTCGTCGACGGCGCGGGCAAGCCGATCGAGTCGGTGCCGCACATGGGGATCTCCGCGTACAACATCGGCAAGCAGGTCGGCGACGGCATCGCGGCCGAGATCAAGAAGCGCGGCTGGGACATGAAGGACGTCGGCGCGATCGACATCACCTACGAGCAGCTGCCGACCGCGCATGACCGTACGAGCGGCGCGACCGACGCGCTGGTCGCCGCCGGCTTCCCGAAGGCGAACGTGATCGCGGCGCCGCAGGCGAAGACCGACACCGAAAACGCATTCAACGCGGCGAACATCGCACTGACGAAGAACCCGCAGTTCAAGCATTGGGTCGCATACGGCCTGAACGACGAGGCCGTGCTCGGCGCGGTGCGCGCGGCCGAGGGGCGCGGCTTCAAGGCCGACAACATGATCGGCATCGGCATCGGCGGTTCCGATTCGGCGCTGAACGAGTTCAAGAAGCCGCAGCCGACGGGCTTCTACGGCACCGTGATCATCAGCCCGAAGCGCCACGGCGAGGAAACCTCGGACCTGATGTACACGTGGATCACGCAGGGCAAGGCACCGCCGGCGCTGACGCTGACGACCGGCATGCTCGCGACGCGCGACAACGTGTCGAAGGTACGCGACGAGATGGGGCTCGCGTCGAAGTAAGCGGCCCGCCGGCTGCCGCGGCGATGCGGCGGCCGGCGGTCGATCGATACGGAAGTGGGGAGACGACGTGTCAGCGGCACTGCGTTTTGACAATATCGGCAAGGTATTTCCCGGCGTGCGCGCACTCGACGGCATTTCGTTCGACGTGCATGCGGGCGAGGTGCATGGCCTGATGGGCGAGAACGGCGCGGGCAAGTCGACGCTGCTGAAGATTCTCGGCGGCGAATACCAGCCCGATGCGGGCAGCGTGCTGGTCGACGGCCAGCCCGTGCAGTTCGCGAGTGCGGCCGCGTCGATCGCGGCCGGCATCGCGGTGATTCACCAGGAGCTGCAGTACGTGCCCGATCTCACGGTCGCGGAAAACCTGCTGCTCGGCCGCCTGCCGAACGCGTTCGGCTGGGTGAGGAAGCGCGAGGCGAAGCGCTACGTGCGCGAGCGGCTCGCGGCGATGGGCGTCGATCTCGATCCCGACGCGAAGCTCGGGCGGCTGTCGATCGCGCAGCGGCAGATGGTCGAGATCTGCAAGGCGCTGATGCGCAATGCGCGCGTGATCGCGCTGGACGAACCGACCAGCTCGCTGTCGCATCGCGAGACCGAGGTGCTGTTCAAGCTCGTCGACGACCTGCGCGCGCAGGGCCGTGCGCTGATCTACATCTCGCACCGGATGGACGAGATCTACCGGCTCTGCAATGCGTGCACGATTTTCCGCGACGGGCGCAAGATCGCGTCGCACGAATCGCTCGCCGACGTGCCGCGCGAACGGCTCGTCGCCGAGATGGTCGGGCGCGAGATTTCGGACATCTACCATTACGCGCCGCGCGCGCTCGGCGACGTGCGGTTCTCCGCCGAAGGCGTCGACGGCCATGCGCTGCGCGAACCGGCGAGCTTCTCGGTGCGCGCGGGCGAGATCGTCGGCTTCTTCGGGCTGGTGGGCGCGGGCCGCAGCGAGCTGATGCGGCTCGTGTACGGCGCGGACCACCGGCGCGCGGGCGTGCTGACGCTCGACGGCGCGCGCATCGACGTGAAGCGCACCGGCGACGCGATCCGCCACGGCATCGTGCTGTGCCCCGAGGACCGCAAGGAAGAAGGGATCATCGCGATCGCATCGGTCGCGGAGAACATCAACATCAGCTGCCGCCGCCATTCGCTGCGCGCGGGGCTGTTCATCAACCGCAAGGCCGAAAGCGAAACGGCCGACCGCTTCATCCAGCGGCTGAAGATCAAGACGCCGAACCGGCGCCAGAAGATCCGCTTCCTGTCGGGCGGCAACCAGCAGAAGGCGATCCTGTCGCGCTGGCTGGCCGAGCCCGACCTGAAGGTCGTGATCCTCGACGAGCCGACGCGCGGGATCGACGTCGGCGCGAAGCACGAGATCTACGACGTGATCTACCGGCTCGCGGAGCGCGGCTGCGCGATCGTGATGGTGTCGTCGGAGCTGCCGGAAGTGCTCGGCGTGTCCGACCGCATCGTCGTGATGCGCGAAGGCCGGATCGCCGGCGAGCTGCCGCGCGAACAGGCGAACGAACACGCGGTGCTGAGCCTCGCGCTGCCGCAGACGAGCGCGGTCGAGGCGGCCTGACGCGACACACGACATTCGAATCGAACACGCGCGGCGCGGGCCGCGCGATGCAGGAGCAGGAGACACCATCATGCAAGTCAACGAAAACCTGGCCAGCGCCGCCGTGAAGCCCACGGCCGACGCGCTGGTTCCGCAGCAGAGCGACCGCCAGAAGTGGTGGCAGCACCTGACCGAATACAGCCTGATCGCGATCTTCGCGGTGATGTTCATCACGATGTCGCTGACCGTCGATCACTTCTTCTCGATCGACAACATGCTCGGCCTCGCGCTGTCGATCTCGCAGATCGGCATGGTCGCGTGCACGATGATGTTCTGTCTCGCGTCGCGCGACTTCGACCTGTCGATCGGCTCGACCGTCGCGTTCTCCGGCGTGCTGTGCGCGATGGTGCTGAACGCGACCGACAACACGTTCGTCGCGATCGTCGCGGCAGTCGCAGCCGGCGCCGCGATCGGCTTCGTGAACGGCGCGGTGATCGCGTACCTGCGCATCAACGCGCTGATCACGACGCTCGCGACGATGGAGATCGTGCGCGGGCTCGGCTTCATCGTGTCGAAGGGGCAGGCGGTCGGCGTGTCGTCGGACACCTTCATCGCGCTCGGCGGGCTGTCGCTGTTCGGCGTGTCGCTGCCGATCTGGGTGACGCTGCTGTGCTTCATCGCATTCGGCGTGCTGCTGAACCAGACCGTGTACGGCCGCAACACGCTCGCGATCGGCGGCAATCCGGAAGCGTCGCGGCTCGCGGGGATCAACGTCGAACGCACGCGCGTGTACATCTTCCTGATCCAGGGCGCGGTGACGGCGCTCGCGGGCGTGATCCTCGCGTCGCGCATCACGTCGGGCCAGCCGAACGCCGCGCAGGGCTTCGAGCTGAACGTGATCTCCGCGTGCGTGCTCGGCGGCGTGTCGCTGATGGGCGGCCGCGCGACGATCTCGGGCGTCGTGATCGGCGTGCTGATCATGGGCACCGTCGAGAACGTGATGAACCTGCTGAACATCGACGCGTTCTACCAGTACCTCGTGCGCGGCGCGATCCTGCTCGCGGCCGTGCTGCTCGACCAGTTGAAGAACCGCGGCGTACGCGACTGACCCGACCTGTTTCCACGGAGACGAACCGCATGACCATCGACACTTCCGCGTCGGGCCCGCACGCCATGAGCCACGCGCGCTACGCACGCTATCCGAGCCTCGAGGATCGCGCGGTGCTGATCACGGGCGGCGCGACCGGCATCGGCGCGGCGTTCGTCGAGCACTTCGCCGAGCAGGGCGCGCGCGTCGCGTTCGTCGACCTCGACGCGGCGGCCGGCGCCGCGCTCGCGGACAGCCTCGCGCACGTGCGCCACGCACCGCTGTTCATCCAGTGCGACCTGACCGACATCGACGCGCTGCGCCATGCGATCGACGCGATCCGGGCACGGATCGGCGCGATCGCGGTGCTCGTGAACAACGCGGCGAACGACGCGCGCCACGCGATCGGCGACGTGACGCCCGATTCGTTCGACGCGGGCATCGCGGTGAACCTGCGGCACCAGTTCTTCGCCGCGCAGGCGGTGATCGACGACATGAAGCAGCAGGGCGGCGGCGCGATCATCAATCTCGGCTCGATCAGCTGGATGCTGAAGAACGGCGGCTATCCCGTCTACGTGATGGCGAAGGCGGCCGTGCAGGGGTTGACGCGCGGTCTCGCGCGCGACCTCGGCCCGTTCGGCATCCGCGTGAATGCGCTGGTGCCCGGCTGGGTGATGACCGACAAGCAGCGCCGGCTGTGGCTCGACGACGCGGGCCGCGCGGCGATCAAGGCCGGCCAGTGCATCGACGCCGAGCTGCTGCCGGCCGACCTCGCGCGGATGGCGCTGTTCCTCGCGGCCGACGACAGCCGGATGATCACCGCGCAGGACGTGATCGTCGACGGCGGCTGGGCCTGACCGTTCGCACCGACCTGCATCGTTTCTTCGACGAAGGAAAGGAGCTCACCATGACCGCCACGTCCTCGCGCGCATCGTCGTCCACCAGCCAGTCGCGCCGCGCGCGCCTGGCCGCCGCCGCGCAGCCGGTCAGCCCCGGCCCGCAGACGGCCGCGTTCGCGCAGGGCGTCGGCGCCGCGCATGCGGCGGCCGTCACGCTGTCGAACGCGTCGTTGCGGCTCGACGTGCTGCCGCATCTCGGCGGCGGCATCGCGCGCTTCGACTGGCGCGGCGACAACGGCGCGCTGATGCCGGTGTTCCGCCGCTGCGAGCATCCGGAGGCGGCGACGGACCCGAACGAGCTCGC
Source organism: Burkholderia sp. (assembly GCA_031253835.1). Taxonomy (GTDB): domain Bacteria; phylum Pseudomonadota; class Gammaproteobacteria; order Burkholderiales; family Burkholderiaceae; genus Burkholderia. The sequence goes on along the minus strand of JAIRVP010000055.1, from coordinate 44,988 downwards.
GTGCTATCCGCTGCTGCCTTACTCGAACCGGATCGGCGACGGGCGCTTCGAGTGCGACGGGCGCAAGGTCGCGGTGCCGCGCAACCGCCGCGACGAGCCGCTGCCGATCCACGGCGACGGCTGGCTCGCGCCGTGGCAGGTGGACGATGCGACCGACACGACGCTGCAGTTGTCGCTCGACCGCACCGGCGGCGCGCCGTATGCGTTCCGCGCGATCCAGTCGTTCGAACTCGACGACGCGACGCTGTCGATCGCGCTGACGATCGAGAACGCGGGGCGCGCGCGGCTGCCGTTCGGGCTCGGCGTGCATCCGTTCCTCGTGCGCGATACGGCGACCGAGCTGGCCGCGGCGGCCGGCGGGCTGTGGCTGTCGGGCGCCGATTTCCTGCCGGTGCGGCACGTGAGCGTGCCGCCGGCCTGGCAGTTCGGCGTCGCGTATCCGCTGCCGGCCGCGCTCGTCAATCACGCGTTCACCGGCTGGGGCGGCCACGCGACGGTCAGCTGGCCGCGCCGCGGGCTGTCGCTGACCGTCGCGGCGGATGCCGACGCGTACGTGCTCTACACGCCGCCGGGCGAGGATTTCTTCTGCTTCGAGCCGGTCGATCATCCGATCAATGCGGTGAACCTGCCGGGCGGCGCGACCGCGCACGGGATGACGCTGCTCGCGCCCGGCGAGCGGCTCGCGCGGCGGTTCGCGTTCACCGTCGAGCGCGCCGATGCGCGCAGCAATGCGGCGACTCGCGAGGGACGCCGGCGACGCGGGTAAAATACGCGGTCTACCAACGGTTTGCCGCGAGTACCCGCCATGTCTTCCCCGCTTACTTTCATTGAATCGCTGCGCGCCGCGTGGCAGCGCACGAATTCGCTGCTGTGCGTCGGCCTCGATCCCGAGCCGTCGCGCTTTCCCGTGCAGTTCGACGGCCAGCCCGACGCGATCTTCGAATTCTGCCGGCAGATCGTCGACGCGACCGCGTCGTACGCGAGCGCATTCAAGCCGCAGATCGCCTACTTCGCCGCGCATCGCGCGGAAGACCAGCTCGAGCGCCTGATCGCGCACATCCACCTCCAGCATCCGGGCCTGCCCGTGATCCTCGACGCGAAGCGCGGCGACATCGGCAGCACGGCCGAGCAGTACGCGCGCGAAGCGTTCGAGCGCTATCGCGCCGACGCCGTCACGGTGAACCCGTACATGGGCTACGACTCGGTCGAGCCGTACTTCGAGCACGAAGGCAAGGGCGTGATCGTGCTGTGCCGCACGTCGAACCCGGGCGGTTCCGACCTGCAGTTCCTCGAAACGGGCGGGGCCGGCCATCCGGGCCGCCCGCTGTACCAGGTCGTCGCGGATCTCGCGGCGAACAAGTGGAATGCGAAGAACGGCCAGCTTGGCCTCGTGGTCGGCGCGACGTTCCCGAAGGAAATCGAGATCGTGCGCGGGATCGTCGGCGACATGCCGCTCCTGATCCCCGGTATCGGCGCGCAGGGCGGCGACGTGCAGGCGACCGTCAACGCGGGCCGCACGGCCGACGCGACGGGCATGATGATCAACTCGTCGCGCGCGATCCTGTACGCGAGCAAGGGCGAGGATTTCGCCGAAGCCGCGGCGCTCGCCGCGCAGAAGACGCGCGACACGATCAACGCGCATCGCTGAAATACCGGCCGCCCGCCCGGGCGGCCTTGCCTCGCCGGGCCCGCATGCGCGGGCCGCGCACCTGCCTTTCCCGCCGTCCGCCGCATTGACGCGCGCGGACAACTTCCCGTCGCTTCCGTATCGCATGCTTGCAATTTAGTCGCGCGATGCTCCCGCTTGTCATCGATCCGTAATCACAATGTCAAGAAAGGGAGCGACGCCATGCCCAAGCTGTCCCGTCATCTTCTGAGCGCGCTTGCCGCGTCGTTGTGCATGACGTTCGCCCATGCGGCCGATCTGTCGCACTGGCCGGCCGACAGCGCGAAGGCGCTGAACGCGATGATCGCCGCGCACGCGAACCGCGGCGACTACGCGGTATTCGACGCCGACAACACGACCTACCGCTACGACCTCGAGGAGTCGCTGCTGCCGTATCTGGAGAACCGCGGCGTGCTGACGCGCGACACGCTCGACCCGTCGCTGAAGCTGATCCCGTTCAAGGATTCCGCCGACTACCAGGAATCGCTGACGAGCTATTACTACCGGCTGTGCGAGATCGACGATCTCGTCTGCTACCCGTGGATCGCGCAGGCGTTCGCCGGGCAGTCGCTTGCCGACCTGAAGCGCCACGTCGACGCGATGCTCGCCGACGGCAAGCCGATCCCGATCCGCTACTGGCAGGGCGACAAGGTGGTCGACGGCACGGTGAACCCGCCGCGCTTCTTCCGCGGGATGCAGGAGCTGTACAACGCGCTGCACGAGAACGGGATCGACGTCTACGTGATGACGGCCGCGCACGAGGAGCTCGCGCGGCTCGTGCTGTCGGACCCGAAGTACGGCTACAACGTGAAGCCGCAGAACGTGATCGGCGTGACGACGCTGCTGCGCAACCCGGCGACCGGCGCGCTGACGACGTCGCGGCTGCAGATCAAGGCCGGCAAGTACGACGAGGCCGCGAACCGCAATCTGGTGATCACGCCGTTCCTGATGAACCCGATGACGTGGTACGAAGGCAAGCTCGGTTCGATCGTCGGCTGGATCGACCAGTGGAAGAAGCCGGTGCTCGTCGCGGGCGACACGCCGACGTCCGACGGCTACATGCTGCTGAACGCGACCGACGTCGCGCGCGGCGGCGTGCGCGTGTGGATCAACAAGAAGGACAAGCAGATGGCGCAGATCCGCGCGTGGTCGGACGAATCGGCCGCGAAGCAGAAGGCGCTCGGCCTGCCGGTGACGGCGGACAGGAACTGGATCGTCGTGAAGCCCGACGCGATCCAGTAAGCGGGCGGGGGCGTTGCTTGTGCCCCCGGGAACGATCAGCCTTCGCGTTCGTCGAGCAGCTTCAGCAGCCCGCGCAGCGCATGCGCCGCCGCCTGCGTGCGGATCTGCTCGCGGTCGCCCTTGAACACGAGCGTCTCGACGTCGGTATGCAGCCGGTTGCTCCAGCCGAACGACACGGTGCCGACCGGCTTCTTCTCGCTGCCGCCGGCCGGGCCCGCGATGCCGGTGACGGACAGCGCGACCTGCGCACGGCTGTTGCGCAGCGCGCCTTCGGCCATCGCGCGCGCGACGGGCTCGCTGACGGCGCCGTGCTTGTCGATCAGCTCGGGCGGCACGCCGATCATCTCGATCTTGGCCTGGTTCGAATACGTGACGAAGCCGCGCTCGAACCACTGGCTGCTGCCGGAAATGTCGGTGATCGCCGTGGCGATCATCCCGCCGGTGCAGGATTCGGCGGTGGCGAGCGCGAGGTGCTCGTCACGCAGCTTGTTGCCTGCGCGGATCGCAAGCTGATGGACGACGGAATCGGTTGGCATGCGCGTCGGGAAACGGGAGTCGGGAAATCGGTCAGCCGACGACGGAGCGCCACAGGGCGATCACGAGCAGCGTCATGAACGCGGCGACCAGGTCGTCGACCATGATGCCGAGGCCGCCTTTCAGGCGGCGGTCGAAATAGCGGATCGGCGGCGGCTTGAGCATGTCGAAGAAGCGGAACGCGACGAACGCCCACAGCTGGCCGATGAAGGTCGCCGGCGTGACGAACAGCATCACGAGCCAGATCGCGACGATTTCGTCCCAGACGACGGCGCCCGGATCGGACGTGCCCATCTTCTTCGCGGTGAAACCGGTGATCCACGTGCCCGCCACGAAGCCGACGGCGATCAGCGCCCACCATTCGGGCACCGTCAGGTAGCGGTTGAGCACGACGAAACTGAGCCAGCCGAACAGCGAGCCGAACGTGCCGGGCATGATCGGCGCGAGCCCGCTGCCGAAGCCGAGCGACACGATGTGCGCCGGATGCGACAGCATGAAGCGCGCGGTCACGCGCTGCGGCGCGTTGGGGGCGGCGCCGGTCTCGGCCGCGGCGTGCGCGGGCGTCGGGTCAGTCTGCATGGAAGTGGTCGAAGCCGTGCAACGTGAGAGCGAGGGGCGCGCCGGCGGCGTCGTGCCACGCGATCGCGGGTTGCGCCGACGGCGCGGACAACGCGCGTATTGTACCGATTCGCGTGACCGGCACGCCGGCCGTTGCGCCGGCCGCTTCGACCGCCGCGCGGGCCTTGGCCGGCGCGGTGAAGCACAGTTCGTAGTCGTCGCCGCCCGCCAGCGTGCAGCGGCGCTGCACGTCGGGCGGCAGCGTCGCGAGCGCGGCCGAGCGCGGCACCGCGTCGGCGTCGATCTCGGCGCGCACGTTCGAGCGCGTCAGGATGTGCTGCAGGTCGCCGGCGAGGCCGTCGGAGAGGTCGAGCGCCGCATGCGCGACGCCCGCGAGCGCGAGGCCGAGCGCGATGCGCGGTTCGGGCCGCTCGAGCGCGCGCCGGAACGCGGCCGCTTCGTCCGCGCCGGCCGCCCATTCGCCGCGCGCGACGCCGAGGCCCGCGCGCGCATCGCCGAGCGTGCCGGACACCCACACGTCGTCGCCGTCGCGCGCGGCGTCGCGCCGCAGCGCCGCGTCGGGCGCGACTTCGCCGAACACGGTCACGCACAGGTTCAGCGGCCCGCTCGTCGTGTCGCCGCCGATCAGTTCGCAGCCGTAGCGCTCGGCGAGCGCGAACAGCCCGTTGCTGAACGCCTCGAGCCACGCCGCGTCGGCGCGCGGCAGCGCGCACGCGAGCGTGAACGCGCGCGGCTCGGCGCCCATCGCCGCGAGGTCGGACAGGTTGACCGCGAGCGTCTTGTGACCGAGCGCGTCGGGCGCGACATCGGGGAAGAAGTGACGACCCTCCACCAGCATGTCCGTCGAAATGGCCAGCAATTTCCCAGATCGCGGTGTGATCAGCGCGCAATCGTCGCCGATGCCGAGCGTCGACGCGCGGGCGCCCTGCGCGGCGCGGCGCGTGAAGAAGCGTTCGATCAGCGAAAACTCGGAAAGGGCAGCTGGCACGGCGGGTGATCCGAAACGGTGGGAGGAACGGCATTGTACGAGGCGAGCGGCGGCGTTCCTGCACCGTTCAGCCCATTTTTGTCGCGGCTGTTGCACCCGAATCGCCGGTCTGGCGGCCGATGATTGGCGCTACAATGCCCGTCGAACAGTTATTCTAATCCGCCCGCCACGAGACACATGTCTACTCAAGCCTCCTCCAAAGCCAAGCTCCGCGAAGCCGCGCTCGATTATCACGAATTCCCGACGCCCGGGAAAATCGCGATCGCTCCGACCAAGCAGATGATCAACCAGCGCGACCTCGCGCTCGCGTATTCGCCGGGTGTGGCGTACGCGTGCGAGGAGATCGTCGAGAATCCGCTCAACGCGGCGCGCTTCACCGCGCGCAGCAACCTGGTCGGCGTCGTCACGAACGGCACGGCGGTGCTCGGTCTCGGCAACATCGGCCCGCTCGCGTCGAAGCCGGTGATGGAAGGCAAGGCCGTGCTGTTCAAGAAGTTCGCGGGCATCGACGTGTTCGACATCGAGCTGAACGAGTCGGACCCGCACAAGCTCGTCGACGTGATCGCTGCGCTGGAGCCGACCTTCGGCGGGATCAACCTGGAAGACATCAAGGCACCCGACTGCTTCATCGTCGAGCGCGAAGCGCGCAAGCGGATGAAGATCCCGGTGTTCCACGACGACCAGCACGGCACCGCGATCGTCGTGGCCGCGGCCGTCACGAACGGCCTGAAGGTCGTCAACAAGGACATCAAGAAGGTCAAGCTCGTCGCCTCCGGCGCGGGTGCGGCCGCGCTCGCCTGTCTCGACCTGCTGGTCGACATCGGCCTGCCGCTCGAGAACATCACGGTGACCGATCTGGCCGGCGTGGTCTACAAGGGCCGTGCCGAGCTGATGGATCCGGACAAGGAGCGTTTCGCGCGCGAAACCGAAGCGCGGACGCTGGCCGAAGTGATCGACGGCGCGGACATCTTCCTCGGCCTGTCGGCCGCGGGCGTGCTGAAGCAGGAAATGGTGAAGGGCATGGCCGAGCGCCCGCTGATCCTCGCGCTCGCGAACCCGACGCCGGAAATCCTGCCGGAACTCGCACTCGAAGTGCGTCCGGACGCGGTGCTGGCCACCGGCCGGACCGACTACCCGAACCAGGTCAACAACGTCCTGTGCTTCCCGTTCATCTTCCGCGGCGCACTCGACGTCGGCGCGACGACGATCACGCGTGAAATGGAGATCGCGGCCGTCAACGCGATCGCCGAGCTCGCGCAGCACGAACAGAGCGACATCGTCGCGACCGCGTACGGCATCCAGGACCTGTCGTTCGGGCCCGAATACCTGATTCCGAAGCCGTTCGATCCGCGCCTGATCGTGAAGATCGCGCCGGCCGTCGCGCAGGCCGCGATGGACGGCGGCGTCGCGACGCGCCCGATCGAGGACATGGAGGCGTACCGCGTCCACCTGCAGCAGTTCGTGTATCACAGCGGCACGACGATGAAGCCGATCTTCCAGATCGCGCGCGCCGCATCGGAAGAGAAGAAGCGCGTCGTATTCGCGGAAGGCGAAGAAGAGCGCGTGTTGCGCGCCGTTCAGATCATCGTCGACGAGAAACTGGCCAAGCCGATCCTGATCGGCCGCCCGTCGGTGATCGAGCACCGTATCCAGCGCTACGGCCTGCGCCTGACGCCGGGCACCGATTTCACGGTCGTCAACACCGAGCACGACGAGCGCTACCGCGACTTCTGGCAGACGTACTACAAGATGATGGCGCGCAAGGGCATCAGCGAGCAGCTCGCACGCGTCGAAATGCGCCGCCGCACGACGCTGATCGGCTCGATGCTGGTGAAGAAGGGCGAAGCGGACGGGATGATCTGCGGCACGATCAGCACCACGCACCGTCACCTGCACTTCATCGACCAGGTGATCGGCAAGCGTCCGGGCTGCAGCGTGTACGCGGCGATGAACGGCCTCGTGCTGCCGGGCCGCCAGATTTTCCTCGTCGATACGCACGTGAACGTCGATCCGACCCCGGAGCAGCTGGCCGAGATCACGATCATGGCCGCGGAAGAGGTGCGCCGCTTCGGCATCGAGCCGAAGGTCGCGCTGCTGTCGCACTCGAATTTCGGCACGAGCAATGCGCCTTCGGCGAAGAAGATGCGCGATACGCTCGCGATCCTGCAGGAACGTGCACCGGAGCTGAAGGTCGACGGCGAGATGCACGGCGACGTCGCGCTCGACGCGGCGCTGCGCAAGGAAATCCTGCCGGAATCGACGCTGGAAGGCGAAGCGAACCTGCTGATCCTGCCGAACATCGACGCCGCGAACATCGCGTACAACCTGCTGAAGACGGCCGCCGGCAACAACATCGCGATCGGGCCGATCCTGCTCGGCGCCGCGCAGCCGGTACACGTGCTGACCGAATCGGCGACCGTTCGCCGCATCGTCAACATGGCGGCGCTGCTCGTCGCCGACGTGAACGCGACGCGCTGAGCCAAAACGAACGCGCCAGGCCGGTCGAACCGGCGTGGCGCGTCGGGAAAATTGTAAACAAAAGCAAAAAGAGGCGTGCCCGCAATGGGCACGCCGCCGGGCAGGGCGCAAACGCGCTTCCCGCAAGCAACAAGCAGCATCTCTCCACTCCAGACCGCGAGCGAGGCAGGGAGGCAGTTCCTGCCAGTAGCGAGATGCCATCCGGATTTTATCTCATGTAAGATAAATGTAGTGTAATTTTGGTAAGAAATGCGCGATTCCGGGTATCACGACGCTTTCGATTCCCAAACGGACATTGATTCGCGCGGCCAATAACGCTACGCTAACGCCTTTGTTGGTCGTCAACTACTTGATTTAACAGCGGGAACCCTGGTTCATGGCACGCAAGTGGCTCCGCAACGGCGCGCTCGCGTCCGTCTTCGCGATGTTCGCGATGGGTATCGTCGGCACGCCGACGGGCAGTCTGGTTTCCGCCGCTTACGCACGGGAGGCCGTTCCGGCCGACGTGGCCGCCAGCGGACTCGATACGATTCCGGCTGCCAGTCTTCCGCGCGAGGCCGTGACCACGCTGGGCCTGATCGGCGCGGGCGGCCCCTATCCGTACGAGAAAGACGGCGTCGTATTCGGCAACCGCGAGCGGATCCTGCCGAAGGCGAAGCGCGGCTACTACCATGAGTACACGGTGCCGACGCCGCGTGCCCGCAACCGCGGGGCGCGCCGGATCGTCTGTGGCGGGCCTTTGCGCCGGATCGACAACTGTTATTACACGGGCGACCACTACAACAGTTTTAAACGTATTGTTGAATGACTTCGGGACGAATGGCATGAGCGACTCCATCTACGCGCACGATACGGCGGCGGCGGAACTGTTCGCGGCCGGCGACGGCAATCTGTTTCAGCGCGTGATTCAATTGCACGCGGCGGCGCAGGCTGGCGGCACGCCGGAGCAACAGGAAGCCGAGCCCGGGCTTTCATCGAACGAGGAGCCTATGAGCCTTTTCACGACCGTGCGACCCAATCTCGTGCAGTCGATCCGCGCGTTCCGCGTGCAGGATCTCGCCGACGAAGCCGGCCGGCTCGGCCAGCACTTCCTGTTCGCGTATTGCGGCGCCGCGCAGTCGAAGCAGGAAGTGATGGAAACGATCGCGACATCGTTCCTGTTTCCGAAGCATTTCGGGAAGAACTACGACGCGCTGTACGACTGCCTGACCGACCTCGTCGCGAAGGCCGGCGCGCAGCCCGGTTTCGTGATCGTCCTCGAAGGGCTGCCGATCGCGCAGAAATTCGACAAGGAAGGGCGCGAGACGCTGCTCGACGTGTTCCGCGAGGCGGCCGAATTCTGGGCCGAGCGCAAGGTCGCGTTCCGCGTGTTCTACTCGTTCGCGTAAGCTCGCGCCGGCCCGCGGCCGATCCGGCAAGAAGCCCGCCTCGAGCGGGCTTTTTTGCGTCTGCGCGATGCGCAGGCACCAGTGCGGCACGTCGATTGCTGACATCGGCCTTTCATCTGACGCCATTTTTCGAGACAATCCCGGTCGGCCCGGCTGCGGCAGCCGCCGCATCGGGTGCATACAACAAACCATCGAGAGAGGGCTGTCTTCCCATGAATATTTCCCGTTCCGCACGTGCCGTCGTGCTGCCCCTGCTGGTCGCGGCCGGCGCCGCGCATGCCGCGCCGCTGACGCCCGAGCAGACCGTCGACCTTTACATCGGCGCACTCGTCAACGGCGACGTGTCGAAAGCCCGCGAATTCAACGACGCGGTTCGCGCGAGCTACAGCGGCAAGGACGCGCTCGACATCGGCGTGCTGTCGACGATGGGCGAGTCGATGCGCAAGGACATGGCCGACGGGATCCTCGCGCCGATGCCGCCGAAGGCGAGTGCCGCGTTGCGTCCGTCGGTCGAGAGCATGGCCGCCGCTTATCAGCGCGCGCTCAATCGCTCGGAATGCAGGACGACCGGGTCGTCGCTGCATCCGAATTCGGCCATCGAGGGCCAGACGATCGCGACCGTCGAATTCGCGTGCCGCGTGGCGGATGCAGGGCCGGGCGCGAAGGCGCTCGAGGCGAAGCTGGGGCCGAATCGGCGCCTGAAGAGCGAGGCGGCACGCCTTGCGTCGCTCAAGACGATCTTCTCGGGCATCGCGCAGGTGCTGGACGATGCGCCGGTGACGCACCCGGTGACGGGCAAGATCGACATCTATAGCCTGAAGGACGGCGGCTGGACGACCGGTAGCCCGGGAGACGTGCTGACGCCGGTGCTCGACGCGTTGTCCGATTCGATGCCGCACGGCGCGTCGAGCGACAAGTAACGTGCGATAAACCGCGGCGTCAGCGTCGCGTGCGTGCGGGGAAGGGCCGCGCCGCCTCGCGGCGGCACTCCCTGCTCGTCACCACCCGCCCCAGCGTGCCGCGAGCGCCGCGAGCACGGCCGCGCCGGCCGTCTCGGTGCGCAGCACGCGCGGCCCGAGCGACAGCGCGGTGAACCCGCGGGCCCGTGCCGCGTTTTCCTCGTCGGGCGACAGCCCGCCTTCGGGACCGATCAGCAGCGTGACGGTGGCCGCGGGCGGCGTGCCGGGCAGCGACGCGAACGGGATGCTCGCACGCGGCGACAGCAGCAGCCGCAACTCGCCGTCGGCCGGTGCGGCCGGCAGCGTATCGAGCCACGCGTGGAAGCCAGCGACCGGCGCGACGTCGGGCACACGGTTGCGTCCGCACTGTTCGCACGACGCACGCACGACGCCGCGCCAGTGCGCGACGCGCTTGTCCGCGCGTTCGCCGGACAGCTTCACGACGCCGCGCGCGGTCGACAGCGGCACGACCGCCGCGACGCCGAGCTCGACGGCTTTCTCGATCACCCAGTCCATCTTGTCGCCGCCGGCGATCCCTTGCGCGAGCGTCACGCGGTAGGGCGGCTCGGCCTCGGCCGGTTCGAACGTTTCGATCTGCGCGATCGCGCTGCGCTTGTCGATCTCGGCGAGCCGCGCGCGGTACTGGCCGCCGGTGCCGTCGAACAGTGCGAGCACGTCGCCGGGCTGCAGGCGCAGCACCTGCGCGTGGCGCGCGACGTCGGCCGGCAACGCGAGCGTGGTGTCGACGCGCAACGCGGCGTCGACGAAAAAGCGCGGCACGGCCGCGGTGGTGGTGGCTTCGTTCATGCGTGTTGCGGTGTCGGTCATGCGTCGAGACGGTGTCCAAGCGCCCATCGGTAGCCGTCGAGATCCTCGATCTGCGCGAAGCGGTCGCCCCAGAACTGGTCCTGCGGCGCGCTCAGCGATTTCGCGCCCGCGTCGAGCGCGCGCTGCCAGGTGGCGTCGACGTCGTCGACATACAGATAGAACGATTGCGGTGCGGTCGTGTTCGCGCTTTTCGGCGTGAGCGCGGTCGAGCCGAACGCGCCTTCGGGCGCGAACATCACGATCAGCTGGCCACGGTAGCTCATCTCGACGTGCATGATCGCGCCGTCCTCGTCGTGCAGGTCGCGCAGCTCGAAACCGAAGGCGGCCTTGAAGAAATCGATGGCTGCGCGCGCGTTGCGCACGGCCAGGTAGGGCGTCAACCAAGGCACGTTGGCCGGACGTGGATCGGTCATGAAAATCTCCTGTGGGACCAGGGTGGCGCGGCATCCGGGTCGTTCCTGTTCCGTGTTTCGCACGGCGAACCATGCAGGACCTCGACGGAAAAACGGAGCGATGCGGCCGACCGGACGCTCAGCGGCGAACGCCCAGTGTATCGCGCAGCGCGCACGGCAGGGCAAAGAGGGACGCATGCAGCCGCGCATCGTAGTAGCGCAGGCCGTGGACGCGGCGGGCCGCGAGCCGTTCGTCGATGTCGTGCGCGAACAGCGCGGCCGCGTCGAGCGTATCGCTCGCGATCGCCATCAGCCACTGCGAACCGTATAGCGGTACGTGCGCGGACAACGGATCGACGACCGCGAAGCTCGCGCGCAGGTCGTCGAGCAGCGCGGCGATGCGCGCTGCGTGGAACACCGGCGAGCCGAGATGCATCGAGATCGCGCCGCACGGCGTGAGAATGCGCTTGAGCCGCGCGTAGAACGCACGCGTATAGAGGCCGGCCGCCGGCGAATCGGGCGGCGTGAGGTCGAACACGACGAGATCGAAATGCTCGACGGTCGATTCGACGAAGTGTGCGGCGTCGCCGATCACGACCTCGACGCGCGGGTCGTCGAGCGCGCCCTGGTGCACGTCGTCGAGATAGCGGCGCGCCATCCCGACCACCTCGTCGTCGAGTTCCGCGATCACGATCCGCTCGATGCACGCGTGCTTGAGCAACTGGCGTGCCGCGCCGCCGTCGCCGCCGCCGAGCACGAGCGCCTTCTTCGGCGACGGGTGCGCGAGCGCGGCCGGGTGCGTCATGCACTCGTGATAGACGTACTCGTCGCCGACCGACGTCATCGGCCGGCCGTCCAGCGTGAACAGGCGGCCGAGCTGCGGGGTTTCCCAGACTTCGATCTGCTGGTGCGGGGACGCGACGTGCGCGAGCCGCCGGGCATTCGGGAAGCCGTAGGTGGCGTGGGGCGTAGGGTGAAAGAGAAGCGTGGTGCTCACGGGCGGGCCACTGGGGGCAGTCAGTTCCGACGTCTGAATTATAGGAGGCGGGCGGTTTGACGGAAAACCGTGCCGGAACACTACGCGCCGACAAGGGAAATGTCAGCCCATCTGTTAAAATGACGAGCTTTGCAGCCCCGTCCGTAGGCTCCGTCCGCTTCGCGTCCGTCAGGCGCCGCACCGCGCGCCGGGAACGATTGACGCTCGAGCTTCCGGATGCCACCGTGCCCCCGTTTCCTCGACTCGTTCTCCGGACTCGACATGACGACTTCGTCTCCCGCCTCCACCACCCTGATGGCCAACGCGATCCGTGCGCTCGCGATGGACGCCGTCCAGCAAGCAAACTCCGGCCACCCCGGCATGCCGATGGGCATGGCCGAAATCGGCGTCGCGCTCTGGTCGCGCCACCTGAAGCACAACCCGACGAACCCGCGCTGGTCCGACCGTGACCGCTTCGTGCTGTCGAACGGCCATGGTTCGATGCTGCTGTACTCGCTGCTGCACCTGACCGGCTACGACCTGCCGATCGAAGAGCTGAAGAACTTCCGCCAGCTGCACTCGAAGACGCCGGGCCACCCGGAATACGGGATCACGCCGGGTGTCGAGACGACCACCGGCCCGCTCGGCCAGGGCCTCGCGAACGCGGTCGGCATGGCGCTCGGCGAAGCGCTGATGGCCGACGAGTTCAACCGCGACGGCGCGAAGATCGTCGATCACCACACGTACGTGTTCCTCGGCGACGGCTGCCTGATGGAAGGCATCTCGCACGAAGCCTGCTCGCTCGCGGGCACGCTGAAGCTGAACAAGCTGATCGCGCTGTACGACGACAACGGCATCTCGATCGACGGCGACGTCGTGAACTGGTTCCACGACGACACGCCGAAGCGCTTCGAAGCGTACGGCTGGAACGTGATCCCGCACGTGAACGGCCATGACGTCGACGCAGTCGACGCGGCCATCGCGAAGGCGAAGCTGTCGGACAAGCCGACGCTGATCTGCTGCAAGACGGTGATCGGCCAGGGCGCGGCCACGAAGGCCGGCGGCCACGACGTGCACGGCGCGGCGCTCGGCGCGGAAGAAATCGCGAAGACGCGCGAAGCGCTCGGCTGGAAGTGGGAGCCGTTCGTCATTCCGCAGGAAGTCTACGCGGCATGGGACGCGAAGGAAGCCGGCAAGCGCGCTGAAACCGAATGGGACGCGACGTTCGCTGCCTATCGCGCCAAGTTCCCGGCAGAAGCCGCCGAATTCGAGCGCCGGATGGCCAACCAGCTGCCGGCCGACTGGGCCGAGAAGGCGGCAGCGATCATCGCCGGCGCGAACGAGCGCGGCGAGACGGTGGCGACCCGCAAGGCGTCGCAGCAGGCGATCGAAGGCCTGGCTGCCGCGCTGCCCGAATTGCTCGGCGGCTCGGCCGACCTGACCGGCTCGAACCTGACCAACTGGAAGGCATCGAAGGCGGTTCGCGCGAATCCGGAAGGCCCGGGCGTCGCGCTGGGCAACCACATCAACTACGGCGTGCGCGAATTCGGCATGAGCGCCGCGATCAACGGCCTCGCGCTGCACGGCGGCCACAAGCCGTTCGGCGGCACGTTCCTGACGTTCTCCGACTACAGCCGCAACGCACTGCGCGTCGCCGCGCTGATGAAGGTGCCGTCGATCTTCGTGTTCACGCACGATTCGATCGGCCTCGGCGAAGACGGCCCGACGCACCAGTCGATCGAGCACGTGTCGAGCCTGCGCCTGATCCCGAACCACGACGTGTGGCGTCCGGCCGACACGGTCGAGACGGCCGTCGCCTGGACGCACGCGATCGCTGCAGACCGTCCGTCGAGCCTGATCTTCAGCCGCCAGAACCTCGCGTTCAACCCGCGTACCGATGCGCAGATCGCGAACATCGCGAAGGGCGGTTACGTGCTGAAGGACTGGGACGAAGAGATCGTCGCGCGCAAGATCATCCTGATCGCGACGGGCTCGGAAGTGGAACTCGCGATGAAGGCCGTCGAGCCGCTCGCGCAGCAGGGCATCGCGGCCCGCGTCGTGTCGATGCCGTCGACCAACGTGTTCGACCGCCAGGACGCCGAATACCGCGAACGCGTGCTGCCGCACGGCGTGCGCCGCGTCGCGATCGAAGCGGGCGTGACGAGCTTCTGGCACAAGTACGTCGGCCTCGAAGGCGGCGTCGTCGGGATCGACACGTTCGGCGAATCGGCGCCGGCCGGCGTGCTGTTCAAGTACTTCGGCTTCACCGTCGAGCACGTCGTCGAGACCGCGAAGGCCGTGCTGGCCTAAAAGCATTCGCGACGCGCGCCACCCCTCGCGCGCGTCGCACCGTGAAGCTGCACGAAACGAATTTTTTCAGCCATCAGGAGATAGACCATGACGATTCGCGTCGCAATCAACGGCTACGGCCGTATCGGCCGCAACACGCTGCGCGCGTTCTATGAAAACGGCAAGAAGCACGATCTCGAGATCGTCGCGATCAACGACCTGGGCGATGCGAAGACCAACGCGCACCTGACCCAGTACGACACCGCGCACGGCAAGTTCCCGGGCGAAGTGTCGGTCGACGGCGATTACCTCGTCGTGAACGGCGACAAGATCCGCGTGCTGGCGAACCGCAACCCGGCAGAACTGCCGTGGGGCGAACTGGGCGTCGACGTCGTGATGGAATGCACGGGCTTCTTCACGACGAAGGAAAAGGCGAGCGCGCACCTGAAGGGCGGCGCGAAGAAGGTGATCATCTCGGCGCCGGGCGGCAAGGATGTCGACGCCACGATCGTCTACGGCGTGAACCACAACGTGCTGAAGGCCGAGCACACCGTCATCTCGAACGCATCGTGCACGACGAACTGCCTCGCGCCGCTCGTCAAGCCGCTGAACGACAAGATCGGCCTCGAAACCGGCCTGATGACGACGATCCACGCGTACACGAACGACCAGGTGCTGACGGACGTCTATCACGAAGACCTGCGCCGCGCGCGTTCGGCCACGCACAGCCAGATCCCGACGAAGACGGGCGCTGCTTCGGCCGTCGGCCTGGTGCTGCCGGAACTGAACGGCAAGCTCGACGGCTACGCGATCCGCGTCCCGACGATCAACGTGTCGGTCGTCGACCTGTCGTTCATCGCGAAGCGCGACACGACGGTCGAGGAAGTCAACGCGATCATGAAGGAAGCATCGGAAGGCGCGCTGAAGGGCATCCTCGGCTACAACGACGCACCGCTGGTGTCGATCGACTTCAACCACAACCCGGCTTCGTCGACGTTCGACGCAACGCTGACCAAGGTGTCGGGCCGCCTCGTGAAGGTGTCGAGCTGGTACGACAACGAGTGGGGTTTCTCGAACCGCATGCTGGATACGGCTGTCGCATTCGCGAACGCGAAGTAATCCCGCACGTTGCGCGGCCGCCGCGAGGCGGTGCGCGCGGCGAACGAGCCCGGCCGGGTTTTCCGGCCGGGCTTTTTTATGGCCCCGATGCCGCCGCCACCTGCTCGAGCGCGGCGACGAACGCACGCTTCAGCGGGCTGTCGAGATCGGTCCACGCGAGGCCGATGCCGGTGCGGTGGCCGGCCAGGTCGAGCGGCCGCGCGAGCACGTTCGGCGGCAGCGCGCTGGCCGCTTCCGCCGGGATCAGCCCGATCCCCATGCCCGCCGCGACGAGCGCGAGCATCGTCGTGAATTCCCCGAACTCCTGCGCAATCTCGAGCGTCGTGCCCGCGCGGCTCAGCGCAAGCAGCATGTCGTCGTGAAAACCGGGCGCGTAACGGCGCGCGAGGACGAACGCGGGCTGGCCGCGCAGCGCGGCCGGTGAAATCGCGTCGTGCGCGGCCAGCGGATGGTCGAGCGGCAGCGCGACGACGAACCCTTCCTCGAGCACCACGCGCGTGTCGATGCCCGCATACGCGGCCGGCAGCCGGATCATCCCGAAATCGATCCGCCGGTCGCGCAGCGCGGCGATCTGGTCGGGCGTCGGCATGTCCTTCAGTTCGAGCGTGATCAGCGGATAGCGCTCGCGCATCGTGCGCAGCACGGCCGGCAGCAGCGTGGGCAGCACCGACGATACGAACGCGATGCGCAGCGTGCCGATTTCGCCGCGGCTCGACAGCCGCGCCATCTGCTCCGCGCGCGCGGCCTGCTGCAGCGTGGCGCGTGCCTCGGGCAGGAACACGCGCCCCGTGTCGCTCAGTTCGACCTTGTGCCGGTCGCGCTCGAACAGGCGCGCACCGAGTTCTTCCTCGAGCGCCTTGATCTGCATGCTCAGCGCGGGCTGCACGATGAACAGGCGCTGCGCGGCGCGCCCGAAATGCAGCTCTTCCGCGAGCGTGACGAAGGCGCGCAATTGCTTGAGTTCCATGGTCGGCGGGCACCCGTGGGCGGTAATCAGATTTCATGATAACCGGATCAAAAACAACCATTGGCGCGGTGTCCGGCAGCGGGCCGAAGATAGCGTCAACGCGAGACCGGCCGCGACGGGCCGCCGGCTCGACTGGCACGAGGAGACATCCATGACCCATGCGCTTGACCGGTTCCGCCTCGACGGCCGCCGCGCATTGATTACCGGTTCCGGACGCGGGATCGGGCTGACGCTCGCCCGCGGGCTCGCGGAAGCCGGCGCCGCGATCGTCATCAACGATCGCAATGAGGAGAAGGCCGCGACGCTCGCGCGCCATTTCCGCGAGGAAGGCTTTGCTGCCGACCATGCGGTGTTCGACGTCACCGAGCACGCGCAGGTGCGCGCCGCGATCGACGATGTCGAGGCGCGCGTCGGCGCGATCGACATCCTCGTGAACAACGCGGGCATCCAGCGCCGCGCGCCGCTCGACACATTCGAACCGGACGACTGGCAGGCGTTGATGCGCGTGAACCTCGACGGCGTGTTCAACGTCGCGCAGGCCGTCGCGCGGCACATGATCGCGCGCGGCCGGGGGAAGATCATCAACATCTGCTCGGTGCAGAGCGAGCTCGCACGGCCGACGATCGCGCCGTATGCGGCGACCAAGGGCGCGGTGCGGATGCTGACGAAAGGGATGTGCGCCGACTGGGCGCGCCACGGCATCCAGGCGAACGGCCTCGCGCCGGGTTATTTCGAAACCGAACTGAATCGCGCGCTGGTCGACGACGCGGCGTTCTCGGACTGGCTGTGCAAGCGCACGCCGGCCGGCCGCTGGGGGCGCGTCGACGAACTGTGCGGCGCGGCGATTTTCCTCGCATCGGCCGCGTCCGATTTCGTGAACGGCCAGACGCTGTTCGTCGACGGCGGCCTGACCAGCGCCGTCTGAGCGGCGGCGCGTGCGCCGTGTGCGCAGCGCCGTTGCGCCGGCTCGCGCCGGCATCCGAATTCCCAAAAGAGCCCGCCGCACGAGCGGGCCGATGTCCCGGCGCATCGCGCCGGGTTCCGGAACGGAAGGCAGGAGACAGGAGACAACGATGGATCGCATTTCCCCGCCGCCCGCGCGGCACGATGCAGGGTCCGGCACGCCGGGCAACACCGTCGAGCGCCGCGGCGTCGACACGAAGCAGCTCAACCGCGCGGCATGGACCTGCTCGCTCGGCAGCGCGCTCGAATACTACGATTTCGCGCTGTACACGCTCGCGTCGGCGCTGGTGTTCGGGCCGCTGTTCTTCCCCGCGCAGACCGCCGAGATGCGGCTGATCGCGAGCTTCGGCACCTATTTCGTCGGCTTCGCGGTGCGCCCCCTCGGCGGCGTCGTGTTCGGCGTGCTCGGCGACCGGATCGGCCGCAAGTTCGTGCTGACCGCGACGGTGCTGCTGATGGGCATCGCGAGCACGCTGATCGGCGTGCTGCCGACCTTCGCGACGGCCGGCTACTGGGCGCCCGCACTGCTGATCCTGCTGCGCATCCTGCAAGGCCTCGGCGCCGGCGCGGAGCAGGCCGGCGCCGCGGTGCTGATGACCGAATACGCGCCGCCCGGCAAGCGCGGCTTCTATGCGTCGCTGCCGTTTCTCGGCATCCAGCTCGGCACGGTGCTCGCGGCGGCCGTCTATTTCCTGCTGCTCGCGAACCTCGACCGCGTGACCGACGGCTGGGGCTGGCGCGTGCCGTTCCTGTTCAGCGCGGTGATCGTCGCGGTCGGGATCTACATGCGTGTGCGGCTGCACGAGTCGCCGACCTTCGTGCGGCTCGAGAAGCGCGCGCAAGTCTCCGCGAATCCGCTGAAGAGCGCCGTCCAGCATTCGAAACGCTCGCTCTTGATCGGTATCGGCCTGCGGATGGCCGAGAACGGCGGCTCGTCGATCTACCAGGCGCTCGCCGTCAGCTATCTCGCCGGCGTGATCGGGATGAAGGGGCCGATCGGCGCGCTCGCGCTGGTGTGCGCGGCGACCGTCGGCGCGTGCACGGTGCCGCTGGCCGGCTGGCTGAGCGACCGCTTCGGCCGCGTGCGCGTGTATCGCACCTTCGCGTGGCTGCAGCTCGCGCTCGCGTTCCCGGTGTGGTGGATCTTCAGCCACGGCAACGTGGTTGCCAGCGTGATCGCGATCTCGGTCGCACAGGGTTTCGCGAACTGGGGGATGCTCGGCGCGCAGGCCGCGCTGCTGCCCGAACTGTTCGGCGCGCGCCATCGCTACATGGGCGTGTCGTTCTCGCGCGAAGTGTCGGCGGTGCTCGCGGGCGGGATCGCGCCGCTGGTCGGCGCAACGATCATCGCGACCGTGATCGCGCTGCACGGCGGCGACCATGCGGCCGGCGTGCGCGCCTGGGTGCCGATCGCCGCGTACCTGGTGCTGCTGACGCTGATCACGCTGTTCACGACGTCGCGGATGCCCGAAACGCTGAACCGCGATCTCGACGATCCGCTCGACGCGGCGCAGGCTGCACCGGTGCCGGACGCCGATGCGCTCGCGCGGCACGCCTGAACGGGCCGGGCGGCGGACGCGGCCCGGCAGGCTTTCGCATTCAATTCATTTCGACAGGAGCAAGCGCAGATGGCGCACGAATCGACCCAGCGGCCCGACCTGCTGATGACGGGCCCTTACCAGCCGTGGGACGACGCATGGCTGGCCGGCTATGACGTCCACCGGTTGTGGGAAGCCGCCGACCGCGCGGCGTTCCTCGCCGAACACGGCGCCGGCGTGCGCGCGATCGCGACGCGCGGCGATCTCGGCGCGAATGCGGAACTGATCGCCGCGCTGCCGACGCTCGAGATCATCGCGTGCTACGGCGTCGGCACCGACGCGATCGACCTCGCCGCCGCGCGCGAGCGCGGCATCCGCGTGACGAACACGCCCGACGTGCTGACCGGCGACGTTGCCGATCTCGGCGTCGGGCTTGCGCTCGCGATGCTGCGCCGGATCGGCGCCGGCGATGCGTACGTGCGCTCCGGCGCGTGGCGCGACGGCGACATGCCGCTCGTCACGCGGCTCTACGGCAAACGCGTCGGCGTGGTCGGCTTCGGCCGGATCGGTGCGACCATCGCGCGCCGGCTGTCCGGTTTCGACGTCGAGCTCGGCTATTTCGACGTCGCACCGCGCGCGGACAGCCCGCACCGCTTCTTCGGCGACCTCGCCGGGCTGGCCGGCTGGTGCGACCTGCTGATCGTCACGCTCGCGGGCGGGCCGACGACGCGTCACCTCGTCGACGCAACCGTGCTCGACGCGCTCGGGCCGCAAGGCTATCTCGTGAACGTGTCGCGCGGCACGACCGTCGACGAACCGGCGCTGCTCGACGCGCTCGAACGCAACGCGATCGCCGGCGCGGCGCTCGACGTGTTCTGGAACGAGCCGCGCATCGACCCGCGTTTCCTCGCGTTGCCGAACGTGCTGCTGCAGCCGCACCATGCGAGCGGGACGATCGAGACGCGCCAGGCGATGGGCTGGCTCGTGCGCGACAACCTCGCCGCGCACTTCGCCGGCGAGCCGCTGCTCACGCCGGTCGTCTGAGGAGGCTGTCATGCGTATGCGTTGCATGTGTGTCGTGATCCACGGGCCGAACGACCTGCGGGTCGAGGAGCAGGACGCGGGCGAGATCGGCCCGGGCCAGGTGCGCGTCGATGTCGCGATGGGCGGCATCTGCGGCTCCGACCTGCATTACTTCCGGCACGGCGGCTTCGGCGCGATCCGGCTGCAGCAGCCGATGGTGCTCGGCCACGAGGTCGCCGGCACGGTGGCGGAAGTCGCGCCGGACGTCACGTCGGTGAAGGTCGGCGACCGCGTCGCGGTCAATCCGAGCCGGCCGTGCGGCGCGTGCCGCTACTGCCTCGACGGGCTGCCGAACCAGTGTCTCGACATGCGCTTCTACGGCAGCGCGATGCGGATGCCGCACGTGCAGGGCGCGTTCCGCAACGCGCTCGTGTGCGACGCGGTGCAGTGCGTGAAGGTCGCCGATCACGTGCCGCTGTCGCTCGCCGCGCTCGCCGAGCCGTTCGCGGTCGGGCTGCATGCGGTGTCGCGTGCGGGCCCGCTGATCGGCAAGCGCGTGCTCGTGTCGGGCTGCGGGCCGATCGGCGTGCTCGCGGTCGCGGCGGCGCGCGTGCACGGTGCGGCGGAGATCGTCGCGACCGATGTCGTCGAGGCGCCGCTGGAAGTCGCGCGCGCGCTCGGCGCCGACCGCACGATCAATGCGGCGGCCGATGCCGGCTGGGCCGAGCGTTACAGCGCCGACAAGGGCACGTTCGACGTGATGATCGAGTGTTCGGGCAATGCGCGTGCGCTGCGCGACGGGCTGGACGTGATGCGCCCGCGCGGCGTCGTCGTGCAGCTCGGGCTCGGCGGCGACGTCAGCCTGCCGCAGAACGTCGTGGTCGCGAAGGAGCTGTCGATCTGCGGATCGTTCCGCTTCCATGCGGAATTCGCGCTCGCGGTGCAATTGATCAACGCGGGGCGCGTCGACCTGCGGCCGGCCGTCACGCGCGTGTTCCCGATGCGCGACGCGAATCTCGCGTTCGAACTGGCCGGCGACCGGCAGCGCGCGATGAAGGTGCTGATCGATTTCGCGGACGAGGCCGCGTGACGGTCCGGCGCTGGCGCGCCACGGTATCGACGTCGTAAAAAAGCACGCCCGCGATTCGCGCGGCGTGCTTTTTTCGTCAGGCTGCGGAAACGGATTACGGCATTACTGCGTGACCTGCCGCGAACCGACGCGCTGCGAGGCGAGCCACAGCGCGATCAGCACGCCCGACAGCGCCGCACCGGCGATGCACACGCCGCGCCAGCCGTCGATGCCGTACGCGACGCTTGCCGCGAACGAGCCGAGCGCACCGCCGATGAAGTAGCTCGTCAGGTAGATCGTCGTCACGCGGCTGCGCGCGTTGCCGGCCAGCGCGTAGATCACGCTCTGGTTCGAGATGTGCGTGCCCTGCACGCCGATGTCGAGCAGCAGGATGCCCGCGATCAGCGCGGCGAGCGAGTGCGAGCCGGTCGCGATCAGCGCGAACGACGCGAGCACGGCCGCCGCGAACAGCCCCGTCGCCGCATTGCCGTGGCCGCGGTCGACGAGCCGGCCGGCCGACGTCGCGGCGAGCGCACCCACCGCACCGACGACGCCGAACAGGCCGATCTGACCTTCGGAATAGCTGTACGGCGGCTGGCTCAGCAGGAACGTGAGGCCCGTCCACAGCAGGCTGAAGCACGCGAACACGAGCGCGCCGTAGGTCGAGCGCAGCGCGATCAGCGGTTGTGCGCGCACCAGCGCGACGAGCGACTTCATCAGTGCCGCATAGTCGAGGCGCGTGTCGCGGCGATCCTTGGGCAGCTTCACGGCGAGCACGCCGGTCAGCGCGAGCACCATCACCGCGGCGATGCCGTACACCGCGCGCCAGCCGAACCAGTCGGCGATCGCGCCGGCCGCGACGCGCGCGAGCAGGATGCCGAGCAGCAGGCCGCTCATCACGGTGCCGACCGCGCGGCCGCGCGAGCGGGCGTCGGCGAGCGATGCGGCGAACGGCACGAGCAGCTGCGTCGAGCAGGTGACGAAGCCGACCGCGATGTTCGCGACGACGAACATCGTGAAATTGGTGCTGAACGTGACCGCGACCAGCGCGACGACGTTGAGCATCAGCAGCCGCACGATCAGCGTATGGCGATTGACGGCATCGCCGAGCGGGACGATCAGCAGCAGGCTCGCCGCATAGCCGAGCTGCGTCAGCGTGACGAGATAGCCGAGCTCGGTCGGTGGGCGGCCGAAGCTGCGCGCGATCGCGGCGAGCAGCGGCTGCGCGTAGTAGATGTTGCCGATGACGATGCCGCACGCGCAGGCGAACAGCAGCGTCATGCCGCGGGTCAGGGGAGGATGGTTGTCTTGATGCGGTTCCATGGTCGCGAAAAACAGCGGCGCCGGCCGGCGGCACGGGGCCGTCGGCTGCGCGGGGTGACGGAAATCGGGGCCGGCGTCAACGGATCGGCGGTGAACCGATGCGCGCCGGGCGGATCGCGGCCGGGGCCCGGTCGGGCGGGCGGCGGATCGTCGTGCGGCGGGCGGAGGCAGGGCAGGCCCGGGCGGGCCGCTCCGGCGCGGTGACAGGCGATGCACGGGAGCGGATGTGCGTATGATGCGGGAATCGTCCCATAGCGTCCAAGACTGGATCGTTATGGTATCCATTGGTTGAGCCAATACGTTGGCCGCGATGCTACTCCGCCATATCCGTTATTTCCTGGCCGTCGCCGAGCAGCGCAGCTTCACGCGCGCGGCCGACGCGCTGCACGTGTCGCAGCCGACTTTGTCGCAGCAGGTGCGCCAGCTCGAGGAAACGCTCGGCGTGCAGCTGTTCGACCGCTCGGGCCGCATGGTGCAGCTCACCGAATTCGGCGAAGTCTATGCACGCCATGCGCGCGCCGCGCTGCACGAGCTCGAGACGGGGCAGCGCGCGCTGCACGACGTCGCCGATCTCGGCAGCGGGTCGCTGCGGCTCGCGATGATGCCGACCTTCGCGGCCTACCTGAGCGGCTCGCTGATCGACAGCTTCCATGCCGATTATCCGAACGTCGCGCTGACGATCGACGCGATGCCGCAGGAGCGCATCGAGGCGCTGCTCGCCGATGACCGGCTCGACGCGGGTTTCGCGTTCATGCCGCCGCGCGCCCCCGACATCGACGCGCTGCCGCTGTGGGACGAGCCGCTCGCGCTCGTGACGGGCCGTACGCACCGTCTCGCGCGGCGGCGCCGCGCACTGACGCCGGCCGAACTTGGTGGCGAGCCGCTGGTGCTGCTGAGCCGTGCGTTCGCGACGCGCGAGAGCATCGACCGGTATTTCATCGAGCATGGCGCGCGGCCGTTGATCGCGATCGAGACGAACACGATCAGCGCGGTGCTGGAGCTCGTGCGCTGCGGCCGGCTCGCGACGGTGCTGCCCGACGCGATCGCGCGCGAGAGCGGCGACCTGTGTGCGCTGGAGCTCGATCCGCCGCTGCCGGCCCGCACGGCCGCGCTGCTCACGCGCAAGGGCGCGTACCGCAGCGTCGCGGCGCGCGCGTTCATCGAGCGCGCGCTCGCGTATCGCGATCCGTCGGGAGGGTGACCGGGACGACCGGGCGGCGCGGGGGCCGGCGGCGCGTTACGCGCCCGGCGTCGGGAAGAAGATGCCCGCGCGCTGCGCGGCGTTCGCGATGTGCGTTTCGATCGCGGTGCCCGCGGCGGCCGCGTCGCGCGCGATCAGCGCGTCGACGATCGCGCGGTGCTCGTGCCACGTCGACAGCAGCAGCTCGCGCCGGTAGAACGGCATGCGCTGGCTTTCCTTCATGATGTCCGCGCTGCTGCGCAGCACCGATTCGATCGCCGCGTTGCCGGCCAGGTGGATGATCCGCATGTGGAAGTCGAAGTCGAGCTGCGACGCTTCGTCGATCGCGTTGTCGGTCAGCGCGACGTGCAGGTCGGCGAGGTTGTCCTCGAACCACGCGATGTCGGCGTCGCTGACGACGTGCGCGGCCATCCGCGCGGCGAACCCTTCGAGCGCATAGCGCATCTGGTACGTGTCGGGCGGCGACGACTGCTCGGCGAACTGCCACGGATGCGCGGCCGACGCCTGCGCGCTTTCGACGTAGACACCCTTGCCCGCGCGGATGCGCAGCATCCCGAGCGCCTCGAGCGTCGACAGCGCCTCGCGCAGCGACGCGCGGCTGATCTCCAGCTCCTCGGAGAGCTGGCGCTGGGCCGGCAGCAGGCTGCCGACCGGATAGACGCCTGCCTCGATCCGGTCGCGGATCGTCGCGATGGCGGCGTCGGTCACGGTATGCGGAACGTTTTTCATGATGTGAACTTTGGCCGGTCTGACCGGCATTGTAATCCGCACGCGGGCGGTGCACGACCGCCCTACGGGAAAGCCACGATCTGCCCCTGTCCGGTGCATCCCAAGCGGGTGCGGAGGGGCGGGAAATCCCTATTTCGTCCGTCCTTGACGCCACTATATCGGCTTCCTACTATCCACCATAACATCACTGGTCTTACCAGTATGAACAGACGAAACTGCAACCGTTGGATCGGGAGAGCGCCGTGTCGAAATTCCTTAATTCGCTGTTTGGCCGGGTAGTCGTCGCATTGATCCTGGGGGTCGCGCTGGGCGCGTTCTTCCCGCACTTCGCCGAGTCGCTGCGGCCACTCGGCGACGGCTTCCTGAAGCTCATCAAGATGGTCATCGGCCCGATCGTGTTCTGCGTCGTGGTCAGCGGGATGGCCAATGCGGGCGACCTGAAGAAGGTCGGCCGGGTCGGCCTGAAGGCCGTCGTCTACTTCGAGGTGATGACCACGATCGCGCTCGGCATCGGCCTGGTGCTCGCGTGGCTCACGCGCCCGGGCGTCGGGATGAACATCGACCTGCGCTCGCTCGACGCGTCGTCGCTCGCGTCGTACGCGAAGAACGCCGAAAGCCTGAAGGACACGGCCGGCTACCTGATGAAGATCATCCCCGAGACCGCGATCGACGCGTTCGCGAAGGGCGACATCCTGCAGATCCTCGTGTTCGCGGTGCTGTTCGGCTCCGCGCTGTCGCTGCTCGGCGACAAGGCGCAGCGCGTCAACTCGCTGATCGAGGAACTGTCGCACGTGTTCTTCCGGATCATCGGCTTCATCATCAAGCTCGCGCCGCTCGGCGTGCTCGGCGCGATCGCGTTCACGACCGGCAAGTACGGCGTCGCGTCGCTCAAGCAGCTCGGCTATCTCGTCGCGGTGTTCTACCTGAGCTGCTTCGTGTTCGTCACGGTCGTGCTCGGCGCGGTGATGCGGCTCGCGGGCTTCTCGGTGTTCAAGCTGATCCGCTACCTGCGCGAGGAACTGTCGATCGTGCTCGGCACGGCGTCGTCGGACGCGGTGCTGCCGCAGGTGATGAGCAAGCTCGAATACATGGGCATCAAGGATTCGACGGTCGGCCTCGTGATCCCGACCGGCTATTCGTTCAACCTCGACGGCTTCTCGATCTACCTGACGCTCGCGGTGCTGTTCATCGCGCAGGCCACCAACACGCCGCTGTCGACGCATGACCTGATCGTCGTGCTGCTCGTGTCGCTCGTCACGTCGAAGGGCGCGCACGGCATCCCCGGTTCGGCGATCGTGATCCTCGCGGCGACGCTGTCGGCGATCCCCGCGATTCCCGTGCTCGGCCTCGTGCTGATCCTGCCGGTCGACTGGTTCGTCGGCATTGCCCGGGCGCTGACCAACCTGATCGGCAACTGCGTCGCGACGGTCGTCGTCGCGGTGTGGGAGAACGACATCGACCGCGCCCGTGCGAAACGCGTGCTGAACCGCGAGCTGCGCTACGTGTCGGCCGAACAGGCAGGCAGCACGGCGCCGGTTGCCGGCGACCAGGCTCACGCGCTCTGAGCGCGGCCCCGCGCGAATCGGCTTCCCCGGCCGTTTCGCGCGATCGAATTTCCTGCGGCCGGCCCGACGATGCGCCGGCCCCTCACAAGATAGTGGAGACGACATGGCAGCCCCCATCCTCGATCCGAACGCGCCGGCCTTCACGCGGCGTTACATGAACCTCGCCGACCCGCGCCTCGGTGCGCAGGCGCTCTTTGCCAGCGACGAATTCTTCGCGCCGAAGGAGCGCATGCTGAATCCGGAGCCGGCCGTGTTCATCCCCGGCAAGTACGACGACCACGGCAAGTGGATGGACGGCTGGGAAACGCGCCGCAAGCGCACGACCGGCCACGATTTCTGCGTGGTGCGCCTCGCGCGGCCGGGCGTGATCCACGGCGTCGATCTCGATACGAGCCACTTCACCGGCAACTTCCCGCCGGCCGCGTCGATCGAGGCGTGTGCGGCCGACGGCGACACGCCGCCCGACGACGCCGAATGGCGCACGATCGTCCCCGCGACGACGCTGCAGGGCAATTCGCATCACTACGTGAGCGTGGACGACGCGCAGCCGGTCACGCACCTGCGCGTGAACCTGTATCCGGATGGCGGGCTCGCGCGGCTGCGCGTGTACGGCCAGCCGCAGCGCGACTGGCGCCACGTGCCGGCCGGCGAGCTCGTCGATCTCGCGGCGATCGAGAACGGCGGCTACCTGGTGGCCGCGAACAACCAGCACTTCGGGCCGGCATCGCAGATGCTGATGCCGGGGCGCGGCGCGAACATGGGCGACGGCTGGGAAACGCGGCGCCGCCGCGAGCCCGGCAACGACTGGGCGATCGTCGCGCTCGCGCGGCCGGGCATCATCCGGCGCGTCGAGGTCGATACGGCGTTCTTCAAGGGCAATTTCCCCGACCGCTGCTCGCTGCAGGCCGCGCATGTCACGGGCGGCACCGACGATTCGCTCGTCACGCAGGCGATGTTCTGGGCCGAACTGCTCGGCGAGCAGAAGCTGCAGATGGATCACGTGCACACGTTCGACGCGCTCGCCGCGCTCGGCCCCGTCACGCACGTGCGCTTCAACATCTTCCCGGACGGCGGCGTGTCGCGCCTGCGTCTGTGGGGCGAGCCGGCCTGAAGGAGGGCAACGTCATGACCGGATCCCGCATCCTGCGCGTCGAGCGCCTGACCCGCGAAGCGTTCGCGCCGTTCGGCGACGTGATCGCGCTCGAAGGCGCGCGGCACTTCCCGATCAACGGCGGCACGACCGAGCGCTTTCACGATCTCGCGACGATCGACGTGTGCGCGGACGGCGGCCGGCCGCTCGTCAGCGTGTTTCGTGCGCAGCCGCGCACGCTGCCGGTCGCGGTCACGCTGATGGAGCGCCATCCGCACGGCAGCCAGGCGTTCATCCCGCTCGCGGCCGTGTCGCGCTACGCGATCGTCGTCGCGCCGGCCGGCGACTTCCGGCCCGACGCGATGCGCGCGTTCCTGGCCGAAGGCTGGCAGGGCGTGAACTATGCGAAGGGCGTCTGGCACCATCCGCTGCTCGCGCTCGACGCGGTCAGCGATTTCGTGATCGTCGATCGCGGCGGCCCGCAGCCGAACTGCGACGAGATCCCGCTCGATTTCGCATGGGCGCTCGAGTTCGAGCCGGCCTGCGCGAGCGTCGAAGGGCATTCGTAAGCATTCCGGCCGGCCCGCACGACACGACCGGACAAGAAAAACGGCCCGGGCGGCGAGATGCCGGCCGGGCCGTCTTGCGTGCGTGACGCGCGCGAATCGGCGATCAGTGCTTGCGGTGCGGGCAGTTCTCGGTCGTGCACGAACCGTACATCGCGAGCGAGTGCTCCTGGAGCCGGAAGCCGCGCTCCTTCGCGATCGCCTGCTGGCGGCTTTCGATCTCGGCATCGAAGAATTCCTCGACGCGGCCGCAATCGAGGCACACGAGGTGGTCGTGGTGCGAGCCTTCGTTCAGCTCGAACACGGCCTTGCCGGATTCGAAGTTGCTGCGCGTGAGCAGGCCGGCCTGCTCGAACTGCGTGAGCACGCGGTAGACGGTGGCGAGCCCGATGTCGAGCTGCTCGTTGAGCAGGTTGCGGTAGACGTCTTCGGCCGTCAGGTGGCGTACCGGGCTCTGCTGGAAGATCTCGAGAATCTTGAGGCGCGGTAGGGTGGCCTTTAGCCCGATATTCTTGAGATCCGTCGGATTGGTCATGGCTAGGCGTCCCTAGAGTACAATGCAGGGCTTCAATGTTACCGGCTTTTCGCCGTTCCAGAAACACGCGCGGCCTGTACGCGGGTCAGCACGGTGAAGGAAATGATCCCAGAATCGCTTTCGCACTTTCAGAGGAGTCGCATGCGGAGTGCCATCATCGCTGCCGCCGCCGTCATCGCGCTGGCGGGTTGTTCGTCTTACGACAGCGCGACGCAGCGCATTGCGCAGAGCATCACGCCCTATCGGATCACCGTCGTGCAGGGCAACTTCGTGTCGCAGGAGAAAGCCGCGCAGTTGCAGGCCGGCATGACGCGCGAGCAAGTCCGCGCACTGCTCGGCACGCCGCTGCTCGCGGACATGTTCCACGCGGATCGCTGGGATTACCTCTTCTACTTCAAGCGCGGCTCGACGTCGATCGTCCAGCAGCGCGACCTCGTGGTGACCTTCTCGGGTGACCGCCTCGCAAGCTGGACCGGCGCCGACAACCTGCCGTCCGAGCTCGACCTGCTGGCCGACATCGACGGCGACCGCGGCGGCAAGAAGGCGAAGGCCGCCGCAGCGGCGCGGAAGGCATCCGAAGCCGCCGCCGCGAGCGCGGCACAAGCGGCGAGCGCGCCGGCGCCGGAAGCCGTCGCCAGCCCGGCCGCCGCCGTGCCGGCGTCCGGCGCAGTGGTCGACCAGGATGCGAACGCACAGGCTGCCCGCGCGGCGAACCGCGCGACCAACCAGGTGTCGGGGCAGGGTTCGGCTGGGCGCCGCTTCACGCCGTCCGCGCAGGCTTCGAGCGGCGCGCCGGTACCGGGCGGCCAGCCGCCGGGTGCCGCGCCGGCGATCCAGCCGCAGTTCCAGTTCCATCGTCCGCCGCAGCCGAACGTGTCGAACGAGGCGGCGCCGCCGGTCGGCCCGCAAGGCTCGGACAACCTGCAGAACCAGCCGCTCACCGCGCCGGCGCAGTAAGCCCGGCTTGCGGAATCAGGGCGGCTCGCGCCGCCCGCCTTTAGACCTGTCGTGTAGAAAGCCATGAAGATTGCGATTGCCGGCGCATCGGGCCGAATGGGCCGGATGCTGATCGAAGCCGTTCTCAACGAACCCGACGCGCAGCTCGTCGGCGCGCTCGACCGCGCCGATTCGCCGTTCCTCGGCCAGGACGCCGGTGCGTTCCTCGGCAAGGAAACCGGGATCAAGCTGACCGACGACCTCGACGCCGTGTTCGCGCAGGCCGACACCCTGATCGATTTCACGCGGCCGGAAGGCACGATGGCCCACCTCGCGGCCGCGTTGCGCCACGACGTGAAGCTCGTGATCGGCACGACCGGCTTCACCGCCGAGCAGAAGGCCGAGCTGCAGGCCGCCGCGGCCAGGATCGGCATCGTGTTCGCGGCGAACATGAGCGTCGGCGTGAACGTCACGCTGAAGCTGCTCGAATTCGCGGCGAAGCATTTCTCGCACGGCTACGACATCGAGATCATCGAGGCGCACCACCGCCACAAGGTCGATGCGCCGTCGGGCACCGCGCTGATGATGGGCGAAGCCGTCGCCGGCGCGCTCGGCCGCTCGCTCGACGACTGCGCGGTCTACGGCCGCCACGGCGTGACGGGCGAGCGCGACCCGTCGTCGATCGGCTTCGCGGCCGTGCGCGGCGGCGACATCGTCGGCGATCACACCGTGCTGTTCGCCGGGATCGGCGAGCGCATCGAGATCACGCACAAGTCGTCGAGCCGCGTGTCGTACGCGCAGGGCGCGTTGCGCGCGGTCCGCTTCCTGTCGGCGCGCGGCGCCGGCCTGTTCGACATGCAGGACGTGCTCGGCCTGCGCTGACCCCACGGGGAAACTCCGATGGCGATACCCACCGGCGTTGTCCACTACCTCGAAAGCGGCGATGCGATCACGCATGCGGTCGCCTATGTGCTGCTGGCGATGTCCGTCGCCAGCTGGTGCTTCCTCTTCATGAAAGCCTGGCTCCTGGTTCGCGCGAAGCGGCAGGGGCCGCGCGCGCTCGCCGCGTTCTGGCGCGCGCCGTCGCTCGACGCGGGCATTGCCGCGCTCGCCGGCGCCGATCGCGAGCGCGTGTTCGTGCCGCTCGCCGAAGCCGCGCGCGACGCGGCCGACGACCACGACCCGACCGCGCTGGCCGCGCGCGTCGAGCGCAGCGAGCGCGTGCTGCGCGCGCTGCGCCACGCGATGCTGCGCTCGCAGCGCCGTCTCGAATTCGGCCAGGTGCTGCTCGCGTCGATCGGCAGCACCGCGCCGTTCGTCGGGCTGCTCGGCACCGTGTGGGGCATCTACCACGCGCTCGGCAGCATCGCCGCGAGCGGGCAGGCGCAGATCGAGAACGTCGCGGGGCCGGTCGGCGAGGCGCTGATCATGACCGCGTTCGGGCTCGTCGTCGCGATTCCCGCGGTGCTGGCCTACAACATCCTCGGGCGGCTCGTCCGGCAGCTCGCCGAGGAGCTCGACGGTTTCGCGCGCGACCTGCACGTGTTCGTGTGCGCAGAAGGCGCCTGACTCAAGGGCCCGGGAGGAACGACCATGGCATTCGGCGGGCTCGAGCACCACAAGACGTCCGCGCCGATGGCGGAGATCAACATGACGCCGCTGATCGACGTGATGCTCGTGCTGCTCGTCATCTTCATCATTACCGCGCCGCTGATGACGCACGCGATCCGGCTCGACCTGCCGAAGGTCGCGGCCAGCGTCGCGCGCGACACGCCGCAATCCGTCACCTTGTCGATCGACGACGCCGGCAAACTGTACTGGGACGACTCACCCGTCGCGCTGGACGCGCTGCCCGCGCGCTTCCGGGCCGCCGCCGAGGGCGGTGCGCCGCCCGAGCTGCGGCTGCGCGCGTCGCGCGCGACGCGCTACGACGTGATCGCGCAGGTGATGGGCGCCGCGCAGGCCGCGGGCCTCACGCGGATCGGTTTCGTGACCGACATGCCGCCGCAGGCGGGCGCCGCCGCGCCGGCTGCGGCCGCGGCGAAACCCTGACACGCCGTTGTTGCGGGCCGCGGCCCGCGAGACCGGCCGTGCGGGCCGGCGCGGGCGGTATAATCGACGTTTTTCCCGGTCCCGAAACAGCCAGCCTGTTCCTGCGCCGGGCAAGCACGCCTTTCGATCCACTTCTGCGCGCGAGCCGTCGCGCCGCTTAAAGCCTAGCCCGAACCACACCATGCACGAAAGATACGTACCCGCCGACGTCGAAGCCGCCGCCCAGGGCGACTGGCGCGCAGCCGATGCCTACAAGACGCAGGAAGATTCGCAGAAGCCGAAGTTCTACTGCGTGTCGATGCTGCCGTACCCGTCCGGCAAGCTGCACATGGGTCACGTGCGCAACTACACGATCAACGACGTGATGTACCGCTATCTGCGGATGAACGGCTACAACACGCTGATGCCGATGGGCTGGGACGCGTTCGGGATGCCGGCCGAGAACGCCGCGATGGCGAACGGCGTGCCGCCCGCGAAGTGGACCTACGACAACATCGACTACATGAAGGGCCAGATGCAGTCGATGGGTCTCGCGATCGACTGGTCGCGCGAGATCGCGACGTGCAAGCCCGACTACTACAAGTGGAACCAGTGGCTGTTCCTGAAGATGCTCGAGAAGGGCATCGCGTACAAGAAGACGGGCACCGTCAACTGGGACCCGGTCGACCAGACCGTGCTCGCGAACGAGCAGGTGATCGACGGCCGCGGCTGGCGCTCGGGCGCGCTCGTCGAGAAGCGCGAGATCCCGATGTACTACCTGCGGATCACGCAGTACGCCGATGAACTGCTGAACGACCTCGAAGGCCTCGGCTGGCCCGAGCGCGTGAAGATCATGCAGCAGAACTGGATCGGCAAGAGCTTCGGCGTGAACTTCGGCTTCCCGTACGAACTCGACGGCGAGCAGAAGCTGCTGCGCGTGTTCACGACGCGCGCCGACACGATCATGGGCGTCACGTTCTGCGCGGTCGCGGCCGAGCACCCGCTCGCCACGCGCCTCGCACAGGACAAGCCCGAGCTGCTCGCGTTCATCGACGAATGCAAGCGCGGCGGCGTCGCCGAGGCCGATGTCGCGACGATGGAGAAGAAGGGCGTCGCGACGGGCTTCTCGGTCAAGCACCCGCTGACCGGCGAGCCGGTCGAGGTGTGGATCGGCAACTACGTGCTGATGAGCTATGGCGAAGGCGCGGTGATGGGCGTGCCGGGCCACGACGAGCGCGATTTCGCGTTCGCGAAGAAGTACGACCTGCCGATCAAGCAGGTGATCTCGGCCGAAGGCCAGGCGTACTCGCTCGACGCATGGCAGGAGTGGTACGGCGACAAGGAAGCCGCGGTCTGCGTGAACAGCGGCAAGTACGACGGCCTGCACTACGCGGAAGCGGTCGACGCGGTCGCGGCCGACCTGAACGCCGGCGGCTTCGGCGACAAGCAGGTCACGTGGCGCCTGCGCGACTGGGGCGTATCGCGCCAGCGCTACTGGGGCACGCCGATCCCGATCATCCACTGCCCGTCGTGCGGCGACGTGCCGGTGCCGGAGCAGGACTTGCCCGTCGTGCTGCCGGAAGACCTCGTGCCGGACGGCTCGGGCAACCCGCTCGCGAAGTCGGAAGCGTTCCTGAACTGTTCGTGCCCGAAGTGCGGCGCGGCCGCGAAGCGCGAAACCGACACGATGGACACGTTCGTCGATTCGTCGTGGTACTTCTCGCGCTACACGGCGCCGGACGCCGACACGATGGTCGACGCGCGCACCGATTACTGGATGCCGATGGACCAATACATCGGCGGCATCGAGCACGCGATCCTGCACCTGCTGTATTCGCGCTTCTGGACCAAGGTGATGCGCGACCTCGGCCTCGTGAAGTTCGGCGAGCCGGCGAAGAACCTGCTCACGCAGGGGATGGTGCTGAACGAGACGTTCTACCGCGAAGACGCATCGGGCAAGAAGACCTGGTACAACCCGCTCGACGTGACGGTCACGCACGACGACAAGGGCCGCCCGGTCGGCGCGACGCTGAACGCGGACGGCCAGCCGGTCGTGCTCGGCGGCATCGAGAAGATGTCGAAGTCGAAGAACAACGGTGTCGATCCGCAGCTGCTGATCGACCAGTACGGCGCCGATACCGCGCGCCTGTTCACGATGTTCGCGGCGCCGCCCGAGCAGCAGCTCGAGTGGTCGGGTGCGGGCGTCGAAGGCGCGAGCCGCTTCCTGCGCCGCGTATGGAGCTTCGGTGCGACGAATCGCGAAGCGCTCGCTGCGCGCGCGGGCTTCGACGCCGCCGCGCTCGGCGAAGCCGACAAGGCGCTGCGCCGCGAGATCTACAGCGTGCTGAAGCAGGCCGATTTCGACTACCAGCGCCTGCAGTACAACACGGTCGTGTCGGCGGCGATGAAGATGCTGAACGCGATCGACGGCGCGAAGGGCGCGACGCCCGGCGTGCTGCGCGAGACGTACGGCGTGCTGCTGCGCGTGCTGTACCCGGTCGTGCCGCACGTCACGTTCGAGCTGTGGAAGGCACTCGGCTACGCGGACGAATTCGGCCCGCTGCTCGACGCGCCGTGGCCGAAGGTCGACGAGGCCGCGCTCGAGCAGGCCGAGATCGAACTCGTGCTGCAGGTGAACGGCAAGGTGCGCGGCGCGCTGAAGGTCGCGAAGGATGCGAGCCGCGAGGCGATCGAGGCCGCAGCCGTGGCCGACGAAGCATTCGCGAAGTTCAGCGACGGCAAGCCGGCGAAGAAGATCGTCGTCGTGCCGGGCCGCCTCGTGAACATCGTCGTCTGACGGCCGCCGGCCATCGGACGTACCCAGAAGGAGCGAAGGTGATCCGCAGATCGTTTTTGATGCTCGTCGGCAGCGCGGTCGCGCTGTCGGCATGCGGCTTCCAGTTGCGCGGCCAGCAGGACTACGCGTTCAAGCACCTGCTGGTGGCCGGCGCGCCGGCACCCGTCGAGGCGCGCCTTGTGCGCCTCGTCGAGGCCGGCAGCGACACGAAGATCGTCAAGTCGGCGGACAGCGCCGACGCCGTGCTGACCATGTGGGAATCGCGTGGCCAGAACACGCTGACGCTCAACAAGTACGGCTCGACGCAGGAGTACGCGCTGTTCTACACGCTGCGCTACACGCTGACGAGCAAGGACGGTACCGTGCTGATCCCGATGAGCGTGATCGCGCTGAACCGCGCGATGACGTACAGCGACCAGTACACGAACGCGAAGGCGCAGGAAGCCGACATCCTGTACGGCGACATGCAGAACGACGCGGTCGACCAGCTGATGCGGCGTCTCGCGATCGTCCACTCGCTGACGCCGGCGCCGGAGGACGTGGTGCCGGGCGTGGTGCCGCGCGCGCCGCTGCCGCCGCCGCCGCTCTGATCGACGGCGCACGTAGCGATGCAATTGCGACTTGATGCGCTGGAGCCGCACCTCGCGAAGGGGTTGGCCGGGCTCTATACCGTCTACGGCGACGAGCCGCTGCTCGCGCAGGAGGCGTGCGACCGCATTCGTGCGGCCGCGCGCGCGGCCGGCTTCACCGAGCGTTCGGTGCATACGGTCGAGCGCGGCTTCGACTGGAGCGTGCTGCTCGGCGCGACCCAGGCGATGTCGCTGTTCGGCGAGCGCCAGCTGATCGAGCTGCGCATTCCGTCGGGCAAGCCCGGCAAGGAAGGCGCCGATGCGCTGAAGACGCTCGCGGCCACGCCCAATCCCGACGCGCTGATGCTCGTCACGTTGCCGCGTCTCGATGCGGCCACGCAGAAATCCGCGTGGTTTACCGCGCTGCAGAACGGCGGCGTCGCGCTGAAGATCGATCCGGTCGACCGCGCGCAACTGCCGAACTGGATCGGCCAGCGTCTCGCGATGCAGGGCCAGCGTGCCGCGCCCGGCGACGACGGGCGGCGCGCGCTGCAGTTCATCGCCGAGCGCGTCGAGGGCAACCTGCTCGCCGCGCACCAGGAAATCCAGAAGCTCGGGCTGCTGTATCCGCAGGGCGCACTGTCGTTCGAGCAGGTGCACGATGCGGTGCTGAACGTCGCGCGCTACGACGTCTTCAAGCTGAACGAAGCGATGCTCGCGGGCGACGCCGCGCGGCTCGCGCGGATGATCGACGGGCTGAAGGGCGAGGGCGAGGCGATCGTGCTCGTGATGTGGGCCGTCGTCGAGGAATTGCGCACGCTGCTGCGGATCAAGCGCGGTGCGACGGCCGGCAAGCCGCTGGCGACGCTGCTGCGCGAGAACCGCGTCTGGGGGCCGCGTGAGCGGCTGATCGGCCCCGCGCTGAACCGCGTGTCGGAAGGCGTGCTCGAGAAGGCGCTCGCGTTCGCCGCGAAGCTCGACCGGCAGGTCAAGGGGCTCACGGCCGTCGTGCCGGGCCGCCGCACGCAGGACGAACCGCCGCCCGATCCGTGGGACGGGCTGTTCCAGCTCGCGATGACGGTCGCAGGCGCGCGCGGCGAGCGACCGCCGACCGCGGGTTGCGTGCGACGCTAAGTCCCGTCGGGGCCTTCAGCGCGCGCTGCGCAACCCGCTTACAATGTTTCGATAGCTGGCGGGGCCTGTCGGCCGCCGCCCTGCAGGGATGGCCGTCCTGCGCAGGGTCCCCCCAGGCTTCCCCCACGAATTCATGCCGCTCCGCGCGGCTCGCTTCTCGAGTCACACGATGGATATCGATCAGTACATGACCGACCTGGGCCGTCGCGCCCGGCACGCTTCCCGCGCGATGGCGCGCGCCAGCACGGCCGCGAAGAACGCGGCGCTCGACGCGGTGGCGCGCGCGATCGAACGCGACGCACAGGTGCTGAAGGACGCGAATGCACGCGACGTCGCCCGCGCCCGTGAAAAGGGGCTCGATGCGGCGTTCGTCGACCGCCTGACGCTGTCGGACAAGGCGTTGAAGACGATGGTCGAAGGGCTGCGCCAGGTCGCGTCGCTGGCCGATCCGATCGGCGAGATCGGCAACCTCAAGTACCGCCCGAGCGGGATCCAGGTCGGCCAGATGCGCGTGCCGCTCGGCGTGATCGGCATCATCTACGAATCGCGTCCGAACGTGACGATCG
Source organism: Burkholderia sp. (assembly GCA_031253835.1). Taxonomy (GTDB): domain Bacteria; phylum Pseudomonadota; class Gammaproteobacteria; order Burkholderiales; family Burkholderiaceae; genus Burkholderia. The sequence continues at coordinate 8,948 of JAIRVP010000055.1, read as the reverse complement.
ACGCGGCCGCGCTGTGCCTGAAGTCGGGCAACGCGACGATCCTGCGCGGCGGCTCCGAAGCGCTGGAATCGAATGCGGCGCTCGCGAAGCTGATCGGCGAAGGGCTCGAGGCGGCCGGCCTGCCGCAGGACGCGGTGCAGGTCGTCGCGACGGCCGATCGCGCGGCGGTCGGCAAGCTGATCACGATGACCGAATACGTCGACGTGATCGTGCCGCGCGGCGGCAAGAGCCTGATCGAGCGCCTGATCAACGAGGCACGCGTGCCGATGATCAAGCATCTCGACGGCATCTGCCACGTGTACGTCGACGATCGCGCCGATCTCGCCAAGGCGCTGACCGTCTGCGACAACGCGAAGACGCATCGCTACGGCACCTGCAACACGATGGAGACGCTGCTCGTGTCGAGCGGCATCGCGGCCGCGCTGCTGCCGCCGCTCGGCAAGCTGTATCGCGACAAGCAGGTCGAGCTGCGCGCCGATGCGGCTGCGCGCGCGGTGCTCGCCGACGCAGGCGTCGGCCCGCTCGTCGACGCGACCGAGGAAGACTGGCACACCGAATATCTCGCGCCGGTGCTCGCGATCAAGGTCGTCGACGGTCTCGACGCCGCGATCGAGCACATCAACCATTACGGCTCGCATCACACCGATGCGATCGTCACCGAGGATCACGACCGCGCGATGCGTTTCCTGCGCGAAGTCGATTCGGCGAGCGTGATGGTCAACGCGTCGACGCGCTTCGCGGATGGCTTCGAATTCGGCCTCGGCGCGGAAATCGGCATCTCGAACGACAAGCTGCACGCACGCGGCCCCGTCGGCCTGGAAGGGCTGACGTCGCTGAAGTACGTCGTGCTCGGACACGGCGAAGGCCGCCAGTAACCAGCGAGGCGCACCACCAATGGCAATGCTCTGGGTCAAGACGTTCCATATCGTTCTGATCGCCGCGTGGTTCGCGGGGCTCTTCTACCTGCCGCGCATCTACGTGAACCTGGCCATGGAGACCGATCCGGCCGCGGTACGCCGCCTGCTGCTGATGGCGCGCAAGCTGTTCCGCTTCATGACGATGATCGCGGTGCCGGCGCTGGCCTGCGGGCTGTGGCTGTGGCTCGTGATCGGCATCGGGCAGGGGCAGGGCTGGATCCATGCGAAGGTGACGGTCGTGCTGCTGCTCGTCATCTACCACGCATACTGCGGCCACCTGCTGCGGGTGTTCGAGCGCGGCGAGAACCGCCGCACCGACAAGTGGTATCGCGTGTTCAACGAGCTGCCGGTGCTCGGCATGCTCGTGGCCGTCGCGCTGGTCGTGATCAAGCCGTTCTGAACGGCGCGGCCGGCCGCTACGTTGCCGCAGCCGCATGTAAAACGGCGCCCCGAGGGGCGCCGTTGTTCGTTTACGTGCGGTTGCGTTTCGCGCGATGCCGGTTCAATCCTTCGTGCCGTCGTCGATCCGGCGGCGCGTGATCGCTTCCTTCGCGCGGCCGACGCGTTCCATCAGCGCGGGGCCGCGCGACAGCGCGACGCCGACCGCGAGGATGTCGCCGATCGCGAGATGCGACATCCGCGACGTCATCGGCGAGAACACGTCCGTTTCCTCGGCGACATTCGACGCGAGGCTCACGGTCGCGAGCTTCGCGAGCGGCGAATGGCTCTGCGTGATCGCGACGACTTTCGCGCCGCACGCGAGCGCGGAGCGCGCGGCGTCGACGATGTCGCGCGTGCGGCCCGTGTTCGAGATCGCGACGACGACGTCGTGCGGCCCGAGCAGCGCCGACGACATCGAGAACGTGTGCGGATCCGAGTACGCGACGCTCGGCACGCCGAGCCGGAAGAACTTGTGCTGGATGTCCTGCGCGGCGATGCCCGAGCCGCCGGCGCCGTAGAACTCGATCCGCGACGCATTCGACAGCAGCGCGATCGCATCGGCGACGCTGCCCGCGGACAGGCTGTTGCGCACCTCGATCAGCGCGCCGATCGTGCGGTCGAACACCTTGCCGATGATGCCGGGCGCCGGTTCGTCGGGTTCGACGTCGCGATACACCGACGACACGCCCGGCGCGACGCTCTGCGCGAGCCGGATCTTGAATTCGCGAAAGCCGCTGCAGCCGAGCGCCTGGCAGAAGCGCGCGATGGTCGGCTGGCTGACGCCCGCGCGCGTCGACAGCTCGGTCATCGCGAGGTCGAGCACCTCGCGCGGCGCGGCGAGGATGTAGTCGGCGAGCTTGCGCTCGGACGGGCGCAGGTCGGCGCGGATCGCTTCAATGCGAGGCAGCATGGGACGGCACGTGAAAATCGGGTTCGGATGAGCGAGTGTATCGCAATCGAATTGTAGAAAATCTACATGAAAATACTAGCGTCATCATCACGCTTTCGATGTGCCTGCGACAGATGCGCTTAGGGTTTTCACTAGGCAAAGCCTTGCTGGTAGCGGGAATATGGGTTTCGCGTCCATCAACCCGCATTGCGTGCATGTAGTTTTTCTACTAGACTGGCTTCGTTCAGTCGATGTACTCGACCGTCCCCACGATTCCAACCGCCGGTGTCGGCCGGCATACAGGAGCGCCCAGCATGACGTCGCTGCACCCCACTCTGGCGAAGGTCACCGAACGCGTGATTGCCCGCAGCCAATCGACCCGTTCCGCCTATCTGCAGCGCATCGACGGCGCGCAGGGCAAGTTCCCGGCACGCGGCGCGCTGTCGTGCGCGAACCTCGCGCACGGTTTCGCGGGCCTCGAGGGCAACGACAAGTTCTCGATCAAGGCGATCCGCGAGCCGAACATCGGCATCGTGTCCTCGTACAACGAGATGCTGTCCGCGCACGCCCCGTACAAGGATTTCCCCGAGATCATCAAGGCGGCCGCGCGCGAGAACGGCGGCGTCGCGCAGTTCGCGGGCGGCGTGCCGGCGATGTGCGACGGCGTCACGCAGGGCAACCCGGGGATGGAGCTGTCGCTGTTCTCGCGCGAAGCGATCGCGATGGGCACGGCGATCGCGCTCACGCACAACATGTTCGACGCGGCGCTCTGCCTCGGCATCTGCGACAAGATCGTGCCGGGCCTCCTGATCGGCGCGCTGCAGTTCGGCCACCTGCCGACCATCTTCGTGCCGGCCGGCCCGATGACGAGCGGCCTGTCGAACGACGACAAGGCAAAGATCCGCCAGCAGTTCGCGACCGGCCAGGTCGGCCGCGACGCGCTGCTCGAAGCCGAATCGGCCGCGTATCACGGCCACGGCACCTGCACGTTCTACGGCACCGCGAACAGCAACCAGATGCTGATGGAGCTGATGGGCCTGCACCTGCCGGGCTCGGCATTCGTTCATCCGCACACGCCGCTGCGCACCGCGCTGACGGCCGAAGCCGCGCGCCGCGTGCTCGACCTGACCGTCGAGCGCGGCCATTACACGCCGATCGGCCATGTGATCGACGAGAAGGCGATCGTCAACGGGATCGTCGCGCTGCTCGCGACCGGCGGCTCGACCAACCACACGCTGCACCTCGTCGCGATCGCGCGCGCGGCCGGCGTCCTGATCGACTGGGACGACTTCGACGAACTGTCGGCCGTCGTGCCGCTGCTCGCGAAGATCTACCCGAACGGCAAGGCGGACGTGAACCATTTCCACGCGGCGGGCGGCGTCGCGTTCCTGGTGCGCAACCTGCTCGAAGGCGGGCTGCTGCACGAGGACGTGACGACGGTTGCCGGCAAGGGGCTTACGCACTACACGAAGGAGCCGAAGCTGATCGACGGCAAGCTGACGTGGGTCGACGGCGCGGCCGAGAGCCACGACACCAAGGTGCTGCGCGGCATCCGCGACCCGTTCCAGCCGGACGGCGGCCTGCGCCTGATGCAGGGCCGGCTCGGCCGCGGCGTGATCAAGATTTCGGCGGTTGCGCCCGAGCACCGCAAGGTGACGGCGCCCGCGATCGTGTTCGATTCGCAGGAAGCCGTGCAGGAAGCGTTCGATCGCGGCGAGCTGAAGCGCGATTTCGTCGCGGTCGTGCGCTTCCAGGGCGCGCGCGCGAACGGGATGCCCGAGCTGCACCGTTTGACGCCGCTGCTCGGCGTGCTGCAGGATCAGGGCTTCCACGTCGCGCTGGTCACCGACGGCCGCATGTCGGGTGCGTCGGGCAAGGTGCCGGCCGTGATCCACGTGTCGCCGGAAGCGTTGCTGGCCGGCCCGCTCGGCAAGGTGAAGACGGGCGATACGCTCGTGATCGACGCGGAAGCCGGCGTGCTCGACATCGAGGTCGACGACGCCGAGTGGCGCGCGCGCCCGGTCGCGCAGCCGCTGCACCAGGCCGAGAACGAAGTCGGTTTCGGGCGCGAACTGTTCGGCGTGTTCCGCGCGGCCGCGGCGCCGGCCGAGCAGGGCGCATCGGTTTTCGGGACGCTGGTCGGCGAAACGGCCGTCCGCGTCACCGCATGAATTTCAAGGAGCCAATTCAATGAAGACGATTGCTGAAATCGTGAAGCTGGGCCCGGTCATTCCGGTGCTCGCATTCGACTCGGTCGAGCAGGGTGAAAACGTGTCGCGCGCATTGCACGCGGGCGGCGTGAAGGTGCTCGAGATCACGCTGCGCACGCCGGCCGGCCTGGAGGCGATCCAGCGCGCGAGCCAGCTCGCGGACGACATCGTCGTCGGCGTCGGCACGATCACGAAACCCGAGCACTGCGCACAGGCGAAGCGTGCGGGCGCGAAGTTCGGCGTGTCGCCGGGACTGACGAAGGAACTGCACCTCGCGTCGCTCGACGCGGGCCTGCCGCTGCTGCCGGGCGTGATGACGCCGAGCGACATCATCCAGGCACTCGAATTCGGCTACGAGATCGTGAAGTTCTTCCCCGCGCAGCAGGCGGGCGGCGTGCCGATGCTGCAGGCGTTCCACGGCCCGTTCCCGGCGCTGAAGTTCTGCCCGACCGGCGGCATCACGGTCGACACCGCGCCGAATTTCCTGAAGCTGCCGAACGTCGTGTGCGTCGGCGGTTCGTGGCTCACGCCGAAGGCGGCGCTTGCCGCGCAGGACTGGGCTGAAGTCACGCGCCTCGCGCAAGCCGCGAGCCAGCTGCCCCGCTAATGCTTGTATGAAATGAAGAATCGACCCTCGGAGGCAAGCGCTTAGTGCTTGTTTTACCGAGGGTTTTTGCTGATGGAACCGGTTCTATCCGCAGGCCGCAAAGATAAGTAAAATTCAGCGTCCTGACGGGGTGGGTACCCCCCGTGTTTCGGAGACCTGCATAGCCGGGCATACTCGCAACTACTCGCCCGGTTCGAACAATTCTAGGAGGAGTGCCACATGGGGGCTGTTCAAGGCAGCATGCTGCTCGTATTCACGCTGATCGCGATTGCCGCGCTGATCCTGATGATCGCGCGCTTCAAGATCTACCCGTTCCTGGTGCTGATCATCGTTTCGCTCGGCCTCGGTCTGGTCGTCGGCATGCCGATGGACAAGATCGTCAAGTCGTTCGAGGCAGGCACCGGTGGCACGCTCGGCCACATTGCGATCGTCGTCGGCCTCGGCACGATGCTCGGCAAGATGATGGCCGAATCGGGCGGCGCCGAACGGATCGCGACCACGCTGATCGACTGGTTCGGTGAAAAGAATATCCACTGGGCGATGATGTTCGTCGCGATCATCGTCGGCCTGCCGGTGTTCTTCGAAGTCGGCTTCGTGCTGCTGATCCCGATCGCGTTCAACGTCGCGAAGCGCACCGGCAAGTCGCTGCTCGTCGTCGGCCTGCCGATGGTGGCCGGCCTGTCCGTCGTGCACGGGCTGATCCCGCCGCACCCGGCCGCGCTGCTGGCTGTCCAGCAATACGGCGCCGATATCGGCAAGACGATCGCGTTCGGCCTGCTCGTCGGCGTGCCGACCGCGATCATCGCGGGCCCGGTGTTCGCGCTGACGATCTCGAAGTTCGTGAAGCTGCCGGAGAACAACCCGCTGGCCGCACAGTTCGTCGACACGCACACGGACGGCCGCAAGCGCGAACTGCCGAGCTTCGGCATCACGCTGTTCACGATCCTGCTGCCCGTCGTGCTGATGCTCGTCGGCAGCTGGGCCGACCTGCTGTTCACGCCGAAGTCGCTGCCGAACAACCTGCTGCGCTTCGCCGGCAACTCGGACGTCGCGCTGCTGATCGCCGTGCTCGTGAGCTTCTTCACGTTCGGCAAGCTGCAGGGCTTCAACCGCGACCAGATCCAGAAGTTCTGCAGCGAGTGCCTGGCGCCGATCGCCGGGATCACGCTGATCGTCGGCGCGGGCGGCGGCTTCGGCGGCGTCCTGCGCGACAGCGGGATCTCGCAGCAGATCGTCGAGACCGCGAAGCACGCGCACCTGTCGCCGCTGCTGCTCGGCTGGTTCGTCGCGGCGCTGATGCGTCTCGCGACGGGTTCGGCGACGGTCGCGATGACGACGGCCTGCGGCATCGTCGCGCCGATCGCGGCGGCGGCCGGCACGACGGTCAGCCCGGAGCTGCTGGTGCTCGCGACGGGCTCGGGCTCGCTGATCTTCTCGCACGTGAACGACGGCGGCTTCTGGCTGATCAAGGAATACTTCGGGATGACGGTCGGTCAGACGTTCAAGACCTGGTCGCTGCTTGAAACCATCATCTCGGTGCTCGGTCTCAGTTTCACGTTGCTGCTGAGCATGGTTCTGTAACAAGGGGTAGTCAATGATTCTGATCGCAATGGGCGTGTCGGGCGCGGGCAAGTCGCGAATCGGCGAAATGCTGGCGGAACGCCTGTCGTGCACCTATACCGACGGCGACGCATTTCACAGCGCGGCGAACAAGGAAAAGATGCACCAGGGCATTCCGCTGACCGACGACGACCGCTGGCCGTGGCTGCGCACGATCCGCGCCGCCATCGAGGAAAAGCAGCGCGCCGGCGAGACGGCCGTGTTCACGTGCTCGTCGCTGAAGCGGTCGTACCGCGACGTGCTGCGTGGCACCGACACCGACGTGCGGTTCGTGTATCTGAAGGGTTCGTTCGAGGTGTTGCACGAGCGCCTGAAGAGCCGCACCGGCCATTTCTTCGATCCGTCGCTGCTGAAGAGCCAGCTCGACACGCTCGAGGAGCCGGGCCCGGACGAAGCGATCGAGGTCAGCATCGAGCTGACGCCCGAACAGATCGTCGATCAGGTCATGCTGAAGATCGGCATCGCGCAGCAGCACTGAGCGCGGTTCGCGGCAATCGTCATGAAAAAGGCGCCCGTCGGGGCGCCTTTTTCATTGGCGGCCAGTGCGCCGGTCAGGCCGCGTGCGCGCGCCGCGCGATGCCGTCGAGCAGCACGTCGAGCATCGTGTCGTGCACGGCCGCCGGGTCGAGCTGCGCATAGAGCGGGGCGGCCGACTTGACGAGCGGATGCGCGGTGTCGGACAGCGCGTTCATCTCCGCGAGCTCGACGTCGTTCGCGGCGCGCGTGAGGCCGCCGGCTTCGGCGGCGGCCAGGCCGATCACGCTCGCATACCAGCCGACGCATACCGACGGCAGCGCCGCGCGCGGGATGCCGGCATCGGTCAGCGCGCGATGCACGGCCTCGATATGCGCGAGATCGGCCGGCCCGGTGCTCATGTGCCGCTGCAGCAGCGCGAACGCGGCAGGGTAGCGCAGCGCGAGCGCACGGTACTGGCGTGCGAGGTCGCGCAGCCGTTCGCGCCACGGCAGCGACGGGTCGACCGGCACGAGCGAGCGCGACAGCGCGTTCGCGATCGCGCGGCTCAGGCCGTCCTTCGACTTGAAGTGGTACAGCACGCTCATCGGGTCGCAGCCGACGGACAGTGCGAGCTTGCGCACGCTGAACGCGGCTTCGCCGACGTCTTCGAGCAGCGCGAGCGCGGCCGCGACGATCGCGTCCTTGTCGAGGCCGCGCGGGCCCTGGGCGGGTTTGTCTTTCATCGGGGTGGGCCGGCATGCCGGCAGGACACCGGCTGTAAACTTGACGAAAGCTTATTCTACACTGTAGAATTATTTCTGCGGTGTAGAAATTGGGTGTCCCGGCACCTTTCAATACGTGCTTTCGCACAGTCCGGGATCCAGGCGGCACGAGCGTGCCCGCCGTCAACACGGGCCATCGCGCCCCTTTTCACGTTGACACCCATGTGGAACCGGCTGCCCCACCCGCGAAGCCAGAAGGCTCTTCGACAGGCGGCCCAAGACCATGCAAGTGCAATCATGACTTTCAACAAACAACCCCTGATCCAGGGCGAATCGCGTTTCGAACCCACGCAACTGAATATCGAGAAAGACAACTGGAACTGGTGCGACCCGGCCCGCTACGACGGCGAGCGCCCGGCCAACTGGTACGAGGCATCGCTGTCGCGCCACGAAAACGGCGCGCCGCTCGCGCACGACGCCGTGTGCGACGTGCTCGTGATCGGCGCGGGGCTGCTCGGCGCATCGGCCGCGCTGCATCTCGCGGAAGCGGGCGTCGACACGATCCTCGTCGACAAGCATCACGTCGGCTCGGCCGCGTCCGGCCGCAACGGCGGGCAACTGACGCCCGGCCTCGCGCGCTGGGAAGCGGCCGACATGATCGATCACCTGTCGCACGACGATGCGAAGCGGCTGTGGCGCTTCGCATCGGCCGAGTCGATGGACCTGATCGATGCGATCGGCGCGCGCTACGCGCTCGAGCTCGACCGCAAGCGCGGCCACATCACGGCGGCTGTTCACCCCGGCCACATGAGCGCGCTGCTCGACGGCGCGGATGCGCGCCGTCATCTCGGCGACGCGGGCGTGACGCTCGTCGGCCGCCATCAGCTGCACGACGAATACGTGCGCTCGGGGCTGTATCACGGCGCGGCGATCGATGCGATCGGCGGCCAGCTTCATCCGCTCGCGCTGGTGCGCGGCCTCGTCCACGGTTTCCGGCTGAACGGCGGTGCACTGTACGAAGGCACCGAGGTGCTGGAGCTCGACGAAACGCCGGCGGGCGTCGTCGCGACGACGCCGGGCGGCACG